>CABMPP010000023.1 GCA_902388495.1 uncultured Bacteroides sp. | reverse complement strand
CCTTCGGATGTGAAACCCCTCCGCCCTACGGGCACCTCCCCTTTCAGGCGGAGGAATTTGAGATACTCCGTAAATTCCCATTTATGTTAATCTCTGTAATCTCTGGTAGAAGTTTCAGTGTTTTTCTTACATTTGTTTCACACTTAATTGTTTGTGAACATGTTCGATTGGAATCTCTTTGCCAGCCAGATTGCTTCGGTAGCATTCGACATCATCTATTTCGGTGCTATCATCGGTACGATTATCGTTGTCATCCTCGACAACCGTAATCCGGTGAAGACTATGGCGTGGATACTGGTATTGATGTTCCTTCCTGTAGTGGGGCTTATCTTTTATTTCTTCTTCGGGCGTAGCCAGCGCCGTGTGCGTATCATCGGAAGGAAGAGTTACAGCCGCCTGCTCAGGAAGCCGATGGCTGAGTATCTGGCACAAGACTCCTGTGCGCTCCCTATGAACTACAGTCGCCTGATCTCCCTGTTCCGCAACACCAATCAGGCCTTTCCTTTCGACGGCAACCGGGTGGAAACCTATACCTCCGGCCTTTCCATGTTGCAATCCCTGCTGCGCGAATTGCAGAAAGCCACCCGCCACATTCATCTGGAATTCTATATCTTCGAAGACGATGCCACCGGACGTATGGTGCGCGATGTCCTTATGGAAAAGGCGCGTGCAGGCGTCGAGGTACGCGTCATCTACGACGACGTAGGTTGTTGGCACGTCCCCAACCGCTTCTTCGAAGAAATGCGGGCATCGGGCATTGAGGTGCGCAGCTTCCTCAAAGTACGCTTCCCGCTTTTCACCAGTAAAGTGAACTATCGTAATCACCGGAAGATTGTTGTCATCGACGGCCGCATAGGTTTCGTGGGTGGCATGAACCTGGCAGAACGCTATATGCGCGGCTTCTCGTGGGGCATCTGGCGCGATACGCACCTTCTGCTCGAAGGCAAAGCCGTTCATGGCTTGCAAACTGCTTTCCTGCTCGACTGGTACTTCGTAGACCGCACGCTGATTACTTCCGCCCGTTACTTCCCGAAGATAGAAAACTGTGGCACTTCTTTGGCACAGATTGTAACAAGCGAACCTATCGGTCCCTGGAAAGACATCATGCAGGGACTTGTCATGGCCATCTCCGCTGCGCGGAAATACTTCTACATTCAGACTCCTTATTTCCTTCCTACCGAAGGTGTACTGATAGCCATGCAGACTGCCGCCTTGGCGGGTGTCGACGTGCGCCTGATGCTCCCCATGCGTGCAGACAACCGCTTGACGCACCTGGGTTCCTGCTCTTATCTGGCAGATGTACTTTATTCGGGTGTCAAGGTATACTTTTATAAGAAAGGCTTTCTGCACTCCAAGCTGATGGTGTCGGACGACGAACTCTCCACGGTAGGTTCCACCAATGTAGACTTCCGCAGCTTTGAGCATAATTTTGAAGTAAATGCGTTTATCTACGACATGGATACCGCCCTCGAAATGCGCGAAATCTTCTTGCAGGATCAGCGGGAGTGCACGCAAGTATTCCTGAAAAACTGGGTAAAGCGTCCCTGGTATCGTAAAGCTGCCGAGAGCATTGTGAGATTGATGGCGCCGCTTCTTTAATCAGTAGTATCTATATCTTCTGTTTCTGAAGAACCGGAACTCAATCTAAAGAACGAGAAGTTCACGCTGCCGTATGCCCTTCTTTCTACAAAGTGCGGATGTTCTTCAAAGCCGTTCTTCTTTCCATGTTCCAGCACGAACAGTCCGTCTGCTTTCAGCAGGTTGTTTTCGAAGATAAGGTCGGGCAAGGTTTCCAGTCCGGTCAGTTCATAGGGGGGATCGGCAAAGATGAAGTCGAACTGTTCCTTTCCGCTCTTGATGTATTTGAATACATCGCCGCGGATGGGCAGGCATTTATCAGTCTTCACCTCTTGCATAATTTTGCAGATAAAGGCGTAGTGGTCGCGGTCTTTCTCTACGCTGACCACTTGGTCGCATCCTCTGGATACGAGTTCGATACTGATGCTGCCCGTGCCTGCAAAGAGGTCGAGGGCGCGTACACCGTCTTCAAAGTCGATGTGGTTGGAGAGCACATTGAACAGATTCTCCTTGGCAAAGTCCGTAGTGGGGCGTGCCTTGAAGGAGTGGGGCACGTCGAACCGTCTTCTTTTGTATATTCCGCTGATTACTCGCATGAGATTATGGCTTGTAGGTCAAGATTAGTGGCGGGGTTCATGATGAACACCTGCCGGATGAATTTTCGCAGTTCGGGCAGTAGCTGTTCTTTGTCGTGCAGGCTGCCGGTGAGGTGCAGTTCGTCACGCTCTTGCTCAAAGCCGAGTTGCTTCCATATATATAATAGGTAATAGATGCGGTCGGCTGTTTCCTTGCATTCGAAAGAGTTGGCAAGGAGCAGATGTCCGCGTTCGTAGCCGTACACGTCTACGGCATTTTTCCGCAGGTTTACATACATCTTACGGCTGTTGCCCAGGCGACTCTTTGCTGCAAAGAACTCGATGAAGGGGCTGGCCTGGGAGTAGAATTTTGCATCGGGATACTGTTCGCGCAGGAAGATGCAGGCACTCTTGTCCATGCCGAACAATACAACGGAATTATTCTTATGCAGAATGTTGTACTGAACAAGTTCGTTCTCCCGCTTCGGGTGATTGTGATAGAATACGATTTCCGCTTGTTCGTCTTCAAAGAATTCCAGCGGGATGAACGTAAAGCGCTTGTCCGCCATCAGCACATTGACACGGCGGTAAGGACGGCTCAGCCATTCCACTTCGCGGAAGGTTTGTTTCAGGTTGGCGGTGAGGGAGAGCGACTCATCCACTTCACGGTCAAAGAAAGAAAGCTCGCCGTCGCCCAAGGGGTTGAATACAGAAAAAGAAAATCCATCCGTACTGAGACGGATGGATAATGTATACTGTTCCGATTTATTAAAATCAGTTGTTTCTATCATACGTATTGTGTCGGGGTGAGATTATTCCCAGTTACCGGCGTTGTTGTTAGCTGTTTCCAAGCTACCGATCATCAGACCGCTATATTTACCCAGCTTCGTCTGTAAGTCTTTCAGGTTAGCAATTTCTTGCTTGTCCAGACCATTCAGGTAAACATCGTACGGAGTCTTCACTTCGAGCAGACAGAAAGGAGCACCGGACTTGGCAGTATCGTTACGTGTTGCCATTTCGAATTGTGCACCGTTTCCAAAAGGAACATATCTCATAGAGTCAGCATTGAAACCTTTGGGGAAGATCGTATCCAATACGGCTGCCCACAAAGTGTCACGCTTGAAGTTTTCCAAACCCCACTTCTTAACTTCATCATACTTGCCTGTTTTCTTGGCTTTCTCGATGATGGCGATAGCTTTCTTTTCAGTCAGACCATCTTCCAGCTGCTTGTCGTTCAATTCACCTTGTTTGTAGATGAACGGAAGCTTCTGGTTCTTTACGAAGTCAATCAGCGTATCGAAGCTGGCGGTGTACTGCTGACCATGCAGAGTACGGTACTCCAACTGTGCTTTACGGATGTCCATCAAACGTGCAATGACTGCTGCGTCTCTGTGCTTCTTCGCTTTTTCAAAGTTTATAGGACCCATAATGCTGGTATAGCAGATATAAACTAAAACCAGAGCACATAAGCCTAAAACGATATTAAATACTGTTTTCATGATAAATATGTTTTTTAGTTGTTATATTCGCACCGCAAAAATAAAAGAAATTAATTTAAAAACGATAGTTCCCTTTACTTTTTTCTGTTACAAAAATGATAAATAACTATTTAGAAAGGCAAATTAAGGAAAATTTTCCTTACCAACCAACTCTTGAGCAAGAAATTGCAGTAAAATCTTTATCAGAGTTCCTTGTGTCGCCCCATAACGAGGCGGTTTTTCTGCTGCGTGGTTATGCCGGAACAGGTAAAACTTCGCTGGTGGGTGCTTTGGTGCGGACGTTGGATAAGTTGCAACAGAAGTCGGTACTGCTGGCTCCCACCGGGAGGGCGGCGAAGGTATTTTCTGCTTACGCGGAGCATCCGGCGTTTACAATTCATAAAAAAATCTATAGACAGCAATCATTCTCTAATGAGGTGAGCAATTTTTCGGTGAACGATAATTTGACAACTCATACCTTATATATAGTAGACGAGGCGTCGATGATTTCCAATGAGGGACTGTCCGGTTCCATGTTTGGTACGGGGCGTTTGCTGGACGACCTGGTGCAGTTTGTCTATTCCGGCCAGGGATGCCGGTTACTGTTGATGGGAGATACGGCGCAGCTACCGCCGGTAGGGGAGGAACAGAGTCCCGCCCTCTTTGCCGAGGCATTGAAAGGTTACGGGCTGGAGGTGAAGGAAGTGGACTTGACGCAGGTAGTACGCCAGGAGCAGCAGTCGGGCATCTTGTGGAATGCCACCCGGTTGCGGCAACTGATAGCGGAAGACGACTGTTTCAGCCTGCCGAAGATTAAAGTATCGGGCTTTGCCGACATCAAAGTGCTGCCCGGCGATGAACTGATAGATACGTTGAGCTCCTGCTATGACAACGACGGGATGGACGAAACCATCGTGATATGCCGTTCCAACAAGCGGGCGAACATCTATAATAATGGTATCCGTGCGCAGATACTCTGGCGGGAAGATGAGTTGAACACGGGCGACTTGTTGATGGTGGCGAAAAATAACTACTTCTGGACGGAGAAGCAGAAGGAGATGGACTTCATTGCCAACGGTGAGACGGCCGTAGTACGCCGCATGCGCCGCACGCGCGAATTGTACGGTTTCCGCTTTGCCGATGTAACCCTGGTTTTTCCCGATTACAATGATTTCGAGTTGGAAGTGAATCTGCTTCTGGATACACTCCATACCGATGCGCCTGCCCTGCCAAGAGCGGAGAACGACCGTCTCTTCTACGCCGTTCTCGAAGACTATGCAGACATTCCCGTGAAGCGCGACCGCATGAAGAAGATGAAAGCCGATCCTTATTACAATGCCCTGCAAGTGAAGTATGCCTATGCCGTGACTTGCCACAAGGCGCAGGGCGGGCAGTGGAAGAATGTTTTTCTCGACCAGGGCTATATGACGGACGAATACTTGACACCCGACTATTTCCGTTGGCTCTATACTGCTTTCACCCGTGCCACGGGAACGCTCTATTTGGTGAATTATCCGAAAGAGCAGGTCATCTGAATCGTTCGCAGCGCTCCGAACTCTTAATGATTTGAAATAAAGTAGGGTAGCCGATGCAGTATTTTGTTTTTTTCTGTATTTTTGTATTGTAGAACAACTAAATTCGAGACAATGAAATACATCTATTCTATATTGGTATGGGCGTTGCTCTTATGCGTCGGCACCAGCTGCGAAGATGATTATCGCGATATGGCTCTCTTTGAGGGAGTGGAACCCATCTATCAGATAGGCACCTGCAACAATCTGACTTCTTCCGTGTCACTCTATCTTACGAATCCCGAAGGTATTGTACTTGGCATAGACGGCGGCACAGGCGACTATGTGCTGGAGAATTCTGACAATGCCGTGGCTACGGTAGATTTCACCGAAAGCGTAAACGGATATCAGCGCATCAAGGTGCTTCCTAAGATGGAAGGACAAGCACTGGTAACGGTGAAGGATGGGAGTGGTTTGTCTACGATGCTGCAAGTAATTGTGAAGAAGCATGTCAGCCATATTCTCCGTAAGGTGACAGAGGGGTTTGTAATGGCCGACGGTAATATTCCGGATGATGAATGGCGGGATATTCAAAAAGAGTTGGAGAATAACTTCACTGTGAAATTGAATGGCTATTATGAATTCATAGCAACAAATGCTGCAGAAGGAGTATGGAGTACTGCCGGTAAGTTGTTGGTCTATCCTACCGGAACCGAAACCAAACCTATTGAAGGAACTTTTGAACCGGTTGTTTATGAGGGAGAGAGCTCATACTCAATTCGTCTTTGCTATAATGGTGAAGAACATATCTTTACTCCGAAGAATCCGATAGAAACTGTGACAAGAGAAACCGGACCGGTATCGTTTACGATGTGGGAAGAGGTTACCCCGCTTATCCCTGCCGAGGCGCTTCCGCAAGGATGCAGAGTATTTCATGGCGAACGGTGGGCAGAATAGGATTGCTTTGGACAATTCTTAGGATTCTTGTCAAGAGCAGATTTATAAAGATTTAACGGACGGGAGGCTTAGGCTTCCCGTTTCTGTTTTCATACCCTATCTTTTGCCACATCGAAACGGATGGTCTGTTTGCTCCGAACGTATCGTCTGTTTGCCCTCAACGCATGGTCTGTTTCCCTGGAACAGATGATGTAAACTCCAGAGCTTAACATCTTGAATGCCACACTTCAGCACCCCAAATGCCAGCCATTTCACCTGCTGAGGTGTGGCATTTGCCTTACTGACATGTGGCATTCGGAACGATAACATGTGGCATTGCAAACGGGAGGTAGGGAGAGGTAACAAAAAACGGAGAAGCACTGCCTCTCCGTTTATCCTAATTTAAAATTGAAGTATCTATAAACTGACTTTACAAAGATACAACATCCGAAAGGCGATGTCAAGCTTTTCGGCAATTATCTTACATGTCTTCCAAAGAAAAACCTTTGTACTCTACTTGATAGTCTGCATGCTTTTTGATTATCTCTACGGCTTTGTTTTCCAGAATATGCAGATTGATGCGTTCTTTATTTCGTTTTACTTCTCCTATGAGCAATCGTTTTTCAAAGTCGTTTACGGCAATGATATCAATCTCGTTTTCTCCTTTTCGGTCCCAGTAGCTTTGTATGTCCGAATAAGATTTTGATTCGGCAAGCTTCTGACGGAAATATTTCTCCAGTATATATCCACTGTAAGTTTCATAATCCCGTTCCACAATCTGATATATGTAATCCAAGTTACCTATTTCTACCGCACTGCGGTATTTATAGATGAAGCGGAACCAGAATTGAAGGAAGTTATCTACAATTCTGTATTTATTGTTTCGGCTTCCTTCCTTTGCCATGAAGGGACGTACGCGCCGGATAATATTGTATTCATTTTCCAGTTTGTCCAAGTAGCCTCCAATGGGCATGTTCAGTGTACTCTCGATGTCTCCTCGTGCAGTTTTCGACGATGCTATCAGTGCAAGGATGGAGAAATAGTTACTATAGTCTTTGCCAAACTCTTCTATCAGTACATCCTTGCCTTCTTCCAGAAAGTAAGAGCCCGGTGACAATATGGTTTTCAGCATTTTCTCCTTTGTAAAAGCTTTGCGGATTACTAATTGTTCGATGTATTTGGCAACTCCTCCCGTCAGCAGATAGAAAGTGAGCAAGTCCTCGGGGTTGTAGTCCGGCTGATTGTCGGCGAGTATTTCTTTCAGCGTGCTGATTTCAAAGGGGTGGATGTGCATGCGGGCAGTTGCCCTGCCATAGAGTGGCTCTTTGGAGTTCTCGAAGATTTGCTTCATCATGGAGTAGATGGAACCGCAAATCACCAGATTCATCCGGCTTTTCTCCTTGTTGGCGTCCCATATATTCTGCATGTCGCTGAATAGAGATGGATTGATGTTTTTGAATTCTTGGAACTCGTCAATGATCAGTGTGAAATTCTTCCGTTCAGAGAGTTGCATCAGTACTTTGAACAATTGGGAGAAACTGGCGAAATGCCCGAAGACTTCTCCGAGTTTGTTTTCCATTTCTTCCACGAACTCCTCACATAGCAGTATTTCATTTTTGCGGCCGATGAAAAAGTAAAGTACAGGAGTTGTGGTGAAAGCGTTTCTCAACAATGTTGTTTTGCCTACACGTCTACGTCCCACCATCATTGTCATCTGCGCTGATTCTGCAGATGCTGCCTCTATTTCTCGCAAGGTTTCCAGTTCTTGCGTTCTGTCATAGAATCTCATAGTTTCTTCTTTTATTGCTTAATTATCGCAACCGTCGTTACTGTAACAGTGGTTGCGATAACTGCAAATCTCGTGATTGTTTTGGAGAAAAGCAAGAATAAGGATGACTTTTCATGATAAATGTGTTGTTTGAATGAACTTACCGATGCTGCATGACTTCTTCCCTGAGAATAGAGGAAAACTTCCGTGCTCCCACGTCCGTCAGGTGACTGGAGTTACAAAAGTCATCCTCCTCGAAACGAGGGTCAGACATATAGTTGTAATATTCCATGGCGGGGTACACACGTTTCATGCTGTCCACACAGGCCTGCATCTCTTTCATGCCGCGCGGTGTGGTCAACTCCACGAAGCTCCGGTAACAGGGGAAGGTGATAACTATCAGGCGCACGTCCGCTTCTTTGCACACTTGTGCTATCTGCTTCATGTATGAAAGAGTATGGGCGAAAGCTTTTGTGGCGTTGGGATGATTGTACTCCATCTCCTTGGGCAGCTTATCTTCTCGCCACGTGGGACTTTTCTCCGCTACCGTTATAGGCTCGAAGCCGGTGGAATCGCAATGGTGTGTTGCTTCAAAATCTCTGATGAATAACCGTTTCCCGTAGTCGAGACGCGAATTGATAAGTTCGGACCAATAGCGGTAGCGAAATTCATCCTCGTAGCTAATGTCCATATATTTGGCGAACATACAGCGGTAAGAGGCGGACAAATCCGGTTCTTTACTTTTGCGAGGCAGCGGATATTTGTAGCTACTGTACTGGAAGTTGTAGCCAAGCGGCCAAATAACACATTCTAAATTTTTCAATTTGGGAACGTACCGTTTGCTAATTATGGCATCGTAGTACGTGTTTCTACCTTGTGTTGCCATGTTGAATACGCTGTCGCCCAAATAGTGGGGTATGATGCCGTCGCCTGCGTGTGAATGTCCCAAGACCAATGTTTTTATTTTTTCGCCTTGTTGTTCCACGTAATTCTTCTTGTAGGAATATTCGTTGGAGATTGTCAGTAGGTATAGCTCCAATCCTATGCAGATGCAAAAAAAGCAAAGGAGGAGCAGGGTTGCTTTCAGAATAAATTGTTTCATTGTCGTTTTTTAGAATTGGAAGTAAATAAAATCAGTTTGCGAACCGGAGAAAAGAAGGATGCCCACGCTGAGTAGCAGGTATAGACACCAGCGGACGAGGCGGTAACGGGAGATGTGCTCTATCCCTTGCAAGGCGTGCTGTTTGTCTCGCTGTAACCATTCAATTACAACAAGGAACATTATATAAAGTGCGGCTTTCTTTCCGTATAGAATCGAAACATGGAGCAAAGACGGCGAACACATTAGCCCGAGATAATCCCATGCTTGACCGATACTTTCTGCCCGGAAGATAATCCAGCCGATGACAGCGAGGAGGAACGTCAGCAGCATTTGTCCGGCTTCTTTTATAGTAGGAAGTAAACGCCCTGCGGCAACTAGGTTCGTGTTCTTGCGGTTCTTGCCCAGTAGCATCAACGGAAAGAAAAGCAATGCATGATAAGCGCCCCAAACGATGAATGTCCAGTTGGCTCCGTGCCAGAAACCGCTGACGAGGAAGATAATCATCGTGTTGCGCATCACTTTCCAACGGGCGCAGCGGCTGCCGCCCAAGGGAATGTAGATGTAATCGCGAAACCACGTGGTGAGCGAGATGTGCCAGCGGCGCCAGAACTCTGCGATGTCCCGTGAGAAATAGGGGAAGTTGAAGTTGCGCATCAGGTTGATGCCGAAAAGGCGTGCTGTACCGATAGCAATGTCCGAGTAGCCCGAAAAGTCACCGTAGATTTGGAAAGTGAAGAATATGCCGCCCATTAGTAGCGTGAATCCGTCATGGTAGGGATAACCATCCCAAATAATGTTGACCGCTGCGGCGCAGTTGTCCGCTACCACCATCTTTTTGAAGAAGCCCCATAGTATCTGTCGGCATCCGTCCACCGCCTGCGCGTAGTCGAATGTGCGTGGCTTGTAGAACTGGGGCAGCAGGTTGGTGGAGCGTTCTATCGGTCCTGCTACTAACTGCGGGAAGAAACTGATGTAGGCAAAGAATGCTACAAGATTGTGGCAGGCAGGAAGTTTCTTCCGGTAGACATCAATGCTGTAACTCAATGCTTGGAAGGTGTAGAAACTGATGCCCACGGGCAGTAGGATGTCCAGTGTCACCCAGTCTGTCTGTACGCCTACTCCGCGGAACAGTGTCGCAAGGTTTTCCGCAAAGAAGTTATAGTACTTGAAGAGGGCGAGGATGGAGAGATTCAGCACGATGTTGGCTGCGCTGATCCATTTCTGCCTGCAACGGTTTCCTTCGCTGCGCTCTATCAGTACTCCGCTTGCATAACTGAACAGCGTGGTGAGTGCAATGAGTATTAGAAAACGCATGTCCCACCAGCCGTAGAAGACATAACTGGCAGCAACCACAAATAGATTTTGCCATTGCAGGCGTTTGAATACGAGCCAATAGAGCAGGAATACTATCGGCAGAAAGAGTAGGAACTCAATAGAATTGAATAACATGACTTTGACATGTGTGTTCCGACAAGTCTTCGGTTGGAACGGTTAATGGTTACGTTATAATATAACGAAAGCGTGAGACTTGTCCTACTCATCGCCATAAGGTGTCTGGAAAAACCTGCGAAAGATGAGTGAAGAAACAATATTCCCACGCTGTAGTATAACGAACAAGACACCCACATGAGAAACGGTGCTTGCACATTGATACAAACAGAATGAGCGTTACTATTGTCTCTATCCCTTTCGCTTTGAAATTTTCCAGACTTCAATGGCGAGATAAAGCAGAAAACGCTTTCTTGTGTGCCGGCGGATTTCTCCCCGTCGGCACGGCAAAGGTACGCTTTCTTTTTGACAAAGTAACGCTCTGTAAGAATATTATTTCTTCGGAGATATTAAAAAGACTCCGCTTCCAGCTTTTCAGCCGAGAGCGGAGCCTTCTCGATTATTAGTGGTATGTGTGTTATAGCCCTGCCAGTTCCAACACCCTATCAATAGCTGCATTCAGTCCGTCCGCATTCTTGCCACCGGCAGTTGCGAAGTGAGGCTGACCGCCACCACCGCCTTGTATCAGCTTTGCAGCTTCTTTCACCAGGTTGCCGGCCTTCAGTCCGCCTGCCACGAGGTTGTCGCTCAGCATAACGGTCAACATAGGTTTGCCTTCGCATTCGGTTCCGGCTACAAAGAACAAGTTTTCTGTTACTTGTCCGCGCAGCTGGAAAGCGATATTCTTCACCGTTTCGGCAGGCAACGGAGCACAGAACTTGATGACCTTCACACCGTGTCTTTCCTGGATGCTGTTCAGTAACTTATCCTTTATTTGTGCTTCCTTCTCCTTCATGAAGTCTTCCACTTGCTTCTTCAGTCCGGCATTCTCTTCGATGTACTTGCGGATAGTTCCGGCGAGGTCGGGAGCATTGTTGAAGAGAGCCTTCAGGTCGCGCAGCGTATCTTGTACGGAATCCATCATTTCTTCCACGCGTGCTCCTGTATAAGCCTCGATACGACGTACACCGGCAGCCACGGAACTTTCGGAGGTAATCTTCATCATTCCGATGTTTCCGGTAGCGGCTACGTGCGTACCACCGCAGAACTCAACGGAAGAACCGAATTGGATGACGCGCACATGGTCGCCGTACTTCTCGCCGAAGAGAGCGATAGCTCCCAGTTCTTTGGCATCTTCAATAGGGATATTGCGGTATTCTTTCAAAGGAATGTTGGCACGGATCTTGGCATTTACCAGATGTTCCACTTGGCGGATCTCTTCGTCCGTCACTTTCTGGAAGTGTGAGAAGTCGAAGCGCAGGGAGTCCGGAGTAACCAAAGAACCTTTCTGCTCTACGTGCTCGCCCAATACTTCGCGCAGCGCAGCATCCAGCAAGTGGGTAGCGGAGTGGTTGGCAGCACAAGCGGCACGCTTGTCGGTGTCTACGCAAGCCATCATCGGAGCTTCCAGATGTTCGGGCAGCTTCTTGGTGATGTGGATGGGCAGGTTGTTTTCCTTCTTTGTATCGACTACTTCGATGGTTTCGAATTCATTTACCAACACACCGGTATCACCTACCTGACCACCACTTTCGGCATAGAACGGAGTTTTGTCCAGTACAATCTGATACAAAGTCTGGTTTTTCTGCTTTATCTGACGGTAGCGCAGGATGGATGTTTCGTATTCGGTGTAGTCATAACCCACAAATTCGGTAGTACCTTCTTTCAGCGTAATCCAGTCACCGGTTTCGATGGCGGCGGCGTTGCGGGCACGCTGTTTCTGCTGTTGCATTTCGGCGTCGAACTCTTTGATGTCGGCAGTCATGCCGTTTTCGCGGAGAATCAGTTCCGTCAGGTCGAGCGGGAAACCGAAAGTATCGTATAAGGTGAAGGCATCTTTTCCGCTGATTTCAGTCTTGCCGGCTGCTTTGGCATCTGCCATGGTCTTATCCAGCAGGCGGATACCTGTTTCCAAGGTACGGAGGAAAGAGTCTTCTTCTTCTTTGATAACTTTTGCTATCAGGTCTTTCTGTGCATTCAGTTCGGGATATGCACCGCCCATGTTCTCTATCAGTACGGGGAGGAGCTTGTACATAAACGCCTGCTTCTGTCCGAGGAACGTATAACCGTAGCGAACTGCACGGCGGAGAATACGGCGGATAACGTAACCGGCCTTTGCATTGCTGGGCAACTGTCCGTCTGTGATGGAGAAGGCAATGGTGCGGATATGGTCGGCGATGACGCGCATGGCGATATCCTGCTGCTGGTTGTTGCCGTAAGCAGTGCCCGCCATGGCAGCGATGGCTTTCAGCATGGGCTGGAATACGTCCGTATCATAATTGGATGTCTTGCCTTGCAGGGTGCGCACCAAGCGCTCAAAGCCCATACCGGTGTCGATGACCTTGGCAGGAAGTCCTTCGAGGCTGCCATCGGCTTTGCGGTTGAACTGCATGAACACAAGGTTCCAAATCTCAATAACTTGCGGATGGTCTTTGTTTACCAGCAGGTGGCCCGGCGTCTGCGCCTTTTCTTCTTCCGAACGTGAGTCCACGTGTATCTCGGAGCAAGGACCGCAAGGACCCGTATCGCCCATTTCCCAGAAGTTATCGTGCTTGTTACCGTTGAGGATGTGATCCTTCGGCAAGAATTTCTCCCAGTAGGAAGCAGCTTCGTTATCGCGTTCCAGTCCTTCTTCGAGGCTACCCTCGAATACGGTGGCGTAGAGGTTCTCCGGGTTCAGTTTCAGTACGTCTACCAGGTATTCCCAAGCCCATTCGATGGCTTCTTTCTTGAAGTAATCGCCGAACGACCAGTTGCCCAGCATCTCGAACATGGTGTGGTGGTAGGTATCGTGGCCTACTTCTTCCAGGTCGTTGTGCTTTCCGCTTACGCGAAGGCATTTCTGTGAGTCCGCTACTCTTTTGTATTTCGCCGGGTGGTTACCCAAAATAATATCTTTAAACTGGTTCATACCCGCGTTGGTGAACATCAGCGTGGGGTCATCCTTAATCACCATCGGAGCCGAAGGTACAATCTGGTGGCCTTTGCTCTCGAAGAAACTCTTGAACGAGTCTCTGATTTCATTTGCAGTCAACATACTCTATATATCTATCCTTGAGGTTAATATTCTTGAAAAAACTGCGCAAAGATAGCGTGTTTTTATTACTTTTGCGGCATTGACAAGCGAAATATTTCCTAAGATGCGCAAAGTTTACTACATTTATAATCCGCAGACGCAGACGTACGACCGTATTTATCCTACTGTAAGACAGCGGGCGCTGAG
The DNA here is from genome assembly GCA_902388495.1 of uncultured Bacteroides sp. Lineage (GTDB taxonomy): Bacteria > Bacteroidota > Bacteroidia > Bacteroidales > Bacteroidaceae > Bacteroides. The sequence continues at coordinate 46,744 of CABMPP010000023.1, read as the reverse complement.
TATTCTCCGCCGTTTGTTCATCGGTATGGGACTGGGTGCAGGCAGTTTCATTGTGTTGCTGCTTATCTTCGGTTCACCGTCGGAGAAAGAGTTGCGGAAAGAAAACAGCAAATTGAAGGCACAGTACAATGTGCTTTCCCGCCGGATGGACGAGGCGATGGGCGTGTTGCAGGATGTACAGCAACGTGACGATAACCTGTATCGGGTGATTTTCATGGCAGACCCGGTACCGTCGGCTATCCGTCAGGCAGGATATGGCGGAACCAACCGTTATGAACATCTGATGGATATGGCGAACTCCGACCTGGTAATCAACACTACCCAGAAAATGGATATGCTTAGCAAGCAACTCTATATACAGTCTCGTTCTTTCGACGACGTGGTGGAGATGTGTAAGAGTCACGATGAAATGCTGCGTTGTATTCCTGCCATTCAGCCGGTTTCGAATAAAGACCTCCGTAAAACTGCATCCGGTTACGGTACGCGTATCGATCCTATTTATGGTACTACCAAATTTCATGCCGGTATGGACTTTTCTGCACCGCTCGGTACGGATGTTTATGCCACGGGAGACGGTAAGGTGGTGCAGATGGGATGGCAGACGGGTTATGGCAATAGAATTGTCGTAGACCACGGCTTTGGTTATCAGACTGTATATGCCCATTTACGCGATTTTCGTACGAAGTTGGGCAAGAAGGTGGTTCGCGGCGAGGTTATCGGCGGAGTAGGAAGTACCGGCAAGAGTACGGGGCCCCACTTGCACTACGAAGTACATGTGAAGGGGCAGATTGTGAATCCCGTCAACTACTACTTCATGGATCTGAGTGCCGAAGACTATGACCGTATGATACAGATTGCGGCTAATCACGGTAAGGTGCTCGATTAGTTGATAATGGATAGTTGATAATTGATAGTTGAGAGATGCTGAATACTGATAAGAATTTAAAATTATATTATTCCATTAGTGAGGTTGCCGCCATGTTTGGTGTCAACGAATCGTTGCTACGTTTTTGGGAGAAGGAGTTTCCGCAACTCAATCCTAAAAAGGGCGGACGGGGCATACGTCAGTATCGTAAAGAAGACGTTGAAACAGTGAAACTGATTTATCATCTGGTGAAGGAGCGGGGGATGACATTGCCCGGTGCTCGTCAGCGCCTGAAGGATAATAAGGAAGCAACAATGCGGAACTTCGAAATCGTAGACCGGTTGAAGGCTATCCGTGAGGAACTGGTGGGCATGAAGCTGGCGCTCGATGCATTTACTTATGAGGATGTGGAAAAGCTGAAAGAAGACATTCAGAATATGGATAGAGAGTGAACGGAATTGTTGGATTTATAGATAAAATAAAATGGATTGGTTGCTCAGCAACCAATCCATTTCTATTATATAGAAAGATTCTTCTAAAACTCAAAACCTAATTTAATTCCGATGCTATTTGCAGATTCAGTGCTTTCGTAATAGTAGATACCGTAGCTGTAATCAGTATCAGCTTCTTGATATGCATATTCCAATTTAAGATTCAATGCCATCTTCTTTGCAAGAGCAAAGCGTACACCAAAACCTACTGTCACAAATGCTGTTTCAGCGTCTCCAAATGCATAACCACTTTTGAGATCAGCAAACGGCGTAATCTTTCTGTTCATGAAGTTGGCTCTGAAACTTGCAAATACAGGAACAGAAACTAAATCTGCATCTGTATAGAAGTTGAGACCTGCACCACCGCCGACAAACAGATAGTTATTGAACTGATAGCCATGCGTTGTCAATATCTCAAGTCGGTTGGTACCGCAGTCGCTAATATCAAAGGCATAACCGGTTTCAACAAAACCTTTGTAACCTCTTAATCTTGGTTGTCCAAATCTGTCATAGCCAGACACTGAACCGGATCTGGATCTTGACCTCGAAGTTGTAACTTCCTTCGTTATTTTCTCGACCTCTTCCATTGCATAGGCAAAGATACTTCCGTCGGAAGTTTGAATCTTCAGTGAACTGTTGGGAACTTGCTCGATAATGATGCCACGGATAATACTTCCATTCTTCAAGTAAACAACTTCTGTGTAGTTTTGTGCCATACAGTGTAAGCTGAAGCCTGCTAATAAGGCTAACAGTAATAGTAATTTTCTCATTGTCGTTTGTTTTAAGTATAAATTCTATTTAAAGACTGTTGACTACTTTATGAATGGAACCTGCCCAATAATTGCGAAGTCCGAAACCTCTTGCTCTGCCACCCGTGGCCCAGTCTTTTACGATTTCTTTGGTTTGGGTATTGAAGAATACAACCTGATAGGAGCCGTAGGCTTTAGCCTTGTTCAGTAATTTGGCTATGATAACCAGGCCGATACCCGGTTCTTGTTGTATAGGCAGTGCGTCGACTACTTGCTTGATCTCTTCTTCGCTGAGCGTATACTCCTGATTGGTTGTCATCAACTCGTCCGGGTTAATTTCTCCGTTGACTTTATCGACTGCTGTAAGCGAAATCTGGTTGACTTTCTTTTTCAGCCTTTTACCTACATCATACTTCTTTGCTTCAGTGATAAATAACTGGTTGATTTTGTCGAATGCTATCTTGAGCTCCTGGGGAGACTCTGCCGCACCAAAAACTTTGGCTGCCGAGTAATCTACGCCGTAAAAGTTGATGCCTGAAACGTCTTTCAGGAAGTCTTTGTTTTGTCCGAAGCAAACAATGCTTGTCAGCAAGAATAGAAATGTAACTAACTTTTTCATACAATTAATAGTTTTAAGTCCGTACTCAGTTTATTATTTGTCAAAATTAGACATTAGTTACCGTAAATCAAAAAATTTAATGCTTTTTCTGCTCATAGGCGGCATTTGTATCTGTGCGATATACTCTGCCGGTTCGAACCGGATAGTAGGGGCCACCCGTATTTTAGAGCGGAACATATCTTTAATCTCTTTGGCAAAGCTCTCGCTGTTTTCATCGCTGCCGATGCGGATCAGTATTTCGTCCGTGCCCAATTTATTGGTATATACTTCAACAACATAGTTCTTAACTTTCGGCATATCGTCCAAAATGTCGAATAAAGCAGGCGGGTAGAGGGTTGTTCCCTTGTATTTTATCATTTGCCCTTTTCGTCCCAGGACCGAACTTAACCGGATGGTGTTTCTGCCGCAGGCACAAGGTTCTGTGTAATGATAGCAAATGTCTCCGGTTTTGAAGCGGAGCAAAGGCATGCCTTTTACACCTAAGGTGGTGATCGTTACTTCACCCGGTTCACCTTCTTTCACCGGCAGATTCTTGTCGTCCAGAAACTCTACGATGATAAGTTCGGGTTGCAGGTGTCCGCCGTGGAATTCGGAACATTCGGTGAAGGAAGACTGCATTTCGGTAGAGGCATAGGTGGAGTAGAGCTGGAGTGAAGGCCACTTCTCGCTGATGCGCTGCCCAAGTGTGTTTAGTGTGAAATCCGGATTGCGCAAGGCTTCGCCGATGCAGACGCATTTCTTCATCGAACAGTTGTTATGCTCGATGTGGTTCTTCTCGGCAAATTCTATCAGTTTGATAAGGAACGAAGGAACTACCATGCCGCAGGTGGGATGAATGCGGTGGATAGTGTCCCATTGCAATTCCGGTATTCCGTTGCCCACGCGGGCTACTCCCATGCCGAGTTCCCTGGCTCCCAGATAGTAGGCAAGACCTGCCATGAAGCGTCGGTCGATGGTAGTCATCAGTTGCAATATGTCATGACGGCTGCATCCGGCCGTGTTGAAAGATAAGTATTCGTTATAGGCCAGGCGGTCGAGGTCTTCGGAAGTCAGCACGAAGGTTACCGGGTCGCCCAGGGTACCGGAAGTGGTTACGTAATCAATGATTTCATCTTTGTCTACGCAAATGAAGTCATTATTATGGAGTTGCAGGTCTGTTTTGGTGGTAACCGGAATTTGTTGCAGGTCTTCTATCTTCTTAATGCGAGTGATGTCTATGGAATGTTCTTTGAACATTTGCTGATAGAATTGAGAGTGTGCCTGCAAGTAGGCCAGAGTCTCGGCAAGTCTGGTTTCCTGGTATGACTTGATTTCTTCCTGAGAACGGAATTGTATATCCGGATTCTTTTCCATGATTATTGTTTTTTATTGATTTTCTGTTGAATACGTGTCTTCTCGGCTTGCTTGGGGATGGGCATTGTCAATGCTTTCTGCCAGTATGCAGTGGCGGTTGCCGTTTGCCCTGTGGCGGCATAGTAATCTCCCAGCACTTCGTAGACGTAGTAGAAAGAAGGGTTGGAGGCCTCATAAAGAGCGAGGGTATCTGATTCGATGACCTCTTTATGCTTCGTTTTCTCCCGGATCAGTTTGCCGAGTTGCTTGTACTGTATGAATTGCTTGAAGTCTTTCTGCCTGATGAAGGAATCTTCGGGAATGGTCAATTCCCGGGTGGCAATTTCATGCTGAAAATCTACAGTATCGCTGAATATCTTGTTGAGGTCGTATGCCATATATTTTCCGCATTGCCAGGGAGAAGTCGAGACATACATCAGACGCTTCTCCGGCTGGAAGATGACCGAGTGGTGGGCAATGAGTTGATTGATTGCCATTTCATTCCCCATACCTAAGTCGGCATTATTCAGCCCTTTTTGATTGCGGAGTATGGAGGCGGCTTTCAGAGGGTTGATGGGGTTGTTCTTTTCGAGCAACTCTTGCAATCGGGCAAAGCGGTAAGGGCTGTCGGAAGTGGCAATGTTCTCCATGTTGCGTTCATCATCCTTGAAGGCATCCGATTGATAATGATTCGTGCAGATAATCCGGTTGCCGCTACCCGTGAAGAGTGCTGTCTTTTCCGGTGACTTTTCAATGATGGCGGCTTTGCTGTCTCGTGCAGAACCTATCAGGATAGATTCGGAAACAAATGTTTTCCGTTTCAGGGCAATGGCATAAGCTTCGTCGATGGTCGATGCATATTGCAGTATTTCTCTGGTCAGGATAGAAATAGGTGTGGCGGATGCTGTCGGCATGGTTGACTTTGCCGCATTGATAGTGACTGTCAGTCCGGTCTCGTTCATGCCCGAGAGTACACCAATCATACCCGGCCAGCCCACAGAGGCAAATTTATAACCTTGTTCCGGCTGGTAAAATGACACTAACTTGTTGTGTGCAAACTTATCGCCCATATAGAAGTCGAAGTTGCGTCCGATGATGAGTGAAGAATCGGCACTGCCCGCCCCCCAGGTAGCGAAGGAACTGCAGCCTACCAGCATATAATCCTGCATGGCGTGTCCCAGATCGTGTGCCGAATGGTAGTTCAACTGGCGCTCGTACGGAGTACCTATAAAATCGTATTCATGGGTACAGGAGAGGGAGATGCCATAAATCTCGTCTCTGAATTCTTCCGTGACATTCTTTCCTAGATTGCGGTTGAAAAGTACGATGAAGAAACGCAGAAACTTGAGATAACTGTCCGAAGGGACAATCTCACGTATCTGGTCAACGAAAACCTTTTCCTGATAGTACAGCAAGTCGGAAGAGAGTCTGCCTATAGCTTCGCCGCGCTGAAATGCATTGCCGCTTACTTTCAACTCCCATAAACCGCTATTGCTGTGGCGCAGGTAGTTACCTTCGTACTGTCGCAGACTGTCTGTCCGCACTACTTCCCCGGCAGGTTGTGGAGTGTAATCGGGAGTCAGCATATCAGCCGAGAAATAGAGTATGGTTACGAACAGGACAATGGCTGCGAGCAGCACCCCTATGCCATACGCCGTATACTTGATTGCTTTCTTTATCGTTTTATGCATTGCCTATTTTTTTAGCTAAATATTCGCGCCCCAGAAATTCACTGCAAGTGATTATGGATGTCAGGGTCACCCCTAAAGCACCGTGTACATTCATATTCTGTCCGGTAAGAAACAGATTATTCAGTTTAGTCCGCGTAGAGATAAAACCTATCTGCGGACGTTTATAGTCTTTGATAATCCCGTAAGCAGAACCGTTGTGAGTACCCGTAAAGTCTCTATAACTAAGCGGGGTAGTGGTGTACATTGCTTCAATGTTATCGCCGAAGTCAATCCCGTGCTTTTTGATAAACTCCAATAGTTGGGATGCTTTCTGCTTTTTGAACATCCGGTATTCTTCCCCCCTTTGTTCGGGACGTGTGTTCAGCCAAGCCGAAAGTTCATCTATATACATAGGAGTCAGGATGGAAATAACGTTTGCATAGTTACTGCTACGCGAAGAGGCTTGCGTGGAAATCATGCAGTTGGTTGTCTGCCCCATATAGGCTTTTTTATCATACCATACGTCACTGTCTCCATGAAGGTAGAGATTCCGGTTTATATACGGATAACTGTCCGGTTTCATGACCAAGTAGAGAGTGAAGATGCCATAAGTGTTCTCCAACGAATTGATGCGAGAGATATAGGCATTCTTGATGCAGCGGTTTTTGTCCAATAGTGCTAAAGTCCGTTGGGGATGTACGTTAGAGATAACGTAATCGCCTTCTATCTGCTCCGTACCGTTTACCTCTACTCCTTGTACCCGGCCGTTATCAACGATAATTCGGGTTACTTCGCTGTTATTCAGTACGGTGCCACCATTAGCACGAATGGTATTAATCATTTCGGTAGCTACTTGCATACTTCCATCGATAAAACGGTAGGCACCTTGTATGTAGGAGTTGTTGATCATGGCATGCTCGTAAAAGTTGGAATGATTCCTCAGCCCGCCATATAGAAGTGCCGAGCCGGCTAATGCCGACTGCAAATCAGGATCAGGAGTAATCTGAGCTATCATTTCTGCCGCCGAGGTATTGAAAAACTTCATTCCTTCGTTGGAGATGATGCCCTTTTTCAAGTTATCCACACTAATCAGGTTGCCTACCTCTTTCAGTATCTCTGCATATTGGTGCAGGTTTTCTGTTTCGTGTGGAAATGCTTCGCTAAGGGTGTTGGTAAAGCGCTCATAGCCCATGGCATAGTCGTATATGCGGCCTTTATGGTAAATCCGGTCGAAAGCATTTTCGTCCAGTTTGCGGAGTTTCAGCTTGTCTATGATTCCCAAATACCGGAAAAACTGGTGCATGACCTGTCCTTCATTCATACTACCTATGTAATGGATGCCGGTATCGAGCAAACGGCCTTTGCGCTGATAGGTCTGGAAGCATCCACCGAACAGTTCGTTCTTTTCGAGTACACATACATTGTATCCTTCTTTGCTGAGAATGGTTCCGCATTCAAGCCCACCCAGGCCGCTTCCGATGATAATGACGTCGTACTTACTCATGGCAACCTTTCTTTTTGAGTATATAGATGGTATTGGATGTATATCTATCGTTCCGGATGCTTCTTACCTCCATATTGCATTCCCGGGCTATGGCCCGGATTTGTGTTTCGGAGGTAAAGCTCAGTTCCTCTGTAGTACGGTTGAAGCCAATGACACGGGTCGAAAGCAATTCAGTGAAACGGGTCAGGCGATGTTTGTGGGTGTCGGCTGCATTTCCGTCGCGTACAATAATCATTCCTCCGGGATGTAGCAGGGAAGCGCATTTCACCAGTAAGTCATGCTGGCGTTGATAGCTCATATAATGCAACATATCGTTCAGAATAAATACATCGCTTGCCGGAAGTTCATACGCCAATGCGTCCGCACATTCAAAGCGAAGGTTTTCCCCACGCAGCCATCCGTGTTGTGCAATGGCTATTTTATCTTCATCGTAGTCTATTCCTACAATTTGTCTTTCCTTTGAAATCATGGACAGCATGTAGCACAAAGGTCCCAGTCCGCAACCAATGTCCGTAATCTGTCCTTTCATCGGAATCAGTTGGTTGAATAATTGGTAGTTATGCTCCATCTTCACCTTAATACGGATGTACCATTCGATAACAGGCCCTTTATAGATATAGTTCAGTATCAAAGCTTCGCGGAATGTCGGATTGTCGGGCGTATTCTTTTCCCGGCAGATATGGGCATATTCCTCTTTCATATAGGCCGATATGCGCTTGGTCCGTTCCTGGTAAGTAGTTCCGAACGAGCGGTCATTATAAGGAATACGGGGCAGTATCTTGGAGAAGATGATACCTTTGCGAACGTAGAAGGGCTGGGCTTTGGCTATGATTTCCCCGTTTCCATACAGAAGGATGGGGATAATGTCCAGTTGGAGGGCTTCTGCCAGATAGAAAGCTCCTTTATGGAACCGCTTCATCTTACCGTCGTAGGTACGGGTACCTTCGGGGAAGATGGCAATGGAATATCCCTCTTTCACTTTTTCCCTCATCCGCTCCACGCAGAGTTCATATCCCTCGTCTATATGGAAGAACCCTGCGTAGCGGATGATTCCTCCGAATACTGGAGAATTCCATACCCAATGGTTCGTCATCATGATGATTTTCGGAGAAAAAGACAACAACTCCAGAATATCAATAAAAGACTGGTGATTGGCTATGATGATGGCCGGTTTTCTGAATCTTTCGCCGGAGAGGTTGATATGTTCCTTGCGCACGAATGTTGCCACAGTAAGTATCCCTTTGCAGGTAATGCTGATAATTCGGCAGATGAATTGCTGTTTGCGGGTGCGTCGCACCGGAACAAGGTATAATAAGAATATGAGTATTCTCAGGAGGACACACCCGATAAGGAAAAGCATAAAAAGAATAATGGTGCGGAGCAAGCCTATCAGAGTATATGGTGGGAGTCCTTTAGAAGCAGGTTTAGCGATGAAGAATTGGAAGATAATAGGCTGTATGGTATAGGCCACCAATACAACTGCTGCCATCCCGACTATGGAAATCAATGAGATGGATTGCAGGGCAGGGTGTTTGGCAAATACCAGGGTACCCATGCCTACAACGGCGGTAAATGCAGAAAAGAAAATAGCCGTCTTGTGCGAATTGAGAATGGCTTTCCCGGTGCGGTATTTACTTTGAAGCCCGTCCATGATGAAGATGCTGAAGTCATCTCCTATACCGAAGATAAATGTGGAAAGAATAATATTGATGATATTGAATTCAATGCCCAAAACTCCCATCAATCCTAAGATTATCGTCCAGCTGATGAGCATGGGCAGGAAACTGATAAGTGTCAGTTCTATGCGTCCGTACGAAATCAGCAATGCCAGGAATATGAGGAACGATGAAATATAAAGTATCAGGTAAAAGTCATTGTTGATGGCAGAAACCCATTGGTTGGTAAAGTATCTCCGGTCGAAAACGACAATATCCGTATCAGTCTTGAACTGTCGGTATACTTCTTCTTTATGCTCGTCACTGATGCGCACTTGGGTGATGAGCATGGTGATGGAGTCGGCACTTGTCTGCCATTCATTCAGTAAGGTTGAAGATATGCTATTCGTATCGTCCTGATAGTCGTAAAGTTGGAAAGGATGTTCCAGCCATTGATAGAATGCGTCGAAACTGCCTTCCCGGAAGTGATAGGCGTGGGCAGCTCCTTCTATGTATTTACGCAAAGATTCTAACCTTCCCGGTTCTTCCCAATAACGGTTCCAGCGTTCCAGCCTCTTTTGCTGTTCTTCCGGCGAAATGAGGAATTGTTCGGCCGACGCATACGCTTTGATAAGTCCTTTCTCCTTGAAAGCGGATAGTTGGCGGTTGGTACTTGCATAGTGTTTAAGGGCTTCGGGCATATCTTTGCCTACACTGACAAAGAGTACGGTCTTCCCCTGAGCGTTGAAGAGCTGTTCCAACTGGGTTTCCGCCTGTTTCAGATGCTGGGGCTCGTAGTTGAGGCTCATCATATCTTCATTGAATCCTACTTTCTGCGAAGTAAAGATACTGATAAGAGTGATAACAACAATACCTCCTGCCAGCCATTTGTTTTTCTCGTAAGGATAGGCATTCAGTTTCTCGATGAAACGCAGCACGGTACCCTGTTTTACATCGGCCTGTCCTTTCAGGAAGTGCGGAAGGTAGATGAGGCAAAACAGGGTGGTGCCTATCAATGCTAAGGAGGCAAATAATCCGAAATCCCGAAGAAGTTCGGAAGTTGTGAAAGTAAGTCCGAAGAAAGCACCGATCGTTGTAAAACTGCCTACGGTGAGCGGATAAGTAATTTCTTTGATTAACTGCTGGACGGTGGAAACATGGTTCTGATGTGCCAGCATGTGTATGGAGTAACTTAGGGCAATACCCAAAATAGCCGATCCGGCACCTACGGCAATAGCCGATATATATCCTTGGAAAAAGTAAATGAGGCACAAAGCAAACAAGCCGCCGAAAAGAACCGGGGTAATGATGAGGGGGATTGACTTCTTGTGCTTGAAAACAAGTGAAATGAAGACAATGATAATCAGCAGTGCGATGCCCGAAGTGAGTATTGTGTCTTTCTTTATCTGCCGCGCATTATACACTCCTACGGAAGGACCTCCAAAGTAAGATGCCTTGATTGCAGGGTATTCTTTCCCGATATTTTGCAGTTCGTCTTCAATGATCTGAATCAGCTTGTCATTTTCACCCGTGCTTCCGGTGCCGAATACCGGGGTTACAAACATCAACAGGGTGTTTCCGTCTTTCGAAAAGACATGTCCGTTGTTTATTTCGTAGTTGGTTTCCAGTTGGAAGTCCTGCAAATGTTTCAGTGCATTGCTTCCAAGCCCCAGCGGGTCTCGTTGTATGTAGCTTCGCAGTGCTATGCCGGCGGGCGAAAGCAGGTTGGTATAGTTTTTCCGCATGGTGGCTTCCACGCTTTCCTGCGTTAGCAGGGAATCGAAGCGCTGGTAATCCTTTTCCGTGAGAAACAGCGGAAGGTTATCGTATACGAAATCGCTTGCCCGGGTAATTGTATTCTCGTCTACCTCCGAGAAGATATCTTTGATTAAGTCTTTAGTGGCTTTTTCCAGAATATTCTGCTTCAACCGGTCGCCTGCCTCTATCATAGATTCCGGAGTCGCGGCAGAATCGGCAGGAGAAATCAGGATAATGATCTTATCCTTTATCTTCAGATTGTCGAAAACCTTGGTGATGTTTCGGTTATCTTTTGTATCGGGAAAGAAGCGTGTTACATTTTCCTCGAACCGTACCTGCCAGGCGAAGTAGCCCATAGTGAGGACGCAAACACAGAGTGACAGATAGAAAAGGACTTTGTGTCTTTCGAAATAATCATATAGTCTGATAAAGAATTGAGTCATGCTGTCTTTGGTCTTCGGTATGCAGTGAGCAGGCTGATGGTAATAATACCTGCCAGCACACAACAAACGGTTGCAAAGATAACACTTCCTATTAAATATTGCTCTAAAACCGATTTTACATTTTCAAATGATATGTCGGTAAGATGAAGTTCAACCGGTCTGTCCAGCACTTTGCAGCCGGTCAGGTAGCTGGCGTATAGTAAAAACGGTATCATAGGCGGAATGCTGATATTGGCAGCTACAACAGCTATAACCTTATTGAGCCTCAGGACATGGGCTAAAAACAAGGTAGCAATCATCTGATAGCCCCATATAGGAATTATCCCCATAAAGATGCCCAGCATAATTGCAAGGGTGATTTTCCGGTTCGATTCATCGGAGTGCGTGATGTAGCTGTGGATGAACTTCCGGCAATTGCTCCAAGTCAGCTTACGGAAGAAGTTACGCGGGACGATATAAAGGAAAGTTATGAATACCAATATCGTATTCAGTATGCTGATTCGTGTGAAATCCCGGAAAGGACGGAAATGGGAAATGCGTTCTTCCTGGGGTGGATAGTACACATGTATGGGAATGTTGCGGACGGTGGTTCCTCCCCATGCGGCGAAAACGAGTGCTTCGAGCTCGAATTCATACTTGGCGGTATAGTACCATTTCTGTACATTGATTTTATGGAGCGGATAGAGGCGGTAGCCCGATTGGGTGTCCTGCAACTTTATGCCGGTTTCCAACTTGAACCAAAAATTGGAGAATTTGTTGGCAAAGGTATTCTTGCCGGGCATATTGTCCGATGTCAGGTTGCGGGCACCTACCAGCAGGGCATCCGGTTCTTTCTCTATGGCTTCGATAAATGCGGGAATGTCCGAGGCAAAGTGTTGCCCGTCCGAATCAATGGTGATGGCATACCGGTATCCGGCGGCTTTGGCATGACTCAGTCCGTTCTTCAGGGCTGTACCCTTCCCTTTGTTTGCAGGATGGGTAATGACATGCAGGTTCGGATAGTTTCTGAGCAGGGCAGGGGTATTGTCGGTAGAGCCGTCATTGACAACGATGACATCTGTTATATAGGTGAGTACGTTCTCAATCACATCCGCCAGCGTCTTCTCATTATTATATGTCGGTATGATGACTACAATGCCAAGTTGCCTGGCTTTCTCATGCCATCGTTCCACACAACGTTCCTCCATACTTATTTACTTATTAATTGTGCTTTCAACTTGATGCAAACCTCTTTGGTTGAGGCGCCTTCTACCTGTACCTGTAGTGTATTTGCCTCGTTCTTCCTGATGGTAAGCATGAACCTTAAATCGGCTGCCTCATTGGGGTTGACGGCCGAAAGAAATTTACACGATGCAATCTGTTTGTATTGCAGGGGCGCCCGGTATATCTCCTCTATGCACTCTTTGATTATTTGTAGCATACAGACTCCCGGCACAACGGGATGCTGTGGAAAGTGGCCTCCATAAACAGAATGTTGTGGATTGAGCCTGACTTGCACAACCCAATCTGTATCATTTATATTTTCAGATTCTATGATGTTATAAAAACCGGTTAGAAGTTCAGCCATATTACATTGAGGGTTCTTTTAATTTGTCCAACTGAATACTGAGTCGCAGCCAGGGATGCCTGATCCGTACTTGTTCAGGATATCCCGATACGAATTGCGATAAATAGAATATCGATTTACCCAATCCTCTGCCGGTAACTCTTTTTTCAAAGGTACTGCTTTTCTTTTTGATGCGGATATTCTTCTCACTTAAAAATAGATTCTTGAAGTCCATTTCCAGCAATTGCAGCATTTTTTTCTTCTTCATGGGCTCTATGCAACTGTTGACACGGAACTCTCCTTCGTGGAGTGAGAAGTCAAAAAGACTGAGCCCGAAATAGGTAGAGGCTAATATTCTTATCTCGTTGTCCGGTAACTTCCGTACAATCAATAGTCCGCTAAAGTGATGTTTCATAAAGTCCAGCTGCATATTGTACTTTTGTGAATGTTCTTCGGCACGGATGATGGGTACGGCATGCATTGCGGCATTCCTTTCCGTCTTTTTTGAAGAAGCACAGGAAGTGAGCAGGAATAGGACCAGTATGAGGTTAGCGAACAGAAAACTTTGTTTCATCTTTCAGCGCATTAAACTGTTTGTTATAGAACTCGTATTCCGTATAGTTGGTGCCCGTTTCCGAAAGCCGTAACTTATGGACAGACATGTCTTTTTTATCCAGATATATTTCAATGCCTGAGATATAGGCTTGCACAGCCTTGTTTGTCGGTATGATTTTTACCAGATAATAGGAGGCGTTTTCAAAATAGTCCAGTTTATAGTCTGATGACATTTTCGAAAGATCGCCTACCATACATGCCGTAAGCATATCCTGCATCTGGTTCATCATTTTGTTAGCACTCAGACTCATTACGCTCTTCTTGCCGTCTGCAACGATTTTGAGGCGGGCGCCGTTGATTACAATCAGATAATTGATGGGCTGGGCATATTCCATACATATCTTATCGCTCTTCTGATAATAGAATTTCCCTTTGGAAGTCACTTTCTCATCCAGGATATCCAAGTATTTCACTTGCGTGAAATCACTTTCAATGGATTGGATGGTTTGTGCTTCTTTTGCCAGACGGCTATTGAAATCCTGCATTCGGACTAACTTTTTCATAGTCTGGGCGTGTGCACAAGAGACGGCGCCCAATGTTATTAATAGTGTGATGAATACTGTTCTCATAATGATTGTTATTTATAGCATCTTGTCCAGACGGACAACTGTATATCCTTTCTCTCTGATTAAACAGAGTATTTCTTTCAATAATAAATCACTGTCCGGCATCCGGTCGTGTAAAAGGATGATGGAGCCGGGGCATAACTTCTTCCGGATACGTCTTAATACCTTCTCCTGCGATGGGTGCTGCGTGTCGAATGTCCTGATATTCCACCCGACAGGTGTATAGCCTGATAGTCGGACGGCTTTTGCTATCGTAGGATTCGTAACCCCGAATGGCGGACGAAATAATTTGATATCCTGCGAAGTTACTCGTTCTAAAGCAGACTGGCAAGCCTGTAGCTCTTTTTTCATTCGTGCAAGGCTGTACAGTGGGAATGTATTGGCGTGGGTATAGGAATGGTTTCCTATTAAATGCCCTTCATCCGTTATTCGTTGAACCAACCGCTCATTCTCTTTTACTTTATATCCGATGCAGAAGAAACAGGCAGGAACTTGCTGTTCCTTGAGTACTTGCAGCACTTTGGGAGTCTGTATCGGGTCCGGCCCGTCATCAAAGGTGATGGCTACTATCTTCTCTGTTGTCTGTTTCTTGCAGAATACCTTGAGGTAGATATTAGATCGGACATTGCAAGAAGCATAGACAAGGAAAACAATGACTGATATGATGATCACTTCTGCTACCATTGCCTTTTTCTTATTAGAATTAGCGAGTGGTTGATGGAATGGAAATGGTTGTATATTAAGGCTGTCTGCTCGGAACATGGGGCTTCTCCAAATGCCCGAGCTACTTTCCATACGGCAAAAGCGACGGCTGTGGGGTATTCGCCGCATTCATCTTTAAAAGTGCTGTATTTGGCTGCCGGGAATAAGCTCTTTTCTAAATCAGTGTATATCGCGTCTTCTTTCCCGTTCCCATTTTTCCCGGTGACAAACCAGTCTATTTGATTAGAATCGGACAGATGTTTTTGCAGGAAGTGTTGGATATGTACGGCTACGTCTGTTGCAGAGTCTGCATGCCGGAAGGTAGAAATCCCTGTGATTTCTGCCAAGGTAGATTCCGAAGGTTGTTGCCCCAGCAAGAAGAATTGTGCACCTTCTCCGGCCGGTATACCTTTCAGTAATCCCAGTCGTTGTTGTATGGCATGGCTGGCGGGAGTAATCTCGTCCATTGCGCCTACTAAAACATTTTCGTCCCCTTCCCATATCCTCATCATACCGTCCAGCAGTGCACTTTCAAAACTCAGTCCGCGGTGCACGTATGTCATGTTATAGGCATGTATCTGGCGGATCAATGCAATCTGGGCTCCAACGGTGTTGAAGGTAGACTGGATGAAAGGGGTAGGGTTCAGCAGTTGCTCTTCGTTCTCAATAACCGTATTCAGAAACTTCTCTGTATCTGCCAGGCAACCCAGTCCGGTAGCAGTGATAATTGCATTTACCTTTTCGGAGGGTAGAGAACTGATGCATTCCAGTCCGCAAGCCACTCCCATCTTGATGATGCGGCTCATCCGTCTCCGTAACACAGCATTTGTGATGATGCTTTTGTAGTCTGGTTCCCGGGCCGACAGATAAGGCCGTTCTTCCGAAACGGGGTCTGCATGAATAGAGGTTATATGATTGATATACACCGGCTGCATCATTTCTTGTTTAAAGTTGAAAATAGTAGTGACGAATTATTTCCGCCGAATCCGAATGAATTTGACAGTACATTCCGAATGGGCAATCCTTCGCGGAAGGCAGTTTCAGGAATCAGCCTGTTTTCTTCTATCGGCTTTTCGAAATTCAGGTTAGGATAGATGAAACCATGGCGTACGGAGAGCACAGAATAAACGGCTTCAATTCCTTCCGAGGCTCCTAATGTATGGCCAATGAAAGCTTTTACGGAGCTGAATGGTGGAATTTTTTCTCCAAATATCCGACGGATAGCAAGTCCTTCCGAAAGGTCGTTGCTCGGGGTTCCCGTGCCATGTACGTTGATGTAATTAATCTCTTCGCAGGGAATGTCGCTTTGCCCAATGGCTTCCGTCATTGCCCAGAAAGGCCCGTTCCCTTCGGGAGAACTGCCCGTCTGGTGAAAAGCTTCGTTCACATTGGCATATCCGCTAAGCAGGCAATAAGCGTCTTTTCGGAGTGATTTCTCCGATTGCAGTATGATGTATCCGGCTCCTTCTCCTAAATTGAGTCCGGCACGGGATACATCGAAAGGGCGGCAATGCTCTTTATCCAGAATCATGAGGGAGTTGAACCCGTTGAGGGTAAATTTGCACAAGGCATCCGTACCTCCTACAATGGCAGCATCCAACTGTCCGTTCCGAATCATTCGGGCTCCTAACATGATGGCGTTGGCAGCCGATGAACAAGCGGTACTGATTGTAGTTACGAAATTGTTCACTTTCAGATAGTCCGCTATCATCTCAGTGCTTGCGCCGCAGTCGTGGGAAATGACTTCCCGCAATCTTCCTTTCCTGTTGTCTCTCTTGAATGAGTCGTAGAAATGCTCACTCAAATCCATGCCTCCTACCGAGGTGGAAGAAATAAGGCCGGTGCGTAGAGAAGCTATATCCAGCCGGGCATCGTCCACTGCTTCTTTGGCAGCCAGCATACCCAGCAAGGCTGTACGGGAGACTGTTTTCTCCGTATCTATAGAAAGTAACCGTTTCAGTTCTTCATTGCTGTATTTCACTTCCGATACGGGCACATCCAGTTTGGTGGGAAAAAGAGTCACTTTCCCCATACCATGCCTGTGATTTCTGAGCGAAGCTATATTTGCCGCAACACCCAGACCGATACCTGAAACAACACCTAAACCGGTTACGTATATCTTCATTACTTTTGATTCTCAGAGATATAGTTTGCCAAAGTATGTATGGAGTAGAATATCTGCTTTCCTTCTGCCGGATTCTTTATTTTGATTCCGTAGTTGCGTTCCAAGATGAGAATTATTTCGAGGGCGTCGATGGAGTCGAGTCCTAAGCCTCCGTCACCAAACAGAGGTTCGTCGGGATTGATGTCTTCCGGATTGATTTCCTCCAGATTCAGCTCTTCAATCAGTTCTCTTTTTAGTTTTTCTATCAATTCTTCCATATCGCTATTGTACTTCTATTAATTTAAAATCTGCTTTATATTGTTTCTGTAAAAGATTGCACCAGCCGATGATGCAAGCCTTCAATTTATTCTTTTCCATTACAATCCGGGCATACCGTTCCAGTTTGTCCGCATCGTATTCCTTTTCTATGAAGAAAGTGTTTTCTCCTTGTATTTTGTGGCGGATGCATATCTCGCCGGCAACTACGTTGGGCAAGGTATATACAAATACTGCCGGACTTGCTGCGTGGTCTCCTTCCCGGTCGATAATTATCTGATGGCGGATGTCCGTATCTAACGAAGCTACCGAGTTTGCCAGCAAGATACCGATTTCTTCCGGTTGGAAGTTCTTTTCTTGTAACAAGTATTCTGCCGCTGTATATCCCAGTTTGCAAAGGTCGTCCATTTTGTAGAATTTCATGTTACTTCCACCTGTATTTTTGTAGGCTTCGCGGATAAATGTGGCAAAGTCGGTGGCAGAAGATGAAAAAATACTTTCCCCGTTCAGGCGTAAACCGGAGTTTTCAATGGAAACGGTGGCTGTGGTGTGCATGGTCTTTGAACCGGATGTCTCTTTTCCCGGCTGTTGATATTCGGGCAGGCTTAGTATGATGGCTGCATTGCAACCTCCGAACCCGGAGGCCGTTTTAAGGCAATGCTTCATTTGCATTTCCCAATGCTTTTCCTGAACAAGGATGGGCATGCTGACGCCTGTCTCTTTATAACCTAACGTGCCGAATACTATCTTCTCTTTCAGTTCGTGGATGCAGATAATAGACTCAATCACTCCCGATGCTCCCAAAGTATGCCCGAAATAAGATTTCATGCTGTTTACGGGTACTGCTTCCAATCCTGCCCAATGAATGGCTTTGGCTTCCATCTCGTCATTGTAGGCAGTTGCTGTACCGTGGGCATTGACGAAACTGATATCTTTCTTCGTAACCGCCGCTTCTTCCATTGCCCGGCGGATGGCAAAGTAAAGTCCGTCTCCGGTACGCGACGGGCCGGAAATGTGGTTGGCATCATTACTGATGGCGCCTCCCGACAATATAATGTCCGTATCACTTCCTTCCGAACTTAACAATACGGCTCCACATGCTTCTCCTAAATTGAGCCCATCCCTTCGGGCATCATAAGGACGGCATCTTTCTGCACTGACAGACTTGAAGGAGAGGAATCCGCTGGTGATGAAATGGGAGAGGACATCGCCGCCTGCCACTATCACCTTCCTGTATCTACCCGATTCTATCCATCGTTTCGCAACAATCAAGGCCGATACTCCTGATATACAGGCGTTAGAGATAATCTCCACACGGCTGTCGGCATGGAAGTATTCGCCTATTCTTCTGCCCATCTCCCATAGGTGGATTTTGGAGTTCGGCTGATCGGTCTGCTTACTTAACAGATCAATATTTCCTTTGGTTGTAGAGAGAATGAGACCGCAGTCTTCATCTGCCAAACTGATGCCGGAACGGGACAAAATCTTTTGTATGGCGAGGATGAACAGCCGTTCCAGCCGGGTATAAGAGTCCGATCCTTTTGTTGCCTCCGTTAATGCCGGATCGATGGTAGCAGCCAATATCGGCTCGTCGGAAATCAGCCCGGCCTCATGCAGCGCAATGCCACTCCGATATTCCCGGATGGCTTGCAGGTTCTCCCGGGTGTCCACCCCTAAAGAACTGATGATCGTATCTGCAGTGATGTATACGGTTATAGGATGTTCCATTTCTTCTTCCATTCCTGATAAAAAGCCGGAGTTATTAATTCTAATTCTCTGTTATTGTTCAGAAATACCTGGGTTGTGCTTCCTGTGGCCACAATACTGTTGTCCGTAGCCCGGTAGAGTACGTATTCGAATTTTATTTTAGCAGCTTCGCAGGCGATATACCGGGTTTCAATAATTGCTTCCTCGCCGAATGACAGCGGCTGCTTGAACTGGCAAGTCAGGTCGACGATAGGCACCATGTAGCCTTCCCTATAAATATCCATATATCCTAATCCGTAATGTTTTCCGAAAGATTCTCTTCCGTCCTCAAAATAACGGACGTATTCGCCGTGCCATACAATCTGCATGGAGTCGACTTCACTGAAACGTACCTTTACAGTGGTGCGGTCTGTGAGGGCTGCTGTGTGTAAATTCGTCTTTTGCCTCATTCTTTCTTTAAAAATATTTTCATCCGGCATTCGGCTGTGATCCCCTCTGCAGTGCTCACGCGGGCTGCCACCAAAGTGATGTCGAATACTTCCTGGATGACCGTAATCTCAGTAAACAATTCCTGCCCCACTTCCGGTAAGCGATGAATGGTCAGCTTATCTACGGAACCGATGAACCCCAACGGAATAGACTCGTTCTGCTGCAAATAGATATATCCGATCCGTGCAGCTGCCGACTGGGCTATATGTTCGATGATTCCGGCTTCCTGCAGCCTTCCGTCCTGGCAGAAGATATTGTCGGAGGTTATTGTCAAACCTGAATAAGAAGAATTATCTTCTATACCGCAGAATGTATCTACCATAACGATAGGAGGACGTTGCGGGATCAGTTTCAGAATTTCTTCGCCAGATATGATAGGGGTTCGTTTCATTGCAGTTTACATTTTACGATGCTGTGTCCCAGTCCGAGGTTATCATATATTTCTTCTATTTCCAGTCCGGCTTCCCGGATGCAACGCGCCATGTCGTCCGAATGGTACATCTTGCTGTTACCGTTTGCCATTGCAGTGAAGTAGATGCTGATTTGCGTCAGGCAATAGGCAGCTGTTTCAAACTTCTGCCGATCCCAAAAGGTTTCCATGATGAAAAGTCTTCCGTCTGCAGACATAGACCGGGCGGCACGTGACAGGATACTGATAATTTCCTGTTCGGAGAAACAGTCTAAAAACTGGCTCATCCAGATAGCGTCGAATCCTTCGGGGAAAGGTACATCTTTGTCAAGAAGGTTTGCTCCATATCCGTGAATACGCTCATGTCCGGGAATGTTTTTGGTTTTCTGCTTCATCATTTCCAGTTGTTGGGGCAGGTCCATGATGGTTACCTCCACTTCCTTATTATATTGTACGCATCGTGTAGCCCATCTTCCGGTGTTTCCTCCCACGTCGAGCAAGGTGCGGGGAGAATGGTTGAATACAACTTCGAGTGCCTGGTCAAAGGAATTGTCCGAATAGAAATGGTCGAATCCAAACCAGCTTTTCTGCACTGGTTCGGGCAGACTGGACAAACCCTCGTATATCGTAGGCCAGTTCCCCAGTTCTTTCAAACCTTCCGGCCGGCCGTTGACCAGCGCTTCTTCCAAATGGGACAATCCCTTGTAATTCACATCCTGGTTGAAGTCCATATTTACTTTGGCCATTTCGTCGTTCAGCAGGAACCAACCGGCTTTTGCTAGCAAATACCGGTCATCTTTTACCAGCACAGTGCCAATGGTGAGCGAGGCTTCCAGTAGAACTTGCGCAGCATAGAGCGACAGCCCGGTAGCCTGACCGATCTGCTCCAATGTCCTGCCTTCCCGGTGATCGGACAAAAGACGGAATATACCGAATTTCAGCATCAGGCGAGACACTTGAAATACGATGGGACCAAAAGCTATTTCTTGTGCCAGCCGCTGTGCCTGCACGGCAGTGAACCGTTCACGGCTATATTTCTTTTCTAAAGAAGGAGATAGTTTCATGCAGTTATCTTATTTTATTCGGGCAACTTCCAGAAAGGATAATAGTTGAACCATTGTTCGGGATATTGTTTGACTATATTCTCTAAAGCTTTGACGTACTGTTCCAGCAGGCACTGCTCTGCTCTTTTCTCTTTGGAGCCGGTCACCTTCTCTGCCAAGATAAAGTGGAAGTGATAGATTTGTCCGGCTTCTCTCATCGCAAAATAGAATACCACCGGCACTTTCATCCGTGATGCCAGTAGAAAAGGGCCCATGGGGAAAGATGCTTCTTGTTCCATAAAAGTACAGGTCAGCAGTTTGTCTGCATTCAGATAGCGGTCTCCCTGAAAACATACATACTCTTTATTATCCAGGGCTTCCGTTATCTTGAATATGTGTGCCAGGTTATCTTCATTGACCGGTATTATCTTGTAAGGTTGCTTCAGACCATTCTTTTTCAGTACCTCTTTGATCTTTTGGTGTTCGGCATCGTACATCACTACATTTATCTTCTTGCTGTAATCATTGAAAAAGGGAGTTCCGATTTCCCAGTTCCCGACGTGTGCGCCGATCATGATTACTCCTTGCCCGCTGTCCAGAACATCCAGGAACTCCTGGTATTGGCTGAACTTGAAATGATACTTGTCTATCATTCCGTTTCCGATGGCTACCTTGTCAATGAGTATTTGTCCCAGGCGATAATAGTTGCTCAGCAATAAACCGGCCGAACGCATACGGTTTCGCTTCAATATGCGGCGGGCATATTGCCAGGTGCTTCGCGTTGCTTTCGGGGCGAACGGTATGAAATAAAGAACGATGAGAGACAGAAAACCATAGGCAGCTTTTACACCGAGATATCTGATGAGATAAATGAAAAACAAGTATCCGGATACACCGCCGCGGGTTTTACCTTTCCACATTCTGCTATTCGTTTTTGCCGTCGGACATACGGGTGATGACGAGATTGTAGAAATCCTGGAATGTCTTAATTCCTACAAAATCCTGCCCGGTTACGTTGAAACCGAAGTTCTTTTCAATCAATACCACCATATCTACCAAATCCAGGCTGTCTAATTCGAGCGTTTGCATGAGCGGAGCATCAGGCTGGATAAGATCGATGTCTACTTCAAATTCCTCTGATAAGGTTTCTCTTATCTTTTCAATGATTTCTTCGTTGGTCATACTTATGTTACTTTACTTTCTTTATTATTAAGGTGGAATTGGTTCCTCCAAATCCGAATGAGTTCGACAGGAAGGTGTCAAATTCCGTATTTATTCGTTGGGCTGGGATGTTCAGCAGGCAGGATGCTTCATCCGGCTCCTCAAAATTCAGGTTAGGGGCGATGAAGTTGTTTTGCATCATCAGGGTGGAGTAGATTACTTCGCTGGCACCTGCCATCCACATCTCATGTCCGGTCATCGACTTGGTAGAGGTCACGTATGGACTGTGTCCCTTGAATACCTCTGCTATCGCCTTTGCTTCGTTTAAGTCGCCTATCGGGGTGGAAGTGGCATGTGCATTGATATATCTGATTTCGTCCAATGCAATGCCTGCTTCGCGTACGGCCATCTCCAGCGAACGCTTCGGACCGTCTATATTCGGTACGGAGATATGTTCTCCATTGGATGAAAATCCATAACCGATAACTTCTGCCAGTATGGGGGCTCCCCGTTTTATGGCCGATTCGTAACTTTCCAGCACCACACTGGCACCGCCTCCGCTGGGCACAAGTCCGTCTCTGCTTTTATCAAAGGGCCTGGATGCTTTTTGTGGTTCATCTTCCCGGGTGGAGAAAGCGCTTAATCCGTCGAAACTACCTACGGAAAAAGGGTTCACTTCTTGCGCGCCACCACACAAAATGCAGTCCTGCAATCCCGATTTGATAAGCAGGTAGCCCATCCCGATGGCATGGGAACCGCTGGCACAAGCCCCGGAAACCGTGAAGTTTATTCCTTTGAGCTTGAATATGACGGACAGGTTCATGGACACTGTGGAGTTCATGGACTGGAAGATAGAGCCGGAACCGACCAATACGGTCTTTTTCTTCTCGCGGATGATGTCTACCGCATTGATAACCGGTGCCGTGCTGCTGTCGTTTCCATACAGAACACCCATCTCGTTGGCTTCCAGAAAGGCTTCATCGATACCTGCATTCTTAAAGGCTTCTGCAGTTGCCATATAGGCGTATTCGCCCTGTTCGGGCAGGCAGAGGCGTTTCCGCCTGTCCAGTAATTTTTTAAGGTCGGGACGTTCCAGCAGGCCGGTTAAAGCAGACTGATAACCCAATTCTTTCCGTTCGGGATCGATGCCGATACCTGATTTTCCGTTATAGAGCGAATCTCTTACTTCGTCCAGATTCTTTCCGATGCACGAGTAAATTCCCATTCCGGTGATGACAACTCTTCTCATGTATATAGCCCTCCATTGATTGAAATAACTTCACCGGTGATATATGAAGCGGCGGGAGATACGAGGAAACCTACCAAATCGGCTACTTCTTCGGCTTCACCGAAACGGCCGGCCGGGATGTGTTTCTTCCATTCGTCTTCGTTGATGTCTTTAGTCATTTCCGTACGGATGAATCCCGGTGCAACGGCATTGACGGTGACATGTTTCTTGGCAACTTCCTGAGCCAGGGCTTTAGTAGCAGCAATGATACCTCCCTTTGCGGCAGAGTAGTTGGTCTGTCCGGGCATTCCTTTGATGCCCGATAATGAAACGATGTTGACAATACGCCCGGAGCGTTTCACCAGCATATCTTTAAGCAAGGCTTGGGTGACATAAAAGAAACCGTTCAAACCGATGTTCAGTACTCCGTTCCATTCCTCCTCCGTCATCCAGAGCAACAGGTTATCCTTGCGAATACCTGCATTGTTTATCAGCACCTCGATATATTCATCCGGATGCTGTGCACTCCAGGCATTCAGTACTTCAGATACCGATGCGGAATCGGCAACATCGAATTTCAGTAATTCTCCGTCCCCGCCTTTTTCGCGGACCAACTGCAAGGTTTTTGCAGCCTCTTTGTCATTGCTTTGATAATTTATCAGCACAGAATATCCCATCTCTGCCAGCTTTATGCTGACAGCGCGTCCTATGCCTCGGCTTCCGCCTGTTATTAATGCGTATTTCATCTACTGTTCATTACATTTTGTCATTAACTCATTGCCAAAGGCACGAATTGAATTTCCTCTCTTTCAGATACTTCTCCATGGCTTCTATCTCTTTATACTTGGGAGTGTCCTCTGAAAAGACGGGGAAGAAAGCCCGAATTTCATTGTATACACGGCGTGACTCTGTACTTAGTTTATCTTGTATCTTCAGGCAGTCTACAGCTTGTACAATGCCCATAAACAAGATACTCATTACCTGGAAAGAGTTGTTAACAACCGTTTTAGCTATCAATGCAGAGTTAGTTCCCATGCTAACAATGTCCTGATTGTCATTGTTGTTCGGAATACTGTGCACATACATCGGGTTGGACAATGTCTGGCATTCGGCAGTGGTGGAAGTCGCTGTAAATTGTGAAGCTTGCAGTCCATAATTCAGTCCTAAAACACCTAAATTGACGAAAGGCGGAAGTATGCCGTTGATGCGGTCGTGAAACAGGTAATTCAGCTGGCGTTCGCAGAGCATGGTCAGTTTGGTAATGGCTATTTTCAGTTTGTCCATTTCGAAGGACACATAATCTCCGTGAAAGTTCCCGCCATGATACACATTCTGTGTTTCCGGGTCTACAATCGGGTTGTCGCAGGCCGAATTGATTTCGTTTATAAGCACTTCTTCCGTGTTTATCAGCGTATCGTAAACCGGTCCTAATATTTGCGGAGTACATCTCAGTGAATAATAGGGCTGAACCTTGTGCTCGAAGATTTTCTCTTCATGCTTCCGGCTGTATAATTCATTTTCCCTTTTTCGCATACAGTTGCTGTCTGCTGTCCAGGCTCTCATGGCTTCGGCTATCTTTCGCTGTCCTTTATGGAGTTTGGTCTCGTTTAAGGGCTGGGAGATGAAATCGTCGTACGAAGCGGCAATCTCGTTCATCATTGCCGAGGCGCATATCGACCAATCAAGTAACTGCCGGGCATAAATCAGATTGACAACGCCGATACCGGTCATGACGGAAGTGCCGTTTGTGACGGAAAGTCCTTCGCGTATGTGTATGGAGAAAGGCTTGAGGTGATTCTTTTCAAGCACTTGGGCGGTGGGTTGTAACTTCCCTTGATGGAATACTTCTCCTTCTCCTATCAGCGTCAGTGCCATGTGGGCAAGTTGCACTAAGTCGCCACTGGCGCCTACACTGCCATGCTCCGGTATGTATGGAATAATATTCAGATTAATAAACTTAACAAGCAGTTCTGCCAGTTCCCTGTGTATACCGGATTTCCCCTGAAGAAAAGTGAATAGCCGGGCAATCATAGCCGCCTTTACATAAAGTGCGGGTAATGGAGCACCTGCCCCTGTAGAGTGGCTTCTGATGATGTTATATTGTAGTTCCACTAATGATTTATCATCGATTCTATATTGCGCCATAGGACCGAAACCGGTATTAATCCCGTAAATAATTTTATCATTAGAGAAGTCCTTTAAGAAGCGGAAACTTTCATCTACTTCCTGAATACTTTCATCGGAAATGGTTATTTCTTCATCATCGAACAGCAGCTTCTGGAGCATCCCCAAATTTATATATTTGCCCACTATCATAGTATACTTCATTGATATATACTGCAAAAGTAGCTATTTTATATCAATATTGAATAACTATGTAAGATAAAACTTTTTTTATCTCAAAGGTTTTGCCCTGTCTTTCAAAGCTTTTGTTTATTCTTCGACTCTCGTCACTTGTTTGATGTTCTGTATCTGTTTCAGGTTATCGCAGATACTCCGTACATCATCCACATCGTGTACATAAAGCTGTATTTTTCCTTCAAAGATGCCGTCGGTGGTTTCGATGGTCAGTTTGCGGATATTCACGTTGAGTTGGCGGGAGATGACCTGTGTCACTTCATTGAGCAACCCCATGCTGTCTATACCTTTTATATATATGGTGACGAGGAATGACAAATCCTTGTGCGTATCCCATTCAGTAGCGATGATGCGGTTGCCGTAACTGCTCTTGAGGCGGGCGGCAACGGGACATTGGCGCTTATGGATGATGACACGGTTCTCTTCGTCTATATAGCCCAGTACGTCGTCACCCGGAATGGGGTGGCAACAGTCTGCCATGATATAGTTCTTCGAGATGGTTTCCTCTGTCAGTTTCAATATCTGTTTGGTATTGATTTTCTCCTGCGGGGCTTTTTCTTCGGGTTGTTCCTTTACATCCTTATTGTCTTTATTACCGAAGGAGAAGGTCAGGAACTTCTTCCAGTTGGTGCCTTGTTTTTCTTTGAATGCATTCTTGTCCGCATCGCCCAATACGAGTCTTTTGCTGCCGACGGCGGCAAGCAGTTCGTCGCGAGTGTGGAAGTTATGCAGTTTTGTCAGCTTATCCAGCGCGGCATCGTCTATATGGATGTCTTCGTTCTTGAAGAAATCGGCCACCAGGATTTCACCTTCCTTTTGATTGGCCTTGGCTTCTTTGCGCAGAATGGCTGCTATCTTGGCGCGGGCGCGGGCGGTAGTGGCATACACTTCCCACTCCGGTTGTACGCGTTGCGATTTGGAGGTCAGGACTTCCACCTGGTCGCCACTTTGCAGCTTGTGGCTGAGGGGTACCAGTTTATGATTGACCTTCGCTCCGATGCAGTGGCTGCCGATGTCGGTATGCAGGGAGAAGGCAAAGTCCAGTGCCGTAGAGTTCTGCGGCATTGTCTTGAGATCGCCTTTCGGGGTAAACACGAATATTTCCGAGGCAAACAGGTTCAGCTTGATGGTATCGAGGAAGTCGATGGCATCCGGTTGCGGGTCGTCCAGAATTTCCTTGATGGTACGCAACCATTTTTCCAGTTCTCCTTCGTCCTCGCCGCCACCGCCTTCTTTGTACTTCCAGTGGGCGGCGAAGCCCTGCTCGGCAACGTCGTTCATACGTTCGCTGCGGATTTGTACTTCAATCCACTGTCCGTTGTTTCCCATCAGGGTGACGTGCAGCGCCTGGTAACCGTTGGCTTTGGGATGGCTCACCCAGTCGCGCAGGCGGTCGGGGTGAGGTTTGTATATCTTGGAGATGGAGACGTAGATGTCGAAACAGTCGTTCAACTCTTCCTCCATGTTGCGGGGTTCGAAGATGATGCGCACGGCAAGCAGGTCGTAGATTTCCTCGAAAGGTACGTGCTTGGTCTGCATCTTGTTCCAGATGGAGTAGATGGACTTGACGCGGGCAAGGATGTGGTATTTCAGACCCATCTTATCCAGCTGTTCGCGTATGGGGGCGGTGAATTCCTTGAATACCTTGTCGCGCTCCACGGCGGTTGCGGCAAGTTTCTCTTCTATTTCGTGATACTCTTCGGGGTGTTCGTATCGGAAACTTAAGTTTTCCAGTTCGGTCTTTATCTTGTACAGACCCAGACGATTGGCAAGCGGGGCGTAGATGTAAAGCGTTTCTCCTGCAATCTTGAATTGCTTGTTGGGCAGCATAGAGCCGAGTGTGCGCATGTTGTGCAGGCGGTCGGCTATCTTGATAAGGATGACGCGGATATCATCGGACATGGTGAGCAGCAGCTTCTTAAAGTTCTCTGCCTGTGCTGAGGCACGGTCGCCGAAGATGCCGCCGGAAATCTTGGTCAGCCCGTCTACAATCTGAGCTATTTTGGGACCGAAGATATTTTCGATATCTTCTACGGTATAATCGGTATCTTCCACTACGTCGTGCAGCAATGCCGAGCAGATGGAGGTGGACCCAAGGCCTATTTCGTTGCATACAATTTTTGCAACGGCCAGGGGGTGCATAATATATGGTTCGCCCGAACGGCGTTTGATGCCCTTGTGCGCCTGGTTGGCAAAATTGAATGCCTTGGTTATGATCTCGACGCGCTTACGGTGTTTGGTTGCCAAATAGTCGTTTAACAGTTCTTGGAATGCCTGTTCAATCATTTCTTCTTCGGCTTTCTCTTTCTCCTTTTGGCTTACATTTTCATCCATGCTGTATCTCCTTTCTTCACTTTCTGCAAAAATAAGCAAAATCCGACACCAAGCAAGCGTTTATGTATTTATTTATAAATCTTCAATCGCTTTCCTGCGGCAATATTATTGTTGCGCAGGCCGTTCCAGCTCTTTAATTGGTTGACAGTGACACCATAACGACGCGCAATGGTTGACAATGTTTCTCCACTTCGAATCTTATGATAGGTAGGGGTGCCTGTGCCGGCACTGCCCCTGCTGCCGCGTGCCGTCGAGCGTGTGTCGGAAACGGCAACCGTTCTGCGGTTCTTGAACAGTTCGTTGCTGCGGTGGGCATAAATGGTATCTTGTTTGTCTATAAATGTGCTGATGTAATTCATCGGCAGGCGGAGTGTCTGCGGTTTGCTCTCTCCCGGGATGACACTTTTCTTGAACTGCGGGTTCAGGCTCTTGATTTGGTCCAGGCCGATGCCGCAGATATCGGAAATCTGTTCAAAATGCAGGTTACGGTTTACTTGCACGGTATCGGTTGCCTCCGGGATATTGGTTTCCATGGGGCAGATGTTATGCTTGCAGTAGTAAGTCATCACGTAGTTGGCGGCGATGAAAGCGGGCACGTAGCCACGTGTTTCTTTGGGCAGGAAGTTGTAGATTTCCCAATAGTCCGTTTTACCGCCGGCACGGCGGATGGCTTTGTTGATGGTGCCGGGGCCGCAATTGTAGGCGGCAATCACCAGGTTCCAGTCCTTATATATGTCGTACATGTCCCTCAGATAACGGGCAGCGGCCCAGGTAGCCTTTATCGGGTCGCGGCGCTCGTCTACGAGGCTGTTGCTTTCCAAACCGTACATTTTTCCGGTGGCGAGCATGAATTGCCACAATCCGCAGGCACCGGCACGCGACACGGCGGAGGGGTTGAGGGCAGATTCGATAATCGGCAGATATTTCAGTTCGAGCGGCAGGCCGTAGGCGTCGAGTGCTTCCTCGAAGATGGGCATGTAGAAATTACAGGCGCTCAGCATAAAGGCAACCTGGTTGCGCAGGCGTCCGGCGTACATGTCGATAAACTTGCGTACAATTTCGTTGTAAGGCATCTCCATGACGGTCGGCATGCGCGACAGGCGGTCGATGTATACCGAGTCGCTGAATAGCGGATTCTCCGTCGATGTGCTGCAATCCTTGCCCAGGTCTATGTAGTTTTTGGCTTTCCAGTCGTTGAGCAGGCTGTCCAGTGGGTAAGTCATACTTTTGGGCAGCTCGATGGTTTCCTGGCGCTCTGCCCCGTTTTCACGAATCAGCACTTCCACACTCTCTTGTGCGCGCATTTGCGGGGCGGCAAGGAGGGCGCAGAACAGGAGTGAGGAACCGATGATGATTTTCTTCATATATGCGGGTTTATGTATCATGGGTTATTAGCATTTATTTTAGTATTAGAATCGGAAACTGCATTGCACGCCTACGGACTTGCCCGAGAAACGTCCGGAAGACGACTGGTTGTCGAAGACCGTCGGTTCCACCTTCATGCTGAGGTCGGGGGTGATGTCGAAGTTCGACAGTTCGGCATCAACATAGGCATCGACCACCGAGAGCAGATATACGCCGATAAAGGCAAAGATACTCAAGTCCCGGTATCGGCGGTAGGTGTCCTTGCGCTTTCTCAATATCTCAGTCAACTGGCTTTCGGTGTAGTTATAGTTAGGCGGCAGCAGGTCGGTGATGCTGCTGGACTCAAAGTTTCCATTTACGGCATCCTTATATGCAGCCGCGTAGTCCTTGTACATCTTGCCGTTCCAGGTAAGGGCATAGGCACAACCGGCAAAGCCACCATAGAAGATGGGGAGTTTCCAGTATTTGCGGTTGTATATCTGTCCGCCGCCGGGGATGACGAGGGCCAGCCACGTCGCCTTTACGGGGTTGGGAATCCATACTTTCGGGTTCACTGCTTTTTGCAGACTGTCCGTGGGGACGGCCGGTTCCTTTATCTTAGGAGCGGCTGTCATTTCCAGCAGTTTCTTCTTGTTTTCGGCAGCAAGGCTGTCGGCCACGGCAAGGCTGTCGGCACTCATTATGGTGACGCCGAGGCTGTCCGTATTGTGTCGGTGTATTCGTTTGGTAGCCGCACGCGGGCGGTCCTGACCATACATAGCAATCCCTGCCGTCTGCAAAAAGCAAAGCAGCAGGGCGATGGCTACTTGATATATTCTTCTCTTTTTCCTCATTTACTTCTTCAGCGTATCAAGGATGCCGATGATACGTTCCAATTCTTCTTCGTTACTGAATGGGATACTGATCTTGCCTTTTCCCTTCTCCGAGCAGGTGAGCTGCACTTTGGTGTTGAAGAAGCCCGACAGCTGTTGCTTCAGCATGTTGAACTCTTCGGGCAGTTTGGCGCGCTTGGGCGCAATCTTGCGGGTACCGCTTTTCACGGTTTCGCCTTCGCTCAGGGATTTTACAATCTCTTCGACCTTGCGTACGGAGTAGCCGTGCTCCAGGATCTCTTCGAATATTTTCACTTGCAGCTTCGGGTCGCCGAGGGTTACCAGTGCACGGGCATGGCCCATGTCTATCTGCTTGTTCTGCAAGCCCATCTGTATGGGGGCAGGCAGTTTGAGCAGGCGCAGGTAGTTGGCAATGGTGGTGCGCTTCTTGCCCACACGTTCGCTGAGGCGTTCTTGCGTCAGTCCGTATTGTTCCAGCAAATGCTGGTAGGCAAGGGCGATTTCCACGGAGTTCAGGTCTTCGCGTTGTATGTTTTCGATGAGGGCCATTTCCATGACGTTCTCATCATCGGCTGTGCGAATGTAGGCGGGAATGCTTGTCAGTCCGGCAAGCTGCGAGGCGCGGAAACGACGTTCGCCGGCGATGATCTGGTATTCATCGTCGTTGAGCTTGCGCAGAGTGATAGGCTGGATGATGCCTATCTCGGAGATGGAGTCGGCCAGTTCCTGCAACGCCGTGGGATCGAATTCGCGGCGGGGCTGGTTGGGATTGACGGCAATCTTCGACAGGTCTATTTCGTTGATGGAGGAAGAGCCTTCGGTCTGCACTTCGTCCATGGAAAGCAGGGCGTCCAGCCCGCGTCCTAATGCGTTTCTTTTCTGTGCCATCTATTCATTTACAATTTGACAATTTACAATGTACAATTTAACCATGCGGTGTAATTGTTCTATCTTTATTCATTCCGGCTTATCAGCTCCTTGGCAAGTGCCATGTGGTTCTTGGCTCCGGTTGAGTCCGCATCGTACAGGATGGTGGGCAGACCGTAGCTGGGAGCCTCGCTCAACTTTACGTTGCGCTGGATGACGGTGTTGAACACCAGTTCCTGGAAGTGGCGTTTCACTTCGTCGTAGATCTGGTTGGCCTGGCGCAGGCGCGAATCGTACATCGTCAGCAGGAAGCCTTCGATTTCGAGTGCCGGGTTCAGCTTTGATTTGATGATTTTGATAGTGTTCAGCAGTTTGCTGATGCCTTCCAATGCAAAATATTCCGCTTGGACGGGGATGATGACAGAGTCGGCGGCAGTCAGTGCATTGACTGTAATCAGACCCAGTGAAGGCGAGCAGTCTATCAAGATATAATCAAACTCTTCCCGGAGCGGTGCGAGTACTTCCTTCAGTATCTTTTCGCGGTTCTTGAGGTTGAGCATTTCTATTTCGGCGCCTACCAGGTTGATGTGGGAGGAGATAACCTTCAAGGTATCTATCTCCGTGTCGTGAAGGGCTTCGCGCACGTCGGCACGGTCGATAATGCATTCGTAAATAGTACATTCCGACTGCTTGATGTCTACGCCCAGGCCGGAAGAGGCATTGGCCTGCGGATCGGCATCTACAACGAGGACTTTCTTTTCGAGCGTGGCGAGTGAGGCGGCAAGGTTGATTGTGGTCGTAGTCTTACCTACACCTCCCTTTTGGTTAGCCATAGCAATTATTTTTCCCATAATCTCAATATTTATTGGCAGCGAAATAAGTGATAATTCCGGATTGTGCCTACAAATTCGGAGAAAGATTGCAAAAACGGTTGATAAGTCGGCTGTTTTGTTAATAACTCACAGGGGATTATCTCCGTTTTTTCCTCCAAAGAGTGCACTTAAAGTGCTCTTTCTCTGTTTGGTGGGCAAATATACGTATTTATCTTGAAATGAAGCAGTTTTTTTGTCTCGCTTGCAGAAGATTAAGATTTGTTTTACGCAATTTGTGCTTTCGGCTTTTTCTGCTTTCAAGCCTTCAATGTTCTCTGTATGTGCCTGTTTGCGGGCAATGGCGGGTGAAGGGGGTGGTTTCACCCGGGTTCACCGTCTGCCACCGACAAATCTCCTGCTTTCTCTGATGCATGTTCGCGTTCCAGTGTTTCCGGGCGCAGCATGTCGGCGGGGAAATATTTGCTCAGCGGGTAGCGGAAGAAGTCCATGTTCTGTCGTAGCCTGCGAACGAGCATGCGGTCGGGCTTGAAGTAGATGCGCGATACTTCTACCTTGCCCGGCGTTACGTCGTCGGGGTGCTCGAAGCCTTCGCTGGTGATGGCCAGGTTGAAGGAGCCGAGTCCCTTGATGGTGACGGACTCGCCTTCGCTGAGGGCTTCTTCGATGTATTTAGGCAGGTCTGTCAGTACGCTCTGCACCTCGCCTGCGCTCATGCCTTTGCGGGCAGCCATTCGTTGTGCCAGTTTGTCTGTGGTTACTCCGCCGCGTACCTGCAAGGTGCGTTGCACGGCATAGTACATTTGTTTCATTCCTTCTTTAGTGCGGAAAAGCTTCTTGCGCACCAGGTAAATCATTCCCATATTCTTTCTTTATTTATTAGAGTTATTCGTTATTATCGGTTTCATTCTTGCTGTGCATCCGGAACATAGGTACCTGGCAGGTGAATCTCCTGTTGCTTTGCGCTGTATGTCGGTGAGATGTACTGCACAAGATGGCATCTTATGCTGCTCAAGATGGCATCTTGTGTTGTTCAAGATGGCATCTTGTGCAGCAAAGGTAGTAAAGGTTATGCAGATAAGCAAGCTTCTTACGGAAGAAAGGGAGGAATGTTGTAGGGGAAGGGGAATAGGGCTCTTCTTTTAGAACAAGTTTGAGACAAACTGATAGATGAAATATCCGCAGACCACGCACTTCAGCACCGTGCCCAGCAGGAAGCCGAGCAGTGAGCCCAGTCCGGACTTCAGTGCTTGGCGGGCCTTTCTGCCTCCCAGCAGTTCTCCGATGAAGGCGCCGAGGAAAGGGCCGAGGATGATTCCCCAAGGCATGAAGAACAGTCCGACGATAGTGCCCACGAGGCAGCCGCGTGTTCCCCACCGGCTGCCTCCGCTGTATTTGCTGCCCAGCATGGGGACGAAGTAATCGAGCACCTGCATGACGATGACGATGAATAGCCATACCAGCAGTTGCGTTGTGGAGTATTGCACCTTGTCCGTGAAATGCAAAAGCAACAAGCCTGCATAGGCTACGGGCGGGCCGGGGAGTACGGGCAGGAAGCAACCTGCCAGGCCGGCGATGAGGCAGAGGATGCCTAGAATGATTAAAAGTATGTCCATATTAGTCTTCTTTGAGGTGTAGAGCGGAAAGCTCGGCTTCTATCTGTTTGATGCCGGGCAGTGCGCTCTTTAAAACTCCAACAACTTGTTGGAGTCTTTCATTCTGTTGCTACAAAAGTAGGCTTATTGTAATAAACCACCAAGACTCCTTCGGGAAATATAGGTGAATCGGGGAAAGTTCTTCCGGCTTATGATTTGTTCTGCTCCGTGCAGTTGGTGCTTTCTTCCTTTTTGAGTATTTTTGCAGCATCATAATTAAAGAAGAATATGGAAAATCAAAGACCTTTGATATTAATCTCCAATGATGACGGCATCATTGCGAAAGGTATTAGCGAGTTAATCAAGTTTCTCCGTCCGCTGGGCGAGATTGTGGTAATGGCACCGGACGCTCCGCGCTCGGGCGCTGCTTGTGCGCTGACGGTGACGGAACCGATACGCTACCAACTGCTCCGTAAGGATGTGGGGCTGACCGTCTATAAATGTTCCGGCACCCCGGCCGATTGCGTGAAGTTGGCTTTCCATACCGTACTGGATCGTAAACCCGACCTCGTAGTGGGTGGCATCAATCACGGCGATAACTCCTCCATCAATGTGCACTACTCCGGAACGATGGGCGTAGTGATAGAAGGCTGTCTGAAAGGCATCCCTTCCATCGGCTTCTCCCTTTGCAGCCACGAACCGAATGCCGACTTCGAACCGGCCGGCCCTTATGTCCGCGAAATAGCCCGCAAGGTATTGGAGAAAGGCTTGCCTCCGTTGACCTGCCTGAATGTGAACTTCCCCGATACCAAGGAGCTTAAAGGCGTGAAAATCTGCGAACAGACCAAAGGCTCATGGAACAACGAATGGGAGAACTTCGCCCATAGAGGAGATGCCCATTACTACTGGCTGACCGGTGAGTATGAAAACAAGGATGCCGATAACGAGAACAACGACCATTGGGCGCTGGACAACGGCTATGTAGCTATTACTCCTACTACTGTGGATGTCACGGCTTATGGCCTGATGGATGAACTGAAGACCTGGTTTTAACATCAACTAAATAGATGAAGTACTATTTGATTGTCGGCGAAGCTTCCGGCGACCTTCATGCCTCCCATCTGATGGCTGCGCTGAAGACAGAAGACCCGCAAGCGGAGTTCCGCTTCTTTGGAGGCGACCTGATGGCGGCTGTGGGCGGCACGATGGTGAAGCATTATAAGGAGCTGGCGTACATGGGGTTTATCCCCGTGTTGCTGCACCTGCGCACGATCTTTGCCAATATGAAGCGCTGCAAGGAAGACATCGTTGCCTGGCAACCGGATGTACTGATCTTGGTGGATTATCCCGGTTTTAATCTGGATATAGCCAAATTTGTTCATGCCCATACGTCGATTCCCGTCTATTACTATATCTCTCCCAAGATATGGGCGTGGAAGGAGTACCGCATCAAGAACATCAAGCGGGATGTGGATGAATTATTCTCCATTCTTCCCTTTGAGGTGGAGTTCTTTGAAGGCAAACATCAATATCCGATACACTACGTAGGAAATCCGACGATGGACGAGGTGACTGCCTTCCGTGCTTCCAATGCCGAAACATTTGAGGACTTTGTGCAGGCTAACGGGCTGTCTTCCAAACCGATTATCGCCTTACTGGCGGGTAGCCGCAAGCAGGAAATCAAAGATAATCTGCCCGATATGCTTCGGGCTGCCACTGCTTTCCCCGATTACCAGCTGGTGCTGGCGGGGGCTCCCGGCATTTCTCCCGACTATTATAAGAAGTACGTGGGCGATGCGGATGTGAAGATTATCTTCGACAAGACATTCCCGCTGCTTCAGCAGGCGGATGCGGCGTTGGTAACTTCGGGCACGGCAACCTTGGAAACGGCTTTGTTCCGTGTGCCGCAGGCGGTGTGCTATCATACGCCGATAGGGAAGGTGATTTCTTTCCTGAGGCGGCATATACTGAAAGTGAAATATATCTCCTTGGTCAATCTTATTGCCGACCGTGAAGTAGTGAAGGAATTGGTGGCCGATACGATGACGGTGGAGCAAATACGCTCGGAACTGGAACGTATCTTATATAATAAGGAGTACCGGCAGCGGATGCTGGATGGATACGAGTATATGGCATCGCGCCTGGGCGAGGCGGGAGCGCCGAAGCGGGCGGCACGAGAGATGCTGATGCTGCTGAATGACTCACCGCAGAGGGCAAGGAAGCCTCTGTAGTAAATACTAAAGTTCTGAGAAATTGTTAAAATAGCTGGAGCCGGTGCAGTAAATGCCCGGCTTTTGTATTTCTTATACAGAAACAAATGAAAAAAGGACTTTGATTATGAAGAAACTACATTGGTTATTTATGGCAATATGCTTGGCAGTGATGCCTGCCTTGCAATCGTGTGATGATAATGACGGATACTCATTGGGTGACTTCACTCCCCCGATGTGGGCTACCGTACGCGTCACCGGAAATGCCTTCTATCTGGACAGCGATGTCTGGGGAACGCTTTGGCCGGTAAACATCGATTTGGGATGGTATGATGCAGTAGACGGTCAGCGTGTGTTGACAATGTTCAATCCGTTGTGGGATAATTATGAAGGATACGACCATGCCGTGAAGTTGCTGAGACTGCAAAATGTACTGACCAAAGATGTGGAAACACTGACTCCCGAGAATGAAGAAGAGCTGGGTAACGACCCGGTGGTGATTTATCAGGGAGACATCACCATCAGTGGCGGTTATATGAACATCTTCTTCGTTCAGAATCTTCCTGCAAAGACGAAGCATCGCATCAGTCTGGTGCGTCCGCAGGATAATGAGGATTTATATGCCGGAGATGGTTATATCCACTTGGAACTTCGTTACAACGATTACGACGATTTGACCGGCCGTCAGGCTTACGGTGCTGTGTCGTATAATCTGAACAGCCTGGATATCACTTCCGGAACGAAAGGTATTAAGTTGAAACTGAATTCGGAGAAGAACGGTGAAGTGGAAGTGACCTTCGACCTGAAGCATTCGGAAAGCAACATGAAGAATGTGACTGATTTTGATCTGTCAAATATGCAACTGAGATAAGAGAGAGAGAATCTACAGTGAAGCAAAGCGCCAAGGTGAGATAAATATATCACAACCTTGGCGCTTTTTATATCTTGTAGCGGCTTCCTCTATCTGAACATCAGCATCAGGTACAAATAAACTACCGCAGCCGGAATAGCCATCAATGCACTGTCGAAGCGGTCGAGCATGCCACCGTGTCCCGGCAGTATATTTCCTGAGTCTTTGATACCCAACTGGCGCTTCATCAACGACTCCGTCAAGTCTCCCCAGGTGCCGAAGATAACTACTACTATTGCCAGTCCCGCCCATTGCCAATATGACATAATAGGGAAGAAATGTGCAAATACAAGCGAAGATGCAATGGAGAAGATACCGCCTCCAATGCTGCCTTCCCAGGATTTCTTGGGAGATATACGCTCGAACAAGCGGTGTTTGCCGATCAGTGAACCGACACAGTAGGCACCCGTATCGCTCAGCCAGATAAAGACGAAGATGGAGAGCGGGAGTATAGGGTTGTAAGTTACGCTGCTTGTTGTGGGAGAATTCTGAAAAGCCAGTACGTTGAGCAGCGCAAAAGGCAATGCTACGTACAGTTGGCTCAGCATGGAGTATGCCCAGTTGCCTATCGGATTTCTTCTTTTGAGATACAGCTCTGTTATCATCAGATAGAGTATCAGTAGCAAGTAGGGGAGGAATACGCCCGAACCGATGCTCTGCTGTGTGCAGAAACTCATCAGGGCGAGGAACAGATAAGCTCCTCCCAGGGCGGTGATGGTGCTGTTGATGGTCACTTCGTCGTTTTGATTGACCAAGTGCGCGAATTCGTGTACGCTCAGTGCGCAGATAATGGTAAACAGTATACCGAATGAAAGGGGGCCGTACAGGATACAGCCCACCAATACTGCTACGAATAGCACGCCGGTGACGGCGCGCTGGATAAAGTTATTTTTCATTATGTTCTTCCTCTTTCACTTCCTTTTCTGCTTCCTCGGCTCTCTTGGCTTCCGTTTCTTCTGCCTTTTTCAGCTCGGCGGAAGTCTTGTTGCTAATGATCTCTTCGGAACGGGAAGCCCACGGACGCTTGCCGAAGATATGTTCAACATCTTCTGCAAAGATCACTTCCTTGTCAATCAGCAGCTGTGCCAACTGGTTGTGTCCCTCCTGATGGGTGGAGAGTATTTCCTTGGCACGTGCGTATTGCTCATTGACCATGTGCTTCACTTCTTCGTCAATCAGTTCGGCAGTCTTTTCGCTGTACGGACGGTTGAAAGAGTACTCGTCATTGTTATAGTAACACAAGTTGGGCAACTTTTCGCTCATACCCAAGTAGGCAATCATGCCATAAGCCTGCTTCGTCACGCGTTCCAGGTCGTTCATGGCGCCGGTGGATATTCTGCCTAAGAACAGGTCTTCGGCGGCACGTCCGCCCAGAGTGGCACACATTTCGTCCAGCATCTGTTCCTTGGTAGTGATCTGGCGCTCTTCCGGCAGGTACCAGGCGGCACCCAGGGCACGTCCACGGGGCACGATGGTTACTTTAATCAGCGGGTTGGCGTATTGCAACAGCCAGGAGATGCTGGCATGGCCTGCTTCGTGTATGGCGATGGAGCGGCGCTCGGCTTCGGTGGTAATCTTGGTTTTCTTCTCCAATCCACCTACAATGCGGTCTACTGCATCCAGGAAGTCTTGCTTGCCCACGAATTTCTTGCCGTGGCGGGCAGCTATCAGGGCAGCTTCGTTGCAGACGTTGGCAATGTCGGCACCGGAGAAGCCCGGAGTCTGGCGTGCCAGTAAGTCTACATCTACCGTATTGTCTATCTTGATGGGGCGCAAGTGCACGCCGAATACTTCTTTTCGTTCGTTCAGGTCCGGGAGGTCTACATGTATCTGGCGGTCAAAACGTCCGGCACGCAGCAGGGCTTTGTCCAGTACATCCACGCGGTTGGTGGCGGCAAGGATGATGACACCGCTGTTGGAGCCGAAGCCGTCCATTTCTGTCAGCAACTGGTTCAGGGTGTTTTCGCGCTCGTCGTTGCCACCCATGGCGGCAGCCTTGGCACGGGCACGTCCTACGGCATCAATCTCGTCGATGAACACGATGCAAGGTGCTTTCTCCTTAGCCTGGCGGAAGAGGTCGCGGACGCGGGATGCACCCACACCGACAAACATTTCCACGAAATCGGAACCTGCCAGAGAGAAGAACGGTACATTCGCTTCTCCGGCCACGGCCTTTGCAAGCAGGGTTTTACCGGTTCCCGGAGGGCCTACGAGCAGGGCACCCTTAGGAATCTTACCTCCCAGGTCTGTATATTTCTGCGGTTCCCTCAGGAACTCTACAATTTCTTCTACTTCTTGCTTGGCTTCGGCAAGTCCGGCCACATCTTTGAAGGTAATCTTGATGGGGGAGCCTTTCTCGAACAACTGGGCTTTCGACTTACCCACGCTGAAGATGCCTCCACCTCCGCCCATGCCTCCGCCACCGCTCATACGGCGGGACATGTATATCCAGAAACCGATGAGGAATGCAAAGGGGAGTATCTGCCAGAGGATGGCACCGAAATAATTCCGTTTCTTTTCGTAATTGACAGAACCGTCGAAGCGCGCTTCGTCTCTTTCTTTCTGCAAGAAATTACCCAGGCTTTCGCGCGAGGGGGCTTCGGTGGTGATGAGGGGAGTCTTGCCTACGCGGCTGGAATCCTGACGGAAGACGTTTCCTACATATTGCGGCTTGATGTATGCTTCTACAGAGTTGTCGTCATAACCGATTACTTTGTTTACGTAACCGTCGCGCACATATTGTTGGAATTCATCGTAAGAAATACTCTTGGTTGCCGTACCGTTTTCGTTGGTGAGGTACAGGCCCAATAGCATCATAGCTATAATCATGTACAGCCAGTTCAGGTTGAACTTGGGCATGTTAACTTTAGTGGGCTTTTTATTGGTGTTATTGTCCATACGTTTAAATTAATCGAGGTCGGGGATTTGGGTTAATTTGGCGTCCGCCCAAAGGTGCTCCAGGTTATAGAACTCCCTTGTTTCAGGAAGGAATACGTGCACTAATACGTCTGAATAGTCCATAGCTACCCATTCGGCATTGCGCAGTCCGTCCACGGCAAAGGGCTTCGTGTCGGCACCTTTACGCGTGAAATCCTTTACGGAGTCAACAATGGCGGCCACTTGGCTGGGGGAATTACCTTGGCAGATGACGAAATAGTTGCATATTGTATCGCCTATTTTGGTAAGGTCTGCGATGACGATTTTCTTTCCTTTTTTATCTTGAATACCTTCTGTTATCTGTTGAATCAGTCTTTTCGTTTCGTTCATTATACATTATTATATTAAAACAGTTGACAAATATACGTTGATTTCTCATATCAAACACGTAAAAGGGGAAAACTCTTTCAATTTTTGATTTTTTTTAGTTATATAATCCTTTGGATTACGGTGTCTTATCAGATTTTTAAGAAAAAAATGTCCGATTTTGTTTTGGTTTATAGAAATCTTTGTATCTTTGCAACCGCAAAACAGAAATGACCTGAAATATTGGGCTATGGTGTAATGGTAACACTACAGATTCTGGTCCTGTCATTCCTGGTTCGAATCCAGGTAGCCCAACCATAAGAAGCCTTACTAAGATAACTTAGTAGGGCTTCTCTGTTTTGCAAAACGAATCATATTAAAATACTATGGCAAAGGAACTAGAACTCAAGTACGGCTGCAACCCCAATCAGAAGCCGGCCCGCATCTTTATGCAGGAAGGGGAATTGCCTATCGAAGTCCTGAATGGACGTCCGGGATACATTAACTTTATGGATGCTTTGAACGGATGGCAGTTGGTGAAGGAACTGAAAGAAGCTACCGGTATGCCGGCGGCAACTTCATTCAAGCATGTCAGCCCGGCAGGTGCGGCAATAGGGCTGGAACTGGACGATACAATGAAAAAGATTTATTTTGTTGACAATCTGCCACTTTCTCCGCTTGCCAGTGCCTATGTACGTGCCCGCGGTGCCGACCGCATGTCGTCTTATGGCGACTTCATCGCCTTGAGTGATGTTTGCGACGAAGCCACTGCACGCTTCATCAACCGGGAAGTATCGGATGGCGTCATTGCTCCGGGATATACGGAAGAGGCGCTCGAAATCTTGAAGAACAAGCGTAAGGGTACTTACAACGTGATTAAAATAAATCCCGATTACAAGCCTGCTCCGATTGAACATAAAGATGTGTTCGGAGTCACTTTTGAACAAGGCCGTAATGAAATCAAACTGAACGGCGATGAACTGTTCACCAATATCCCGACGCAGAACAAGGAATTCCCGGAAGCTGCAAAACGCGATTTGATGATTGCACTGATTACCTTGAAATATACACAGTCCAATTCGGTATGCTACGTAAAGGATGGCCAGGCTATCGGTATCGGTGCCGGACAGCAGAGCCGTATTCACTGTACCCGTCTGGCTGGCAATAAGGCCGATATATGGTATTTACGCCAGCATCCCAAAGTGCTGAACTTGCCTTGGGTAGAGAAAATCCGCCGTGCCGACCGTGACAATACGATTGATGTTTATATCAGTGATGACCATGAAGATGTGCTGGCTGATGGTGTTTGGCAACAGTTCTTCACTGAGAAACCGGAAGTCCTGACTCGCGAAGAAAAACGTGCATGGCTGGACACACTGAAAGGTGTTGCTCTAGGTTCGGACGCTTTCTTCCCGTTTGGCGACAATATCGAGCGTGCGCATAAGAGTGGAGTGGACTATATCGCCCAAGCCGGAGGCTCTGTACGCGATGACCATGTT
Source organism: uncultured Bacteroides sp. (assembly GCA_902388495.1). Lineage (GTDB taxonomy): Bacteria > Bacteroidota > Bacteroidia > Bacteroidales > Bacteroidaceae > Bacteroides. Next base: position 5,768 of record CABMPP010000023.1, on the reverse strand, counting down.
ATTGAAACTTGCGATAAGTATGGCATTGCCATGGCCTTTACCGGCATTCGTCTTTTCCATCATTAAAATAGGGTAAATAAAAATCCGTCTCTTCAAACTGTGGTGCAGTTTATAGAGACGGATTTCATTTTTATTAAGTCAGCTTGCGTTATCCTTCGTTCTTGATGTTTTCGTCAATCACTTTGATTTTCTCTTTCACAAGTTCAATATCTGCCTTCAGTTTCTCTACCTTGCGGTTGATTTCCGTCAGCAGGCTGTTACCTTTCTTGGAAGAGGAGGTCAGGAAGCCGAGATTATTTTCATAAGTCTGCAATTCGTTCTTCATATTCTCGAAAGTACGCATTAACTTCTCGCGTTCCCGGTAAAGAGCCTGCGGACTGCCTTCCTGGATAGAATTGATGCTCGACTTGAAGTTGCTCAGTTTCTTGTTTGAAGCGCTGATATTGAAACGTTCAAACAGTTTGTCTATCTGACCGTGATACTGCTTGTATATCTTATCTTTTTCTTTGAAAGGCACGTGTCCGATGCTGTTCCACTCTTTCATGAGGTCGCGCACCTGTTGGGTGGCTTCTTCAGTATCGGTACTTTCGTCTATGCCATTCAGTTTCTCGATAATGGCTCTTTTCTTTTCCAGATTCTCTTGTTCTACACTACGCTGTGAAGAAGTTGCTTTGTTTTTCTGCTCGAAGAAATAATCGCAGGCGGAGATAAAGCGTTTCCAAACGGCATCCGAGTACTTCTTGGCTACCGGACCGATGGTCTTCCATTCCTTTTGGAGCTTGGACAATTCATCGGCAGTGGTCTTCCAGTCGGTGCTGTCTTTCAATGCTTCGGCTTTTTCGCAGAGTGCACGTTTCTTATCCAGGTTTTCGTTCATGCCTTCCTTCAGCGCCTTGAAGAATTCGCCTTTCTTGCGGAAGAATTCATCGCATGCTTTGCGGAAGCGCTCGAAAATCTTCACATTCATCTTTTGCGGAGCAAAGCCGATGGTTTTCCATTTGTTTTGCAAGGCAATGATTTCCTGAGTCTTGTTTTCCCAAGATGAGAAGTTGGTCAACTCTTTATAGTCTATGGCTTCAATGATTTCGCAGATCACTGTCTTTTGGTCCAGATTGTGTTGCTCTGTTTCCTTCAAAGCTTCGAAATGCTGCTGATGGCGGCGGTTTACGGTGGTAGAGGCCGCTTTGAAACGTGCCCATATTTCGTCGCGCAACTCTTTGCTGACCGGTCCCGTATCGCGGAACTCCTGGTGCAGCTTTTGCAGTTGGTGGAAGGCGGAAACCACATCCGGTTCGTCTGCCAGCTTTTCGGCGGCTTCGCAGAGGTGAGTCTTGATTTCCAGGTTCTTCTTGAAGTCGTATTCGCGGAATTCGTTGTTCAGTTTCAGCAGGTCGTAGAACTTCTCTACATAAAGCTGATAGTTTTTCCAGAGTTCGTTGACTTTGGCTTGCGGCACCAGTTTTACCTCGTTCCATTGCTGTTGCAGCTTCTTGAATTCCGTATAGCTCTTGTTTGCGTCATCAGGAGATTCCACCAGTTCTTTCAACTCTTCTATGATCGAAAGCTTAATTTGCAGATTCATTTCTTTCTGCTTCTCCACTTCGGCAGTCAGTGCGTTTCTTTTCTCTTTGATGACGGTCATGATACTCTTGAACTCCTCTTCCACGCTGTCTGCTTGTGGTATGAAGTCCTCTACGGCGCCTCCGTTTTCAACGAACAGTTTCTTGGCCGCTTCTTGTTCAGCATTATGTATTTTGTAGAAAGCTTGCTTCAAACTGTCTATTTCCGGTTTGGCGATGTTTTCCACATCTGCGGCAACCTCTTTCAGTTTGGCAAGGATTTCCTCCTTCGTGAGCTTCTGAACTGGCTCTACCGGCTTTTCCGAAACGATTTCCTCAGCGGGAGTTTCTGTTGTTGCCGGTTCAGAAACCTCTGCTGCCTTCTTTTCTTCTTCTAATTCCGCCGGCTTTTCGGGGAGATTAGTGTCATGAGTGTCCGTCATTGTATTTACTTTTTTAGAAACGGGTTTCTCCCGTTCGGGTTACATTAGGTTACAAATTAATGAAATAAAATGATTACTTCATACACTTTTACTTGATTTTTTTTCAAGATTCTTGTTTTTACGACAGCAACACGGTGATACCCATGTATAGCATCATGCCTATAATGTCGTTGGTAATGGCTATAAAGGGGCCGGTGGCGATGGCTGGGTCCACTTTCAGCTTTTCCAGGGTCATGGGTACCAGCGTTCCGAAGATGGAGGCGAACATAACGACTGCAAAGAGGCTGATAGATACGGAATAAGTGACAGTGGCCGTGCCGCCGAACCGGATAAAGTTATAGATATATACCAGTAAGGAGATGATGGTTGCATTGATAATCGCTACCACTGCTTCTTTGGTCACCTGTCTGAAGGTATCTTTGGCATCCAGCGAGCTGTTGGCAAGACCCTGCACGACGATGGCCGAAGACTGGGTTCCCACGTTTCCGCCCGTACCGCCAATCAGCGGGATGTAGAGAGCCATCTCGGGATGAGCGGCAAAAGTTGCGTCGAAGTTACCCAATATCATGGAGTTGCCTATACCGCCTATCATGCCGATGAGCAGCCACGGAAGGCGGGCTGAGGTCTGGCGCATCACATTGTCGTCCGTTTCTACGTCCTGAGACAAACCGGATGCCAACTGATAGTCACGTTCGGACTGTTCGCGTACCTCATCCATCACGTCGTCCACGGTAATCTGACCGACCAGGCGTCCGATGCTGTCGACAACGGGGACTGCCACCAAGTCGTACTTCTCGATTGTCTGTACCACTTCGTCGATAGGGGTATCTGCATGGACGGAGATAGGATCTTTCCGCATCACATGCTTCACTTTGGAGACGGAGGGGGAAGTGATCATTTTCTTCAACGGGAAGACACCTTGCAGGCGTTCTTCATCGTCGATGACGTATACATAATAGATTTCGTCGAGCTTTTCGGCTTGCAGGCGCATCTCTTTCAGGCATTCCGGCATACTCCAATTCTCGTTGACGGTTACCATTTCCGTACCCATCAAACCACCGGCGGTGTCTTCGTCGTACTTCAGCAAGTCTACGATGTCTCCGGCCTGTTCGATGTCTTCGATGTGCGAGAGGATTTCTTCCTGCTTGTCTTCATCGAGCTCGCGCATCAGGTCTACGGCATCGTCCGTGTCCATATAGTCCACAAAGCGCTTGGCGATGGTTTCTGAAGGGAGGAGTTCCAGGAATTCCTTCCGGACGTCTTCGTCCATTTCCACCAATACGTCGGCGGCCGTTTCATTGTCGAGAAGGCGATAAACGAAGCGTGCCTCTTCCGGATCGAGATCGTTGCACAGTTCTGCAATATCCGCCGGATGGAGGTCGGTCAAAAGCGACTTTACATTGTCGGCGTCTTTCTGCTCAATAAGGCTTTTGACTTTGTCTATGTATTCTTGGTCTATTTCCATAGGACATTATCATTTATTCATTTCTTTGTTTCTCATTAATCTCCTTCAGTGCCTTTTCCACTCCATTCGTCAAATTGATGAATTCTTGTACCGAGAGCTGCTCCGGGCGTTTGTTGAATAAAACATCTTCCGTCAGCGGGCAGTCTTTTCCAAGTATCGGCTTTATTGAATTTCTCAGCGTTTTGCGCCGTTGGTTGAAGGTGGTCTTCACCACCTGCTTGAACAACTTTTCGTCGCATCCCAGTTCCTGCGTGTCATTGCGCGTCATGCGGATGACTGCACTTTTCACTTTCGGAGGCGGGTTGAATACATGCTCATGTACGGTGAATAGGTATTCCACCTTATACCATGCCTGTATCAACACACTCAGGATGCCGTATGTTTTGCTGCCCGGTCCGGCGGCAATGCGTTCGGCAACCTCTTTTTGTATCATGCCCGTGCAGCACGGTATCAGGTCTTTGTTGTCCAGCATTTTGAAGAATATCTGGCTGGATATGTTATAAGGATAGTTTCCCGTCAGTACAAAGGGCTGTCCGCCGAACAATCGTTGCAGGTTCATCTTGAGGAAGTCGTCCTCAATGATGCAATCCTCCAGTTGCGGATAGGACTCGCGCAGATAAGCCACCGACTCGTAGTCTACCTCTACTACCTTGACCATGCGCTCTTTAGGAAGAAGAAACTGGGTTAGTACGCCCATGCCCGGACCTACTTCCAGAATGGGTAATCCGGGACAAGCGTCCACCGTGTCGGCAATGTCCTGCGCCACCTTCAGGTCTTTCAGGAAATGTTGGCCGAGAAACTTTTTGGGTTTAACTAATCTCATGTATCAACTAAATCGTTACTTTTGCTCCGCGAATGCAGGTTGTACCCCGTCATTAAGAATTTTGTACTGAGATACAGTCTGCCTTCGCGGAGCAAAGGTAATCCTTAATTTTGAAGAATGACGAATTCAAGATGAATAAACTATTAAAAAAGACATTGAAAGTTGTCTTACCCATTCTGTTAGGCGGCTTTATCCTCTATTGGGTGTATCGTGATTTTGACTTTGCAAGAGCCGAAGAGGTGCTTCTGCACGGTACAAACTGGTGGTGGATGTCATTTTCGTTGTTCTTTGGCGTTATGTGCCATGTGTTCCGCGGATGGCGTTGGAAACAGACATTGGAGCCGCTGGATGCCTATCCCAAAACGAGCGATTGTGTGGATGCCATCTTTGTATCTTATGCCACGAATCTGATATTGCCCCGTGTGGGAGAGGTTTCCCGCTGTGGGGTGCTTGCCAAATATGACAATGTGTCTTTTGCAAAATCCCTCGGCACGGTGGTGACCGAACGACTGGTCGATACGCTATGCATTCTCTTGATTACCGGAATTACTTTTCTGGTACAGATGCCCGTCTTTCTTCAGTTCTTCGAAGAAACGGGAACAAAAATACCTTCGCTGGTGCATCTGGTGACGTCTCCCTGGTTCTATGTCGTTCTTTTCTGTATCATCGGTGTGTGCGTGCTTTTGTATTACCTGCTGCGCATGCTTTCTTTCTTTGAGAAAGTAAAGGGGATTGCACTGAATGTGTGGGAAGGTGTGATGTCGCTCCGGAATGTGAAGAACGTCCCGTTGTTCGTTCTTTATACCTTACTTATTTGGGTTTGCTACTTTTACCATTTCTATATTACTTTCTATTGCTTCCAATTCACAGAGCACCTCAGTTTCCTTGCCGCATTGGTGATGTTTGTCGGCGGAACTTTTGCTGTCATCGTTCCTACACCCAACGGGGCAGGGCCGTGGCACTTTGCCGTCATCACCATGATGATGCTTTATGGCGTGAATGCTACGGATGCCGGTGTCTTTGCACTGATTGTGCATGGCATACAGACGTTGCTGGTTATTGTGCTGGGCGTTTGGGGGTGGTTGCACCTCTCATACAGGCATATAGGTTAGCGGAATACATGATGGTTCACATTTCTATCATTTGTGCCATGCATGGATATCAGTAGTGGTTTATCATGAGGTACAAGAAAATAAATAAGTATATGATCGAATACCCAAAGACCGTTTGCTTTGTCGCAAATTTGTTTATTGATGATTTGTGATGTTTAATCTGCCGGAGTAGGAAGTTCATACTCGTAGAGTCCTGTCTCTATTTCGTTAGATGTCTGTTTCTTTTTCGTTAAAAATAATGTGAGTTCGATATAAGATGATTGACTCATATTGATATAGACATGAATGAAATGATAAACATGAGTATCTCAAACTCTCCCGCCTGAAAGGGGGAGTACCCCGTAGGGGGGAGGGGGTCTTACATAA
>CABMPP010000022.1 GCA_902388495.1 uncultured Bacteroides sp. | reverse complement strand
GACAGCATCCGACAAAGTGGCATAACCGGTATATGGTTCTGCGCTTCAACTTCTCAGCTATCAGTTCAAAACTGGAGGACGTGGAGAAGTCGTTCTGCGAGTATTGCTGCATGGTGATGAAGAATTTCATCCTGAAATATGAGCGTCTGTTGGGCAGTGATATCTGGAAGGTTGTCAAACCTGACGAGACCAACCCGCGGCAAATGTTGGCGGCCCTCAAGGAATATATCAGCCGCACGGACTGCCCGCGTATTTACCTGCTGATTGACGAGTACGACAATTTCACCAATACCATTCTTTCTTCCTACGGCCAGGAACGCTACCGGGAAAAGACGCACGGTGAAGGCTTTATCCGTGGTTTCTTTAATAACATTAAGGAGTCTACTTCCAACGCCGGTGCTGCGGTGGAACGGCTTTTCATTACAGGCGTCAGCCCCATAACGATGGACGATGTGACGAGTGGATTCAATATCGGAACGAACATCAGCATGCTGCCGCAGTTCAACAGCATTATCGGATTCAGTGAGGATGAAGTAAGGGAAATGATTACTTATTATAAGGATGAAGACGCACTGCCGGAGGACGTTACGGTGGAAGGACTGTTGGAGATTATGAAGCCGTGGTATGATAATTACTGCTTCTCGGAAGATCGTTTAGAAGAGCGGATGTACAATTCGGATATGACACTTTATTTTCTTAACAGTTATCTGCAATTGGGCAAAGCTCCCAAAATGATGGTCGACAACAATATCCGTACGGATTACAACAAGCTCCGTCATCTGGTACAAATAGATAAGACGTTTGGTGCGAATGCCTCTATCATCCAGCAGATTGTGGCGGAGGGCAGCACTACGGCACAAATTTCCACTTCCTTCCCAGCTGAAAAGATGACTGATACGGAGAATTTCAAGAGCCTGCTGTTCTACTTCGGAATGCTTTCTATACAAGGTACCGATTTCGGAAGTGCCGTTCTTGGCATTCCAAACTTGACTGTACGTGAACAGCTTTATACCTATTTAGTAGAAGCCTACCGCGAAGCAAATATGTTCGATTTGGATCTTTCTTCTTTCTCCGGTTTGGTGAAGAAGATGGCTCTCCGTGGCGAATGGGAGCCCGTCTTCCGCTTCTTTGCCGGAGAATTGGAACGTCAGAGCGCTATTCGTGAGTTCATCGAGGGAGAAGCACATGTAAAAGGTTTCCTGCTGGCCTATTTGGGATTGACACAAGGCTATGTACTCTTCCCCGAACATGAGTCTTCCAAAGGCTATGCGGACTTCTACATGATGCCAGACTTGTTGCATCAGCCGGAGATTGCCTACAGCTATATCGTGGAAGTGAAGTATGCACGGCGTGATGCTTCGGAAGCGGATATCGCATTGTTGAAGCAGGAAGCTGCCGAACAACTGAAACGCTATGCGGCGGATGAGAAGGTGCTTCGCACCAAAGGGCATACGGAACTGGGGTTTATCACTTTGGTCTTTAAAGGATGGGAACTGGTGGTTGCAGAGAAGTCATGATACCATAATACACTTCAGGACGCCGTATGGCAGATAAGGTATTTAACTAAAATTATTACGGAAAAATTTCCTTAATTACGAATGTCGTTGTACTTTTGCATCATCTTTAAAAGAACACTTATAAACAAAAAAACATTAGAATTATGTCAAAAGTAACCGTAGTAGGTGCAGGTAACGTAGGTGCTACATGCGCAAATGTGTTGGCCTTTAATGAAGTGGCTGACGAAGTGGTAATGCTGGACGTGAAAGAAGGCGTTTCAGAAGGTAAGGCAATGGATATGATGCAGACTGCTCAACTGTTGGGCTTCGACACCACTATTGTAGGTTGTACCAACGATTATGAAAAGACTGCTAACTCTGACGTAGTAGTTATCACTTCAGGTATTCCCCGTAAGCCGGGCATGACTCGTGAAGAACTGATCGGTGTAAATGCAGGTATCGTGAAGTCGGTTGCACAGAACATCCTGAAATACTCTCCGAACGCTATCCTCGTAGTGATCTCTAACCCGATGGATACCATGACTTATCTGTCACTGAAGTCTCTGGGCGTTCCCAAGAACCGTATCATCGGTATGGGTGGTGCTTTGGACAGCTCTCGTTTCAAATATTTCTTGTCTCAGGCTTTGGGCTGCAACGCCAACGAAGTAGAAGGTATGGTTATCGGTGGTCACGGTGATACTACTATGATTCCTTTGACTCGCTTCGCTACTTACAAAGGTATGCCTGTAACTAACTTCATCTCTGAAGAAAAACTGAACGAAGTGGCTGCTGCTACTATGGTAGGTGGGGCTACTCTGACTAAGTTGCTGGGTACTTCTGCATGGTATGCACCGGGTGCAGCAGGAGCATTCGTAGTTGAATCTATCCTTCACGACCAAAAGAAGATGATCCCTTGTTCAGTATATCTGGAAGGAGAATACGGTGAATCAGACATTTGCATCGGTGTTCCTGTAATCCTTGGCAAGAACGGTATCGAAAAGATCGTTGAACTGGATCTGAACGCTGACGAAAAAGCTAAGTTTGCTGCCAGCGCTGCTGCCGTTCACAAAACGAATGCTGCTCTGAAAGAAGTAGGTGCTCTCTAATCGAGGGGGGACTTAATTAAAGAATAAGTAAACCTCACGGTCTTTATTAACAAAGGTCGTGAGGTTTTTTGGTTATTAACAACGATATTATGAAAAAACTATTACTCAGCCTTGCCGCGCTCTGCCTGGCAGGCTTTATTTCGGCTCAAGACGCTCCGTTGTGGATGCGCAATTGTGCCATCTCCCCTGACGGGACAACCATTGCCTTTACTTATAAAGGAGATATCTACACAGTGCCCTCCGCCGGTGGAAGAGCGATGCAACTTACCACCAACCCCGCCCACGACACCGCTCCGGTATGGAGCCCGGACAGCAAGCAGATTGCTTTTGCCTCGGATCGTCTGGGAAGCATGGACGTTTACATCGTCTCCAAAGAGGGTGGCGAACCCCGCCGCCTGACGACCCATTCGGCTGACGAGACGCCTCTGGCTTTTGCCGATGCAGGTCATATCCTCTTCACTGCGGATATCATGCCCTCTGCCGAGGCGGTTGTTTTCCCTTCCAACGGACAGTTCAAGCAAGTATATCAGGTGCCTGTAGAGGGCGGACGTCCGGTGATGGTTTCGTCCATGCCGATGGAACGCATCTCCATCAATAAGGACGGAGTGATGCTCTATCAGGACAAGAAGGGCTATGAGGACTATTGGCGGAAGCACCACGTTTCGCCCATTGCCCGCGATATATGGACGTACAATCCGAAGGCGACTCCCGCTTATCAGCAGCAGACTACTTTCGGTGGAGAAGACCGCGAACCGGTTTGGGCTCCCGATGGAAAAACGTTCTACTATCTGAGCGAAGAGAAGGGTTCGTTCAACGTATTCCAGCGTGCTCCCGGCGCTTCGTCGGCTACGCAGGTGACGCATTATGCCAAGAACCCGGTGCGCTTCCTCAGCGTGGCAGCCGATGGACGGCTGTGCTACGGCTTCGACGGCGAAATCTATACCCTCCGTCCCGGTAGCGAGCCGCAGAAAGTGAATATCAGCATTCTCACCGACAAGAGCGACAAAGACCTGATTCGTCAGATTAAGAGCAGCGGTGCTACGGAGATGGCGGTATCGCCCGATGGCAAGGAAGTTGCCTTCGTGCTTCGCGGTGACGTATATGTGACGTCGGTAGAGTACAAGACTACCAAGCAAATCACCAATACGCCCTGCCAGGAACGCGATGTAAACTTCGCCCCCGACGGACGTACCCTGGTTTATGCTTCGGAGCGCAACGGCCTCTGGCAGCTCTACACCACTACCATCGTGCGCAAGGAAGAGAAGCAGTTTGCTTATGCTACGGAGCTGAAGGAAGAACGCCTGACGAACTCCGACGTAGCTTCCTTCCAACCCCAGTACAGCCCGGACGGCAAGGAGATTGCTTTCCTCGAGAACCGCACGGCTATCCGCGTCATCAACCTGAAGACGAAGGCGGTGCGCACCGTGATGGACGGTAAGTATCAATACTCTTACGCCGACGGCGACCAGTGGTATCAGTGGAGCCCGGACAGCCGCTGGATTCTTTCGGACTACATCGGCGTGGGTGGCTGGAACAACAAAGACGTCGTTCTTGTCAATGCCGACGGCAAAGGTGAAATGGTGAACCTTACCGAGAGCGGCTACACCGACAGCAACGCCAAGTGGGTGCTGGGCGGCAAGGCCATGATATGGTCCAGCGACCGTGCGGGCTATCGCAGCCACGGCAGCTGGGGTTCCGAAGACGACATCTACATCATGTTCTTCGACGCCGAGGCCTACGACCGCTTCCTGATGAGCAAGGAGGAGACTGCCCTGCTGGAAGAGCAGGAAAAGGCAGCCAAGGAGGAGAAGGAAAAGGCTGAAAAGAAAGACGACAAAAAGAAGGCCGACAAGAAGAAAGACGATAAGAAGAGTGACGATGCCGACAAGGACAAGAAGCCGGAGCCCCTGAAGTTCGACCTTGCCAATCGTTTCGACCGCATCGTGCGCATCACCGGCAACTCTTCGCACCTGGCCGACGCCGTGCTCAGCCCCAAGGGCGATAAGCTCTACTACCTGGCCACCTTCGAAGACGGCTACGACCTGTGGGAACACAACCTGAAGGAGAACTCCACCAAAGTGCTCCTCAAGAGCGTAGGCGCCGGAGCCATGCAGCCCGACAAGGACGGCAAGAACATCTTCCTGTGCAGCTACGACGGCATGAAGAAGATAGAAGTAGAAGGCAGTAAGATTACTCCGATTTCCTTCGAAGCCTTCTTCGACTACCGCCCCTACGGCGAGCGCGAATACATCTTCGACCACGTATGGCAGCAGGTGGACGACAAGTTCTACGTGGCCGACCTGCAGGGCACCGACTGGACCCTCTACCGCGACACTTACAAGCGCTTCCTGCCCTATATCAACAACAACTACGACTTCACCGAGATGCTAAGCGAGATGCTGGGCGAGCTGAACGGTTCGCACACCGGCGCACGCTATTACGCCCCCGGTGCCACGCTGTCCACCGCCACCCTGGGCGTGTTCTACGACGACACGTACACCGGCGACGGACTGAAGATCAAGGAAATCATCGCCCAAAGCCCGCTGACGAAGAAGAAGACCGACGTGCGTACGGGTTGCATCATCGAGAAGATAGATGGCACGCCCATCAAGGCAGGCGCCGACTACTTCCCGTTGCTCGAAGGCAAGGCGGGGCGCAAAGTGGTGCTTTCCGTCTACGACCCCGCCACGAAGAAGCGCTTCGAAGAGACGCTGAAGCCCATCAGCCAGGGCGCGCAGAGCGAATTGCTGTACAAGCGCTGGGTGGAGAACTGCCGCAAGAAGGTGGAAGAACTTTCGGGCGGACGCATCGGTTACGTGCACATCAAGTCGATGGACAGCCAGAGTTTCCGCAAGATATACTCCGACCTGCTGAGCGAGCGCAACCGCGCCAAGGAAGCAGTGGTGGTAGACGTTCGCCACAATGGCGGCGGATGGCTGCACGACGATGTGGTGACGCTGCTCTCGGGCAAGGAGTACGAACGCTTCGTGCCGCGCGGACAATACATCGGCAGCGACCCGTTCAACAAGTGGCTGAAGCCCTCGTGCATGCTGGTTTGCGAGGACAATTACAGCAATGCTCACGGCACGCCGTTCGTCTACAAGACGCTGGGCATCGGCAAGCTGGTGGGTACGCCCGTGGCCGGAACGATGACCGCCGTTTGGTGGGAACAGCAGATAGACCGCAGCATCGTCTTCGGCATTCCGCAAGTGGGATGCGTGGACATGCAGGGCAATTACCTGGAGAACCATACGTTGCAGCCCGACGTGCTGGTGTATAACGAGCCTGCGGCAGCGCTGCAGGGCGAGGATGCACAGCTGAAGGCGGCGGTGGACGAGTTGCTGAAGGGGCTGCCGAAGAAAGCTGCTGAGACGAAAAAGTAATATCGGATGCTGCCGAGCCGAACGGGGCCGGCTATCCCGAATGGGCTCTGTCATCCTAAACAGATGCTGTCATCCCGAACAGGCTCTGTCATCCTGAACGAAGTGAAGGATCTCCTCTCTTGATAAGTAAGAGAAGAGATCCTTCATTTTGTTCAGGCGTGCCACCGCTGCGCCGCTGCCACCTCTCGGGGCGGAGCTATATTTTCTAGACAGAAGAACAAAAGAGCATACTAGAAAATAGAAGCAATAGCATATCCTGAATTTGTTCTTCTGTCTGAAGATAATTCTTTTGTTATTCCACTCATAACCTGTCAGAAGCTTTTTATTTCCCTTCCAAGTCCTCGTCCATGCCGGGTGTCCAGCCGTTGATGGTGCCGGTGACGTCGTTCAGGCCGAAGGAGAGATTGGCCGTGAGCTGTGCGGGCTGCGAGCCGGGACCGCTGTTGAATCCGCTGAGCAGGGAGGTGACGTCGGTTTCATAGGTGTAGGGATGGGCGGAGTCGTCGGTGCCATTCAGGGTGATGACCAGGCGCTGGCTGGCGGATTCGTCGATGCCCAGCAGGCGGAAGGCGACGGAGAAGCTGCCGTCACCGTTGTCCGAGAGGCTGAAGGGGGCACGGACGTAGTACGTGCCGGCGTCCGATGCAGCTGCGGCACGGATGTCGGCGGCCGATGTGGCACGGGTAGCCTCTCCGGCGAAGGTATTGCCCAGGTTGCGGGTGTTGAGCACGCCGTAGAGGGTGGCAGTGGCCGATGTCAGATTGGCGGGGTTGGCCATTTGCACAACGCCGCGGACGATGACTTCGCGCGTCAGGGGGTGGAGCGTCAGGGTAGTGGTGGTGGGGCTGTCGGAGGTGGCGTGGACGGCTCCTTGGGCGCTACTGACTTGGGGGGCGTCGGTGATCTGTCCGTCGTCGGTGGGGTCGATGGTGATGTTGCCATCGACCAGGCTGTAGAGGCCGGTGATGGATGGATTGGCCTTGAGGGTGGCCAGTTGATGGGAGACGCTGCCGGGCCAGTCGTTCAGGCTGTGGGGCAGGCTGAAGACGGTGACGGCGTATTGGCCTTCGGGCACGTCGGTGGGGGTGCCGACCGAGAGGATGAGGCCGGAGGCTGCTTCGTCGGTGCCGTCGGTGCCGGTGACGCCGATCTCGAGGTAGGTGTTCTGGGGCTGACCGCTGACGTTGATGGTAAGTTGGGCCGTCTTGTTAGGGTCGTCGTCGTCGCTGCCGCAGGCGCTGAATGTCAGGGCGAGGGCAAGGAGGGGAAGAATGGCTCTTGTTTTCATTGTAATTTAATTTATTAAGTGAATATTCGATTGTCGGCGGGAGAGTCTCCCACAAACTGAGAGTTACTCTTGGCTGCGCTGGGCGAAACTCCCTCCCCCCTTCGGGGTACTCCCCCTTTGGCTTCGCCGACCGTTGGTTCAGGCGGGAGAGCTGGAGATACTCCTGCTGCCGGGGGCACTGCGCTTCTTGGCAGTAGCTGTCATTCAGAGGGCTTCAGCCCGAAGAATCTCCTTCCTTGTCATCGGGAGAGGAGATTCTTCGTTACGCTCTGAATGACAGTTGCTCTTCCCGCTACTTCCTACTCCCCTTCATACCCCCACACAATCTGCGGCGCCACCTGGCTCCCCTCCGCCTCCGTCGCGGGCAGGTCATCGCCCCAGATGCCGGCGACGGACCAGGTGCGGGGCTCCACGCGGAGACTGCCGTCGGGGTTGGCAAGGACGGTGGGGACAGAGAGCAGGGCGGCGTCGGTGTCGCGGAAGCGGCCGTGGAAGTTGTGGTAGAAGCTGCTGCCGTCGGTGGTGGCATCGGTGGTCAGGGTGGCGAGGTCGGTGGCGTACGTCAGACGGGAGTAGCCGGAGGGCAGGTTACGGAAGAAGGCGTCGCTGACGTCGCAGTCGGTGGCGGGGTTGGTGCCCTGCAGGAGGGGGGAGACGCTGGCGTAGCTGATTTTTCCGCTGGTGTTGGTTATGAGGGCGCTGTGGATGAGCCCGGTGGTGGAGGTGGCGTCGGCGTTGGTGGCGTAGCAGCTGACCACGGCGCTGACGGCGCTGTAGCCGATGAGGGCGCCTGGGATGCTGCTGTTGCCCGTGATTGTGACGTTGGCGGCGTAGCAGCCGTAGGAGATGCCGGCGGACGAGGTTCCCATGAGGCCGCCGGCGCTGTCGCCGTCGGTTTGCACGGTGCAGCCGGCGGTGTAGCAGGCCACGAGGGTACTTAGCGTGTTGTTCACGCCCACCAGCCCGCCGCTGTCGCCGTCGGTTTGCACGGTGCAGGCGGTGGCGTAGCAGCGGGTGAGGGTGCCGTTGTCGGCAGAGCCCACGAGGCTGCCGACGCTTCCGTTGTCTTTGCCCGTGGCGGTGATGGTGCTGCGGGTGGCGCTGCAGAGGGCGAGGGTGGAGCCGTCGCTACAGCCGATGAGGGCGCCGGCATTAATGGTGTAGTTGCCGTTGTAGGTGCTCTCCACGCGGGCGTCTTGCAGGTGGAGGTTGTAGATGACGGCGCCTTGGGCGTAGGCGATGAGGCCGGCAAATCGGGAGGCGGTCTTCACCGTGAGGCCGGTGATGCAGTGGCCGTTGCCGTTCAGGTGGCCGTAGAAGTGGGCGGGGGCGGCATTGGGGTTGGCGGCGAGCTTGTCGGGGTCGACTCCGATGGGGGTCCAGAGTTCATCGGCCGCGGGGTTCGTGGGGTCGGCGGGGGTCAGGTCGATGTCGGCCATGAGGATGTAGCGGGCGTCGAGGCCGAAGCGGAGGGGCGTGCCGGTGGGGGTGCGGTCGGCGGTGTAGGTGTAGGAGCCGAAGGTGGCGGGGGCGTAGAGGGGTCGGCCGTCGGGGGCGTCGGGGTCGGGGAGGATTTCGCCGGTCTGCGGGTTGCGCAGGGGGCGGCCTATCTTGCGCAGGTCACTGGCGGTATAAATGGGGATGTATCCGGCGGGCACGGCGGGGTCGGCACGGTCGGTCCAGGGCTGGGTGTCGCTGCCGTCGGTCAGGGCGGTGGCGGAGCCGGGGAGGAGGGTGAGGCGGTAGCGGTAGTGGCGGGCGGGGTTGAGGGTGCGGCCGGGGTAGTTGCTATCGGGATTGCCGTCGGCGTCGGTGGGGGCGACGGGCAGGGTGAGGGTGCGGCCGTCGGCGAGCTGCACGCGGAAGGCGTGGAGGTAGAGGTGTAAGCCATTGCTGATGTCGAAGGGGGCGCAGAGGGCCGTCAGGGGCAGGGCGGGGACGGGGGCGCCGGGGCTGGTGCTCGTGGCGTCGGGGTCGGGGAGCATCGGGATGCCGCCGGTGACGGGGGTATCGGCGGGGTCGGTGCCGGTGGCGGTGTGGCCGAAGGTGGGGTTGCCGTCTTTATCGACGAGGATGGCGGTGACGGACTGGACGGGGGCGCCGAGCTCATTGTCGAGCACGGGGATGCTGACCAGGGCTTGCGCGTGTGTCAGGTTGAGGACGAGGCGGCCGTCGGCGGTGGGGGTGATGCCGCTGCTGGTGATGTTGCCGCCGCCGAGGTTCCGGTAGAAGCCGCTGATGTGGTCGAAGTAGGTGCCGGTGCTGCCGTTGGCGGGGTCTACGGTGGCGGTGGCGACGCGGTTCTCGGCGGCGTTGGAGGTGTTGCTGTCGGTGTAGCGGTCTGCCCGGCCGTCATAGAAGATGTGGATGTAGTAGATGTCTTGGGCGTTGGCGGGCAGGCGCAGGGGCGGGTCGAGGTGCCATACGGGGGCGGCGCCGGTGCCGGGGTCGGTCAGGGTGGCGGTGGAGAATTGCTCGACGTCGGGGTGGGCGGCGTCGGCGACGAGGTAGATGTGGAGCACGTCGCCGGGGACGAAGCGGGTCTTGATGCTGCCGGTGTAGCCGGTCAGGGGGTCTTCGGAGGTGGCGCGGGTGGCGGTGGCGGCACCGTTCATCGGCTCGATGGCGACGCCGCTGAGGGTGGTGATTTCTACGGTGAAGCCGTCGGGCCCTCCGGCGGGGTCGTCTTCGGCTTGGCAGGAGGAGACGAGGAGGGGGAGGGCGAGGGCAAGGGTCAGCACGAGGAGGGCGGCGAGGCTTGTGAGGCTTGCGGCTGCGTGTTTCAAACTGTTTATCTGTTTCATATCATTGTTCCTTATTATCATATCGTTATTCTTTCTATTGTTATTCTTCTCTATCGTTGTTCTTCTCCTTCTCTCTCTCTGACGTTGTGCCGGAAACGAAACGTTCCGCCCTGCGCATGCCTCGGACGGTGCCGGGGGCGCGGGGCGGAACGAAAACTATTGCTTGCTTGTTCTTTATCCTTGCTTGCGTTGCAGCTCAAGGATGATTTCTTCGACGATGTAGGCGTCGGGCATACATTGCAGGCCGTATTGCTCCTCGTGCATCATGGCGCCGATGTCGCTTTGATAGAAGACGTCGATGGCGCGTTCGGGGGTGATGTCGAGGCGCTGCATCAGGCGGGTGATGATGCGGCTCATCTTGCGGCGGAGGAGGAATTCGCTTAGCATGGGGCGCCTCCTTTCTCGGCTTCGGCAGGGGCTTGTGCTTCGGTTTCTGCTTGGGCGGCGGCTTGTGCTTCTGCTTCTGCTTCTGCGGCGGCCTCTGCTTGTGCTTCGGCTTCGAGCTCGGGGGTTATGGGCTGGCTGCTGACGTGGTGCAGGTAGCGGTCGGCGAGGGACTGGCTGCGGAGGCAGAGCTGGTGGTTGGGCCGGGTGTAGGCGAGGCGGCCGAGGGCGGCGTCGGCGTCGATGATGCCTTCGATGTAGGCTTCGATGGCGTCGATGACGCGGTCGTTGGCCACGCCGCCTTCGATGAGGTCGTAGGGGGCCCAGGGGCTTTGGTCGCGGCGGCTGGCGGCGATGAAGTGGAGCCAGCGGAGGTCGTAGGCCTCGAAGGTGAGGAGGTGGTGGCCGTCGGCGAGGGCGGCGTCGAGGTCGAAGCGGTAGGTGTTGAGCCATGCTTCGGGGGGGACGCCGGGTTGCTTGCGGCTTTTGATGCGCAGGGCCCATTCGACGGCTTGGTGGCGTAGCCGGGTGAGGTAGAAGCCGGGGCCGAAGTCGAGGACTGTCCGTCCGACGTTGACCAGGGGGTGCTCCACGCAGTAGGGGGAGCCGTGGTAGAGGGTAATCATGCGGGGCCTCCTTTCTCATTGTCGGCGGCGGATGTTTCGGCGGCTCGGGCTTGTGCGGCGGCTTGTGCTTCGGCTTCCCAGTTGTGCAACACTTCGGTGGTGTCTTCGGCCACCCAGGCGAGGCTTTGGGTGTGCAGGGTGTTGTAGTACTTCATCAGGTAGTGTTTCACCAGTCCCTGCTTTTGCAGTCTTGCCTGCATTTGGGCGGGGGTGATGCCCATCTTCCGGGCGGTGGCTTCGATGGCGAGGACGGCGAAGTGGATGCGGGGGTCGTTGGGCAGCGGGGACAGCTTGCGGGTGTCGGCGCGGCGGGCTTCGTTGGGGTCTATTTGTTTCATGGGTCTTGGTTCTCCTTTCTTTGCTTTTTAGGCAAAGATAGAAAACCTCGGGGAGATGTGCAACGCCGCGGGGCAATAGTTTTCGTTTCCAGCATGTCAAAGAGCGATTTCGGAGGGGTATCTCCGGCTCCCCCTCTAAGTTAGAGGGGGTGGCCTTTAGGCCGGGGGCGTGTGTGAGCCCGCTGGCAGGAGTATCTCAATTCTCCCGCCTGAAAGGGGGAGTGGCCGCAGGCCGAGGGGGTCTCTGGGCGGGGGGGCTTCCATTTAACTGGGTTACTTTCGCCTTATGTAAGACCCCCTCCCCCCTTCGGGGTACTCCCCCTTTCAGGCGGGAGAGCTTGAGGTACTTCTACTCGCTGGCCGTCCGCGTCTGCGGCGCGGGCGCGGATGTCGCCCCCGTCTTCCCCTGGTTCGCCATCACCGTGGCATAGTGCTCACCGATTGCGTTCGCCTGCCGGATAAATCCGGTGACGGCGGCGGAGGGTTCGAGCTCGGCCACGGCGTTGACGCGGGCCACGATGCGGCGGTACACGTCCACCACTTCGCGGCGTACACGGTCGGTGGAGGCGTCGCCCGTGGCCTGCGCGCGGGTGGCGGCGGTGCTGGTGCGGTTGCTCAGGGCGGCGGACACGTCGGTGTTCTCCGAGTCGAGGGCTTCGATGAGGGGCGACAGGCCGAGGGCTTTCACCGCGTCGGCGTTCGGCTTGCTGCTGAGGGAGGCGATGAAGCCGGTGATTTCGCTCGTCTCCTTGGTCAGCTCGTGGTCGGCGATGCCGCGGTAGGGGGCGATGGCGGGCAGCAGCTGTTGCACGTGGCGGTAGAGGGAGGAGGAGGGGTCGAGCGTGTGCAGGTAGTCGATGGCCCAGTAGATGGAACGGAAGAGGGCGTCGCGGTTCTGGTCGTGGCGGCTGACATCGGCGGTTTCGGCGTAGCCCGTCTGGCGGTTGATGAGGACGGACAGGCGCTCCAGGGCATCGGTGTAGAGGGGCGAGAGTTGTTCCACTTTCAGCGCCTCGGCGGTGGCGGTGGTGATTTGAACTGAGATTTCCTGGTTCATTTGGAGGAAGGAGCCATTGGTGAGGCGGCTTCCGACGAATTCTTTCATTGTTTCCATAATTTTATTGTTTTAAAAGTGAATACTGTTTCTTTTTTCAAGGGTTGGGTTACAAAATCTCCGACGCGGGGGATTGGCGCCTTTGTAACGGGCGGTTGCGGCCGACGGCGGAAATCGGAGGCTTTGTAACGGGCGGTTGCGGCCGACGGCGGAAATTGAAGGCTTTGTAACGGGCGGTTGTGGCCGACGGCGGAAGTTGAAGCCTTTGTAACGGGCGGGCACCTCCGCGGCAGAAATTTGAAGGCTTTGTAATGCGCCGCAGGGGTCGGGAGGTGCCGATGGCTGGTGACCGATGGGCTGCGCGGGGGAGTATCTGGGTTGTGAGTTAGCGGAGTAACTCAGTTCTCCCGCCTGAAAGGGGGAGTACCCCGTAGTGGGGAGGGAGTTTCGCGCATAGCTTGAGTTACCTTGCTGTGCGGAAGCCCCCTGCTGTGCGGAAGTCCCTTGCTGTGCGGAAGACTCCTGCTGTGCGGAAGACCCCCCCGCCCAAAGACCCCCTCGGCCTGCGGCCACTCCCCCTTTCAGGCGGGAGAAAGCACCCCCCCTTTGGCTTACGCCGACCGTTGGTTCAGGCGGGGGAGTTTGAATACTTCTGCTTGTGGCGCCGCAGGCCCCGGAGGACTGTGCCTCCCCGTAGTTACTTCTGCCTGCTGCGGCGCGCGTGTCACGGTGGATATTCATGGTCTTGTGTCTCCTTTCTTCGTTGGGTTAGGGGGATTAGGGTTGGGAGATGACTTCGACGCGAACCGTGGGGTTGTTGTCGTTGTGCATGGGGGTAGTAGAGGTAGGAGAGCTTACCGGTGTTAAGTATATTATCACGTAGTCACCAGCGGTGTCGATGAACTGGCCGTTCTCCCCGTCGCGGAAGCACTGCTGCCCCTTCCCCAGCACGAGCACGAAGCCCGTGGAGGCGGCGATGTCCAGGCCCTCGAAGGCGTAGTACTCCATGCTGATGATGCCGGGCGACGTCAGCTCCAGGCGTTTCAGCAGGGGGCAGCCGCTGAAGGCTCTTTCGCCGATGCGGCCCGTCATCGCGGGCAGGCTGATGCTTTGCAGGGCATTGCAGCCGCCGAAAGCTTTGTCGCCGATGTCGCCCTCCATCTGCGGCAGGTCGAGGGTGGTGAGCGCCTTGCACTCGAAGAAGGCGCTGTTGCCGATGCCGCCCTTCATCTGCGGCAGGCTGAGGGTGGTGAGGGACTCGCAGCCGTAGAAGGCTTGCTTGCCGATGTCGCCCGCCATCTGCGGCAGGCTGATGCTTTGCAGGGCCTTGCAGTTGAGGAAGGCGTTCATGCCGATGCCGCCCGCCATCTGCGGCAGGTCGATGCTTTGCAGGGATTCGCAGTCGTAGAAGGCGTCGGAGCCGATGCTGCCCTTCATCGCGGGTAGGCTGACGGTGGTGAGGTTGGGGCAGCTGAGGAAGGCTTTGACGCCGATGTCGCCCGCCATCTGCGGCAGGCTGACGGTGGTGAGGGCCATGCAGCCGTTGAATGCTTGGCCGCCGATGCTGCCCGTCATCTGCGGCAGGCTGAGGGAGGTGAGGGTGTAGCAGCCTTCGAAGGCGTAGTCGCCGATGCCGCCCTTCATCTTCGGCAGGCTGACGGTCTGCAGGGCGGTGCAGCCTCCGAAGGCGTTTTCGCCGAGGTCGTCCGTGGCGAGGGGCAGGTCGATGTAAACGAGGTTGGAGCACTGGTGGAAGGTACCGTATTCGATGGTCGTGGCCTGCGGGGCGCTGAGGCTGCGCAGGGCGGTGCAGCCTTCGAAGGCGCCGCGGCCGGTGGTGTTGCGGTCCTGCGGCAACCACCCGGCTTCCGTCAGCAGCACGTCTATCCGGGCGTCGGCATCGGCCCGGGCTACTCGCCACAGCGCGGCGCTCACGTTCGTCGCCACGGCTATGGCTTCGTCCCTGTCCTTGCTGCCGCCGGACACCACCCAGCGGGGGTTATCCGCCGTCAGGTATCGCTTGCAGGCGTCGTAGTCCGTGCCGTCCACCGGTTGCATATCCCCGGTCTCGCTGCCCAGGTAGAGGGCGGAGGCGGGGATGACGAACTGCTCGCCGGGCCAGTACTCCACCCTCTCGTATCGCGGGCGGAGCAGGGGCTGATGGAGGGCGACGGCGGGGTCGGTGAGGGCGAAGAAGTATTGGTCGGGACTGCTGTTGTGGGGCTTGTCGAGGAGGCCCCTGCTGTTGACTATGACCTCGCGCCGGGCCATGAAGTGCAGGCGCACGTCGGCGGGGCTGGCATAGTGGGCGGGCAGGGCGAGGGGGACGGTCTCCGGCTTGCCGAGGACGCTGGTCTTCTCCACATCCACCGTCTGCCCGGGGCGCAGGTCTTGGAGGATGAGGGCGGTGCTCTGCCGCTTCCACACGGGGGCGGGCAGGACGACGGGCTGCGTGGGGTCTTCTATCGGCACGAGGGCGGCATAGACGCGGGTCATCTGGGCATAGGTGATTTTCCAGCCGGGGGCGGCAATCTGGGCCTGCATGTCGGCGTCGGGCAGGGTGAGGTTGCCGAAGTAGAGGGCGGTCCAGTCTCCGGTCAACTCCTTCTCGAAGTCCTCGATGCGCATCGTGATGCCGGAGCCGCGGTCGGGGCCGAGGACGGTTGAGGGTTGGGAGTGGAGGGTTGAGAGTGGATAGTCGCCGCTGGGCAGGTAGCCTGCCATCTGCTCGCAGGTGGCGGTCAGGGGGTCGGGGGCGGAGACCATGCGGTAGCTGGCTCGCAGGCTGCGGGCGCCGGGGGGCAGGGGCAGGCGGGCGGGCTGGGCGGTCCAGTGGGCGGGGATGGTGTTGTTGTCTGGGTCGCTGGTCTCGGGGGTGTAGGTCAGGGTCTGGCTGGTGGGCAGGCCCAGGGCGTCGGTGTCGATGAGGGCGCCGGTGCCGGGCAGGGGGGTGCCCTGGGCGTCGAGGTCGGGGTAGGTGCCCGCGTCGTCGGAGAAGTATTGGAGGGTGACGATGATGCGGTCGCCACTGGCCCAGGCGCCGGTGGTGGGGGCGGTGCGGGTGGAGGCCGTCCGCGTAGCGGTCGGCAATTGACAATTGACAGTTGACAATTGACAATTGGCTGCGCTATGGGTGGCTGCGCTGCCATCAGTCGGTACTATCTCCGGCTCTCCCGCCTGAACCAACGGTCGGCGTAAGCCAAAGGGGGAGTTGGAGATACCTCTGCTTGTGGCGGGGGAGTAACCGGGTTGTGAGGCACCGGAGTAACTCAGTTGTGAGTTGTCGGAGTAACTCAGTTCTCCCGCCTGAAAGGGGGAGTACCCCGTAGGGGGGAGGGGGGGTTGCGCATAGCTTGAGTTATCTTGCTGTGCGAGAGCCCCCTGCTGTGCGGAAGCCCCTTGCTGTGCGTGAGCCCCCTGCTGTGCGTGAGACCCCCCTGCCCTTTGGGCACCCCCCCTTTCAGGCGGGGGAGTTTGAATACCTCTGCTTGCGGGCGCGGCATCGTAATTGTCAATTGTCAATTGTCCATTGTCAATTGCCCATTGTCCATTGTCAATTGCCAAAGGTTTCTCCCCCGGCGTTATCACCACCACGGCTCCCATGGCTCCGTTCGTGTTTCCGTTGTTCCCGTTCCATTCGTCCTGGGTGCAGGCGCTGAGGGCGAGGGTCATTGCCGCTGCTGCGGCGAGTATCATTCTATTTGTCTTCATACGTTCGTTCGTTTTAGCGGGTTATCGATTGGGTCGTTGGTTGGCGGCGTTGGCTGCTGCTGCGGGCTTGATGCTCTTCCACACGAGGCCGCGGAAGGTGTTCTTCGTGCCGCCCGCGCTGGAGGTCACCAACGTATCGTCGTTGTACAGCGCGGCACTCAGCACGAGGTCGCACTTCGGGGACTGGGGGGTGCCTTTGTCGTCGAATTGCGCGAAGGTGTCTTCAGGGATGTCTTCGACATCCGTCACCCCGGAGATGTCGAGGCTGGTGAGGCTGCCGCAGCGGCTGAAGACTGAGCCGTCGAAGCGCCGCGCCTTGGGCAGGCTCAGGGTCTGGAGGCTGATGCAGACATCGAAGGCGCTACTCCCGATGTAGCCACTTGCTTCGGGCAGGCTGAGGGTCTTGAGTTTGGCGCAGCCTTTGAAGGCTTCATACTCGATGTCGCCCGTCACGCCGGAGAGGTCCACGGTGGTGAGGCTTTCGCAGCTGCCGAAGGCTCTCCTGCCGATGTGGTACTCCACGCCGGGGAGCTTCACGGTGGTGAGGGCTTTGCAGCTCTCGAAGGCGCTCTGGCCGATGCTGTAGTTGGCCTTGGGCAGGTCGATTTCCTTGAGCTTCTTGCAGCCGTAGAAGGCTTCCTCCCCGATGCTGCCCGTGGCAAGCGGCAGGTTCGCTTTCTCAAGCTCCCCGCAGCCGTAGAAGGCGTTCGGGGCGATGGTGCCGCTTCCGTCATCGTTCATGAAGTCGCTTTCTCCGGCGGCAAGCGGCAGGTCGATTTCCTTGAGCAGCTTGCAGCCGTAGAAGGCTTCCTTGCCGATGTAGCCGGTGATGAGTGGCAGGCTGATGTCGGTGAGCTTCTCGCAGCGGATGAAGGCGTACTCGCCGATGTCTCCCGTGGCGAGTGGCAGGCTGAGGGAGGTGAGGGCGGCGCAGTTGATGAAGGCTTGCTCCCCGATGCTTCCGGTGATGGCGGGCAGGTCTATGGTCTGCAGTTTCCCGCACCAGTAGAAGGCGTATTCGCCGATGTCGCCGGTGGCGAGTGGCAGGCTGACGGTGGGCAGGGCGATGCAATTGCTGAAGGCATACGCTCCGATGCTTCCTTTGACGGCGGGCAGGCTGAGGCTGGTGAGGGCTTTGCAGCCGCTGAAGGCGCTCGTGCCGATATTTCCCGTCACGGCGGGCAGGCTGACGGTCTGTAGCTTCTCGCACTCGTAGAAGGCACTCTCGCCGATGCTTCCGGTGATGGCGGGCAGGTCTATGGTCTGTAGTTTCCCGCACTGGTAGAATGTGTAGTCGCCGATGTCGCCCGTGGCGAGTGGCAGGCTGACGGCGGTGAGGGCGGAGCAGCTGTAGAAGGCGTCCTTCCCGATGCTTCCGGTGATGCTCTTCAGGTTTACGGTCTGTAGCTTCATGCACATGGCGAAGGCGTTCTCCCCAATGTTGCCGGTGGCGAGTGGCAGGCTGACGGAGGTGAGGGCGGAGCAGCCGTTGAAGGCATACGCTCCGATGCTTCCTTTGACGGCGGGCAGGCTGAGGGTCTGCAGGTTCTCGCACTCCCTGAAGGCGTGGTCCCCGATGCTGCCCGTCATGCCCGGCAAGCTGACGGCGGTGAGGGCTTTGCAGCCGTTGAAGGCGTTCTCCCCGATGCTGCCCGTGGCGAGTGGCAGGCTGACGGCGGTGAGGGCTTTGCAGTTGGTGAAGGCGGTCTCCCCGATGCTGCCGGTGATGGCGGACAGGTCTATGGTCTGTAGTGTCCTACACGCATAGAAGGCGTAGTCGCCGATGTCCCCCGTCGCCTTGGGCAGGCTGAGGGTGGTGAGGGCGTAGCAGCTGCTGAAGGCGTATTTGCCGATGTTGCCCGTTGCGAGTGGCAGACTGACGGTGGTGAGGGCGTAGCAATGGTAGAAGGCGTATTCGCCTATGTCGCCCGTGGCGCTGGGCAGGCTGACGGTGGTGAGGGCGGTGCAGTTGTCGAAGGCGTACGCTTCGATTTCCGTCACCCGTGGCGCGCTGACGCTGCGCAGCAGGACGCAGCCAGCGAGGGCGCCGATGAAGTCAGCGCGCTTGGGCAGCTTGCCCACGTCGGATAGCACGAGGTCAATCCGTCCCTGGTTCGTGGGGTCGGTGTCGTCGAGGCGGCTCAGCGCATCGCGTACGTTCTTCAGCACGAGGGCGTCGGTCTCGTCGGTTCCTCCGCCGGAGACCACCCAGGTGGTGCGTTCGGCGTTGAATACGTCGGGGCTGAGGGGCTGGAGGCCGTTGCCGTAGGCTGTTTCGCCGGTCACTACGTGCTCCCCGTCGGGCCCGTTGCCGTCCTCAAAGGGGGCTATCTTCACGTTGTCGGCCGTCAGTTGGTCGAGGTTGTCCATGAAGGTGGCGGTGATGACGATGCGGTCGCCCGCGGCGAGGGGGGTGGCTGCGGTGGCGGAGAGGGTGTATTTCGCGCTCAGGCGCTTCTCGCGGGGGGTGGCAGAGGGGTCGGGGGCGGCTGCATCCGTCGGGCCGGGATAGACGAGGGTGCCCAGCTCGTGGGGGCCGGCGGGGAGGGAGTAGGTGGGGGCGGAGTTACTTCTGCTATCGGAGGCTGCGCGGCTGTAATCGGCTGCTACGCGGCTGCTCGCCTTCACCCCCGGCACGTCCTCCGGCTCCACCAGTGCGCGGAAGGTGCTGACTTCTCTGCCCGCAGTGGGGCTGGCGGAGTCTTCATCCTTCGTTTTCCCGGCGAACCAGGCGGTGATGGTGCGGTTGCCGGAGATAGTCACCAGCAAGTAAGCACCGGCGGGCAGGGCGTGGATGGAAGGCGCCGCGGCACCGTCCGCCACACGCAGCACGAGGTCCACGCGTCGGTGGGCGAGGGTGGCGGAGAGGGAGTTTCTGGCGGGGCTGCCGTTCGTGCCGCTGCCTGTGCTTCCGTTCGTGCTTCCTCCCAATACGGGGCTGTCATCGGCCAGCAGGTCGTTCAGTCGGTAGTTGTCGCCGGGGGTGTAGGTGGCTGGGGCGGTGGCGGACGGGTTTCCTCCCGCGCCCGGGTCGGCCTGCATCAGGTAGTCCGTGGCGGGGTCGTACTGCGTCCGTCCGCCGTAAGTCTCTACGCGGGAGACGCTCTGCACGTCGTCCACGTAGAGGGTGGTTTCGCCCGCGGCAGGGGTTTGCGTCCATCCGCTGCCTACCTTATATATATAGGTGGACGTGGCGGTGGTGGTGCCGTCGGGGTTCAGGGTGGCGCCGGGGACTTGGGTGCCGTCCTTCAGGGTGGCAAGGACGCGGATGGCATCGCCCTCCTCCCAACTTTGTGCGCCGGAGGCGGGGTCGGTGGCGATACGTGTGGCGGGAGAGGCGTTAAGGTTGCTTCCTCCTATGCCAATTTCAGTGATGGCAAGCGGTGTGCGTGCCGGGTCGGGGCTGTTGAGGTCGTCGTTGGTGCAGGCGGCGGCGAGTATACAGGCCGTCGTCACTATCAACGCAAATGCTGCGGATTTTATTATCTTCTTCATAATGGCTCTATTTATCGTTTATACAATGACACGAGCTCTTTAGTCGAGCTCGAACTCTCCGCTTCCCGTGTGCGTGTTGTCCCAGGGCGCGATGGTAATAGCCCCGTCCGCCACATTGATGCCGGACTTCGAAACGCTCGCTTTTATCGTGTTTATTACACCCGGTTTCATTGTCCATCCGTCTCCGGCAGGCACGGTCATGGTGTACGTCTGTCCGGCAATGGTGAGCTTCGCCATCTGCGTTCCCGCTGCAAACTTCTGCGGCAGGATGCGCGCGGTGAAAGTTACGGCGGTGGCGGGGGTGGCGATGCTTCCGTCGGCGTTCTTTACGGAATTGTCGGCTTTCAGGGTAGCTGCGTTGGTCAATACATCGGCTGCGGGCGTGAAGCCTGCAGGTACGCCGTTGGTAGTGGTGGGTGCTTCCGAAGCCTCACCCATGAACTCTTTCGGGCTGATGCCGGCCAGAGCGATGCTTCTGGCATCGCTTCCTTCCAGAGTCAGGATGCTGCATAAGACTAGCGTGGTGGCGTCGTCCTGCAGTTCGGTGAGGGTGAAGCCGGCACTGGGGGCCAACTCAACGCGCACCTGTGCTGTGGCGTGCGTCATGGTTATTGTCAACTTCTGGCCGAAGTCAATCAGGTTATCGGTCGCTGTCGGATTGCCGGGTAGTGCTAGGAGGTAATCTTTTTCATACTCTCCCTTGGCCATGGCTGCCGCATCGACCGCCATTGCCGGTGTGAAGAGCCCGCGCACGCCAATACCCGTCTCCGTCGCTGCAAATCCATCCCAGTAGATGGGGGTGGTGCTGGTCCAGACACTGCCGGCCGAATACGTGTAACCGGTCATCGCATCGGGCGTTGTCGTTGCGTTGCTTGCCTTGAATAGCATCACCTGTAGCTCGTCTCCATCGGCGGGGCTCAGTGTTGTCCCGCTTCCCGCTCCGCTTCTTGTATTGATGCCTGCGATGTTGAGTGCTGGCAGGTCTGCCGTGATGCCGGTGACCCAGTCTGTCACGGTTGCTTCAATCGTTGCTTCGGCTTGCTGCAGATGCATGCGCAGGGTGTTCACAGTTCCGGCCACTAGTGCCGCTGTGGCAGGCAGCGCTGCCTCGAAGGTCTGTCCTGCGGTGGTGGTGAGTTTCAGCTTTACTCCCTGGCCGGCTGCTGCGGGCAACACGATGGCTGTGGCGGCAAGCTGTCCCGGTACTACCGTCACGCCTGTGCCTGCAGTGGTCGTTGTTGCGCTGTAGGTGGCCGGTATGCTGATATCAGCCTTGCTCTCCTTATTAATATGAAGCGTGGCGTCTGCCAGATTCCAGTCAGCCCGTGTGGCGATACCCTCTATCGTCAAGGAGGCTCCGTCCAGTTCCACCTTCTCTGCGGATACTTCACGGTCTACGGTGATGGAGAGTTTCACCAGTCGGTGACTGAAGGATAGTTTCACCCCGGGATTGTCGGCGCTGTGCCCCGTACTTTTTTCTGCTACCATCAGGTCCAGCTTACCCGGTTCCTTTTGGTCGGTGGTGCTGACGGGTATCAGCAATCCTGCATCTATTTCCCGATAGGGATAGAAGGCGATAACGTCTGTCTTCTCTTCTCCGGCCGGATAGTAGGCGGTGTTCGCTGCATCGGCAGGAGAGAACTTTCCAGTTGCATCGGTACAGACGTACTTGTAGGCTGTTTTTCCGTCGACGATTGTTGCAGTACCTGTCTTGAACAGGGTGAGTGCGATGGCGTCTCCGGCCTTCCAGCCGGTATCTGTGGCACGGGTGACGGCCCCGGGGATTCTTGTGTTGCTTCTCATGTCGGTGTTGCTGCCTGTGCTTGTCACGATTGCTGCGTTTGTTACTTGTACGGCTATGGGCTGTTGTGCCTGGTTTCCGTTCGTTTCTTTCTCGTCGCATGCTGCCAGTGCTATCAAGGCTACTGCTACTACTGCGATCAGTGTGAAGTTTTTCATTGTCTTGTACATGATGTTCTTATAATTTAGTTTGAAGTATTTTTTCGAGTGTTTCCTTTTCGATGCGTATAATCTCCAGCTCCCTGGCGATGCAATCTTGTTCATGAATCCGCTTCATGATGTTCCGTTCATACTCCCGTTTTGTCTTCCGGCAGTGCAGGAACAGGATGATTAAAGCCATTAACGCAAGGATGGTTGTAATCAGTGCAGTGAGGATAATGTAGTTGCCCATGTCTTTCCCTTTCATATTTTTTACAAATATCAGTATTCTGAAATGGAAAAGTCTCGCATTTTGTCCTGAGTTTATTGCATTTTGTCATTATTTTCAATCGCTCTCTCAGGGGATTTCTACATTTTTATGTCACGTGAGGGCTCAATTCTTCGATGAAATGGGCATTTTTTGAAAAAGAGGATCTACCCCCCCCTTTTGGGGGCGTATTTCACTGATAAAATGTTAAACTAATACCACATGCACAATTTTCACTACGCGCAGGTAGTAGGTACGGGTGTCGCCGGCCTGCGTAATGTTGCCCGTGACACCTTTCAACTCGTAACTGTAGGTGGCATCTTCGCAGAGGTAGCGCACGTCGTTGCCGTGGGTGTCTTTATCGCTTCCGGTCAAGGCATCGCCACCGGCATCGGTCAGCAGTGCGTTGGCGGCATTCAGAAGGCTTCCACCGCAGTTGGATTTTATCAGTTTCGCTTCTCCGGTAGTAGGGATGCTCCAACCGGTGATTCCCCCTTCAGTGTAATCTTTCGCATAATCTGCCGCTTCTATTACTCTTTCCGCCTTTTTGGTATTGGCGGATGCCACGTCCTTCCACTCTTGGAGGCTCAATAGCAGTAAGTCGGCACCGGTGGCGGTCTTATT
Organism: uncultured Bacteroides sp.; assembly: GCA_902388495.1. Taxonomy (GTDB): domain Bacteria; phylum Bacteroidota; class Bacteroidia; order Bacteroidales; family Bacteroidaceae; genus Bacteroides. The sequence continues at coordinate 44,618 of CABMPP010000022.1, read as the reverse complement.
CTGTATGGCGGCTATGTAGTGTCCGTTCCACATATTTCTGGCGGTGGGTATGGCATCTATGGTATAGTTGTCGTCGGTATCTTCTGAGTCCGAACCTGAATCGTCCCCACTACCTGAATCACTCTCTGTACCAAACGTGAAGTTGATGTTTTCGGCTTTATTCCAACCATCGGCAGTGATATTTCCGTTGACGGTGAACCCTTTTTTGTAGCTGCCCGAAAGGTTGTAGGGTGTATTGGCAGCCAATGTCCCGTTGTAGGTATATCCGTAGGTTTGCTTTTGATTACTATTGTCGGTCATTTCGATAGAAAGAGTCACTTTCTGCCCGTTTGCTGGAAAAGTGTAGAATGTATTGGCTTTCCACACACCGTTCTCTTTATTACAGGCTATGGCGACTGTCTTACTTCCGGCGTAGTCACCTGCGAAAGTCATCGTATTGTAGAGAGGGGAGAGCAGTAGGCTGACGGCTGTGATATTCTCCGGTATGTCGGTTAAAGTGATGCTGATGCTTGCCATGCAGTAGGACATCCGGATTTCCGCAGTGGCATCGCCGTTTATGGTGACGTCTGCACTTCCGGTCATTAAGGCGTGCCGGGCGTAGTTTGTTTCGGGCAGGCTGATAACGTTGTTTAGTGAGGTAGTGTTCGGGAAAGAGCAGTCTTGTGTTCCGGCTAGGGCAACAAGGTGGTAATTGCCTTCGGACAATGATAGTGAGGAGCCGGCGCTTTCATCGGCAACGGTCGTTTGGGCTGCCAGTTGTTTGGTAGAGGCATCGAAGGCATAAAGTTGTAATGGATAGGGCAGGGAAAAAGTGCTGCGCGTTATCACTGTCAGCATAGCAGGAATCTGGGCAGGTTCGTCTTCGTCAATATGGTTAACACAAGAAGATATCAAAAGATACACGAGTATGTATAGTAGAGATGTGTGTGATGGGAGTGTTTGCTTATTCATAGTCGGAGTTATTATGTATTTATTGACAAATATCTGCTTATTTTAGTGAATATGCAACTATTTTATAAAATATATGTGTTCCTTTCGTTGTATATTTTTCGACGATGCGGCCGGATTTAAAAAGGGCTACACCCTTTGCCCCAAATGGTGTAGCCATCCGAGGCAAAGGGTGTAGCCTTGAGGGGTAAAGGGCGTTTTATCTTGTTTTACTTAACTGACACATTTCTCAGCTTCAACCAACCTTCAGCTGTAATATCTCCTTTGGCTGCTATGTTCAAGCCTTTTATATTGCTGCCATTTCCTTTGGTTGTGTCGACCAAGGCAACAGCCCAGGTATATTCACCTTTCTTTATGCCTCGAACGTTGGGCGTAAATTCATAGGTAACAGGAGTGCCTTTTATCCATACAGAAAGATCTGTTTGGGAATCAAGAAAGGAACAAACTACTTGGTTTTCCTTATCCAGCAAAGCAAAAGCTACTTTATACTTCTGGTTCCATTGCGGAATATTGGTAGGACAATACCCCCATCCCAAATTATTCCAGCGGTGGGCTATTCTTATTTTTGAACCGTTCTTTATCTCTTTGGGTACTACGACTGAATCAGGGTATAAACGATATCCTCCTTCCGATATAAAGCGTTCAACGAGCGGATATGCATCGCGGAACCAACTCATGGTTTCATCTCCTACACGGAAGTCCATCATATTGACATGAGCTTCTTTACCATCTTCAAATTCACCGATGCGGACATCTTTGGGAGTTCTGTAACCGCTCGGGTCGTTATGATAAGGGTGCTTGCTCACAATCCACCCACCTTCAAGCAAGACGGGGCGCTTCATGAGCCAAGGTTTCACATAGTTACGTTCCCATTGGCCGTAATACTCCCTCATGCCAAAAGCATCGTGGCGCAGAGAGAAGCCTTTCTCGCAAGCACTGTCGAGCAGACGTTTGCTGTCGGGATCGAAGTTTTCTTCTCCTGCCCAGTCTTTGCCTGCACCCATCCAACGGTGATAGTTGATGACCAAAGGAATCTTGGTGAAGTTTTTGAGGTATAAGTCGATGATCCAGTTGAATACAGCCTCGCGATTTTGGGGATCAATGTACTTCATGGTGTGTGCTTCGCCCCATTTGCCAAGTCCGTACCCATCTATAAACTCTACGAGATCGGGGTCATTGTACTTTTTGGCGAATGCTTCGATGAACTTTGTATATTTTGCCTGAAAGATAGGATCATCGGGATAGGGTGAGCGTTTGCCTTTGTCTGTATAGTATTTGGCTCCCGCATCGAAAACATAAGCCGGAGTGGCTTCGTTCATTCTGTCGCGGCTGTCGACTACTACGCGGAAAGAAAGACGCATGCCTCTGTCGAGTGCCCCTTGAATTACTTTTTTCAACTTCTCATTGGTATCCCACCCGTAGACGCCTTCGGCCGGGTTGAAGGTACTCCAATGAGTACGTATATACATGGTACGTGCATATTGGGATATTTCTACAGTTGTGCCTTCTTCCGGTACGTAAATGTGGTCGTATTTTTTCCAGAAGTCATCACTGACATTTTCATTGGCATACACTACCCAGCCACTCAGCGGATTTCCCAACATACTTTTTTTATCCGGCCATATCTTTATATAATCGGCTTCTGTGTCTATAGCCATCTTGTATATTTGGCATCCTGCCAGCAGGAAGGCACCAACACCGTAGACTTCGGTCATGTCGCGGGTTACTTTGTGCGGATCGGCACCGATAGGTTGTACCCAGCCAAGTTTTCCCGTTGCATCTACTGCATCTGTCAGCGCTTTCCATCCCTTGATGATGACTGGCATAAAGTCGTTTGCATCCAGAAGATCTGCATTTACGCCATAAGCGAGGGCATATACAAAGAAACCGGTGGAACTTGTTTCGGGTGAGGGGTAAGAGCTCGGATCCAAGAGGCTGGCATGCCAATAACCGTCTTCACTCTGTAATGCGGCAATGCGGGTGCATAATCTGACAAATAATTCTTCGTAATATGTACGCTCCATCAAGTCTTTGGGAAGTTCTTGCAGGATTTCTGCCAGTCCGGCCAATACCCAGGCATTACCACGTCCCCAGAACACTTTCTTGCCATTGGCCTCTTTTTTGTCGAAGTAGTGCCAGTCACGATAAAAGAGATTTTCTTCTTTATCGAATAGGTACTCGTAAGTAGCCCTGTATTCATTATCCATGAATTGCAGATATTTTCTGTTACCGGTTTCGCGGTACAGTTTGGCATATACCGGCGGTGCCATGAATAAAGCATCGCACCAGGTCCAGCGTTCCAAGGTTTTGTTGTTGCCATATTCCAGTTTAAAGGTATTGTTGGAAGGATGGTTGACAATCCATTCCGTACGTGCTAAAGTGGGAGCCAGTATTTCTTCTTTCTTGTATCTGCGGTATAAATCGATATAAGATTGCGATACGGCAATATCGTCAGCATGATAGAGACGTTTGTACGGTTGCCAGTCGTTTCGCCTACCTATCTTGTAGAGCCACTGGTAGTAGGTACTGTCACTGTCTTCTTTTTCCGATAACTCTGCCCAGTCAGCCATACCTACATAGAGTGCTCCATGGGTCCAGTCCAAGTCGTGATGCTCATGAGAAGTGTTGGGATTAGCGATTTGCCAATCAGCCACTTGTTTCATTTTATTTTTTACTACAGTCTTGCTGAATGGTACTTGTGCCATGATTGTCGTGCTAACGAGCAGGAAGACTGTTGAAATAACTTGTTTGTATACTTTCATAATCATTGATTAAATAAATTAAGGGAACTGCCTTTGTTCTCAACGGACGCGGACAATTCCCTTTATGAGAATCTTGAAAACTATCTCTTACCTATATTATATGAAATGCCTACTAATAACCGTCATTTTGTGGGAATTCTGCACCAGTGTTAGAGTCGATAATATTTTGCGGAATCGGCCATAATGCATGATAGTCGCGCATTGCAGGACCGGATTCGGTGTTGTATTTACGGGTACGTTCCAACAGTTTGTTTGTTCTTATCAAGGTAAAGCGGCGTGATTCTTCGCCGACCAGTTCACGAATACGTTCGTCTAGCAAGAAGTCCATTGTCATTTCGTTATTTGTGATTTCAGGAGCATGTGCGCGGCGTCGTACAATATTGATAGCTTCGCGGGCTCCTGTGATATCATTTTGTCCTAGTTTTGCTTCGCAGAGCAAAAGATAAGTTTCGGATAGACGGAACTTCATGCGGTCGCGGTACGAACCGGTGAGTTGCAGATTTTCCGAACGGCCATAGAAGAACTTTGTCAAGGCCGGATAGAGGCGGAAAGTTGTAAACCAGCTTTCATCTGTAATATTAGCTTTCTGACCGTACAAATCGGGTGTGTTAGGGTTGTTGTAATACCAGTCTCGCTTGATGTTATAGTTTGAATTACGGATATCGTTTTCATCGAAGAAGCCGGCATCTTCACCAATCCACCATTTCATAGGAACCAATTGTGCGAGTCCGCGGCCACCTAACGTATCGGCCAGCGTGAAACCGGTAATTTCAAAATACTTGGGTTCCCAGGCACGACGTGTCCAATCATCAGAGTTAGTGCCACCTCCGGTAGTATTGTACTCGAACTGCATCACCCAGATACTTTCCATATTGCCGGAAGTACGGTTTTGGTTATTCTCGACGAATAAGTCGGAGAATACATCACCCTCTGCTTTCGCCTTCTCCCCGAAACGGTCTTTCATCAGATGGAAATAACCGCAGTTGATGACATTTTGGGCGGCGGTTGCTGCTTTGTCATAGTCACCTTGCATCAGGTAAACTTCACTCAATAAGTGTTCGGCAGCCCATTTGGTCAGCTTACCGACCTTTACTGCGTCGGGATCTTCTGGCAGGTTTTCAACAGCAAATTTCAGATCTTCTATCATGTTTGCAATCACTTCAGCTTTCGGGGTACGTGTGAAGTCGATCCTGAACTGGTCTTGAATCTTGTCTACATAAGGAACGTCGCCATACAGATAGACAAGTGTACGATAGGCATAGGCGCGAAAGAAACGCGATTCTGCCTGATAAAGAGCTTTGTCGGTACTTTTATCCCAGTTTGTATTTAACTCCGAGTACTTCAACATTTCGTTGGCTCCTGCAATCAAACTGTAGGCCCATTTCCAGTAAGAACCGACAATACCGGTATTCGGAGTTAATGTCAGGTAACCGAAAGGCTGGATAGATCCGTCTTTGGTCCCCATAGTAGCGAGGTCTGTTGCAATTTGCAGGGCTTCGTAAGGACAAGCCGAGTTGTGCATAAAGGCACCGTTTTCACCCCAGGTATTGTATTCGGAACGCGCTTCAGCGTAAAGGCCGGTAGAACCGACTTCAAATCCGTAAGTACTTGTATATGTATTGTCCGGAGCCAGCTCACTTTTCAGTTTTTCGTCCAGAAAATCGGAACAGCTGGTAGCAGACAGAGCTACTATAAGAGCTAAGGTTGCTTTTGATATATAATTCTTCATTGTATATATATATTTAAGTGTATTTAGAATGTTAAGTTCAGTCCCAATACGTAAGAACGTGCGGTAGGATAGGAGGCGAACCAGCTTGTATCATAGTTCAATACGCTGCGTATGTCGCAGAATGTATAAGGGTTCTCTACGCTGAGGTTGACTCCCAGACCACCCAGGCCAAGTTTCTTTACAAAATTTTTGTCGAAGTTGTAACCCAGTGTAATATTCTTGATCTGGATGTATGTAAAGTCCTTATAGTAACTGTGACCGTCGAAGTTATTGTAAACCGGAGAGGCATATTTTGAATTGGTATGCTCGGGTGTCCAATAGTCGGCATCATGCAGGTAATTATAGAGATTATAGCTCCAACTTCCGATGTTGGCTTCGTTCAGTTCGCGGGTTACCTTGAATGTTCCGTTCAACAGGAATGAAAAATAGAAATTTTTATAAGTCAGTGTATTTCCCATAGACATCAGGAAACTTGGGTTTTTGGAACCGATGATTACTTTATCTTTAGAGTCAATATAGCCGTTTCCATCAGCGTCTTTTACTTTGGCAGAACCGGGCTTGGCACCTTTCTGGATTTCCTTTTCAGTACCGTCGGCTGCTGTATAAGTAAATTTGTCACCCTCTTGCCAAATACCGTCGACATCGTAGTCATAGTAAACTCTCAGAGGTTTTCCGATGAACCATTTGTTGGTAATGTCATCTTTTTTATCGCCACGCAAGTCTACGATTTTGTCGCGGTTCAATGAGAAGATAATGCTGGTGCTCCATTCAAAATCTTTCTTACGGATGTTTACAGTGTTCAAAGTAACTTCTACACCTTTGTTGCGGGTTTTACCTACATTATCCCAAATAGTCATGTAACCGTTCATAATGGGTACGGTACGCTTCATCAACAAGTCTTTAGTGTTGGCAACATACATTTCGATGGCACCGTTGATGCGACCGTTGAAGAAAGAGTAGTCGATACCGAAATTGAATGTTTGGGTTGTTTCCCATTTCAGGTTCGGATTTCCTACACCGTCGTTAGCCAGGTAAGCGCCGTTAACACCAGTTCCTCCGTCGCCCCAGATGTAATTAGTAAGGTGTAGACGGTCCAGAGTCTGATAAGGGCTGATTGCCTGATTACCGTTAGAACCGTAAGATACACGGAGTTTCAGTTGGTCCAGCCAACTTTGTGCACTTTCCATGAAATTCTCGGAAGCGATGTTCCATGCTGCGGCTACAGAAGGGAAGAAGGCATACTTGTTGTTTGCACCGAAAGCAGAATAGCCGTCGGAGCGTCCGGTCAAAGTTAACATGTATTTGCCTGCGTAAGAGTAGTTCAAACGAAGCATATAAGACAGCATGGATGTCTCTGACAGGTTTGAAGTTACTGTTTTCTTGTTTTCACCAGCGTTGATATTGTGGTAACTGGAATCATCGTTCACGAAACTTTCGGCAGATGCGCCTGATTTTTTCTTTTGAGTTTGTTGTACGCTGAATAAGCCGGTTGCATCGAAACGATGTTTACCGAATTCATGGTTGTATTTGAGCAAATTCTCCCAAGTATAATCCCAGTAGTGCTCGTTATTAATGCTGGCTTTACCGCTGGCTGTTCTACCGTCTCTTGTATCACGACCATAATATGTACCGTTGAAGGTGCTACGATAGTTATAACCGAAAGTAGTACGGGCAGAGAGACCTTTCACCGGCAGCAGAATGTCGGCGTAGGTATTGAGGAAGAAGTTACGGTTTGTAACGTCTTGGTCGGCATTGACGTTTGCCATTGGGTTGATGATCAATGACTGATCCATGGGTTCTTCGTAATAATTACCGTTTTCATCTTTGTAGATGCCGTAAGGGCTTTGTTTTACAGCATGTTCGATGTTTGGTGTAATTCCACCGCCATCTCTCTGCACAAACTGAGTCTGTACACCGATAGTCAGCCACTTGTTTAATACCTGCGTTACGTTCAGATTGAGGTTGTAACGTTTCATGGCAGAGTTGTAAACTACTCCTTCCTGGTCCAGGTAAGAAACGGCACCCATATAGGTGGTACTTTCTGTTCCTCCGGAGATACCTACCTGATGCTCCATTGTGAAAGCATTGCGGAAAATCAAATCCTGCCAGTCGTTTGTAATACCTTGTTTGTAGTTAATAAGTTCACTGGCACTCAGGATGTTTTCAGGCGCCAACTGATCACCGCTCCATCCATCTTTCAGGCGAGCAATGTCTTGTTTGAAAGTGATATATTCATCAGGGGTCATCACGTCTACGGTCTGTTGAGGCTGTGATATTCTGAATTGTCCTTTATACGTTACCTGCGGTGCATTCTTTTTACCTTTCTTTGACTGGATTAGAATAACACCGTTAGAACCACGTGAGCCGTAGATGGCTGCTGCTGAGGCATCCTTCAAAACACTCAGACTTTCAATAATATTCGGGTCGATGTCACTCAAAGAACCGTTGTAAGGAATACCATCCAGTACAACGAGGGGGGAGTTATCGGCACTCAAAGAATTCTCACCACGTATACGCAGAGTTTGGTCTGCTCCCGGTTTTGCATCTCCGGTGGTAACACTCAAGCCTGGAATCTGCCCGGCAAGGCGATCCATCAGGTTACTGCTGTTTATCATGTTCAACTTCTTTTGGTCAACAGATACAATACCTCCGGTCAAGTCGGACTTGCGTTGTGTACCGTAACCGATTACTACCACTTCGGCCAGTGTTTCGCTGTCTTCTACCAGCTTGATGGTACTTTTGCTTCCGGCTTTTACAATCTGGGTTACAAAACCGATATAAGAAATCTTCAGATTACTTCCAGCCGGTGCACTGATATTGTATTTACCGTCGAGGTCTGTAATTACACCTTGTGTTGTTCCTACTACCATAACATTGGCTCCGATAATCGGTTCACCATTTTCGTCGATTACTGTTCCTGTTACGTTTTGTGTTTGTCCGCTTGCTTGTTTATTCTTTCCGGTATATAGGATAATATGTGTTGCGTCGATTTCGAATTTAATGTTTGTCCCTTTCAGCAGGGTTGTTATTGTCTTGTCGATAGTTTCATTCTTTACCGTCAAGCTTACTTTTTGCTTTACGTCTACTTGTTGCGATTCGTAAAAGAAAGTGTATCCACTTGCTTTCTCCACTTTTGGCATTGCTTCCGATAATGGAATATTCTTGAATTGCAGTGTAATTAGTTTCTCCTTTTTTTGTGCAGAAACCGGTGCACATAAGAGTATCAGTATAAGAATGATGAGTTGCTTTCTTATATTCATAATAATTTAAAATTTAAAGATTAATGTAAGGCTGTTTGTTTATTCAGTTATAAAATTGTGTGTATTTCCATTTCTTTTTCTTGCATAGGCATTTTTATTAGTTATTATTTCATTTTTATTTTGTATCTACAAACGAAATGGTCAACTCATTCTCTTCATTAAAGGTATATTTCATCGGTTGTATGCGTGCCATGATGCGGAGTATTTCATCCAACGGTTCATTACGCAATGTGAACGTATAGAAATATTTATTGGACAATGCGGGGCTCAAATCTATCTTTACCCGATACCACTTGGAGAGGAACTTACAAATTTCTCCCAATGAACGGTTCTTGAATACAATCTGGTTGTTGGCCCACGAGGAGGCAAACTGCACATCATCTTTTTCTACCTTGAGCGTCTGGGTCTTCCGGTTGAAGGTTGCCGTTTCACCGGGTCGGAGAAAACGGTTCTCTGTCTTGGTTTCCAAAGAGACAGAACCTTCTATCAAACTTACTAATGTATTTTCCGAACCGGGAAATGCATCGACGTTGAATTTGGTCCCGTGTACCACGATACGCATGCCTTCTGTCTGCACGATAAAAGGTTTCCTGGCATCGTGTGTCACGTCGAAGTAGGCTTCACCAGTAACATTTACCATACGCTCTTTCCCATTCATCTGGGATTCGTATTGTAAAGCTGTCTCTGTATGCATCCATACTTCGCTGCCATCAGGAAGGAGAACTTTCGACTTACCCGACAAATTGGAGTATAACTGTGGCATAGGTTCCGGTTGTCCGTTAAGGAAACCGATGTAGAATGAACAACCTATAGCAATGGCTATACAAGCAGCTACTGCGTAACGGTACATCCGTTTCAGCTCAAAGCGTTTCTTCGCAGTTTTTTCTTCTTTCTGCTTGGATTCACCGGCGTGTATGCGGTTGACAAGTTCATTCCAATAAAATTCAGTATTTGGCGTATAGTTTTCTACGTTTGCCTGAATTTTCTCCCATAGCAGTTGCAGTTCTTCGAATAGCGCTTCATTATTACTGTTGCGCAACCAAATTTCCAATTGCCGCTCTTCGTCTGCGGAAATTTCCTGTTTCAGCTTAGGAATAATTAAATTCCAAGGAACACTTTTTCTCATGATCATGATAATTTTTTAGGCCTTCGTATATATGACACATCATTGCGGTTTAACCCTTATTCGAAAACTAATTATTTTTTTAGAAATTTCCAAGAACAAATAATATTAGTAACTTTGCCGTTCAAATATTCCTGGTCTAATACGTTTTAAGTATGTCAGCAGAAGACGATATTCTATTATTGAAGTTGATCAAGCAAGATGACGAAAAGGCTTTCAAGCATCTTTTCGACACTTATTTTGTTTCACTTTGCCGCTTCATGTCCCTTTATCTGAAAGACAAGCAGGAAGTGGAAGAAATAGCTCTGACTATTTTTATGAATTTATGGGAGAATAGGGCTACGTTGATACTTAAAATATCATTTAAAGCTTATCTTTTTCAAGCAGCACGCAATCGGTGTCTGAATGCTCTGCGGGATGAAAAAGTTACGGTTCCTGTTGAAGAGTCGGTAAACTGTATCTATGATTTATCTGCTGATACTTCTGTAGAAATGGACGAGTTGAATCAGTTGATCGAAGAGGCTGTTTGTTCGCTTGCCGACAAGTGTCAGCAGGTTTACCGCAAGAGTAGGGAAGAAGGGAAGAGTAATCAGGAAATAGCTGATGAAATGGATATCTCGGTTAAGACAGTAGAAGCTCAGATTACCAAAGCCTTAAAGCATATCAAGAAGTTTTTAGGAGATCAGTATGCTTATTTATTCTGAAGAAAAGGCAACCTATTCATTGCGAATCAGTTGCCTTTACTTATCTTGTTTCAGACTATCTTCTGATAGTTTCTCTTTATAAAGTATCTATGCTATATTTTTTATTTTTGCATTGTGAACGCTTGTTCGCACTGCGCGAATACATATTCAAGCGTTGCGAATATCCGTTCGCGCGCTTTGAATAGAACTTGTTTACTGGAAAAAGACACTTTTCTCTTAGTGCAAAGAACTTTTTTCCTTAACATCGGGGAGTTTATTTATTAATATATGTACCCGTTTAAATGGGGTTCATTTATTTCAGAGTAAAAGTAATCTGCTGCAAGTTATTGCTGCTTCCTCCTACCATGAAAATGAACTCACCCGGTTCTACTTTATAATTCATTTCATTGTCATAAAAGCCTAATGCTTCGTTTGTAATAGGGAAAGTAACGGTTTTACTTTCTCCCGGTTCCATTTGGATCTTTTGAATTCCTTTCAATTCTTTGATAGGCCGGGTAACGGAAGCTACTTTGTCCTGTACATATAACTGTACGATTTCCTCTCCGGTGCGTTGTCCCTGATTGGTTACTTTTACAGAAACCTCTGCATGTATGTCCGGGCTCTTGCCGGGCAAGACATTCAAATCTGAATAGCCGAAGGTTGTATAAGATAAACCATATCCGAAAGGATAAGCAGGTTCGGTGGAATAGTCGATGTAAGATGCCGTGTAAGTTTGCTTTAAACTGGTTGGCCGTCCGGTACTCTTATACTGATAGTAAATTGGGATTTGCCCTACATGTGCCGGAAATGTCATAGGCAGTTTGGCCGATGGATTGTAGGTACCCCATAATACATTGCAGATTGCGTTACCGGCTTCGCTTCCTAACCACCAGGTACATAATACTGCATCTGCTTTTTCTTTTATTTCATTGAAGATGACCGGACGCCCGCACATGACAAGAACCACCACGGGTTTGCCTGTCTTTTTTAATTCCGAGACTAATCTTTGTTGTTCTTCAGGAATAGATATATCTACTTTGGCAGCTTTTTCTCCACTTTGATTGGCTCTTTCACCCACTGCTACAAGGACGATGTCTGAGGTACGGGCTGCTTGAAGGGTCTTCTGCAAATCTGTCATTCGATTACTCTTCAGGTCATAACCGTCGGCGTAGTTTACTTCTAATCCTTTTTGGAGCAATGCATCATATAAAGTAATAATCTTGCTACGGTCTGTTGTTGCGGCCCAAGCTCCTGCCATATCATTTTGGGATTTGGAGAGGCCGCCTATTAGAGCTACAGATTTCACTTGTGATGTTAAAGGAAGTACGGATTGCTTGTTTTCCAGCAATACGATGGAACGCTCTGCCATCCGGAGAGAAGCATTGCGGATTTCTGGTGAATTGAGTATCTTGGCAGAACGTGCCGGATTGCAGTAACGGAAAGGATCTTCAAACAAACCGAGCTCCTGCTTTTTTTCAAGAATACGGCGTACGGCATTGTCTAATGTTTTTTCTTTAACTTTTCCTTCTTGTATGAGTTCTTTCAGGTAGGTTAGATAGCATGTACTTACCATTTCCATGTCAAGACCGGCATTTAGCGCTTTGGCTGCCGCATCTTTCTTGTCGTACGCATAGCGATGATTCACAAGTTCTTCTACGGAATTATAGTCAGATACAACAAAGCCTTTGAATCCCCACTGCTGCTTTAGCAACCGGTTGAGCAGGAAGTCATTGGCTGTAGAAGGTATATTGTTGAAATCATTGAATGCACTCATTACCGTTGCCGCACCGGCTTTTATGGCAGCGTGATAAGTGGGCATATAGAAATTGGCGAATTGTCCTAACGACATATCTACGCTGTTATACTCCTTACCTGCTGTTGGTGCTCCATATCCGGCAAAGTGCTTTATGCAAGCCATAACCGTAGCGGTGTCCGCCAGGTTGTTTCCCTGTATGCCTTTGACACGCGCTTCCGCTACCCGTGAACCGTAATAAGGATCTTCACCGGCACCTTCCATTACGCGTCCCCAACGTGCATCCCAGGAAATGTCTACCATTGGTCCGAAGATCCAATTCAGGCCGTCGGCTGCACTCTCCATAGCATTGTAGCGGGCTGTTTCTTCAATCATCGCCAAATCAAAACTTGCAGCTTCTGCCAGTGGGATAGGGAAGCAGGTACGGTAGCCATGAATTACATCCAAACCGAATATCAAGGGAATGCGTAAACGCGATTGGAGAGCTAACTCTTGAAATCTATGTATTTCTTTAATCCCTGTTACATTCAGCATTGAGCCGATTTTCCCCTGCTTGACATATTCTTCTTTAGGTATGTTTGCACCATCCGGTCCGGTGAAATTCCCTCGATATGTGTACTGCGCCAATTGGCCTATCTTTTCATCTAATGTCATCTGTTTTAGCAGATTGGAAATAAAGTCTTCTTCTGTGACAGTTTGTGATGCGACGTTTATGATTCCAAAACCACATAAACAAAATAATAATGTGATTATTCTTTTCATATTTGGCTGATACTTTTTATAAAGTGATTATTGTTGCCAATGGCAGATTCTCTGAAGAAGGTCCTACCAGTATTTTAAACTCACCTGGTTCTATTATAAACTGATGAGAGCTGATGTCATAGAAAGCGAAAGCTTCTTTAGTTAAAGTTATACTGATATGTTTGGTCTCTCCTCTTTTCAAATAAACTTTTTCATATCCTTTCAGTTCTTTTAGAGGACGTGGAACTGAGGATTGGATATCGCAAACATATACTTGAGCCGTTTCTGCAGCATCCGTTTTTCCGATATTCTTTATATCAAAACTGATTTTGACACAATTCTCTCCAGACTTCTCAACAGTCATGTTGCTGTATGCAAAGTTACTGTACGAAAGTCCGTAACCAAACGGATAAAGAGGTTTCTTGCCTGTTTGGTCGTACCCCCTGTATCCGACAAATATTCCTTCGGCATATTGTACCCGTTTGTGAGGTACATTACGATTATCATAATAACTGTTGAACACCGGATTATCTTCCCATTTCTCTTCGATACTGATCGGTAACTTTCCACTTGGTGATATTTTCCCGGTTATGATTTCTGCTAAAGCTTGTCCTCCCTCTTGTCCTGGATACCATGCCATTATTATGGCTTGAACGTTCTTTCCCCAATTACGGAAGTCAATTCCGCCTCCGGCATTCACTATTACGGTGACGTTGTCGTGAAGTGAGGCTACCTTATTGATGAGGTATTCTTGTCCATGAGACAAAGCAAAGGGGCGGTCGAAGCCTTCTCCTTCCGTACTGCTGTTGAATCCGGCACATATAATCACATTCCGGGCCTGTTTCAAAGAGGCCGTCAAATGTTTTTCATCCATCATACCGGCCCGGAACTTTATAGTAGCTTCACCTACATTGTCGAAATATTCAATGCGAAGTCTGTATACTTCTCCGGTTTTAACCTCCATAAAGGCGCTGCGTGTACTGAACGAATGGTTACCCCAATCACCGGTAATCTGTTTATCGTTGACAAATAGTCTGTAACCGTCGTCACCGGCCAATTGGAATTGAATTGTCCCATTTTTATCTGCCCGATAAGCTCCTGTCCATCGGACGGAAAACTGGTCTGCAGGCATATCGGCAAACGGTGCATCATATTTCCACGAATAATTTATTTGAGGTTCTACAGCTGACAGGAAGAGTGCTCCGCTCAGATTACGGGTCGTATAATATTCACTTTTGAATCCTTGGTGGGTAAACTTGTCATCCGTATAAATCTGATGGGAAATGTCTTTATACAAGGTGCTGTCAGTTAGCAATTCCACCTGCTCGTTTCCTCTTATTTTGCGCATACCGTCATAGACCGATATTACAGAAAAAGGAGTAACGAATCCACTGCCTCCTCCGGTAGGAATTATATCAGCGTTCGGTCCTAATACCAGAGTTTTGCCTTTCCGATAAGGTAATGTCTGATGATTGTTTTTCAATAGTACAACCCCTTCTCTTGCCAGTTTCAATGCCGTTTCCTTGGACTGAGTATCATCCTTAATTGCGGATAAACTATTCTTCGGCATATCGAAACATCCGAAAGCAATCAAAGTTTGAAGAATATGCTGTACCTTGATGTCAATTGTGGCTTCAGTTACAATACCATTCTTTATGGCTGGTATCAACTTTTCTTTTGTCATGAACTTCCCCGTAGGCATTTCCAAGTCCAGCCCTCCATTGGCAGCTCCTACTGTGGAATAGACGGAACTCCAGTCTGACATGAGAATTCCTTTGAATCCCCATTTCTTTCTCAATATATCAATGTTCATCCAAGAATTTTCAGTAGCATGCACACCGTTTACAGGATTGTAGCTATCCATAACGGCACCGACTTGTACTTCTTCTACAGCTTTGCGAAAAGCTGGGAAATAAATTTCCTGTAAAGTGCGCTCATCAACATCCGAACTGACGTTGTGTCTGCTCCATTCCTGGTTGTTTGCAGCAAAATGCTTCACGGTAGCTATCACACCTTCTTCTTGTACGCCTTGTATATATTGACTGGCGACTTCGCTGGTTAAGTAGGGATCTTCTCCAAAATACTCATAATTGCGACCGCATAAAGGTGACCGGTAAATATTAACTCCCGGTCCTAATAAAATACTTACTCCTCGGGCTTTTGCATCCCGCCCGAGACCGCGTCCTAATTCTCTCACTAACTCTTTATTCCATGTTGAAGCGGATAAAATACCACAAGGGTACAACGTACTTTTCGTGTTGTTACGTATTCCCTGAGGTCCGTCAGCCAGTCTGATTTCTGGGATTCCCAGTCGTGGAATAGCTCTGATATAAAATGATCTGGGGCCGGAAATATAATCAATTTTTTCTTCCAAGGTCATTTGTGATACTAGCTCTTTAGCGCGCTGTTCCGCCTGCTTGGTGATGTATATATGCAGATTCAAAGCAGACGAAGAGTTGTTCTCTCCTATTGTCTTCGGTTGTCCATAGCTGCAGATAGTCAATATAGAGAGAATGAATGAAAAAATAATTTTCTGTTTCATAAATTGAATGTTAATCTTTCTGATTCACGATCTTTCTACGGAGCGTTAATCAGTCAGCGTGAATTTTATTTTCTTATCTTTTACTGTTACATAGTATTCGCCGTTTTCAAGGACACGTTCGCCGTTGGCATTTACGAAACTAATGTCACGTATCGGATCAATTTCAAAATAGAATATGTAGGTATCACCGGCCTTAATCAACTGTTTCTCGAAATATTTCAATTCTTTGTTGGGACGGGTAATTGTACTGAAGGGATCTGAAATAAACCAATGAACCACTTCGGCACCATCGCGCTTGCCGGTGTTGGTAACCGGGATTTCCACTATCAGTTTCTCGTCACGTTTAATGGTTTCTTTAGATAGTCTGATGTCACCATAGTTGAAGGTAGTATAGCTTAAACCATATCCGAATTCATACAGTGGAGTAGAGGGAATATCTTGATACTTGCCACTGTGGGGACGTGCTGTTTTGCGTTGGTTGTAATAGATTGGGATTTGTCCGGTAGAGCGTGGAAATGTAATGGATAGCTTGCCCGAAGGATTCACCCGGCCCGATAATACGCCTGTTAATGGCATTCCGCCCGGTACACCCGGTTGCCACATTTCAACGATAGCATCACAAAGAGGTTCTACTTTGGAAAGAGCTAAAGGACGTCCGTTTGATAATACCAATACAATAGGCTTTCCTGCTTTCTTTATTTCAAAAATGAATTTTTCTTGTATGTCAGGCAGTTCGATGATGGAACGTGAGGCATTTTCACCGCTCCACTTCTTTTTCTCGCCCATACAAAGCAGAATGACATCTGCTTTTCGGGCAACAGCCAAAGCTTCACTGAACTTTGATGTATCGTTACCGTCGAAGTCACAGCCATCAGCATAAATCAATTTTGCTTTACCGGCAAATTCAGTGTCCATTGCTTCATTGATGGGGAGGACATCCTCTACGTGTCCGTGACCGCACCAAGAACCTAAAAGTTCAGCGCTATTCTTTACCAAAGGTCCCATAACGGCGATAGTTGGTTTGTTCCCGTTTGCCAGAGGAAGTACATTGTTTTCATTCTTCAGTAGAACGATGCTTTCTTCAGCCAGTTTTTCGGCAGTTGCCAAACTTTGTGGTAATAGAAAACGTTCTTTCTCAGTTGATATCGGGGTATAAGGATTATCGAACAGTCCTAAGCGAAACTTGATGCGGAGGACACGCTTCACTGCATCGTCAATCAGTTCCATGCTTATTTTACCTTCTTCTACCAGTTGTGCCATGTGTTTGTCATAGCAATGTCCCATCATATCCATTTCCAATCCGGAATTGAATGCTAAACGGGCGGCTTCTTTGTGGTTGGCAGCATGTCCCTGATCAATTAGCTGCGGTACGGCTGCCCAGTCGGAAACGACGAAACCGTCGTGCTTCCAACGGTTCTTCAGGATTTCTGTCATTGTATAGTGATTGGCACTTCCGGGTGTGCCACTGATGTCGTTGAATGAACTCATCAAGGTAGCGGCACCGGCCTTTACTCCTGCTTCATAGGGAGGGATGTAAGTATCCCATAATGTTTGATTGGATATTTCGGTATAGACGTAATCACGTCCGGCTTCAGAGGCTCCGTATCCGATGTAATGTTTCAGACAGGCAGCTACTTTCTTGTTGCCGGACAAATCTTCGCCTTGATATCCTTTGACGGATGCGACGCAGAAAACGGCATTGGTATAAGTATCTTCGCCATAACCTTCGGCAACACGTCCCCAACGTCCGTCTCTCGCTACATCAATCATAGGAGAGAAGGTCCAGTCCACTCCGGACATGCGAGCTTCCTGAGCAGCAACGGCACATGCTTGCTCCACTAATTTTGGATTCCAAGAACATGCTTGTGCCAGAGAAATGGGGTAAATAGTGCGGAACCCGTGGATAACATCATATCCGAAAAGGATAGGGATGCCGAGGCGCGATTCTTCCATTGCTTTGTGTTGGGCTTCGTTACGCAGATTGGCGTCTTCGTTAAAGTAGATAAGGGAGCCTAAAGTAGCAGGAATCTTTTTTACTTCTTCGCCAAGGTTGTTTTCATTGTTGTTGCGCCCCAGGGTATACTGATTTAGTTGCAGTATTTTCTCTTCTAAGGTCATTCTGCCCACCAGATCATTCACACGATCTTCAATAGGGGATTTGGCATCTTTGTAGACGGGCTGTTTCTTGTTGGCAGCTATTGCTCCGCTCAGATAGCTACTTAGAAGCAGGCAACTGATAAATGTTAGTTTCTTCATAATATTTATAATTTTATTGTGTTCTCATTTAGTAGGACACATTTTCTATGACCAACTCTTATACTAAGGTTGTTATTTTAAGGAATATAAACAAAATCTTGAATGGTGAAATTAGAGAGATATTATTTGAAAATAGGTTTATCTATCAATGACATAGATGTTTGTTCATTGTTTTTTAGTTCAAATACTACTACTTCATTACTGCCTTCTACCAAAGTGCCGGCCGGTATGGCTAATGTTCTTTCTGCATTTTCCTCCCAATAAGCACCCAGATATTGTTCATTTATCCAAACTTCCCCCATACCCCATCCGGATATGTTAAGGAAAGTGGCTTGGGTAGGATTGTCTATAGAAACATTTCCCTTGTGAAAGCAGGGGATGGATGAACTGTTTTCTGTAAAACTCAGACTGTTTATTGTGCATTCTTTGACATTCAGCGGAGTCATTTTCCAATCTTTCAGTTCTGAATCACCTAAAGTGATGCTGCCATAGATACCTTTTGAGTTGTCGAGAATCTCAGGACCATAAGTAATGCGTCCGATATTCTCAACGTAGATGCTTAGTTTATGTATTCCTGGTGAAAGCTTGGTTGCCAAATCTTTTTTGCTGGCTTTCAAGTAACCTTGTAATTGGTTGTCTATGTAAACTACGGCATAGTCCCGTATGTTCTCGACTGTCAATGTGGGATTTTCTTCTCCCACATTAACGGTCGTTTCATAAAGGGCATAGCCGAAATCCATATCCAGATCATTCATAGGCAGTAATGCATCATCTTCCATGCTTTCTCCATAGATTTGTTCCAGAGGAGCTGTCTGTGACATTTTTATTTCTTGTGCCGATGCCGGTTCGATCAGCAACGATAAAAGTAACCAAATAAAGGATATTCTCATAACATTCCCTCCATTTACTTCTTTAAGAACGATTCAATATAAGATTCACTAACGGAAATCTGTGGGGCGAATTTATCGCTCTTTACGTAGTGGTCGATGCTTTCCAGCAACTGTTGGGTGGCAGGGCGTTTATCGATGTTCTTCTGTGTATCTACAGCCAGTACCAATAGACTGCCGTTTTTTACTTTTGCTTCAAATCCGATGCCCAGTTTTTCGTTATTGTCGTAATGGTCTATTACCTGAATGAAAGGGCGCAATGCTGTCGGAGCATCTCTCATTTCGATGACTTTGGCATTTTCTAAAATATCCCACCACTGCCAGTCGGTATGGTAGGACGTGATGAAGTGGTCGAATACCGGTTGGTCACTGTGTATCAGGCAGCCTATTGTCATTGGTGGCCACTTGAACATTATCGGATTCCAGAAATGGTTGTGGAAAACAGACTTGCGACCTTTTACATTGGACGGTTTGGGACAAAGTACTACTTTTTTGCCATCGGCAAGATACTGTTTTGCTTTTTCATCGAAAACGGTTGTGTAAAGTATCTTGTCGGTCGATTGCATTTGGTTGTTATGACGAGGATATACCCAAATGTCCCAGCTATTCTTGACCAGGGCTGCAGAAAGGTGTACTGTGAGCTTCTGTGGTTCGGTAATGTTGCCCAATGCAAAACTGAAATTGCCTAAAGGAAATACGCCGTTTTTCCCGATGGTCTGTGTCTTTAGTTTTCCGCTTTTCAGAGTCTTGCCTTCACTATCGGTTATGCTCCAGCTGATTTTGGCATTTTTCAGGACAGAAGGACCGTAGTTATAGATTTCAGCCTTTCCCTCGAACACTTCATCATTGTAGAATGCACGTTTGTCAAAACGGAGTAGTGCAACGGTCGGTGCGCAGAATTCGCGCCATTTCTCCGGAGTAATCAGACCTTTAGAATTCCAAAATGGGTCTAGAATACCTACCGGAGCATATCCCTGACCTGTGAAATCGTTTAATGAAAGTAATTGGAAGCCACCTTTCAAGTAAGTACGCAGTTGTGCCTCTATGACGTCTTTGTATTCGATAGCCGTTAGAGCACCGGAAGCGCGGAAAAAGTCGTGTGCTTGGTCGAGCATGTGGTTCTTGTCCAGCAGTTCGCGGAATACCTCAAAATTGCGTGCTTGCACGGGCCCTGTGAAATTCTTTATTTCTTCAAAATTAGGATAGATGCAGCGTTGTCCCGATTCATGCGAAATGATAGGCAAACCTACTCCAAGTTCTTTGTTCTTATCCCAATTTGTGTATGGACGTCCTTCGTAAATAGCCATGTGACCTTTTGTCGTCTGATGGGTGATATAAAACTGATCGGATTTGACGCGCGTACGGGCTGTGGATCCGCTATATAAACGGCGGTTGTCCAACTGGCGGGCTGTGGCAGTTAGCTCCTCAATAAAGTTGAAGTCACCCGTTATTTCGTTACCGTTGCAATAAAGAATGAAAGAAGGATGATTGCCATATTCTTTCAATATGCCGCGTAATTCACGGCGGAAGAAATTCCACCGTTTTTCGTCGGGTTGAGCATCTTTGCCCCACATTGGCATCTCTACTTCCAAATAAACTCCCAACTTGTCGGCCATACGGAAGGCTGCGGCAGGTGGGCACCAGGAATGGAAACGCATGTGGTTCATACCATATTCTTTCAGGATATGGAGTACGCGCTCC
The DNA here is from genome assembly GCA_902388495.1 of uncultured Bacteroides sp. Taxonomy (GTDB): domain Bacteria; phylum Bacteroidota; class Bacteroidia; order Bacteroidales; family Bacteroidaceae; genus Bacteroides. Next base: position 24,233 of record CABMPP010000022.1, on the reverse strand, counting down.
CAAGAAGCATCATCCACCGGAGCATAACCGGTTTTGGGGAAGACGGCATTCTCAACGGTACCGCGCAAATGTATAGGCTCGCCGTTAAGGATAATGTGGTCTTCACCGGCTTCTACTTCGCGCATTCCAAAGGTCGTACTTTTGCTGTGTGTGTACGATTCGTTTTCTATTGCTGAAGTCAGTTTGCAATCCAGTGTATAGAGATTGGGATGGAATTCGTTCCATAAACGGATATCTTTGCCTAAAGCCAGTTCTTTTTCTATATATGCGATGGAATCGGTTATTGTTACCGGGATTTCTTGTTGCAGATCATATTTTTCTCCAGTCACGTGGAGAGTAAGTTTGCTTTGGGCTGTTTGCTCCGTATAGTTTCGTATAGCTATCTTTACCTTTATACTTTTGTTGTCGACATCAGGATAGACTTGCATATCGTCCACGTAAACCGGATCGATGGCTACCAGTTTGATTTCTCCCAGCACTCCGTTCCAGTTTATTTGAGTAAATTCGGAATGGGCATGGTCCCATTTATGTGTATCGTATTGGTAGCGGTTGTCGATGCAGAAGGTTATCAACTCTTTCTTCCCCGGATGCAGCCATTGGGTGAGTTCATGGTTGTGGGGAATGCTGATATAATCTATTTTACTGACTTCTTCTTTGCCTACATATACAGAACTGAGCCAATGTGTACGTTCGAAGTAGAGGAATATACGTTTTCCTTTCCAAGATGCCGGTATTTCGATTTCACGCTGATACCACGCTGGCCCCATATATTCATAGATGCGGGTCAAGCGGTCCAGGTGGCGGTAGGGAGATTTATAACCTATTTTATAGTCGTCTGTGATGCCTGGAAGAACAATACTTTCTTGCAGACGATGGCAATAGCGGACATCTAGCGAGCCTCTACGGAAATCCATAACATCAGTTTGGAATGCCCACTCTCCTGACAAATCCATTTCTCTCTTTTCCTGGGCATGTCCACTCCATGCCATAGATGCAAGGAGAAGGGTAGCCGTCCAATGTTTCAATGTCTGTTTCATTTTTCTGCTTTCTTTTGGTTGTAATAATCACGCATGATGTACCATGCTTTTTTGCGTTGCCCCTGATCGGAGACTAATCCTTTACGATTCCATTCACCTCCTTGATTGGGATGGAAACGGAAGGGAGAACGGAAGTCAAAAAGAATCCATGGAGAAGTACCACGCAGGTTGGGGATATGCTTAAACATTTCCAGATTGTTCTTGTAAAGTTCTGCCTGATAGTCTTCACTCCAGGAACTTTTTACTTCTGCATCGCCATGCTTGCCGTAAAGGGCTTCGCCGCCGAATTCGGAGATGAAGAGCGGTTTGCCGGGGGCTACGTTCCAGATAGCCTTGTCCGGAGTTAGCGGCCAGTCATGATACCAGCCCATGTATTTGTTGATGGCTACCATATCCAGAATGTTAATGATAGAGTCATTCATCTCAAAATTTTGGCTTTTGCGATTAAAATGTACCAGGTCAAAAGCTGCTGTAATCAGGCGGGTGGAATCAATATCCAAACAGCATTGTTTCATGTGCTTCAGGAACTCGTTGCGCGGAGCGGAAGTGGCTGTTTCATTGGCAATTCCCCAAAAGGCTACAGAACAGCGATTTTTATCACGCATTACCATTTCTTTAATCATCCGACCTGCTTTCTCCCGGGTAGCATTGTTCTCAAAATCAATGCCTTGCCATATAGGTATCTCTTCCCACAAGAGAAAACCCATTTTTTCTGCCAGACGGACAGTATATTCATTTTGCGGATAGTGTGCCAGGCGGATCATATTGGCTCCTAAATCTTTGGCTTCGGACAGTAGCATTGTGGCATCGGCTTCAGAAAAAGCGCGGCCGCGACGTTGTGGAATTTCTTCATGAAAGCTGATGCTGCGTAGGAAAACAGGTTTGTTGTTCAGGTAGATGTCTTCACCCTTTACGTAAAGGTTGCGAAAACCGATTTGCTCGTTGATCCGATCGTTATCTGAAGTGATGGTTATATCGTACAACTTGGGTACTTCCGGCGACCAACGTTGTAATTTCTTCACCTTAATGGTAGTCTCAGCAATTCCGCTGGCATCGGTGGTCATAGCCTGCTTTATTCCTAATTCGGGAATGGAAATTTGTACATTGATGCCAGCTTTTGCTTCGGATAAAGAGACTTTGGCATGGATCAGATTTGATTGAGTTTTATCCAATTGGATAAAGTGATCCCTTATATAAGTTTGCGGAACGCTGACAAGCATCACATCGCGAGTGATGCCACCGTAGTTCCACCAATCGAAAGACATGGCAGGAATGGCATCTGTAGTACGAGTGTTGTTCACTTCTACAGCCAAGAAATTATCTTTCTCCTTGACACAGTCTGTAATTTCCACCTGAAAAGGGGTGAATCCACCTTCGTGGCAGGTAATTTCTTCTCCATTCAGGTATACCCGGCTACGATAACTTACTGCACCGAAATAGAGGAACAGACGTTTCCCATCAGTTTTAGGTGCATCGAAATATCGTCCGTACCAGACGGTTCCTTCGTAGAATTTCAGTTCGGGCATCTGTGAGTTGAAATCAGAAGGGACATTCAGCGTCAAACCACCCTCGAATGAATATTCGTAGAATTGTTTGTTGTCTTGGGGCTTTCTGTTTTTGTAAACTTGCATTTTACGGCCCAGATTGTACAGGTCTACGATGGCACCCCATTTTCCGTTCAGTAACTGGTAGTCACGTCCATAAACATTGGACAATAAATCTTGTGCTTGTAATTTGCTGCCCAATACTGTCATTATGAGCAGGCAAACAATCGTTAGTTTTCTCATTGAATCTTATTATTTTGATGTTTATTTCACAATTTCATATTTATAAACTACATAGTCATTGATGGTTGGCAATGAAACTTTCAATATTCCTTTTTTACCGATAACGGTAGTCATCGCTTTACCATGTCCCATCAATGGAGTGCATTTTACTGTAACCCCTTCCGATAGCCAGGTTTCAATTTCAGTTGTCTCTATCGGGGTGTTTTCACGATATATAATTAAATAGCCTTTATCTCTTTTTAGCGATTGGAATCCTGTCCATGAACGTCCGGACGGTTCGTCACCTATTGGCAGAATGGTACCTGAATGCATGTCGTACTGGAATTCTTTGTAGACTCCAATCTGTTTTTTCAGTGCTAAAGCTTCTTCCGGCAGATTACTCCCTTCCAACCAGGCAAGCGGTTGCCCGGCTAAGGTTATGGCGAACAGATACTCGAAAGAATAATTGGCGGGGGCAAAGATTTCCCCTTTATATTTTTCTATATTTCTCCATTTGTTTAGAAACTCGATTTGTAGCTTCTCGGCAGGTACATATTTGGAGAGCATCCAGAGATTACGTAATGTCCAGTAAGGATAGTAATTTTGCCAGTCGGTATAGCGATTTTCCAGGAAGATATTTCCATATTCGTTGAACATATGATATCCTCCACGGCGGCTGGCTGTTGCATCCAGATTGAAAATAACTTCCTCGTCCGTTTCTTCCAGAACTTTATCGAATAGACGGCGCAAGTTTGTTTCAGCTTCTTTGGAAGCGATGGTTAGCCCGTCTATTTTGAAGATTTTAATGCCATATTCACGATAGAGATCAATGAGTGCTTGTGCATCCTTTTGCCAATCGGCGAAATGATCCTGTATGCTGGGATTAAACCAGAGGCCTATTTCAATGCCTAATTCTTTGCCACGCTTAATGATGGGATGTAAACCGTGTGGATACTTCTGCGGATCTGGCTTCCAGTAATCCTTATTGTCCCAAATGTTTTTGAAAGATCCATGGGCTACGGCCGAATTTGGACTTTTGCCTACTTGCCAGCCATCGTCGATTTGGAAGTGGGTAACTCCTAACTGAGCTGCGCGTTCCAGTTCTTTCAGGCAGAAGGCTTCATTGACTTTAGAATCCTGGCTGCGATCTCCCCAAGTATTCATCATAATCATCTCATCACGATCGGCATGATAAATGCGTATGTTCTTTTGATATGTACGGAGAGCTTGTAGGCGGCTTAATTCTCCTTCTTTATAGACACCCAATACACAGCTATAAGTTTTGGTCCAATGTTCGGGAGTTACATCTTTTTCAGTAATTCCCAATCCTGTTACTGTGAACTTTCCGAAATCAGTCAGAAATTCTTGTCCTTGATAAGCTAATTGTACCGAAGAACAAGGTGCCTCTTTTAAAAAGAAAATGCCGCAATTATCCTCACCATTATAAGCAAACAGCAGATTGCCGCGATATCCAAGTTTGCGGTAAGAGATAATGTCTTTCTCGGATACCAGATTATTGTGCCAGTCGGTTACATCAGAAAATTCTATACTGCGGGCGTGCCAGTGCTGTCCTTTAAAGTGGAACTGGTCGAGCACGGCAGTCACTTCTTTGGACTTCGTATCTTCGGTAAACTCAATGTTTTTCCGGTCGGCGGTACTGACTTCTCTTCCTCCGAAGATGCTATTGACTGTTCCTTTCAAGTAGGTATCACACGCAATGGCCGGACAATCATCATAAATGCGGTATATACGTTTGATATCCAATTGGTTCAGCTTGAAAGAGATTTCTACTCTTAGATAGGCGGGATATATCTTTGTCGCTTGCACCTGATCTACTTTTATTGTGCTGTTTTGGGCATTAGGCAAATCTGTGGTGATTCTAAAGTCCGGGGTCTGGCTATTGTTCAGCCATAACTGGTTGTTGTCTTTGTTCTTTAGACTGTATGTTATAATATTTCCCTTATTCCAAAGAAATTTACGCTCTATCCGATTGTTTCCGATGGTAAGCGTGTCATTTTGCAGACGTCCATAACAAAGATTCATGAATTGTTGATCGACTATCCAGCTGCTTTTGGAGCCAAAATTTTCAGCATCAATTGGTATGCTGGAAGCAACAATAGACTGGATACTGATTAATGCATGTAAAAATAGTGTAATCTTTTTCATGTCTAGATAATATTGGATTTTTAGTTTTTTTTCTTTGAGAAAAACATGATAAAGGCTAGCTCTAATAAAATATTAGAGCGGCATTAGATTGTATTTTTCAAAAATATTTTTTTGTTTGACTAATATATTACTATTGTATTATTGGGCTCTATTTTGTATTTAATTCCACTTGCACGGCTGGCATATTCCAATACATTATTTAAACTGCTATTTTTTATGATGCCGTGATAAGTATATTGTTTTGCTTTTTCATTTTTGAATATAAACTTGCAATTATACATTCGTGCAAGTATTGTACAAATTTCCTCGAATGATTCGCCATAAAAAGCCAGTTCGTTACTTCTCCAAAGCAGATAGTTTGTATTAGGATGAAGTTCACTCTTTTCAAACTTTCCATTAGTAAGATTGCAGACCAATCGTTCATTCGGTTTCATATATGTTTCATGGCTTCCATTATCTACTTTGACTTTTCCATTTATTAAGATGACGGCGACCGATTTGTCTTTTTTATGAGCAGATACGTTGAAACTTGTGCCTAGCGCCTGCACATTTATACCGTTTGCTCTTACAATAAAAGGTTTTTCTTCGTTCTTGGCAACCTCAAAATAGGCTTCTCCTTCTAATGTGAGGATACGTGTTTTCTTATTATAAGAATTGTCATATATAATTTTGGAATCGGAATTGATATAAACTTTTGTTCCATCAGTTAATATTATATCGGCTTTTTGTCCATTCGAAACTGACATAATAACTGGCGTGTTTTTAAGTTCGTTATTAGAGGCATGATTTGTCCCTATATAATAAGCGCTACTTCCTATGACTAATGCTGCGCATACAACTGCAGCATAGCGTCCTATCCGATATAAGAAACTGTTCTTTATTTTCGGAAAAGTTGTTTCTATAATTGGAGGGGTATCTATCTTGCTCAAAAGTTCAGTCAATATTTCGTCTTGTACAACTTTGTCCATTGTGTTCGGAGCCAATGTCCAGCATTGTTGATAGTATGCAATGAACCTTTGCTTAAAATCCGGTTGCTTTATCCATGATTTTAACAGTGCATCTTCTTCAGGGCTTGTTAATCCGCGAAAGAAACGGTCTAATAACTCAATATGATAGTCTTTTTTTTCCATGTTCTGTAATATATATCCGCAAAGTCGGCAAAACACTCACAGAAAATTGTTATTTAACAATTATTTAAGAAATAGAGGGAGAGAAAAATCATTATGAATTTGCGTAATTCTTCTTTTAGTAGTTTCATTGTGCGATAGAAATGTGCTTCCACAGCACGTTCTGTGAGGCCCAAGCGGGTTGCAATCTCTTTATTTGAGAGTTCTTCTTCTCTTTTTAAATGAAAGATTTTCTGAGAAATGTCCGGCAAGTTTTGCAAAAGCAGTTCTATCTGTTTTTCAAGCAAAGAAACATCCATATTTATGGCGTCTTCTTCAAAGGGCTCTACTTCTGTATTCAATTTGTTTTCAACAAATTTATTATGTAATAGTAACCGCTCGGTTTCTTTGTATACCATATTGCGAGCAATAGTATATAGGTAAGCTGTGAAGCTCTTTTCTGAATCCAGATTATTACGCTTCTCCCATATTGTTAAGAAACAGCTTTGGGTGATGTCTTTAGCTGTAGATTTGTCGTACACGAGGAGTACGATGGAGTTATATAATTTTGCACTGTATTTTTCATACAGTGCTTCAAAAGCAAATTTATTGCCTTCTTTTAACTTGGTTACTAATAGAGCATCACTATCTTTCTGCATGTTAATTATCTTACGTCCACTCCCCACATCATCTTATTGCGCAATGTATCGAAAAATACATGATTGAAACGCTTCACCACCTTTATACTATAGTCGGCCCGCGAGATGTGCAGGCGGGTCGTCTCTTTGCACGACTCGCTCCGTCCGTCGATGGCAACCAGGAAGCTATGGCTGCGGCTTTCTACATCGAGCGTCACTTCCCAATCGTCGCAAATCACGATAGGGCGGACGTTCAGGCTGTGAGGAGCCACCGGGGTGATGGCTATTGTTTTGCTATGGGGCACGATGACCGGTCCGCCCACGCTGAGCGAGTAGGCCGTAGAACCGGTAGGCGTGGCAATCACCAGCCCGTCTGCCTGATAAGTCGTGAGGTGTGCACCGTTGATGGCTGTGTGGATGCTTATCATCGACGAGCTGTCGCGCTTCAGCACGGCTATCTCGTTGAGTGCGTAGGGCGACTGCATCAACTTCTCGTCATCGCACCTCAATTGCAATACGCTGCGCTCTTCCACCTTATAATGATTATTGTAGATTTCATCGAAGGTTTCCTCCATCTCTTCCGGCGAAATGTCCGCCAGGAATCCCAGGCGGCCGGTATTGATGCCGAGAATCGGAATATCCTTCTTTCCCACACGGCTCGCCGCCCTCAGAAAGGTGCCGTCGCCACCGATGCTGATAACCATGTCGGCCGAAAAGTCGTCTCCATCAAACAATTCGGCGGCAGGTATGTTTAATTTTAAGTCGGCAGTGAGGAAATGATAGAATTCCCGGCAGACGCAGATCTGGGCATGATGTTGCCCGAGCAACCGGAAGAGGTTCTCTGCATGCGAGGATTTCTTGGCTTGATAAGTATTTCCGAATATGGCAAATTTCATAGTCAATTCTGTTGTTATGCCGTGCAAATATGCTATTTTTTTCTTAGAATGCTGCCAATATATCACGATTATTTGTACTTTTGCCCCAAACTATAAACCAAATTATGACGAGATTAAGCGTAAACATAAACAAGATAGCAACGCTGCGCAATGCCCGTGGAGGCGATGTGCCGAATGTTGTAAAGGTAGCGTTGGATTGTGAAAGCTTTGGTGCTGACGGAATTACGGTGCATCCACGCCCCGATGAGCGGCATATCCGCCGCAAGGATGTGTATGATTTGCGTCCCCTGCTACGCACCGAATTTAATATAGAAGGATATCCGGCACCGGAATTCATTGATTTGGTTCTGAAAGTGAAGCCCCACCAGGTTACACTGGTGCCCGACAGCCCTACACAGCTAACTTCGAACGCCGGTTGGGATACCAAAATCAACTTAGACTTTTTGTGCGAAGTTTTGGATGAGTTCAGCCATGCAGGCATCCGTACTTCCGTATTCGTTTCTGCCGATGCTGAAATGATAGAGTATGCCGCCAAAGCCGGTGCCGACCGCGTGGAGCTTTATACCGAACCCTATGCTACTGCCTATCCGAAAGGAAGAGAAGCAGCAGTAGCTCCTTTTGTAGAAGCTGCCAAGGTGGCCCGCAGTTTGGGGTTGGGTGTGAATGCCGGTCATGACCTGAGCTTGACGAACCTGAATTATTTTTATCAAAACATCCCGTGGGTGGACGAAGTGTCCATTGGCCATGCACTGATCAGCGATGCGCTGTACCTGGGACTGGAACGTACCATTCACGAATATAAAAATTGTCTCCGCTAATGAATGCAATGATGTTATTGGCCCAAGTGGCCCCGGCACTGACTGATTCTATTGCAGGTGCTAATCCGGTATTGACTCCGCTCGGTGCTCACGACGAAATGAACTTATGGAGTATGGCCATCAAGGGTGGCTGGATTATGATAGTCCTCGGCCTCCTGTCCGTACTTTGTTTTTATATCCTGTTCGAACGCAATTATGTGATTCGTAAGGCGGGCAAGGAAGACCCGATGTTCATGGATAAGATTAAGGATTATATCCTGGCCGGAGAAATAAAAGCTGCCATCTCTTATTGCCGCAGCGTGAACACGCCGTCGGCTCGTATGATTGAGAAAGGTATCAGTCGCCTGGGACGTCCGGTCAATGATGTGCAGGCAGCCATCGAGAATGTGGGCAACATAGAAGTGGCAAAGCTTGAAAAGGGGCTGACGATTATGGCTACCATCTCGGGTGGTGCGCCCATGATTGGCTTCCTCGGCACGGTGACGGGTATGGTACGTGCTTTTTTTGAGATGGCAAATGCAGGCAACAATATCGATATTACACTGCTTTCCGGTGGTATTTACGAAGCAATGATTACTACTGTGGGCGGTCTGATTGTAGGTATCATTGCCATGTTTGCCTATAACTACCTGGTGACACTGGTAGACGGAGTAGTCAATAAGATGGAGGCCAAGACAATGGCGTTCATGGATTTACTGAATGAACCATGCTAAAACGTAGAGCTAAAATATCACCCAATTTCAGTATGGCGTCCATGACGGATGTCATCTTCTTGCTGCTGATATTCTTTATGATTACCTCTACGGTAGTATCGCCCAATGCTATCAAGGTACTGCTGCCGCAGGGTAAACAACAGACATCTGCCAAACCGTTGACCAGGGTCATTATCGATAAAGACCTGAACTTCTATGCGGCTTTCGGTAATGATAAGGAGCAATTGCTGACGTTGGAGGAACTGCCTTCCTTCCTGCAATCGTGTGCAGAGAAGGAACCTGAAATGTATGTCGCTTTGTATGCTGACGAAACAGTGCCTTACCGGGAAATTGTGAAGGTACTGAATATTGCAAACGAGAATAAATTTAAGATGGTGCTGGCCACGCGCCCACCGGAAGATTAAATTGTACATTGTCAAATTGTAAATGCAATGGTGAATCAGAAGAAAGAAGGAAGATATATAGGTATAGTGGGTGCGCTCCTGGTGCATGCCGCTATTATAGCCCTTTTGATACTGGTAGGATTTACCCTGCCGGAACCTTCTGAGGAAGATGGTATTCCTGTCATGCTGGGAGAAGTGCCTGATGCATTGGGTGCTGCCGATCCTTCTTTGGTGAAGGTAGACGTGATGCCGGAAGAAGTGGCGCCCCCAGCTCCACAACCGCAAGAGACCGTTGAGCAAGAGATTATCACGCAGGAAACGGAAGAAACCGTTGCTATAAAACCCAAAGCCGAGCCAAAGAAAAAAGAACTGGTGAAGAAGCCGGAAAAGACGGAAGCGGAAAAAGCCGAAGAAGCTCGTAAACTGGCGGAAGCAAAAGCCGAGCGGGAACGCAAAGAGGCTGAAGCGAGAGCTGAACGGGAGCGCAAAGCTGCTGAGGAAGCTGCCCGCAAGCGGGTTGCAGGAGCTTTTGGCAAAGGGGCGCAGATGGGTGATAAAGGAGATACGAAAGGTGAGGGCATTCAAGGTAGTCCCACGGGTAATGCTGCGACCGGAGCTACTACGGGAACGGGAGGCTACGGAACCTTTAACCTGGGCGGCCGTTCTATCGGTGAAGGCGGATTGCCGCGTCCGGTATATAACGTGCAGGACGAGGGCAGGGTAGTAGTGACAATTACCGTAAACCCGGCAGGACATGTAATAGCAACCAGTATCAACCGCCAGACGAATACCGTGAACCCCGCTTTACGGAAAGCAGCGGAAGATGCAGCCAGGAAAGCCCGTTTCAATGCAGTAAGTGGATTGAATAACCAGACGGGAACAATAACGTATTATTTTAATCTGAAATAAGAGGAGGAACAATTATGGGTACAGTTTATGTTTTTTTTGCTGACGGATTCGAAGAAGTAGAAGCATTTACTTCTGTAGATGTAATGAGACGTGCCGGATTAAACGTGGAGATGATAACGGTGACCCCTGATGAAATCGTAACGGGGGCGCATGACGTGCCGGTTCTGTGTGATAAGAATGTCGTGAACTGTGATTTTTATGATGCAGAGCTTATCTTGCTTCCGGGTGGAATGCCGGGCGCTGCTACGTTGGAGAAATGTGGCGAACTGCGTAATCTTGTGTTGCGTTTTGCTCAAGAGAACAAACCTATTGCAGCTATTTGTGCCGCTCCTATGGTGCTGGGCAAGCTGGGATTGCTGAAGGGCAAAAAGGCTACTTGCTATCCGGGCTTTGAGCAATATCTTGAAGGTGCTGAGTGCACGGGTGCTCCGGTAGAAAGAGATGGCAATATCATTACGGGAAAAGGACCGGGTGCCGCCATGGAGTTTGCATTGGCAATTGTAGACCTTATGCTGGGCAAGGAAAAAGTGCAGGAACTGAAAGAGGCGATGTGCGTTGAATGATTTAATCTGAATGGTACAATACGCTCTGATAGTTGCCGGGGGTAAAGGGCTGCGCATGGGAACCGATCTTCCCAAACAATTTCTTCCGATAGGAGGAAAGCCTGTATTGATGCGCACTTTGGAAGCTTTTTATACCTACAATCCTGAGATACAAATTATATTAGTACTTCCGCACAGTCAGCAATCTTACTGGTTGCAATTGTGTCGGGAGTATTGTTTTTCATTGCCTCATGTCATTGCAGATGGAGGAGAGACTCGTTTTCATTCCGTGAAGAACGGATTGGCTTTTGTAAATACTCCCGGTGTGGTAGGTGTACACGATGGGGTCCGTCCGTTTGTGTCGCAGGAAGTGATTGCTCGTTGTTATAGTTTGGCTGCGGAGAAGAAAGCGGTTATTCCGGTGATCGATATTGTGGAAACGGTTCGGCATCTGGAAGGAGAAGGCAGCATGACTGTCAGCCGGGATGACTATAAACTGGTGCAGACTCCCCAGGTATTTGATGTCGGCCTATTGAAAGAAGCATATAACCAATCCTATACTTCTCATTTTACAGACGATGCTTCTGTTGTGGAAGCATTCGGTACGCCGGTCTTTCTGACGGCAGGTAACCGGGAAAATATAAAGATAACCACTCCTTTTGATTTAAAAATAGCCACAGCTCTTATAGATTCATGTTCGATTTAGCCACGCGTGACATAAAATATCTGTCGGGCGTCGGGCCACAGCGTGCTTCGGTGCTCAATAAGGAATTGGGCATCTATTCCTTGCACGATTTACTGTATTATTTCCCTTATAAATATGTAGACCGCAGCCGTATCTATTATGTCCAGGAGATTGATGGTACGATGCCTTATATTCAGTTGAAAGGTGAGATACTGAGTTTCGAAACAGCCGGCGAAGGCCGCCAGCGCAGACTGATTGCCCACTTTTCGGATGGTACGGGAGTAGTGGATCTGGTGTGGTTTCAAGGCATCAAGTATCTGATAGGGAAATATAAAGTACATCAGGAGTACGTCGTATTCGGTAAACCCAGTGTTTTTAACGGAAGGATCAATATCGCTCATCCGGATATAGATTCGGCATCGGAACTGAAATTGTCTTCCATGGGATTGCAGCCTTATTACAATACCACGGAGAAGATGAAACGCAGCTCCCTCAATTCGCATGCGATTGAGAAGATGATGAATACAGTGGTACAGCAACTGCGCGAACCCTTGCCCGAAACTCTTTCGGCCGCCATACTTGCCGAATATCATCTGATACCGCTGACCGAGGCTCTGATCAATATTCATTTTCCGACTAATGCCGATTTGCTGCGTAGGGCGCAATACCGGCTCAAGTTTGAAGAACTCTTCTACGTCCAGCTGAACATACTGCGCTATGCGAAAGATCGTCAGCGGAAATATCGTGGATATATATTCGAGAAAGTAGGGGAGGTATTCAATACTTTCTACTCCCGCAATCTCCCTTTTGAACTGACCAATGCCCAGAAGCGTGTCTTGAAGGAGATTCGCCGGGATGTGGGTTCGGGAAAACAGATGAACCGTCTGTTGCAGGGGGATGTCGGAAGCGGGAAGACGCTGGTGGCATTGATGAGTATGCTGATGGCGCTCGACAATGGTTTCCAGGCTTGCATGATGGCTCCTACCGAAATCTTGGCAAACCAGCACTACGAAACCGTTTGCGAATTACTGTATGGTATGGATGTCCGTGTGGAACTACTGACCGGCTCTATCAGAGGCAAGCGGCGTGAGGCAATTCTTTCGGGGCTGCTGACGGGAGATATACATATTTTGATAGGTACGCATGCCGTTATTGAAGATACGGTGAATTTTGCTTCGCTCGGTCTGGTGGTGATCGATGAGCAGCATCGTTTCGGAGTGGCCCAGCGTGCCCGTTTGTGGACGAAGAATGTGCAGCCTCCTCATGTATTGGTGATGACGGCTACCCCGATACCGCGTACATTGGCGATGACATTGTATGGCGACCTGGACGTGTCGGTCATTGACGAACTGCCTCCGGGGCGCAAGCCGATTGTCACTCTGCATCAGTTCGACAATCGCCGGACCAGTCTGTACCAGTCTATGCACAAGCAGATAGAAGAAGGCAGGCAGGTTTATATCGTTTATCCGTTGATTAAAGAGAGCGAGAAGATTGACCTGAAAAATCTGGAAGAAGGTTATTTGCATATCTGTGAGGAGTTTCCCGAATGCAAAGTCTGCAAAGTACATGGAAAAATGAAACCTGCCGAGAAGGATGCACAGATGCAGCTGTTTGTGTCCGGCGAGGCGCAGATAATGGTGGCCACTACGGTGATTGAAGTCGGAGTGAACGTTCCGAATGCTTCGGTAATGGTGATAGAGAATGCCGAGCGCTTCGGACTGTCCCAGCTCCATCAGCTCCGTGGACGTGTAGGACGTGGGGCCGATCAGTCTTATTGTATTCTGGTGACAGGTTATAAATTGGCGGAAGACACACGAAAGCGTTTGGAAATAATGGTGCGTACGAACGATGGCTTTGAAATAGCGGAAGCCGATTTGAAACTTCGTGGTCCCGGTGACTTGGAAGGGACACAGCAGAGCGGCATTGCTTTTGATTTGAAAATTGCCGATATAGCCCGCGACGGGCAATTGTTGCAGTATGTTCGTGGGATCGCTCAAGGAGTGGTAGATGCCGATCCTAATGGCGTGCTTTCTGAGAATGAAGTCTTATGGAGACAGTTGAAATTGTTGAGGAAAACGAATGTTAACTGGGCCGCTATCAGCTAAAAAACGGTTAAACATACGCTTTATTTACGTTTTATGTTGTAAAACATGTATCTGCGTAATTCCCCTGTTTATAAAGGTTTAAAGGCTATTATCGGTATTCCCTTATTGTCCGGCATCGAAAAAATAGTTAATAACCGATGTTGTTTTTCGAAGAGAAGTGTTACCTTTGGGAGAATTTTTAAAAATGAATCTGGATATTCGCGTAAAACAAGAGGTGCTTGATTTGCCGGAATGCTTGCAACGGATATCAAAATGAATGACGAAACGGATGAATTTTAATTGGATTAAAACGGTTTTATTAGCTGCAACGGCAATGGTTAGCTTGAATTCTTTCTCGCAGGACCTGATTGCCCGCCAAGCTCCCATCGACAGAAAACTTAAAAGTGTAGATTCACTGGCTTTACAGAAACAGATACGTGCAGAACAAGCTTTGTATCCGGGGTTGGATTTGTACCCCAACTGGAATAATGAATTCGTGCAAGCTTATGGTGACGCAATCGTCCCCGAGAGCTATACATTCGATTTGACCGGTTTCTGTATGCCCACTACGCATAATAAAATTACCGATGTATTCGGTTATCGCCCCCGAAGAAGAAGAGCACACTATGGCTTGGATATCAAGGTGTATGTAGGAGATACCATCCGCGCAGCTTTTGATGGAAAAGTACGTGTCGTTAAAAATCAGGGACGTCGTGGATATGGTAAATATGTTGTTATTCGTCATGATAACGGATTGGAAACCGTCTACGGTCACTTGTCCAAGCAATTGGTGGATGTCAACGAATTGGTAAGAGCCGGTGATCCTATCGCATTAGGAGGCAATACCGGACGTTCTACCGGTTCACATCTCCATTTCGAAACCCGTTTCTTGGGAATTCCTATCAATCCCGCACTCATGTTCGATTTTGAAAAGCAAGATATTGTTGCTGATGCTTATACTTTCACTAAGACAAAAGGTTCTTCCGGTACGGCACGTAGCATGGCATCGGGCGAGGGCTTGTTCTATAAAGTGAAGAAAGGCGATACATTAGGTCGAATTGCAGCCCGTCAGGGAGTGAGCATAGATAAACTTTGCAAGCTGAACCGTATAACGCGTAAAACCATTTTGCGTCCGGGACAAGTATTGCGCTGTTCATAAAACGTAAACAATCTCTATAGAGGAGGGCACTTTAATATAATTTAGAGTGCCCTCTTTTTCTTTTTTCTTTAAATATTCCTACCTTTGTACCCAATTTGTAAGGAAATGAAAGATACCAAGCAACAATTTGAACACGTCATTGCTATCTGCCGTGATTTGTTCTCCAAGAAACTTCATGATTACGGTCCGGCGTGGCGTATTCTCCGTCCGTCTTCCGTGACCGATCAGATATTTATCAAAGCCAATCGTATCAGAAGCATTGAGACTAAAGGGGTAACTCTGGTGGACGAAGGTATTCGTTCCGAGTTTATCGCTATAGTCAATTATGGTATTATCGGATTGATACAATTGGAGCTGGGATATGCTGAGGCCGCTGATATGACAAATGAAGAAGCTTTGGCACTGTACGATAAGTATGCCAAGACCTCCCTGGAGTTGATGCTCGCTAAAAATCACGATTACGATGAAGCTTGGCGCAGCATGCGCATCAGCTCTTATACCGATTTGATATTGATGAAAATCTACCGGACCAAGCAGATCGAGAGCCTGGCCGGACAAACTCTGGTTTCAGAAGGCATTGATGCCAACTATATGGATATGATTAACTATTCCGTATTTGGTTTGATTAAGATTGAATTTGGAGACTGATAAGAAACATATCGTCGAAAGAGTGTGGGTGAATGCCTGCCGCTTTTTGCTGGGAGCCTTATTCATTTTCTCCGGCTTTGTGAAGGCGGTCGATCCGTTGGGCTCTTTCTATAAGATTCAGGATTACCTGACGGCTTTCGGCATAATATCCTGGTTTCCGTCTTATCTGCCGTTATTCTTTGGCATAGCGTTGTCTGCTGTGGAATTTTGTGTGGGTGTTTTCTTGTTGTTGGGCATACGCCGCAAGGTAGCATCTACTCTGGCTCTGTTGCTGATGATTGTAATGACGCCGCTGACACTTTATCTGGCCTTGGCAAATCCGGTTTCCGATTGCGGCTGCTTCGGTGATGCCTGGGTGCTGACCAACTGGCAGACTTTCGGCAAGAATATAGTATTGTTGATTGCAGCGGTATCGGTCTTTAAATGGCCGGACTTGATACTGCGCTTCATTACTCCTAAGATGGAATGGATGATTTCCATGTATACATTCTTGTTTGTGTTTGCACTTTCGTTTTATTGCCTGGGGGATTTGCCGATCCTTGATTTCCGCCCTTATAAAATAGGAACGAATATCAAAGCGGGTATGGAGATTCCGGAAAATGCCAAGCCAAGTGTATTCGAAAGTCGCTTTGTATTGGAGAAAGATGGTAAACGGCAAGAATTTACATTGGAGAATTATCCGGATAGTACGTGGACATTTGTCGAAGCACGTACGGTGTTAAAAGAAAAAGGATATGAACCTTCCATCCATGACTTTTCAATGATGAGCCTGGATAGTGGAGATGACATAACAGACAGTGTGCTGTCGGATAAGGGATATACGTTTCTGCTGGTTGCCCATCGCATTGAAGAGGCAGATGACAGCAATATCGACCTTATCAATGAGATCTATGACTATAGTACGGAATATGGCTATGGTTTTTATGCTTTGACGTCATCTTCCGAAGATGAAATTGAATTATGGCGTGATAAGACTGGGGCGGAATATCCTTTCTGCCAGATGGATGATATTACGCTCAAAACCATTATCCGTTCCAATCCCGGCTTGTTGCTGATAAAGGAAGGAACGATATTGAATAAATGGAGCGACAGCCGGTTGCCGGATGAATATGTGCTGACTGACAGCTTGGATAAATTGGAACTGGGACAACAGAAACAGGTAAGCGATGTGAATACCATCGGCTATGTATTGCTGTGGTTCATCCTTCCGCTGATGCTGGTGATTGGAGTCGATATCCTGGTTGTGAAGCGAAGAGGAAAATATATTAACCCTTTTAATAATAAAACAAAATGAGAAAGAACATTGTTGCAGGAAACTGGAAAATGAACAAAACCCTCCAGGAGGGTATTGCTCTTGCAAAAGAACTGAATGAAGCTTTGGCTAACGAAAAGCCTAATTGTGATGTAATTATCTGTACTCCGTTTATCCACTTGGCATCTGTTACTCCTTTGGTAGATGCTGCCAAGATTGGTGTTGGTGCAGAAAACTGTGCAGACAAGGAATCGGGTGCATATACCGGTGAAGTTTCGGCTGCTATGGTTGCATCTACAGGTGCTAAGTATGTTATCCTGGGTCACTCAGAACGTCGTGCTTACTATGGTGAAACAGTTGAAATCCTGGAAGAAAAAGTAAAATTGGCTTTGGCTAACGGCTTGACTCCGATCTTCTGTATCGGTGAGGTGCTGGAAGAACGCGAAGCAGAAAAGCAGAATGAAGTAGTTGCTGCTCAGCTGGCTTCTGTATTCTCTCTGTCTGCTGAGGATTTCTCAAAGATCGTTCTGGCATACGAGCCGGTTTGGGCTATCGGTACCGGTAAGACCGCTTCTCCGGCACAAGCTCAGGAAATTCATGCTTTCATCCGCTCTACAGTTGCTGATAAGTACGGAAAAGAAATTGCTGATAACTGCTCTATCCTTTACGGTGGTAGCTGCAAGCCTTCTAACGCGAAGGAACTGTTTGCCAACCCGGATGTTGACGGCGGTTTGATCGGTGGTGCTGCTTTGAAGGTTTCTGACTTCAAGGGTATTATCGACGCTTTTAATTAATGGATAATTGATAATGGATAGTTGAGAGTTGATATCAATTATCCATTATCTCCACTATTCATTATCCACTATCCATTATCAATTGTCAATTATCAATTATCAATTATGAAGAAGCTTGGTTTACTTTTAGTTGCATGCTTTGCTTTTGCAACCCTTTCTGTAGCGCAGAATAATATTGTAAAGAGCCTGGAACGTAACGTACCGGGACAAGGCAAGGTGACCATCCATCAAGATGCCCGTATTGCGGCATTAATCGGTTCGGAGTATATCCCCACCAGTACAGAAGATCGGAAAGTGATTAAGAGCTCGGGCTACCGCGTACAGGTTTATGCGGGAAATAATACCCGCCAGGCCAAGAATGAAGCCTTTTCTGTGGCTTCCCGCATTAAGGAATATTTTCCGGATCTTGCTGTTTATACTTTTTTCGATCTTCCCCGTTGGCTGTGCCGTGTAGGAGATTACCGTAGTATTGAAGAAGCGGATGCAATGATGCGTCAGTTGCGTGCTACCGGTGTATTCAAAGAAGTTTCGATTGTAAAAGAGCAGATAAACATTCCCTTATAAAAATCAATCATGTTAGGAAAAGAAGAAATTGTATCTCCCGCATTGGATGAACTGAAAGAACACTATCACAAGATTCTTACTCTATTGGGCGAAAATGCCGAACGCGAAGGTTTGCTGAAGACACCGGAACGGGTGGCAAAGGCTATGTTGTCATTGACAAAAGGGTATTATATGGACCCGCACGAAGTGCTCCGTTCTGCCAAATTTCAGGAAGAATACAGTCAGATGGTAATTGTGAAAGACATTGATTTCTTCTCTCTTTGTGAACATCACATGCTTCCGTTCTACGGAAAGGCTCATGTGGCATATATTCCTAATGGTTACATCACCGGGCTGAGTAAAATAGCCCGCGTAGTCGATATTTTCTCCCATCGCCTGCAAGTGCAGGAGCGCATGACACTGCAAATCAAAGAGTGCATTCAGGAAACCTTGAACCCATTAGGCGTAATGGTAGTGGTAGAGGCCAAGCACATGTGTATGCAGATGCGAGGCGTTGAAAAACAGAACTCCATTACAACAACTTCCGACTTTACCGGGGCCTTCAATCAGGCCAAGACGAGGGAGGAATTTATGAATCTTATCAGGCATAATTCATAACGGAGAGTATTTAAATAAAAAAGCTGTACTGAAATCTAATATGTAGATTATTACAGTACAGCTTTAATTATTATGAAAGCAACCCGATCTGCTTCCTACTCGGTAATACAAATCGCCACACGATTTTCTTCATTCTTAGAGAACGGTTGTACCTTATCTCCCTTGAAGTCAACGGTTATTCTATCAGCAGCAATGCCTTTTGCTTTTAAAGCCTTCTCAACAGCCAATGCGCGCTCTTTTGACAATCGCTGATTGATGGAAGCTGTACCGGTTGCAGCGTCTGCATATCCGCAAATGGAGACTTTCACTTCCTCATTCTTTTGCAGGAATGCTACCAAATCAGCTATTTTGTTCTCTTCAGAAGAACGTATTACAGCAGAGTTAATCTTGAAGAAGATATTCTCAGTCAGCGGTTTTACTTCCTCTTTTTTCTCTTCTACCGGGGCAGGAGTAACAACCGGTGCCGGTTCCTGCTTAACTTCTACTACTGTTTCCACAGGAGTTGGGGCTATATCATAAGAGACGACAGGTTTAGGCTTTTTGCCACTCTTCCCGAACTTAAAGGTAAAACCAGCCAATGCATTAAGCTGCCAGTCGGCATTGTCGGCCTTTTTGGAGTTAAACTTATCCGAAAGAACATTGGCATTCACCTCAAGATTGAAGAATACATGGTTGCTCAGACGCAAGTTGGCACCCAATCCTCCGCGGCCGGCTACAAAGACTTTTTTACCACTCCAGAGATATTGCATGTGGTATCCTGCTTCATCCAATGCAACGGCGTCGTCATTATTGAATCCACCGGCAACTCCTACTCCTAAAAACATATAGGCGTTAAAGAAACGTTTCGGATTATAATGGCAGAGCAAGTTGCTCAAATCAAGTGTAGCATCCACATTTCCTTGCAGGTAGTTAAATTTATATGAGTCGGGGAGTATAACCCATTTGCCTTTTGCCTGCCAACCACTCACGCCTGCACGTATCCCCCACAAAGGGTTAAACTTATATCCGACCGAAAGAGCTGCTGTAGGAGATATCAGGTCTTTAAAACTGGCTTCCCCAACAGTTTGGGCTGCACCTGCTTGTACTTGCATATACCAATGAGGTTTAAATGCTGTTTTACCTTCTTCTGTTACTTGTCCGGAAGACTGAGTATTTTGTGCCGATACGGCTAAAGTGCTCAGGCTTATAGCCACGAGCATAAGATTTCTTTTTAATTGCATATTCATCTGTTTTTATTTTTTATGGTTCGCTTAATTAATCATTATTTGTTAGATTTATATTAAACAACAAAAAACAGTGGGTTTTGTTTGCCTCATTCTATCTATACTTATTTCCTTCTTTATCTTTTACTCTTCCTTTCTTTATATTACCAAAATCCCTGCTTTTGATGGTAAAGTTTGAAAACTCATGCCTTCCAATAGTAGTAATTTGAAATATGGATTAATTGGTTTTGGGAACTGTCAAATGCCATTTCCCATCTATGTGAACTGGAACGAACATAAATCCTATGGTATTAGGTGTTTTGTCATTCTGGTCTTTATGAGGAAAAAACTCTATTTTGTATTTTATGACATTATTCGTCTCAGAAGCAAAATTATAGCCGTCCAAGTCATACTGTAATACAGGAAACATTCTAAATTTGCCATTTAATTGTTGCTTTTGTTCCTCCGAAATTGGAACAAGTTTATTCTCTGTCATAGAGTACATCATTTGTAAAGCCTCTTCCACATGATTACCTTTCAAAAGGTCCATGCATTGAGCTGCCAAATTCAGTACAGTAGTAGTATCCGCTGCTGTCAATGTATTGACAAAACTCTCCTGCTTACTTGTTTTAATAGCCTCTTTATTGTTACAAGAGGTTATAGTGTGAACAAGCCCCAAACAGAACAATATATTAAATAAAGATTTTATTTTTATCATAACAATCTTATATTAAAAAGGAGGGGTGTGGATAACCCAACACTCCCTCCTTCCTCTTTAAAGGTATACGTTATTAACGTTTACTCAAATTAGTTACCCATTGTATTTACAACGTCACAGTCAATAGATGTATTGATTACACCCCATTCATATTCTATTGCAATAGGAATGCGAACCTTAAATTCTTTTACATTATTACCGTTGTTTTCATACTTGATTTGACCTAATGCTTTCTTAACTGCATTGAATGTAGCCTGTGTGCCTTGCGCAGCAGTATTGTAGGCAGATAAGTCAAATGTAGTTTTTGAAACAAATGGATTGTATACGAACAAACCTGATGCATCTTTCTTTCCAAGATAAGAAACTTCATTACCGTTTCCATCGATATGAGAGAATTGGATTTGCTTAGTCACATCAACCAGTTTGGTTGTACCCAATGTGCCGCTACTCATTGTAGTGGTGATGCCTGTAACATTAACCGTAACTCCTTTCACATCATAGTAAGCAAACAACCATGCATTTTTATAGTCAATCGGTGATTTGCTGAAGTCGATAAACTTGGCATTTCTCCAATCTTCGAAGTCCAATATGTTAGCGATATCGATGGTAGAACCATTGGCTTCAGCATCAGTGAACTTTCCGTTTTTGCGGTCAGTTGCGTCGATAGGACGTTGGAAGCGTGCATTGAAACGATATTTATCATCTAAAGTAATATCACAACCTTCATTGAAAGCGCGGATACCAACTATCGGCGAATAAGCGTTCTTTGCGTCATCATGAGTCCATGCATTCAATAATAATTTTGCTACATCATTTGCTACAGGAGCATCGGCATTTGCATATCTAACGCAACCAAGGGCAGTCTGTGAAGTCTGGTCAACAGTTGCAATTACCTCTCTTACATTACCTTTCTTTGCATACAAAGTAGTAGGATACGGGTTAGTAGCCTTGGTTCCATCAAGGTCATATTCATAACCACTGTCACCAATCTTTGCTCCGTCATTTTCCCAAGCGAAGAAATACCAATAAGAAATATATCCAGCCTTAGCCCAGTCATTTGCGAAGATAGGTTTACCTGTATGAGTGTCATTTGCATTATTAGTCAAAGTGAACTTAACGAGGTTACCATCGAATGCATTGTCAAGGTCAACAATGTATTTCTCTGTGTTAGTATTATCAGCAGGGTACTTAACATTCAGATGCTGAGTCTTCATATCGTCATACCAATATTCTGCAATCTTCTTACCGTAGTCAGCAGCAGGTTTAACAACTTGCAGTGTCAGAGGAACAAAGATGCTTGGCAAGCCACCTTCCTCATTCAAATCAGCAGTTGGTTTGTAGCGCAGATAAATTGTTACCTGATGATTGTCATTTGCAGCATAGATATGATTTCTATCTTCCAAGTTAAGACCCCACCAAATTTCATCATTAGCTACGCCTTGGCGATTACCGTACTCTTCAATACGTCCATAATAATAGTTGTCATTGTTATATTTAGCCAACTGATCCATACGAACAAATTCGTCCTTCTCTTTTACCCAAATATTAGCCCAATAATCGTTTGTTTCTCCTGTTTCCGGATTCATCCAAGAACCATTTCGAAGATCAAGTTCATATTGTTTCTCAAACTCTGCTTTCGAAGATACTGCAGCTAATTCAAGCAATTGATTAGACATTTGTGCCCATGTCAGATTCTTATATGCATAAGTGCAAACATAAGAAATCTGTCCCATATCAAATGGTTGAGCAACAATTGGTTCCACTGTCTTAGCAATCAAGATCTTCACAAAACCACCCAACACAACTTTCTTAGTAGTCTTATCAATAACTTCAACTCTTACAACCGGTTTCTTACCTACGGCAGAAATACCAGTAGTGCCATCAGAAGCTATAGAGTTACCATTATTGTCAACATAACGTGGTTCAAAGTGACCGGTAGTCGCGTTTACATTACCATACTTGTGAACTTCTGTGTTTGCTCTACCTACAGTATATTCAACTAATGAATATCTGTACTCCAAGTTGTAAGCAGCTTCTTCGCCATAGGCCCACACTTTATGTTGACCGGCAGTTTTTGTATCTGTAAGACCCAATGCTTCATTACTGCGATTATAATGAATTGCAAGATAATCTTTCAGTTCAAGAGAGCCATTATATTCTACCTTTAAAGTCGGAGCATTTTTGATAGCGTCCTGAGCAGTTTCATAAACTTGGTCAAAATCCGTATTGGCACAATTTACGGCTTTAATATTCTTTTGGCTATATGCAATAGCTTCAGCTGTTATCTTAGCCGGATAAAGGACTGCATAATCAGAAGTGATAGTAGTGTCCTTTTCAGCTTTCTTGATATCTACCTGAAGTGCCATTGCAGAAACCAAATCTTTATCTGCGCTGATCTTCTTGCCAATAGCAGAATATTGTACTCCCAGCATACCCGGTTTAGTCTTCGTATCGAAGCCCTGAACAGCAGGTTTTGCGGCAGATTCGTTACCTGCTGCACGAGTGATGGATTCAATATCTCTGGAAACAAAACTTAATTGGTCTTTGCTATCAATAACGGCGCTTGATGGATTCATATGATACCATGCAGTCATTACTGGATTAAATTCCCAAGTTGTAGTAGTAGGAGAGTATGAAACTACTTGCTTAGCAGGAATGCTATAAGGCGTAGCTCCATCGTCATTACCATCACTGGCAGCAGTCAAAGCTTTACTTGTTAAATATACATCCAATGCGAATGGATACTCAGTAGATTCAATACCATCGGTGTACAGATCCGGATAGAAAACGATACTTCTCAATTCTTTGCCCAGAATCGTAACCAAGTCTTCATTAATTGCAGCAATTTGCGCAGAGATTCCTGCCAAACTTTTCTCGACAGCCTTTACACTCTTATCTGTTGCATTTAATGTTTCATTAATAGCTGCAATAGCATCATTTATCTTTCCGATTTCAGTAGCATTGGCATCAATCAGACCTTTGTAAGTCTTAAGAGTAGCTTCCTGAATCTTCAACTGTGCAACTGCATTATCCCAAGCATCAACTTTACCATTGATTTTGTTTAATCCAGTTTCAATAGCAGTAATTTGAGTTGCCAATTTATCCAAAGCCTCTTGGCCCGGAGCATCCTTCAGCATCTCATTTACTTTGTCAATAGCAGCCTGTATAGCTTCTGACTTTGCAGTCGCAGCAGCTTCTTTGGCAGCATCAGCGGCAGACTTAGCAGCAGCAATATCAGACTTAGCAGCATCCAAAGCAGACTGCAAAGTTGATAATTGTGTGCTTAAGTCACTGCTCTTCTTGTCTAGGTTCTCGATGTCGTCATCATAGTCCTTACAAGACGTGAACGTTCCTGCGGTGCCTACCATTAAAGCACTGAACAGGATTACACTTAGAAACTTCTTGTTCATAATAGAAAACTTTAAATTTATAAATTTAAAAAATTAAAAAAGTGAATAATCTCGCATTTGGTGTTCCTTTCTTATACTTTTTTGTTATAAGTATTCCGTTACTTCGTAGGTAATAAAAAACCGTTAATTTCGTTAAGATTTAAGGT
>CABMPP010000021.1 GCA_902388495.1 uncultured Bacteroides sp. | reverse complement strand
AGGTTGTGCCGGATTGGGCACCTTACTCCATTTGCCTTTGAATACGGAACGTTTGCGTAAGTTGACGGAAAACTATGTGGTGAGTAATGCAAAGATTAAGGCAGCTTTGGGAATTGATAGGATGCCGGTTAGGGCAGAGGAGGGGATAGTAAGAACGATAAAATCATTCATAAATTAACAATTAAAGATTAAAGAGGAAAATACTGTTATGTATTATCTGATTATATTAGTTCTGCTCTTTTTAGCAGAACTTTTTTATTTTAGGATAGCCGATAAGTGTAATATCATTGACAAACCCAATGAACGTAGTTCTCATACGAAAGTGACTTTGCGTGGTGGTGGAATTATCTTCTATTTCGGTGCATTGGCCTATTTCCTGACGAGTGGCTTTGAATATCCCTGGTTCCTGCTGGCCTTGACACTGGTGACGTTCATCAGTTTTGTGGATGACATAAAATCTACCCGACAAATGACAAGACTGCTTTTTCATTTCTCGGCTATGGCTTTGATGTTTTATCAGTGGGGACTGTTTTCCTTGTCGTGGTGGTGGATACTCATTGCCTTGATAGTCTGCACGGGCATTATCAATGCTTACAACTTTATGGATGGCATCAATGGAATAACTGGCGGTTATTCTCTGGTTATTCTTACTGCATTGGCTTATGTCAATAAGGAGGTGGTGACTTTTGTGGAAGCGGATTTCATCTATACCGTTATTTGTTCCGTTCTTGTCTTCTGCTTCTTCAATTTCCGTAAGAAGGCGAAGTGCTTTGCCGGTGATGTGGGTTCTGTGAGCATTGCCTTCATCCTTCTTTTCCTGATAGGCAGACTAATCATTCAGACTGGTGATTTCAGTTGGATTGTCTTATTGTCCGTTTATGGTGTAGATAGTGTTCTGACTATCATTCATCGGCTGATGCTCCATGAGAATATCGGTTTGCCGCATCGGAAGCATTTGTATCAGATTATGGCGAATGAGTTGAAATTACCTCATGTGCTGGTTTCCTCCATTTATATGCTGGTGCAAGCTATTATTATCATAGGATATATTTACTATCAAGAATATGCATATACGTATTTAATAGGTTGCGTTCTACTATTAAGTTTGGTTTACATTCTGTTTATGAAGAAATACTTCCGCCTTCATCTGAATAAGTAAACCTATAAAACATAACAGAACAGTCCCCGATTCTTAATGAAAGAATCGGGGACTGTCAGTTTATACCCTTTGAGAGTCTTTTTATTTACCCGGCTTCAGCCATTTATCCAACCACTCAAAGAAAGTGCGTTGCCACAGTACGCCATTCTGAGGTTTCAGCACCCAGTGATTTTCATCGGGATAGATCAGCAATTCGGCAGGAACACCACGCATCACGGCAGCATCGAAGGCAGCCATTGCCTGGTTGGCAAGGATACGGAAGTCCTTTTCGCCATGGATACAGAGGATAGGAGTATCCCATTTGTCGACGAAGAGATGCGGAGAGTTGGTAAAAGTACGTTGAGCCGTAGCGTTGTTCTTTTCCCAGTAAGCGCCGCCCATATCCCAGTTGGCAAACCATTTCTCTTCTGTTTCCAGATATTGCATTTCCATATTGAAGATACCATCGTGAGCGATGAAAGCCTTGAAACGTTTGTCGTGATGTCCGGCAAGCCAATATACGGAGAAACCTCCGAAGCTGGCGCCGACACAACCCAGACGGTCTTTATCCACAAAAGGCTCTTTGGCAACTTCGTCGATTGCAGTGAAATAATCCTTCATGCATTGACCACCATAATCGCCGCTGATAGCTTCGTTCCATTCTACACCAAAGCCCGGAAGACCGCGACGGTTGGGAGCTACGATAATATAATCGTTTGCCGCCATGATCTGGAAATTCCAACGATAGCTCCAGAACTGACTGACGGGGCTTTGAGGACCACCCTCGCAGAAGAGCAGGGTAGGATACTTCTTGTTCGGGTCGAACTGAGGCGGATAGATTACCCATGTTAGCATCTGCTTGCCGTCGGTAGTCTTCATCCAGCGGGCTTCCACTTTACCCATTTCCAGTTGGTCGTAGATTTGCTTGTTCTCGAAAGTCAACTGTGTAGCTTCGGCAAAAGCATCGCCGTTGCGGGAATTGGCTACGGCGTAGATTTCATCACCCATGCTCATGGAGTGACGTTTGGCAATCACTTTGTCGCCGCAGAGGGCAAGAGAAGCGTAGTCGTACATGCCATCGGTAAGCTGAGTCAGCTTATCGCTGTCGGTAAGGTTGATGTTGTAGATCTGTGTCTCACCGTGCCATACGCCGATGAAATAGATGCTTTGAGAGTCTTTATTCCACAAGAAAGCGTCTACATTTGATTCGAACGCCTTGCTGACGAAACGCTTTTCACCGGTCTCGAGGTTCATGATGAACAGACGGTTCAGATCGGCTTCGTAACCGTCGTGCTCCATACTCTGCCATGCAATGTATTTACCGTCGGGAGAATACTGCGGGTTGGTGTCGTAACCCTTGTTTTCTTCGGTGATATTTACGGTTTTCTTGCTGGCAAGGTCGTAGATGTAGATGTCGGAGTTCGTGGAGATGGCATACGCCAGCCCGGTCTTCTTACGACAAGTATAGGCTACTTTATCAGAAGACGGACTCCATGCCAGCTGCTCGATACCACCCCAAGGTTTCATCGGACTTTCGTAAGGTTCGCCTTCCAGAATATCGGTTACGTTATTGATGCCGTTATCGTCGAAGTCGGCAACGAAGGGGTGGGGGGCAGTCGTCACCCACTCGTCCCAATGTTTGTACATAAGGTCGGTTACGATGATACCGGTTGCCTTTGGCAGATCAGGATGTTTATCGGCAGTGCTCTTCACGGTCTTCACCTGGGCGATGAAGAGCAATTTCTTGCCGTCGGGAGAGAAGGAGAAGCCTTCGATATCTCCGTCATATTCGGTCAACTGTTTACGTCCGCTGCCGTCGGGATTCATTTCCCATACCTGACTGCTGCCGCTTTCGTTGCAAAGGAAAGCAATCTTCTTGCCGTCTTTAATCCAGGTAGGTTCTCCTTCTTGCCAGGCATCACGGGTAATTTGCGTATTACTGCTGCCGTCGGCATTCATAACGAATACTTCGCTGTTGCTTTTGTTCTGCGGTACACTGTAATAAGATACGGTGTAGGCAATCTGTTTCTCGTCGGGAGATACGGCTACGCTGCCAATGCGTCCCATCGCCCAAAGGGCTTCGGGTGTCATACTCTTGCCTTCGATCTTGATGTCCGAACGCTGGATAAGCGCTGCTGCATCCGGTTGCCCGGCATCTTTCGCTCCTCCGCAGGAGGCCAATGTCATTGCTGCTGACATAAACAATAGGTTTACTTGTTTCATATAATTAGTGTTTGATGAATATCCGTCGTATATTTATTATGTTGCGAAGATACAGAAATATTTTAAATCTTCTTCTGACTCCATTTCCCTTTCTTCATGTAGAAATAACAAAGCGTTAAAATACCGATGGAATATACATGCTCCGACGTCCATGCAAACGCAACATCGAGCTTCAGATAAGAGACGATGTACGTGATGTAACAGACGTAGATGGCAAGCGTTATCATTTCCAGCGCCAAGGCGGTACGTGTATTTCCGGTTCCCGATACCGACTGGAAGTAAACATTGGCAGGAACCAGGAACAGATATGCCGAACAAAGTACCCAGAGCGAGGGTACAGCAGCTTCCCTCAGTGCAGGAATGTCGGTATACACACTCAGAATCAGATTCGGGAACAATGCAAAGAACAGGGCAAACGGAAGTACAAACACATAAGCGATGCGTATGTGCTGGCGTATGGTGCCTTGAACATAGCGTATGTCTCCCGCACCGATAAGGTTACTTACCAACGAACCGCAGGTTGAAGCAAAGGCCATCATCACCATGAAAAGAATACCCGAAACATTACGGATGATATTGGTAATGGCCAGCGAACGTTCTCCCAGATGTTCTATATATAGGAAGAGCAGGAACCAGGTGGAGAGGGAGAAGAAGTTCTGTACCATCGTCCACAATGAAACGTTCAGCATTCGTTTCAGAATCTCCGGGCGGATGCCCGGTATCTTGTCTAGTCCATACTTTCGGATATCGATGCGATAACGGGTATACAGGATGAAGAATACCAGTGAAATCAACTCGGACAATGAAGAACCGATGGCTGCTCCGGCAATGCCGAGGGCAGGTACTCCGAACTTACCGAAGATAAGGATATAGTTGAGTACGACATTGCTCAATACCATCACGATAGAGTTCAGCGTCAAAGTCTTGGTCTGCGTGGTGCCCAGGAAGAATGCGCGGAACATAACTGCTGCAAAGGTAAAGAAGAAGCCGAAGATACGCCAGTTCAGGTAACTGATGGCGGCTTCGTAAATATGGTCGGACGAGACGATGCGTCGCAGTATCATCGGTGCAAGGCAATAGCATAGCAGGAACATGACTGTGGCCAGTCCCAGCTGGAAGTAGGTGCCTTGATAGAACAGATTACCGATTTCGCGGTATTGCTGCTCACCGTTGCGCCTTGCCATAAGTATCTGTGCCCCGATGCTGAAGCCGAATGCCACCATGAAGATGACTACGTAGAAGATGCCGGCAATAGCGGATGCTCCCAGCTCCACTTCGCCTACGCGCCCCAAAAAGGCGGTGTCTGTCATACCTATCATTTGCTCCATAAGCAGACTGATAAGGATAGGGTAGGCGATAAGCCAGATTTGTTTGTAGGTGTATTTAGTTTGCATAATCTATAAATCTTATATTATAATGAATGTAATTCAAGTGCTTTAAAAATAGATGATGTATCCGTTTCAAACAGATAATGCGTTTGACCCTAACAGATGATGCGTTTGACCTCAATAGACCATGCGTTTCAGCTCAACAGACCATCTGTTTTCTCCTTCAGATTAAAAAAGCCGAACAACATACATTGTCCGGCTTTCAGCAAAAGAATATATTGAATAGAGATTATCTCTTATTCTGTTTTTCTTTCATCATCTGCTCTTGCTGCTTTTGCATCGCTTCGAGGCGGGCAGCAAAACCGGTTTTCTTCATCTTCTTCGGGTCCTTCTTGTTGGCCTCCATTTGGGCAAGAAGTTTCTCTTCGTTGGTGGTTCGCCGCATGATGAGCGTTGTTACCACACTGATCAATGTAGAGATGAAGTAGTAATAGTTCAATCCCGAAGGATAGTCGTTCAAGATGAACAAGAACATAACGGGCATCAGGTACGACATCCACTTCATGGCTGCCATCTGAGGATTGGCTCCCGTATCTTGCTGTTGCATCATGTACTTCGTGTTCAATATATTGGTTGCCGTCATCAGCAAGCAGAACAAGCTGAGGTGGTTGCCCAAGAACGGGATATGGAACGGGAAGTTGATGAACGCATCGTATGTGGAGAGGTCATCCGCCCACAAGAAACTCTGCTGACGGAGTTCGATTGCACTCGGCACGAACATAAACAACGCCATCAGGATAGGGAACTGCAACAACATCGGAAGGCATCCTCCCATCGGACTGACACCGTACTGGCTGTATAGCCCCATCACTTCCTGTTGCTTCTTCATCGCATCCTCCTGCTTGGGATATTTCTTGCCAATCTCATCGATTTTCGGCTTCAGTACACGCATCTTGGCCGATGACATGTACGTCTTCCATGTTGCGGGGAATACTACAGCCTTTACAATCAGCGTCATCAGCAACAGCACGATACCCATGCTCAGACCCCAGCTGGACAACCAGTCGAAGATGTTGATAGTGAGCCATTTGTTTATCCAGCGGATAAGCGGCCAGCCCAGGTAAACCAAGCGGTTCAGCTCCCATTTCTCTGTGCGACCTTTATCGAGAGCAGTCAGCGTCTTGTAGTGATTCGGGCCAAAGTAGAAGAACAACTGTGTGGGTTCTTTGCCGGTCGGATCGAACTTTGTACTCATTTCTGCCGAGTAGTCCTTGATGTAACCGCTGCCTTGAGCCTCCATCTTTGAAGTCAGCTTGGTCTTTTCAAAATCGGCGTCGGCCAAGAATACCGTAGAGAAGAACTGGTTCTTGAAAGCAATCCAGTCCAAGCGTTCGGGAACTTCTTTCTCGTCGTTCTTGTTGGCGGACAAGTAGTCGGTGCCTTCTCCGGTCTTCTTATAGGTCAGTTCGGACAGACGGTTTTCGTACGTATAACCTTTCTCTATCTGGCGGGCTCGTTGTGCCCATTCAATGTCGACATAATTGTTGCTGGCTGCCAGCTTGCCTTCCATGTTGACTGCCTGGATGGTGAAGTCTATCAGGTAGGTGCCGTTGCGCATGGCATACGTAAAGTCGATGTAGCTGTTGCTGTCTGCCGACAGGCGCATGGTGACAGTGCTGTCCGTGCGGTTCACTGCGGTGAAGTAGTAGTCTTCCGTCTGAATGGTTTCCTTCTTATTATAGAAGAGAAAGTTCATGGAAGCATCGTCACCGCTGAATAATGTGACGGGAGTCTTCTTGTCTTGTCCCATATACTCTTTCAGCGTGGCCGAAGCAATGCGTCCGCCCTTTGTATCTACCGTAATCTCTGCCAGGTTGTTCTGGATGGTCACTTGCGAGTTGGTTCCTTGACGGGCGTCGAAGAAGAGGGTGGTGGAGTCAACTGCTACTTCTGTTCCTTTTTCGTTGGCCAGGGCTGCTTCCGATTTAGCTTTTAAGGCTTCTTCGCGTTGCTGCACCTGGGCAATGGAGTCATAGTAGTGCTGTTGGGCTTCCAGTTGCTCCTGGCTGGGACGGCTCAGAAAACTGAAACCTACTAACAAGATAGCTATTAAAACAAGACCTGTGATGGTGTTTTTGTCCATTCTCTGTTAATTACAAATTACTAATTACAAATTTTATTTATTATCGTTTTCGTTTTCGATGGCGGCTTTTACAAATGCTACGAACAACGGATGCGGGTTCAATACCGTACTGCTGTATTCGGGATGGAACTGCGTACCGATGAACCATTTCAATTCAGGTATCTCAACGATTTCTACCAGATCCGATTCGGGGTTGGTACCCACACACTTCATGCCGGCTGCTTCGTATTCGTCCTTATAGGCATTGTTGAACTCATAACGATGGCGGTGGCGTTCCTGAATGTGTTCGGTTCCGTATGCTTTGTATACTTTACTGCCTTTTTGCAATACGCATTCGTAAGCACCCAGACGCATGGTTCCACCCATGTTGGTGATAGACTTCTGCTCTTCCATGATGTCGATGACGTTATGGGGAGTCTTTTCATCCATTTCGCGTGAGTTGGCATCGGCATAGCCCAGCACGTTGCGGGCAAATTCGATAGCCATGCATTGCATACCCAGGCAAATGCCAAAAGTAGGAATGTTGTGCGTACGTGCATACTTGATGGCTACAAACTTGCCAGGAATACCGCGTTCGCCGAAGCCCGGTCCTATCAGTACGCCTGCCATGCCTTTCAATGCTTCTTCTACATTCTCTTCCGTCAGCTTTTCGCTGTTCACAAAGTCTACCGACACTTTGCGGTCGTTGTAAGTTCCGGCCTGCGACAGGGATTCGCGGATAGACTTGTATGCATCTTGCAGATCGTATTTACCTACCAGGGCAATGTGCAGTGGTTCTGTACTTTCTGCTTTATGACGACGTTCGAGGAAGGCACGCCATGGGCCCAAGCCCGGAGTATCGCCTACCGGAAGTCCCATTTTCTTCAGGATGGTAACATCCAGTCCTTGTTCCTGCATCATAATGGGCACCTCGTAAATGGTCGGGGCGTCATAGCTCTGCACAACTGCACTCTCGTCTACATTACAGAAGAGGGCTACTTTCTTGCGCAAATTGGTACTCAGATGGTGTTCTGCACGGAGTACCAGGACATCGGGCTGAACACCGGCACTTTGCAACTCTTTAACAGAATGCTGGGTAGGCTTGGTCTTCAACTCACCGGCAGCGGCAAGGTAGGGTACATAAGTAAGGTGTACGCACAGTGCATCTTTACCCAGTTCCCACTTCAACTGACGGATGCTTTCCAAGTACGGAAGGGACTCGATATCACCTACCGTACCACCGATTTCGGTAATAACAAAATCGAATTTATATTTGTTTCCCAGCAGCTTTACATTCCGCTTTATTTCATCCGTGATATGAGGGATAACCTGGATGGTCTTTCCCAGATAGTCACCCCGGCGCTCTTTGTCGATGACGCTTTTGTAGATACGTCCGGTTGTAATATTATTGGCCTTAGTGGTTTGAATACCTAAAAAACGTTCGTAGTGTCCTAAGTCGAGATCGGCTTCATGGCCATCTACCGTTACGTAGCATTCACCGTGTTCATAAGGGTTCAGCGTGCCCGGGTCGATGTTGATATACGGGTCAAACTTCTGGATGGTTACTTTATAACCTCTTGCTTGCAGCAACTTACCGATGGAGGATGAGATGATACCTTTACCTAATGAAGAGGCAACGCCACCGGTGACGAAAATATACTTTGTTTCTCCCACAACTATATTGTTTTATTAATTGTTACTCATTGTAAATGTACCCGTTGGTACACAACAGACTTAAAAAGCGCAAAATTATAAAAAAAAGAGGAAGTACAGAAAGTTTCGGTAAAACAATTATTAAAAAATACGATTTCATCGAAGAAGCACTCTTCCGTTTTTCATTTAGTTTTCGATACGTTTCTTCGGTTTTCTAATTGTTTTTCTATGTATTCTAAACATTTTCAGCTAAATTTGCACTCAAATCATAGGTTTTAGGAATTATGAAGAATAGACACATCTCAATTTGGGTGATTGCCGCAATGATTTCTTCGTCGATGATGGCGCAGGATGTGGCGGAGCCCGCCATAAAGAATGTAAAACAGAAAACAACCGCTAAGGCTGATACTTTATCAGGGATAATGAGTGAATATATGATCTTGAAACTGAAGCCGGAAGGTACTCGTTATAGGCTGGATACAGTTTCGGTGTTGTATGAAAAACATATTGGCGTTTTGGATTATCTGAACGATCCTACTACACCGGAGCGTTATATAACTCTCAGTCCTGATTACTATCGCTTATTCCTTCCCCTTACTTATTATTATGCTCCCATGAGGCGCTATTCCAAGCTGAGATGGAGCTTTCAGAAGCCTGATACGGTTCCGGCTCTGACACGTGAGTTGTTACCGATAGATACGTTGAGCTTCACCTCGAAGAAAAGGGCCAATAAGATTGTGGATCGTACTTTGCTGGGCACTTATGTAGATTATCCTAATCTGGTGGTAAGAACCGAAAGAGAGATAATGAAGCGCCGCAGCTATAGGGATAATATAGAGAAAGAGGTTTCTTCTAAACCATCCGTCGTAAAATTGTTTGGAAAAGAAGACATGATAAGGGTAAAAGAGGACGCGGAAGTCATAATCCACAAACCCAACTGGTGGGTGACGGGTGGAAACGGTTCGCTGCAATTTACTCAGAACTACATTTCCGACAACTGGTATAAGGGTGGGGAGAGCACGAATGCTCTGCTTGCCAATCTGCAGTTGTTTGCCAATTACAACGACCAGGAGAAGATTCAATGGGAGAATTTGCTGGATGCCAAGTTAGGTTTCAGTTCGGCACCGTCGGATGAGTACCATAACTATTTGGTAAGTACCGACCAACTCCGGTTGTATAGTAAGATAGGTATTCAGGCTGCATCGAAGTGGTACTATACAATTACTACGGAATTTAAGACTCAGTTCGTTAACGGTTACAAAGCGAATAGCGAAGAACTGGTTTCTGCTTTCTTTGCTCCGGCCGACTGGACAAGCAGTATCGGTATGGACTACAAGTTGAAGAAGAAGAAATTCAGTTTGTCTGTTTTCATGGCTCCCTTGACGTATATGATGCGCTATATAGGAAACAAGGATGTAAACGAAGTCAGTTTTGGTCTGGACGAAGGTAAGAGTGTGAAGCATAACTTCGGTTCGCAGGTGCAACCGACGCTTTCGTGGACCATCATTCCTACTATTGTGTTGGATTCTCGCCTGGATTTCCAGACCAGTTATGAATGGACGCGCATCGAGTGGGAAAATACTGTAAACTTTGTGCTGAACCGTTATCTTTCTACCAAGCTCTACGTACATGCCCGCTATGATGATAGTTCCCGCCCGACAGAAGGAGATAGCTATTTTCAGGTAAAAGAATTATTAAGCTTCGGCATCAATTACAAATGGTAACTATACAGGTCGTTAATAAATAAAAAGAACGCTCCGTTGGATGACAATGGGGCGTTTTTTATGTCTTTTAATAGAAAAAATGAAGAAAAACCTCATAAAAAAGGGAAAAAGAACGTTTACGTGCACATAAAAAGTATTCGAAAGGTTTGCAGTTCATAAATAATGCGTAAATTTGCCGCGATTTGTAATGCTCACTTTGCAAAATGGCGAATACTATAAGACATCAAGGTATTGTGGAAAACATAAATGGTTCTCATCTGAAGGTGAGAATAATCCAAACTTCAGCATGCGCTTCATGTAGTGTAAAGGGGCATTGTAGCTCTGCTGATACCAAAGAAAAACTTATTGATATAACAGATGCTGATGCTGCTTCGTATCAACCCGGCGACCGCGTATGGGTGGTAGGAGAACTCTCGATGGGGGCAATGGCGGTATTGTTGGCTTTCGTATTTCCTTTCCTCGTTTTAATTGTCTCTTTATTCATTTTTATGGTTATTTGGAATGACGAGTTGCGTTCTGCGCTTTGCTCGTTGGCGCTTCTTATACCTTATTATTATATATTGTGGCTGAACAAGTCACGATTGGGAAAG
Organism: uncultured Bacteroides sp.; assembly: GCA_902388495.1. Lineage (GTDB taxonomy): Bacteria > Bacteroidota > Bacteroidia > Bacteroidales > Bacteroidaceae > Bacteroides. The sequence continues at coordinate 58,633 of CABMPP010000021.1, read as the reverse complement.
AAGTTCTCATTTTCAATACAACCGATGAACTAGCTAATACATAAAACAAATAATTAATAAACAACTAATTTATGAATGTAATTCTGATTGCAGTGATTTCATTGGGAGTTATAGCGCTGGTAGCTGCCGCTATCCTTTATATGGCTTCCAAGAAATTTGCCGTGTATGAAGATCCGCGAATTGCGCAGGTGGCAGAAGTCTTGCCCCAGGCAAACTGCGGAGGATGTGGTTACCCCGGTTGTGGCGGATTTGCAGACGCTTGTGTGAAGGCGGGTTCGCTGGAAGGCAAGTTTTGTCCGGTAGGCGGGCAGGCTGTCATGACGCAGGTTGCTGAAATCCTGGGTTTGGATGCTGCTGCTTCCGAGCCTATGGTTGCAGTGGTGAGATGTAATGGAACTTGTGCTAATCGCCCTCGTGTGAATCAATACGATGGAGCAAAGAGTTGCGCTATTGCCGCTTCTCTTTATGGTGGTGAGACAGGTTGTAGTTTTGGTTGCTTAGGCTGTGGTGACTGTGTGGCTGCCTGCCAGTTCGATGCTATCCACATGAACCCCGAAACCGGTCTTCCTGAAGTGGACGAAGCAAAGTGTACGGCTTGTGGAGCATGCGTCAAGGCTTGTCCGAAGTCTATTATCGAAATTCGTCCGCAAGGCAAGAAGTCACGTCGCGTATATGTGCAGTGTGTAAATAAGGATAAGGGTGCTGTAGCACGCAAGGCTTGTACCGTGGCTTGTATCGGTTGTGGCAAGTGTGTGAAGGTATGTCCGTTCGAAGCTATTACGCTGGAAAACAATCTGGCTTATATTGATCCCAACAAGTGTAAATCTTGTCGCAAGTGCGAGGAGGTTTGTCCGCAAAACACAATCATTGCGCTCAATTTCCCGCCACGCAAACCGAAGGCTGATGATGCTGCTCCGGCTGCAAAGAAAGTAGAAGCAACTCCGAAGGTAGCAGAAGCTCCGAAAGCAGAGGCATAAATTAATAAGTAAATAAAACGACTATAAAATACAGAATTGTATGTTGAAGACATTTTCAATTGGTGGAGTTCATCCACACGAAAATAAACTTTCAGCACATCAGCCTATCATTAAGGCAGAGGTTCCGGCAAAGGCCGTTATCCTGTTGGGGCAGCATATCGGTGCTCCAGCCAAGCCTGTTGTAGCCAAAGGTGATGTAGTGAAAGTGGGTACAAAGCTTGCCGAACCCGGTGGTTTTGTATCAGCAGCTATCCATTCGTCTGTCAGCGGAAAGGTCGCTAAGATTGACACGATTGTCGATGCCAGCGGTTATGCCAAACCCGCTATCTTCATTGACGTGGAAGGTGATGAATGGGAAGAAAGTATTGACCGCACCGATACACTGGTGAAGGAATGCAATCTGACAGCCGAGGAGATTGTGAAGAAGATAGCCGATGCCGGTATCGTAGGTTTGGGTGGCGCTTGTTTCCCTACACAGGTGAAGTTGTGTCCTCCTCCCGCATTTAAGGCCGAGTGTGTTATTATCAATGCTGTAGAGTGCGAACCCTATCTGACTGCCGACCATCAGTTGATGTTGGAACATGCCGAAGAAATCATGGTAGGCATATCCATTCTGATGAAAGCTGTAAAGGTGAACAAGGCATTTATCGGTATCGAAAATAATAAGCCTGATGCTATTCAGTTGATGACGAAAGTCGCTTCCAGCTATGCAGGCATCGAGGTGGTTCCTTTGAAAGTACAATATCCGCAGGGGGGTGAAAAGCAGTTGATCGATGCTGTTATCAGTCGCCAGGTAGCTGCCGGTGCACTTCCTATCTCTACCGGAGCTGTTGTTCAGAATGTAGGTACGGCGTTTGCGGTTTATGAAGCAGTTCAGAAGAACAAACCTTTGTTCGAGCGCGTCATTACCGTGACGGGCAAGTCACTGGCAAAACCTTCTAACTTCCTGGCACGTATCGGTACGCCGATGAAACAGTTGATTGATGCTTGCGGTGGTCTGCCCGAAGATACGGGTAAGATTATCGGCGGTGGTCCGATGATGGGTAAGGCCTTGGTTAATACGGATGTGCCGACTGCTAAAGGTAGTTCCGGTATTCTCATCATGAACGACAAGGAAGCCAAGCGCGGTGAAATACAGCCTTGCATCCGTTGTGCCAAGTGTGTGGGAGCCTGCCCGATGGGATTGGAACCTTACCTGCTTGCCACGGTTTCGGCTCATGGAGATTTTGAAAGAGTAGAGAAAGAAGACATTATGTCGTGTATCGAATGCGGCTCATGCCAGTTCACTTGTCCTTCCAACCGCCCGATGCTGGATTACATCCGTTTGGGCAAGGGTAAAGTGGGAGCAATGATCCGTGCACGTCAAGCTAAAAAATAACGAAGTATGAATAAATTAATCGTATCCCTTTCACCCCACGTTCATGGTGGTGACAGCGTGAAGAAGAATATGTACGGCGTGCTTATTGCATTGATTCCGGCATTCCTTGTATCGCTTTACTTTTTCGGACTGGGTGCGCTGATTGTTACGGCTACCTCCGTACTGGCCTGCTTGTTCTTTGAATGGGCCATCGGCAAATTCCTGCTGAAGAAAGCAACCACGACCATCTGCGATGGCTCTGCCATCATTACCGGTGTGTTGTTGGCATTCAATTTACCTTCCAACCTGCCTATCTGGATTATTATCCTGGGCGCCTTGTTTGCTATCGGTGTGGGCAAGATGTCATTCGGTGGTTTAGGTTGCAATCCTTTTAATCCTGCATTGCTGGGACGTGTGTTCCTGCTGCTCTCTTTCCCTGTGCAGATGACGACTTGGCCGGCTGTGGGCCAGTTGACTGCCTACACAGATGCCACTACGGCTGCTACGCCGCTGGCTATTATGAAGGGGGTTATCAATGGTGCTCCGGGTGTGTCGCTGAGTGACCTTCCGGGAGCCTTCGACTTGTTGATAGGCAACAACGGCGGATGTCTTGGTGAAGTCAGCGCACTGGCTCTGCTGCTGGGACTGGCTTATATGTTATGGAAGAAGATTATTACCTGGCATGTTCCTGTATCCATCTTGGCTACAGTGTTTATATTCTCCGGCATCATGTATCTGGTTAATCCGGCACTTTATGTATCTCCGGTGGTACAGTTGCTTTCCGGTGGTCTGATGCTGGGCGCCATCTTCATGGCTACGGATTATGTTACTTCTCCGATGAGTCATCGAGGTATGCTGATCTATGGTGTCTGCATCGGTATCCTGACGGTGGTTATCCGTCTGTTCGGTGCATATCCCGAAGGTATGTCGTTCGCTATTCTGATAATGAATGCGTTCACTCCGCTGATTAATACGTATGTCAAACCTAAACGCTTTGGGGAGGTAGCGAAGAAGAAATGAAAAAGTTAGAATCATCCTTAAAGAATATGTTGCTGGTGCTTACGGGAGTCACGGCTATCTCCGTAGCATTGCTGGCTTTTGTGAATGAACTGACGAAGGAACCCATTGCGCAAGCCAATGCCAAGACATTGAGCGATGCCGTCAGTGCGGTGGTTCCGGGCTTCGATAACGACCCGATTGCAGAAAAGAAGGTGCAGGAGGTGAACGGTATCGAGTATTCCGTATATCCTGCTACCAAAGGCGGTGAGTATATCGGTGCAGCCGTAGAAGCTACTTCAATGGGTTTTGGCGGTGAACTGAAGGTGCTGGTAGGCTTCGATGCCAATGGCAAGATTATAGATTATTCCCTGTTGTCTCATGCTGAGACTCCGGGATTGGGCTCCAAAGCTGCCGATTGGTTTAAGAAAGGTAGTAAGGGCGACATTACGGGTATGAATCCGGGTGAAGCTGCTTTGACAGTAAGTAAGGATGGCGGTCAGGTAGATGCCATTACTGCTTCTACCATTACTTCACGTGCTTTTTTGAATGCTGTGAATGCAGCTTATGCCGCTTATGCCGGTCAGGAAACTTCCGACGGCAATACGGGCGCTTCTCAAAAGATTGTTGAACAACCTGCTGATGCCACAGCTGCCGAAGCTGCGGATACACTCAGTGTTAATTAAGAAAGGAGTAGAAGATATGAATAATTTTAAAGTTATGATGAATGGGATTATCAAAGAGAATCCTACATTTGTGCTTCTGCTTGGTATGTGTCCTACATTGGGTACCACTTCTTCTGCTGTCAACGGTATGGGGATGGGATTGGCTACGATGTTTGTGTTGATTTGTTCTAATGTAGTGATCTCTGCTATTAAGAACTTGATTCCTGATATGGTGCGTATTCCTTCGTTCATCGTGGTGATTGCATCGTTCGTAACGCTGTTGCAGATGGTGATGCAGGCTTATGTACCTTCGCTGTATGCTACGTTGGGACTGTTCATTCCGTTGATTGTTGTAAACTGTATCGTGCTGGGGCGTGCCGAGGCATTTGCTGCTAAGAACAGTCCGATTTCCTCTTTCTTTGACGGTCTGGGCATGGGCTTAGGTTTTACTATCGCCTTGACACTGCTGGGTGCTGTACGCGAATTCCTGGGAACAGGCAAAATCTTCAATCTGACGATTCTTCCCGAAGAATACGGTATGTTGGTCTTCGTCCTCGCCCCGGGTGCATTTATCGCTTTGGGTTACCTCATTGCTTTGATTAACAGCTTCAAGAAAGCATAATTTGTAAACTATGGAATATATATTGATATTTATCTCGGCAATCTTTGTAAACAACATCGTATTGTCGCAATTCTTGGGAATCTGTCCGTTCCTTGGGGTTTCCAAGAAAGTGGAGACGGCGTTGGGTATGTCTGCTGCAGTGGCATTCGTACTTACCATCGCTACTATTGTGACGTTCCTCATACAGAAGTTCGTGCTCGATGCTTTCGACTTGGGTTACTTGCAGACTATTACCTTCATTCTGGTGATTGCTGCTCTGGTGCAGATGGTAGAAATCGTTCTGAAGAAAGTTTCTCCTTCTTTATATCAGGCTTTAGGTGTATTCCTGCCGTTGATTACTACCAACTGTTGTATTCTCGGTGTGGCTATCCTTGTCATCCAGAAAGATTATGATTTGCTGACGGGAGTTGTTTACGCATTCTCTACTGCTATTGGTTTTGGTCTGGCATTGACTCTGTTTGCCGGCTTGCGCGAGCAAATGAGCCTGGTTAACATCCCGAAAGGTATGCGCGGAACTCCGATCGCTCTGATTACTGCCGGCCTGCTTGCTATGGCATTCATGGGCTTCTCAGGGGTAGTGAAAATCTAAATAAGGAAAAGCTCCAAAAAAAAAGTGAAAGGGAATAAGCTAATTTTTATTCCCTTTTTCTGTTTTTCTTAATTTATTTCCTTACATTTGTAGCGTATTGATAACCTAAAAGCTAAATTGTCTATATTTTTAACATGAAAGAGAAAATCTTAGTTACTGGCGGAACCGGCTATATAGGTTCTCATACAGTAGTCGAACTTCAAAACGCAGGTTATGAAGTTGTTATTATTGATAATTTGTCAAACTCCAGCGCAGACGTTGTAGATAACATTGAAAAAGTATCTGGCATCCGTCCTGCTTTCGAGAAAATAGATTGCTTGGATTTTGCCGGTCTTGACGCTGTGTTTACCAAATATGAAGGCATTAAAGCTATCATTCACTTTGCAGCGAGCAAAGCTGTAGGTGAGTCGGTTCAGAAACCGTTGCTTTACTATCGTAACAATCTGGTTTCACTGATCAACTTACTTGAATTGATGCCGAAGCATGGAGTAGAGGGAATTGTATTCTCATCTTCTTGTACCGTATACGGTCAGCCGGACGAACTTCCGGTAACGGAGCAAGCTCCTATCAAGAAGGCGGAATCACCTTATGGAAACACGAAGCAGATCAACGAAGAAATCGTTCGTGATACAGTTGCTTCCGGTGCTCCGATAAATGCCATCTTATTGCGTTACTTCAATCCGATTGGCGCACATCCCACTGCATTGCTGGGTGAGTTGCCTAACGGTGTACCGCAGAACCTTATACCATACCTCACTCAGACTGCAATCGGTATCCGTGAGAAACTGAGTGTCTTTGGTGATGATTATGATACGCCCGACGGTTCTTGTATCCGCGACTTCATTAATGTAGTCGATCTGGCGAAAGCGCACGTAGTTGCTATCAACCGTATTCTGGAGAAGAAACAGAAAGAAAAAGTAGAAGTCTTCAACATCGGTACGGGTCGTGGTCTTTCCGTTTTGGAGTTGATCAGTGCTTTTGAAAAAGCTACAGGTGTGAAGCTGAACTATCAGATTGTAGGTCGTCGTGCCGGTGATATCGAAAAGGTATGGGCTAACCCTGAATTGGCAAACAATGAATTGGGTTGGAAAGCTGAAACCAGCATTGAAGAAACACTGCTTTCTGCATGGAAGTGGCAGTTGAAGCTTCGTGAGAGAGGCATTCAATAACAAATGAATTTGTGTTTTTTAACAAATAGGAAATAAACAAATGCCTCCCCGCATTTGTTTATAAATTGCAAATCAGCCTGACGCTGTTTATGTATATGTGAATATCCGTAATATGGTACTTATGCCTCCCCGGCATAGACAGGTAAGATTGCATAGTAGTTTTGTCGTGTTTTATTTTGTGTTTGTGTTGTGAATAAGCCCTGTCGAGAGACAGGGCTTATTTTTTTGTTCGCTACTTCAAAAGATATTGGTCAATCTCTGTGGCTGTAACATCTTTCAGTAATACCTTTTTGTCTTTATCCAGCAGGTAAAGGGTAGGGATAGCTTTTAGGTCGTACAGGTTCTTTTCTTTGATGACCTGCTTGGCATCGTAGCCGTTGATCCATTCGGCAGGAAAGTCGGAGAGGTGTCTTTTCCATTCATCCAGTTCCTCGTCAGGGTAAAGGGAGAGTATTTTCAGTTTATTGTCCGAGATGGCACGGTTGATGGCAGGAGCATGTTTCATAGCTTCGATTGTTTCTGCGCAGGCATGGCAGCCGGGGTTGTTGATGAACAGTAATGTGTAGGGAGCATTCAAGGCATATAGTGTACTTTGTTTTCCGGAGGATAGCGTGTAAGTGAAGTCGAGAGCTTGCGTTCCTATGCGGTTTTTCTGTGCCAGTTCGCGGCGTGCTTGCGGACGTATCTTTTCAGTATCATCCAGAATGGGAGAGGCGATAAGGGCATCCAGTACGGAGATGTACAGTTCCTCGTTGCGCATTGGGGAGTTGGGATCGTACAGATACTTGTCTGCCAGTTCCGCCATATAGAGATAACAGACTTTTTCTTTTTCCGCTTTGGCAAACATCTCCTTTATGGCAGTTTCGGCAGTCTTTGCCGGAACAAGTTTCAGTATGTCGATGTAATCTACCCAAGCCTGTTCCGTGATTTCCGGATGGTGCACATAGTTGCTGTCGGCAAAGTTTATGTTTTCCCAGTAATGCCGCACCAGGTAGTCGGCACGCAGTTCGGGAGTATTCAGCATAGGGGGAATGGATGGCAGGACAAATGTGGTGATGGTATCGGCAGGAGTTTCTACTGCCTGTATACTACTTTTGGCTTTGCTGTTGTTGCATGCTGTGCAGAGGCATAAAAGCAATAGGAGGGGAGAGGATTTGTATCTCATGATTTTTACTGGTATATTTGAGTTAGACATATTTGTTTCAATTCATACTTTGTGCAAAAATAGCATCTTTTCGCAAGATATTGTGTATCTCTTATTGAGAGAAATGCCACAAAGGTCCGTTTCCGTGTCCTATTCTCAAATTACTTCCGTTACTGATGGCTGTGCTGATGTATGCTTTAGCTCGTCGGATGGCTTCGTCAAGATTGTGGCCATAAGCCAGGAAGGTGGCGATGGCAGAGGAAAGGGTACAACCGGTGCCGTGCAGGTTTGTACTTTCTATCTTGGGAGAAGTATGGAATGTACAGTTCGATAACGAAGCTGTGTTTTGCAGGGAAAAATGGTTGAAAAGCACATCGCACATTTCGTTTCCCGATAGATGTCCGCCTTTTATGAGGATGGAAGTATGATATCGGCGGGACAACTCTTGGGCGGCTTGCTCCATATCTGTAATGGTGGCGATATTCTGTTCGCTCAGCAGGGTAGCTTCGCTCAGATTGGGGGTTATTAATGTGCATAGAGGGAAGAGTTCTTCCTTGATGGCAAGAATAGTTTCTTCCGTCATCAACCGTCGCCCGCTGGTAGAAATCATTACGGGGTCGTAGACGATGAATTCGGGACGATATTTTTGCAGGCATTCTGCAATCGTATGTACGATGTCGGCATTGTGGACCATGCCTATTTTTATGGCGGCAGGTTGCAGGTCGTCCATGACAGAGGCTATCTGGGTGCGGACTATGTCGGCAGGGAGGGGATGCACGGCTTGTACGCCCAGCGTGTTCTGTGCAGTGACAGCAGTAATGACAGAGGCGGCGTAGCCACCTAAGGCGGATATAGTCTTGATGTCGGCTTGGATGCCGGCACCGCCGGAACAGTCGGAACCGGCAATGGAGAGGATGATGGGAGGCATAAATAATGAATAATTAATAATGAAAAGTTAGAGGGGGGAGGTGAGGGCTTGGAGTTGCCGGAAGTGGGGGATGAGGTCGCTTTCGGAGCACTGCCAGATGTCTCCTAAGAGGGCGGCACCGCCGAAGCCGAGGGCTTTGACTTCCGGAAGATGCCGGGAAGAGATACCGCCCAAGGCAATGACACGGGAGTCGATGATACCGGCTTGCCGGGCTTGTTGCAGGCTCTCGCGGGAATGGGCGGAGGGATAGCCTTCTTTGGAAATACTGTCGTAGATGGGACTGAGAAAGACGTAATTGCAGGCAGGCTTGTGCTCCATCACTTCGCTGAGGTAGTGGCAGGAGCAACTGATGTGTCCTTGGTAATCGTTAGAAGCATGCGGATTGCGCCCGTTCAGGTGAATGCCTTTCAGACCAAAAGCGGATACCAGCTGGAAATGTTCGTGGGTAACGATGCGGGACAGATATTCGGCAGGTAGTTGGCGGAGCAAGTGAGACAGTTCTTCAGCAGAAGCTCCCGGCTTGCGGAGGTGAAGGATTTCGAGTCCGGCACGGAAGAGGGAGGTGATGGCCGCGGCTTCGCCTTCGAAGAACTGAGGGGTGGTGATGACTATCAGTTTCATAATCTATTTGTGATAAGATGAATTCATTCGGTAGAATAATATTATTTAGAAAGAAAGGATATACGATTGCATCGTCCTTAAATCAATCGTCCAGAGTTTCCCTGTTAATGGTTCGCCGTAGCCACAGACCAGTTTCAGGGTTTCGTTTGCTTCCACGCTGCCTACGATAGCAGGGGTGACCCCGATCACTGATTTGTCGGGAGGGGGCATGCGGAGTGTTTCTGCCTCGTCGGGATAAAGATCACGATAGGTCTTGGGGCGTTCACCGCAACCGAAGACGGAGACTTGGCCCTCGAAGCCTTGGATAGCACCGTAGACATAAGGTTTGCTAAGTGCACTGCACGTGTCGCTGAGTAGGTAGCGGGTGGCGAAGTTATCGCAGCCGTCTACAATGATATCATACTCCTTTATTACGTCGGAAATGTTTTCGCTATTGAGACGGAAAGGATAGGCTTGCACGTTAATCTCGCTGTTCAGCGCTCGCAGTCGCCGGGCAGCACAGTGCACTTTGGGTTGCCCAACTTCTACCTCGGTGTATAGTACTTGGCGTTGCAGATTGCTGATGCTGACGGTATCATCATCTACAAGTCCCAACGTGCCTATACCGGCACCGGCCAGGTAGAGGGCGATAGGAGAACTGAGTCCTCCTACACCCACTATCAGCACTTTGGCATCGTGCAGTTTCTGTTGTCCTTCTTCTCCTATTTCGGGAAGGGAGAGTTGACGATTGTATCTGTTCATTGTCTTCCTGCATAATGCTTTAAATCAAAACTTGCATCCCAATCTTTCCACACCGGCTCGCGTCCCAAGCGCTTCAACGCAGCATTTACTTCCACCGCCTTGCGCTCATCACTTACATGAAACTGTTCCAGCGTCTGTGGATAACTGTAATACCCGCCCGGTTCCGTTTTGCTTTCGGCGCTCATAGTGGTTACGCCGAGCGTAGCCATGTGGTCGCGTATGGAGGCAGGTTCGCGGGTGGAGTAGGAGATATCCACATCGTGGTCGAAGATGCGCATGGCGAAAGTGACTTGTGCCAGTTCGCGGTCGTTCATGATGACGTTGGGCTGGAAGCCACCATTCTCCGATGGGCGCATACGCGGGAAGTTGACGCTGTACTTTGTCTTCCAATAATGCTTCTGCAGGTAGCGCAGGTGGTGAGCCATCATCGTAATGTCCGTCCGCCATTCTTTTTCCAGACCGATGAGTACACCCATGCCGATGGAATGCACACCGGCCTGTCCCATGCGGTCGAAACCGTTGACACGCCACTCGAACCTGGACTTCATGCCGCGGGGGTGATAAATATTGTAATTCGCCTTGTGGTAGGTTTCCTGAAAACAGATGACACCGTTCATGCCATGCTCTTTCAGTTCGGCATACTCTTCGGCTTTCAGGGGCATTACCTCGATCTTCAGATTGCTGAAATAAGGCTTTGCCAAGTCCAGTGCACGGGCAATGTAAGGAACACCGGCTTTGGCAGGATTCTCTCCCGTCACCAGCAGCAGGTTTTCGAAGGGGGCCAGGCGCTTGATGGCTTTGTATTCATTTACAATTTCTTCTTCCGTCAGGATGGTACGCGGCATGGGGTTGCTGATGTGGAAACCGCAATACACGCAGGAGTTGGTGCAAGAGTTCGTGATGTACAGAGGTACAAACATAGAGATAGTCTTACCGAAGCGTTCCTCGGTGTACTTCTTGCTCAAGCGCGCCATCGTCTCCAAGTAGGGGATGGCGGCAGGGGAGATGAGCGCCATGAAGTCTTCTACATCACAACGCTCGCGGGAGAGGGCACGGCGCACGTCGGCATCGGTCTTAGCATGGATGCGCTCCGTGGTTTCCTCCCAGGATATTTGTTCTAATTCGTCTGAAAACATGTTGTTTAGTTTATAGTTGATAATGAAAAGTTGAGTTTTCATTATTCATTTTTCACTGAATTAAGCTCTCTTGATAACCGCATTGCACAGAAGTTCGGTCCGCACATCGTGCAATACTCTCCGTCCGTATGATGTCCGGCACGGAAATAGCTCAGTGCACGTTCGGGGTCGAGGGAGAGGTCGAACTGGTCTTTCCAGCGGAACTCGTAGCGAGCCTTGCTCAAAGCGTTGTCACGAACCTGTGCACCGGGATGGCCTTTGGCAAGGTCGGCGGCATGGGCGGCTATCTTGTAGGTGATGACGCCTACGCGCACATCCTCCTTGTCCGGCAAACCAAGGTGCTCCTTCGGCGTGACGTAGCATAGCATTGCCGTGCCCAGCCACCCGATTTGTGCGGCACCGATGGCAGAGGTGATGTGATCGTAGCCCGGAGCAATGTCCGTCACCAACGGGCCAAGAGTATAGAAAGGGGCATCGTGGCATTTCTCAATCTGTCGTTCCATATTTTCCTTGATTTTGTGCATAGGTACGTGTCCGGGACCTTCGATGAACGCCTGCACGTTCTTGTCCCAGGCACGCAGCACGAGTTCACCCATCGTATCGAGTTCGGCAAACTGGGCTTTGTCGTTGGCATCGTGCGTAGAGCCGGGACGCAGACCGTCGCCCAGGGAGACGGCTACATCGTATTGTGCCAATATATCGCAGATATCATCGAAATGCTCGTACAAGAAACTTTCGCGGTCGTGCATCAGACACCACTTGCTCATGATGCTGCCGCCACGGCTCACGATGCCGCACAGACGGTCGTCTGCCAAGTGCACGTTGTGCCGGCGGATGCCGGCATGGATGGTGAAGTAATCCACGCCTTGCTCGCACTGCTCTATCAGGGTGTCGCGGTATATCTCCCAAGTAAGGTCTTCCACCTTTCCGTCCACCTTCTCCAATGCCTGGTAGATGGGGACGGTGCCTACGGGGACAGGGCAATTGCGGATAATCCATTCGCGCGTCTCGTGGATGTTCTCTCCGGTAGAAAGATCCATCAGCGTGTCGCCGCCCCACTTGCAGCTCCACACGGCTTTTTCCACTTCTTCGTCAATGCTCGAGGTGGTGGCGGAGTTGCCGATGTTGGTGTTGATCTTCACGAGGAAGTTACGGCCGATAATCATCGGTTCGGCTTCGGGGTGGTTGATGTTGGCAGGCAGTACGGCACGGCCTGCGGCTATCTCTTGGCGGACAAACTCGGGGGTAATATGAGTTTCTATGCCCAGCTCGGCACAATTCATGTTTTCGCGGATGGAGACGTACTCCATTTCGGGGGTGATGATGCCTTGCTTGGCATAGGCCATTTGGGTGATATGCTTTCCCTGCTTAGCCCGGTAAGGCAGAGTGATATGCTCGAAACGCAGCGGGTCGAGGGACTTATCGTCACGACGCATGCGGCCGTATTCGGAAGTGATTTCGGGCAGTTGCTCCACATCGTCGCGACGCAATATCCAAGGTTCGCGCAGGCGGGGAAGTCCTTTCTCCAGATCGATCTCTATATCCGGGTCACTGAACGGACCACTGGTATCATAAATGTAAATCTCCGGGTTGGGAGTGATAACCTTTTCTCCATTGATGAAGTTGGTGCTGGGCACTTGCTCTACTTTACGCATAGCCACGCGCAATTCGGGATGCAGTGTCCCCGGCAGATATACTTTCTGGGAACGGGGGAATTTTATCTTTTGATTCATATTTCAGTTCTTTATTCTAAATTCTGATTGTTAATAGGTAACGGAGAGTTTAGTGCAATTTCATTTCTGTTTTTCCTTTTATCTCATTATTCGAATGATTTCAGAAATCATTGCAGCAATCATTTCAGAAGTCATTAGAGCAATGATTTCTGAAATCATTCAAAACAGCCTATAGCGCTCCTCTATTCATTGAGAAACGCCGTCAGCGGAGAACTTGCTTCTGCCACAAAACTATCTGCCTGCATACCCAAACCAGCTTCGTATGCCATGCGTCCTGCTTCTACCGCTTGCCTGAAGGCAACAGCCATGGCTACGGGATCGCCGGCTACGGCTATTGCCGTATTCACCAAGCATGCCGAAGCTCCCATCTCCATCGCTTCCGCTGCATGGCTCGGGGCACCGATGCCGGCATCTACCACAACGGGGATATTGGCTTGTTCGATGATAATCCGCAGGAAATCGCGGGTTTGCAATCCCTTGTTCGTACCGATAGGTGCACCCAACGGCATGACGGTAGCTGCACCGGCTTCTTCGAGGCGTTTGCACAGCGTAGGATCGGCTTGACAGTAGGGAAGTACGACAAAGCCCAGTTTTACAAGCTCTTCCGTGGCCTTCAATGTCTCAACGGAATCCGGCAACAAGTAACGGGGATCGGGATGTATTTCCAGCTTCAGCCAGTTTGTGCCGAAAGCCTCGCGTGCCATTTGTGCGGCAAAGACAGCTTCTTCGGCATTGCGCACGCCCGAAGTATTCGGCAAGAGCTGGATGTGCGGATGGCGGATATGCACCAACATATCGTCTTCTTTATTATCCAGTTCGATGCGCTTCATCGCTACCGTCACCATCTCCGTTCCGGAGGCCAGGATGGACTGCTCCATCGCTTCATTAGAATTGAACTTTCCCGTTCCCAGGAACAAGCGGGAGTTGAACTCACGTCCCGCAATGACTAATTTTTCCATTGTATATTATTATTTCATTTGATTTATAACTCTTCGCATCTCACTCACCGGATTATCTGCCCGCAGTACTGTGCCGGAGAGAGCTATGCCACTTACGCCGGTCTGAATAATCTTCGGAATGTCTTCTACCGTGATTCCGCCAATAGCCACTATCGGAAGGTGTATATCCGCTTCCTGCATCTGCCGGACGATACGTTCGTATCCTTCCAGTCCCAAAATCGGGCTGAGATTCTTCTTTGTAGTGGTGTAGCGGAAAGGGCCGCATCCTATGTAATCGGCACCTGCCTCGTAGTGCATCCGCACATCTTCGAAGGTATTGGCTGTGCCGCCTATCAGATACTTCTTGCCAAGCAGGCGGCGTGCATCGGCCACGGGCATATCTGTCTTTCCCAGATGTACCCCGTCGGCATGCACCCGCCGTACAAGCTCCACGTGGTCATCGATGATAAAGGTAGCCTTGTATGCGCGGCAAAGGGTGTATACATTCAGTGCCATGGATTCTATTTCCTCTATGGATGCATCTTTCATTCGCAACTGAATCCACCGGCATCCTCCTTCGAGGGCTATGACTACAGAATCCAGATACGAATACTTATCCGTATAATGGGTGATAAACTGAACCTGTGCCATGCTTTATCCTCCGCATGCCGCTTTAATAATAACAATGGACATTCCCGAAGTCAGGGCATAATCGCCCCACTTTGCACGCGGAACCATACTGTTGTTTACAGCGATGGCAACGCCCACGAGTGGCAGGGACAATTCTTCTGCAAGTTGTAAAAGGGTGGTAGAGTAGGTTTCCACTTCTTTGTTGTTGACTGATACTTTCATCTTTCTGTTTTTTAAGATAAAACAATGAGAAGTAAATACAAAGAAGCGCCGATGCGGCAAACTTAGTGAAGAAAACAATATCCAATTCCTACGGCAGTACTAACTGCATCAGGTTCGAGGGTATGATCTCAGCCCGTAGAGGGCACCCCTTTGTCTTTACGGTGACAAAGGTAAGGGAAAATAAGAAATAACAAACAAAAGAGTGTGTTTTTATTTTATACGCAGATAAATTAAAGAAAAAGGTTATATCAAAATAATGCTTTCGCTATCATTTTGATACAACCTTTCAGGTGATTATCTTTAGTCAAAGATTATGCAATGCCGTGAGCAGATACTTCTGCCGGTGCAATCTTCTTTACCAAGCCTTGCAGCACTGCACCGGGACCACATTCGGTAAAGTCGGTAGCACCATCGGCAACCATGTTCTTTACAGTCTGAGTCCAGCGTACTGAAGCCGTCAGCTGGGCAACGAGGTTCTTCTTGATTTCTGCAGGATCGGTATGGGGAAGAGCGTCCACATTCTGATAAACAGGACACTTCGGCGTGTGGATTTCCGTAGCATTGATAGCTGCTTCGAGTTCTACCTTGGCAGGATTCATCAGCGGAGAGTGGAATGCACCGCCTACTTTCAGAGGCAAAGCACGTTTGGCTCCGGCAGCTTTCATCAGTTCGCAAGCCTTGTTGATGCCTTCGATAGAACCGGAAATAACGATTTGTCCCGGGCAGTTATAGTTGGCAGCTACACAAACATCGCCTTCTGCACTTACTTGTGCACAGATTTCTTCTACTTTTTCATCCGGCAGGGCGATGATAGCAGCCATTGTAGAGGGTTGTGCTTCGCAAGCCTTCTGCATAGCCATGGCACGGGCATAAACCAACTTCAAGCCATCTTCAAAGCTCAGTGCACCGGCAGCAACCAATGCAGAGAATTCGCCCAATGAGTGACCGGCAGTCATTTCAGGTTTGAAGTCATCACCCATGCACAGCGCAGAGATAACGGAGTGAAGGAATACGGCAGGCTGGGTAACCTTAGTCTGGCGCAGGTCTTCGTCCGTACCGTTGAACATAATATCTGTAATGCGATATCCAAGGATATCATTTGCCTTCTCAAAAAGCTCTTTGGCTAAAGCCGAACTTTCGTACAAGTCTTTTCCCATTCCTACGAATTGGGCACCTTGACCCGGAAATACAAATGCTTTCATCTTTATTTGTTTTTAGTGTTTAAATAAAAAGTGGTGCAAAGGTAGAGGTTTTTCTGATATTCACCGCACAAATGCACGTTTTTTGTGCAATAGGCTCTTCTCATGCATATCAGGAATACAATATGAACCGGGTTCGCATTACGGACCACTGCAAACTGAATTCCTTAAAAATTAGGCACTTTATAGTTATCGTATCTGATACAATTACTACTTTCTTTCCCATCATTAAATTACATATTGTATTTTATACGATAACATACAAAAGTGATATTGTACAATGTATGATATGTATTTGTTTGAAAAATAATGCTTTATAACATAGTAAAAATATTCTTTTTCTATATTGCATATTAGAAAAACCTCTTTATATTTGCAGCGCTTAAACAAGTATATTATGCAAAACATGGAACAAACAATGCCGTTGGCAAACAATCACATCTCTGTAGACTGTGTTGTGATTGGCTTTGATGGAGAACAACTGAAGGTTCTGTTGATCAGACGTGCGGGCGAGGAGAAAGGAGAAATCTTCCATGATATGAAACTTCCCGGAAGTTTGATTTATATGGACGAGGACCTGGACGAAGCAGCCAAAAGGGTGCTGAATGAATTGACGGGATTGAAGAATGTGAATCTGATGCAATTCAAGGCATTCGGTTCCAAGAACCGTACGAAGGACCCCAAAGACGTTCATTGGTTGGAGCGTGCCATGCAGTCCAAGGTAGAACGTATTGTCACCATAGCCTATCTTTCATTGGTAAAGATAGACCGGGCGTTAAACCGCGACCTGGACGATTATCAGGCCAGCTGGGTGGCTATGCCGGACATCAAGACGTTGGCATTCGACCACAACCTGATAATAAAGGAGGCTATGACTTACGTCCGTCAGTACGTAGAGTTCAATCCTTCGTCCTTATTCGATTTGCTGCCGCGCAAGTTCACCGCTGCACAATTGCGTACATTGTACGAACTGGTGTACGGAAAGCAGTACGATGTGCGCAACTTCCATAAGAAAATAGCCCTTATGGAGTACGTCGTTCCACTGGAAGAAAAGCAGCAGGGCGTAGCCCACCGGGCAGCACGCTATTATCGCTTCGACAAGAAGATATATAATAAGGTGAGACGCTGAGAAGATTAGAATAAAATAAATCATAAATCAAAAATCATAAATTGAACCATGTATCTATTAGGTTATGACATCGGAAGCTCGTCCGTCAAAGCGAGTTTGGTAAACGCAGAAAGCGGTAAGTGCGTATCGTCTGCTTTCTTTCCGAAGACAGAAGCGGCTATCATCGCCGTAAAACCGGGGTGGGCGGAACAGAATCCCGAAACCTGGTGGGAGAACTTGAAACTGGCCACACAAGCTGTCATGGCCGAGTCGGGTGCTAACGCGGCCGAAATCAAGGCAATCGGTATCTCTTATCAGATGCACGGGCTGGTATGTGTAGATAAGGATCAGAATGTACTGCGTCCTTCTATCATCTGGTGCGACTCGCGTGCTGTTCCTTACGGACAGAAAGCATTCGAAACGCTGGGCGAGAAGCATTGTCTTTCACACCTGCTGAACTCTCCGGGTAACTTTACCGCTTCCAAACTGGCATGGATTAAGGAGAACGAACCGGCAATCTTTGAGAAAATCTATAAGATCATGCTTCCGGGTGATTATATCGCCATGAAGTTGAGCGGTGATATCTGCACAACGGTTTCCGGTCTTTCCGAAGGCATGTTCTGGGACTTCAAGAACAATCGTGTAGCCGACTTCCTGATGGATTACTACGGTTTCGACCATTCCCTGATTGCCGATATCAAGCCGACCTTCTCCGAGCAAGGCCGCGTAAATGCTGCTGCTGCAAAAGAACTGGGACTGAAAGAAGACACCCCGATTACTTACCGTGCCGGCGACCAACCGAACAATGCCTTGTCACTGAATGTATTCAATCCGGGTGAAATTGCCTCTACGGCAGGAACTTCCGGTGTGGTCTACGGTGTGAACGGTGAAGTGAACTACGATCCGAAATCGCGTGTCAACACATTTGCCCACGTCAATCATACGGACGAACAGACACGCCTGGGTGTTCTCTTGTGCATCAACGGTACAGGTATTCTTAACTCATGGGTGAAACGTACCATCGCTCCCGAAGGCATCTCTTACAACGAAATGAATGTACTGGCATCGCAAGCTCCTATCGGCAGTGCAGGCATCAGCATCCTGCCCTTCGGCAACGGTGCGGAGCGCATGCTCGAAAATAAAGAAATCAACTGCTCCATCCGTGGCTTGAACTTTAACCTGCACGGCAAGCAGCACATTGTCCGTGCAGCGCAAGAGGGCATCGTGTTCTCGTTCAAATATGGTATAGACATTATGGAAGGTATGGGTATTCCCGTACAGAAAATCCATGCAGGACATGCCAATATGTTCCTCAGTTCCATCTTCCGCGATACGCTGGCAGGGGTTACCGGAGCAGTCATCGAACTGTATGACACCGACGGATCGGTGGGCGCTGCCAAAGGTGCCGGCATCGGTGCAGGTATCTACAAAGACAACAACGAAGCGTTTGCAACACTCGAAAAGCTGGATGTCATTGAACCTAACCAGGCGAAGCGTCAGGAATATGCCGATGCGTATGCACGCTGGAAGCATCGTTTGGAGAAATCAATGGCGAAATAAGATAAACATTAATAATTAACCCTTTAAAAATAAATTAAGATTATGGCAACAAAAGAGTATTTTCCCGGAATAGGAAAGATTAAATTCGAAGGTAAAGAGAGTATGAACCCGATGGCATATCGTTACTACGATGCCGAGAAGGTTATCATGGGTAAGAAGATGAAGGACTGGTTGAAGTTTGCCATGGCATGGTGGCATACACTCTGTGCAGAAGGTGGCGACCAGTTTGGTGGCGGTACCAAGCAATTCCCCTGGAACGGTGATGCCGATGCACTGCAGGCAGCCAAGAACAAGATGGATGCCGGCTTTGAATTCATGCAGAAGATGGGTATCGAATACTACTGCTTCCACGATGTAGACCTTTGCAACGAAGCCGATACCATCGAAGAATATGAAGCTAACCTGAAAGCGATCGTAGCATACGCCAAACAAAAACAAGCTGAAACCGGTATCAAACTGTTGTGGGGTACTGCCAACGTATTCGGTCATGCACGCTACATGAACGGTGCTGCAACCAATCCCGATTTCGACGTAGTGGCACGCGCTGCCGTTCAAATCAAGAACGCTATCGATGCAACCATCGAACTGGGTGGCACGAACTACGTATTCTGGGGTGGCCGCGAAGGCTATATGTCTTTGCTGAACACTGACCAGAAGCGTGAAAAAGACCATCTGGCACAGATGCTGACCATCGCCCGCGACTATGCCCGTGCACGTGGCTTCAAAGGCACATTCCTCATCGAACCGAAACCGATGGAACCGACCAAACATCAATATGACGTAGATACCGAAACCGTTATCGGCTTCCTGAAAGCTCACGGCTTGGACAAGGACTTCAAGGTAAACATCGAAGTAAACCATGCTACCCTCGCAGGCCACACCTTCGAACACGAACTGGCTGTAGCTGTAGACAACGGTATGCTGGGTTCTATCGATGCCAATCGCGGTGACTATCAGAATGGCTGGGATACCGACCAATTCCCTATCGACAACTACGAACTGACCCAGGCTATGATGCAAATCATCCGTAACGGTGGTTTGGGCAATGGTGGTACCAACTTCGACGCCAAGACCCGTCGTAACTCTACTGACTTGGAAGACATCTTCATCGCTCACATTGCAGGTATGGATGCTATGGCACGTGCTTTGGAAAGCGCAGCCAAGTTGTTGGAAGAATCTCCTTACAAAAAGATGCTCGCCGACCGCTACGCTTCCTTCGACAGCGGCAAGGGCAAAGAATTCGAAGAAGGCAAGCTGACCCTGGAAGACGTTGTGGCATACGCAAAAGCCAACGGCGAACCGAAACAAACCAGTGGCAAGCAAGAATTGTACGAGGCAATCGTTAACATGTATTGCTAACATAAAAAGGTGATGGGGTGATAAAGTGATAGGGTGATGGAGTAATATTACTTTAGCACCTTATCACCCTTACCACTTTACCGCACTTATTAATCCTCTTAATCTTATATTATCATGAATTATACAGAAAAAGGTAGCAGAGTCTACCTCTTCTCCATCGTGCTTGTGGCCGTTATCGGTGGCTTGCTGTTCGGATACGACACGGCAGTGATTTCCGGTGCGGAGAAAGGTCTCCAGGCATTCTTCATGGGAGCCGACTTTCAATATACGGACGCGATGCATGGCATTACCTCTTCCAGCGCACTGATCGGATGTATCCTGGGTAGTGCTATTTCAGGATTCTTTGCTTCCAGACTGGGGCGTAAAAATTCTCTTTTTATGGCAGGTATCATGTTTTTCCTGTCGGCACTGGGTTCATACAACCCCGAGTTCCTGTTCTTTGAGCATGGCGTTCCTTCCTATTCATTATTAGTTGCATTCAATCTTTATCGCGTATTGGGCGGTATCGGTGTAGGCTTGGCATCTGCCATCTGTCCGATGTATATTGCCGAGATCGCCCCGAGTAATATCCGCGGAACACTGGTTTCGTGGAATCAGTTTGCCATTATCTTCGGTCAGTTGGTGGTTTACTTCGTGAACTTCATGATCCTGGGCAGCCATGCCAATCCGGTAATCGACCTGGTGAACGGAGTCAATCAGATTATGAATCCGGAAGCTGCTTCCTGGACTATCGAAACCGGTTGGCGCTTGATGTTTGCCAGTGAGGCTGTGCCCGCAGGTCTGTTCACTATATTAGTCTTGTTTGTGCCCGAAACGCCGCGTTACCTCGCCATGTCCGGCAAGGACGAGAAGGCACTGAGCGTATTGAGCCGTATCAACGGTCTGGCTCAGGCCAAGGTTATCCTGGCAGAAATCAAGGAAACTGCCGAAGAAAAGACAGAACGCCTCTTCACTTACGGATGGATGGTTATCTTCATCGGCATCATGCTGAGCGTATTCCAGCAAGCTGTAGGTATCAATGCCGTACTTTATTTTGCTCCTCGTATATTCGAGACGATGGGCATGGGTAACCCGATGGTACAGACAGTACTTATGGGTGTTATCAATATTCTGTTCACCTTGCTGGCTGTGTTCACTGTAGAGAAGTGGGGCCGCAAACCGTTGCTCATTTCTGGTTCCATCGGTATGGCTATAGGAGCATTCGGTGTGGCTATGTGCAACCTCGTGGGCGGTCTTCCTCCTATGGTATCCGTTATCAGCATCATGGTCTACAGTGCATCGTTCATGTTCAGTTGGGGACCGATCTGCTGGGTACTGATTGCCGAAATCTTCCCGAACACTATTCGTGGTACGGCGGTTGCCATTGCAGTGGCTTTCCAATGGATTTTCAACTTTATCGTTTCGTCCACGTTCCTGCCGATGTACAATATGCGACTCGGAGAAATGGGAGATAAGTTCGGACACATGTTTGCTTATGCCCTCTATGGCATTATTTGTGTGGTAGCGGCTATCTTCGTTTGGAAGCTTGTTCCTGAGACGAAGGGCAAGACGCTGGAGGATATGACTAAGCTTTGGAAAAAGAAGAAATAAGTATTCTCTATTAAATAAGAAAGGTGTAGTCGACATTTCATCGGCTACACCTTTCTTATTTAATAGAGGTGACAGAGTTATTTCAGAATATCCTTTATCCGTTCAAACTTCCCATCCGTCTTTTCCGGAACGATTTGCAGAAGGTAGGAGAGAAGGGGATAGATGTCTACATTGACAAAGCCTTCGGAAGTATACCCCTTCTTGAAGTCCGGTCCGATGGCACGGAAAATGACCTGCATTTCGGGGCTTTGCGGGAAGTAACCGTGGGCGCCCTTGTTGTTGCGTGCCACGTCCGTAAACTGCCAGCCCAGTTCGGGGGCAACCACTATGTCGCCAACACGGCTGCTACTACCGTAATTCAGTTCGGCAGGAATCTCTTCTTTCTTCCAGACGTGGATGTGGGCCACATCTTTCAGTGCATTGTAGATGGAATCGCGATAGCCGGCTTTGGAAAAGATGGAAGTCGGTGTACGTCCGTCTACTACTTCACACCATTCAGGCTTTAAATACTTGTTCATATCCACTACACGTTCCGGACTGATTTCGGCCATACCGTGATCTGAAGTTACAATCAGATTGATATCTGCGCCAAAAGGAAGACTTTCTATTCTTGCCCGCAACACTCCCATCAAGCTGTCCATGTGCTGAACCACGGCACCCGTTTCTTTGCTGACAGGTCCGTTGCGATGTCCGCTTCCGTCGGGCTCTTCAAAGTAGAGCATTACCAGCCGGGGGCGTTCGGCTTCGGGCTTCTGTAACCAGGTGAGAACACTGTCTATCCGCTGTTCGAAGGTTAGGAAAGGCTTTGCATTCCACATCCGGTAATGCGTGGGATAGGTGCCTTTGATAGCGATGTCGGAGCCTACCCAGTACATATTTGCCGTCTTCAGGCCTTGTTTCTGTGCAGTCACCCAAATGGGCTCGCCCAAGTAGTAATCGGGATTATAGCGGCTGGCGGAGTCGCCCATCGAGTATTGGCGGTGGTTCTCTGCATCCCAAAAGGTATTGTTGATGATACCGTTATGGTCGGGCACCAATCCCGTAGCAAGGGTGTAATGGTTCGGGAAAGTAGAGGCAGGGAAAGAGGGTAGCATCACTGCTTTTACGCCATCTTGTCCCATCCGGTCCAAATTGGGAGTTTTGTACATCGTGGGGTAATCCCAGCGGAAGCCATCGAGTGAAACGATAACAGTGTAATGCCGGTCGGGTGTTTGGGCATTCAGCGAAACGAGGAAAAGCAAAAGGCTGAATGCGGTCATAATAAGTTTACGCATATTATAATAATGTTTATTGTTTGTTAGATGGAATTTGCGGGTAAAGGTATTCTTTTCTTCTCAAAGCAGGAACATTACGGGACGTATTTTTTCTCTCTTCAAAACGCATCATCCGTTGGGGCAAAACAGATGGTCTGTTAAGGGCAAACAGACCATCTGTTCGGGTCAAACGCATCATCTGTTTCAGGGCAATGGATGATGCATTCCGCAACTGCGTTCCAACTCTACCAGCGCCGCATTGTAATTGAACAGTGTCTCAATGTATTGCGCCTGCACATCGTCGTATGTGCGCTGTGCATTCAGAATCTCAAGCAGGGACACTTCACCGCGGTTGTAGCTGTATATCTTCCCATCGAGTACCGTCTGCGCTTGCTGCAAGATGCCGTGTTCGTAATGCTTTATCTGCTGCGTTTGTGATTGGAACTGCTGATAAGCCTCCATCACTTCGCGTTGCACTTGCAGGCACATCTGGTTGTATTGCAACTCTGCCTGCTTGGCACGGAACCGGGCTGCATTCACTGCTCCCCGGTTCAGGGACGAGAAGTTCAGCGGAATAGCGATGCCCGCACTTACTCCGTCGAATGCCGGTGCGGGGGCTTCTTCGTTATGCACCCTCGTGTTGTGGCTCCATCCTACGGACAGTTCCACGTCGGGACGCTTCTCGCGTTTGGCAAGTGTCAACTCGCGGCGTGCCACTTCGGTATTCTTCAGAGCTGCCCGCAAGTCAGTGCGGCGCTCGATGGCGGACTGCATCAGATCGCCCAGTATAAACTCTTTTTCCGGCTGCTCCAATTCCTCTACGGGGTGGAAAAGGGTGTCGGTCACTGCTGTCCCTATATAGGGAGAAAGCTGTGTATAGGCTTGCTCCAACTCCGTTCCTGCCTGCAACAAGTCGTTGTACATAATGTCCGCTTCCAACTTGCTCTGAACAGCTTCCATCTCCATTATCTTACCCGCTGCCAGGCGGATGCTATCGCTCTTGGCAAGGTCGTACATATTGCTCCAGGCACTCTTCTTGATGTCGTAAAGTTGCTTCTGCTTCATTACTTCCAGGTAGGCGAGGGTGGCATCTGCCTGTAAGTTACGGAAGTAGTCATCCAGTACGATTTCCGCCAACTCACTTTGACTGCGTGCCAGCTTGATGCCCGCCCCGCGTCGGCCCAGCGTGATGTTCTGAGACAGCCCCAGTTCATAACTCTGGCCCATCTGCAACGTATGGTCCTCATTGTTGGAGTAGGTGAAGGAGAGCGACGGATCATCGAACACCTTGGCGGCGATCACGTCTGCACGGGCGGCACTCACGTTCATCTTCTCGGCGGCATATTCCAGGTTGTCCGTACTTACCTTGTGCATATACTGCTTGTAAGTAATTGGTGCCACTGTCTGCGCCTGTATCGGGCAGGCGGCAGCGGCGACAAGTAACAGTGCTATCTTATATCTTTTCATTTTCCAGCGTCTTGTTTTTTATCTTCCATTCTTTTCTCTATCAGATAGTAGATGGCGGGGAGGATGTACAACGTCACCACCGTGGCAAACAGCAATCCGTAAACAATCACTGTGGCCAGCGGGCGCTGCACGTCCGAACCGATGCCTGTGCTCAGCGATGCCGGTAGCAATCCCAGTACGGCAACCGTGGCCGTCATCAGGATGGGGCGGAAACGATGCTTCACACCGGTAATCACCGAGTCGCGCAAGTCGCGTCCACGGCTGCGCAGGTTGTTGATGTGCGAAATCATAATCACTCCGTTCTGTATCGCCACACCGATCAGTGCAATAAATCCCACGGCAGACGATACATTCAGCGTCATCCCCCGCACATTCAGCGCCAGCATACCGCCAAAGAGCGCCAACGGAATGACGCTCATCAGCAATGCCGCCTGACGGAACTTGCCCAGCGCTGCAAACAGCAACACCAGCATGATGCCCAGCGCCAGCGGAACCACCACTCCCAGTCGGCTGTAAGCGCGGTGCTGATTCTCGAATTGTCCCGCCCACTTCAGATGCGTTGTTTCGTGGTCGTACTTCACCTGCTCGTCAATCATCCGGTTGGCCTTCTGCAAGAATGAAGTCAGGTCGATGCCGCGCAAATTGATGTGGATGGTCAGATGCCGCTTGTTCATCTCGCGGGAGATGGTGCTGGCACCGGTCGTCATCTTGATGTCCGCTACCTGGCTCAAAGGTATCTTGGCGCCCGAACCGGAGGTCAGCATCAGGTTGCCGATATTCTCCGGAGTATTGCGTGTCTCCTCGCTGAAGCGGCAGATAACGTCGTAGGACTTGCTGCCTACAAATATCTGCGAAATGGCTTTCCCACCGATGGCAAGCTCTATCAGGTCGGCTACATCCGAGACATTCAGTCCGTATTGGGCAATGCGGTCGCGGTCGGCTACAATCTGTAACTGGGGCAGGGGCGGTTCCTGGTCTACGGCAACGTCCGTGGCACCCGGAATCTGCTTGACTACGTTTACTATCCTGTCGGCAATGTGGCGGGTTTCTGTGATGTCTTCCCCATAGATTTTCAGGGCAAGGTCACTGTGCGCACCGGCTATCTGATCCATCACCATGTCGATGATGGGCTGCGAGAATCCTACGGAGTAGCCCGGCAGTTTCATCAGCGAGTCGTTCATGGCTTCTATCAATCGGGCCTTGTTGCGTCCCGTGGTCCAGGTGTTGTATGGCTTCAGTCCGACGCCGCATTCCACGTGCGAGAGGGAGAAGGCTTCGGCCCCTTCATCATCGCGTCCCACCTGCGTCATGACATAGGACACTTCGGGGAATCCGCTCAACACCTTTCTCAACTCGGCTCCCATCTTCTTGGAACGTTCTATGGAGATGCCCGGAGGCAACTGCACCTGAATCCAGATGGCCCCCTCGTCCAGCGGAGGAAGGAAGTCTTTCCCTACCGTATAACTCAATACGCCCGCCAGCAGCAGGATGCCTGCCAGTACGCCAATCACGGCTTTGGGACAGTCGATGACGCGAACCACCTGGGCGTGATACAACGTTTGCAACTTCTCCAACCAGCGGTTGTGATACGTCTTTCGGGGATTGCGGTAAGCCATATAGGCGAGTCCCGGAATCAATATCAAAGCCACGCACAAAGCACCTATCAACGCATAGCCTACGGTATAGGCCATCGGCGTGAACAGTTTCTTTTCGATATGCTCGAAGGCAAACAGCGGCAGGTAGGCGGTGATAATGATAAGGGTGGAGAAGAAGATGGGACGCGCCACCTCCGTAGTGCGTCGCAGGATGGAGTCCTCGGTCAGCACCTCGTCGGGATGCCGTTCGCGTTTCTTCAAGATGGTCTCCATCATCACGATGGAACCGTCCACCAGTATACCGAAGTCGATGGCACCCAGCGAAAGCAAGTTGGCAGGAATGTCGGTGACGTGCATCAGGATAAAGGCTATCAGTAGGGAGAGGGGAATGGTGAGTGCCACCAGCAGAGCGCCGCGCCAGTTGCCCAGGAAGAGAATCAGTACGAGCACTACCAGTACCATACCCATAAATAAGGTGTGCGAAACCGTGTGCAGCGTCATGTCCACCAGGTTGGTGCGGTCCATAAAGGGATGGATACAGGTGCCTTTGGGCAACACTTCGTTGTTCAGCTCGTCAATAGCAGCATGCACACCTTCGAGCACTTGCGACGGGTTCTGTCCGCGCAGCATCTGCACGATACCTTCCACGCCGTCGGAGTAATTGCGTTTGCCGTCGTAGAAGCCCAGTACGCCCTTGCGTTCCAGATTGCCGTATTTCAGTTTGCCTATGTCGTTCAGGTAAACGGGCACTCCGTTCTCGGTCTTGATGACGATGCGTCCCAGGTCTTCCAGGTCTTTCACCAAGCCGATGCCACGGATTACATAGCTCAGTTCGCCCCGGCTCAGCATGCTGCCGCCGGCATTTACATTGTTCATTTCCACTTTCTCGGTTACGTCAGCAAGGGAAATGCCGTATTCTTCCATCTTGTGCGGGTCCAGTTCAATCTGATATTGCGTGGTGATGCCGCCGTAGTTGCTTACATCTGCCACGCCCGTCACTTGTTTCAGGCGGGGGATGATGACCCACTTGTGCAGGTCGGTGATTTCGCGCAAGTCCAGGTTTTCACTGTCGATGACGTAGCGGTATATCTCTCCGGTAGGAGAGGTCAGCGGATTCAGTCCCGGCACGGCGTCATAAGGCAGCTCTACGTCTACCAGACGCTCCTGCACACGCTGGCGTGCCCAGTAGTCGTCAATTCCGTCATCAAATACCAGCACCACGGTGCTCAGTCCGAAGGTGTTCTTGCTTCGCATCACGTTCAGACCCGGCATGCCGTTCACGGCACGCTCAATGGGGATGGTGATTTGCTGTTCTATTTCCTCGGCTGCCAGTCCGGGCACTTGGGTTACAATCTGTACGGTGGTATCTGCAATGTCGGGATAAGCGTCGATGGCAAGCCTTGTCCACGAATAATAACCCACTGCTGCAATGAAGGCAAACAATACGATCATCAGTCCCCGACGATGTATCGCCAGATAAATAAGTTTCTTCATACGTCGTGCGGTGTTTAGTTAGCATTCAGCAGATAGAAGGCACCGTCGGACACATATTTGTCTCCCGGTTGCAGTCCGGAGGTGATGATGCTTCTGTCGCCATCGGTGGCAGAAGTTTCTATTTTCTGTTTCAGGAACTTGTTATCTCCTAAAGACACCAGTACATACGCCTGGTTTTCTTCCTGTAAGATGGCTGCTGTAGGAATCAGTATCGTTTCGGCGGCTTCGTCAGTCAACTTTACCGAGGCATACATGGCAGGCTTCATCAGCCGTTCTTTGTTGTCGCAGGCTATCAGCACTTCTACCGAGCGCGTGTTTTCGTCCAGCAGTTCGCTGACGTGGTAGATGCTGCCGCTGAAGGTGCGGTTAAGCTGTGATACCAGTGATATCTCCACTTGCTTCAGGGCAGAGAGTAGCGGCATGTCTTTCTCCTTTACGTTGGCGGCTACCCACACTTCGTTCAGATCGGCAATCACGGCAACGGGGTCGGCATCTTCTTTCATAAACTGGCCGATGACGATGTCGTTCTTCACCACTTCGCCCACGATGGGGGAGCGGACAATCATAGGCTGTCCCAGCACCAGTTGGTCCGGTTCTATCTGGAACACTTTCAGGGCGGCCAGCGCATTCTCGTAATCTTTCTTTTTTAGTTCGTAGTTCACTTCTGCCTCTTCCACTTCTTTCTGTGCGCTGACTTTGTGCGCATACAAGTCCTTTTCGCGACGCAGGTTCTTGGAGGCAAGTTCCATTTCTTGCTTGGCCTGATAGTATGCCTTGCCGGTTTCAAAGAAGTCGGGCGAACTGATTTCGAACAGCGGGCTGCCCTTGCTCACTTTCTGTCCCAGGCGGATAAAGGAGCGGGTGACGCGTCCGGCAAAGGGGGATGCTATTTCTGCATAATGGCTTGGGATGGCTTTTACCACGCCCGATACGTTGAAAGTCGTCTGGTGCAGTTCCCGGGCGGCTTCGCTTATTTTCAGTTTTCCGGCTATGGGAGATTGGGGAGATACCAGAATCGTGTCTCCCGAGACAGAAAAATCTTGTGTTTCCTGCTCTTCGCGCTGACCGGCACATGCATAGCACAGCATGCCGACCAGACACAATAAACCTATATGTTTCATTGTTATTGTCGTTATGTATGAATAATCCGGTAATTGTTTGTTTACCAATGCTGGTTATGCACAACGACGGGGAGGGGCACGCAAATAGTATAAGCAAAAACACCTTGCGGCAGTCCTTACTTTGTTTTGCGAATATATGAAACCTAAAAAGAACAGTATGAAAGGCACCACCGGCATGTAGGACGAAGCGTCCATACATATCGCGTTGAACATGGAAACTGTTTCCAAGTTCGTTTCGCTATGCGAATGGTGTGCCCAGGGGAAAAACGGATGCGAGTGGGTGACGAGGTAATCGTCGACGATATGCGTATGGATAAAGGCTGTATTCCCCACATAGTAATATGCGAATACTACTATCAGGAGATACTTCATACTATTGATAAACAGCCTTTTCACATGTATTGCGTTTATTTGGCGGCAAAGTTACTATAAAATTCTCTTTATTCTCCTACAATTCATTTTTTTCATTTACTATCCGCAGAAGTTAAATATAAAATCTTATATTTGTTCGATATCTAATTGTACTATCAAATAACACAGGGACTTATGAAAGGATTTTATTTTATTGTATCAAGTAGTATTCTGTTACTTTTTGCATCGTGTGCACCGAAAAATGAAGGATGGACTTCCTTATTAGACAAAGAGCTCTCACAGTGGCGTATTTACCAGAGTTACGCATTTCCCGAAACTTTCAACGGACAGCGGCCTGTAGATGAAGAAGGCCAGACAATTACTCCCATCGGCTATGACAAGAACGAACAAAATGTGTTCAGCGTTATTGAGGAAGATGGAGAACCGGTGCTTCATATCACCGGAGAAACGTATGGTTGTGTCTTTACAAAACAAGATTATAAGAACTACCATTTCAGACTGAAGACCCGTTTTGGTACAAAGCGCTCGAATCCACGAACTGATAAAGCACTGGACTCCGGTATTCTGTATCATTCGCAAGGCGAGGCAGGCGTGGACTATTGGTACTCATGGATGCGCAGCCTTGAATTCCAAGTGATGGATGGTGGAACCGATGAAGGCGTTTCGGGTGACTTTTGGAGCGTTGCCGGTACGCGTGCGGACATCAGAGCCTCCAAATCGGATAAGGATTATTTCTACAATCCGGAAGGACAAGCCTGTACTTTTGGCGCAAAGGGTGTTGCATCGCAGTGTCGTGCTGCCGATTATACCAGTCCCACACACGAATGGACCACGATGGAACTGATCTGTTATGAAGGAAAGAGTTTGTATATCGTGAACGGCAACGTTGCCATGGCGCTTGAGAACCTCCGCTACTGGGACGGAGAAAAAGATATTCCTCTGGTTGAAGGCAAAATACAGTTGCAGAGCGAAGCTGGTGAGGTGTTCTACAAGGATATAGAAATCAAACAGATAGAAGGAATACCTGCGCAGTACGCGAAATATTTCAACTAAAAAAGAGGTAACTTTGTGTAGGTATTTTTTGCTTTCTCTTTTATACATTATTCATCAATTCCGGTAGTACTAAATCGTCTCTTTTGCAGGGCTACACCCTTTCTTCCGAATGGTGTAGCCATCACCTCCAAAGGGTGTAACCATCCGAAGGAAAGGGTGTAGCCCTATAAAACCCCTATTAATCGGTCATTGCAGCATGGGAGACAACAACGATACCAATTCCTCAGGTGTATATAAAATTCGCAAAATGACAAACAAAGTATCATAAATATCCGGATATTGATACTCATTGCAAGTATAGGTAGCAAAGTTGTACAGTATTGTATCAAGCTGCTCTCGAATAGGTAATGAAGTTACGGACGCAAGGGAGCTGCAGGAGGCATTTCTCAGTTCTTCCATAAAAGACTGATTACCGGTACTGCTCAGACCGGTACAAGTTACAATCAGATAGCGCGACCGGGTCAATGACGCGCAGCTGATCGGGCAGTCCGGTGGAAGCAACGAGAAATTGCCACCATACAGCAAGTATTTCTCCATGCCTTCATTTCTCAAAAACACCTTGCCTTCCATTAGAAAGAGCAGACGGTAGTTGCTGTTGCTTGCCAGGTCTTCGATGCATCCTTGCCGGAGCTCATTATAAAGCACTCCTTTCATAGTCTCCTGATGAGCTTTAAAAGAGGGTAGTAACTGTTGTAGCAACCAAGACAATTCGGCATTGTTATCTGTCATATCTGTATTCATAATGTATTCCTTTCAAATTAATGTTTATGGGTTATTGATTTATACCATTTAAATTCTTTGTAAACGTCGTTTAAACGGTTATAATCTTGCTGTGGAATGTAAGTAGTCAAACCGCAATGCGCCCGTATATTAAAGCCACCGTAGGTTGGCATAAAGGCTGGTGTAGCTGTCTTCCACTTTACACAGTCTTTGATAGCTGTTCGGATTGCGGCTTGTTGTTTCACTGATTTCGAATAGCAATCTTCCAAATCGAAAAACAGAGTACCGCTACCCCTGTCGAAGGTCTGAATGCCAACTCCATTATTGGGAAAAGAGGAACTCGATTCCCGAACGATGGAGGCAAGAGCATCCAATCCTTTGGTATCTATCAAACTCAAAGTGAGCGATGAATAGTCATCCGGGCGGGTGGCATAATCTTTCTCGATAGCTCGACAGAAGCCTTGAAGATCCACCTTCTGCTGATAGAGCAGGGGCAGGGCTTCGGCATAACAGCGGGAGAGCCCC
This sequence comes from uncultured Bacteroides sp., assembly GCA_902388495.1. Lineage (GTDB taxonomy): Bacteria > Bacteroidota > Bacteroidia > Bacteroidales > Bacteroidaceae > Bacteroides. The sequence continues at coordinate 27,749 of CABMPP010000021.1, read as the reverse complement.
GGCGATACGATCTCGGCTGAAGAGGCAACGATAGAGCGCGCTTTGTCTTTCAGTTCATAAGCAACTTCAACACTTGCCATGTAGCAAGCTTCAAAGACAATGAAATCGAACATACCGTCGGGGATTGCAGCAGCAAAAGCGGGAATCTCCATTTCGGAATTACCATCTAAAAGTATCGAACGACTTTCGAAGTTTCGGGAACTGCTGGAAGGATTATTATAAGTACCTTCCGGTAGCCATCCCGTAGCGTGGGAAAACAATACCAGTCCGTATGAAGAAGACGGGTAATGCTCCCTGATTTCAGACAATACGGAAGAAAAGATTTCTGCATCTGCAGAGTTGCTCTCCGGATATTCACGTAAAGTCTTTAAGATATTACCTCCTGAAGTTGTAGAGATTTCTAAAAGCTGCGGAAAGTCGTCTTTAGTATCTGTGTATATCAATACACGGCTGTAAGGCGAAATCTTTACGCTTTTCAGTTGCTCAATCTTTGAATTTACTTCTGATGAAAGATTGTTGTCACCACCCATATAAAACAAGATTGTTCGTATAGGAGTGTTTTTGGCTTCTAATACGTGATAATTATCGCAGGCTGCCAGCGATAGGTATATCCATAAAAAAAGTATATAGGAAAATGGACAGATTGCTAATGTATATATATTATTTTCCTTCATTCTTATTGTTTTTAAGGAGAGACAAATAAACACTGATCACTTATATTAAGCAGGTTTACACTTGTTTCTTATACTTTGCAATTAAAAAATTTGCTCCATATCATAATGTCGTCATGGCCAACGTACACATCTTACAAAGTATGTCCCGTTTTTGCTAACTCTACCTCCGTTAATTCCGCGTGCACGTGCGGCACCGTCAGAAGGTCCATCTTCAGTACAACTCCAGTATCCCTTGCTTGCAGCTACTGAAGCCCAATTATTCGCAGCTATTTCGTCTACTTCATCAATCGTAGGGAGACGCCAAGTCCCTGCAGGATATCCAGGCTCTGAATAGCTCCCGCAACCAGTTGGCATGTTCGGTGTATAATACATACCCCCTCCAAATAATTTATAAGTATACTCTGCAGGAATTCCCATTGCATCAGTCCATGTCATTGTTGCGCTACCATACATACTGGGAATATCTTGCAAAGCGACTATACGCCCTGTAGTAAGTACATAATTTCCTTCGGGCTGCACAAAAGGACTTCCTAAATTAGTCCACCCATATATCGGATGATAATATTGCACCTGTACCTCACGTGCACCAGGAGGAGGATTGTTTCCTATTGTCAGCGTTTGCGTTCGTAAGTTCGTTGTACCGCCAGCAATTGTCGGTTGAGTTGTACTAACAACAGTACCGCCTGAAATTGCCCTCAATTGAAGGTTGGGAAGATAGGATTGAGCTCTAACAGTTATTACAAACCCACCACCTATAGGCGTTACATTATCACGAGAAAGTCCAGTAGTCGAATATCCCTCTTGAGTCACATCTCCTCCAACAGGAGTCCATCCGTTTACAGGATGTTGGTACTGTATTCGTAGCACACGATTCGCCCAAGTTGCGTTTGCTGCAACAGAAATATTATTTGAAGTCCCCGCACCACTTTCCCGAGCTGCAATAGTTGTAGCCGCAAGTTGGGCATTGGCCGTTACGTTCAAAACTCGCACATTCATTTGTGGATAAGCACCGGTCAATGTGATATTAGCATTTGTAGCTACTGACGGAGAAGGGGCAAAATTTCGTGAAGCTGCAGAAATATAGTATCCTGTTTGTGTCACTGCAAACGAACCTTTGGCTGTGGATATGGACGAAGTGTTGATACCATATTTTGTTGATACCGTAACAGTCCTACTGGCCCAAGTCGTATTAGCCGGAATATTGATATTCACCGATCTGGTGCCATACGCCGCCGGAGCTTGAGCAGCAATCGACGTTCCGGCAGTAGAAGTAGCATTCCATGCCGCATTTGTACTGACATTAACTGCGATATTCTGTCCTGCACGGGCAGCACTCGTATTGCCGGTATTCAGTGTGAAGAATGCAGGAACCGTCCGGTTGATAGTCAAGTTGGCTGTAGATGCCGTGGCAGGGTCGTGGTCCGTAGTCGTAAACTGGAGCCCCACTGCCGTAGTGTTTCCTGACGCAGGCGTACCCGCAGCTGCAGTCCATGCTTTAGGGGTAAATGTCACGGTATTTGTACCGGTAGTAGTCTGATAGGTATGGTTTCCGCTCTCTGTTCCGGCAGCGACAGAGGCAGTAGCTACTGTATTAGCCCAGTTACCCGTACTAACGGCATACTTCCATTTCGCATTGGAGGTCACTGTAACGCTTTTCGAGTCTCCGGAGGTTCCGAAATCAAGTGCATTTACATTTAGTTTGATCGTAGGATTGGCATGCCCTTGGATTATCACAATCTCCTGGCCGGCAAAGTCCGGATCGGAAGAGGCAACCTTAAATATCGCCTTACGGTTGTCCCAGGTCTCGTTAATAGTAAGGTCAAATGAATAGGTCGTCACTCCCTTGTCGTTATTTGTATTGCTCCAGTTACTGACTACACCGGTGCCAAGATCGTCTACGCTGTATACATACCAGTCCGTATCAGAATCTACCGAGAAAGTATTCGTTCCTGCCGTCTCAGGGTAATAATCCTGTTTCGTCACATTGAACAACAAGTCAGTGGCAAGCTGCATGATATCAATTGTCTTCGAAGCTCTCGTACCGTCGGGTCCCATTACATAGACTATGACTGAAGTCGTTTTGGACGAGCCCGATTCATTTTTCGCAGGCTTGAAAACATAAGTCGTGATATTGGCATACCCGCTGTCCGGGAAGCCACCGCTGGCCCAGTCTATCGCATTGCTACCCGGAACCTCGGTGAAGTAGACATTCGCATCATTGGGATAAGTCGTTACAATAATGGATTTACCGCCACTGCTTCCCGATTTGCGGAATACAAGTGAGTTCTTGTTTACATCGATCGTCAGCTCTGGCGTTACCGTCTGAACAACCTTGATCTTCTGTTTGAACCGACCAGCCGTTATATAGAAATAAGACTCACGGTCGTCCATCGGTATCGTATGAGGATCGGCCGTAACTTGGATATCTACCTTATCACCTGCCGCACCACTTGAGGGAGTTACGGTTAGCCAGGATGGCAGGTCTTCGATGGTCCAGCCATCAGGATAGTCCGTATATACTTTCAGCTCCCGGGCCCGGCCTTCGCTATAGAAGTAGAGAGAGTCCTTGTTTACAGTGAGTTGGTAATGTCCGTCGAAAATGGAATTATTCATACCGGAATCATCCCATTCCTGAACTTCGGCTTCCATATTGAAAGATTTGGATTTGAAAGCTTTATCAGGAGTATCGTAACCGCTGCCGGTCACACTCTGAATATTCATCACGTACTTATGATTACGGAGAATATCGCGATAATAGGTATCGGTAGATTCTTTCTTCAAAAAGTCCAGCCGGTAATAGGTTGTCTTACCATCTGTGCCATACGTACCGCCAACAACCACACAAGTAGCCTTCGACGATTCGTTTTCGTCCTTGCCTTTGGCTTCAAACAGGTAGATTGTTCTTTCAAACGCCGTATTCATGGAAGAGGGGACTTCATAAAAGAGCGGAGTATCATTGTTGATGCTTCCGGTTGGTTCGGTGGCTGCTTTCACCTTCGACAAGCTTTCCAAGTTGCCAGGCTCGGGAACAATGCGGCCCTGATTCTTGCTGTTGTAGACATAAACTTCATCCAGCGTGAAATTTCCGGCTGTAACCACGGCATTATCCAGCACCACATCAAAGCGGGCAATGGCTCTCAGTAACTTCACGTCACTGATCCGGGTCACGGCGTCGGTAAGGGTTGCTTCAACTTCGCCCCACATGGGGAAGGAGTCAAAGTTTTTGTCTGACGCATCTTCGTCCTTATCATTATTCGCATTCCAACTGCCAGCTCTGGAGTAGAGGAGTCTGGCAAGCAGTTCGTCCTTGTCGGCGCCTTTACCGATTTCACCCAAAGCCGTAAGTTCCGAACGCACATTGGCAAGGATGACAAAGGTCTGCGGAGCATCACTCTTGATAAGTTTTACAGTAAACTGTTTCTTTGATTTGGTAGGGTTACTCTCTGCTACATCCTGGATAGTATGTCCTTGGGCACTGTACGAGAAGACCCACTTGGAAGGATCGACACCATCCGGTTCAAAAGCCAGGACATCAATCTCTTCGACAAGGTTTTCGTCTACCTCGGATATCGCACGCGTTTTAGGTGAGGCGGCAGGCATCTGGAACAATACCTGCACATCAATCTCTTTACCCGTTCCGGAGGTATGACCGCTGTAATTTTCGTCCTCGGCAGAACACGAGGAAAAGATGGCGGCAGACACTACCAGCCAAAAGAGTAATTTCATTTTAAGACTATTCATATTGCTCTATTTTTATTGTATCTTGTTAATTCAATCCGATTTCGCCATCTTTGACAACCCACCAGCCGTTGATGCTGACGGAAACGTCCAGCCCGAACTTCAAGTGTATATCGTAGACATGGACAGTATCGTAAGTGGCAGTGCCGATTTCATTGATCAGGGCGACAAGGTCGGCACGGTAAAGCGTGGTACCTTGCGTTACATTAGTTATTTCAAATATAGGACTTCTGCCGTCGGCAAGTTTAAGGATATTAAGGCTGGCAGACAGTTGCCCCGTGGCATCCCTAACGCATGGGGCAGTATATATGAGGTCGCCGCAGTCGGCGAAAGTATAGTCAAAGTTGTATGTACCGTTATTGTCGTAAATACGCATACGGTAGGTGTCACCGCTTTGGGATAAGCCTTCCGTAGTTAGGTTGACGGTATTGTAGGCCTGTTCTAACGGCAGGAAAAGGGTTTGGCCCCGCTGGCTGCTTACATGGGCGGGAAGATGGGAATGGAAAATCGGTAAAACACCGTTCAGAACTTCAGTTTCATAGTCGAGATAAAGCAGCGCTTCACTCAGCTTGGTCCGGCCCGGTACCATTTCGGAAGGGCCGAATTTGTAATAGGTGGGAACGCCACACCAGGCAACGAAAGTATAGTCGCCCGAAGGAAGGTCATTGATTGTCATAAAGTAGTCGGAAGACAAGGAGGGGCTTTCATCTGTATATACGGCACGTAAAATACCACCGGCATCGAATACGAAAAGGTCAATCTTCTCCACTTCTGATTCATTGATACCCGTACGGGCATAAGTAGCCGGTTCGTAGGTAAAATAAAGTTTCATCCCTGCAGGACAGTCCGAAAGGTCTTCTTTGATGCAGCCCGACAAAGCAGGAAAGAGCAGGCAGAGAAAGAAAAGCCTGAGCAGGTATTTGCGTATATATAGTTTCATTATTGAATATTTAAGTTGTGGAAGATAAAGGAAGGAAGCAGGGATCGAAATCCCGCTTCCATCCGATTGGTTTTATAACTGGATCTATGAGGCAATTTTACAAATCATAGTTATCTGAAACAACAGCCCAAGGTTCTACCTGAACATCTACCATAAGAGTTGTCTCTTCTGCTACACCACCCTTGTCGGTGGCAGAGCCCGGAGCCTTGATGCTCTTAACAACCATATCGTAGAAATTATTACGCAGTACGTCGAACTTGGCAGCTGTGGAGCCGGAAATATTGCTGTCGGCCGTACCGTTCTTGTTGATGTAGGCACGGAAATAGCAGAGGCCGTCTACATATTCGTCGCTCTTGGTGTAAGTAGGATTGGCAGCCAGGAAAGTGTCGGCATCTGCTTCAACATCAAAATAATAGATGGATCCGTCTGTTGCTACAACAGTCCAGAATGATTTGGCAGCAGCAGTATTCGGGCCTTTGCTGGTTCCATCATCCTCACAGAAAAATTCAGGAGCGTATTGGGCACGCACTGAAACATAAGTCAGGTTGTCACCACTTGCAGGATGAGTTGCGGCAGTATTCTCAGGAGCATAGACGGCCGTGGCATCAAGGGCTGTAGCGGCAACTGATACATTCTCAATGTTATCGTAAGCTGTGGAGCCGGGAGCATAACTGCTAATAGAGAAGAAATCACCGGCTGCAAAACTGGACCAGTTGGGATCCTGAACAACGATAGCAGGAGAAGTACCCACACGCTTCTGCAAAGGATAAATACTCTTGTTGGCGTTGCCAAGGGCAAATTCAAGATTGGTAAGTTCACCGCCTTGGCTCATTATCTTACCGCTGCCATCGCGTGTGATATCCTCACGTACTGTAACCTTGGCTACAAGACGTTTTACGCCTACCGTTATCTGGTTGGCAGCCGGAGTAACACCCGGAGTTGTTTCAGCAACCAGCGTTGCAAGCTTTTCTTCCGCGCTGAACATGGTGAAACCGTTGGAATAAAGCTCATCGGCGCTTGATAACGAATGAGTAAAATTAGCGAGGCTGGTAAGAGGACTGTTAACGGCGGGAAGAGCAGCAGGAGTGGGATAGTTCATTGCCACAAAGATTTTCTTGTTGCCGGTAGTAGTAGCAATCTCTTTGCCTGACTTGAGCTTATAAGTATCAGGCGTACCCGTAACTGCATCAAAGTCGTCCACAACAAGCGAGGCATTCTTCTCAAGAATGTAACTGCCGGGAATGGACGTTTCGGAGTAAATCAATACGTTAATTGTCTTCAGTTCGATCTCGTCGTCAGTGGCATTGCCATCGGTGGAAAGACCATAGGTACGGGGAACTGCCGGAGTAGAAATAGTAAGTCCCATGGCGGTGGGTTGTCCCAATTCAACCGGTTGGCCGGTCATTGCATCGTCATTTGTACAGCTTGTTAAGCCCAAAGTAAGGGCGGCGAAAGCCATAGTCGCAAATTTAAATTTGTTCATTTGTTTAATTTTAAATTAGAAATACTTATTAATTGATTTATATCCTATTGATTCATTATCAATAGATTTACTTGTTATCATTCTTATTTAATACATTATACTTTCTTTTATTCCATAGGCAGCCTTTCATTATCGTTAAAACTATTAATTCACAATCTCTATCGATAAGGGAGAGAGAAACATAGCCGGAAACTATCTCCCATATATTTTATAACTACAGATTATTTAATGATATAGATAAAGGAGACGGCAGCTTTCGTCGGACCGAAATAATGCTTATGCTCATCCCCCTTGTAATCCCCGCAGGTCTTACAGGAATAGCGTTTATAATCGAGATAGGCGTAGCCGACACCGGCGGATAACTCCAGGTTCCAGCTTCGGCCCATATTAAACTGATACCCGTAAGTGAACCCACCGCCAACGAGCCATCCCTGAAAACGGTTAGCTTTCATGTAGTGGTTGCCGATACCTCCGACATTGTAATAACCATAATGTGTATGCAGTCCGAGGAAATGACCGGAGAAAGGAGAACAGAACCATCGGCGGAGTTCAGGTTGAAAAAGAATATGTTTCCATTTCTTATTATCAGAAAAAGAAAAAGGATTGTAACTAACGGGAAGCCCAAGAGTTAGTCTGGAGCCAACCTTGAATTCTACACCGAGGTTAAAACTGGAAGTAGCATCATAAAGAAGGTTGCTGCTGATAGACAGGGAAGGAGTGGCGCTTTTCTGCTCCTGCCCCTTTAGTGAAGGGCACAGAAGGATACTAAACAGAAGAACGGCAAAGAGCCGGGATGTTTCATTAATCATTCTCATTCGATCTATTTTTACGTGGGTTTAGTAAATGGTTTCAAATCCGACACTTGCAAAGTGCCGGATGGACGAAAAAAAGATTTCTTTTTCGCTGATTTTCTTGAAGTTAGAAGCATATCGTTCGTGAACAAAACAGTCTTGTAGAACATTTGTAAAACAAGGGGAAGGAGCAGAAAAGAATAAATGACGTGGAAAAGGATGATTTACAAGAAATTGAAAGAGAAGACAAAGACAAGAAGAAAAGAGAAATGTAGAACATTTGTAAAACGGTTGAATAACAATATATTATGGAATTGACATACAAAGGTGAGCACGAGAGATGCCAACACTCGGAGCAGACAGCAAAACAGACCATTGAAATGGTAAGAATTGCAAAGGGAGACAGTGGAGAAGTGGCTACAGTGAGTAATGAGGTAGTATTCTTCATAGAGGGGCAGGTACGCTTCATATTCAAAAATGCCCCGGATTATGAAGGCAAAAAGGGAGAGATACTCTTTCTGCCGGCAGGAGGCAGATACTCTTATATAGCAGCAGACAATGCGCTGATGGTCGTTTTCCGAATCAGAGGATCTATTGTGCTGTGTGCAAACTATTCGGTGGAGAAGCTATATGAGGTACAGAAGAAGAATGCGGGGTTCTACCTTTCCCAAACACGGAGAAGATTCAGTGTCATGGAAATGAATACAAGAATATGGCAGTTCTTGGACGGGATGATGAACATCCTCAATGACGGAGTGAAATGTGGGGAGTATTTCGAATTGAAAATCAAAGAATTCTTTCTGCTGGTAAGGCTCTATTATACAAAGGAGGATATTTATGATTTCCTGTACCTCATCCTGAGCGAGGACACATCGTTCTCGGAATACGTAAGAATGAGGTGGCACCGATTCAAGAATGTAGAGGAAATGGCAGAATATATGCACTTGACAACCAGACAGTTCTCGGAGAAATTCAAGAAAATATTTGCAGCTACACCTTATAAATGGATGAAACGGGAGAGGGCGAAGATGATAAAGACCCAACTTCTGGATGCAAACAAGACTATCAAACAGATAGCTTTTGAGAATGGCTTCTGCGATCTGCCTCAATTCACCAAGTTCTGTAAGAAGGAAATTGGAAAGACACCCACGGATATACGGGCGGAAGGAATAATGGCAAAGGGAAGAATTGACAACCATTAAACGGCTTTTGACAATCAGATAAAAGATTTTATAGCCTATCTTTGCCCACGGTTTCCATGCTGGCAAACAGCAACCATCCGGCACTTTGCAAGTGTCGGATGGGAAATTATTCTTATCAAGAATGGGACAAAGGTAAGAAAAAATCACTATTCCAAGCTTTGTATCCCCATTTTTAACACACAGAATTTTCACGCTTCGGAAGGGAAGGGCGTAGGATGACGCTCGTAATGCGTTCATTGGCGGCATCCAGGAGGGAATTGTCAAGCTGGTCCAGATAAATCAAGGTTGTACGTTCCGAGGTATGGCCCAGACACTCACTGATTACCCGCAGAGGGATATTTTCCTGTTTACCGATGTTAGCCCATGAATGCCGTGCCCAATGGGTACTTAGAGGCTTTTTGATTCCGGCAAGGGAGGCCAGTTTCTTCAAACGGGCATTCTGGATGCGCAGCCCGTTTTCGTACTGAATGCGGGCGTTTTTATCCGGATCGCGGATGATAGGGAAAACGTACGGGATACAGGAGGTTTCATCGGAGAAACTCGAGATAATGTCACGCATCTCATCCGTAAGCCGTACCTCGATCTGCTGGCCCGTCTTCTTGCGTACATACCGCAGGACACCGCCACGAATATTACTCTTCAAAAGATAGGCAAGGTCTACAAAGCACATACCACGAGCGTCAAAACAGAACGTGAAGTAACGCTGGGCGTCATAGAGTCCCTTCAGGGTTTCGTATTCGCGGCTGAAAGGGGGCTGACTATGCAAGAGCCCGCAAAGATCCAGATTGTGGAGAGACTTGACTTCATCAACGGTAAGGGCACGTTTCATCGTTCTGGTAACACCCGTAAAAACACTGGAGAAGGGCGCACCATCAGGATGAGGAAAGACGCGGTGTTCGGCGATGGCCTTGTTATAGATAGCACGCAGGTTGCGCATGTAGTACGAAAGAGTATTGGGAGAACACCCCTTGTCGCGCAAGAAAAGCTCGAAATCTTTGATAAGGCAGGCATTAATATGCTTCAAAGGGATATCCTCACCTTTATTGAACTTCACGAGACCACGGGCAACGGTGCGGTAAGCACGCGAAGTGCGGTACTGGCCGCGCTTCTCCAACTCGCGAGAGAGACGGGAAGCATAGCCGGACAACTTGTTCTCGTCTTTCTTCTCACGGAAAAGGGAGAGAATATCCTCGACTGTATAACGCCCTTTCTTCTGAAGTTCGGATATAAAACCGGAAAGGAGATTCATACTGGATTTGATACGTGCGTCGACTTCCCTCAGGTAGGATGCACGGGCTGGATCGTTATGAGGATAAATGAGGCGCTGCCCGGCTTTGTCCCATTCTTCATTGAAAATGCGGCATCCGGAAAGGATAACGGTTTTGTTACGTCTGTGATGGACAATACGCAGGGAAAGGCTCCCGGGATGATGCCCCTCTTTGGTGGAAGGGCGGTAGACTAATGTCAAACTTGTCATAATTCTTTTTTAATTTAATTTGTAACTGGATTTATAAGATGCACGAAGCATTATACTAGAACACAAATTAAAACATACGGATGACCAATTCATCACTTTTAAGCGAGTTTGTGGAGGAATTGACAAGCGAAATGCGCTAATTGCAAAGTCGAGAGATTTTTTCTTCTCAAAACGCTCTTTTCTATAAGTTTTTTGTAAATTTGCACCCTTAAAATAAAGAGGGTATCTCCTAAACGATAGGAAAATAGCTTCTACCATAAGTATAAAATAGTAAAATCAGATAAAAAAGATGGCTAAGAAGTTTGCTGAGTATTCGCAATTCGACCTCTCGCAGGTAAACAAGGAAGTGTTGAAGAAATGGGATGAAAACGGGGTTTTCGCCAAGAGTATGACAGAACGTGAAGGTTGTCCTTCTTTCGTATTTTACGAAGGACCTCCCTCGGCTAATGGTATGCCGGGCATTCACCACGTAATGGCCCGCTCCATTAAGGACATTTTCTGCCGTTACAAGACCATGAAGGGTTTTCAGGTGAAGCGTAAGGCTGGCTGGGATACACACGGGCTTCCGGTGGAATTGGGTGTGGAAAAGGCACTCGGCATCACGAAAGAGGATATCGGCAAGACCATCTCTGTAGCTGAATATAATGCTGCCTGCCGTAAGGACGTCATGAAATTCACCAAAGAGTGGGAAGACTTGACGCACAAGATGGGTTACTGGGTAGATATGACCGATCCTTACATCACCTACGACAACCGTTACATCGAAACTTTGTGGTGGCTGCTGAAGCAACTTTATAAGAAAGGACTTCTTTATAAAGGGTATACCATCCAGCCATATTCTCCTGCTGCCGGCACGGGACTTAGCTCACACGAGCTGAACCAACCCGGATGTTACCGCGACGTAAAAGATACTACCGTGGTAGGACAGTTCAAGATGAAGAACCCGAAGCCCGAAATGGCAGAGTGGGGTACTCCTTACTTCATTGCATGGACCACTACTCCGTGGACATTACCTTCGAACACAGCCCTCTGCGTGGGACCGAAGATAGACTATGTGGCCGTACAGACTTACAACGGATATACGGGTGAGAAAATGACTGTAGTATTGGCAAAAGCCTTACTCTACACCCACTTCAATAAAAAGGCGAAAGATATTGCATTAGAGGACTATAAGCCCGGAGATAAACTGATTCCGTTTAAAGTGGTAGCCGAATATAAGGGTACTGATCTGATAGGTATGGAATACGAGCAACTTATTCCGTGGGTGAAGCCGGTAAGTGTAAACGAAAACGGTGACTGGAGCGTCAGCGATAAAGGTTTTCGTGTAATCTCCGGTGACTACGTAACGACTGAAGACGGTACGGGTATCGTGCACATCGCCCCGACATTCGGTGCCGATGATGCCTTCGTGGCTCGTGCTGCCGGCATACCTTCCTTGTTCATGATCAACAAAAGAGGAGAGACCCGCCCGATGGTAGACCTCACCGGCAAGTTCTATTTGCTGGACGAACTGGATGAAAAGTTTGTGAAGGAATGCGTGAACGTTGATTTATATAAGGATTATCAAGGCAAGTGGGTGAAAAACGCCTACGACCCGCAATTCACCGTTGACGGCAAGTACGATGAACAGGCTGCACAAGCTGCCGAATCGCTGGATATCGAAATTTGCATGATGATGAAGACCGGCAATCTGGCATTCAAGATAGAGAAGCACGTGCACAACTATCCGCACTGCTGGCGTACGGACAAACCGGTATTGTACTATCCGCTGGATAGCTGGTTCATCCGCAGCACCGCTTGCAAGGAGCGCATGATGGAACTGAACAAGACCATCAACTGGAAACCGGAAAGCACCGGCACGGGACGTTTCGGCAAGTGGCTGGAAAACCTGAATGACTGGAATCTGAGCCGTTCCCGTTACTGGGGAACCCCGCTGCCCATTTGGCGTACGGAAGATGGTAGCGAAGAAATGTGCATCGAATCTGTAGAAGAACTGTACAATGAAATAGAAAAATCTGTAGCTGCCGGACTGATGGAATCGAATCCTTATAAGGATAAAGATTTCCAACCGGGTGTATATACAGAAGCAAACTATGACAAGATAGACTTGCACCGTCCTTACGTGGATGATATCATCCTTGTTTCCAAAGACGGAAAGCCGATGAAGCGTGAGACGGATCTGATCGATGTATGGTTTGATTCGGGCGCTATGCCGTATGCACAGATACACTATCCGTTCGAGAATAAGGAATTGCTGGACAGCCATCAGGTATATCCTGCCGATTTCATCGCTGAAGGCGTAGACCAGACTCGTGGCTGGTTCTTTACGTTGCATGCCATTGCTACGATGGTGTTCGACAGTGTATCTTATAAAGCTGTAATCTCTAACGGATTGGTGCTGGACAAGAACGGCAACAAGATGTCAAAGCGCTTGGGTAATGCAGTCGATCCATTCACTACGATTGATAAATACGGTTCCGACCCGTTGCGCTGGTACATGATTACGAATTCTTCCCCATGGGATAACCTGAAGTTCGACGTGGATGGAATAGAAGAAGTACGCCGCAAATTCTTCGGTACTTTATATAATACGTATTCATTCTTTGCCCTCTATGCCAATGTGGACGGATTTGAATACAAAGAAGCCGATGTACCTATGGCAGAACGTCCGGAGATAGACCGCTGGATTCTTTCTGTACTGAACACGCTGGTGAAAGAGGTAGATACTTGTTACAATGAATACGAGCCGACTAAAGCCGGACGTTTGATCTCTGACTTCGTGAATGACAACCTCTCCAACTGGTACGTTCGTCTGAACCGTAAACGTTTCTGGGGTGGAGGTATGACGCAAGACAAGCTGTCTGCTTTCCAGACTCTTTATACTTGTTTGGAAACGGTTGCCAAACTAATGTCGCCTATTGCTCCGTTCTATGCCGACAAGCTCTACATGGACCTGATTGCAGCAACAGGACGTGATAATGTGGTTTCTGTTCACCTGTCACAATTCCCCGAATGCAAGGAGGAAATGATAGACAAGGAACTGGAAGCACGCATGCAGATGGCACAAGACGTTACTTCCATGGTATTGGCACTGCGCCGTAAAGTGAACATCAAAGTCCGCCAGCCGCTGCAATGCATCATGATACCGGTGGTGAACGAAGAGCAGCGTGCCCACATCGAAGCAGTGAAAGCACTGATCATGAATGAGGTGAACGTAAAGGAAATCCAGTTTGTAGACGGTGCAGCCGGTGTGCTGGTAAAGAAGGTAAAGTGCGATTTCAAGAAACTGGGACCGAAGTTCGGCAAGCAAATGAAGGCTGTGGCGGCTGCTGTAACAGAAATGTCACAGGAAGCAATTGCAGAACTGGAAAAGAACGGTTCGTATACCTTAACGCTGGATGGTGCGGAAGCAGTTATTGAAGCGACTGACGTAGAAATCTTCAGTGAAGACATCCCGGGATGGCTGGTAGCCAACGAGGGTAAATTAACCGTAGCGTTGGAGGTTACTATCACCGAAGAGCTTCGTCGTGAAGGTATTGCCCGCGAGTTGGTGAACCGCATTCAGAATATCCGTAAATCAAGTGGATTTGAAATAACGGACAAAATAAATATTACGTTATCAAAAAATCCCCAAACAGATGATGCGGTAAACGAATATAAAGACTATATTTGTAACCAAGTTTTAGGAACCTCATTGAAGCTTGAAGAGAATGTTGAAAATGGTACGGAACTAGAGTTTGACGACTTCAAACTATTTGTGAGTGTTGTAAAAGAATAATTACTAAAAACACACATTTTATTATGGCAGAAAAGACAAGATACTCGGATGCTGAATTGGAAGAATTCCGCGCCATTATTATGGAAAAGTTAGAATTGGCACAGCGCGATTATGAATTGCTGAAAGCCAGTCTGACAGGTGCAGACGGTAATGATACCGATGATACATCTCCTACGTATAAAGTATTGGAAGAAGGTGCCAACACCTTGTCCAAGGAAGAAACCACACGCCTGGCACAACGTCAGTTGAAGTTTATTCAAGGTTTGCAGGCTGCTTTGGTACGTATAGAGAACAAAACGTATGGCATTTGCCGCGAAACCGGTAAGTTGATTCCGGCAGAACGCTTACGTGCCGTACCTCATGCAACACTGAGCATCGAAGCTAAAAATAACGGCAAGAAATAAGGATGGGTAAATTTTTCACGAAAGGCCGCATTGCCTTGCTTATTATTTTTTCGGTACTGATTATCGATCAAATAATAAAGGTGTGGATCAAAACGCACATGTATTGGCACGAAAGTATACGTGTCACCGACTGGTTCTACATCTACTTTACAGAGAACAACGGCATGGCCTTCGGTATGGAAATATTCGGGAAACTGTTTCTCACTTCCTTCCGTATTATTGCTGTAGGAGTGATAGGCTGGTTCTTGTACAAGTTCGTGAAGCAGGGAATGAAGACCGGATTCATCGTCTGTGTATCCTTGATTCTGACCGGAGCTTTGGGTAATATCATTGACAGTGTATTCTATGGTGTACTGTTTAATGAGAGCACCCATTCGCAAATAGCCTCTTTCATGCCCGAAGGAGGTGGATATGCTCCGCTGTTTTACGGAAAGGTCGTGGATATGTTCTATTTCCCTATTATTGATACGAACTGGCCCGAATGGATGCCCTTTGTAGGAGGAGAACATTTCATTTTCTTCAGTCCGATTTTTAATTTTGCCGATGCAGCAATCAGCTGTGGCATCATTGCTCTGCTGTTGTTCTACAGTAAATATTTGAACGACTCCTATCATGCCATAAAGAAATCATGAAAGGAAAGAATCGAATTCAATGGTATAGCGTAATCCTTTTGGCATTCTGTTTGACGGCTTGTCAGGTGAAAAGACCTAAAACCGTGTTGCCGGATGCCAAAATGGAAAACGTGCTTTATGACTATCACATAGCCAAAGCTATGGGAGAAGAAGTGCCGTATAACGAGAGTTATAAACGTCTGCTATACGTTGAATCGGTTTTCAAAAAATATGGTATTACCCAAGCCGACTTTGACTCTTCTATGGTTTGGTATGCCCGCAATCCGGAAGTCCTCACCAAGATTTATGAAAAGGTAAACCTGCGGTTGAAAGCCGACAGAGACGGCATCAACCACTTGATCGCCCTGCGCGATAATAAGCCGAAGGAATCCCTTCCCGGCGATAGTATCGACGTATGGATATGGCAGCATATCTATCAGTTGACGGGCATGCCTTTGGATAATAAGATTATATTTACACTGCCTTCGGACACCAATTTCCACGACCGGGATACATTGCGTTGGAGTGTACGCTTCCGTTTCCATAACGGCGCGCCGGACAGCATCCATGCCCCTTTGATGGCGATGCAGGTTCTTTACGAAAAGAACGACAGTGTTGTCAGCGCTATTCAGAAGGTGAAAGAAACGGGAATCGAAACAATCAGTCTGTTTGCTGATACTTTGGGACAGATAAAGGAGATACGCGGATTCATTTACTATCCGATGCAGGAATCTCCGCAACCATTATTGGTAGACCGTATATCCATGATGCGCTATCATGCTACAGATAGCTTGGCGATTGCTCCTAAAGACAGTCTGCAACAAGCAACGGATAGCATAAAGAAGGATAGCATCGGAAAGAAACCGGAGATGCTGAAACCGGTTGAACTCCAAGAGCAACAAGTAGAAAGTGTTTCGGTTAATCGCAGGAATCTTCGTCCTCGTCCTACACTGAAGGAGATCGAAAAGCCACGTAAATAAACGGATCATGAAACGATATGCTTCACATTTTCTGTTACTGCCGGAATATGGTTATTTGAAACAGCATGTCATAGTGATGGAAGAGGAACATATCTTCTCTATTTCTCCACTGACAGAAGAAACGGAGAATACAGAATGGTTTCCCGGGGTTATTGCTTTGCTACGTTATTCAGAGCAAAGTGAAGAATCCGACTTCTTTGATAAATCTGACGATACTTTATCGGCAGTTCCCCAAAATATAGAAGAAGAACTGCCTTTTTTAATTCCTTATCTGTTTTATCCCTTCGACTTTACAACGATGCGGCCTGTCGCCGAAACTCGGCGCAGACAACTGCGGTAGCAATGGCCACATTCAGCGACTCGGATGTTTCACGGTCTGCAGGATAGTTCGGGATGTATAGCTTACGGTTGATTAATTGCTCCACTTCCTTTCCGATGCCATTGCCTTCATTGCCCATTACAATCAGTCCGTGGGAAGTTAAAGGTTGCTCATACATATTTTCTCCATCCAGGAAAGTACCGTAAACAGGGATATCTTTTAAAGAACGGATCAGGTCGGGCAGGGGAGTGTAGTGCAACTTTACGCGTGCAATGCCACCCATCGTGGCTTGTATGGTTTTGGGATTGTAAACGTCTACCGTATTGGGAGAACAGAAGATGTGTTCTATGCCGAACCAGTCGGCAAGGCGGATGATTGTTCCTAAATTACCTGGATCTTGTACGTCGTCCAATGCCAGGCAAAGAGAGTGACTGATGACAGAAGCATCCCACTCATCATCCGGTTGGTGAAAAACAGCCAGCACTTGCTGGGGCGTTTTCAGCAAGCTGGCACGGGATAGTTCTTCTGCTGAAACTTCCGTTACATCTTCTACAGCGAGGTGCGTGTTCTTGGAAAGCCATTCGCCGGTCGCAACGAGGAAGCTGCACGGGAAATGTCCCAATAAATCACCTACGAGTTTAGGGCCTTCTGCCAGAAAAACTTTATCGGCCTTCCGGTTCTTCTTCAGTTCCAGAGAATGGATATATTTAATGCGGTTTTTACTTAGTGCCATATTATGGTAAATGTTATCGTTTGACAAAAATACGTGATTATTTCTATATAATCAAAAACTCAGCACTCTTCCGGCGTTTTTATTTCGGGAACAAAAAAATACAAGTATATTTGTAGCTGTTAATGCGCAATCAATGACGTTGTATGAATAAAGGCTTCCGCTACGCGATACTCGCTACTATCGTACTTTTATTGGCTTCTTGTTCTTCTACCAAATATGTACCGGACGGTTCGTATTTGCTGGATGAAGTGCGTATACATACAGACAATAAAGAAGTGAAGCCATCCAGTCTGTCGCCATACGTCCGTCAAAATCCTAATTCGAAGTGGTTTAGTCTGATAAAAACACAGCTATATGTCTATAACTGGTCCGGACGCGACTCTACGCGCTGGATTAACCGTACTTTGCGTAAATTGGGGGATGCTCCCGTCATCTTCAGTGAGGAGGAAACGGAACGTACCAGCGAGGAAATAACCAAGGCTGTGCAGAATATGGGCTATATGGGTGCCAAAGTAGAATCGGTGGAACAAGTTAAAAAGAAGAAGATGAAGCTGGCTTATAAGGTTACTACCGGCAAGCCATATAAAGTTCGGACGCTGAGATACGACATTCAAGATGATAAGATCAAGGAATACCTGCAACAGGATTCTGCGGAAACCTATTTGTCCGAAGGCATGTATTTCGATGTCAATGTACTGGATGCGGAACGTCAGCGTATCACAAATCATCTTTTGCAGAACGGATATTATAAATTCAACAAAGATTATATCTCTTATACCGCAGACACTGTGAGGAACACTTACCTGGTGGATTTGACGCTGCATTTGGCTCCTTTCAGGCAGCGCAATGAAGATGAACCGCAAAAACATCGCCAATACACCATTAATAAGGTGAGTTTTATTACGGATTATAATGTGTTGCAATCGTCTTCTTTAAGCAACAGCATCGAAGTAAACGATTCCCTGCACTATAACGGATATCCCATTTACTATAAAGACAAGTTGTATCTGCGCCCCAAGGTGTTGACGTCCAATCTGCGCATCACCCCTGGAACCCTGTATAATGAACAGAATGTGCAGCGCACCTACTCCAACTTCGGACGCTTGCAGACCTTGAAATACACCAATATCCGTTTCTTTGAAACCCAGCAGGCCGACAGTGCCAAACTGAATGCTTATGTGATGCTGACGAAAAGCAAGCACCAATCGGTATCTTTTGAAGTAGAAGGTACAAACTCTGCCGGTGATTTGGGTGCAGCAGCAGCCGTAGCCTTCCACAATCGTAACATGTTCAAGGGATCTGAAGCATTTATGCTAAGACTGCGCGGAGCCTACGAAGCCGTGTCGGGTCTGCAAAGCGGGTTGAACCAGGACTATATCGAGCTGGGTGCGGAGGCAACCATCAACTTTCCGCGCTTCATGTTTCCGTTCATTTCCAGTGACTTCAAGCGGAGAATAAGAGCTACCACCGAGTTCGGATTGCAATACAACTATCAGATGCGCCCGGAGTTTACACGCATTGTGGCATCAGCCGGCTGGAGCTATAAATGGGGAGTACAACAACAGCGCTCTCAACATCGCATCGACTTGCTGGATATCAACTATCTGTACATGCCCTGGATAGATCCGGATTTCAGGGAAAAATACTTGGAGAGAGATGAGAACTACATTCTTCAATACAATTATGAGAACCGTTTCATTGTCCGCACCGGATATAGCTATACGTTTAACAGTGCCGGAAGAGCTTTGATGAATAACTCCGTCATCGGCAATTCTTATACGATACGTGTCAATTTTGAGTCTGCCGGCAATATGCTTTATGCTTTGGCAAAGATAGGGGGAATGAAGAAGAACAATAAAGAAGAATATACCTTGCTGAATATACCTTTTGCCCAGTATCTTAAAGGGGATTTTGACTTTGCCAAAAATGTGGTTATTGACAACCGTAACTCTCTGGCATTCCACATGGGTGCCGGGATTGCCGTCCCTTATGGCAATGCAACCATAATTCCTTTTGAGAAACGTTACTTTTCGGGTGGAGCCAATAGTGTACGAGGTTGGTCAGTCCGCGATTTAGGTCCCGGCTCTTTCCCCGGCGACGGCAATTTCTTGAATCAGTCGGGAGACATCAAGCTGGATGCCAGCATTGAATACCGCACACGTCTGTTCTGGAAATTCAGAGGAGCACTCTTTGTAGATGCAGGAAATATCTGGACTATCCGCAATTATAAAGACCAGCCGGGAGGTAAATTCGAAATTGATAAGTTCTATAAGCAGATTGCAGTAGCCTATGGTTTAGGATTGCGTCTCGATCTGGACTTCTTTGTGCTGCGCTTTGATGGAGGTATGAAAGCGCTCAATCCGGTATATGAAAAAGGAAAAGACCGTTATCCGATTATTCGTCCTGATTTCGGTCGTGATTTTGCTTTCCACTTTGCAGTAGGGTATCCGTTCTAAATTAATAATGGATAGTTGATAAAGGATAATTTAGCATACGCATGTATGCCGAATATCATTATCAACTATCCATTATTCATTATCCATTATCAATTAAAAGCGTAATAGCTGTTTATCATGGTAGCCTGGCGGGCAGCAGCCACACCTTGGGCATCCAGCGTAACAGTCATTTCTTCACCGTTCGGAAGAGTCATTTGTGCAGTACCGTCATTGTTTATTTGCAGCAATTCAGTGCTTACGCCATCGGCAACAACATTCCACGTATTCAATTCCTTGTTATAGATAAGTTCCATAGAGGCTGTTTCGCCTTCTTTCGTGATGGAGTAACCGTTTTCGAGCGTCTCTACCAGGTAGTTGCCATTTTCGCCTTTCACCGTCTTTACGTCGCCAATGCTTGCCATCGGATTAGTACCACTCCAGAATTCGATAGAGTTGATAACCAATATATCTGCCAGGTAACATACACCATATACGGGAATGATATTAAACGCCAAAAAGACTAACTCGTTAACAAACTTAGTACCAATACTTTGATTCCAGTTTACCAACTTGCTATGCAATCCGAAAGAACCGATACAAGAACTGAAAAGAAATGCACCACAGATCATCACGGTTGCAGCCATTTTAAAATTGAATTTTTTCATAATTTCTCTTTTTAATTTTATTCTGTTTAACCAACTTATAGCTTATTCAGCTATTTTAAGTAGCTGCAAATATAGTCTTTTTACATAAAATACCTATAAATTGAACTTAAAATCTGTTCGTAAAGGAATAAAAGTAGCTATTTATCAGACTTTTGCGAGAGATAGTAGTTTACTCTCGTTTCAAAGGTTTGATGATAATTCGCAGGGAAGGGTCGTAAGTAAAGTAGCTCCACATCCAGTCGAAGAAGATAAACAGGCGATTCTTTACGCCTACAATGCTCATTAAATGGATGAACAGCCATACTGCCCATGCGGGAAAACCGCCGAAACGCAACTTTTTAAGTTCTACTACGGCATGATTGCGCCCGATAGTTGCCATAGAACCTTTATTATGATATGCGAACGGCTGCAAAGGCAATCCTTGTTCCGCACGTTGCAGATTCTGTATCAGATTCTGTGCCTGCTGTATGGCGGGTTGTACAACCTGCGGATGTCCCTTGGGATAATCGGGAGAAATCATAAGTGCCGTATCTCCGATAGCAAAGATATTAGGATATTGATACAAACGGTTATAACTGTCTACCTTCAGGCGGTTGCCCGGGCCGTAAGCTTCGGCAGGCAATCCCTGCAGGCTATTGGCTTTCACTCCGGCCACCCAAAATACATTCCGGGTTTCGATGGCAGTTTCATCACTCAGCGCCAGCCGATGATTTTCATAACTTATTACTCTCAGGTTCAATCGGATCTCTACCCCTCGCTTTTTCAGATAGTCGGCCACTTCTGCAGAAGATGCTTCCGAGAAAGCCGACAAGAGTCTGGGAGAACCGTCTATCAAGAGAATGCGCATTTCGTCGATATTCAGGTCGGGATAATCTTGTGGCAACACAAACTTCTTCATTTCGGCCAAAGCGCCTGCCAGTTCAATTCCTGTAGCTCCACCGCCCACGATGGCAAAAGTCATCAGCCGCCTGCGTTCCTCTTCGTTGCCGGTATTTTGGGCTTGCTCGAAACTTTCCAATATCTGGTTGCGGTTGAACAGAGCTTCCGATGTGTTTTTCAGAGCCATGGTCTGTTTTGCCATATCACTGTTCCCGAAATAGTTTGTATCACATCCGGTGGCAATCACCAGATAGTCGTAAGCCAAAGTACCAATAGAGGTTTCCAGGAGATTATTCTCGGGGATTACTTGCTGTGCCTCGCAAATGCGTATGTGGAAATACTTCCGCTTCTTGAATATTTTGCGGAAGGGGAAAGATATGGCACTGGGTTCGATGCCTGCCGTAGCCACCTGATAAAGTAATGGTTGGAAAATATGATGATTGTTCTTATCCAGTAAAACCACTTGATACTTGTCACTTCTCAGTTTTCGTGCCAACTTCAGTCCTCCGAAGCCGCCACCTACGATAACCAGTCGTTTCCGTCCCTCTTTGTCGGGAATATCCATCGCTGTCTTCATAATCTAATTTCATGTTGTTCTTTGTATATAAAGAAACACTGTGCGCGACGGAAAGTTCTATGGATAATGCGGTTAAAAAGAGTGAACTCAGAAACTGCTATAAATTGGAACACTAAAACAGAAAATGTGGAAACAAAAAGGGAAGTAACATTGTTGTAATAGTAATAGCAAAAAACTAACTTTGCTCCCAAAGTTTTCCCCTTAATCCAAATGAGCACAAAACTAACAAGATGGATATTATTGTTGCTGATAACAAATACTGCTATTTATGCACAAGCACGTCCTGCAGAAGCAAATACTGCTGCAGATTCGACCTTCGCGCCTACCTCAGATTCAATTCACGTGAAGCGTACTTTCTTCAAAAAGTTTCTCGATTATTTCAACGACGCCAATAAAGAGAAGAAGAATAAAAAGTTTGATTTCAGTGTGATAGGCGGCCCCCATTATTCCAGCGATACAAAGTTTGGAATTGGATTGGTAGCAGCCGGGCTTTACCGTACCGACCGGAAAGATACCATCCTTCCGCCTTCCAATGTTTCTCTGTATGGAGACGTTTCTACGGTTCTATTCTATTTGCTGGGAGTACGTGGAAATCATCTTTTCCCCCAAGACAAATATCGCCTGAATTACAATCTGTACTTTTATTCTTTTCCAAGCCTCTATTGGGGGAAAGGGTACGATAACGGGGCGAATGACGATAACGAGAGTGAATATGACCGCTTTCAGGCACAAGTGAAAGCAGACTTCATGTTCAAGGTGGCGGGCAATTTCTATATAGGCCCAATGGCAGTATTCGACTACGTATACGGGCATGATTTTGAGAAAATCGAATTGTGGGAAGGAATGAAAGCGCGCACTACTAACATAGGTCTGGGATTTTCCTTATTGTATGATTCGCGTGACTTCCTGACGAATGCCTACAAAGGCTATTATCTGAGACTGGACCAGCGTTTCAGCCCTGCTTTCCTGGGCAATAAATATGCTTTCAGCAGTACGGAGCTGACAACGAGCTATTATCATACCATCTGGAAAGGCGGAGTATTGGCAGGGCAATTCCATACTCTGCTGAACTACGGCAATCCTCCCTGGGGCCTGATGGCAACTTTGGGAAGTTCTTATTCCATGCGCGGTTATTACGAGGGACGCTACCGCGATAAATGCGCCATGGACGCCCAATTGGAACTTCGCCAGCACGTGTGGAAACGGAATGGAGTGGCCGTATGGGTAGGAGCGGGGACCATATTTCCCGACTTCCCGGAGTTTGAGGCTAAACATATTCTTCCAAACTATGGCTTCGGCTATCGCTGGGAGTTCAAAAAGAGAGTGAATGTACGGTTAGACTTAGGGTTTGGCAAACACCAGACCGGATTTATATTCAATATCAATGAAGCTTTTTAAAAACATAAAGAAGTGGTTCGAGAATCAGGAACACCTGTTCTATCTGTTTCTGATTATTCTGATAGTGCCCAATATCGTGCTCTGTTTTACGGAACCGCTATCATTGGCAGCCAAAATATGCAATGTCCTGTTGCCGTTCTCTACCTATTATATAGTAATGACCTGGTCGAGAAACTGTGGCAAGACGTTCTGGCTCTTGTTCCCGTTCCTCTTTTTCGGAGCGTTCCAACTTGTGCTGCTGTCACTCTTCGGGCAGTCCATCATTGCGGTGGATATGTTTCTGAATTTGGTGACCACCAATTCCAGTGAAGCCTTGGAACTGCTGGATAACATGGCGCCTGCCATTGTGCTCGTAGTGATTCTTTATATCCCCGCACTGGCTCTTGCCACCACATCCATTGTCCGCAAGCGCAAGCTGTCCGAAGGCTTCATTCATCGGGAGCGAAGACGTGCGTGGGGAGCACTGGCCATCGGCATTCTCTCATTGGCTGCCGCTTACTTGCTGGACGACCGCTATGAGCCGGAATCGGAGTTATACCCCGTCAATGTATGCTATAATGTAGGACTTGCCTTCCAGCGGACTGCCATGACACAGAGGTACCACACCACATCGAAGGACTTTGTTTACCATGCCCGCAATACCCATCCGGCAGATAAAAGAGAAGTCTACATAGTGGTAGTAGGAGAGACCTCCCGTGCCTGCAACTGGTCGCTGTACGGCTACGGACGCAATACCAATCCGGAACTTTCCGAAATAGACGGTTTGACGGCCTTCAACCACGTACTGACGGAGTCGAACACAACGCATAAGAGTGTTCCCATGCTGCTCTCACCGGTCGATGCCCACAGTTTCGATTCTATCTATTATCAGAAAGGGATTATCACCGCATTCAAGGAGGCAGGCTATCGGACGGCATTTTTCTCCAATCAACGCTATAACCACTCGTTCATAGACTTCTTTGGTAAGGAAGCTGATACGTTTGATTTCATTAAAGAAGACGTAGACGATTCCAACTACAACCCTTCGGATGAAGAGTTGCTGAAGCTGGTGGAAGCAGAATTGGCCAAAGGAGCCACCAAGCAATTTATCGTTCTCCACACTTATGGCTCTCATTTCAATTACAGGGAGCGCTATCCGTCGAGCCGGGCATTCTTCCTTCCCGACGCACCCGTTGCCGCCGAACTGAAGTACAAGGACAATCTGGTGAATGCTTACGATAATTCTATCCGCTATACCGATTATTTTCTGGCACGGCTGATTCGCATGTTGCAGGCGCAAAACGTAGATGCTGCCATGCTTTACACTTCCGATCACGGGGAAGATATCTTCGACGACAGCCGGCATCTCTTCCTGCATGCATCTCCGGTACCTTCCTATTATCAGATACATGTGCCGTTCCTTATCTGGATGTCCCACAGCTACCGGCAGACTTATCCGCTGATACAGAAAGCTGTGCAGGCTAACCGGCAGAAGAATATTTCTTCCAGCGCTTCTTTTTTCCATACCATGCTCGGCATGGGAGGGATAGAAACGACACACCGGAACGACTCCTTATCCGTGGCCTGCAGCTTGTTTACCGAAAACCCCAGAGTCTATCTGAACGACCATAACAAAGCCCTTCCGTTGGATGACATCGGAATGAGTAAAGAAGATTTCCAACGATTTGATTTCTAAAATTCGTATTTTATACTACTTTTGTAAGCCATATTATAGAATACGAACCATTTGGAATATGAATAACCTTTACCGCTTGATTCTTTTTATAGGACTGATTATAACAATCAGCCCGGCCATATCCGCACAAGCAGCAGATGTCCCAGCAAAAGAACCGGACAGCGTATATACCAAGAAATACATTGTAAATATATGTATCACAGAACCATACCGGGCTTTGAAACTGATTGACGAAATGAGCAGGCGCAAGATGTTGCCCGACTACCGGCTGGACTATCTGCGTAGCGTCACTTACCAGAACGGACTCACCATGTATCGGCTGGCATTGGATTATTCCTTGAGGGCTTACCGGAATGACTCCATCCAGCGGAATCCGGCCGATGCACTGGCACTGCTGGAACTGATAACCGACCAATATAATATCACCGGGAACTATACGGAGAGCATGCGCTATGCAGTGGAAGGTGCAGAACTTGCCAAACAGACGGGCAATATAAGAGCCGAAGCAAATCTGCTGCTCTATATGAGCACCAACAAACGGGATATGGGATTGAAGAGCGAAGCCGAACCTTATATGGAGAAAGCCATCGCCTTGTTGGAGAAAGCAGCCGAAGGCAGCCGTAAGTGGAAGGCGGTGGATGACTTGATTTACATCTATGGAACAAAGCTTTCCGATGCCTTCGAGGACAATAAGTTCCATGAGTGCATCGCCCTGCTGCCCCGCTATGAGGAACTGATGGAACAGTTGAAAGCTTGCCCTGACGTCCCCGAGGGCGTCTATGACATGCGGCTGACATGTGTCTATGCGCTATTCGCCGCCCTCTATGCAAACAACGGGCAGACAGAAAAGGCTGACGAGTTCTACCGGAAATACCTGGCAACAGCTTATGCCAGTACCGACGACGGCAAGCAGCTGCGCTTCGACTATCTGATTGCCCGCAAGCGCTACAAGGAGGCACTGCGGTATATCGATGAGAACAAACAGTTCTGCAAGGCGCAAGGAGATACCGTCAGCTATTTCTATTTGGAACAGAATCTTAATTTTGCGGCGCAAGCATATATGGGGCTGGGCGATTATAAGTCTGCCGCACGCACCTACAAGCAGATGTATGCCTTGTCGGACAGTCTGCGTATCCGTGAAAAACAGAATGGAGTGTTGGAATTTGCCACCCTCTACGAAACCCGCGAAAAGGATGCGCAGTTGATGACACAAGCTACCCGCCTGCGCGAAAGCCGGATGATACAGATCTTTGCCGTTTGTGTTATCGTGCTGCTTGGCTTCCTGTTGTGGCGAAATATCCGCCACTCCCGCATTGTCAAAGCCAAGAACAAGGCAATGGGCGACAAGATAGAAGCCCTGCTGGGATATAAAGATGAACTTTTCCGCCGGAAGGAAGAGAACCTGAACCTGAAGGAACAGTTGCAGGCTGCGGAAAAGAAATTGCAGAAGCGGAATTCTGTAGCAGCCGCTGTGCCACCTGTTGAAGACATTGCTGCAGAAGAAGACAATACAACAACCATCGTCAACGGGCAGTCTTTGTTCGATAAGGTGGAACACGAAATCGTCGGCCGCAAGCTTTTCCTGCAACCCGATTTTTCGAGGGATGACTTGATGAAGCTGGTACGTATCCCCAAGAATAAGTTCGCATTACTTTTCAAGCAATATGCCGGTATGGGATTTACCCAATATATCAATAATCTTCGGTTGGACTATGCAGCCCGTATGCTGAAAGAACATCCCGAATATGCAGTGGATGCAGTGGCCGGAGAGTGCGGAATTCCGAATAAATCGACCTTTCACCGCCTTTTTCTCGAACAATTCAATATGACTCCTGCCGAATATCGAGAGAGTAAGAAAAATATTGATAATTAATGCATTACAATTGATGCGGGAATTTTTAGTACTACAAGAGTGACTAAATAGCACTACAACTCTCAAAAAAAGTAGGTGAATAATTTTAGTTTTATCACCTTTGCCTCACGCTAACAAAAAACAAATAGCGTGAGGCAAAATGAAGGAAAGTTGTATAAACATATTCACCCACCCTTATCCGGTTTTGGAGATCATTTGGTTTCCTTTCCCGTTGTACACCTTCCTTTTTATTACTCTGTCTTTACTGCTGATAATTATCCTTATTATCTCCATTTGTCACTACAAGCGCCGCCTGCGCCGCAGCCAGGAATACCTGATACGTTACATCACCGAAAATCTGGAATTGAGGAAGCAAGTCCCCACTTCCCGGCGCCCCTATGCGCTCAATCCTCCCGACATCACTCCCGAAGAATTTACTAAAATAATAGATAATATGCTGAGAAGAATCATGTTTCTCCCGATTGTGCTCATAGCGCTACTGCTGACGGGCTGCTCGAAGGACGACACAAGCAAAACCCCGCATCCCGACCAGGGCGCCGTCGTGGTAAACACCGACTGGGCAGCGCTCTCTCCGGATGCCGCCATACCGGGCAGCTACATCCTGCGCATTGGCGACAAAGAACAGACCGTCAGCGGCGCGACGAATGCTTTCAACGCCTTGTTCCTGCCCGGCGAACAAGACCTGCTGGTCTATAACTCTGCCGAAGGGAGCACCGTCAGCGGAAACACCGCCACAGTAAACACACTGCCGGACGGCACACTGCAACCGATGCCCGGATACCTGTTCTCTGCCGCGCAGAAGCTGGAAATAGAAAAAGATGATACGCTGAAAGTAACCGTAACCATGCAGCAACGCATCCGCCGCCTGACGCTGGCATTGAAGCTGAAACCCGGCGACGAGCAGCGCATTGCCTCCACCACCGCCACACTGACGGGCATCGCCTCCTCGATAGACCTGACCACCGGAGCCATTGCAGCAACCCAAGGTAAGACCCTAATCCCTGCCTTTGCCCCCGGAACGGACGACGGGCAGACACGCGCAGCCGGACAACCGATACTCTACGCCACCATGCGCCTGCTGGGTGTAATCGCCGGAGAGAAGCAGTTGCTGACATTG
>CABMPP010000020.1 GCA_902388495.1 uncultured Bacteroides sp. | reverse complement strand
AAGACCCCTCCGCCCTACGGGCACCTCCCCTTTCAGGCGGAGGAGTTTGAGATACACTTGTTATCACACGCCGCTAAATTATCATTTATAGTTTATATACACTGTCATATTCCAATCGCAAATGCTTCCCTATGGACGTCACAATTACACCTGCGCCTTGACGTTCGGCTTCCTCTGTCAATATCCGGCTCATGATGTCGCCATTGTCATCGTCCAGATGGCTGACGGGTTCGTCCAGGAAGATGAAGTCGAACGGCTGGCAGAGGCTGCGGATGAAGGCAACGCGCTGTTGCTGGCCGAAGGACAGCTTCCCTGCTTTCTGATCTGCTTTGTTGGCAATGCCGAGGACAGCAAAAAGGGCAAGGACATCTTTCTTCTTCTTATAGTTAGTGAGGCGGTTCTTGAGCTGAATGTTTTCGAGGGCAGTCAGTTCGGGAAAGAGGCGCAGCTCCTGGAAGAGGATGCTGAGGGAGTGCTTGCGTACCTCCACCCATTCGTCGACGGAGAGCGAACGGATGTTCCGCTCGTCGAAATTGATGATACCCTGATAGTCGCGGCGGTAACCGTAGACGTAGCTGCCGAGCGAGGACTTGCCTGTGCCCGAGGCAGCTTCTATGAGGTAACGCTTCCCTTTAGAGAATGTAATGTCTTGATGCCACACGTCGGAGGTGATGGCATCACGATCGGCAAACACTTGGGGTAGTGTTTGCCGTAGGTGAATGCTGTTCATTATCTTTCTTGGATTTACATGCCTGCAAACTGCTTGACGAAGTCTACAATCTGTTTCAGTGCATTTACATTCTTGTCTTTCAGTTGCAGGGTGATGATGGATTTTTCGCTGTCGCCCGATGCTTCGAGGTAAGAGATGTTGCCCAGAAGTGAGAAATACGTAGCATACTCGCGTCCGCCAAATCCTACCAGCATCTTGATGACGGGCAGGTCGAGCACTGCTTCGGCATTGATGACGAATGCCGCGCGCTTTCCTTTCAGTCCGGAAGCATAGTTCGTGTCTTTGGCCGATGGATCCACTGCCTTGCAGATGTTTTTGTACAGCAGTTCATCGTTGGTAGCATACATTTGCTTGTCTCGTATTCCGAAGAAGATGTTGATGTTGCGTGATTTGTAGACGTATTCGTCTTCGTTCAGCTTCACGATGTCTTCTCCGCGTTTCAGTCCCAGTTCTCCTTTTTTCTCATAGAGCGCTTTCAGGGGGGTGCTGTTCTTCACGCTGGCGTATGCCAGGAACGAAGGATTGTTGTTCATCGTCACGTTGATAAGTCCGAAGGTGATATCGTTCTGGAAAGTACTGAACAAATCTTTTACTTCGGCAGCCTTGGTGATGGAAAAATTGTTGCGGAACTGTTCGTTTTCCTGCAATGCGTTGTAGAATTCTTCTCCATTCACGCCTACGCTGAACAGTGCCAGTGTGGACTTGGGGAAGTACTTCAGGAATGTGTTTTCGATGGGGCGCGTGCTCTTTACCTGCTTTTCGAGCATGGCTTTCAGTTCGGCATTTTCGGTGTAGTTCTCTACCTTCATTTCAATTTTGCCTTTTTCGAAGGAGAGGCTTCCCAGCATCACCAAGTCTTTCAAGTCGATTTCTTTAGAGAGGCCGTAGTTCAGTTGGTTGGCATAAGCGCCCAGCAGGCTGGAGGGGGAAATGAGCATGTTGACGTCGCCGCCCTGCTTCTGCATCTTCTTGAAAGCTGCGTTGCTGTTGATGCTATTCTCGCCGGTCTGCTTCAGCAAAGCGGTGATACCTTCTTTGGCTTTTTCCAACTGCGTGTTGCCTTTGTAGCTGACTACCATCAGCGTTGTCGGGGTGAAGGCAAGTAAAGCCTGGTTGCTGAGCTTTACAAAGCTGTAGCCGTCTGCTTCGGCAACGTGGGCAGTCACTTGCTCTTTCTCCATCACTTCCAGCAACTTCAGCAGGTCATCTTCGTTCGTCACTTTGGCCACCAGGCTGGTATAAGGAAATGCCGGAGCGTTGAAGATATATATCGGGGCATCCACATCCACACCCGACTTGGCAGGATCTTTCAGCACCGCTTCCAACTGTTGGAAAGTGGCTGCGTTCATGCCGCTCTTCATGGCATCCGTCAGCTTTTGCAGAGCTTCTTTGGTCTCTTTGTCCTTCATGCCGGCTTTGTCTGACAATGATTTCATATTAAGTTCAACAACTTGCGAAGCGTCGGCAGGAATAACGTTGGTATATTCCGTCTTCTTGGAGGAGCATGCGCTTACAAATACAATCAGCACTGCCAGATGGAGGAATAGATTCTTTTTCATATAGTTTTTGTTTTTAGTGAATATCATTGATTTTGCAGATTCAGAATGTGGCAGGCAACGAGTGCGGCAGTTTCGGTACGCAGGCGTGCCTTGCCCAGGCTGATGGGCGTAAAGCCGTTTTCTATTGCCTTCTTCACTTCTTCTTCGCTGAAATCGCCTTCGGGACCTATCAGCACCAAGGCGTCTTCTCCCTTGCGGACTACCTCCCTTAATAGCGGTTTCTCGCCTTCGTAGCAGTGCGCAATGAACTTCTGTCCCGCGAAGGGCTGCGTGATGAACTTGTTGAAATCCGTCATTTCATTCAGTCGGGGCAGTCGGGCCTTGAGAGACTGCTTGATGGCGGAGACGAGTATCTTGGTGATGCGTTCTGTCTTGATGACTCTCCGTTCCGAGAAGCGGCAGTTCAGGAAGGTCAGCTCGTCGAAACCTATTTCGGTGGCTTTTTCGGCAAACCATTCCGTACGGTCCATGTTCTTGGTGGGAGCCATGGCAATGTGCAGATGCCCGCTCCACAAAGGCTCCTGCGGCAGAGTTTCCAGAATGTTGACGAGGCAGCGTTTATTGGTGGCTGTGCTGATTTCAGCACGGTAGAAGTTACCTTGCCCATCGGTCAGCGTCACTTCATCGCCCGCTTGCAGGCGCAGGACACGTACGGCATGTGCGGCTTCCTCTTCGGGCAGTTCGTTGCGGGTTTGTATGTCGGGGGTATAAAATACGTGCATAAATTTTCTATAAGTTTTTGCGTTGATTAATCTGGTCTCTTAGGAGTGCAGCGTGCTCGTAATCTTCCTCTTCTACGGCTTTTTGCAGGGCGGCTTTCAGCATGTCCAGCGTATCTTCCTGCAGGAGGTCGTCTTTGTCGGGGCTGCCGCCTTCCATCGGGTCTACGGTCGTTTCTCCTGTTTTCAGGCACTCTGTGTTCAGGATATCTTCGTAGATGAAGATAGGGGCATTCATGCGCAGGGCCAAGGCTACCGCGTCGCTGGTGCGTGCGTCAATACGAAGAATGGTCTCTTCGGCTTTCATATAAAGATAGGAATAGAACACACCATTATCCACCTTATAAATGAGGACCCGCATCAGCTTTACTCCCAAAACTTCGAGGACAGAAGCAAATAGATTGTGCGTCAGCGGACGCGGCGGAATAATGCCTTTCAGTTCGATGACCATGGCTTGTGCTTCGGATGCACCGATAATGACCGGGAGCTGGCGTTTACCGTCCACTTCGCCTAATACCAGGGCATAGGCACCTGCCTGCGCCTGGCTGTTGGAGATGTTAAGTACTTGTAGTTCTATCTTTTTCTTATTCATAAAAAACTTAGTTTAGTTTTTCTCGGGCCGGTGCTTGTACTTGAATACAAGTGCAAACACTACCGCTACGACCAGCGCATAAGCTGCGAACGTGAACCAGGCCGACTGCCATTGTGCTATCTGCGGCACTTCACTGTTGAAATCGACGAAATGATTTACTACAGCTTGTGCCCCCAGTGTACCAATAGTAGCGCCGAAGCCGTTGGTCATGATGACGAACAAGCCTTGTGCACTGGAGCGGATTCCTTTGTCCGTTTCTCTATCAACAAATAAAGAGCCGGATATGTTGAAAAAATCGAATGCAACGCCATAAACAATCATGGAAAGTACAAACATCCATACCCCGCTGCCCGGATTACCGGCTCCGAACAGTCCGAACCGTAGTACCCATGCCAGCATGGCAATCAGCATCACTTGTTTAATGCCGAAACGCTTCAGGAAGAAGGGGATCAGCAAGATACAGAGAGTCTCGGACACCTGCGACAGCGAAATCAGGATATTGGCATGCTGCACACCAAAGGTGTCGGCATACTCGGGAATGCTTCCGAAACTGCTGATATATGGGTTGGCAAACCCGTTGGTGATTTGCAGCGACACGCCGAGCAGCATGGAGAAGATAAAGAAAATTGCCATTTTCTTCTGCTTGAACAGTGCGAAAGCACGCAGCCCCAAGGCTTCCACCAGTGATTTGGTTTGTCCGCCCTTGCTGATGGGGCAGTCGGGCAAGGTCAGGGCATATACACCATATACTAATCCGATGATGGCGCAGGCAAAGAATTGTCCGTATGTATTCTGTAATCCCAGCAAATCGACCATCCACATGGAGCAGATGAAACCGATGGTTCCGAAGATACGGATGGGAGGGAAGGTCTTGATAGTGTCCAGTCCAGCTTTGTCCAAAGCGGTATAGGCCACGGAATTGGAGAGGGCGAGGGTGGGCATATAGAATGCAACGCTTAATGAGTAGAAGGTAAAGAGAATGCTGAAATCTACATCCGCTCCGGCGGTCATGCCGTAATAGCCGGTCAACGCCATAAACAGGGCTGCAACGAAGTGGCTGAAGCTCAGTAATTTTTGTGCCGGCACCCAGCGGTCGGCAATAATCCCCAGAATGGCAGGCATAAATAACGATACGATGCCTTGCATGGCATAGAACATACCGATATGTCCTGCCAAACCTACATTTACCAAATAACTTCCCATTGATGTGAGATACGCTCCCCATACGGCAAATTGCAGGAAGTTCATGATAACTAAACGAACCTTGATACTCATAATTGTTTCTTATTACGTGTTTTTCTTATATATACATTGATGCAAATGTAGGGAATTTCTCGGAAAAGGCGATGCCTGGAGGGCTAAAAAAGGGAGCTGGGGGTATATAAAAAAAGAAGGCTATCTATCCCAGACAGCCAATCTTTATTAACCTTAAATCTAATACCATGAAAAACACACTGCAAATATACAGGGTTTATGTTATACAACATAGTAATTAGACGAAAATCTGCTTTTTATTAACTACTTTTAAAACTTTGATGGCGTTATTTGCCTGATTCTTATTCTACATAGAGTACCAACCCTTTCAAATATTCCCCTTCGGGATGATAGATACTTACCGGATGGTCGGCAGGCTGCGTCAGTTGGTGCAGGATGCGGACGTTGCGGCCGGACATGGCGGCAGCGGTAAATACAGCGGTACGGAAATTCTCTTTGCTGACGGCTTGCGAGCAGGAGAAAGTAAAGAGTATGCCGCCCGGTTTGATTTTCTCGAATGCTTTGACATTCAGTTTGCGGTAACCTTGCAGGGCATTGCGCAGGGCATCACGGTGCTTGGCAAAGGCAGGCGGGTCGAGGACGATAAGGTCGTATTGGTCGCCCATACGGTCCAGGTATTTGAAAGCATCTTCGGCGTATGCGGCATGACGGGCATCATCGGGGAAATTCAGCTCGATGTTCTTGTTGGTCAGGTCGATGGCTTTGGCGGAACTGTCTACGGAATGTACCAGTTTGGCATCTCCGCGCATGGCATAGACGGAGAAACCGCCGGTGTAGCAGAACATGTTCAGTACACTGCGCCCTTTGGCATAACGTTCCAGCAGAGAGCGGTTCTCGCGCTGATCAACGAAGAAGCCGGTTTTTTGTCCCTTCAGCCAGTCGATGTGGAACTTCAAGCCATATTCCGTGGCAACGTTATCAGTACTTCCGCCTTTCAGGAAACCGTTTTCGGGGTAGAGGTCGGCTTTGAAAGGGAGGGTGGTTTCCGATTTGTAGTAGATGTTGTCTATCCGGTCACCCATCACTTCACTGAGGGCTTCGGCAATGGCCATGCGGTCGAGGTGCATGCCGGCGGAGTGTGCCTGCATTACGGCGGTGCGGGCATAAATATCGATGACGAGGCCCGGCAAGTTGTCGCCTTCGCCATGTATCAGGCGGTAGGTATTATTCGTCGGGTTTTCGGCGATGCCGATGCTGCGTCGCATGTCGTAGGCAATACTGAGTTTGCGTTTCCAGAAGTCGGCATTGATGTCTTCGTCTTGATGGAAGGTCAGTACACGCACGGCGATGCTGCCTATTTGGAAATGTCCTTTGGCGATGAATTCTTTCTTGGAGGTATAGATTTCTACTACTTCTCCTTCTTCGGGTTCTCCGTCGAAGTGCGCAATGGCACCGGAAAACACCCAGGGGTGAAAACGCTTCAATGACTCTTCTTTACCAGATTTGAGATATACTTTATACATACTATATATATGTGTTGTTAAATGAGAATTTAGCGCAGTTCTATTTGTGTTTTTTCCCTTCATCTTATTACTACAATGATTTCAGAAATCATTGCAGTAATAATTTCAGAGATCATTGTAGCAATGATTTCAGAAATCATTCAAAATACTCCATAGCGCTTCTAAATTATCATTTATCTGTTACTATAATCTTTTCTTCTTCCTCTGCCGCAATTTCAAAATCTCCGGTGCGCTTCAGCTCTTGCAACTTGTTGTAGATGTTGAGGCATGCCCAGGCGTCGGTTGCTGCATATTGTTTTTGAGATTCAGTCAGGGTGTCGGCTTCCCAATTAGAGAGACGTTGGCTTTTGGATATTTTCTCTCCAAAGAGGATGCCGTATATCTTTTGCAGACTTTTGTCCTGGATACCGAAGGCGCGGACGTATTCCTGCAATTCGATGCAGGCACGTTGCTCAAAGGGGGCACGCTTGTGCAGCATCATGAAGTCGTCCCGCAGTGAAAGCCCTACTTTCGTTACGCTGGGACTCTCCAGTAGCGTGATGATGGGCAACGTCAATCCGGTGAGGTTAAGGCGGAACAGAAAGCAATGTTCTTCTGATGAGATTTGCAGCAAGGCAACTTTGTGCGACTGTCCTTTTGTGAACGAAGGACGCGTCTCACTGTCAATGCCCAGCAAAGTGCATCCCTTCAGGTAGGTTATTGCTCTCTCGGCTTCCCACGGCGTCTGCACCACGTGTATTTCTCCCGGGAAGGCGGCTTTGGGCAGCTCTTTCAGTACCTCTTTATCTATTGTTCTTTTGATAACCATAATTTAAAGTTTATTCGTGATGATGTTCGTGGCAATGGCAATTGTCATCATCACAATGGCAGTCGTCTCCACAATCGCAGCCGTCTTCACAGTCACAATCCTCCTCTTCATTTTCTTCGTCTTCGCCTTGTGCATACCTTACATCGTGCAGGGCGCGCAGCGTGTTGACGAGTTTCTGTCCCCAATACAGCCGGAAGTTTTCCTGGCAGATGGCAAGGGAGTCGTTCATCGTTTCGTTCAGTCCCAATTGAAATACAAAAATGAAGTCTCTGATATCCTGATAGATATCGGCCAGATCTTCGGAAATGTTTTTCGTGATGGGCTGGTCGCTGTACTTCATGTCCGACACAAATACATCCAAGTAGTCATCCTTTTCGGCAAGGATATTTGCGAGATTTATGCGGAGCACTTCGTAAGTCTCTTCGGTTACGAATGTTTCCGGAGCTTCATCTCCTATCGTTTCACATTCGGGCAACATGGAAGCTTTGAGATAAAGCAGCGGAAGTATTTTTAATGAAGTATCGACAAATATAGAACGTTTTATACCTTCCGCTTGTTCCAGAAACTTGCAGAATTCAGCAGCTACGGTAACGAATTCCACTACATTACGGTCGAATATCACTTGGCTTTCTTTCTTCATATCTTCTTGATTTGAAACGCAAAGATAGCGTAAACCGAAAGCCGAAGCAAATTTATTTGCATTTTGCTGTACTGCCTTTCTTAAAAAGTGTATTTCCTAATTATAGTTTCTCTATATCTTCAATGGATAGGCCGGACGCTTGTACGATTGTTTCTATGGACAAGCCAATAGCTTTCAGGTTACGAGCTACGGATATTTTCCCTTCTTGCAATCCTTCCTGTCTTCCTTCCTGCCTTCCTTCCTGTCTTCCTTCCTGCAATCCTTCCTGCAATCCTTCTTCATATCCTTCTTCTTTAGCAGTTCCCAGTACATCGTTCTGTATCATAATAGCATCTATATGTCGGTCGTAAGCATTGCGTTCGGCAGGCTCCATATTGTAGTAAATTAGCTTTTTTCGTGCTGCGGCCAGTCCGGGGGCTTGGGTGTCGGGACGAATACAACCGGTTTTCAGATACTCAATCCATTCTTCCAGCGGCGTGACGGCTACCTTGTTGAACTCGTTCACGCGGATCAGAAAGTATTCGGGGAATATTTGAGCCGGAAGTTTGCGTACGATGGCTCCTTTCTCTTTGGTAGTTACTTGCAGAAAGTCTCCTGTATGTACGCCCACAAAGGTATTCTGGCCATGATATAGGTAGTCGGTTCCTTGGCCAATGTCGAAGTAGAGTATGCTAATAGAGTATACCTTCTTTACGTCAGAGTAGATGCTGCCCAGTTCGATATGTTCTGTAATTGCTTTTGCCACCCCGTATAAGATGCGTTCCAGGTAATAGAGTTCACGGGTATTTTGCACCTCTACAATAATTATCTCGTCTTTGCTGTTCCGGGCTTTGATGTCCACTCGGTTGAACTTATCCTCTTCACTTTGTTGATTGCTTTCGCTTTCTAGAATCTCCACGATATGGATTGCTTCGCCCAAGAGCACGGTGAGGAAGCCTTCGAGTACGTCGAAGTTGGCCTTGTTGCGCAGCAGGCGTTTCACTGCCCAGTCAAAACGTATGTATTTGTCTTTCTGTTCCATAATAAAATTGATTTTTACAAAGATACTACTTTTCTTTGTGTTGCAAACGATTTGGGCAAAGTATTTGGCTGTAAATAGGGTGTTTTGGCACTCTCTACATGCTTATATTGTTTCTTGCCACATGATATTCCGTTCTCCGGCTTCTTCTTCGGCTGTCGGTATCGTCCAGCCAGTAGCAAATGCAGATTAACCTAGATTCTTATTTTTCCCCGTTCCAAGAATGCTGAAGCGTGTTTTTTTTATTACTTTTGCACCAATCTATCATATATATTGAAAATGGCAAAGAAAAATGCATCTAAAGATACAGAAACGTCCCTTTCGTTCTTCGGAAAAGTGACGGGCATATTCAAGAATGAAACCATTCATTTTGTAATCGGACTTGTCCTCGTTATCTTTTCCGTTTACCTGTTGCTCGCCTTTTCATCGTTCTTCTTCACGGGAGCGGCGGACCAGAGTATCATTGACGGAGGCACAGCGCAAGAGCTGGCTTCTACTACAAATGGAGTGAAAAACTACGCCGGTTCCCGCGGCGCACAACTGGCAAGCTATCTGATAAATGACTGCTTCGGCGTGTCGTCGTTCTTCATCCTCGTGTTCCTGGCAGTGGCAGGACTGAAGTTGATGAAGGTACGTGTGGTACGTCTGTGGAAATGGTTCATCGGTTGCTCGTTGCTGCTGGTATGGTTCTCGGTCTTTTTCGGTTTTGCTTTTGTAGACCAGTACAAGGACTCTTTCCTTTATTTGGGAGGTTTGCACGGATATAACGTCAGCAACTGGCTCGTATCGCAAATCGGAGTGCCGGGTGTGTGGATGTTGTTGCTGGTAACTGCTATCTGCTTTCTTATCTACCTGAGTGCGCGTACTGTTATCTGGCTGCGCAGACTGTTTACTCTCAGCTTCCTGAAGCGTAAGGAAAAGGCCGAAAAGGAGAAAGGTGAGACACCGGAAGAGTTTACCGACTCCTGGACGACAAAAGGAAAGACCTCTGCCCCGAAACCAGCCAAACCGGAACCCGAAAAAGAAACCGTGCCCGAAACTGCTGGTGAAGAGGAAGAAGAAGAAATTACCCCCGAAATTACTCTCGACCTTGGCGGAGGAAGCAGCGTGAAACCTGCCCGCCAAGGAGATGATGATATAACAATGACCATCGAGACACCGCAACCGGATGCTGTGCCCCCTTTCCGGGAACAGCCGGCTATGAAGGAGCCGGCATTCGAGATTGAGAAAAATGAAGAGGAGGAATATCAAGGTGTAGAGAAAGAACCGTATAATCCTCGTCTGGACTTGGAGAATTATCATTATCCCGGCATAGACCTGATGAAGCATTACGATGACAACGGGCCTACCATCGACATGGCTGAGCAGAATGCCAATAAGGATAAGATTATCAATACGCTGCGCAGCTTCGGCATCGAAATCAGTACCATCAAGGCGACCGTAGGTCCTACGGTGACGCTTTATGAGATTACCCCCGAACAGGGAGTGCGCATCTCCAAAATCCGTGGATTGGAAGATGATATCGCCCTCAGTCTTTCGGCATTGGGTATCCGTATCATTGCGCCTATCCCCGGAAAAGGTACTATCGGTATTGAGGTGCCTAACTCCAATCCGAAGATTGTCTCCGGTCAGAGCATCATCGGCAGCAAGAAGTTCCAGGAGTCTACCTACGATTTGCCCATCGCACTGGGTAAGACCATTACCAACGAAGTGTTTATGGTGGATCTCTGCAAGATGCCGCACGTGCTCGTTGCCGGTGCTACCGGTCAGGGTAAGTCTGTGGGATTGAATGCCATCATTACCTCCTTATTATATAAGAAGCATCCGGCGGAATTGAAGTTTGTGCTGGTAGACCCGAAGAAGGTAGAGTTCAGCATCTACTCCGTCATCGAGCACCACTTCCTTGCCAAACTGCCCGATGGTGAAGATGCCATCATTACGGACGTCACCAAAGTAGTGCAGACGCTGAACTCCATCTGTGTGGAGATGGACACCCGCTATGATTTACTGAAAGCTGCCCATGTGCGCAATATCAAAGAATATAACGAAAAGTTCATTAATCGCCGGTTGAATCCGGAAAAGGGACATAAGTTCATGCCGTATATTGTAGTCGTCATCGACGAGTTCGGTGACTTGATTATGACAGCTGGTAAGGATGTGGAATTGCCTATCGCCCGCATTGCCCAGTTGGCGCGTGCCGTCGGCATCCACATGATTATTGCCACCCAGCGCCCGACGACCAACATCATCACAGGTACGATCAAAGCCAACTTCCCGGCGCGTATCGCCTTCCGTGTATCGGCAATGGTCGACTCGCGCACCATTCTCGACCGTCCCGGAGCCAACCAACTGATAGGTCGTGGTGATATGCTCTTCCTGCAGGGTGCCGATCCGGTGCGTGTGCAGTGTGCATTTATCGATACGCCGGAAGTAGCGGAAATCACAAAGTTTATCGCCCGCCAGCAAGGATACCCCACCGCTTTCTATCTGCCCGAATATGTAGACG
Organism: uncultured Bacteroides sp.; assembly: GCA_902388495.1. Taxonomy (GTDB): domain Bacteria; phylum Bacteroidota; class Bacteroidia; order Bacteroidales; family Bacteroidaceae; genus Bacteroides. The sequence continues at coordinate 60,897 of CABMPP010000020.1, read as the reverse complement.
AAAATGGAGGCGGAGATTTGGGCGATGTGGATATGGGACGTCTGGATCCGTTGTTCGAAGATGCCGCCCGTCTGGTGGTGATTCATCAGCAAGGTTCCACTTCGCTGATTCAGCGGAAGTTTGCCATCGGTTACAACCGTGCCGGACGCATCATGGATCAGTTGGAGAAAGCCGGCATTGTAGGTGCGGCGCAAGGAAGCAAGGCGCGTGAAGTGTTCTGTGTGGATGAGAATGACCTGGAAATGCGACTGAACAATTTGGGTTAATAATGAGTTTGTAATGTATGCGGAGAATTAGCACTTTTTTGATATGTATGTGTATGCTTTCCTTTGCTTTGCCCATCCTGGCACAGCAACCGGATGCCAAAGATATATTGGACCGTACAGCCGAAGCATTTCGGAAAGCGGGAGGCGTGAAGGCTACCTTTACCGTCCGTACGTCCGAAGGTTCCTCTACCGGTGTTATCTGCCTGAAGGGAGAGAAGTTCCGTTTGGAGGCAGACGGAGTGATAACCTGGTTTGACGGGCGTACGCAGTGGAGTTATCTCGCTTCGAGTGATGAGGTTAATATTTCAGAACCGACACCCGAAGAGTTGCAAAGCATCAATCCTTATGCTTTGTTGTCGCTTTATAAACATGGGTATAAGCTGAAGTTGGGGAAGAGTGACAGTGCCAGAAATAAATCTCTCTATGAAGTTGTGATGACTGCTACGGACCGGAAGCAGGATTTGTTGTGCATCATTCTGTATGTAGACAAAGATACTTTCCGTCCTTCACGTATCAGTATGGCGCAGCGAGGTGGAGATACAGCTGTTGTGACAATCAACTCCTATCAGATCGGGCAGAACTATTCCGATAGCTTTTTTGTGTTCGACAAGAAGGCTTATCCTACGGCTGAGGAAGTTGATTTAAGATGAATAATATTATAAATGGAATGAATATGGAAACAGAAAAAGTAAAATGTTTGATTATCGGTTCGGGTCCTGCTGGCTATACAGCTGCTATCTATGCCGGTCGTGCCAATCTTTCACCGGTGCTTTATGCAGGTTTGCAGCCTGGTGGTCAGTTGACAACAACTACGGATGTAGAGAACTTCCCCGGTTATCCCGAAGGTATCAACGGTCCGGACTTGATGGAAGACCTGCGTAAGCAGGCCGAGCGTTTCGGTGCAGATATGCGAAATGGTATTGCCACTGCAGCCGATCTTAGCCAGGCACCTTATAAGATTACGATTGATGAAGAGAAGGTGATCGAGACAGATACACTGATTATCGCTACAGGTGCTGCAGCCAAGTATCTGGGATTGGATGATGAAAAGAAATATGCCGGTATGGGCGTCAGTGCTTGTGCTACTTGCGACGGTTTCTTCTATCGCAAGAAGACGGTAGCCGTGGTAGGTGGTGGAGATACTGCTTGCGAAGAGGCGGTTTACCTTGCCGGACTGGCTTCCAAAGTATATCTGATTGTCCGCAAACCTTTCCTTCGTGCTTCCAAGATTATGCAGGAACGTGTGATGAAGCATGATAAGATAGAGGTGTTGTTTGAGCACAACGCCGTAGGTTTGTTCGGAGAGAACGGGGTAGAAGGCGTGCACCTGGTGAAGCGTATGGGTGAGCCGGACGAAGAACGCTATGATGTAGCTATCGACGGTTTCTTCCTGGCTATCGGTCATAAGCCGAACTCGGACATCTTCAAGCCTTATCTGGATACGGACGAAGTCGGGTATATCCTTACCGAACCGGGTACACCGCGCACCAAAGTGCCGGGAGTATTTGCTGCAGGAGATGTGGCCGATCCTCATTATCGCCAGGCGATTACGGCAGCCGGAACAGGTTGTCAGGCAGCGATAGAGGCGGAGAGATATCTTTCTTCAAAGTGCTTGATTTAGTAAATGAAAGTCTGGCGGGGTGAAACCCCGCCAGACTTTCATTTACCTTAATATACCTCTATTTCATCTACATATATATCCGACGGGATAATCTCCTCCGGTGAATCTTTACGGCAATCTATTCCATTGCGTAAAGTACCGCCACTCTTCAAGATGACCTTTACATAACGTGCTTCGGTCGGATTGAATTTCAATGTATCAGTAAATGCTTTCCTTCCCCGTTCGGGATAATCACGGGTGTATGAATCCTGGGCGATTGAACGGTATTCTTTGCCGTCGGCCGAGATTTCTACACTGGCTGCACTGGGCGGCAGGACACGGAATCCCGGGTTGTAAAGTGTGCCGAAAGTGACAGAACTGATTGTAGTCGGTTTTTCCAGATCGACAGTAAATACGAGTTCGTTATTGCACTTCTCGTTTATCTTGAAAGATACCCAGGGGGTGAAGGAGGCGATGTTTCCTCGTTTTCCGTTGGTCAGTCCTAATGTCGTAGTGTCTGCACCCAACACATCATTTTCTCCGAAGATATCGCCGTTCATCCATCCGCAGCGTGGAGTAGTAGAGTAACGCTTTCCTGCAATCAGATTACCGTAAAGTTGCTTTTCAATGACCTTACCCAACATCTTGCCTTCTTTGAATGCAGCTGCTTTCAAGTTGATATTTCCCTGCCAGGTGAAAGGCTGGCTGTATAATGCAGATTTTGCAGTCGGAGTACTTCCGTCCGTTGTATATCTGATTTCGGCATCGGGATAGAAACATTCCAGCACCGCTTTCAGTGTATCATTATATACGTGGGTGTTGATGGATGCGTCGAAGAAGCTGCGGGATGCCTTTACGTCCATTACATCCATACGTTCGAAATCCTTGACCATGCGCTGACAGAAGTTCTTGAAATCCTTGTTGCTGTTCTGTGTCCATCCGTTTTCTGCTATTGCAACGGCGCGCGGAAAAGCTTGATAGTCACGACGTTCGTCGTTTTGCATGTATTCAGTCCAGATATTGCCTTGTACGCCGATGATATGCTGCTTCAAAGTCTCGTCTGCATCATCCGGAACGGGGTTGTAGCTATATGCCTTTTTTAAGGTGATATAGCCGCCGATGGTAGTAGGGGCTATGGAAGGTTCTTCCTGATACTGGTCCAGATAAGCGTATGGCGAGGGTGCCATGATTGCATCGTGTCCTGCTTTTGCAGCATTTATCCCACCGGCTACGCCGCGCCAGGACATGACTGTTGCATTGGGTGCCAGTCCGCCTTCCAGGATCTCATCCCATCCGATGATGTTGCGCCCTTTGCTGTTCAGGTATTTCTCCATGCGGGTTACGAAGTAACTTTGCAATTTCTCTTCTTTGGTATGTTTCTTGCCGTCGATGGCATTCGGAGTGGTGTCGTCCTTCAAGCCGAGTTGCCTGATGAGTCCCTGGCAGTGTGCGCAGTTCTTCCAAGCGGTCTTGGGGCACTCGTCACCGCCGATGTGGATGTAGGAGCTGGGAAAGAGCTTTATAACTTCATCCAATACGCCTTCCAGGAATTCGAAAGTCTTTTCTGTGGGGCAGTATACTTGCTCGAATATTCCCCAGATGCCTGTGACGTCGTAGGTCGTGTCCGGATTGCATGATAGTTCGGGGTAGGAGGCGAGGGCGGCTATGGCATGTCCCGGCATTTCTATTTCAGGGATAACCGTAATGTATTTGCTTGCAGCATAAGCTACTACATCCTTTATCTGCTCTTGCGTATAGTAACCTCCATGTTCTTTGCCGTCGAACACTTGCGGCCAGTTGGTGAAGTAATAGTCTACCAGGGTTTCCTTGCGTTTGGAGCCTACTTCTATCAACTTCGGATATTTCTTTATTTCGATGCGCCAGCCCTGGTCATCCGTCAAATGCCAGTGGAAAGTATTCATCTTATGCATGGCAAGCATGTCGATAAACTTATAGATGTAGTCGAGGGAGGAGAAATGACGGCAAACATCCAGCATCAGACCGCGGTATGGAAAACGCGGAGCATCTTCTATCTCTACGGCAGGCAGTGACCAGTCTTCACGCTTAGCCGGCTCCTTGCCGTATATGGCAGGGGGGAGAAGCTGATAGATGGTTTGCACGCCATAGTAGAAGCCATTCGGTTGAGAGGCTGTCAACGTAATTTCATCCGGGGTGACAGAGAGTTTATATCCTTCTTTCGGCATACCTTCGGCAGTGACGAAACGGATGCAGGATGCAACGGCTTGTTCTGTTTGCAGGGAGATGCCTGAAACGTTCCGCAGATGAGTGATGAGGCTGTCCGCAATAGTTTGTACCTCTGGAGTACAACCGGCAGTTACGACGGATACCTTGTCTGTCAGTTGGAAACGTCCCTCTTGGGGAGCCATTTGGTTGGGGAGAGGAACGATACTGTACTCGTTCACGGTTTCTTTCAGTGCTTGTTGGCATCCTGGGGATGTGAACAACAAACCGACTAAAAGAGAGAGCATTAATGCTTTCTTCATGGTTTCAATGTGTGTTAAGTTAATAATTAATTAGTGGTAAGGAGTTCAATTAACGCGTGGGGGCTTGTTAATTGTCATCCTGCTTTTGTTTATCTTTATCCTATTTTGCTTATCTTTTTCAGCTTTTCTTCGTCGATAATTTTGATTTTACGTCCGTCAATGGTGATTAATCGTTCTGTGGCGAACTGTGACAGGGTGCGGATGGCATTGGAGGTTGTCATATTCGACAAATTGGCCAGGTCTTCGCGAGAGAGGTAAATGCTCAATGTAGAGCTGTCTTCTTCCAAACCATAGCTTTCTTTCAGGAAAATCAGAGATTCGGCCAGTCGTCCACGGATGTGTTTTTGCGTCAGGTTCACAGTACGTTCGTCGGCAATGCCCAGATCAACGGACAGTTGCTTGATGAAGAACATGGCGAGATCGTTGTTTTGGCTGACTAAAGTCATGATGGCAGTCATCGGGATAAGGCAGATGACGGAAGGCTCGAAAGCAGCAGCAGCAGTTACATAGTCTTCTTTGGCGAAGTAAGCGCGATAACCGAAATATTCAACGGGCTTGATCATGCGGATAATTTGGCTTCGGCCGCCTACACCGTCTTTGTAAATTTTGACCTTGCCAGTTAACAAACACATAAGGTGTGTCGGCGTCTCGCCTTCACAATGTATAATCTCATTCTTTTTGTAATTCTGGAGCGTGAAATGATTAGCGAGAAACTCCCGCTGTTCATCGTTCAGAGGCGACCACATGTCGGCTATCAACTCCGGAACATTTATTTCAGATAAGTTTATTTTCACCATAAATGCTGCAAAACTGTGTTATACAGCACAAATGTAAAAAGAAAAAATTAAATATTGCACAAATGTGACAAAAAGATGCAGGAGGAGGGGGAGAAAATGGAAACTTATACATTTACAATGTACAATTTACAATGTACAATTTGGCTGCGCTATCATGCCGCACGGATAAATTGTACATTGTAACTTGTACATTGTAAATGAGGTGGATTATCATTTTGCAAACAGCAACTCCCTATACTTCGGCAGCGGCCATATCTCGTCATCAACTTCCATTTCGAGGTGGTCAATGTGGTCGCGGATGTTGTCCAGATAGGGGCGTACTGTCTCTTCGTAGGCAAAAGCCTTGTCCTTGAAATGCTCCATGTGATTGGCTACTTTCCGGGCTTCGGTCATCTCGCGTACCAGGGTCTTGATGGCTGTCACCCGGTGGGATATGTCACGTACGAGTTCCTTGCGGTCGGCGCTGAGTTCTTCGTATTCTTCGGGAGAGAAAGTCTCGCGTAAACCGCGCAGATTCTCCAACAAACGGTTCTGATAAATCACAGCTGTCGGCACAATGTGGTTGATGGCAAGGTCGCCCAATACGCGGCTCTCTATCTGCACCTTCATCGTATATTTCTCCAGTTCTACTTCCAGGCGGCAAGCCAGTTCTGTTTCATTGAATATACGTTCGCCGATGAGGACGGAACGGGATTGGTTGTCCATATAGTGCATCAGCGCTTCGGGCACGTGGCAGATGTTGGTCAGGCCGCGGCGGGCAGCTTCCTGTTTCCATTGTTCGGAGTAGCCGTCGCCTTCAAAACGGATCGGTTCGGACGCAATGATTGTTTCTTTCAGAATGCGGAAGATGGCTTCGTCCTTGCCTACACCTTCTTCCATCAACTTGTCGATGGAGACTTTGAATTCGTTCAACTGATTGGCCATCGCTGCATTGATGGCAATCATGGCAGCGGCACAGTTGGAAGAGGAACCGGCGGCACGGAATTCAAAACGGTTGCCGGTGAAGGCAAACGGAGAAGTACGGTTGCGGTCGGTGGTGTCCAGCAAGATTTCGGGAATACGTCCGATGCCCAGTTTGAGAGTGGTCTTTTCCTCGGCAGTCATTTTGCTGTTGCCCACCTGGCGAGTGATTTCGTCGAGGATAGCGGACAACTGCTTGCCCAGGAAGATGGACAGTATGGCGGGCGGTGCTTCGTTGGCTCCCAGACGGTGGCTGTTTCCGGCACTGACGATGGAGGCGCGGAGCAGGTCTTGGTTCTTATAAACCATCATCAGCACATTCACCAGGAAAGTAAGGAACAGCATGTTACCTTTCGGATTCTTGCCCGGAGCAAAGAGGTTGACGCCGGTGTCGGTACAGAGCGACCAGTTGTTGTGCTTGCCCGAACCGTTTACTCCGCTATAAGGTTTCTCGTGCAGCAGCACGGCGAAGTTGTGTTTGCGGGCGATGCGTTTCATCAGGTCCATGACCAGCTGGTTGTGGTCGTTGGCAAGGTTGGCGTTCTCAAAGATGGGAGCTAACTCAAATTGATTGGGAGCTACCTCGTTGTGACGCGTTTTTACCGGAATACCCAGTTTGTGGCATTCTATTTCCAACTCCTTCATAAAGGCAGTGACGCGCGGAGGGATAGAACCGAAATAGTGGTCTTCCAGTTGCTGGTCCTTTGCCGAAGAATGCCCCATCAGGGTGCGTCCGGTCAGGCAGAGGTCCGGGCGGGCATTGTAGAGGGCGGAGTCTACCAAGAAATATTCCTGTTCCCAACCCAGGTTGGTATATACACGTGTGATGTTCTTGTCGAAGAGCTGGCATACCTCTGTTGCGGCTTTATCCACAGCAGCCAGTGCTTTGAGCAGCGGAGTTTTGTAGTCCAGTGCTTCGCCGGTATAAGAGATGAAGATGGTGGGGATACAAAGCGTAGTGTCTACCACAAAAGCCGGTGACGAAACATCCCAAGCCGTATATCCGCGAGCCTCGAAGGTATTTCTGATACCGCCGTTCGGGAAAGAAGAAGCATCCGGTTCCTGCTGCACAAGCAACTTGCCGGAAAAGCGTTCGATGACTTCCGCGCCTTCGCCGAATTCGATGAATCCATCGTGTTTCTCGGCAGTTCCGTCCGTCAGGGGCTGGAACCAGTGGGTGTAATGGGTCACGTTGAGGGATTTTGCCCAACTCTTCATGCCGTTGGCTATCAGGTCGGCCATTTCCCGGTTGATGGGAGTACCTTTGTCTATGGCATCTGTCACGGCTTTATAAGCCTCCTTAGGCAGATATTCCTGCATCTTTTTGAGGTTGAACACATGGCTACCGTAGTAGTCGGACAATTTGTTTGAAGGAATAGTAACTTCCAAAGGACGCCGATTGGCGAGCTCCTGCAAAGCAAAAAATCTTATTTTTGACATACTTGTCTGTAATTTGTTGGTTGTCGGCTGCAAAAATACATGTTTTTTCTGAACTACCCCTTGTTTTTAGGGGGTATTCTTGAAAAATAATATGTTTTTTGGGGATATACCCCTTGAAATTGGTGGGTGTTCCCGGAAAAAGAGATAAAATATAGATGTGAACGGAGAACGCGGTATTTAAGAAATGATGAATAAAAACAAATATTGTAAAACATAAGTCGGTTGTAAGCTGCGAAAACACATGTTTTTTTCTATATTTGCCCCTATCTATAAGGAGATATTGCGCTTGAAACGTTTATTATTTATATGGATTAGCATTTGCATCTTACTTTCGGGCTTGCAGAAAGTAAAGGCTGTGCCGGCTGCTTATCCTGCTGACCACTGGACGCGTTCGGCAGATTCCATTATGGCAAAGGTGATCTTCTTTGCCCCTCTCTATGAGCGTATTGTGGAAAGCTACAAGGCCGAACTCTATATAAAAGGTTGGGTAAATATCCGCAAAAAGAATCATATCCTGCGTTATATTCCCTCCATGTTCCGCCCCAAAAAGGGCGTCAGGGAATACATGATGGAGACATACAGCGACCTGCATTTCACGGCTCCGAACATCTACGACCAGAAGGTCAAAGCAAGTGTCGGCACTGCTTCCGAGTTTTGGGAACTGGACGGGCGGCTGCCCGAATATTTCCATATCAACATCTACTCTTCTACCTTATTGCATGACAAGTTACTTTCGCCATTAGCTTCTAATGCCCAAAAATACTATACGTATCGCATTGATACGGTGATGGGCGACCGTCATAATCTGCAATTTAAGATACGCTTTATACCGAAAACTAAAAGTTTCCAGCTGGTGGGCGGATATATGGTGGTGAGCGACAATGTGTGGAGTGTGCGCGAAATGCGTTTTGCAGGAAGTTCCGAGGTGGTGCGCTTCAACAACCTGGTGAAGATGGGCGAAGTGGGTGAGGCAGATGAGTTCCTTCCGAAGCAATATGATGTTGAGGCTACTTTCCGCTTTCTGGGCAATGTGATAGATGGCAGTTACGAGGCGGTGCTCGACTATAAGAATATTATGCAGAAGCTTCCTGCGAGTGCCCGGAAACCGAAGACGAAAAGTAAATACGATTTGTCCGAGTCGTACACCCTGCGTACCGATACGAATACTTACCAACGGGATACGACGTACTTCAATGCCCTGCGCCCCATACCTTTGTCGCCGCATGAGCAAACGTTGTATCAAGACTACTTCTTGCGTCGAGATACACTTGCCAGGAAGCGGAAGCCTGTGAATGAAAGGCTGGAATTCTGGGGACAGCTGGGCGATGCCCTGATCAGCCGATATACCGTAGACCTTGCCAAGATGGGCAGTGTGCGCTGTTCTCCGCTTATCAATCCGTTTTTGTTAAGTTATAGCGGAAAGCATGGCTTTTCGTACCGGCAAGAGTTTAAGTACAACCGCCTTTTTACGGGCGACCGCCTGTTGCGTATCGTTCCGAGGGTAGGTTACAACTTTAAAGAGAATGAATTCTATTGGCGTGTAAGATCCGATTTTGATTACTGGCCTCGTAAGCGGGCAGCTTTTCATGTGGACTTTGGTAATGGTAACCGCATCTATAGCAGTGATGTGCTGGACGATTTGAAGGCCATTCCGGACAGCCTTTTCGACTTCAATCAGATCCACCTCGATTATTTCAAAGACTTGTATTTGAACGTGCGTCACAGTTGGGAGATCGTAAACGGTTTGTCGCTCGATGTGGGTGTGTCCATGCACAGGCGTACGGAAGTCAACCGCTCCAAGTTTATTATGAATTTTCCCACTATGCCGCCCGTAAAGTCGGCTACGAGGGCAGCATCCGGCGGTTCACCGCTTTTCCCCAACTTCGATCCGAGTATTCTGAATAAGTTTCGGCACACCTATAATAGTTTTGCCCCTCGCATCCGTCTGTCCTGGACTCCGGGACAGTATTACTATATGAACGGGGAGCGAAAAATAAATCTTTATTCCAAATATCCCACAGTCTCGGTAGATTGGGAGCGTGGAATCAAAGGCGTGTTGCAAAGTAGCGGTTCGTACGAGCGTATTGAACTGGACTTGCAGCATACGATTCCTTTGGGTTTGATGCGCGACATCTATTTCCGTTTGGGCTGGGGACAGTTTACGAATCAGAAAGAACTGTATTTCGTGGATTTTGCCAACCTTACCCGTTCCAATCTTCCCATGGGGTGGAATGACGAAATAGGCGGTGTGTTCCAATTGCTCGACGGACGCTGGTACAACTCTTCCCGCAAGTACTTGCGCGGCCATCTCACGTACGAAGCGCCTTTTCTGATTCTTCCCCATCTGATGAAATATACCCAGTACGTTCTGAATGAGCGTTTGTATCTGAATGCATTAGTTGTTCCTCACTTGAAGCCTTATCTGGAGTTGGGCTACGGCATCGGTACGCATATCTTCGACTTCGGTTTGTTTGCCAGTTTCGCCAATTGGAAGTACCAGGAAATAGGCTGTAAGTTTACTTTCGAGCTGTTCAATAGGTAATTCTTTCACCTGCCTTTCAAACTTATTTTCCTTGGCGGGAGAACTATGTCTTGTTACTACGCAAAGTTAGAATAAAGGTTGTATTCCTACGAATCAAAGCTTTATTCTTACGAATCAAGCCTTTATTCTTAAGAATAAAGCTTTGATTCTAAGATTGCGCTACGTCTGTAGAAACTTTTAGTAGAAGTGAACCATACTTTATAAAGCATGTAATTACTATTTTTGTACCTTTGCCGCAAATTACTTGAAACTATGGGTATTGTAATAGGAATAGATGTTGGTGGAAGTACCACGAAAATCGTTGGAATCGATGGGGAGGAGATACAGTCCCCCATGTTTATTACTGCCGCCGACCCGGTGACTTCTCTGTTTGGAGCCTTCGGCAAGTATATTTATGATAATGGTATCCAGCTCTCCGACGTGGAGCAGGTGATGCTGACGGGAGTGGGAAGTGCTTTTGTAGATAGCCCTCTGTACGGGCTGCCTACCCGCAAGGCCGATGAGTTTATAGCCAACGGTTTGGGAGCGCGTCATGCTACGGATATAGACCGGCTGATTGTTGTCAGCATGGGTACGGGCACTTCTTTCGTGAAGATCGACGGAGATAATATACAGCATATCGGAGGATTGGGCATCGGCGGAGGAACGCTGCAAGGACTTTCGCGACTGCTGCTGAAAACGCATGATATTCATCAGGTGGCGGCGCTGGCAGAGAAAGGAGACGTGACCCGCGTCAACTTGCAAATCGGTGATATCTGCAATACGGCTATACCGGATTTGCCGGTCAGTGCAACAGCTTCTTTGTTTGGAAAGGCTGATAGTAATGCTTCGCAGGAGGATATAGCCGGCGGTATCATATATACCGTTCTTCAAACAATAGGGGGAGCTGCCGTACTTTCGGCTTTGAATAGTCCTATCCGGGATTTTGTTCTGATAGGCAATCTGACACAGCTTCCGCAGTGCCGGGAGGTTTTTCCTAAAATGGAGAATATTTATAATGTGCATTTCCACATACCGCCCTATGCCGAATATAGAACGGCGATAGGGGCGGCGTTGGCATATATAAAGGAGAAATAAATCTTATTTTTCCTTTATCAGTTCTTTCATCCGTCTGTTAATCAGGATGCATGCAGGCGCAGCTACGGCACCGTGGTCAAAGCCTTCCATCTGATAGAGAGTGACGTCTTGTCCCAATGCTTTGAGCAGTGCATACAAGTGTGCGTTCTCTTCGTAACGTGCCAGCATCTCCAGGTCTTTGTCTCCGGTGATGAGTATCATGGGAGAGGCGTCTTTCCGAACGTTGTTAGAAGGAGCATACTTATCTATAATAGGTACATCGGATGGTAATCCGCGCTCTTTGCGGATGGTATAATGAGTTGTGGTTTGTCCGCTGATGGGGAAAGCGCCTGCCAGCTTATTGGCATCCACGCCCCATTTGGCTAAATAACTTTTGTCCAGGTTGAGCATCAGGCAGAGATAGCCTCCGGCAGAGTGTCCTGCAATGTATATCTTATCTTTACTTCCACCAAACTTCCCGATGTTCTCGAAAGTCCAGGCAACGGCTTCGGCCGCATCTTCCGTGTAAGCCGGATTCGTGGCACGCGGACTGAGGCGGTAATTGACGGCTATCACGGCATATCCCTGCTTCATGAGCTCTTTGGGGAAGTGTTTTTCTCCGGCTTCCAGTCCGCCGCCGTGAAACCATACAAGGGTGGCAAAGTCTTTCTTGTCGGTGGGATAGCAGATGTCGAGTTTGCAACGCTCCTGCTTGTAGGCATCGGTCTCTCCGGGGTGGAGGTAGGAAATGTCTTTCTGGATGCGATACTCGCCTGCGGCTTTTGGATTCTGACTATAACATAATAGAGTCTGTAAAATGATAAAAATGCATGTAACGATCTGTTTCATTGTTTCTAAATTATAATATTAAATGGATTATCCGATGTGTTTTATTCTCTCTTCAAACTCCTCACGCGGGATGCGCGATTTGTTTTTTACACGTGCACGATAGTTGTATATCGTGTTGGGTGAGTAATGCAGGAAGTCTGCAATCTTGGAACTGTCGTCTATTCCCAGGCGGATAAGTGCGAATATTCTGAGTTCTGTGTTCAGAATCTCATCGCCGGAAAGAACGATTTGTTCGTCTTCTCTCAGCAGGGTGTTGAACTCTATGATGAAGTTGGGGAATAAATGCAGAAAAGCACTGTCGAAATTGCTGTATAGCTCGCTCAATTCTTTTTCCCTGAATTCCAAAGACTTGGTCAACTTCAATACGTCTCCTATCTGGTTGTTGCTGATTTTTTTGCTTATGGTTTTCCGGAAATTATCCAGCTTGTCGATGTAGAGGGAACATAAACCCAGGAAGCGCCCGATGTATTCTTCTTTTATCTGATTACTTTCCAGCAGGCGGGCATTGGCTTCCGACAGCTTTTTATTCGTGTCGTCCAAATTGTGGTTTACGTTGCGAAGTTCTACATTCAGCTTTATCAGTTTGTCATTGGTCTCTTTCAGCAGGTTTCTTGCCTTCGACAATTTTTTCCGCTGATGGTTGACGTACACAACTGAGGCTGCCATAAGCAACGTTAAGATACTGATCAGGACTAGGTAGAGGGTCAGCTGCTGATTGCTGTCTCTGATCTGCTCCTGGTAATTGTCGTTGATTATGGACAGGGTTGCGGAACTTTGCTGGTTGCGTCTTTTAGAATTGTACGTTTTGACTTCTTGCCTGGAAAAGCGGATGTACTTATGAGCCCGCCCGATATCTCCTTCATCGCATAATATTCCTGCCAGCATCCATAGGGAAGCATGGTCTTTTACGGCTGCTTTGATGTCGGATATGGAGGACTCGGTAAGCCAGAACTTGGCTTGCTCAATATTCTTGAGTCCACGGTAGTCGATGGCGCGGTAGTAAGTGATGAGTGAGTATTCAGGGGTATTCTTTGCCACTTTCTTCAGTCGTTCGTTATTGACTTCCAGCGCTTCCTTATACAGTTTCTTTCCCCGCAGGTCATTCTCTTTCAGGTTGAGATATGCCATTGATTCAGTGGGAAGTGTGGCAAATAAAGAATCCTTGTATGCATTTGACTTTTCACGATATGAGAAGAGATAGCTGACTGTACTGTTGGTATAGTAAGCCAGTTCTCCGTAGGAACGGTCGTAGGCCAGATAATAGTCGGTCACTAAGTCGGGGGATAAAGTCGTCCGGTTTATCAAGTCCAGCACATCGACCGACTCTTTGTAAAGTCCGGCAAGCGTCAGAAAGTAGGAGAGGTGTATACGGCTCTCGTCTATTGATTTCTGCAGACGGTGTTCGGTTGCTATTTTCAGGTTCTCGTTCATATAGTGCAGGCACGAATCGTACATGTAGCCTTTGTATTCAAAAGCCAATTCTTTATTCAGCGTATATCTTTCCTCCAAATCGTCGGTGACGGCTGCTAATTCAGTTTTGATATAATTGATTCTGTTTTCCCGTATTTCACTGTATATGTAGCTTTTCTCAATAGTCTGGTCCAGCACTTTATAGAGAGAATCCAAATTCTCACTTGGCATGCCGTAAGAGACTGATGCTGTGAAAAGAAAACAGAAAATGGAGATAATGGTTTTCATGGATATAACGATTCGTTAGAGGTTAATATGCTTACAAAAATAGCTAATTTAATCAGAATATAAATCCTTGTCAAGCCAATATCTCCATTTTATGAATGCTTAAAATTTAGTATCCCGGGTTCTGCGTCAGATTGGGGTTGATATCAATCTGTGCCTGGGGTACGGGGAATAGTACGCGTTCTTCGGTCAGTTCTTCCATGACGCGGCGGCCTTCATCCCGATTCTGAAGCGTATTCATGGTTTCCAGTACTTTTCCGGTGCGCACCAGGTCGAACCAGCGGTGTCCTTCAAAGGCCAGTTCCAGGCGGCGTTCGTTGGCAACGGCGTTGCGCATTTGCTCTTGCGAGGAGGTGATGCTTGCTGCCAGGTCGTTCAGCTTGGCGCGGTTGCGGACGCGGTTCACTACTCTGGCTGCTTCCGGCAGGTTGTTCTGTTCTACCAGGGCTTCTGCTTTCAGCAGCAGGATGTCGGCAAATCTGATTTTCATAATGCTGGTGGCATTGTTGCGCAGCTTGTACATGAAAGGATAGAAATAGGGATCATCCTGTTTATAATGGTTGGTCCAGGAGGGCTTGGCAAAAATCATGGATTCTCCCATTCTGACTTTATCTCCTTCCTTTTCGAAAGCGCGTATCAAGTCTCTGGACGGGGTGAGGTACTTGGCCCAGTTGTAAGTAGAGGTCGGATTCAGTTCATTGACGCCGTACATAGACCAAAGCCACTGTCCGCTTCCCGGTGTATAGGTTATCTCGAAGATGGATTCCTTGGTGTTGCGGTAGCGCACGTCAGTCTTGGCATCGTTGGTGGCAAACAGGTCGGAGTATTCCGGCATCAGGTCAAAGCCGTCGGCTTCTACCTGGTTGCAGTATTCGATGACTTTGGCATAGTCTCTTGCCGGTATCTCTGCATAAACTTTTGCCAGGAGTGCTTTGGCTACGGAAGCGGACAAGAAGAACTTATTGTCGGTCTGTACTTTCGGGGCATCGGGCAGGGCTTCGTTGAGGTCTTGGATGATTTGTTCGTAGACTTCGCTCACAGGCTTTCTTGCCGGATATAGTAACGGATAGATTTCCTCTACGTTTTCGGCGGTAATTTCAGGTGTTTCCTGGGTTTGTACCGGTATGTCTCCCCAGAGGCGGACCATGTCGAACAGTATCCAGGCTCTGAAAATCTTGGCTTCGGCTTTCCAGCGGTTGCGCTCTGCTTGGGTCAGAGAGGCATCGGGCACTTTGTCGACATTGGAAATGATGATGTTGGCGGTGCTGATGTAGCTCAGGTATTTGTCCCAACTTCTGGCAATGACGGTGTTGTCTGCATCTTGGCGCATGCTTTCCAACGTCACCAGATTGTTGCTGGAACCGCCACTGTAGGCATTGTCGGAGTGGGTGTCGGTAAACACGGTCAGGTCCAGTGTCCATTCCTGCTGTGCCGAACCGCTGATGAGCTTGTACATGGCATTGTACTGCGTCTCCATTTCTTCCTTTGTGGCAAACTTGATGTCATTATCTTCTGTGTCTTTGGCAATGGTTATTTCGCTGAACGAAGAAACCGGGTCTTTCTCTAAATCACATGCTGTGTAAGAGATGCATATTGCCGCATACAAAATACTTGTTACTATCTTTTTCATATTGGATGTTTTTTTAGAATTCAACATTTAAACCGAATACAAATGTTTTTACTTGCGGGTAGGTACCCCAGTCTATGCCCTGTACGGTGGCGCTGTTACCGAATTGGTTTACTTCCGGGTCGAAACCCTTATAACCGGTGAAAGTTATCAGGTTTTGTGCCGAGGCATATACCTGCAGTCGGTTCAGGAAGATTTTCTTCAGCATTTGTGTCGGGAACTCGTAAGAAAGAGTAATGTTCTTTACTCTCAGATAGGAGCCATCTTCAATCCAACGGCTGGATGCTTTTACATTTTCGGTACCTATCAGGGCTCTTGGCATGTCTGTGATGTCGCCCGGCTTTCTCCAACGTCTGAGGACTTCTGTCGACTGGTTTCTGGAACTGTACATACCTTCCGTCTCAATGCGTGAAGCATTGTAGATGTCGTTGCCTACCGAACCGGTGAGGAAGATGTTCAGGCCGATACCTTTGTAAGAGAAGTTATTCGTCAGTCCGAATGTAAAGTCAGGATTCGGATCACCGATGTAGGTCTTGTCACTGGGAGTGATGTGGCCGCTCTTGTCAATATCGCGATAGATGATGTCGCCAGTTTGAGGATCGACGCCGTCACAGATATATCCCCAGAACATACCCAAAGGTTTGCCTTCGGTCATGCGGACTACCTTTTCGTTGGTCGATTCGGAAGTCTGTCCGTAGTAATATGTCTTTTGCAGGCTCAGTTTGGTTACTTTGTTGCGGTTGAAGGAGATGTTGAAGTCCGTGTCCCATTTGAATGGGCCGACAAAGTTTTTGGAACTGACGGAGAACTCTAATCCCTTGTTGCTCATTTCACCTTCATTCCGGGTTACGGATGATACGGAAGCGGTAGATGGCAGGGGAACATCCATCAGCAGGTTGGTGGTGTGCTTGTAGTAAGCGTCGGCAGTAAACTGAAGGCGGTTGTCGAGTACGCTCAGGTCGATACCGATGTTGGTCTGCGTGGTGGTTTCCCAAGTCAGGTCGCGATTGGGCATGTTGGCAGGGCTGAGGGTAACCATGGCATTGGCTTTTCCTTCTTCCCACCAGTTCTGTCTGGTGATGTTGTAGAGTTGGAGGTATGCGTAGTCGCCGATGCCGGATTGGTTACCGGTCTGTCCCCAACCACCACGTATCTTCAAGTCGTTAATCCAACGGAGGCTTTGCATGAACTTTTCGGAAGACACGCGCCATCCGGCAGAAACAGAAGGAAATACACCCCAACGGTTTCCGGGAGCCAGTTTGGAGGAACCGTCCGCACGCATATTGGCGGTAAGCATGTACTTGCTGTCGTAATTGTAGGCGGCACGGAAGGCATAGGACATGATGGCCCATTGGGAAGCATTTGTACCATTGCCTTGAGAAACCTTATTCCCGGCGTTCAGAGTATGAAGGTCGGAAGAGAAGAAGTGGGAGGCACTTTGGTAAGAATTAGTGTAATCCGAAGTGGTATAGGAACTTACCCCTACTGCAGAAAGTGAGTGCTTGTTGAATTTCTTGTCGAAGGACAGCGTATTGTCAAATACCAGCACGGTGCTTTGTGAACGGTTGTCGGAAGCTGTTCCGAATTGTTCGCGACCGTAAGAAGTCTTTTTCGGATCGAGGAAAGAAGTGTAATGATAACTCTTTCTGTCGATGGCAAAAGAGGATTTGAACTTCAGGAAGGGGGCGAAGGTGATTTCGCCGGAAACATTGCCCAGCAAGCGGTTGTTTTTGGTCTCATTATCGGCAGAACGCGACATGTTGGAAACCGGGTGGGTAACGTTGGCACCGTAGAAGTTGTTGTAATATTGTCCCGGGTTTTCTTCATCCCAGATTTTGGCATAAGTGGGGGTGTTGATTACTGATAAAACCACACCGGCACGGTTGGCGCCTTGTCCAGAGATGATTCCGTTGCTGCTGTAATCGGAATAGGCTACGCTGGACGATAACTTGAACCAGTTTCTGATCTGGTTCTCCAGATTGGCACGGAAATTATATCTTTTATAGAAAGCTACTTTGATAACTCCGTCGTCCTGGGTGTAACCACCGGAAATGAAGTATCTCATTTTGTCGTTTCCATTGGAGAAAGACAACTGATAGTTTTGATTGACACCGGTTGTAAAAGTCTCCTTGAACCAGTCGGTTTCATCCTTCAGTCCGTCCGGCAGGTTGATGGCTCCGGTTTCGTCCATAAGTTCCTTATATTGCGCGTGGTTCAATGACTTCATGCTCTTGATGACATCCGAAAAACCGACGAATGTGTTGAAGGCGATCTTGGCTTCTCCTTTGGCACCACTCTTGGTGGTGATCAGCACGACGCCATTGGCTGCACGCGAACCGTAGATGGCTGCAGAGGAAGCATCTTTCAGAATTTGCATGGACTCAATGTCGTTCGGTGACAGATAGCTGATGTCGGTCATCGGCACACCGTCTACTACATACAGCGGGTCGTTGCTGGCGCTGATGGAGGAGTTACCCCGTACACGGATCACCATTTCCTGTCCGGGAAGCCCGTTGGGTTGCGTGATTTGTACACCTGCCGCTTTACCTTGCAAGGCGGCGCCGGTGGAGATGATGGGACGCTGGTTCAGTTCTTTGGTGGAGACAGTTGCAACCGACGTAGTCACGTCTTTCTTTTGCATGGTACCATAACCGATGACTATTACTTCGTCCAGAAGTTCGGAGTCGTCTTTCAATACAATCCTCAACGGTTTTTCTGTAGCTTTTACTTCTACCGTCTGATATCCGATATAAGATATGGTAATGGTGGCATTGGGAGAGGTTTTCAGACTGAAGTTTCCGTCCATGTCTGTAATCATGCCGTTACTTGTTCCTTTTTCTATAACGGAAGCTCCAATAATGGGTTCCTGGTCAGAGTCTGTTACCTTCCCGCTGACAGTGATTTGCTGTGCAAAGGCACTCATTGATAAGAATAGCATCAATAGCGAAAAAAGAAATCGAATTCTTTGTCCTTTCATACGTATCAAATTTTAAAGTTAATATTGAATGTTCTTTCGGCTTTGTCTCTTTGGGACTTCAGCTGTGCAAATGTATGGCAATTGTATATTGCTTGTTTTGAAACAAGACTTCGAAGTGGACTTTTTTGTTAGGTATAAATATATAAGTAGTTGATATATAGATTGTAATTCAAACATGCCTACTCTGTAAAAAGTGGATGGAATATAGGTTGGTAAAAGGAAAAAAGTGGAGATTTAGGGTGTTTTTATACCTTATTACATGTCTTATCAAGATGTTTTTTCGTGATAAAATGCCTTGTTCTATCCATTATAATAGGGCAACTTTTATCTGTCTATTTTTTTGTAGTTCAAGAAAATACTCCTATCTTTGCCGCCGATTTTAAAGAGTCAATATAAAGTCTCACTTAATTAACGAGTTAAACAATTTATTTATTAATGGAAAATTTGAAGAATGTAGCTCCTATTGAAGACTTCAACTGGGATGCTTATGAGAACGGTGAATCCGTAGCAAGTGCAAGTCACGAAGACTTGGAAAAGGCGTATGACGATACGCTGAACAAAGTTAACGACCGCGAGGTAGTTGACGGAACCGTAATTGCAATGAACAAGCGTGAAGTAGTTGTGAACATCGGTTACAAATCAGACGGTATCATTCCGATGAGTGAATTCCGTTACAATCCGGAACTGAAAGTAGGTGATACGGTAGAAGTATACATCGAAAATCAGGAAGACAAAAAAGGACAGCTCGTTCTGTCTCACCGCAAAGCCCGCGCTACTCGTTCTTGGGATCGCGTAAATGCTGCTTTGGAAAACGAAGAAATTATCAAGGGTTACATCAAGTGCCGCACGAAGGGTGGTATGATCGTAGACGTATTCGGAATCGAAGCATTCTTGCCGGGTTCTCAGATCGACGTTAAACCGATCCGTGACTATGATGTATTCGTTGGCAAAACAATGGAATTCAAAGTGGTTAAGATCAACCAGGAATTCAAAAACGTTGTTGTATCTCACAAGGCTCTTATCGAAGCTGAACTGGAACAACAGAAGAAAGAAATTATCGGTAAGCTCGAAAAAGGACAAGTCCTTGAAGGTACCGTTAAGAATATCACTTCCTATGGTGTATTTATCGACCTGGGTGGCGTAGACGGTTTGATTCACATCACCGACCTTTCTTGGGGCCGCGTTAGCGATCCGAAAGAGGTGGTTGAACTCGACCAGAAACTCAACGTTGTTATCCTTGATTTCGACGACGAGAAGAAGCGTATCGCTCTGGGTCTGAAACAACTTACTCCTCATCCTTGGGATGCTCTCGACACTAACCTGAAGGTGGGTGACCACGTGAAGGGTAGAGTAGTCGTTATGGCTGACTACGGTGCATTCATCGAAATCGCTCCGGGTGTTGAAGGTCTGATCCACGTATCTGAAATGTCTTGGAGCCAGCACTTGCGTTCTGCACAAGACTTCATGAAGGTAGGTGACGAAGTAGAAGCTGTAGTTCTGACTCTGGATCGTGAAGAACGTAAGATGTCTCTCGGTATCAAGCAGCTGAAAGCTGATCCTTGGGAAACTATCGAAGAGAAATATCCTATCGGAAGCAAGCACACTGCTAAGGTTCGTAACTTCACTAACTTCGGTGTATTCGTAGAAATCGAAGAAGGCGTTGACGGCTTGATCCATATCTCTGACCTGTCTTGGACGAAGAAAGTTAAACATCCTTCTGAATTCACTCAGATTGGTGCCGACATCGACGTACAGGTTTTGGAAATCGACAAGGAAAACCGTCGCTTGAGCCTTGGTCACAAGCAACTCGAAGAGAATCCCTGGGATGTATTCGAAACTGTATTTACAGTAGGTTCAGTACACGAAGGTACTATCATCGAAATGCTGGATAAGGGTGCTGTTGTTGCTCTGCCTTATGGCGTAGAAGGTTTCGCTACTCCGAAACACCTCGTTAAGGAAGACGGCTCACAGGCTCAGATGGACGAGAAATTGGAATTCAAGGTTATCGAGTTCAACAAGGACGCTAAGCGTATCATCCTTTCTCACAGCCGTATCTTCGAAGATGCTGCAAAAGCAGAAGAAAGAGCTGAGAAGAAGGCTGCCAAGAAGACTACCGGTAACAAGAGAGAAGAGGCTGCTCCTGCAATCCAAAACCAGGCTGCTTCTACTACTTTGGGTGACATCGATGCTTTGGCTGCTTTGAAAGAGCAGATGGAAGCCGGAAAGAAATAATCAGCTTTCTATATATAAATAAGGTAAGGCGCTTGTGAAAACAAGCGCCTTTCTTTTGTGTAATTTGCGTAATTTGTGTTCCTTTGCATCATCATGGAGAAATTTGAACTACATATTCTCGGGTGTGGATCGGCACTACCCACTACCCGGCATTTCCCTACTTCGCAAGTGGTGAATGTGCGCGATAAATTGTTTATGATTGATTGTGGTGAGGGGGCACAGTTGCAGTTCCGCAAATCCCGCCTCAAGTTTTCGAGACTGAATCATATCTTCATCTCGCATCTGCATGGTGACCATTGTTTCGGGTTGCTGGGACTGATATCTACGCTCAACTTGCTGGGGCGTACTGCCGAACTGCATATCCATTCTCCCTGGGGACTGGAGGCTTTGCTCGCCCCGATGCTCGATTTCTTTAATCGGCAGATGACGTATAAAGTGCTTTTTCATGAATTCGAGACGAAAGAACCGGCGGTGATTTACGAAGACCGTTCGTTGACGGTGACCACTATCCCTTTACGGCATCGCATGCCATGTTGCGGTTTTCTGTTTGCCGAAAAGCAACGTCCTAACCATATTATCCGTGAGATGATCGATTTCTACCAAGTGCCGACGTATGAACTGAACCGCATAAAGAACGGTGCCGACTATATAACCCCTGAAGGAGATATCATTGCGAATACGCTCTTGACCCGTCCTTCTGCACCGCCCCGTAGCTATGCCTATTGTTCCGATACCATTTACATGCCTTCTATTGTGGAGCAGATAAAGGGTGTCGACCTGCTTTTCCATGAGGCGACTTTTGCCAATGAAGATGCACCACGCGCCAAAGAAACATTCCATACGACAGCTGCGCAAGCTGCCGAAATAGCCAGGAGTGCAGAAGTAAAGAAACTGCTGATCGGCCATTTCTCGGCGCGTTATGAAGATGAAAACGTATTGTTGCAAGAAGCATCGGCCATTTTTTCCGATACCCAGCTTGCTAAAGAAACGCTTTGTATGTCAGTATGAATTAAACTTTTGCTATCTTTGTCAGTCTAAACAAACAAATGCGAACAGAAACTTATGACTCCTTCCTATAATGAACGCGAAGTGTTGACGCTCTTGCAAAAGGAAAGCACACAGAAGCGAGGATTTGAGATGATTGTCGCCCAATATAGTGAGCAGCTGTATTGGCAAATCCGTCGTATGGTGCTCTCTCATGAAGATACGAACGATCTGCTTCAGAATACTTTCATTAAAGCATGGACGAATATCGACTATTTCCGGGCCGAAGCCAAACTCTCCACTTGGCTCTATCGCATCGCCTTGAACGAGTGTCTTACTTTTCTGAACAAACAGCGGGCCACTGCTACGGTCTCTTTAGATGATCCCGAGGCCGATGCACTTCAGAAGTTGGAAAGCGACCCTTATTTCTCGGGCGACAAGGCGCAGATGATGCTTCAGAAAGCCCTGCTCACCTTGCCCGAAAAGCAACGGATGGTATTCAACTTGAAATATTATCAGGAAATGAAATACGAGGAGATGTCCGACATCTTCGGTACCACTGTAGGCGCATTGAAAGCCTCCT
Organism: uncultured Bacteroides sp.; assembly: GCA_902388495.1. Classification (GTDB taxonomy): domain Bacteria; phylum Bacteroidota; class Bacteroidia; order Bacteroidales; family Bacteroidaceae; genus Bacteroides. Next base: position 38,785 of record CABMPP010000020.1, on the reverse strand, counting down.
ACCATCATGCCGTGAAAAAAATAGAAAAGTTTTTGGGTGAAGAGTATTAAACCTTTGCCACGAAACATTGTCTAACAAAACAGAGAGGAGATAGCTTATGAAAGAAGAAGATAAAATAAAGAATAAGATAGGGACGGAGAATCCTTTCCGCGTCCCCGATGGCTACTTCGAAAATCTTACTTCAGAGGTAATGAACCGACTTCCTGAAAAAGAGAAACTTGCTGTTGTACAGAAAGAATCTACGATGTGGGAGAGGGTAAGACCTTGGTTGTATATGACTGCCATGTTCATTGGCGCAGCACTGATTATCCGCGTAGCCTCTACGGACCGTACTACACCGGGCGGCAATAATTTGGCTGCCGATGATACGGACACTGAAATGGAATATATCAACATGGCTGTGGAAAACTCCATGTTGGATGACTACTCACTGTATGTTTATCTTGCCGATTCTGAAGCAGAATAACTACTTAACTAATTGAAAAATGAAAAAGCTGATCGTTTTATTTGTGATGATATGCGGTATGATGCCTTTGCTTTGGGCTACCGACGGATGTGACCAACACTTGACTCAAGATGAGTTCCGTGCCAAGCAGAAGGCTTTTATCACAGAAAAAGCCGGATTGACCAAGGAGGAAGCAACCAAATTCTTTCCCCTTTACTTTGAGTTGCAAGACAGGAAGAAGCAACTCAATGACGAAGCATGGAATCTGCTTCGGAAAGGAAAAGATGAAAAGACAACCGAGGCCCAGTATGCCGAAATCATGGAGGGGGTTTATGATGCCCGCATTGCTTCCGATCGTTTGGACAAGACATACTTTGATAAATTCAAGAAGATTCTCTCTTGCAAAAAGATATATCTGGTGCAGAGAGCAGAGATGCGATTCCATCGAGAATTGCTGAAAGGCATGAATCAGAAAGGGAAGGGCGGACCGGATAAGAAACAACCGTCGAAGAAATAAAAACAGATGGTCTGTTTGCATAAAACAGACCATCTGTTGAGGCCTGATAGATCATCTGTTTACCCCAAACAGATGATCTATTTTTTTTGTTCCAATGCTTTCGCTTCATTCCACAGTTTGTCCATCTCTTCGAGCGTCATATCGTGGAGACTTTTTCCTTCTTTGATGCTGTGTGCTTCCACATAATTGAAGCGGCGGATGAACTTCTGGTTCGTGTGTTCCAGTGCATTGTCCGGGTTGATTTTGTAGAGGCGGGCAGCATTGATGAGGCTGAACATCACATCGCCGAACTCGGCTTCTGCCTTGTCTTTGTCCATGTGGGCTACTTCTGCCTGAAATTCCTGGATTTCCTCTTTCACTTTGTCCCAGACTTGTTCGCGTTCCTCCCAGTCGAAACCAACATTCCGTGCCTTGTCCTGGATGCGATAAGCCTTGATAAGCGAGGGGAGGGCGGCAGGTACACCGCTTAATACGGTTTTGTTCCCGTCTTTTTCTTTCAGCTTCAGCTGTTCCCAGTTTTCGGAGACTTGTCCGGCAGTTTCGGCTTTTACATCACCGAATACGTGAGGATGGCGGAAGATCAGTTTCTCGCAGAGATGATCGCATACATCCTTCATGTCAAAATCGCCGGTTTCGGAGCCTATCTTGGCATAGAAAGCTACGTGCAGCAGTACGTCTCCCAGTTCTTTACAGATGTCTTTCTTGTCGTCGCGCATCAGGGCGTCGCACAGTTCATAAGTCTCTTCGATGGTGTTGGGGCGCAGGCTTTCGTTCGTCTGCTTGCGGTCCCAGGGACATTTCTCGCGGAGTTCGTCGAGAATGTCGAGGAAGCGTCCGAAGGCTTCCATTTGTTCTTTTCTTGTATGCATGATATTAATTGTTTAATGCTTTTTCCATTCTTCGTAAGAGATGAGCAGCCCTATCACTTCGGAATAGTTTTTCCGCCCGCTTTGTATTTTGTTTCCTTTCAGGTACAAATCGTATATCCAGTCTTGAATATCGCCTATGAGCGGGCTGTATTTTTCCATCCAGTATTCTTGGTTTTTCCTTGCCAGTTCGATGATTTCGGGACGTATCCGGTTGAAGAGCTGCGTGTATTCTTCTTCGCTCATCAGGCGGCGGGCGTTGCCCAGCACATGGCTGAGAACAGAAAAGTATCCGCTGAAACGGATGCCCATTGCCTGCGAACGTGTGCAAACCTGATAGGCGTAGAAGTTGGCCTCCGCTTCGCTGGTGATGCCCAGCAGGTGTGCCAGTTCGTGAGCATAGGTAGCCGGATAATTGGCGGGAAGTAAATCCCCGTTTAGCGTAAACTCGCAGAAGAAAGGTCCCATGCTGCCGGTCACGCCCACCATTGAGATGAACGGGGTAAAGAGCATTGTCTTTGCCCGCGGAGACGGGTGGGGGGGGCGATGCACAGCGAGGCTGTCGCTTAGCTGATTGTATAGCCGGACGGTCTCTTTGCATATCAAGTCCTTATCGATACTGCTTACCGGGGTGTACGAACGGTTCAGTTGAGTAATATAATTGTCTACGAATGCTTGAAAATTCTCTGGTGTATAGGCCGTGTAGGGAATCCCGCTTCGTTGATAAAAATTGCTTTGAGAATAGTTGAGCCCCCAAGCCAGATAGAACCATACATATATCCATAGCAGATATTCCACATCGTGCAGCAGTAACTTCTTCCACGGCGTTTTTTTACGGATGCGGCCGTAAATGGGATATACTATGATCCCCGCAATGCTGAGAAATATAAACAAATCGCCTACGGCAAAAGGAACTAAATTGGAAAAGAACGACAGTACGTAGGAGATGACGGGATAAATCGTTTGCGAATATATATTTCCCAAAGCAGGGATCCACTGCGTGACCCATACAAGGAGCAGCAACGCTCCCAGCACTACGTATCTTACTTTCAGCTTCCGTTTCATCATTCGTAGAATATTTGTCCAACAAAAATATGCATTTAATAAACGTCACGCGAAAAAATACCTTTATATTTGCAAAAAAAACTGTTAATGACTACTCGATGGTTTGTCATAACAGGAACATTTGTTCAACATAAACTGATTAAAATATGGCAACAGTAGAAGAAATTGAAATGTATTGCCGGAACTGTGCACTACGTGACTTTGTGAATGGAAAAGGACTTATTTGCAAGCGCACCGGGGACCTTCCTGCATTTGAGGGAACATGCGAGAACTTTGAGAAAGATGAAGTGTTGGAGAAAATGGCTCCTCCCAAACCGGACGATTTTCCGGTGACAAAGACAAGAGAAGAATTGCTTGCCGAAGAGAATCTTCCTAAAGGTGTGCTGTATGCAGTGGGTGCCAGTATTCTTGGAGCTGCGGCATGGGCTTTGATATCTGTCTCTACGGGCTATCAGATAGGATATATGGCTATCGGGGTAGGTTTCCTTGTTGGTTTTGCCATGCGGCAGGGCAAGGGAATACGTCCTGTCTTTGGTATTATCGGGGCAGTTCTGGCACTAATCAGCTGTATTTTAGGAGATTTCTTCTCTTTCGTAGGATATATAGCACAGGATTATGAGGTGAGCTATATGGAGGTTTTGCTTAAAGCCGATTATGGAGAACTTGCCTCGCTGATGCTGGAAAATCTGGCTTCCATGACTGCATTATTCTATGGGATCGCTGTTTATGAGGGATTTAAATTGTCTTTTCGTGCACAGAATCAGCCCGAGGGTGGTCAGATTTGAATTTTAATTATTAATTTTGCAGCCGTTATTTTTTGAACAAGAACATTATATATAGATAAAGAAACAACATGGAATTAGCAAGTAAGTACAATCCCGCTGACGTGGAGGGAAAGTGGTACCAATATTGGTTGGACCACAAATTATTCAGTTCGAAACCCGATGGTCGTGAGCCCTACACCATCGTCATTCCGCCCCCTAACGTCACCGGCGTGCTCCACATGGGACACATGCTTAATAATACCATTCAAGATATCCTGGTGCGTCGTGCCCGCATGGAAGGCAAGAATGCCTGCTGGGTGCCCGGAACCGACCACGCATCCATCGCTACCGAGGCTAAGGTGGTGAATAAACTTGCTGCACAAGGCATCAAGAAGACCGACCTTACCCGCGACGAGTTCCTGAAGCATGCTTGGGAGTGGACCGACGAACACGGCGGCATTATCTTGAAGCAGCTTCGCAAACTGGGAGCTTCCTGCGACTGGGACCGTACGGCGTTCACTATGGACGAGAAACGCAGCGAAAGTGTACTCAAAGTATTTGTAGACTTGTACAATAAAGGTCTGATCTACCGCGGCGTTCGTATGGTAAACTGGGATCCGAAGGCGCTGACTGCCCTTAGCGATGAAGAAGTAATCTACAAGGAAGAGCACAGCAAGCTGTACTATCTGAAGTATATGGTAGAGGGTGACCCCGAAGGACGTTATGCCGTAGTTGCTACAACTCGTCCCGAAACCATCATGGGTGATACGGCTATGTGTATCAACCCCAACGACCCGAAGAACACCTGGCTGAAAGGCAAGAAAGTGATTGTACCGTTGGTAGGCCGTGTCATTCCGGTGATCGAAGATGAATATGTAGACATTGAATTCGGTACCGGTTGTCTGAAGGTTACTCCTGCCCACGATGTGAACGACTACATGCTGGGCGAGAAATACAATCTGCCGAGCATCGACATCTTCAATGATAACGGGACGCTCAGCGAAGCGGCCGGACTGTACGTAGGTATGGATCGTTTCGACGTACGCGAGCAGATAGAGAAGGACCTCGTTGCTGCCGGACTGATGGAGAAGACCGAAGCGTATACGAATAAGGTAGGTTTCTCCGAACGTACCAATGTTGCCATCGAACCGAAGCTTTCCATGCAATGGTTCCTGAAGATGCAGCACTTTGCCGATATGGCTCTGCCGCCGGTAATGAATGATGAACTGAAGTTCTATCCTGCCAAATATAAGAATACGTATAAGAACTGGTTGGAGAATATCAAGGACTGGTGTATCAGCCGTCAGCTGTGGTGGGGACACCGCATTCCTGCTTACTTCCTGCCTGAAGGCGGTTATGTTGTAGCTGCTACTGCCGAAGAAGCACTGAAACTGGCTAAAGAAAAGACGGGCAATGCCGATCTGAAAATGGAAGATCTCCGCCAGGATGAAGACTGTCTGGATACGTGGTTCTCTTCTTGGTTGTGGCCTATCTCTTTGTTCGATGGCATCAACAATCCGGGGAATGAAGAAATCAAATACTACTATCCTACCAGTGACTTGGTGACGGGGCCGGATATCATCTTCTTCTGGGTAGCCCGCATGATTATGGCAGGCTATGAGTACGAAGGTCAGATGCCGTTCAAGAACGTGTACTTCACGGGTATCGTTCGCGACAAGTTGGGACGCAAGATGTCCAAGTCGCTCGGTAATTCTCCCGATCCGCTGGAATTGATTGAAAAGTACGGTGCCGACGGTGTACGTATGGGTATGATGCTTTCGGCTCCTGCCGGAAATGACATCCTCTTTGACGATGCACTTTGTGAGCAGGGACGTAACTTCAACAATAAGATATGGAATGCTTTCCGCTTGATAAAAGGTTGGACAAACGGTATGGGATCGGTAGAAATGCCGGCAGATGCCCATATTGCAGTACAATGGTTTGCGTTGCGCCTGGATGCTGCTTCTATCGAGATTGCCGACTTATTCAGCAAGTATCGTTTGAGCGAAGCATTGATGGTGGTTTACAAGCTCTTCTGGGATGAGTTCTCTTCCTGGTTGCTGGAAATTGTAAAACCTGCCTACGGACAACCTGTCAATGGTTTTATCTATGGAATGGTGCTCGACTCCTTCGAACGTTTGCTCGAACTGTTGCATCCCTTCATGCCGTTCATTACGGAAGAACTTTGGCAGCAGTTGCGTGAACGCAAGCCGGGCGAGAGCTTGATGGTTCATCAGATGGAGAAAGTGGAAACGAATGTTGCAAACGAACCGCTCCTGCAAGAGTTTGAGGTGGCAAAGGAAATCATCGGTAATGTCCGTACGATTCGTGCGCAGAAGAACATCGCTTTGAAAGAGGCGCTCGAGCTTCAGATTGTCGGTGCCAATCCGGTAGAAGGTATGAATCCGGTAATCATGAAGATGTGCAATCTTTCTGCCATCCAGGTGGTAGCAGCCAAAGCCGACGGTGCTGCTGCTTTCATGGTGGGCACTACGGAATATGCAGTGCCTCTGGGCAATATGATTGATGTGGAAGCTGAGATAGCCCGCATGGAAGCCGAACTGAAGCATAAAGAAGGTTTCCTGCAAGGAGTATTGAAGAAGCTGAGTAACGAGAAGTTTGTGAACAATGCTCCGGCTGCTGTCCTTGAAATGGAGCGTAAGAAGCAAGCTGATGCCGAAAGTATCATCAAGTCGCTGAAAGAAAGTATTGCAGCACTGAAAAAGGCATAAATAAAATTTTTCTGGGGGAGTTGATTCCCAAAGAAATCATGATAATGAACCGGTTCTTGAAACATCTGCAGTTTCAAGGGCCGGTTTCTTTTTTATATCCGGGGCATGAATGAATTCTCGGTTATTTTTCTATTTTTGCTAAAAAAAGCTCTTTTTAGTTTAGGAACTCGCCGGAGCTAATTGCCTTTAATATAAAGACCTTAGCATAAATATGTGTTATGCTAGGAAAAGGATATATAATATAAATCATTACCAAGAAAAGCCTATGAAGAGAGTTTTAAATTGTTTTTTATTGCTGTTTGTAGTAGCGGCCGCCTGTGCCGCTACTACAAAGAGTGTATCTGTCTACACCCAGCGCCCTGCCGACCCGGAAGCGGTTTACTTTACCCCCGCGGATTATCAGATAAAGGCGGATGGCAGTATGGACGTCAGCGACGAATTGCAACGGGCGCTGAATGATGTAAAGGAGAAGTATAACTTTGGAATCGTCTTCCTGCCCGAAGGGAATTACCGCATCTCGAAGACGATCTACATCCCCAATGCCGTGCGCCTGATAGGTTACGGCAAGAATCGCCCGGTGATATCTCTGGCCCGGAATTCTCCCGGTTATCAGCAGGAAGTGGCGACGGACAAAGGTGGGGCAAACTACATGTTCTGGTTTACGGGCGGCTTGGTGCGTCCCGGCAGTGAACCGAGGGATGCAGGAGCCGGAACATTCTACAGTGCCATCTCCAACGTCGACCTGAAGATAGAAGCCGGCAATCCGCATGCAGTGGCATTGCGCACGCACTTTGCCCAGCATAGTTTTGTATCGCACGTCGATATCCACATCGGGGAGGGCAAAGCGGGATTGTTCGACGTGGGAAATGAAATGGAAGATGTCCGCTTCTTCGGTGGAGACTATGGTATCTATACCACCAAGACCTCGCCCAGCTGGCAGATGATGATCATAAATACCTATTTCGAAGGGCAGCGCAAAGCAGCCATCCGTACGCAGGAAGGCGGACTGACCATCGTACGCCTGCATGCCCGCAACGTTCCGGTAGTGATAGAACTGAATCCGAACCGCTCGGACAAGATTTATATGGAAGATTGCGTTTGGGAAGGAGTGAAGACCGCCGGAATCATTGTCAGCAACGAAGGCCTGAGCCCGAACCAGTTGAGCATGCAGCGCGTGGTCTGCAACCAGGTGCCGGTGTTTGTCCGCTTCCGCGAGTCAGGCAAGCAGATAGATGGTGATGGCCGGTTGTATCGGGTGAACGACTTCTCGTACGGACTGCATCTCAAAGACATGTCCGCCACTCAGGAATACAAAACGGAGATAGCGATGGAACGCTTGAGTAAGATGCCCCCGCCTCCGGTAAATGATATTCCTGCTACTCCCGCTATCTCCCGTTGGGTGAATATCCGCGATTTGGGAGCGAAGGGAGACGGAGAGAGCGACGATACGGAAGTCTTCAGAAGAGCGATAGAGGAATACGATGTGATTTATGTGCCGCAAGGTTGGTACATCGTCTCCCAGAGCTTGAAGCTGAAGAAAAATACGGCTCTTATTGGGCTGAACCCCGTTTCCACTCAACTGAAACTGAAAGAAAGTACACCGGCATTCAGTGGCTTCGGCAGTCCGGTACCTCTGTTGGAGACTCTGCAAGGCGGCAGTAACTTCGTTTCCGGTATCGGGCTGAACACGGGAGCGTACAACTACCGCGCAGTGGGTTGTAAGTGGATGGCGGGAGCCGATTCTTATATGAACGATGTGAAGTTCCTCGGCGTTCATGGCACGATGGAAAAGGGACCGTTGAACCGGCCGCAACAGAGACGCGGCAACGCTCCGCAGATCAGTTCTCCCGAGGAACCCGTATGCTTCCAAGGCAAAGACAAGTCTTGGGACAACCAGCATTGGAGCCTGTGGATAACCAATGGTGGAGGCGGTGTCTTCAAGGACATCTGGACAGCAAGCAGCTATGCTACGAATGGCGTCTATGTGAATAATACCGCTACCGCCGGACGCATTTACGCTATGTCGGTGGAGCACCATGTGCGTAATGAAGTTCGCTTCAAGAACGTTTCCAACTGGCGGGTCTATGCGCTTCAGTTGGAAGAGGAAACCCGTGAAAGTCCCGACTGCCAGCAGATAGAATTGCAGGATTGCAGTAACATGCTGTTTGCCAATCTTTATCTGTTCAGGGTGATTCGCGTAGATACTCCGTTCCCATACGCCATACGAACCTGGAACTGTCGAGATATCGAATTCTATAACGTTCATAACTTTACGCAGATGCGTTTCACTACCGACTTGGTTTGCTACGACATGAACACCCGTCAGGACGTCCGTCCCTGGGAGTTTACCCGCCTGACCATAACGGGAAAAGAACCCCGTCTGGTTCCCCTGCAGGCCGAACCGGGTAAGCTGGAAATGCTGGCTACCGGATTTGAGTATGCCGAAGGTATGACGCGCGACAGCAAAGGCAACGTCTATTTCAGCGAAGAGCGGATGCGCCGCGTCTACAAATGGGATGTCGAGACAGAGCAGTTATCGCTCGTTGCCGACTTCCCCTGGCAACCGCTGTCCCTTGCTTGCGATACACAAGATAACCTGCTTGTCTTTTTCAAATACTATCCTCAACCGGGAAATATCGTCAATGGTCGTCCCGAAACCATCACCGAACTGCCCGATGCTGCCGGAACCACCTACAGCTATTGGGGAAACAACGGTTTTGCCGTCTGGGTCTATTCCATCCGTCCAGACAATCCCGAAGAAACGATTCAAAAGCTGCAACGGGTGCCGATGGGCAGTGTCCCGTCTGTTGCCAAGAGCCTCTACCCGGCCCACCGCTGGAGAGACTTGCACGATTTTGATGAAATCTCCGTCCGTAAGCCCGAGTATTGCTTTATTGCTCCGGATGGCGTAACGATTATTCCCGAGCAGTACGACTTTGCCCGTTCCTCTTCTGTGCTGGAAGCTGTGCCAGGCAAGCCTTTCTATGCTTCGGACGAGTACAACCATCTGCTGGCACGGATGGACGTCAAGCCCGACGGCTCGTTGCAGAATCTGACCCACTTCGTCCGTCAGGGCGAGTTTGGTTCTGCCGTCGATAAACGGGGAAATGTGTACGTGGCCGAAGGACATATTTATGTCTTCGATGCTCAAGGCAAACAGATCAATCTGATTCGCGTACCCGAACGCCCTACCTCCATCGTTGTGGCAGGCAAGGATGGCAATACCTTATTTATTGCCGCCCGTTCCTCCTTATATAGATATACTATTCAACCCTAATAAGATTACAGAAATGAAAAACAAAGTGAAAACTATCCTCCTGTCGGCCTTGGCAGCGTCCTTGTTCGTCCAGTGTACACCGACTGAACAGACGTTTAAAGTGGAGCTTGACAGTACGAAAGAAGTATCGGGCAAGAAGTTTGCCTTGAAAGACATCAATCCCCAACTACCTACCGATTGGGATGCGTATAAATTCGTGGTCATTGAGTACAAAAGTACCACTGCCCAGCGTTTCCAGCTTGGTTTCACTACCGATAGCGGTTACAACGAGTTGCGCATCATGTGCTATGTACCCAATGCCTGGAACAAACTTGCCATTCCATTGAAATACTTCACCGAGTTGCCCGATGCAGCCGTAGACCTGGCAGCTACCTTCAACCATGCCCGCTACACCGGCTGGATCAACCTGGGAGGTAAACGCGGCCCGCTTCAGGGAGTTGATTCTATCGGCATCCGCATGCGTAAGCCTATTCACAACCCCACGATCGAGATCCGTTCCATCACCCTGGCTACGGAAGATCCGGGTGATGTATACATGGGCGACATTCCTGCCGTAGATGAGTTCGGACAGTCCAATCTGGTGGAATATGCCGGAAAGGTTTCTTCTTTGGAGCAACTGAAGAAGGAGTGGGAAGAAGAAGACAATGAAGTGGTGACCACCGATGCTTATAATTACTCCAAGTTTGGCGGTTACAAGCAGCAACGTGTGAAAGCCACCGGATTCTTCCACACCCAGAAGATTGGCGACCGTTGGTGGTTTGTCGATCCGGAAGGCTATCTGTTCCTTTCTGTCGGAGTAGACTGCGTCAGCCCCGGTGGTGGCGGTAATGTGCGCGATATCGACAAACGTGACGGCATGTACAAGGAGCTTCCTCCTGCCGACTTGATGGCGAAAGTCTCCGGCCGGAATTATCGCGGCAATAACTCTGCCTCTTTCGGTTTCTGGAACCAGTACCGTCGCTATGGCGATGACTTCCCAGAGAAGTCCAAAGAGCTGATCTTTAAACGTATGGACAAATGGGGCTTGAATACAATAGCCAACTGGTCGAGCGGCGAAGTGATGAATATGAACCGGAAGGCATTCCTCATACCGCTGCGCGATATCGGTATAGAGCACGATTTGATGGGACTTTGCGATGTGTATGATCCTGTTTTTAAAGCTAAAGTCGATAAATCTCTTGCCGAGTTCGTGGCTCCTTACAAGAACAATCCCTGGCTGATCGGTTATTTCATTGGCAACGAACCTGCCTGGCTGGACGAAGAAGCCCGTCTGTGCGGCTTGATCCTCGATGGCAAAGACCGTCCTATTAAAACTGCCTTGAAGAAATATCTGGAGGAGAATGGCGATACTGCTGAAAACCGCAAGGAGTTTGTCTTTTCCACTTTCCGCACTTTCCTGGCCACTACCAATCAGTTGCTGAAGAAACATGACCCGAACCATCTGAACCTCGGCATCCGTTTCGGTAATATCCTCGAATTGGATGAAGAAATCCTTGAGATGTGCGGCGAATCGTTCGATGTACTGAGCTTTAATTGTTACGATTTGGTTCCCAACCCGGCAATGTTGGACCGTGCGTTGAAGATAGCCAAACTGCCGATGATTATCGGTGAATACCACTTCGGTACGGTAGACAGAGGCATGGCTCAGTCTTTGTGGCAGGTCGACTCGCAGGAACAACGCGGAGTGGCTTATCGTTACTATACCGAAAATGCTTATGCACATCCGGGTCTGATCGGTACCGGTTACTTCCAGTGGTGCGATCAGGACCTGACGGGACGTCGTGACGGTGAGAACTACAACTGTGGTTTGGTCGATGTGACTGATCGTCCGTACAAAGAACAAGTGGAAGCTATGATGGAAACAGCCAAGGTCTTGTATGACGTCCATTCGGGAACGAAGGCTCCGATAGACCGTAAGCCGGAGAATGCCCGCGGGCATGAAGCTATTCCTGATTTGTGGAATGAGTAAGTTGCTAAATAAGTAATAAACAAAAAAGGTAATGACATATTCACGAAATGTGAAGTCATTACCTTTTTTATTTGTATTGCTAAAGTCTTACTTGAATAACTCTGCCACGCACCACATCAACCTTGCTGTAGTATGCGTCCAGATCTCCTTGTAAGTACAATTATTCTGCATCGGGAAGTAAGGCTCGTCATCATTCTCGAAAGTTTCTATACCTACGGGCACTGCACCTACCACATCTCCTGCGTAAGCTCCATAGAGTGGGGGATAATCATATCCGTCTCCATAAACCGTACTCATGGCAAATGGGTTATATCCTAAGATATATTCCAATTGCCGGGTTGCTATATCCTTCAGTTGTCGGTCATCCAGCAGACGGGCAAGGATAAAGGCGGCTTTTGCCTTTCCCATAACTACAGCGTGGAAGCCTCTGAACTGATAGGCAACGGGGAAGCGGCGCAGATAAAAGTCCTTTGACAGAGGGATGCCGTTGCGTACCTGTGCATTGTATTCTTCCAGACTGGGCAAGCCTACTTGATCTCCTTCGTGATACAGATTGCTGTAGTCCGTGTTGTTCACTTCGTATACGGCACTTGGCAACACTTCGTAAGGAGCAATCATCCGGGCGATGTCCCGCAGATAGTCCGCGTATGCTTCGCAGGCAGCCTGCCACGACGGAGCATCGGCATGCGTGGGAGCATCGGTCAGCAACATGGAAAGTCCTTCGACCATCAGATGTTCCTGGCTTTGGTGATAATAGGCAAGGATGCGCTTCTTCCGGGAGGACTCGTAGAAGAATCCCCTGAGGGGAGTTTTCCAATCATTACGTTTTTCCAGCTGTTGGCAGGCCATGACGGTACGTGCCAGTCGGGCAGCCCAGTCCAGGTAGTACTGGTCTTGCGTCAGGCGGTACAGGCGCATGGCGGTGACGGTTGCCAGGGCATATAAATCTGCCTCATTGTTCTCCGTCCGTTGCGTATCGAGCAGGTCGATGGCGAACCGGAAATCTTCCGTGGCACAATTGCGGCACCAGCGGGCAAATACCGGGTCTTTCTTTTCAAAATGCGGCACGGCGAGGGCACAGTAAGAGGCGGCTTTCAAGTTGTCTGTAGGCGTGTTGCGGGCTTCTGCCTGCATATCGTCCTTATCGCCGCGGATGTTTTTGGTCCAGATGCCGATAATCAGTCCTCCCAGGCGGTAACCGTCGCCGAAACGGGTACGCATAACCCAGTTCAACCCCCAACGTGCTTCTTCCAACAGGCGCTCGTAGAAGATGCTGTCCTTGCCTTGTACGGCGTTTGCCATCTCCAAGAGGGCGATGCCCGATTCGGCAGTGTTTCCGGTTCCTTGCGTCAGGTCGGCGGCATCATGCCAACCGCCGGAAACGCTCAGGCTGCGTCCGTCCGGATGATACATGAAGACATCCTGGTGGCATTCCTGGTGGATGCCCGGCTGGTCGAATCCGCAACGCTCGGAGAAGAAGAAGTTCAGCGTGTGCCAGGCTGTGGATAGGTAGGCATCATTCCCGATGGGGAATGGCTTTGACTGCAGGTCACCGATGGAGAGCATGTATTGTCCCGGAGTGTCGAAGTCGCTGAAGTCCAGCAGCAGGAAGCCCTTGTCCAGCTTCTTGCCTGCTCCTTGATAGGCTATGGCTCCGGTGGCGGTGTTGCGCAGGCTGAAAGAGCTTTCCTTCACGTTCTGCACAAGTGCCTGCTTGCGTGCTCCGGGTTTATATCCGCTATGGCTGTAGGCTATTGCCTGCTTGCGCAGGTCGAAGCCGCGGCTGTTTTCGGCTTCCACTTTTTCGATGCGCATATCGTCTACATACAGGCTCATCTTCTCGCTGGCTCCGGCGGGGGCACCTGCCAGCATGATGTTTACGGAGAAACCGGTGACGCAATCGCGATACAAGTCGGGTATCTCCCAAACGATGCGCTGCCACTTGTTGGGATAGACCGTTTCGAAGTGCTGTCCTTCAAAGCGTCCCGGCGTGGGCATCGGCTTTTCTCCTTCATTATAGAGGGTGAACCCGGCAAAAGTCAAGTACACACCCGGAGCATCGACGTACACCCAGACGGAAAAGCGGTTGTAATCCCGTAAATCTTCCCGGTTGAGCGGGCGGATAATCTCAGGGGTGGCATAGTTGCGGTTGGTGGGGTTCTTCTTTCCCAGCGAAGCCGGAGTGTCCAGACGCACACTTCCTTTGCCCGATATGGTGAGCTCCCGGTCTATATGCAGTGTTCCGGGGCCGGTATGGCGTAGGGAAGCGAAGTCTTCGGCAAGGGGTAACTCCCGGCTTTTCAGTACTTCTTTTTTGTACCACCGGGTCAGTCCGGCATGTTCGGGGTTGGCTTTCAGGATGTGATGCACGTAGTTGCTTTCTTTCAGTTGCTTCTCCAACTCAGCATCCGGTTTCCACGGAGCTTGGGCATGGGCTTGTATACAAAGTACCAGCAGTAATATCTTTATGATGTATTTCATTGTATTCAGGGTTTAGTATTGGGATATGCGTGGAAAGGCGCTTTGAATTCCGGGCGCAGCGTATAGGTATCTTCCAAAGGAAAATCGGCGGGGACTTCCTGGGTAACGGCACCGGTGGCGGCCCATTCGCAACCACGGAGCAGGGTTACCTGGAAACCGGTGCATAGCATGGAGTAAATCATATTAGGATCATTGCCGCAATGTCCCAGCAGGTCGACAAAGACACGTCCTTTTCCATACTTCACGGTCCACATCAACGGTTCGTGGCGACCACGCTCGAAGGCCGTTGCCAGGATTTCCATATTCTTCACCGGTCCGCGCAGGCGGGTATAAATTTCGTCTTTGAAGTGTTTCCACCGGGGGCGCAGTCCGTTCAGTATAGGATGGTCGAGTACGACATGCTCTATCACCGTTTCGTGTTGCAGCCCGTGGTAGCCGGCATATCCCGGAGAATAATCGTATACATACTGTCCGTCTTTCAGGTAGAGGTAGGGGCCGTCCTTTTCATTCCGACCGTCCCAGGCAGCCATGCCTATGATTTCATTATACTCTTTCCAGTCGGCCATCGGAACAACGGAGGAGTGGATGACGACTACCCCGCCGCCATTGGCAACGTATTTCTCGAATTCTTTCCGTACGGATTCTATCCATGTGGCTCCACCATAGTTGATGACAACCAGATCATATTTATGGAAATCGGGCTTGAAGGTACTGATGTCTCCGCCGAAATTGGGAGTAAAGGCAAAATCTACTTTGAACATTCCGCTGTTCTCCAGTATCTGCTTCATGGCTTCGCAAGCACCTTCCCAGTAGTGGCTGCCGTCTGCTCCGGCTATCATCATGGTTTTGATTACTTTCTTTTGCTGCGCTTGTACGGGTGAGGAGATTCCTATATAAGTAAGGAATGCTATTAAGAGAATGATTCTTGTTTTCATTTAGTGGAGGATTTAAAGTTCTTGTTTGTAGGATTCCATTCGATGCGGTCGTAGCAACGCGTCGCTTGCAGATTATAGCCCCGCTCGTCTACGCTGAACTTTCCGTCTTTGAAGTAGGAGATGTAGAGTTCGGAGATTCCGTCATTGTTCCGGTCTTCTACCAGCATGTTGTACTTGTCGGTAACATAAATCTCGTCCGAGATGTACTGAATCTCTTTGGTGTAATTGTCCACGATGACGTAATACGCTTTAAAGAGGTCGAACGTGGGATAATGCCCGTTATCCCGCCCGAAGAGCATGACTTCTTCCAGTGCAGCGTCTCCATCCATATTGGCAAGTACGGACTGTTGCAGGGAGAAACCTGGCTTTTGGGCTTGTGGGGGAATGTTGTTCCATCCTTCTTGATGGGCTGTCACCGAGAATTGTGCTTGCGCGTTGAGGGTATACGCCAGCACGGAGAGCAGATAAATCAATTTTCTCATTTGATGTGTTTTTAGTTAATAAGATATTTAATAGATTACTAATCTACCAATAAGACAACGGAGAAGATGTCTTTCCTAAATACATTTAGGATATATTATGAAATGCATAAATCTCATATAGAGGGATATAAAGAGAAAAGTTCTTCGGCATTAAGAGAAAAAGTCTGGACTATAGGAAGAAAAGTTGTGTTCTTTAGTAACTATTCTCTGTTCAAGCCTTGCGAACGGATATTCACAGTGCTTGAATATGTATTCGCACAGCGCGAACGGATATTCGCAAGCTTTAAACAGAGAATTAGATAACCAAAGAATCCCTTTCAAAGTACTGATTAGTTCTTTGTCAATGCAATATTCATCAGTAGCGAAAGCAGTATAGGCAGATAGTCTTTCAACTTCACTCTCAGTATTTTCAAAGCCTGCTGAATGCGGTAATCTACAGTTTTAGGAGAAACATCCAGTACTTCTGCTATTTCTTTATAACTCAGATTGCGGAAGCGATGCATGATGAATGCTTCCTTATAGGAAGGTGGCAGCTCATCTATTGCCTTTTGGATATGTTTACTCAATTCATTGATTAGTAGTACATCTGCGTCTTGCAGCGAAGCATACATTCTTTCATAATATGCTGCATCTGCCCGTTGCTTTACTTCATTTTGCACAACGCGGGTCATGGAACGATGATATACCGATTTGAAAAGATATTGTTTAAGGGAGTATTCAATGACGGGTCTTTCTCTATTCTCCCAAAGCCACAGCATGACATCTTGAACTATTTCCTCGGCATCTTCCAATCTGACGAAACGGTAACAATAGGTGCAGAGCAAGGCATAGTATTTTTGGAATAATCTATCAAAAGCGCTTCTGTCTCCTTGCTGCATGGCAAATAATAAAGATGTATCTTCTGATATAGTGTCCTTCATTGTAGGGGTTTGTTATTATTGTACAAAAATAGCCTTTTTTCCTATTATAATCTCACTGTATAAAATATTTTTTCAATTTCTGTTTAGGAGTTTTTTTACCTCGTTTGTCTTAATAGTAAAGCTAGCAATAAAATTTATGGTAAAAAGAGAAGGGATGGAAGAACTGCTTCTTCGTTATTATGACGGAGAAACAACGGAAGAAGAAACAACTTCGGTAGAGGAGTGGTTGGAGGCTTCCGATGAAAACCGCAGGATAGCCCGACAGATTCAATCGGTGAGTTTGGCTACGGATATGGCGCAGCTATCACCAAAGTTGGATATAAGGAAGGCTTTGATGAACACTCATCGAAAGATGAAACAGAAAAAAGTTAATAGGTATCAAGTATTATTTAGAGGGATGCAACGGGCGGCCGCCATTTTATTTATCCCTTTGGTAATATCGTGGTGCATCCTTTATTTTGGTAAGGATAACCAGGAGATACAAATGATGGAAGTCAAAACGAATCCGGGAATGACTACTTCTGTAGAACTGCCGGATGGCACGAAAGTCATTTTGAATTCATCGTCTTCATTGCAATATCCTTCTCGGTTTTCGGATGAAAAAAGAGAAGTGAAATTAGTTGGTGAGGCTTTTTTTAGTGTAAAGAAGGATGAAAAGCAATTTGTGGTCAATGCGTTGAACGGTTCGGAAATAATAGTTTACGGAACGGAATTCAATGTTGAGGCTTATCAGGAAGACGAGACAGTACAAACCACGTTAGTATCGGGTAAAGTCGGTTTTTCTTATATAAATAAGGAAAAGAGGGAACAACTGATGATACAACCCGGGCAAAAGGTTGTTTATGATATTGCCCGGAAAAAGGTAGTGGTAAAGGCTGCGAATGTAGATATAGAAACTTGCTGGAAAGATGGATGCCTGATTTTCAGGAATACTCCTTTTGAAGAGGTACTGAAGAGTTTGAGCAAACGATATAATGTAACGTTTGTATTGAAGAATCCTTCATTGAAACAAAATTCTTTTACAGCAACATTCACTAAACAGCGGCTGGAACGTATATTGGAGAATTTCCATATATCTTCGAACATACGGTTTAAGTTTGTAGAAGATGGAGATATAAATGTAGAGAGACAAGTAATTGAAGTTTATTAACCCTTAAAAGAATGATTCAATGAAGAAGAACACACGTTAAAAAAACATGCAAGAAAATGTTGGCGCATTTTCCTGCATGAAAACTGTACTTTTTTAGAAAATCTGTTTGGCGACAGATTAAAGTAACTTTATTTTTTTCACTAGAAATCAATGCAAAATTATGAAAAAACACATTTGTATCCAATCATTTAGGGCAAAAAGTGTCCTGATGGGAGGTATAAGAAAAATTCCTCTTGCTATGAGATGTACATTCTTTATGCTATTTTGTTTGGTCGGTATGACATTTGCCAATGATGGCTATGCCCAAAAAACAATGTTGAACATTACTCTTAATAATAGGACGGTCGATGAAGTATTGACAGAACTGGAACAGGGCACCGAGTTCGTATTCTTCTATAACAACAAACAAGTAGACGTTGACCGTCGTGTATCCGTTAAAGCGAATAACAAAACTATATTCAAAGTCTTGGACGAGGTTTTTAAAGGTACGAATATTACTTATAAGGTATTAGATCGTAATATAATCTTGTATGATAAGGCGATAGGTGCAGAAGGGGTACAGGCTACCCTGCAAGCCATAACGGTCAAAGGATCTGTTGTGGATGCCTCCGGCGAACCGGTTATCGGTGCCAGTGTTCAGGTGAAAGGTACCGGTACGGGTGTGATTACCGATATTGACGGTAACTTCATTTTGAGCAATGTGGCTCAGGATGCTGTTTTGGTCATCAGTTATGTGGGATATAAGACACAGACGGTCGGCGTAGGCGGAAAGACTTCTGTCAAAGTTATCTTGCAGGAAGATGCCGAGATGCTGGACGAAGTAGTTGTTGTGGGTTACGGTGTTCAGAAGAAACAATCTCTGACCGGTGCCGTTACCGCTATCAATTCTGATGACATCCAGACTACCAAGACCGAGAATCTGGTGAATAACATCCAGGGTAAGATGCCGGGTCTGTTGATTCGTCAGAAGACAGGTGAGCCGGGAACTTTTGATAATATGATCAGTATCCGTGGTTACGGCGACCCGTTGGTAGTAATTGATGGTGTGACACGCGAAAAAGACGAGCTGGCACAGCTGAGTTCCGAAGACATCGAAAGTATCTCTATTTTGAAAGATGCTTCTGCTGCCATTTACGGTATGAACTCTGCTAATGGCGTTATTATCGTTACCACAAAGAAAGGTGCTTCCGAGAAGACACGCATCTCTTATTCCGGCTTGTTCGGTATGAAGCAGGCTACCGGTATAGAAGAGACTGTAGATGCCTACACTTTCCGCACAATGGCCAACGAAATGGCACGCAACGGAAAGAAGTCCGAACCTTACACGCAAGACGTGTTGGATAAGTATAAAAATGGAGTGGAAGGCTATCAGGACTGGGATTGGCTGGATATGTACATGAATAAGCAGGCTTTCCAGACATCGCATACGCTTTCTGTTCGCGGCGGTTCCGACAAAGTGAAATATTTCGTAAGTTTCGGCTACAACCGCGACAACGGTTTGCTGAAGAATAATGTTCAGTACTACGAACGTTACAACCTCCGTACCAACTTGACCGCCGAACTGGCCAAGGGCCTGACGATGAATGTAAAGGTGTCCGGTCGTTGGGACCGTACGCAACGTCCTCGTGAAGACTTCCAGTGGACATTCAAAACCTTGTTGGTTAACGACCGCGGTGTAGGTCCCTATGCCATGGGTTCTACCGACCACTATTCCGATATTCAACCTGAAAGCAAGAATGCCGCTGCTCTGACGGATATCGATGCGGATGGTTATCGCCGTTTCAGAGGACTGACTTACAATGCCGATGTGGATTTGACATGGCAGGTTCCTTTCGTAAAGGGACTGAGCCTGGGAATACTCGGCTCTTTCAATGGAAACAATCGCAATAACTCAGAATTGCAGAAGTCTTATCAGTTGTATGACTATTTCACGAATACTCCTACAAAGACTTTCGGTGAAGACCACTATAGCAATACCATGGGCATTTTCCAGAAATTATACGGTCGTGTGCAGGCCAACTATACGAACTCTTTCGGTCAGCATAACCTGAACCTGACTGCTGTAGCCGAAATGTCGGGCAGTCGTTACGATGAACTCGTCGGTGCCCGTAAATATGCCGGTTACTTCAGCAATGATATCTTGAATCAGGCTGACGCAAGTACTGCCACTAACAGCGGTTATCGCAAAGAAACCCGTCTGGCTGCTTACCTGATGCGTGCCAATTACGACTATGCAGGCAAGTATTTGCTGGAAGTAGTAGCCCGTTACGACGGTTCTTACCGTTATGCTCCGGGACACCGTTGG
This sequence comes from uncultured Bacteroides sp., assembly GCA_902388495.1. Classification (GTDB taxonomy): domain Bacteria; phylum Bacteroidota; class Bacteroidia; order Bacteroidales; family Bacteroidaceae; genus Bacteroides. The sequence continues at coordinate 18,877 of CABMPP010000020.1, read as the reverse complement.
TCATTCTTCCCCTCATTCAGTGCCGGCTGGCGTATTTCTGAAGAGAACTTCATGAAAGAGAATCTGCCTTTCATTACCAACCTGAAGTTGCGCGGCTCTTATGGAAAGAGCGGATATGATGCCGGCGATCCTTTCCAGTATGTAGCCGGTTATACACAAGCTACGCATGATGATGTCTATTCTGATAACAAGCCGTTCGGTTATGTGCTTTACAATACTAATGTCATTGGTATGCAGGCTCCGGGTGTAGTACTCGATAATCTTTCCTGGGTAGTGTCCAAGACGGCCAATATCGGTCTGGATGCAGAATTGTGGAATGGTAAGCTGTTTGGTACGATAGAACTTTTCCGTCGTAAGAACGAAGGTATTCTGGCTCAGCGCTTGCAGGATATTCCCAATACTTTTGGTGCCAGCTTCCCCGATGAGAACATTAACTCCACCGAGAATATCGGTTTTGAATTGGAACTTGGTACGCGTGGCAAGATTGGTAAAGATTGGAGCTACTCGGTAAGCGCCAACTATACTTTTGTACGTGAGAAGTTCCTGGAAGTAGAGCACGGTGATTATACCAGTTCCATGAACCGCTGGCTTTATGGTAAAGACCATCGTACCATTGGTGGCTTCTGGGATCACAGCGGAGGCGGTATGTGGATTCAGAAATACGACGGTCAGTTTAGCTCTTTGAAAGAACTGGAGACAGCTCCTCTTTATGGTGGCGGTAATGGTAACTCTATGATGTTGCCGGGTTCTTTCAGAATCGTTGACCAAAACGGTGACGGTGTGATTGATATGTACGATATGAAGCCCGAATCCCGTCGTGCAGGTGCCAATCCTCCTTATCAGTTCGGTTTGAACATCGGTTTGACTTATAAGAGCTTCGACTTGAATATGTTGCTTCAGGGAGCAGCCGGTTATGTAATTGGTTATGCCAATGACGACGTATTCGGTTACGGCTCCAAGACCAACCCGACTTTGATGAAGAAGTATATGGACCGTTGGCATACAGTGAATGCTACAGACGACCCATACAATCCTGCCACTCAATGGGTATCCGGTAAGTATCCTGCTTTGCGCCGTGACTTTACCGGTACAAAAGATAATGGTAACAGTTGGGGCGACGGTGCCATCAGTTTCTGGAACCCGAATGCCACTTACCTGCGTCTGAAGAGTTTGGAACTCGGATATACATTGCCGAAGCATCTGACTAAGAAAGCCGGTATCAGTGATTGCCGCATCTTCGTGAATGGCTTCAACTTGCTGACATTCTGTAACTCTCTGTTGAAGAATGCCGACCCCGAACGTGAAGAACGTGACTGGGGTGCCAGCTTGGCTTATCCGTTGATGAAATCTTATAATATAGGTTTGAATATTAACTTTTAATGCTTAAAAATAGTATGAAGAAAAACATATTGACTACTGTTGCGCTCTGCGCGTTGGTTGGTCTTTCAGGTTGCGATAGCTTTTTGGAATTGGAACCGCTTGACAAGGTGCCGGGCGACCGACTGACAGAAACAGACGGTGGTGTGAAGTCATTGCTGGCTAATGTTTACACAACTGTTCCGATGGAAGATTTTGTATTCCGTCCTCAGGATGGTGGATTCGATCGCCGCAAGTTCAACGGTGTGAGTGGAGCTGCCAGCATCTCTTTCCTTACTGACGAGGCTTCCCGTAGTGAAGGTGGTTCAGGTATTACGGAGAGTTTTGACTACTGGCCTTATGATAAAATCCGTCAGGTGAATATCTTTATCGAGACGGTAGCCTCTTCTTACGAGAAAGGTATTTTGAATAATGAAGACGCCAAGCGCATGACTGCCGAAGCCCGTTTTGCACGTGCTTATATATACTACAGTCTGGCCAAGCGCTACGGCGGTGTACCTATCATCGACCGTGTGCAGGATGGTGACTACGTGCCGGGCAATTCGGAATCTCTGAAAGTACCTCGTAGTACGGAGTCTGATACCTGGAAGTTTATCATCAAAGAGTTTGGCGAGGCAGCCGAAAACCTGCCTACCACTACAGACGGTTATCGCTTCACGAAGTGGGGTGCACTGGGTATGAAGTCGCGTGCCGCTTTGTTTGCCGCTTCTCTGGCCAAGTACTGGAATAAGGCTCCGTTGGCAGGTGAGGCTGTTAATCAGAAACTGGTAGGTATCGATACTTCCGAGGCCGATTATTTCTATGGTGAATGTATCTCGGCTGCGGAAAATATTATCAATAACTCCGGCAAGACTCTTTATGCAGCCACTCCTGCTTCTGCATCCGAGGCTGCTGAAAACTATCAGAAGCTCTTTCTGGAAGCACCGGATAGTGAAGTTATCCTCTCCCGTGGTTACGTAGATGGTACGACCAATTCCAATCAGGGACACAGCTATAGCTTGTTTTTCGCTCCTGCACAGGCCAATCCGGGCGCACTCTACTACGGTCGTTTCAGCCCTATGCTCAACTTGATAGACCTCTATGAAGACTATACCGATGATGGTACAGGCAAGAGTGCTCCCATCAAGACCCGTACAGATGGGGTAGAACAGAATGTTGTACAGATACAGCTGAACGGTGCTGCCGTTGCTGCTGCTCCCTATATCAAATATGAGAGCCTCACTGCTCCGTTTGCAGGCAAGGATGCCCGTTTACAGGCAAGTATCATTCTTCCGGGTGCCGATTATGCCGGCATAAAGATTATGATGCAAGGTGGTCTGATTGACAAGGATGGCAATCCTTTCATCTATCAAAACCAATCGGCTGTCGGTAAGGATGGTAAAACTTACTTTGGATTCGGTGCCGAAGGTTCTGCTTCCTATTCCGGCTTTGGTAACCTTGGTGACAGCCAGAATGGTAACTACACAACAACCGGTTTCTCTATCCGCAAGTATATGGAGGAATATAAGTTCAGTTCTTTGACCAGCAGTTGGGGATCTATCACAACTACGTTTATCGACATCCGTCTGGCAGAAATCTATTTGAACTATGCGGAAGCTGTTGTGGAGAGTGGTAAAGGCGACGCTGCAAAAGCGGCCCAATACCTGAATGCCATTCGCCATCGCGCGGCTCATACGGACAACATTCCTTTGACGCTGGACAACGTATTGAAAGAACGTCGTGTGGAACTGGCTTTCGAAGGCCAACGCTATTGGGATATGGTTCGCCGTCGTGAGAACCATGTATTCTTCAATTCCGGTATGCGTTCGGCATTGGTACCGCTGGTTGACCTGCGTGAGGCTACGCCGAAGTACATTTTCGTCCGTGCCAACTTCCACGGTGATGAAAAAGGAAACGGTAGAACATTCTCTCCGCAAAGCTATTACAAAAGTATTCCGGGCATCGGTACGAACGGCTTGGTTCAGAACCCGGGTTATTAATATCACTAAATTCTTAGAAGATTATGAAAAAATTAGGATTATTGGTATCATGTTGCCTTTTGGCATTGACATCTTGTGAAATAGATAACTATGACGCTCCAAATGCCTCTATTCACGGTTCCTTCCTTGATGAAAAAACGGGTGAACTGGTAGGTACGGATATTCAGGAGTGCAGTCTTACGGTTGTGGAACTGGGTTTTGCCAATCCGGAGAATCAAGGCTGGAAGATAATGAATACCGGAGAATATCGCAATAACATGGTGTTTTCCGGCACTTACGACATGCGCGTTGAGAACAGCAACTGCTATCCTTTTGAAGAGAAGGGCGTAGTAGTTAAAAAGGGTGATAATACAAAAGATTTCAAAGTAACTCCTTATCTTCGTATTGTTAATCCGTCTATTAAGAAGGAAGGCAGTAAGATTGTTGCTACCTTCAGTCTGGAAGGTGGTAAGGCCGAAGTAAAGGTTGCCTCTGTTCAGTTGTTCGCGTTTAGTGATATGTGGGTGGGCAATAGCATTAAGTTTGGCGTGACCGGCGGTAACGATATCCTTAACTTTAGTCCGTCTGTTGATGTAGACAATACCGCTTACCGGTTGGAAATCGATTGTGCATCGGAAGGAAACAAAGATCTTTTCAAGTACACGGGAAAGAACTACTACTTCCGTATCGGTGCTAAAGCTGATGTGAACAATGTCGGTACGATTCGTCATAATTATAGTCCATTGGTTGCAATTGAATTCTAATAGAATAGAATAAAAATGCAGTAAGGCGTTCTGCAACTTTGGTAGCAGAGCGCCTTTTTTCTAATAAAATAATAATAATAAACCATGAAGAAACTAAGCATTACTTTTCTGATGTTATTGGGGATACTTTGTACCCGGCTTTACGCTGTACAGCTGAATTCTATTTATCCCCAGAAACCCAATGATCCCGAAGCATTTTACTTTACCCCTGAAAACTATCAGATAAAGGCTGATGGTAAGATGGATGTGTCCGACGTGCTACAGGCAGCCATTAACCAGGTGAAGAAAGAAAAGAATTTCGGAATCCTCTTCATTCCCGAAGGAAAGTATAAAATCAGTAAGACAATCTATATTCCCGGTGCTATCCGCCTGATAGGATATGGAAAGAACCGCCCCGAATTTATCCTGGCAAAGAATTCCCCGGGATTTCAGGAAGAAGTTCCTGCGGATAAAGGAAAGGCCAAGTACATGTTCTGGTTTACCGGTGGATTGGTGGAAGAGGGGGAAGCTCCTCGTGATGCCAATGCCGGAACCTTCTACAGTGCCATGTCCAATATCAACCTCCGCATTGAGGACGGTAACCCCCATGCGGTTGCGCTTCGTACCCACTATGCACAACATAGCTTTATCAGCCATGTAGCTGTATATATCGGTAAAGGTAAAGCCGGCTTGTTCGATGTCGGTAACGAGATGGAGAATGTGGCTTTCTATGGAGGAGATTATGGCATCTACACTACCAAGGCCTCTCCGGGCTGGCAGGTAATGATGGTCGATTCTTATTTTGAAGGACAACGCATTGCTGCACTCCGCTGTCAGGAATCAGGCTTGGCAATGGTGAACTTGTATGCCAAGAATGTACCTGCCGTCTTTGATATCGATCCTAATTATTGCGACAAACTGTTCCTGGAGAATAGCTATTTTGAGAATGTAAGCGGTCCTGCCGTGGTCATTACCAATGAAAACAACAGCAATAATCAGATTACGTTCCGCAATGTATATTGCAAGAACGTACCGACATTGGCTAAATATACTCGTAGCAATACGGATACGAAAGTTGCTCATAAGATATATAAGGTGAAATCTTACGATCACGGCCTTCAGATGGACAACCTGGTTGATATGCCCGAATATGAAACCCTGCTGAATGTGGAACCGATACAGAAAATGCCGGTTGCCCAATTGACGGATATCCCTGCATTGCCGGCAATGGCAACCTGGGTGAATCTTCGCGAACTGGGTGCGAAAGGTGACGGAGAAACGGATGATACCAAGGCCATTCAGGCAGCTATCGACCAATATGACAATATCTACGTCCCCCAAGGCTGGTATCTCATCACTGAAACATTGAAGATGAAGCCGAATACGAAGTTGATCGGCTTGCATCCTTTCGGTACGCAATTCCGTCTGGCCGAAAGCACTCCCGCTTTCAGTGGCTTCGGTGGTCCGAAGGCTATGGTGGAATCTTCCGTAGGCGGTACGAATATGCTGGTAGGCATCGGCATTAATACCGGTGGTATCAACTATCGTGCAGTAGGAGTGAAATGGATGGCAAATGCCGATTCATATATCAACGACGTGAAGTTTGTAGGTGGACACGGAGGCATGTGGAAACCGAAACCGGGTGTAGCAGCACCAAGAGGATGGTGGGAGAGGCCGGCACGTGTCAGCACGCCGGATAATCCGGTGTCCGAATCGGGCATGGACCTGGCTTGGGACAACCAATATTGGAGCTTGTGGGTGACCAACAACGGCGGAGGTACCTTCAAGGACATCTGGACCGCCAGCACCTATGCCACCAACGGCTTTTATGCTAACAACACTGCCACTCCGAGCCGTATCTATGCCATGTCCATCGAACACCACGTGCGGAATGAAGTTCGCTTCAACAAGGTGTCCAACTGGAAGGTATATTGCATGCAGACTGAAGAAGAAAGCCGTGAAAGTTCCGAATGCCAGCCTATTGAAATGGATGATTGCAAGAACATTACATTTGCCAATTTGTACATGTTCCGCGTAATCCGCATCAACAAGCCTTATCATAGTTCTGTCCGCATCCGCAACTGTGAGAATATCGCCTTCCTTAACCTGCACAACTACTCTCAGATCAAGTATACGAACAATATCGCTGTCTTCGACGTAAACAAGGACATTGACATCCGTCCGTGGGAACTTTCCCGTCTGATTGTAACCGGTAAGGAACCGCACCAACAACCTTTGAGCAACGAAGTGGGCAAGGTGAACCAACTGGCTTCCGACTTCGACTTTACCGAAGGCATTGCACGCGACAGCAAAGGCAACGTCTATTTCTGCGATCACCGCATGCGCCGCATCTTCAAATGGTCGGTAGAAACGAACAGCCTTTCCCTACTTGCCGACTTCCCATGGAAACCCTCCAATCTGGCGTTCGACTCCGAAGACAATCTCCTTGTATTGTTCCGTTACGATGCTCAACCGGGTTATCTGATTGACGGCAAGCCTGAGCAGATGCCGGTATTGCCCGATACGAAGGGTACTTCATTCAGTGGTTATGGTAACTCCGGATACACGATGCAGGTTTACTCCATCGATCCCGATAATCCCGAAGAAACAATCAAGTTGTTGCCCCGCGTTCCTATGAGTCAGGTGAAGAATGTTTATAAGGCACTCTATCCTTCCAACCGTTGGAGAGACTTCCACGATTTCAACGAAGTATCGGTATATGTCCCCGAGATGTGTTTTCTGGCACCGGACGGAAAGACTATTATCCCTCACTACTTCGACCTGTCGCGCAGTTCTTCCCTGCTCGAAGCCTATCCGGGCAAGCCATTCTATACGTCCGATGAGTATGACCGCCGAATGGTGAAGATGGATGTTGCCAATGATGGTACGCTTTCCAACCTGCAATACTTTGTAGAACAAGGAGAATTCGGTTCTGCCGTAGATAAGGAAGGAAACTTATATGTAGCAGATGGAGAAATCTATATATTCGATAAAGATGGTAATAAGAAAGGAATGATCCGCGTTCCGGAACGTCCTTCTACTTTGCAGTTTGGCGGAAAAGACGGTAATACCTTATTTATTACGGGTCGTTCCAAATTTTTTGGTGTACGTATTAAATAATGAGAGCCTATGAGATGTATTCAAACAATTAGACGCTTGTTGATGGTCTGTTGTATCATCGGAAGTGTGGCAGCCGGTTGGGCTGCGGGTAGTAATTCAGTGTATACGCTGAAGCCAAATGATCCGGAGGCATTCTTCTTCACTCCGGAGAACTACGGTTTCAAGGCTGACGGGAAGTCGGATGTGACCGAAGCTCTTCAGAAGGCGATTAACCAGGTGAAGATAGAGAAAAACTTCGGAATCCTGTTTTTGCCGGAAGGCAGTTACCGCATCAGTAAGACGATTCAGATACCTTCATCTGTTCGCTTGATTGGTTATGGAAAGAAACGCCCGGTCATTTACCTGGGGGCAGATACTCCCGGTTATCAGACGAAGCAGAATTATATGGTGTGGTTTACGGGCGGACTGGCTCCCGAAGGCAGAGAACCTTCGGATGCCAACGCAGGCACTTTCTACAGTGCGGTGTCCAATGTAGACTTCCGCATTGATAAGGGCAATCCCCAGGCCATTGCCATCCGCTCGCACTTTGCACAGCATAGCTTTCTTAACCACTGCGACATTCATATTGGCTACGGTAAAGCAGGTGTCTACGATGTAGGCAATGAGATGGAAGACATGCGTTTCTTTGGTGGTGAGTATGGCATCATCTCTTCCAGACCCTCTCCGGGCTGGCCTATGATGATGGTCGACACTTATTTTGAAGGTCAGAGGAAGGGTGCCATCTACTCGCGTGAAGTAGGCTTTGCTATTGTGAACATGCACGTAAAGAATACCCCCGTAGCCGTAGAAATGGCAGAAAATATAGTAGACCGCCTTTATGTAGAGAACTCATTGTGGGAGAATATCTCCGAAGCCGGTGTCAAAGTGAGTGTAGTAGGCAATACTTTCTCACAGCTGAACCTGGTGAACGTAGATTGCAAGAATGTGCCTGTACTGGTAGATTATGCCGACGGAAAGAAAGTGGACGTCAAGGATAAGATGTATAAGGTCAAAGATTTCACTTACGGCTTTATGTACGATAATTTGAATGCCACTTCCGGTTTCCGCGAAATATGTAAGATAGAACCGATGGCTAAAGTTGCTACGGCACTTGTCAAAGATCTTCCTACCTTGCCTGCCATGGAGACATGGGTAAATATTCGTGAACTTGGTGCGAAGGGAGACGGTGAAACCGATGATACGCCGGCCTTTGAGAAAGCGATTGCACAGCACAAGAATATCTACGTTCCGCAAGGCTGGTATCGCCTGACCAGAACCCTGAAGATGGCTCCGGGAACGAAGCTGATCGGCTTGCATCCCTATGGTACTCAATTCATTCTGAAAGAGAGTGAACCTGCATTCAGCGGTTTCGGCACACCGGTTCCGTTGGTTGAGTCTTCCGAAGGTGGTGATGATATTCTGAACGGTATCGGTATCAACACCGGTGCATACAACTATCGTGCTGCCGGCTGTAAATGGATGGCAGGCGAAGCTTCCTACCTGAATGATGTTAAGTTCGTAGGTGGTCACGGCACCATGCGCAAGCCTACTCCCGGAGAACAGCAACCCCGTTGGAGAGGTGGCGAACGCCGCATCAGTTCTCCTTCTTCTCCTGTCATGGAGACGGGCAAAGACCTTGCCTGGGACAAGCAGTACTGGAGCTTGTGGATTACCAACAACGGTGGCGGTACCATCAAGGATGTGTGGACAGCCAGTACCTATGCTGCCAGCGGTTTGTACCTCAGTGATACGGAGACTCAGGGCCGCATCTACGCCATGTCTTTGGAGCACCACGTGCGTACGGAAGCCCGCTTCAGCAACGCTTCCAACTGGAAAATCTATGCTTTCCAGTTCGAGGAGGAGGGTATCGAAGGCCCCGACTGCCACATGGCAGAAATGTCCAACTGTAAGAATATCGAGTTGATAAACGTGTGGATGTACCGCGTGATCCGTGCCTTTATGCCGAAGGAAATCGGTTTCCGCATCTGGGATTGCGAGAATATCACTTTCCGCAATATGCACAACTACACGCAGATCTTGCCGGTGATCGAATTCCCCATCTACGATATGAACAAGGCGCTGCCTGTTTATTCCTGGGACTTCGCCCGCCTCACCGTTTCGGGTGATGAGAAGAGCAACCGTCCGGCTTGTGATGTGATAGACCAGCCCGTGAAACTTGCTACCGGCTTTGAGCTTGCTTCCGGTGCTACTACCGACAGTAAAGGGAACGTTTACTTCTGCGAGAATCGTTTGAAGAAGATCTATAAGTGGTCGGCCGATACGAAGCAGATCACCCTGATTGCCGATTATCCCTGGAAGCCTTTCACGCTGGCAACGGATACGCAAGACAACCTGCTGGTTATCTTCCGTTACGACCCGCAACCGGGCTATATGGTAAATGGCAAGCAAGAGACCGTTTCCCGCCTGCCGGACGACAATCCGAATTATAGTGGTTGGGGAAATGGTGGTTGGAGTGCTTTGGGATACTCTTTCAATCCGGACCATGCAGATGCTACGATGAAGCCTATGCCTCGCATCGTTACTGCCCAAGCTAAGAATGTACGTAAGGTTGTCCATCCTTCCAGCCGTTGGAGAGGCGATTTCGACAAAATAGCATCGAGCCTTTCCGAGTACAGTTTTGTAGCTCCCGACGGTGTGACTATTATTCCCGAAACCTACGACTTGGGTCGCTCTTGCGCACTGTTCTCAGTGGTTCCAGGCCAGCAGCAACCGGTTTACGTAGCGAACGAATCGGACAAGACTACCGTCAAGTTCTCCGTCGATGCCGATGGACGTCTGACGAAGCAAGGTGTGGTTTGTCCGTTCGGCCAGTACAGCAATGTGACTGATGATAACGGCAATATATATATTGCCGATGGCGAGATCTTTGTCTACGACAAATCCGGTAAGGAACAGAGAAGAATACAGGTAGAAGAACGTCCTATCTCATTGGCTATCGGCGGCCGTCAGAAGGATATTCTGTTTGTAACGACTACCCGTTCCATTTATGGCATAAGGATCAAGTAAAATATATCCGCCTGGTAAAAGGAAATTAGCCCCTGCAATATCAAATTATTGCAGGGGCTAATCTTTTATTGCCGGGAAAGAATAATTTTCTTATGGTCTTTTATTTCTCCAGCAAGTCTTTCAGGAAAGCGTCCAGCTCTTCATCCAGTCCTTTCAGCAATTCGTCGTTCACCAGCAAGGTGTCATCATCCAGCAGCAGCAGTTCGGCGATTGTTTCTTTATCGTCGTCCACCAATACAAAGGAGAAAGGTTTTAAAATGGTCAGTTTGTCAAAGCATCCTGCATTTTTCATATTGCAGAGGAGGGTGCTGAGGGTGCGTTCTGCGTTCTCATAGAAGTCATCCCCCTCGTAAGTCATCCATTCTTCAATGGCCACATTGGCAAGTTCTTCGTCCTCATCATCAAAGATAGACAATTCACCGGAATTCTGATTGGGTTGCAGATGAATATCCGTAACAATAGTTTGCTCGCAACCGCAGGTGTATCTGCCGATTGCTTTTTTGATGGTTTCCTCCAGGAGTGCTAAAGACGATTGACTGAGCTTCATAATGGCTTTCTTTCTTAATAGTTGTTCAAAGGTATAAAAAAAATAATTACCTCTGCATCATTTGACTAAAAATCATCATTAAATCGGTTCATTTGCATGTTTAGGCGAGACAATCCCTCTTTTCGTTCCTGCAATTGGGCCACATATACACTTGTAAAGAAATAATTGGGAACACTTTCGCTGCTGATTCCGGTGGTTTGTTTCTGGTCTATTTTGTCTACTTCGCGGGCTATGGCTTGTGCCTTCAGTGCCCAGTCGGTGGCCGTTTCTATGCTGTCTTGCATTTCGTAGCCGAGGGCAAGGTTATAGGCTGCATACATTTTCTTTTTTCCCTTTTTGCTTTCGTAGGTTTGCTTCCACAGCTTGACGGCTTCTTCCCAGTTTTTCTCTCTGGCATAAACGGCCGCATCGCGCATCTCCACAGAACCACCGCTGAAGAAGTAGCGTTCGGCTGTCTTCCAGTAAGGGAGCAGGTGTTTCACGGGCACTGCACCGGCAAATTCCGATGCCTGCTTTACCAGGTCTTCCTCACTGATTAGGTGGGAACGTACATAGGCTTCGCTGTTCCCCATTTCTTCCCAAAAGATGCTGTCGTTGCTGTTTACGGTCACCATCGGGCCTTTGCGGTTGGGCAGATATACCCTTACGGTGGGATATACCTTTACATCTACTGTGCCGTGGAATATACTCCATTCACGAAGGTAGTTGATTTTGCGAATGGAGCGCATCTGTATGTTTTCCAGAGCAATCAGGAAGTCTACGTTCAGGTCTTGAGCCAGTTCGCTGACTTCTTCCTGCGTCAGGGTGCTTTCGCGTGGAGAGATGTCCTTGCTGCGCAGGGCGGAGTCGCATATCACGACTTCGTCGAAATAGTTTTCGTTGGCCAGGGCTTCTGCCAGGGCTTCGGTGGTGATTGCAGCGTCTCCGTTGTAGTAGTTGGTGAGGCGTGCCAGCTCATCTTCACCTTTCTTTTGTTCTTCTTCGCTTACAATCAGTTTATTGTCGGGAACATCCGGCATATTGTTGACAACAGCCACCCGTTTCAGCACTGCAGGGAAGCTGACTTCTGCCGGAAGCATATAGTCAATAGACAGCTGTTCAATGCTTTGGCAACCGCCCAATAGCAACGAACCTATCAATAACAGACAATAGTAATACTTGGTCATAGTTTTTTTGTATTATTCCAATTAGCAAAAGTAATCTTTTAGCTGAATATACAAAAGCCTCGAACAGATTTTAACCGTTCGAGGCTTTTTTTGCTACTGTCTATATATTAATTATTATGCATTCTTCCCGTGGCAATTCTTATACTTCTTGCCGCTACCGCAAGGACAAGGATCGTTGCGTCCTACTGTCTTTTCCGCACGGATCGGTTCGCGTTTGGGTTGTTCGCGTGTATCTTGTGCGGCGGCAGCCTGCTGGTTCGGGTCGTTCAGGTCCACTTTCTGTTCGCGATACTTGCTCAGATCCTGGCGTTGTTCGGGGGCAGCCTGGCGTATCTCTACCTGGCGTATCTCTACCTGGCGGGGAGCTTGCGGTGCTTCGGCCGGAGCTTCTTGTACCGGTATCTGTCCGCGCATCAAGATGGATATGGTCTGGTTATTGATCTTGTCTACCATGTTGTCGAACAAGTTCACGGATTCCAGTTTGTATATCAACAGCGGGTCTTTCTGTTCGTAGCTTGCATTCTGCACGGAGTGTTTCAGGTCATCCAGTTCGCGCAGATTCTCTTTCCACGATTCGTCGATGACGTGCAGCAGGATGGACTTTTCGAACGCTTTCACCACTTCCTTACATTCACTGTCGTAGGCAGCCTTCAGGTTGCAAGAGATGTTGTACATCCGTTTGCCGTCTGTGATCGGGATAAGGATATTCTCGTACATGTGGCCTTGTGTTTCGTACACTTGCTTGATCACCGGGAAGGCAATCTGTGCCATGCGGTCGGTCTTGCGCTTGAAGTTCTCCATGGCAGCGTCGAAAGTCTTGTCTGCCAGTTTTTCCTTCTTCTCGTTGCGGAACTCCTCTTCGGTGAACGGAGTTTCCATGGCGAGAGTTTGCAGCAAGTCCATCTTGCAGTCTTCGTAGGTAGGTGCTTCGATGGCAGCGGCGCAACGGTCCCAAATCATATTTACGATATCCATGCCGATACGTTCGCCCATCAAGGCGTGGCGGCGCTTGGTGTAGACTACGGTACGCTGCTTGTTCATCACGTCGTCATATTCCAACAGACGCTTACGGATACCGAAGTTGTTTTCTTCCACCTTCTTCTGTGCACGCTCAATGGATTTGGAGATCATGCCGTGCTCAATCATTTCGCCTTCCTTGAAACCGAGTTTGTCCATTACGCTGGCAATGCGGTCGGAAGAGAAGAGACGCATCAGGTCGTCTTCCAGAGACACGAAGAATACGGAAGAACCCGGGTCTCCCTGACGTCCGGCACGACCACGCAGCTGGCGGTCTACACGGCGTGACTCATGGCGTTCCGTACCGATGATGGCAAGACCGCCGGCAGCCTTCACTTCCGGGCTCAGCTTGATGTCCGTACCACGACCTGCCATGTTGGTGGCAATCGTTACGGCGCACTTCAAACCGGCCTTAGCCACGATGTCCGCTTCCTTCTGGTGCAACTTCGCATTCAGCACGCTGTGCTCAATCTTGCGCATGGTCAACATCTTGCTCAGCATTTCGGAGATTTCTACAGAGGTAGTACCTACCAGCACCGGACGTCCGGCAGCCACCATCTTCTCAATCTCTTCGATTACGGCTTTATATTTCTCGCGTTTGGTCTTGTAAACGCGGTCGTTCATATCGTTACGGGCAATGGGGCGGTTGGTTGGGATTACCACTACATCCAGTTTGTAGATGTCCCACAACTCACCTGCTTCCGTCTCGGCAGTACCGGTCATACCGGACAGCTTGTGATACATACGGAAGTAATTCTGTAACGTGATCGTAGCAAAAGTCTGTGTAGCAGCTTCTACCTTTACACCTTCCTTGGCTTCGATGGCCTGGTGCAATCCGTCGGAGTAGCGGCGGCCTTCCATGATACGTCCGGTTTGTTCGTCCACAATCTTCACCTGGCCGTCAATCACTACATATTCGTCGTCTTTCTCGAACATGGTGTAGGCTTTCAGCAGCTGGTTGATGGTATGAACGCGTTCCGACTTGATGGCATAGTTGGTCATTAGGGCATCTTTCTTTTCCAGGCGTTGTTCGTCTGTCAGGTCGGTTTCGTTTTCCAGTTCGGAGAGCTGGGCGGTGATGTCGGGCAATACGAAGAATGTCGGATCTTCGGAATTGCCGCTGATCAGGTCCACACCCTTGTCGGTCAGGTCCACGCTGTTCATCTTTTCTTCGATGACGAAGTATAGCGGATCTGTCACTTCGGGCATGCGCTTGTTGTTCTGCTCCATATAGATTTCCTCGGTCTTGAGCATACCGGCCTTGATGCCTTGCTCACTGAGGAACTTGATCAATGCCTTGTTCTTGGGCAGACACTTATGGCTGCGATACAGGGCAAGGAAACCTTCTTCCTGGTCTTTCTTATTGTCCGAGGCAATCAGTCGTTTGGCGTCGGCCAGGTATTGTGTAGCCAGTTTCTTCTGGGCTTCTACCAGGCGTTCCACTTGCGGGCGGAGTTGCTCGAAGAGCTGGTCGTCGCCCTTGGGCACGGGACCGGAGATAATCAACGGAGTACGGGCATCGTCAATCAACACGGAGTCTACCTCATCGACGATGGCGTAGTTGTGCTGGCGTTGTACGAGGTCTTTCGGGCTGATGGCCATATTATCACGCAGGTAGTCGAAACCGAATTCGTTGTTCGTACCGAAGGTGATGTCTGCCAGATAGGCTTTGCGGCGGGCGTCGGAGTTGGGCTGGTGCTTGTCGATGCAGTCCACGCTCAAGCCGTGGAACATATACAACGGGCCCATCCATTCGGAGTCACGTTTGGACAGGTAGTCGTTCACGGTTACCACGTGTACGCCGTTGCCGGTCAGTGCGTTGAGGAATACGGGCAGGGTAGCTACCAGTGTCTTACCTTCACCCGTTGCCATTTCGGCGATTTTACCTTTGTGCAGTACCACGCCACCGAAGAGCTGTACATCGTAGTGTACCATGTTCCAGGTGACTTCGTTACCGCCTGCCACCCAGTGGTTCTGATAGATGGCCTTGTCACCTTCAATGCGTACAAAGTCCTTGGTGGCTGCCAGTTGGCGGTCAAATTCTGTGGCGGTCACTACTATCTCTTCGTTTTCAGAGAAACGTTTGGCGGTTTCCTTTACGATGGAGAAAGCGGTGGGCAATACCTCGTCCAATGCTTTTTCGTAGATTTCCAGTATCTCTTTTTCAATTTTATCAATCTGGTTGAAGAGGTCTTCACGGTCTTCCAGCTCGGTGCTTTCCACGCTTGCTTTCAGTTCTTCCACTTTGGCACGCTGGTCGGCGGCGGAGTTGTAGATGTAGGCTTTCAGTTCTTCGGTTTTGGCGCGCAGGGCGTCGTTGTCGAGTTTGGCAACTTCGGGGTAGGCAGCTTTGATTTTGTCCACCCACGGCTGTATTTCTTTCATGTCGCGCGTGGATTTGTTGCCGAAAATCGAGCTTAAAAATTCATTAAATCCCATTATATATCTGTTTTTATTATTATTTCTGAATTTCTGCGCAAAGTTACTGATTTTGCAGCAGATAACACAATGAACGCTGGTTATTTTATCGGAAGGACGGGGCAAGTCTTAAAATTCCAGCGGACTTGCCGTGCTTGCGTTTGGGGCACGAATGCGCATCACACTTGCCAGAGTAGGGGCTATGTGGTCAACGCTGATGGGGATGCGGATGGTTTCTGCCTTTATGCCTCCGCCCAGCAGAATAAGGGGCGCGGGGATATTGGCAGTGCGTATTACGCGGTTATCGGTGTTGTTTTCTTGCATGATGGTCCAGCCCGGCAGCACATTGATCAGCAGGTCGCCCGAGCGCTTGCGGTGGAAGCTGTTCCGGGTACGTTCTATCTGCGGCGACCAGGGGCCTAAGAGCAGGCGGTGGGCAGAATATACCTCGTTCACTCCACTGAACTGTACCAGAAATTCGGCAGACTTATCCTGTATCTCAGCCAGATTCAGTTGTTTGTTTTCAATGAGCTTGTGGTTGAGGTAGATTTGCTGGTCGTAATAGGCTTCTACATACTGCCCCTCCCCGTATGTTGCCATGAGGTACATGTTGAGCAGGGTGGCGCAGCGGTTCAGGTAGAACTCGCCGCCCGGTATGCGGTAAATGCCCGGATCGGGTGTCTCGGCGTCGGCATAGCCGGTGGAAGTGATGCAGAAAAGCACGTTGTGGAGACCGATCTTGCGGTCTATGATGTCCAGCAGGGAGGCAATGCTGCGGTCGAGGCGGACGTATGTGTCCTGCATCTCCATGGCGCATTCCTGGATGCTGCGGTGGTTGTAGTTGCCTGCATAGTAGGTCAGCGACAGCAGGTCGGGAACGTCATCCTGCCCCATCGTGCTCTTGTTCAGTAGCTCTTCGGTCAGCAGATTGACTTCCTCGTTGATGAAGGGACTGGTAATCAGGCGGCGGAATTTGTTGATCCGTTCGCTGTCCAGTTTATATTTAAATGGCTCTGTGCGCCATTCCGGCAGATAAGTATAGCTGGTGAAAGGGTGTACCGGCGTCCACACCATTTCCTTGATGCGGTAGTCGGGCGATTTCCGTTCGTTGTATTGGCTCAGCCACCACGGAAATTCACTGTAATACGTGGTGCTGCACCATTTCCCTGTGTTCTGGTTCAACCAGAAGGCGCCGTTTCCGGCATGGCCTGCACCGAAGATGGCGGCGTCGCGGAAAGGGGCGATGGCGTAGACCAGTCCCTTGTTGCGCGTGGCTATTTTCAGCTCGTCGGCAATGGTGGAGGTCAGCAGTTGGGAGGGGGAGGAATTTTCATCGGTATAGTTACCCATGAAGTTGGGGTCGTCTACACAACTCACGGGACGCAGGGTGTTGATGTCCAGCCAGTTTCCTGCGATGATGCCGTTCAGGGAAGGCGTGCTTCCGGTGTAGATGGCGGCAATGGCCGAGGCACGGTCGGTTCCGTTGAAGGGGAACTCGGCCTGGCGGAACACTTTGCCTTCACGCATCAGCCGCTTGAAACCTTTTTCTCCGTATAGGGACGAGAAGGCTTCCATATAGTCCGTGCGCAGTTGGTCAATCGTCAGCGTCACTACCAGTTTTGGGGTAGCAGGCAGCGGTTGGGCTTGCAGGCCGGTGAATGTCAGTGCGAGTATGGAAGTTATCAGTCCTTTTTTCATTACTTTCGTTTGTATGTGAGGATGAGGTTGCTTGCCGAACGTATCAGCAAACAAAGTGCCAAAGGTAATACAGCTAAATCAATTCTTTGCGGTATTACGGCCCAAAGCACAATAAAAAGTGTTAAAACCGCAAAATTAGCCATCATATACCGGCTTCTTTTCCTTTTTCGTACCCTGTTCAGCATGCACGGAAGGCAGAGAAGGTGGAACGGATGGAACACAAACAGCAGGTAGTTGGGGCTTACGGCGGGATGTTGCGAGAAGAGTGCGAGGAATGCCAGGATGCATCCGGCAGCTCCGGCAATGAAGAACAGCACGAGGTCGATTCCCCAAAGGGTCTTTCCGCGGCGGATGCCGTAGATGGTGGCGGCTGTTACTGCAATGAACAGCAACAGGGCAGCCTGCAACGGGGTAATTCCTTTTGACTGAAAGTCGGCGGCTGTCAGGCCGGTAACTACGATTTTCTCTTCCGAGGCGACCAGCGGGCGGGTGTGTCCTTCCTGGTCTGCGATTTGGGCTGTATTGAAGAAGGCCTGCAGGTTGAAGGGGACGAACATCATCAGCCTGCGGTTGATGGGTTTGTCTGCCTGGCTGCCCATGCACAGGTCCATGCCGAGGCGCTCCCAAGGGTGCCCTTCGCTGTATTGGTGCAACAAGTCGCGGAAGGAGACGCCGATATGGGTATCGGTCATATTGTCAGCATATTGCAGAGTGCCGTCAATGGCTTTTTCTATTAGATCGCGCGGGCGCGTGGAACAGTTGTCGTAGAAGAAGTTGTAGCGGTACACGCGGTTTTCGGGGCGATAATTCTCGGTCAGTAGTTCTACGAGGCGTTCTTTTTCTTTTTGGCTCAGGTTGAGTGTTTGCTGCCAAACGTCGCGTCCCAAGTAGTTGTATTCGGCGGCAAAATTCTCGTAGTTGGTAACTCCCAGTTGGTAGTCTGTTTCTCCGAGGGCAAAGCGGAAGACGAAGTTGGGGGCGTTGAAGTTGAACATGCCGTAATTGAATACGGCGTCGATGCCGCGTGTGAAGTTTTCGTAACGGATGGCGGTATGTCCGAAGAGTGAATAGATTTCTCCGCCCGAGGCACATGTCAGCAAGCTGATGCGTATAGAGTCGGGAGTATTTCCTTGCTGTCCTTGTGTTTGGGCAGCAGCCGCGTGCGGGCAAAGGAAAAAGAAAGCCATATATATAAGGAAGAGCAAATTCCGTTTCATGGCTGCAAACTTACGTAAAAATTCTGTAATAACCTCAAGAAATGTGCAGATTAGCGTAGTAGAACTTGAGAATTAAGCAGTTAGGAGATAAAAATAGGGAAAACTGAAAATATGCTTGCTGTAGTTTGCATAGGTTTGTTTATCAAGGTCTTGATTTATAGTGGTAAGATTTGGTTATCTTTGTATCAGGCTAATATAATTTAACGTGAGTTCGATATAAGATGCTTGACTCATATTGATGATAGAAATGAATGAAATGATAAACATGAGTATCTCAAACTCTCCCGCCTGAAAGGGGGAGTACCCCGTAGGGGGGAGGGGGTCTTACATAAGCAGAGAGTAACTTTGCAATAGATAAGTCCCTTCGGATGTAAGACCCCTCCGCCCTACGGGCACCTCCCCTTTCAGGCGGAGGAGTTTGAGATACTCTTGCTCATAACCTGTCAGATATGAGTCAATCATCCTATATCAAACTCACGTTATAATAAAATTATCCCTAAACAGCCTGATAACTGACAGTAAACTTGCTAACGATTAGGACTGTAGTTGCTACTTATTAATCTTACTACATCCATGTAGTTTTCTTACGATAGTAATGTTGTTTTCTTAC
>CABMPP010000019.1 GCA_902388495.1 uncultured Bacteroides sp. | reverse complement strand
AAAGCGGAACATTGAACGACCGTGCCAATGTATCCACAGCCTCCTTCAAGGCAGGTACAGATGCTACGGTGACCCTGAACCCGACGCTTTATTATGTACACGAAAACACTTCTTCCAGCACCAAGTCCCACCTGGTAGCCGTAGCTCCCGACGGTAATCTAGCAGCCAGCGGTACAATCGTAACCATGAAAACGATAGACGGACAACAGGACGTAATGTATGCCGCAGCTGTGGATGCGGGAAGTGAAAGTGCTCCGGAAAATTCAATCAACCTGGCATTCAACCACCTCACCACGCAACTGAGCTTTGCCATGAAACTGACTGCAGCAGCCACCGGCACCGGTGAATGGAGTGGGAAGAGCATTTCCCTGAAGAGCATTTCCATCCAGAATGTCCAACTTCCCCAAACGGTAGATGCAGCAGACGGCACTGTCTCCTGGACGGACGCGACTTCTGCTTTAAGCATTCCAGGCATTTCGAACCCGGTTGTGTCGACAACTCCCGCCGGTGTCGGCTCCTCGGTAATGATTAAAGGTGGCAACAGTGTAAAGGTGGATGTAACAATGACCGTAGGCGGTGCCGACCTGACCTTTACCAATGTCACCATTAAGAATGGCAATGACGATTTAATAACAGAAACGGCCAAAGCGCATCTGATTACCCTGGACGTGAAGGAACCGGAAACAGCTTCGGACGCTGCAACCGTTACAGCTACGGCTACTGTAACCCCGTGGAAGGAAGGAGCCGCAGGTTCTGCCGATTTAGACTAACCCGCCTGAATTTGCATCATGATGATGAAACGGAAACTAAAGACGCTTTTGCAGGTTTACCGGTTACTGGCCTTTGCAGGGATTGCGGGGATTGCAGCGGGGTGCACGGACAGCGACAGCGACAGCAGCGAGGTGTATCCGGTGGAGGAAGCCGTACCCGTGCAGCTATTCGCCCGGGGCGGTGCACTCGAAGACACCGTCGCCCTGACCCGCACCGAGCCGGAAGAAGCATTTAAGGCTTCCGTTGCCTTTGCCTCTGCAAGCGGACAGTACGCCTCGCTGACCGGAGAAAAGGAAGGGATATGGACGGCAGATGTGGATAAATCGGGAGGTATGACATGGAATACGGAGGGCGGCAAAGCCGCTCCCGTTTATCCCCTTTATGGCGATTATCTATATCTGGTGGCCTGGGCTCCGGTGACTGCGCCTACGGACGGTGCCGCGACTTACGCCCTGACCGGGCAGCAAGACCTGCTCTATGTCAGCGAGTTACGAGGGTGCAAATGGGACGGAGAACGCTTTTACGGCAATACAATGTCGGAGAAGAACAAGCCGCTTACATTCAACCACCTGCTGACCCGAATACGTTTCAAGGCATGCAAGAAGAAAGACGGAGGCTTGCCGGTGAAGATCCTGAAAATAACCGTAAACGAAGCCAAGACGCAGGCGGTAGTTCCGCTAGCAACGGGAGAACCCGCATTCAGTACACCTTCCGGAAGTACAAACGGTTTGTCGCTGGAGCCTGAAAATGGCAATAATGAAGTTGCGAGCACTACCCCCGTAGAGCTGGGCAACCTGATGTTGCCACCACTGGACGGAAGTGCAGGCGCTGAATATACACTGACCGTGGAAACGTCCACGGGAACTTATAACAATGTGAAGATTACATACGGCGAAGACCAATCTTCGGGAATACTGAAGGCAGGCATGTCGCATGTAGTGACTCTGACCCTTTCCGACTATACCCTTTCCATCACCTCCATCACAGTGGAACCGTGGGAGCTGGTAGATGCAGGGGATCTGGGGATAGGAGACAGGGACTGAAATCAAGAATAGAATTAACTTACAATAATAATAAACAGATAAAAAAACACATAATGATGAAAAGACTGAGTAAAAATTTGTGGCGTTTATCCCTGGCGCTGCCTTGCATGATGCTCGCTATGGGATGCGAGGGCAACGATGCCGCAGAAACGGAGAATAACGAACCGATAGAACTGCGGATATCACCCAAAGTAGCGGCCACACGCAGCGTAATACAGGGAGGGACACAGAGCGGAACAGGGACAAATGTGATGCAGAATGTAGTGGTGTATGCTACAGGAGACGACTATACGGCAGCGAAGAATAACAACCATGCGATATATACGCAAAAAAATGATGGTAGTGGTTGGGAAAACAATGGCACACCCAAGATTTACCTGACCAATGCAGAAGCTACGATCTATGCTTATTATCCGGCATACCAGATAAATACAACAGACGGTAGCATGGGCACTACCCCAATCTCTATCAGCGGAGACTTTTCAACCTCTTCCACAATCAACGTCAGCACCCTGGCTGAAGGAACAATCACCCCTGCGGATAATGCCGATGGTCAGGCCAATGATATTACAGCCCCCAGCAGTGCCACCGAGAAACCCATTGCCGCCGCTCCGGGAGAAACAGACTATATGTATGCCACTTCAAAAAAAGCAAGTAACGCATCGGGACAAAGTAGCATTGAGCTCACCATGAATCATGCCCTTTCTATGATTAGTTTCCGTGTATACAAGGGTAATACCTATATGGGAGATGGTAAATTGACGAAAATAGTAATGAAGTATAATGATTCCAGTGCCTCAATACCAACAACAACAGAAGAGACAAAAGAAACAGAAGAAACTGCAACAGCAGCCACAGGTACGATGAAGATAGCTGATGGTGAAATCACTCCCAGTACTACGGCCGCAACTTATATACGCACCATTGGAAATGAAGGTTATACCATACCCGAGACCGCTGCAGACGCCAAAAAGTTCAGCATCCTGGTACTGCCTACCACTGCTTCGATTGGAAGCACTATAGGAGTAACCTTCACGATCGATAATACCAAGTACACAACAACGTTGACAGCGCCTACAAATACAGATAGCGGTAATAGCGGCCACTTATTGCCCGGCAAAAACTACCTCTACACCGTAAATTTGAGCGGTACTGAACTCACCATCAGCAAAGTGGAAGTTACCGCTTGGAGCGAAGTCGTTGTCGATGGAGACCTAAACATTCAGTAATATGAAATCCCCCCTTATCCTCCTCTGCATCCCCCTTATCCTGGGGGGATGTAACGGAGAAACATCTCCGCTTGAAGACAGTACGCGCGTGGCACTGCAACCCAACATCACGACTGCTGCCACCAGCCGTTCCATCGTGAACGGCATTGGTACAGGTGACGACCAGATAAGCACCATCAGCATCTACGTGACCCGTGCAGCAGACAATACAGCTTATCCCGGAGCACCCGCTGCGGCAGTATTCAGCGCTCCTGCAACCGCAGGCCAGCCCTGGACTACCACCCCTACATTCTACGTCAACGCCACGGAAGGCAGGCTGTATGCCTGCTCCCCTTCCAATCTGACCGTTACCGGGAATGCACCCGAAGCCCCCACCGTACCGGTCAGCATCCCCGCCACACAGAACTTTGACGGCGCAAGCACCATCGCCTGCTCAACCGTCGATTACCTGTACGGTTCCGCCAGCAATACCCCGGGACAGGCTGACGCCATCAGCGTAAGCAGCACCGCCAATACCCCCGCTATCTACCTGCAGCACGCCCTCTCCCGAATCATCTTCACCATAAAATACGCTCCGAGCCGCCCGTCCGACGACCAATACGACTTCGTGAAAAGCGTCAGCCTAGACGGAACGAACCTTTTCAGAGCGGGAGACGGCACCATGCAACTGAACGACGGTACTCTGTCACTGACCGCCTGCAGCAAACTGTCCTTCAAAGCCACCGCCACCCCGCAGCTACCGGGCAAGAACGGCACCCCGACCCCCGTGGCTTACGGCCTCGTAGCTCCAAAACCCGTCACAACAGACAATACCGTCACCCTAAGCCTCGTGCTGGGCGAAGAGCTCAATGACAACAACAACCGTACCCTCTCCGTCACCCCTAAGGACTTCTTCAACCAAGCATGGGAGAAAGGCCGCTTCTACACCTACAACCTCGTGCTGGACGCGAGCAAGGTTACCATTGAGAGTGTGACCATCAATAAGTGGAATGAGGGTAATAAGGGTGAGAATCCCACCGAGATGCCCCCCTCCATAGAATAATGATTAGTGATTAATTATGAGAACGAATTTGAAACCTGCCGCCGTCCTCTGTCTGCTACTGTCGCTCGCCGCCTGTACGGATCATGACGATGAAAGAACCGCGATTCCCGAAGGTACCCCCATGACCTTCCGAGCCGAGATAGCCCGCACGTCGGACGAAAGCCCTGAAACACGGGCGGAAAACGACATTGCCACCCTCGCCGACATCGACGTCGAAACCTACGACCGCAGTGTGTTCCAAAGCGGCGACAAAATCTCCATCAGTTGCTACCGCGGCGAGGCAGAGAAACCGCTCGTCTCCACAGCCTATACCCTGACGAGCGACGGCAAATGGGACGTCCCCACGGAAAGCACGCCCTTGAGCTTCCTGCCAGCCACCTCCTTTCAGGCCGAGTTCCCCACAGGCTACAACAGCATACTGTCCGACCAGTCCACAGCGGAGAACTTCCTGATGAGTAACCTGCTGCGCACCCCCAAAGTGCCCGTCATCAGCACCACGGTGAGCTTCACGGACGGCAACGCCTTCAATCACGAGAACGTGAAACTGACCTTGAAGTTCACGCATCCCACGGAGACGGATGCCCCCGTCTTCACGCAAATGAGCGTGAAAGGCAAAGGGCTGCGCACAGGAACAAGCGAAACGACAAGTACCGACGAAGCTATACAAATGCTGCGCCCCGTAGCGGCAGAGCTTACCTGGCATGCCGTTATCTTTCCCAAGAATACGGCAACGGACACCAACCCCGCCCCCACCACCATCCACATCTCCGTGACCGACGCGAACGGAACCACCTATACGGCCGACATAACCTGCGGAATGCAAGCGGGAAACCACTACACCTACACCCTGAATATCAGGAACGACATCCTCGTCGCCACAGGCGAAGAGATAAAGGGATGGGCATCGGAATCGCGCTACGAAGGAGGGTTTAATAAGTGATTGGTGATTTAAGAAATGAAAAGACAATGAAAAAGAAGTATATACATTTTATCCTGCCGTGCATCGTGTCGGCATTGTGCATCGTACCGTCATCATGCAGCACGCAGGACGACGACCTGCCTGCCCTGCCGCTGGAAGTTTCGGCGGACATTGCGGGAGGGCACACACGTGCTGGCGAATCTGTCGAAGACCCTCATGCCGACGACTACGACAAAAATAGATTCGAGACGGGAGACAAGATTCATATCTACAAAACAACGGATGGTGCCGACAAAGCCGTCGGCTATCATAAAGGCACGAACGGCTGGATAGTGGACAATATAGACACCCAACTGCTCGCCTCGGATGGCGAAACCTTTACCGCCACCTATCCCGTGGACTTCAACGCAATCCTCTCCGACCAGACCACACCGACCCGCTTCTGGCAGAGCAATCAGCTGAAAGCCGAAGCCAAGGCCACGGGCAACCGCGTAAAGTTTCAATTCGCACCCGCAGCGGCAAAGATTACCATTGTGGTAACCTACAAAGAAGACACCGAAGCCGTAGGTGCCGAAATCTCGGGAACGGGGGTTTGTACGGAAACGGGAACGGAAACGATAGAAGGAGCGGCAAAGAAGAAGGCCGATATCGTGCAGCTGCTGTGTACCTCCAAAGAAAAGCGACTCCACACGTATACGGGAATATTCAAGACAGGCATCTCGACCTTCACCATCAAAGTCACAAAAAAGGTGGGCGGAACGACGACCACCCAAATTTATGAGGAAAAAGGAGCAGCCAACCCCGACGGCACCGCCTTTTCCCTGCAAGCGGGACACGAATACCTGTACACCTTCACCTCCACCACCGAACTGATATTGAACAGCATAAAAGTGAAAGACTTCACTGCAGAAAAAGAAGTCGACATGGGAGATGCCATTTAACAAACTTACCGCTATGAACAAGAATAAATTATACCTTCTCGCCTCCCTGCTGCTGCTGACCGCGGCCTGCGGGGAAGACGAGGCGTTAACGACGGACAATATGCCTGAGGAAGCCTTGCGGCTGCAATCCGTCACCGTGCCCGACGGCAACGACACACGAGCCTCGGCCTTGGGAGCCGCCCAACTCACCGAAGTGGGCGTATACGCCACCAACAACGCCGACGCGGCATTGGGATCCAACGCCCAATCCGTCTACACCTATAAAAGCGGAAACTGGACGGCAACGAATCCGCCCTCTATTAATTCCTCCATAGAAACACCCGACAAGCTCTACGCTTTCTATCCCTCGGACCTCGTAGTGACAAACGGCGGCAGCGGCGGGCATACCGTGCCCGTAAAGGTGGTGCCCGACAACTTCACGGCATCCGCACAGACCGACTACCTCTACTCGGGAACGCCCGTGACGGCTTACGACGGAAAGCGTTCGGTGGCTTTCGAGCTCAAGCATGCCTTGGCAAAGGTGAGCTTCCGCATCAACAAAGCCGTGGAGGAGCAACTGCTGCTGAAGAAAGTGGAGATTCTGAGCGCCACGGGACGTCTGCAGACGGGAAGCAACGCCACCATGAACCTGACCACGGGCGTGCTGGAAGGACTGGCGGTGACGAGTTCGCTGGAACTCACGGGAGCGACGCCGTTGGACCTGCCCTCACAGGCGCAAACGCCCAACATCAGCAGTCTGGTGGCCCCCATGAAGGGTACCGAACAGAAACTGTCGTTCCGACTGACCGTGCAGGTGGGCGATGAGACCGAAGCCCGCGTCTTCGAAACCTCCGTAGTGAGCGGCGACGGAGTGCAGTGGCTGGCGGGGCATCACTACACCTATGCCATACAGGTGAACAAGATAGGCGGAAGCCTGCTGGGAGTGAAGATAGACAAATGGAAAAATGACGCCAACCAGAATACGGGTATCGGTATTTAACATCGAGGAGAAGAAAGATATGAAGAAAGGAATGATAAACGGATTATTGAAAATAAGAACGGGAATTTGCGCCCTGCTGGCCGTAGCGGCGGCGGGATGCGATTCCGCCTTGGAGACGGAAACGGACACCGACGGGGAAGAAGCCGTGTTGCTGCAATTCGGGCTCTACAAGGGCGGAGGCGCCACGCGCGCCGACGGCACGGAGACAACGGAAGATATGAGTGCGGGGAAGTATATCCGCATCTACGCCTTCCCCGCAGGGACGACGGACTTCAAGGCTCCCTTGGGAGACGCCGTATACAAGGTGGAAGCGGGAGGAACGGCTACGGGTCCCCTGAAGCTGTATCGAGGAAGCTACGACATTTATCTGCTGTCCTACAACTCGGAAGCGTCTTACCCAAAGACGGATGACGAAGGAAAAGTGACGGTGGAGAACAACCACGACTTCATGTGCACCAAGCTGACAAACGTAGTGGTGCAACCCGAAGCGGGAAAGAACATGATGGAAGTGCAGCTGCCCGAACCCTTCAAGCGCATGGGGTCGCAGGTGATTACCACGGTGTCCGTCAAGGATAACACGCCCGTAAAGCCGTCGGGCCTGACCGTAACATCGATTACCATAGGAGGTTTGCGCCACGAGTTGGTCTATCGGTTGAACAGCTCCGCATGGGAGGTGCCCGCTGACAAAGCAAACGACAACAGCGTCGCTTTCTCGGGATTCACGGGTAGCGGGCTGGACAGCAAGCCCCCCGCCGTGAGCCCCGCAAAGGTATTGCTGCCCGTAGACGGCACGCTGACCTTCGACGTGGCCATGACTATCACATATACGGAAAGCGACAATACGGAGAAAACGATTTATCCCGTCTACAAGGCATCCCTCCTGAAAGCGTTGTTGCCCGGCATGACGTATAAGTTCGACTTCACGCTGACCTTCTACGGGGAAATCAAGCCCGTGGACCTGACGCTGGCCGTCACGGACTGGAACAGGATACCGCTGGAAGCTGAGGATATGGGAAAAGAGTAATAAAAACAAAAAATATGAGACATTGTTATTTAAAGAAATATATGCCGCTGGCAGCGTTTGCACTGATGTGGATGCTTGCGGCGTGCGAAGCGCGGATGCCCGAAACGGAAACGGGAACAGGGACAGAAACGGAAGGACTCGTGTTCAAGTTGTCGGCACCGCCCGCGCTGACGGTGAATGCAACAAGGGCGGACGACACCAAGCCCCTGACCCTGGCGGGAATTGAGATAAAGGAAGTATGGGTGGTACAGTTCGACACGGACGATAAGATGCTCAAGGCACAGAATTTTGCCCAAAATAAAATGAAGAGCATTCAAGATAAAGAGAGCTTCTTGATTGAAGTGGCGACCGATGGTTTCTCCAATGTGAACAGTCACTTCCGCGTGATAGCCAATGCGGGAACGGGATTCTTGACGGACTTTGCAACAGGTTCCGAGGAGAAGAAGTTGCTGCAAAAGACGGTAGCCCTCACCACCATTCAAAGCGAGCGCAGCAAGGAGACGGGCTTGCTGATTTCCGATGCCCTGGAGTATACCAAGGTGGAAACCACGCCCCAAGCAGAGGACGGAGTACATGCCGTTATCATGGCCCCGCTGAACCGCGCCTATGCAGAAATGAAGGTGAAATGGACGGACAAGCTGCCGAATGACGGCAGCAGCATCACCATCACTTCGATTGATGCCTGTAATCTGCCCAAGAACATCGCGCTCGGTACGTGTGCGGGAGACGAAAAGGCCGTGATATATCCCGCAGCAGATGCGGGCAACTTCGACGCAACGTATAATCTTGTAAGCAGCTCCACCGAAACAGGCATCGCCGCAGGAACGGAAAAGACTTTCTACATGCCCGAAAACCTACGCGGCCGCGGCTGCGCCACCTCCTTCTACGAAAAGAACCTGAAGGATTACGGCCCTACGGCGCTCGGCACACCGCCCACCCTCGGAACGGACGGAAAGCCTACAGGCGGCAGCCTTGCCAACTGTACCTACATCGAACTGACGGGCGAGTATAAATATGCCGAAGCGCACGCAGGTGCCATCACCGTGAAATACCGCATCTACCCGGGCACCAACCTGATAGACGACTACAACATCCGACGCGGCTACAGCTACACGCTCGACGTACAAATCAGCGGAGCCAACAGCGGGGATGTACGCGTGACGATTACAGACGGAGGAGTGGTGGTGTTCGACGAAATAGACCATATCAACATGACGGTGGACTTCTGACAAATCAAAAAAGAAAAGAGAGATTGAGACATAAGAACAAAAGAACAAAAAATATGAAACCTCTTTACCGAACATACTTTAAAAAGTGGCTTTTCGCCGCCTTATTGTTGGCAGGCACAACAGCCTGTGAAGATAATATAGAAAACCCGACTCCGACAACTCCCGAAGAAGAAGGTGTGCAGGTGGAACTCTCGTTCGGCTTTGCCGATGAAGACGACGGCTATACCGCCTCGAAGCAAGCCGACACACGCAGCGGGAAAACAACGCAGAGCGGGGCGTTCAGTGCGGAACTGACGCCGACCGTAAAGACACGGGAAACGGAAATATCACAACCTGATGCTCTGTATAAGCTGTACGTCTTTCAATTTTCGGGCGAAACCTTGAAGAAAACGAATAACCTGTCCGGTTCTGACGTTGCCATCGGCTCGAAGTTAAAGATTGAGTTAGAGCCACTGGACGACTGCCAACTGGTGGTGGTGGCTTTCGGAAACGGAAACACCGTTCCCAAGGATATCACCAGTAATATTACTTTCTCCAACTTCCAAAAGCTGACAATGGACAGCGAAATCTTTAACGGAACCACAATTCCAACGAGCGGTGCCGAGCAAAGCCAAATGAACAAAATGCCCTATATCCTCTATTTGCCGCACGTCAAAGTGCAAGACGGCAAGCTGCAAAGCCCCGACGGAGCCTATGACACCCGCCTGCTGCTGAAGCGCCTTGCCACGAAGCTGACCGTGAACTGGACGATGGCCGAAGAACTTAAGACTAATGGCTATGGGTTGAAAGAGGTAAAACTCTGCCAGGTTCCCGCCGATTTCCGCCTCCTCCCTGCCAAAGAAGATACGAAATGGGGCACCACTTATCCTCTCGTGGTATCAGAGTTCGTAGAGACTTATCGTCTGACCGAAGCGGAATTGAACGCGGGAAAGAAAACGGTATGGATTCCCGCCAACGCACGCGGTACTTCGGCCAAAGCCACTTCCGACCGTTATCGCACCAAGGAGAATGCACCCGACGCGGCTTCGTATGTAGAGCTGGTGGTAGATAACTCCAAAGCTGAGGAACGCCTTTACTACCGCGCCTATCTGGGTGGAGAATCGCCCACGGACTTCAACCTGTATGAGAACACGGATTATAACTGGACACTCAACATCAACTCGGCCAATTATCGGGAGGACGGACGCATTCAACTGTTAGATCAGATTCCCGTAGTAAGCACCAATCTGGTGGAGACATCGAACTGCTTCATGATGCAACCCGGTACGAATATATCTTTCAATCCGTACAAACACGAAGCGGGGACAAACGGATGGAACACGGAACTGGTATCAGCGAACGGAGGCATCATCAACGGCAAGACAATCTCCTACGTCAAAGTGCTGTGGCAAACCAAAGATGCAGGTACATCGGGCGACTTGGTGATGGGGTATGTAGCAAATGATAACAATCATAAAAACTTAGTGAATACAACGGATATAGGAGATACAGACAAAGCACGCGTACACATAAAAGTACCCGTGACGAATGGCGGCAATGCCGTGATAGCCGCATACAACATCAGCAACGAAATAGTATGGAGCTGGCATCTCTGGATTAGCGACTACATACCTGTGGGAGTGGATGCAAGCAAAATAACAAATGATGCTACCCGACAAGACGCCATCAAAGCCGCTCAAGCGGCCACACAGGCAGGTATGGTTCAGGTATATGGCGGCATCTCATGGACAGCCTCCGATGGTGCATTTTATAAATGCGTGATAATGGATCGACACTTGGGAGCTACCAAAGCGGGAATACAAAAAAATAGACTGGATGCAGTACGTACTTTTGGACTACTGTATCAAGGCGGCAGGAAAGATCCGTTCTTCAGCACGGCTGACGGCAGCAAGAATGAAGTGAAAACAATCTATAAAGGAGATGGTACCACGGAAGAAATTAAGAGATACCCTGCAAGTACAACTAATGAAGGAACAGAGATTATACCTTATGCGAACTTCATAAAAAACCCGTTAACTTTCTATAAACGTGTTGGAGACGGAGGAACCGCACAACTTTATACAAATAAAGCTAATGCCTGGGGAACAGGGGGAAAGAAGACTATTTACGATCCCTGCCCGAAAGGATGGAAAGTTCCGACAAATGCCGTAATGATAAGCGGGAAAGGTGCCAAATATTGCTTATTTGCAGGATGGGGCAGTAGTAACAGTTCAGAAACCTTTGAGGAGCAATTTGCGACTTATGATAATGTCTATTATTACAATAGTGAAAGCATGTTGTCCATAACAACAGACGGTGGGGCATCCGTAGCAGGAACAGATATACCGGGCTCCGGCTTCCTGTATATCGGCGGATCGGGAGAAACTAAAGACAATTATTCCGACAAATCCGCTTTCTACCCGGGAGTCGCATTAAGAGAAAAAACTACCGGATTATACAGACCCGGTACTAAAAACAATGCTATATATCTCTGGGGAGCGACGGATAAGCCGAACTATGTCGGTGTCATGTCCCTCTATCAAATAGCCAGTGGCAAGATATCTATTAAGCATCAGATATCCTGTGGATACGGTTTCTCCGTTCGCTGCGTACAAGACAGCGAACAACCTTAAAAGTGGTTTGAGTACTCTGTGTGCTATGTAAAGGATAAACTTTCTTTATATTAGTTGGAGGTTAAGGAAAAAGAATTATCTTTGACTCGTAAATGAGCTAACATTAAAAGTCTATGAGCAGTAAGATTTATCCTATCGGCATTCAAAATTTTGAAAAGATACGCAAAGACGGTTATTTCTATATTGATAAAACCGCCTTGATATATCAATTGGTGAAGACGGGAAGCTATTATTTTCTCAGCCGTCCGCGTCGATTTGGAAAGAGCCTGCTGATCTCGACCCTTGAAGCCTACTTTCAAGGAAAGAAGGAACTTTTCAAAGGCTTGGCGATGGAAACATTGGAAAAAGACTGGATAAAGCGCCCCATCCTGCACCTCGACCTCAATATAGAGAAGTATGATACTGAAGAAAGCCTCAACAATA
Source organism: uncultured Bacteroides sp. (assembly GCA_902388495.1). GTDB lineage: Bacteria > Bacteroidota > Bacteroidia > Bacteroidales > Bacteroidaceae > Bacteroides. The sequence goes on along the minus strand of CABMPP010000019.1, from coordinate 63,710 downwards.
TCCTTGAGAAATCACTGGCCAAATGGGAAGAGCTTTATGGCGCCAATCCGTCCGAACGCTCCTTCTCACTGCGTTTTGCGGGAATCATAGAACGCGCCTGCGAGCAAACGGGGCATCGCGTTGCCATCCTCATCGACGAATATGACAAGCCCATGCTGCAAGCTATCGGCAACGAGGCTTTGCAAACGGAATTCCGAAATACGTTGAAGCCTTTCTACGGAGCACTGAAAACGATGGACGGTTGCATCAAGTTTGCCATACTGACAGGAGTCACGAAGTTTGGAAAGGTAAGTGTATTCAGCGACCTCAACAACCTGAACGACCTTTCAATGTGGAATAAGTACATTGACATCTGCGGCATCAGCAATCAAGAGTTGCATGACAATTTGGAGCCCGAGATGCATGAATTTGCCGAAGCACAAGGCCTGACGTATGAACAGTTCTGCAACAAGCTGAAAGAATATTACGACGGTTATCACTTCACGCACAACTCCATCGGTATATACAATCCGTTCAGCTTACTCAACGCTTTCGACCGTAAAGAATTCGGCAGCTATTGGTTTGAGACAGGTACTCCCACCTACCTCGTGGAGTTACTAAAGCGTAGCCATTATGACTTGGAACGTATGACGCATGTAGAAACGGATGCCGATGTGCTGAACAGTATCTATGGCGACGAAGATCCGATCCCTGTTCTTTTCCAAAGTGGGTATCTCACCATAAAGGGATATGACGAAGAATTCGGTCTCTATCGCCTCGGTTTCTCGAATAAGGAAGTGGAAGAAGGGTTCTTGAAATTCTTGATTCCCTTTTATACCCGCTTCAATAAAATAGAAGCACCGTTTGAAATACAAAGATTTGTAAAAGAACTGCGTTCGGGTGATCTGAATGCGTTCTTCAAACGCCTGCAAAGTTTCCTCGCCGATACTCCATACGAACTGGTGAGTGAACTTGAGCTTCACTATCAGAATGTACTCTTTATCCTCTGTAAACTATTGGGCTTCTACACAAAAGCGGAGTATCACACCTCCGACGGCCGCATCGACCTCGTATTGCAAACTGATAAGTTTATTTACGTAATAGAATTTAAGTTGGACGGCACTGCCGAAGAGGCCTTGCAGCAAATCAACGAAAAACGTTATGCACTACCTTTCGAGACGGACAGCCGACAGTTGTTTAAGATTGGCGTGAACTTCAGTAAACAAACTCGGAATATTGATAAGTGGCTGGTGGAAGGATCTGACCATGCGTAGCATTTTGCTACGATTATAATAGAATAAATAGCCCGGAAAGACGCGTCTCTTTCCGGGCTATTCTATTTTACATATCCCGCGTAGCCCACAACCGGTCTTTTTCACTCATAGCAGCAAGTTCTTCCACCCGTTTCAAATCCAGGTGAAGTCCTTCGGCAAGACGTGTACCGTAATCCTTATCTGCCAGATAGCAATGTGCTGCATGACGATATTTCACATTATCCGTCACAGGCATAATATCTGCAATGGTATTACTGATAAGGGCTTGTTTCTTATCTTCCGCCATCAGGCGGTAAAGGTCGCCCGGCTGATAGAAGCAATTGTCCGTCTTATCTTCGTAGGGGCTGTAATGGTCTACAGCACCATCTACGGGCAGAGCCGGATGACGGTATTCGGGCTGCTCCTCCCATTCGCCGAAGCCATTGGGAGCGTAGCCTTTGGTAGCGCCATAATTTCCGTCCACCCGCATCATACCGTCGCGATGATAGCTATGCACCGGACAACGTGCCCGGTTCACGGGGATCTGATCGTGGTTCACTCCCAAACGATAGCGCTGCGCATCACCATAAGAGAAGAGACGTCCTTGCAGCAACTTATCCGGTGAAAGCCCGATGCCCGGCACCAGATGCGTAGGAGCAAAAGCAGCCTGCTCCACATCGGCAAAGTAATTCTCGGGATTACGGTTCAACTCCATCACACCGACCTCAATCAACGGAAAGTCCTTATGACTCCACGTCTTGGTGATATCAAACGGATTTTCTTTATAACTCCGGGCCTGCTCCTCTGTCATAATCTGAAAATATAATGTCCATTTCGGGAAGTCCTTGCGTTCAATAGTTTCAAACAAATCGCGCTGATGACTTTCACGGTCTTTTGCTATAATGGCGGCAGCTTCTTCATTGGTCAGATTCTTGATGCCTTGCTGCGTACGCAGATGGAACTTCACCCATACACGAGTACCGTCTCCATTTATCAGACTATAAGTATGGCTGCCGAAACCATGCATGTGACGATAAGACGCCGGAATACCACGGTCGGACATTACAATCGTGACCTGATGCAAAGCTTCGGGCAGCATGGTCCAATAGTCCCAATTGTTTTGCGGAGAACGCAGATTCGTTTTGGGGTCACGCTTCACGGCATGATTCAAATCGGGGAACTGCATCGGATCACGGATAAAGAATACGGGAGTGTTGTTTCCTACCAAATCCCAATTGCCTTCTTCAGTATAGAATTTGATGGCAAAGCCGCGGATATCACGCTCGGCATCGGCAGCACCACGCTCACCGGCCACTGTGGAAAAGCGTACGAACACATCTGTCTGTTTACCGATTTCCGAGAAAAGTTTAGCACACGTATAGCGGGTTACATCGTGCGTAGTTGTAAAAGTTCCGAAAGCACCGCTACCCTTGGCATGCATACGTCGTTCCGGAATAACCTCGCGATCGAAATGGGCCAATTTCTCCATCAGCCAGGTATCTTGCATCATGATAGGACCGCGGGAACCTGCGGTTTGAGCATTACGGTTATCCGACACGGGAGCACCGACTTCTGTTGTTAATTTCTTCTGCTTATCCATACTATTTCTTTTAAAGTTGAAATTATTACAAATATAGAATTTATTTGTAAACAGAAAAGCAAAAGCCCCCGTATTTAATGATATTTAACCGCGATATTAAACTGATAATCAAGGAATCACAAACGTACCTAATCTTTGTTTACAGAGCGGACAATTTCCAGAAGTTCGTCAATACACAACACTTCTACCGGCTCCTTGCCCGGCAGATGAATCACAAAGTTTTCTCCTCCTTTCAAGTCTCCGGTTTCTATATAAATGTCCGATTCAATGTTACGGTTTGCCAGAATGCCGTTTCGCTGCAATGCCTTGCGCACCATAGCGTACTTTTGCCCATGCCCCACCAGACGTATTTGGGAAGAGTATTCATTATCTACCCGGAACAGCCCCGTTTCCAAATCGAAAACAATGCCTTTGCGGGCAAAGAAGTTACTGAGACTGCCATTCAGGGAAAGATCTTCGGGAGTACCGATGGTTACGCCATGCACCTTATCCATCAACCAAATCTTATCGGCTATCTGAAGGGCAAGTTCCAGATCGTGGGTAGAAAGGAAGATTGTCTTGTCTGTCTGTCGGCTGAGGTGATGCAACAGTTGCATCATTTCCACTTTGCTGGGGAAATCGAGGAAAGCAGTGGGTTCATCAAGATAGATGACGGGAGTTTCCTGAGCAAGAGCTTTGGCTATCATCACCTTCTGACGCTCACCGTCGCTCAAGGTATGCACCATACGATGTGCCAGATGAGGAATGCCGACCAAAGCGACGGAACGGTCTACCACAGCTTTATCTTCTTTGGAAAGCGTGCCCCAAAAACCGGTATAAGGACTGCGTCCCAACCCTATCAGTTCTGTTACGGTCATATTACGGATATCGCACTTCTCCGTCAGCACCACACTGATGACGCGTGAAAGTTGCTTATCAGTATACTCTCCTATCTCTTTCCCCTGAATGCGTATTTCTCCGCCTAGTTTCGGCTGAAAGGCCGACAAAGTACGGAGCAAGGTGGACTTCCCCACTCCATTGGCACCCAGCAAGCATGTCAGTTCTCCACCATTAATTCCGGCACAGATACCGTCTGCCACCACCTTCACATCACCTTTACCGGGATAACCGATAGAAAGATTCTCTATATGTATAGTTTCCTTATTCATTAATCTCCCCTTTTCTCTTATTAAACAACACAGAAGCCACCACCGGCGCACCGACCAGTGCCGTCACCGAATTGACGGGCAAAGCGCCCTCAAAGCCTGGCATACGGGCTATCAGATTGCAGACCAATGCCAAAGCAGCGCCTACCAGCAGAGTACCGGGCATCAATATCCGGTGGTCCGAAGTATGGAAAATAGCCCGACACAAGTGGGGCACCGCCAATCCGATAAACATAATCGGTCCACAATACGCCGTTACAATAGCTACCAACACGCCGGAGCAAGAGATGACCAGCAAACGAGCCCGCTTGATATTCAGCCCCAAGTTACGCGCATAGCCATCGCCCAGCAACAGCAGATTCATTGTCTTTATCAGCAGGAACGACAAAGGCAGCAGCGTTGCCATGATGCATACAAACAATATCATCTGGTCGCCGGAGACACGGGCAAAGCTGCCCAAACCCCAAATGACATACGCACGGATATCTTCTTCCACACTGAAATACTTCAATACGCCGATAACAGCACTTGCCACGTAGCCTATCATCACACCGATGATCAGCAGCGTCACATTTCCCTTCACCTTCTGAGACACATAAACGATAAGCGCCATCACCGCCAATGCCCCTACAATAGCGGCAATTGACAAAGCGACTTCTCCCATATATCCTAAGCGGCTCAATGCCACGCCTCCCATTGCACCGGAAAGCAGCACCACACAAGCCACTCCCAAGCTGGCACCCGAACTGATGCCAAGCACCGACGGCCCAGCCAACGGATTGCGGAACACCGTCTGCATCTGTAGCCCGCTGACCGAAAGCCCTGCCCCTGCCACCAACGCCGTCAACGCTTGCGGCACGCGCGACTTCCAGATAATATTCTGCCAAATGACGGAATCATCCGTATTTCCCCACAGGATGTTCCATACCGAACGAAACGGAACATGCACAGAACCCAATAACAAGTTCAAGAGGAAAAGCAGAAAAATAGATGCCAGTAGCAGCAACATTAACAACAGTGTAGGCCTTTTCATCATTTCAAGCGAGCGTAATATTTAGGAGTATAATCGGGTAACAAATCAGGATGGAAAGCGTGTATCAAGTCCTCCAGGACAATTTCCGGTTCCATAGGCATGCTTTCGTAGAAAGGTTGCTCGCGCATATTGCAGTAGATAACCCCTTTGTCGCGGAATGCACGGAAATCGGCATAACGGGGATCGAGAGACTTCAAGGCATCATACGAGAACGTGCCGTCGTAACTGTTGACGATTCGCCAGAAATCAGCACTCTCTGCCTGACTATATACCGTTTCAAAATCCAGGGTAACACCGCCCGAACGGGGATCATCTTTCAAGAAATAATCGGCACCGGCATCACGAAAAAGCTCGGCAAGGAAGCTCTTCCCGCCTACTGCGTACCAGTTACCACCACGTATCTCGCCACTGAACACAACCGGACGTTTCTCTACATCCGCAGCCAATTCCCTCAATTCATTGTATCTCTTTTCGATGGCAGCAAAGCGGGCATTCGCCTCTGCTTCCTGTCCGATGAACATTCCGATGAATTTAATCCATTCGGCCTGTCCCAGCGGTGTCATTTCTTTATATCCCAGATGTGGAACCAAAGGAATGCCGATTTCACGCATGGCATCATAGCCTCCGCGCTTAAAGGGAGAGATGAAGATAACATCAGGATTGACGCTCATTATCACCTCATTATCAAAGTTTCCTTCGATGCCGATCTTAGCTGTCTTGCCGGACTTCAAACGCTCGTTCATCTCTTTGTTGAAGAGGTGGCGCGTGCTTGTTATGCCCACTACATAGTCGCAGGCATCCAGACGAATAAAATTGGAAAGTTGCAGGGAAGTCATACAGATGACATGCTCTACCGGAGTTTCAATGACAGTATAATCATTGGGAATACCGACAGGTTTCGTACCCTTCGGTACCAAAGCATAATGAAAAGTATTACTGCTCTCTTTCTGAGGATCACGCAAGTCTACCAAGCGAATGTTTCCGGGAAGATATTTCACAGAATAGCCTTTTGCATAAACAGGCGTAATGGTAGCGGCCGTATCTGCTGCAGATACAGAATAATCTGCAGCAGCATGTTCACCGGAAGCTTGTTTCGACTTTGAGCCGCAAGAAGTTATACATAAAATACATAGAAGTACAATGCCCGCGATAGGTATTCGAGTCATGATTATTCGGATTTTATAAAATTCGAGTACAATATTCGGCATTTTTGGGGAGATACGCAAAGAATCTTAGCACAGATTTCGTACAATAAACATAATTATTTACAATGATAGAGAGAAGGACAGTTCAGTCGTTACTTGAGGGTACCTCTGTCGTATACTGAGGGTATCTCTGTCGTATACTGAGGGTACCTCTGTCGTATACTGAGATAGCCTCAATATACCACATTGGTAATCAACAGATTACAAAGCTGTATTTTCATTGTTTTTATCATCAATCTATTTATACAAATTAGAGCCCTGAAAAGATATATAAGTTATGTTATCGGTCAGTCGGCGCCGAACTTAGAAATTCATCAAATCATTCAGTGCCTCGCTCATGCTGGGATGCGTAAAGATGAAATCGCGCAGAAAAGTGTACTCCTGCCCTGTTTTCATAGCCATAGTTACCAAGTTGATAACCTCACTCGAATCCGGTCCAAAGAGCGTACATCCCAAAATCTTATCCGTATCGGCATCGACCACTACCTTGAACACACCATTGGTATCTCCCAAAGTCCTGGCACGCGGAATAGCGGCAACCGGCAGTTTATTTACCTTTATATTCAATCCTTTCTTACGGGCTTCCGCTTCACTCAGCCCAATGCGTGCAAGAGGCGGATCAATGAATACCGAATAACTTACCGGATCGCGATCGGATACTTTCCGCTCTCCTGCCCCAAACAAATCTTCGCGCAGAATACGATAGTCATCCAAAGAAATATATGTGAACTGCAAACCGCCCTTCACATCACCGATAGCACGGATATTCGGGTTAGTTGTCTGCAAATGTTCATTCACTATAATAGCCCCGCGTTCATTTACTTCAACTCCTGCCGCTTCCAAGTTCAATCCCGATATATTAGGACGACGTCCTGTAGCCAGCAATATGGCATCTCCTACCAGACGATGTTCTTCACCCGTCACCACATCCTGATAAACAACAGTAGAACCATTCACAGACTGCACGCGTGCATTCAGCCGGAACACAATTCCTTTTTGTTCCAATACCTCCTGAACACTGGCTGCAATGTCGCGGTCTTCGCGGGATATCAACTCGGAATATCCTTCGAGTACCGTCACCTGCGACCCGAACGAAGCATACATAGAAGCAAACTCCAAGCCGATATATCCGCCTCCCACAATGACAAGACGGGCAGGCAACTCAGTCAATTCCATAATGGAAGTGCTGGTATATACTTTGGGACTGCTTTGTATTCCTTCAATCGGCGGGATAATCGTTTCTGCTCCCGTATTGATAAATATCCGGGATGCCTGCAACTGTATGGTTTCTTCCGCCATCCGTACTTCCACAACATCCGGACCGGCAAAAGAACCGATGCCCGTATATACAGTTATATGAGGATTATCTGCCAAGTTGTGATAATTCTTCTGGCGCAGGAAAGAGGTCACTTCCTCTTTCCCCGCAATGGCCCGGCGATAGTATGCCTGTTTCTCATCCCAAGAAGCATCCTTATCGGCCAGTTTCGCTGCATGTACCAATGTCTTAGTAGGAATACACCCGATGTTGATACACGTACCTCCGTACATCTTGTCCGAACGCTCTATCACGGCAACGGACTGATTCCGTTTTGCCAACTCTGCAGCCAAGGTTTTACCTCCTTTGCCGAACCCGATGATAATGGCATCATACTGTTTCATAACTCTATTTCTTTAGTTGGTTCAATACTCTTTTTGCACTATCGGCCAGTACAACGATGGCACCGGCAAGAATAGCCGTATCTTTGATAACCAAGCGCCCCGCTCCCGTCAGCAGCGGGAAACCATGTTCTCCGCTTCCCAAGTCGGGCACCCATACTTCGGGAGTGGTCACCAGGAAGGAAAGCGTGCCGAGAGTCATAATAATGGCCAATGTAGCACCTATCAAACCGATTTTAGGAGAGAAAATGCCCAGGAAAGTAAGAATACCAATAGACATGATAAGAATGCCCAAACCATGAGAGAAACCGTACGTATTGTTCTCCACATGCCATTGATGCTTCACTTCATTGAATTCTCCTTCTTTCAGTTTATACTCCTTATATTCCGGAGCGCTCTTTGCATAGAAAAAACTCATAAAAGGACTGTTTGCCACGAAAGGCACAATACCCTCGGCCTCATAATTCCAAAACTTCAAACCGCCAATCCACACGAAGATAACCAGGATAGCAACACGGATTAAATTAATACCCAATTTCTGAACAGAAGCAGCCAGCGTCAACGCAGCTACGAACAAACTTTGCAATTTCGTTTTCATCTTTGTTTTATTCTTTAATGATTAAAATAATACTACTTGATTTTTGTTTCTGCAAAGTTCCGTGTTTTTCTCCATGTCCGGAATGGCAATTATTCCGCAACAGTTGGCAATTCTTCCCGTTCCGCTCTTTTACGATAGTCCGAAACACTTTCTCCGGTCATTTTCTTAAAGAAACGGCTGAATGCCGGCAAGTCCTCAAATCCAAGGATGGCACTGATTTCTTTCGCACTTTTACGGGTGTACAATAGCAATCTCATAGCTTCGGCCTCTATCCGTTCGTGAATCACACGCAAGGGCGAAGGCAAACCGCAGGAAGAAAACAAATTGGAAAGTGTCTTTGGAGAGCGGCAAAGGATGTCGGCATAGTCCTGTACCTGTTTTTTCTCCTTGAAATTCTGATCTACGAGCACATAGAACTGTCGGATAATATCGAACGTCTTCTCTTTTTCCTCTCCTACGCCAAACTTGCGGCGGGCAATACGCGTACAGGTAATAATGAAGCGCTTCAATACAATGCGCAGCATTTCCTCTTGCAGATTGTCGTGGATGGCAGACTCCTGGCGGAAGATGCGAACGATGTCGTGCAGATTGGAAGATTGCTCATCAGAAAGTGTCAGCCGCATCACCTTGGACGAACCGAAGAACAGAAAGCCGTTGCAGGACACTTCGTTATCGTGTCCGTAAATGCAATAGAAATTGCTGTTGAAGACAAAGGTGAGGTATTCGCCATCCACTTCTTTTACTTCCAGATGATGCAGCGGGGTCAGTGTCACGATTTCATTCTTTGACAGGCACATAGGGATGTGGTCTACTTCCAATATAAGTGTGCCGCTCTGCACCCATATAAATTTATATAAGGTATTGTCACGTTGCAGCTGTGCGCTCTCATGGAAATGGGAAGTCATGGCAATATTGCCATTCAGTCGGGTATTCAGTTGATAATCCATAAACATTGGTTGTTTCTTGATATAAACACACAAAGATAAACAATATCTTGTTTCCTACAGATTATTTACCGACTTTTGCGCCGTATCTCTCATGTTTAGTTTTTAATATTTAATTTTTTTATTGAAATGCATCCTATCATATTCGTATCCCTCGGTCCCGGCGAACCGGAGTTAATCACCGTAAAAGGTTTGAAAGCCCTACAAGCAGCCGACAGTATCTTCTGCCCCGAAACGCATACAAAAGACGGAAGAATCCTCTCGCGGGCCGCCGACATCATGCAGCAACTTGCCATCCCGGAGAGCAACATCTGCCGCTTCCCCCTCCCCATGAGCAAACAGCGCACACAGGCTTTTAACGCCTACGAGCAGGTTTATGCAGAAGCATCCGCACTCCACCTGAGTGGGAAAAAGGTGTGTATCGTCGCAGAGGGAGATGCCGGTTTCTACTCCTCTATATATTATGTATATGAGCAACTGCAAGCAAACGACATTCCCGTTGAACACATTGCAGGCATTCCGGCATTCATTGCTGCCGGTGCGCTGGCCGGATTGCACGTAGCCAGTCAGGAAGAGCGCCTCACTGTAATTCCCGGTACCACTACCGCCGAAGAGATAGAAAAGCTGATACACGAAAAGAGTGCCATTGTCATTATGAAACTCTCCCAATGTACCGATGAAATCCACCGCTGTATCTGCCGGCATCCTGAATACAGTTATCACTACTTTGAGAATGTGGGAACTCCGAATGAGAAGTACTTGAGTGATGCCGGGCAGATTGGCACCCTCCGCTTCCCTTATTTTTCACTCCTTATCATACGAATAGATAGTTTCTGAGCCCATTTTAATACAATTTCGCACACCATTGAGGTTATTTTCCCGAAAATGGGTTACCTTTGCCCCCGTTGAAATATAAAAAAGATAAAGACATGAAGAAAATCGCTTTTTATATGATGATGCTGGTAATGAGCATCGGTTATGCCTACGCACAAGGCCAGGCAGACATTAAATTTGAGGAAACCACACATAATTTTGGTACATTCTCTGAAAACAATCCGGTTGTAACTTATACTTTTAAGTTTACCAATATCGGTGATGCTCCACTGGTTATTCATCAGGCAGTAGCATCCTGTGGATGTACAGTGCCCGAATATACACAAGAACCGATATTACCGGGAAAGACTGGAACTATAAAGGTTACTTACAACGGAACGGGCAGATATCCCGGACACTTCAAGAAGTCCATCACTTTGCGCACCAATGCCAAAACAGAACTGATGAGACTATTCATCGAAGGGGATATGACAGCGAAAGACGCGAAATAAACGTTTTTATGATATAGATTAAAGGAGAATTTTTCAATTCTCCTTTTTTTTTGCTTTCTTTGAACTTTAAATTGATATATCTGATACAAAAAGTGAAATCATAAACATAAAACAGCAAAATCATGAAACAAGAAGAAGAACCAATTACCGGATTACCGGAGAACGCGTTCCGTGAACTGAAACCGGGTGAAGTGTACAATCCACTGATGAGCCCGGACAAAAAGTATCCAGAAGTAAATCCTTGGTCAGTGACGTGGGGTATATTGATGGCTATCCTCTTTTCGGCTGCTGCGGCCTATCTGGGACTGAAGGTAGGGCAGGTATTCGAAGCTGCCATCCCCATCGCCATCATTGCCGTAGGTGTGTCGGGAGCTGCCAAGCGTAAAAATGCGTTGGGCGAAAACGTCATCATCCAATCCATCGGAGCCAGTTCGGGAGTTATCGTGGCAGGTGCCATTTTCACCCTTCCGGCATTGTATATTCTTCAGGAAACCTATCCGAAAGAAATCACTGTTACCTTCACACAAGTATTCATCAGTTCGCTGCTTGGAGGTGTGCTGGGTATCCTCTTCCTTATCCCCTTCCGTAAATATTTCGTAAGCGACATGCACGGCCAATATCCTTTCCCTGAAGCAACTGCCACTACGCAGGTGCTTGTCTCCGGTGAAAAAGGAGGCAGCCAGGCCAAACCGTTGCTGATGGCAGGTATCATCGGTGGTCTGTACGACTTTATCGTGGCTACCTTCGGCTGGTGGAACGAAAACTTCACAACCCGCGTTTGCGGCTTCGGCGAAATGCTGGCAGAAAAGGCGAAACTGGTATTCAAAGTTAATACAGGCGCTGCCGTACTTGGTTTGGGATATATCGTCGGACTGAAATATGCATCTATCATCTGTGCCGGTTCACTGGCTGTATGGTGGATTATCATTCCCGGTATGTCCCTGATTTTTGGAGACAGTGTTTTGAATCAGTGGAATCCGGAAATCACTGCAACTGTAGGGGCTATGGCACCGGAGGAAATCTTTAAGTACTACGCCAAGAGTATCGGTATCGGAGGTATCGCTATGGCAGGTATCATCGGTATCGTCAAGTCATGGGGTATCATTAAGAGTGCCGTAGGGCTGGCTGCAAAAGAAATGGGTGGCAAGTCCAACGTAGAAGCAAGCGTAAAGCGTACGCAACGGGATATCTCTATGAAGATTATTGCCATCGGCTCTATCATCACATTGATATTGGTGGTATTGTTTTTCTATTTTGATGTTATGCAGGGCAATCTGCTGCACACCATAGTAGCGATCTTACTGGTAGCCGGCATCGCTTTCCTCTTCACAACCGTAGCAGCCAATGCCATCGCCATTGTAGGAACCAATCCGGTTTCCGGCATGACGCTGATGACTTTGATCCTGGCATCCGTAGTGATGGTAGCCGTTGGCCTGAAAGGTCCGGAAGGAATGGTGGCAGCGCTTGTGATGGGTGGTGTTGTCTGCACAGCATTATCTATGGCAGGTGGGTTCATTACCGACTTGAAAATCGGTTATTGGTTGGGTAGTACGCCCGCCAAGCAGGAGACGTGGAAGTTCCTCGGAACGATTGTTTCTGCTGCCACCGTAGGCGGTGTAATGATTATCCTGAACAAAACATACGGTTTCACCAGTGGACAACTGGCTGCTCCGCAGGCCAATGCCATGGCGGCAGTTATCGAACCACTGATGAATGGTGTAGGTGCTCCCTGGTTGCTGTATGCTATCGGTGCGGTACTTGCTATTATCCTGAATGCCTGCAAGATTCCTGCACTGGCGTTTGCGCTGGGTATGTTCATCCCGTTGGAACTGAACGTACCGCTGGTAGTGGGTGGCGCCGTCAATTGGTACGTGACCAGCCGCAGCAAAGATGCCGCTCTCAACGCAGAACGTGGCGAAAAGGGTACGCTGCTTGCATCCGGTTTCATTGCCGGTGGTGCACTGATGGGTGTGGTAAGTGCTGCCATGCGTTTCGGAGGGGTCAATCTGGTGAACGATGCCTGGCTGAACAATACCTGGTCTGAAGTACTGGCACTCGGTGCTTATGCCATCCTGATATTCTACTTCATCAAGGCTTCTATGAAAACTAAGTAACTTTTAAAATTAAAGCAATGAAAAAGATTTTAATCTTATCTTTCCTATTTGTAACAACGATGTTATCTGCACAAAAGCCCGTTGAGCTGCTTCTATGGCCCAATGGTGCCCCTAATAGTAACGGGCTGACGGGTACGGAAGAAGACCTGAACGGCGGACGTGTTGCCAATGTAGTCAATCCTTCCATCACCGTCTATCCGGCGGAAAAGCCGAACGGTATGGCTATCATCATGTGCCCGGGCGGTGGTTATGCGCGTCTTGCCATGAACCATGAAGGTCATGACATGGCTCCCTGGTTTAATACCCAAGGCATCACGTATGTAGTTCTGAAATACCGCATGCCGAACGGCAACTACGAGGTACCTCTTTCCGATGCCGAGCAGGCCATCCGCCTTGTACGCGAACACGCTGCCGAATGGGGTGTCAATCCTGCACGCGTAGGTATTATGGGAGCTTCTGCCGGCGGACATCTGGCTGCTTCTCTTGCCACTCTTTACAGCAGTGACAAGACGCGTCCCGATTTTCAGATTCTGTTCTATCCGGTCATCTCCATGCTGAAAGGTGTTACGCACGCAGGTTCCCGCGAGAACCTGATCGGAGCCAATCCGTCTCAGGAACTGGAACAGAAGTATTCGCTTGAGAGACAAGTTTCACCACGATCTCCACAGGCATTCATCATGCTTTCTGCCGACGATGGCGCAGTACCGCCTATCAATGGCATCGGCTATTTCCTTGCCCTGCGCGACCAGAAAGTTCCTGCCAGCCTGCATGTATATCCTACCGGCGAACATGGTTGGGGCTTCCGCGACAACTTCACCTACAAGCGCCAATGGACAGGCGAATTAGAGAAATGGCTGCGTGACGGACTTGTGTTTCCTGCATCCGAATCTACCCCTAAGAAATAAAACTGTATTATGAATAAAAAGCATCTATTACTCACTTGTCTGGCTGTGCTCCCTCTCACCCTATCTGCGCAAGAAAACCGCTATGAAGAGATCACCAGCCCCAAACTGACAAGTATCAACAAAGAGCCTTCCCGTAGTACGTTTACGTCCTACACCACAGAAGCGGACGCCGTTATCAACGATCGCAAGAACGGTACTTTCCGCCTATCCCTCAACGGGAAATGGAAATTCCATTACGTGGAAACCTTCTCCGACCGTCCCACGGACTTTATGAACGAACGAACAGACGTCAGCCGCTGGCCCGACATCAACGTTCCCGGCAATTGGGAATTACAAGGGTTCGGCACACCTATCTACGTAAACCAGCCCTATGAATTCTGTTCTCCGGGTTATGAACCCTATTGGGATAAGCCCAATCCTCCTTATGTTCCCAAAGATTGGAACCCCACCGGAACTTATCGCCGTGAATTCACTCTTCCGGGTGACTGGGATAATAAGGAAATCTTCCTGAGTGCCGACGGAGTACGCGGAGCCGCCTTCTACTACCTCAACGGCAAGTTTGTGGGAATGAACAAAGATTCCAAAACTCCTGCCCGCTTCAACGTCAGCGCCATTGCCAAGAAAGGGAAGAATATCATCGCCATACAAGTGCACCGTTTCTCCGATGCCAACTATCTGGAATGTCAGGACTTCTGGCGCATCAGCGGTATCGAACGCGATATCTACCTGTATGCACAGCCCCAGATCCATATCACCGACTTCAAAGTTGAATCTCCTCTGGATGATAATTATCGCGACGGTATCTTAAAGGTAAAAGTTCAGCTTACCAACGAAAGCGGACAAAACACCCCACTTGTAGTAGGCTATCGACTGCTGGATAGCAAAGACCAGCAAGTAGCCCAATCTTCTACACAGATCACCGGTGACCAGACCGAAGTGGAGTTCACCAAGAAAACTATCAGCGAACCTCTGAAGTGGACTGCCGAAACTCCTAACCTCTACACTCTCCTCATCACTTTGAAACGTACAAACGGAGATGTGATTGAAGCGACCAGTTGTAAGGTCGGTTTCCGTACCGTAGAAATAAAAGACAAGCAGTTGCTGGTGAACGGACAACCCATTCTTGTGAAAGGCGTGAATTACCATGAACACAATGAGTACACCGGCCACTACGTTCCCGAAGAACTGATGAAAAAAGACTTTGAGCTTTGGAAAAAGTACAATGTCAATACCGTCCGTACCTGCCACTATCCACAACAAGAACGCTTCTACGAACTCTGCGACCAATACGGTATCTACGTCATCGACGAAGCAAATATCGAAAGCCACGGTATGGGTTACGACCTTCGCGTCGGTGGTACTTTGGGAAATAATCCGCTCTTCATGAATGCCCACATCGACCGCACCATGAACATGTATCAGCGCGACAAGAACCATCCGTCCATCATCACCTGGTCTTTGGGCAACGAAGCCGGAAACGGATTGAACTTCTACGTTACCTACAACACACTGAAGACGCTCGATAGCCGTCCTATACAGTACGAACGTGCACAGTTGGAATGGAACACGGATATTTACTGCCCGATGTATGCCAGTCCTTCCTATCTGGAGAAATATGCTCAGAACAAGGACATGACCCGCCCGCTCATCCTCTGTGAATACGCCCATGCCATGGGTAACAGCCTTGGTAACTTCCAAGACTACTGGGATGTTATCGAGAAATATCCGATCCTCCAGGGCGGATGCATCTGGGACTGGGTAGACCAGGGATTTGCTGCCAAAACAGACAATGGTCGTAAATACTGGACCTACGGCGGTGATTATGGAGAAAACGGTACTCCTTCCGACGGCAACTTCTGTATCAACGGTGTTGTCTACCCCGACCGCAGCGTAAAGCCACAAACCGAGGAAATGGGAAAAGTCTATCAGAACATCAAGTTCTTCGGCTTTGACAAGCAGACTTCTACCGTAAAAATACGCAATGATTTCTCCTTCACGAATCTGGATAAATATGACTTTTATTATATCATCCGCGATCATGGCAAAGAAATCTACAAAGGACAAATAGAGAACATAAAGGCTGCTCCGGGCAAGACTGTGACAACCGGCTTCCTGAATGGCATTCCCAAAGAGAAATTCACAACGGGAGATGTACGCATTGAGTTCTACGCCGCCGTAAAAGAAGCAGAGCCATTCTTACCCGCCGGTACAGTTATAGCACGCGAACAGACTTATGTCCATACTTTCTATAAAGGGAAAGCTCCGGCACAGAAACTGGCTGCTTCTAAAGACGAAGGTACCAAGATCGTATTCTCCGGTCCCGATTTTAAGGCTTCGTTCGATAAACGTAGCGGTCTGCTCGAATCCTATATGTACAAGAAACAGGAATACATTCAGGACGGCCAAGGTCCCCGCCCCTTCTTCTGGCGTGCACCGACAGACAATGATTACGGAGCACAACTCCCCACCCGTCTCAAAGTGTGGAAAGAAGCCAGCTATCAAGATTTGAAAGCCGAGAGTTTCAAAGTATCCCAAGGTCTTGACTCTACCACTGTAAAAGTAGCCTACCACTTCCCGCAGACAGATGCCCGCTGGAATATTACTTATAAGATATATGCCAATGGCATTATCAAAGTCGATAACCAGTTCGTAGCCGAAGGCAACCAGGCACCGATGATACCGCGTGTAGGTTTGCGGATGCAGTTGTCCGACGTATTCACAACGTTGACCTACTATGGCCGTGGCCCGAAAGAGAACTACCGCGACCGCCGCACTTCCCAGTTCATCGGAGAGTGCACTACTCCCATCAAGGATATGTACGAACCGTATGTCCGTCCGCAGGAGAACAACCATCGCACGGATATTTACTGGTGTGCTCTAGCCCGTAAGTCTCAGGAAGGTCTGCTGTTTATTGCCGACCGCACGTTTGAGCTGAATGCTTCCAACTATCCTTTGGGAAGCCTGGATAGCGGCGACACGATTGACAATGGTGCCCCGCGTACCGACAAGACCAACCATCGCCACCTCACAGACCCGCAACCGGAGAAGCTGGTGGATATGTTCATAGACTATCGTATGATGGGCGTTGGAGGAGATAACAGTTGGGGAGCAACCCCTCACGAACCTTATCTGATCCGTCCGGGTAAAGACAGCGCCATTGAGTATGGTTTCGCGATTGTTCCGTTCGACAAAAAAGAGGATTATAAAAATTTAATTCTGCAATATTGAATTTTAATCCCTTCGGATTAAGTATTTATGAAAAGGATGTAGTAAATTTGCTGCATCCTTTTTATGTTTTAGGATAAAATAAGAATAATAATTAAAAGAGAAAACAATGAAATCAATGACTAAAATTATGTTCAGCGCCCTTTGTGCCGCAGCTATGGTGACTTCTGTCTCTGCACAAGGAGGAAAAGATGTGCTGAGCAATGGAATAAAGTATTTGGATGTTCCTTACGTAGCCCACACTCTCGAAGCAGACGGTCCCGAAGAACTTATCATCAATTGTGATGAAATGGACTGTACTACTTTTGTAGAATATGTACTGGCAGAAACACTTACTCCCAAGTTAGCGGACGGAGATATTTCCGAAAGTGCCTTTGCCGACAACCTGCAGAAGATCCGTTACCGTAATGGCAATATCGACGGTTACACTTCCCGCCTGCATTACATTGCCGACTGGATAAACAACGGTGTACGCAATGGCATCCTCGAAGATGTGACCGGTAACATGAGCCCCGACACTGAAAAGCTTTCCATCTCTTACATGTCGTCTCATCCCCAACAGTACAAGCAACTGGCCAACTCGCCGGAGAACGTTGCAAAAATGAAGGAAATAGAGAAATCACTGTCCGGTCAAAACGTTCATTATCTCCCCAAAGCCAAACTTCCCGTTGCCGGTCTTCCCTGGATTAAAGACGGTGACATCATTGCCATCACCACCAATACTCCCGGCTTGGACGTAGCCCACATGGGTATTGCTTTCTACGCAGATGACAAACTTACATTAGTACATGCTTCTTCTACCGATAAAAAAGTAGTTGTTTCTAAAGTGGCTTTATCGCAAATGTTGAAGGATAATAATAAGTGGACGGGAATCCGTGTACTGAGACTGAAAAAGTAAATTTGATTAAAAGGAAGATATAAGAAATGCCGATAAGTAGTGGAGACACATACTTATCGGCATTTTTATATCTGTTATAGTTCTTAGCCTGGCAGCTATAGTTTCATATTCATACTGCCTTTATTGTATCAACTACCCGCTGTATATCACTATCTGTCAATGTCGGGCCGGAAGGCAGGCATAAACCGATATCAAACAACCGCTCACTCGTCCCATTTCCATAGAAAGGAGCATCTTTGAAAACCGGCTGCAAATGCATTGGCTTCCACAAAGGACGAGTCTCAATATTCTCGGCATCTAATTTCAATCGGATATCTTCACGAGTCTTACCGGCTTTGTCGGGATCAACCAGAATACAAGTCAACCAGAAATTAGAGTCAGTATCCTCATCAGGATTCTGCATTACGGTTATTCCCGGGACGTTCTTCAGTAACTCAGTATAAAGGTCATGAATGGCACGTCTCCTGGCCACATGTTCATCCAAGACAAACATCTGACCACGGCCGATGCCTGCACAAATATTACTCATACGGTAGTTGTAACCGATATGCGTATGCTGATAATGAGGGGCTGCATCACGAGCCTGGGTTGCATAGAACTTCGTCTGCTTTGCTTCCTCTGGCGTACGACAAATCAAAGCACCGCCGCCGGAAGTCGTAATCATTTTATTCCCATTGAAGGACAAGGCAGCCAATTCACCAAAAGTACCGCACTTCTGTCCATACAATTCTGAGCCCAAAGCTTCTGCCGCATCTTCAAGGATAGGAATATCATAGCGCTGTGCTACTTCCATGATTTCTTTCATCTTGGCAGGCATACCATAAAGATGAACGGGAATAATTGCCTTAGGTACCCGTCCTGTCTTTCTCAAACGGTCCTTGATTGCCTCTTCCAGTAACACCGGATCCATATTCCAGGTATCCTTTTCACTATCCACAAATACCGGTTCTGCCTCCAGATAAGAAATAGGATTGGCAGAAGCAGCAAATGTAAAGCTTTGGCAGATCACTTCATCGCCAGGTTTCACGCCAAGTAGAATCAATCCTAAATGAAGAGCAGCCGTACCGGCACTCAAAGCCGTTACATAGCGCTCTTTCCCCAGATATTCTGCTAAAGATTTCTCGAAAGCATCTACATTGGGGCCTAAAGGAACTACCCAGTTTGTATCAAAAGCTTCTTTTATAAAGTCTTGCTCACGACCACTCATGTGGGCAAGCGAAAGCCATATTCTATTGTTCATAAGAAAATTATTTATGATGATCCGATTTTCGTATATAGAGTGGAATAAAAAGAAAGGAAAGTACTTCACAAATCCTTTCCCAGTACCGTATATATAATGATTTTAATATCATACCCAAAAGACCAGTTATTCAAATATTCTATATTGATTTTTACTTTATCAGGAAACAGTATCTGGTCATTGTATTTCTGGGGGTCTTCCTGTTCTGCTAACAATTCTTCTTCATTACGATATTTTAAACTAGCAGGACCGGTAATACCAGGCTTCAGAAGTAGTATTCTTCTATTCTCCCCTTCAAGTCTATCTGCATAACCTGGGACATCAGGACGAGGACCAACAAAACTCATATCCCCTATCAATACATTCCACAATTCAGGTAATTCATCTAATTTATATTTTCGTAACTTTGCTCCTAAAGGAGTAATGCGTCCTTCGCCTTTTACAGAAACCGAACTCCCTGAATGGCCGACGGTCATTGAGCGGAACTTATACATAGTAAATAACTTACCGTACTGTCCTACCCTTTTTTGCTTAAAGATAACAGCCCCCCCCGGCATCTTAACATGAATCAGAATAGCTACAACAAATAAAATAGGAGATAGAAAAATTAACCCAAAGAGTGCTGTCCCTCGGTCAAAAACAAACTTTAAAAACATATATCTAAAACGTCTATTAGACTTTACTTAATTTTTCTAGCAGGAACACCAACCACTACCGAATTATCCATAACTGATTTATTCACTAAGCTACAAGCTCCTACTACTGCATTCTTTCCGATTACTATTCCATCATTATTACGGGCAATTATAGAACTATTCATTCCAATATAAGCCCCCTCTTTTATGACCAGCCTATTATGTCCTTGTTTCCGACCATGACATGCCAAAAAAACGCCATAAGATATTGTCACATTATCACCTATTTCAATCAAATCATAACACATATCATCCAAATAACAGCGCATCCCTATAAAAGTATTCTTACCTATTTTGTAGCCACACCATCTATAGCACTGCACCCTTAAGTTAGAGAAAGGAATAGTAGGAATAAATACGGCAGAAAACCACTTTCTTATAGGCTTTAATATAATAGTAAACAAGGAATAATAACAATAATAGGGAACCGGCACTTTTTCTTTATACAACTTTTTCCACATCCAAGAAAAGAGAGTTCCTTTTTGACTCCGACAATCAGCATTTTCCATGACTTATGCAATTTAAAATTCCCACTAACGAACCATATCCATAAGATACATGTAATATGACAAAAGTCGTTAATAAATAAAATGCATTGAGTTTCTTACTTATAGACAAATACAAACTCATGCTAGAAAGAACCAATAAATACATTGATAAAAATAAAAATGGCAAATAAGCAAATGGAGTATAAAACAAAGCAAATAATAAAGGTAGAAATAAAGAAAGTAAAAACAGCAATGGTATGAAATGCCTCACCGATAATGATCTAAATTGCTTTGTATAATATACCGTCAAAACATTCCATCTCCCATTTCCAAAATTATTCTTAGCCAATCCTTTGAATGTTTCACGAGCCAAATAGGTACAATACGTATCAGGTACAATAAAAATATGCCCTCCACCATGAGCTATCCGTTTATTCAATTCTATATCCTGATTCCGTATCAAGCGCTCATCATAAAAACCATATTTTTCAAAAACGTCCCTTTTCCAGCAACCAAAAGGAACCGTATCCACTTCCATCACTTTATCAATTCCTAATCGGAAAGTAGAATTACCAACACCCAATTTATTACCCAATACTGTTCGAATAGCCAAAGTCTTGGGGGTCTTGTTCAGTACATCAGTCCTACAAATTGTCCCCACATTATCAGCATTCAATTGGTATAATTTCAACACTAGTGCGGAAAAATAATTCGGAGGATATTGAGCGTGGGCATCCAAACGCATTATTACATCTCCTTTGGAAGCCTTTATGCCAATATTCATGGCAACCGGCACTATACGCCTTTCATTATCTAATAAATGGATAAAAGAATATTGTCGGGAATAACTATTTATAATGTCACGAGTTCCATCCGTGCTTATACCATCTACAAATAATACTTCCAGTTTATCCTTTGGAAAATCCTGAAGCAAAATAGACTGAACACAAATATCAATATATTTTGCTTCATTATAAATTGGACAAATTACAGAAAGCATAGCTTATAGTCTTCCATCAATAACTGTTCTATCTAGAACTCCTTTTACATCGTATATAACTCCATTCTTTTCTTTCAAAAAAGAACGAATATCTTCATTCTTAAAAACATCATGAGCTACCCCTAAAACGACGGCATCAAACTTTCCTCGCAACTCTCTCAAAGAGTTTTCAGCAAGGGCAATACCATATTCATGCTTAACCTTAGCTGTATTTGCCCAAGGATCATATACCGTAATGTTCCTAGTGTATTCAGACAATGTACTGTAGATATCCACAATCTTTGTATTACGAATATCTGGGCAATTCTCCTTAAATGTGATACCTAATAACAGAATTTTAGCATCTTTTACCAAAATCCCTTTCTTATTCATCAACTTAATCACCTGATTAGCGACATAGTCTCCCATACCATCATTCAACCGACGAGCAGCAGACATCATCCGTGGCAGTACCCCATAGACTTGTGCCTTCTGTATCAGGTAGTATGGATCTACACTGATACAATGTCCACCAACCAAGCCCGGTTTCAGCTTTATAAAATTCCATTTAGAAGAAGCGGCTTCTATCACATCATTCGTATCAATTCCCATCGCATTGAAGATTTTTGCCAATTCATTCATAAACGCAATATTTACATCACGCTGTGAATTCTCAATAATTTTCGAAGCTTCTGCTACTTTGATAGAAGGAGCCTTATGAGTTCCATTCAACAAAACAGAATTATACACTCTATCAACAATGTCTGCAACCTCAGGAGTCGAACCAGAAGTTACTTTCTTTATTTTCTCCACGGTGTGTTCTTTATCCCCTGGATTAATCCGTTCAGGAGAGTAACCTGCAAAGAAATCCACATTGAATTTCAAGCCGGAAACTCTTTCAATCACTGGCAAACATTCTTCTTCCGTAACTCCTGGATAAACAGTTGATTCATATACCACAATATCTCCTTTGGAGATAACCTTACCCACCGTCTCGCTTGCCCCCGACAAAGGTTTCAAGTCTGGCCGATTATTAGCATCAACAGGAGTAGGTACAGCTACCACATAGAAATTACAATCCTTCATGTCTTCGAGTTCTGTTGTGCAGACAAAACCATGATTTAGAATAGCATCTTGTAGCAATTCATCCGAAACTTCCAATGTAGCATCATGCCCTGCCATCAATGCATCCACTCGCATCCGGTTCATATCAAAACCAACTGTTTTATACTTCGTTGAGAAAAGTCGGGCCAAAGGGAGCCCTACGTAACCGAGACCGATTACAGCAATTTTAATTGTATCCATACCAATATATTATATTAATTATCTTCTATACTCTCTTTCAAAAATGAAAGTGAATCATTTCTTAATGAAGTAATCTTTTGGTTTACCCTATCGTAATCTATTTTTTCCATAACCTTATTTAGTGTCATGAAAGAAGATAATATTCTATCTTGCAAACCCAATAAGTTCAATAGGCTTAATATTCTTTCATCCTTTCCCATATCCCCAGCTAAAATAGCAACAAAAGGTCTATTTAGAATAATAGCTAACGAGATACAATGAAATGATGCAGACACTACCAAGTCAGCACAATTAATGACACTAACAAATTCTGTTGGGGACATTGTATATTTAACTCTTGTAGAATTAGATAAAAAATCTAAAACTGTAGTAGCACGTGCTAATTTGTAATGTTTATATTTTCTAATATTAAATGTCGTTTGGCTTAGAAATATATTAAATTGGTGAGGTTGATTGGTATAAGAAAAAATATATTTTTCATTTATAATATGGCACAAAGATTGCCAATCTTCTTTCTTTACTAAAAAGACTGGATCCAAAACTAATTTAGCTGTCCGCCCAGTAAGTTTTCTAATTATTTCTACACCATAGCTTTCACGTACTGACAAATACTTGATATCATTTAAATACTTTCTGTATTTTTCCAATAATTCATCAGGTATTGAACATAGACCAAAGCTCGAAGAATAAGAGACTTTTTTTTCTCTTTTTTCTACAAAATCAAGCATATACACGAAATCACCTCCATTGTTTTCATAGTTCCACACCTGATCACTTCCCACTATAAATTTATCATATTGACTATTTAATATAGCAACCGACTGTCGTGTTGAATAGATTGTGTCAGTACATTTAAGATAATGGTCATAGAACTTCCTGAATCTCCTCTTCCTAATAAACATAAACGGACTACCTAAGAAATAAACTAACGCTGATTTAAGTTTCTTTTGCTTCAAACATTCTACAACATGATATGCCATATTGTATTCATTTCGCCGCTGTTTATTCTGATAATTAATATATTCACAATTATATCCTTTCTGAGACAAAACATGTTGCAAGGCATATGCTTGTAAAGCAGCACCGTAATTGGCCGCATTATGAAAAGACAGAAGTGCTAGTTTTTTCATTGTACAGTTATTTTCATATATAATTCCGCATATTTTTCAGAAATACTTTCCCAACTAAATAAATTATTCAAATCAAGACTACTAATATTAGCAATTATTTTATCATAATTATCTACCACAAGTCTTATCTTCTCGGCTATATCATTTACATCAAAAGGAATTGCTGCATAACCAACAAAAGATTCTTCAAAATAGCCATCAAATCCCTCTCCTTTACCATAAACGATAGGAAGTTTTTGCGAAAGTGCCTCTACATAAACTAAACCAAAAGTTTCCGGTTGAGATGGCATCACATAAATATCACTTTGTGAAAAAGCTTCACGTAATAAATCTTTTGGTAAAAAATTCTGCAATTCGATCCAATCGTATTTCTCTGCCAATTTTTCCACTTTATCTATATAATTAGTATTTTCTCTTCTAAAAGGCAAACCTTTTCCAATAGCATTCAGAGTTATATCATACCCTTCATTTCTCAATAAAGCAATAGCATTGATTATTTCCATCAACCCCTTATTTCTCACAAACGCAGAAGCAAAAACAACTTTTATAGGACGCGACAGCTCCTTGAATGCCATGAATCTTTTCTTGAGAAAAAGTGCATCTATACCATTAGGAATTATTACAATTTTATTTATGACATTTTTCTGTTTACTCTCTGCTACAAAATTCTTCAAATAAAAATTTTTATATTGAGGAGAAATAAAAGCAATGTTAGCAGCTTCGGAAAAAACCTTAGAAAAGTAAGGAATCTGCCATTTAAAATATTTGTAATAAACTGATATATCTGTATTTCGTACTGCAGATAAATAAGGTATATCAAACTTTTTTTTTAACTCATAAGCAACTGCTCCATCCATACATAATGTAGAAGCATGGATAATATCTACACACCGTAGATCAACCTCTCTCTCTATTTCCCTTGTTATAACATTTATTTTATTTTTATAAAAGAAGCGATGCCAAGGTTTTAAAGCTACCGAATAAATAATACGAGATCCTGAGACCTTAAAATCAATATAGTGACTACCTATCCTATCATGATTAGCAGCATTCAAAGGCACAAATATAGTTTGCCGTATTCCTAAATTGTCCAAAGAAGAATACAGATTCTTATAAACCTCTGTACCTCCATACGATCCTGAAATATGTAATATATGCATCATGATTTATTTAAAAAAACGAATCTCTAAATTATATTTTAACAAAAACAATCTATGAATTCTAATAACCCTCCCTACTAAATTTTCAATATCTTTAGCAGTAGCATTACCCATATTACAAATCCAATTAGGAGTCTTTTGAGAAAACATGGCTCCACCACTCACTTTGCCCATAAACAATCTAATAATAAATGGATTTACCTTATTAAACACAGAGCCACAACTTGGTTTATCTGCAGATAAAGTCTTCTTTGAGTACTCCAACCTCTCTTTTATTAATCTTTCAGTTACTGCTAATTCTTGTTTTTTGAATTTAAAAAACACGTTCAGTATTACAACATTTATTTTTTGAAAAGGAGATGTTCTATATGAGAAGTATTCATTTCCACAAAGAGTTTTGATTTTCATATCAGATAGATCCAAGTATTTTACCATTTGAATATAATCTGATATTGACATATTAAACTTACGACCACGGCCTGCATTCATATATACAGCCCCCCCTACACTGGAAGGAACAGAAAATAAATATTCAATACCTCCTAAAGAATAGTTTTTAAGCCATGAAATAAGTTTCTGGATTCTTACAGAGGCACCACATTGCACAATGCCATTCTCACAATAGCATAAGCTATTGTCAAAAAACATCAAATTAATAATAGGTCTTTCTACTCTCTCCGCAAAAATGATATTACTACCTGCTCCTAAACAATAGAAATTAAGATGCTGCTCCTTCAGCATAGTGATAAGTTCAACTAATTCATTAACAGACTCCGGTATGTACATAATTTCTGCAAAACAATGTAATTTCATCGTATTGTACTTATACAAATCTACTGATTTAAGTATTTTCATTTTATAAACTCCATTTTATGGTTCATTTCATGAATATTTCAATAATTTCTCATTGCCGACAGGCAATACAAAAGATAGTATGAATAAACAATATCGTAATAGTTATACACTAAGAATTATCACGAAAAAGTACAGCAAATAAAAACAAGTATAATTTCCATTCCTCTAAAATAATTTTACAATGCTAGCAGAAATATAGATTCTCATGATAATAATAAAGAAATCAATTAACACACTACAAGTAATAGCTTACTATTTGTCTAAATTAAAAAATATACGTTCACGAATAGGATCAGTGTGTTTATATATAACAGATTCATAAGGATAATATCTTGAATACGAAGGATATATAGTTGGATACAAAGGAAGCCAATATAAGCTCAACTTAAAAAGCAAAAAACATAACAAAAGGAAACGCCCAATAAATTTAACTACGCTAATGGAGATTCTTTCAAAATGCCAGCCTTTCCACATGCCAGATATACATATAATAAAAAATATTATAAAATAATTGTTTAAACGATAAAAGATCGGGACTATTAATGTTGCAGCATATATTAATGTATACATTCCTACTAATGGAAATAAAGAAAGATTTTTATATTCCCTTTTTTTATATGAAAAAGCATATAATACATATGGCAAAACTATAAAAAATAAAATATTGACAACAAATGAAACGTTCAATTTAGATAAAGAATATTTTGTATTTGTAAAATATCCTAATGCCTTATCTGCATACAAATCAATATTCAACAGTAACAACAGGGATTCTGTAAAATATTGAGAACAAAATAGAATCACAACTATAATAATTACAAAAATAACAAATCCGAATTTTTGTCGAGATATTATCTCCATAAAAGGCACAAAAAACAAGACAGAAGCAGAAATATGAAATCCCAATGCAAATAATATACCTATATAATATTTAAAATAAGATTTAGCTAAAAGGCTTGGAACCAAGAACAAAAAAATAGCTACAGAAAAACTTTCACGCAAAATCTCAAAATTAAAATAAGGGAATATTACAATATAATACAATAAAAGGGCAACAAAAGAACAATTACTATATTTATGAAAAATAAAACATACAGCATAGTTAATGACAATAGACTGAAACAAATGAAAAACCCAAAAGTCAGCATGAAACATTCGGAAAATTGTATTCAGCAAGATCCACAAGGGCATCCTATCTGTCTCCGCAAATGAAAAAATATAATTAAATGAAAGTATTAATACATTATCACTATAAGATTTATATTCATTCATATACGAAATTGTATCAGCCCCCAATCTATAACTAAAACCTGATAACAGAGACAATAACATAAAAATGAAATAATAATATTCCACTCTTTTCGTACGACAATTTCGTATATCATACAAAAAAATACCTATTAATATAAAAGATAAAATAAAGAAATAGATCATCTATGATTTTCAACAATATTCTGTATAGATAATTTCAAATCCTGTAAGCTACGAGTATAGGAAAAATATTCAATAAGAATATTACGATTATTATTTGCTATATCTACTGATAAAGGCGTATCAATATTATTTATATTCAAATCATCTTCTATAGTAAATAATTTTATTCCTATTTGTTTATAACACTTATATATTACACTATCCTTATAGACAAATATTTTTGCGCCATTTAATATTAATAATTCTATATTTCCTAAAGCCTGTTGCCTCAAATGTCCCATAATACCAACTTTACATGAAGAAAGAAGCTGCACATACTCTTTATAAGGAATAAAATTCTTCAACAGTTCTATATTCTTTCCAAAATATTTAACACCCTTCTTTTCAACTTCTTTTTTATATAATTCATTTCCATAATTTATAGGAACAATAAGGTTATATTTCTTCGTTAAATTAGAACATCTTATTCTCTCAAAAAGGTCAAAATGATTATTCTCTATTGAAGCCGAATTTCCTACCAATATACGATTACTATCATTTAAATCATGTATCTTAGTAGTTAATACATCCTCTTTACCAATATATGAAAAAGAAAAATTTTTGGCATGTGGATATTCAACAGATAAAAGTTCAAACTCTATATGCAATCTTGTTGAAACGTAATCAATTCTTTTCATAAAAAAAGAATATCCTAATTTATGCTTCCAAATTACAAAGATTCTTCTTAATATATAAGAAATTGGATGCTTACAAAGATAATGTATAGTCTTAGATTTGAACAATGGATATTTCAAAGGGGTTCTATCCAAGTGTAAAAAAGAAGTATCACTGTATAAATCAAAACCAAATGAAATCCAAACTATTATTTTTTCACGAGGTATTTTTTTGAAATAAAATTCAGGAATACCGCATCTGGAATGAAGAATTAATGCAAAATATGGTATTTTTGATATTTCATTGAATAAAGCCTTAAAGCTATCAATAACTATCAGGTTATCAAGTCTTTTATTTATATTGGACTTTAAATAATATATATTATGAAGATATTCTATATTGCTAAATTGTTCCCGTGCCAATCTATAAAATTTTTCATCCGCACCTATATGTATAAAAATCAATTTATCCATCATTGTAAAAGTACCAAAATATTACTTACATATAGTTACCATCATTTTAATTCAACAGTCAGCCAATCCTTTTGATGAGCTAAAGTCTGTTCTAATTCTGATTCTGAATCAAATTTCAAGACTAATGTACCTATTGCATCATTAGCACCCTTGAATGCAGAAACTTTATTATTTTCCTTAACCCACAAATCTGTTTGAACTACATGAGCCTGATAAATTTTTTCGTCAATAGCTAATGATTTAAAACGTCCATCTCTGTCTGCATGCAATATCACCTCTGCCCAATGCCCGCAATAAGCTCTTTGTTCTATTTTCTCAATTTCATCGCCTACTGCTGCACGCACAGCATTAGTTATCAGATCAACTCCTGTCGCAAAATGAAGCATTTCAGCTAGACGATTGCCACCGCCTCTTGGAGAAACCTCCATTATATAAGGCTTCCCATTCGATCCTATACGGGTTTCAATATTATAGATAGAAGTATGCATCCTCAAAAGCTTTAACAATCGCTGTAATTCAGAAGTTAGCTCGGTCTTTTGCTCTATTGTAAAAGTTGAAGGCCAACTGTAAGCAGATGGCGTATATGGATTAGCTGCATCATCATCAAACCGTTGCGCAGAATATGACACAAACTTTAACTCTCCATTCACGGAAAAACTATCCGTATCAGAAGAATATCCTTGTTTTTCGATAAACTCTTCTACGATTACCCGCTTGGATATGGAATGCTCAAATGCATGCTTAAGTGCTGGTTCCAAATCTTCCAAGCTATTAACCCTCGTTACCCCTTTACTACCTGCTGCATCTGTAGGCTTTACTATCACAGGCCAAGAATACCAGTAAGTTTCATCCAAAGCCTCTTCTATAGAAGAAAAGCCTTTGGCTCTCGGAACATTAAAGCCATGTTGTGTCAAAAAGTTACGAAATTTATCCTTATTCTGCAAAATACAGACTGATTCATAAGGTCCAAATGCTGGTAGCCCCATCTGTTCCTGCACATAAGCAGCAGTTACAACTCCAGGATCAACAGCAAAGGACATAATACCATCTATCTGAAGTTCATGTGCCAAAGCTAGTACCGTCTCTTTATCTATAATACTTACATTATGGTATTCGTCAGAATATTTATGAGCTATATTATTCGGAATATAATCACAAGTTATTACATAGTAACCTTGTTTATGAGCCGCCTCTATTACTGGAAGCAAATAACGCAGGCCACCAAGAAGAAGAAGTCTTTTTTGTTTCATTATTTAACTATCAAATTTAGGATATACTCTATAGCACTATTATCAAGATTATGGTACATCGGTAAACAAATCACACTATTGGCAATCTTATGCGACACTGACAAATTTTCAGGTTTTGCAGACTCCAATCCTCTGTAAGTAGAAAACTCACTTATAAGTGGATAAAAATAACGTCTGCTCAATATGTTCTGCTCTTTCATTTTGAAATAAAGTTCATCACGAGTCATGCCATATTTTGGAGCATCCACGAAAATGGGAAAATAAGCATAATTGTGATGAACTCCCGGCATGTCTTCCATAAAGCTAATACCTTCTACATTTCGTAAAACTTCACGATACTTGATGGCTACTTGTTGACGAGAGTTTATTGCCGCATCCACTTGCTTCAAATTTAGCAGACCATAAACTGCACGCACTTCATCCATTTTGCCATTGATACCAGGAGCCACAATCGTTGTTTCTCCTGCAAAACCAAAATTTTTCAAATAATCAATACGATTTTTCGTTTTTTCATCGTGACATATTAAGGCTCCCCCCTCAATCGTATTATATACTTTCGTAGCATGAAAACTCAGCGTCGAAATATCACCAGCTTCCAGTATTGATTTTCCATTTACTTTCACGCCAAAAGCATGTGCAGCATCATAAATGACTTTCAAGCCATACTTATCGGCTATCTCTTGGATGCGTTCCACATCACAAGGTTTACCATACACATGAACAGGCATGATAGCTGTTGTTTTAGGAGTTATTGCAGCTTCAATCTTATCAGGATCGATATTGCAAGTCTCAGGATTAATATCCACGAATATAGGTTTGATGCCATTCCACCACAAAGCGTGAGTAGTAGCAACAAAACTATAAGGAGTGGTTATCACTTCACCCGTAATACGCAACGCTTGCAATGCACACATCAACGGCAAAGTACCGTTGGTAAACAAACTGATATAAGGCACTTCCAAATACTCGCACAAGGCTCTCTCCAACTCCTTATGATAATGACCATTATTAGTCAACCACTTACGATCCCAAATATCTTGCAGATAGGGTATAAAATCGTCTAGTGAAGGAAGTAACGGAGAAGTAACCGTAATTACTTTGTTTCCCATCTCATTTAATAATAATATTTCTGATTTTTATTTCTTACGAATAGCAGAAAGTACAAGTTGCTTTAACTCAAAATATTCGGGGAGTTGTAACTGTTCATAGGCGGTAATAGCCAATACCATGCCTACAACTAATTGAATAGGAAGTTGTATGTAAACGGAAATGTTTAGCATAGATAGACTCCACATAACGATAGCAACAGTCAAAGAAACAATAAAAATAGGTAATATATCTTTTATTTGGTCAGTTGTAGGATAATGTATTAATTCTGCTGAATAATAGCTATTAAAAAAATAAGCTATGACAGAAGTTAGAACACTGCCCCACAACATATACTCGATTCCATAGTAGATTCCCATAACGACAGGACCTATCGCTATGATTTTCTTGACAATTTCCAATTTAAGAAATAAATCCGAACGCCCCTTTACCTGCAAAATATTCAAATTGATAGCATGGAGCGGATAAAGCATACCCGCAAAACAGATAATTTGCAAAAAAGCAACAGCCGGTAACCATTTCTCCCCTATTAGAATTATGATTAAAGGCTTAGCTATAGCAGCAAGTCCAAGCATACAAGCAAAGGTTACAAGCATGGTAGTCTTTATTACACGCCGATAAGCCTCACGCAAACGTTTTTGTTCTTCCTGTATGGAACTGAGCATAGGATAACTAACGCGCTGCACAATCCGACTCAAATTACTAGAAAATATTGTATTGAACTGTTCAGCACGAGTGTATTGTCCTAACTGTATAGAAGTATAAAAACGTCCTATTACAATATAATAAATATTCTTATAAATAGTATCCAATAATCCCGAAAGTAACAATTTAGAACCAAAGCCAAACAATTCTTTAAAACTTTTTGCAGAGAATTCCCATACCGGATACCATTTGCTATAAAACCAAAGTAATAAAGTATTCAAAAACTGACGAGACAGTTGTTGCCCAACTAAACTCCATACTCCCATACCTCCTAACGCCATCCCTATTCCAATAACTCCACTACTAATAGAAGATATAAAAGACGCTTTGGTCTGTGTTTTAAAATCTATATTCTTCACAAATTGAGTACGAGGAATAATAGCAAGTGCATTAATTATCAGTACCCATCCGATTACTCTTGTTACTCCTTTCAAAATAGGCTCATTAAAAAATAGACTAATAGCAGGAGAAGATATATAGAGAAGTACATAAATAAGAATACTGACTATCAAATTAAAACAAAAGACTGTATTATAATCAATTCGCTCTACATGTATCTTTCGTATCAATGCATTGGAAAAGCCACTGTCTATAATGGAATTAGATATTGCAATAAATATAGCTATCATGGCCATTACTCCATACTCTTCAGGAGTTAAGAGACGAGCAAGCACAAGTCCTACCAAAAAGGTAATACCTGAACTTGCGATATTGTCAATGAAACTCCATCCGACACCTTGGATTGTTTTATGTTTCAACGAATCTGTCACAGAATCATAAATCTATGGATTTATACTAAATTAGAGCGTATCCTTTTGATAAAGTACTCACAATGATTACTTACAAAAGAATCAATTGCACCGCGAAGCTACAGAGTAAGATAGAGTTTTATTCTATTCTTCTATTTTCTCAATAAGAGACGGATGGATAAAAGTAGTAGCTACAGCCATGACCCCCTGGATGGAAACAACAACACGGCGGTCGCCTTTGATACGGACAAAAACGCCTTCAACACCTTCGAAGATACCACCGGTGATACGGACACGATCACCTCTATTCATAGAAAAGTCGGTAGGTGGCAGATAAATGACTTGCTGATCGAATGTACCGGCAACAGCAATAAAGTTGCGCATCTGAACATCAGGAACAACAATGGGCTGACGGGATTCACGATCCATTATATAACGAAGTGGAAAAATAGCAGCTTTAGTTTCCTTGATTTCATCTATTTGCTGGCGGGAACCACGGATAAACACCAAGTTGTGTATAGCAGGAACCAATTTGCGGATGCGCCGCTCTTGCCTCGTGACGTATTCGTAACGCATAGGAACGAAGTTTTCCACTTGCTCGGCATCCAGAAACTGCTTTAAAGCCAGTTCCCGGCTATAAGTAATGCGCAAGGCATACCAGTGTATTTCTTCTTTATGAGCGTTCACGAAAGGATATTCTTTGGGGACACCGGGGGAATGAATCCCCTTCCGGTTAGAACGTAATTTCTTGGATTTGAAATTGGTACGTCCATTGTCCAGTTAACACCTCCCCTATCGCAGGAGAAGCAAGCTGGTGCTTTTGAAGGTTGAAAAATCTGCTTCAAATGGGTTTGTACAGTTTTTACGCCTTACAAGACTGATAACGAAACGTTTATAGATGCTAAGGCATTCAATAAGCGTTTGTTTAACGGATGCAAAGGTAAAACCAAGAAACGAAATTACAAAATATTCTTGTGAATAAAATGGCAATCTTTTTCTGCAAAAGCATTATTTCATTAAAAATCAATCAGTTGACACATACTCTGATGTGCGGATTTAACATACTCTTCTACCAAAATTCTTCAAAGCTATTCCTTGGGCACAATCTCCCTAAAGAATGGAATAAAACCGAGATTGCACCGTACATAATCACCGTATATACAGCAGTTTACGTGATTATACACGTTACATAACTTCGTCCTCCAATTGTGGGCCGAACAGTTGCCATCCGAGGGCTCTACGGTTTCCGGTTGTCCCCCGTAGAGCCCTCATACATGAAACGAAGTTTAGCAAGTTCCAGAACTGCATTACTAATAAGGGAAAAGTACAAAAACAACAAGGAAAATGAAGAAAATCACATTATATTATGGGAAATAAAGAATGGGGATAAAACACTAACTATAAGGGAAATAGATAATTGGTGTAGGAGAAGTAAATAATCCTTATACACCCTACAAACCTCTTATACACCCGTAACTGCCTATCAATAAAAGTATTGCAAAGCGGGTGTAGGGTGTAGGAGACAATGCAAAAACAAGATGGGGAAAGAGGAAGATGAATTCAAAAAGAGAGGGACTTTAAACTCTTTATAAAGAAGAAAGGGAGGAAGGAAAAAAGAAAATTAATATCGTGTTTACACGGAATTAACTTCCTGCAAACACGATATTAAATTATTGTAGTACAAAGTATTAATTTACTGTAATACAAAGTATTGTATTCTTGTAGGGATGCTATCCTCTATATATTAAAAATTCCAAGTTCCGGGAAAGTAGCCCCTTGTATTGCGAAGCAGATACCAAAACAAGCTGCGCTCACAATCCAAAGAATAACCAGTGTCCACTTCAGACCGGAATTCATGGGTTGCCATTTAAACACCTGTCCGAAGATTGCCCATACAAGGCTGACCAAAGGAATACCTACCACCAAGATACCTGCAATGTACAGCACAATGGCAGACAACGGAGAAGTAGGCAGTACCACATCAAACATCGGGAAGAGCGAAATCAGCGCCGCGCCACCACCGACAGCCACCATCACCGCAGCAAACAGCAGAGCTACAAACACCACCCCGACCACAAACAGTATCGGACTGCAAATGATAGCGAATATCACCACACAAAGTTTCAGAATCCAACCGGCAATCATCACCAGTGTATCACCCAATTTCTGCAGAGCAGTACGCGGTTTGTCAGACTTCATATAGTCATTCACACCGTTAGCCATTTTCTCAAAACCGTCGGTCACGGTCTTTCCGATATTCTCTACCGTAACAGCTTCGCCGCGCATACTCAGTTTTTCGGCTGCCGTACTGGCCTCCGGAATAATCAGCCAGCATACAATATAAACCGGTATCAGCGTACCTACTCCACAAATCAGAACGACGAGCAGCAACAGACGAAGCAAGGTCACATCCCATCCCAGATAGGCAGCCATACCGCTAATTACGCCACCCAGCATCTTGTCGTCCGGGTTACGGTAAAGGCGCCGACGCGTAGATCCATAAGCAGTACCGGTACTCCAACTTCCGGATGCAGAACTACTGCCTGCATTTGCACCGCCCGAAGCGGAACCGGTACTCTCCTCTCCTGCCTCCATATCTTCCGGCTTTCCCATGCGGGCAATCACTTCTTCCACATCGGCTATCGTAATTACTTGCGAACCGGCAGACAGTTTCTCGGCAAAAAGCTCGGAAATGCGGCGCTCAATATCATCTACTATCTCTTCTGCACCGGCATCTTTGCGGAAATGCAGTTTGAGGTTACTCAGGTAGTTATCCAGAAGGCGGTATGCGTCGTCGTCAATGTTGAAAACAGTTCCGCCTAAGTTTACAGTTAATGTCTTTTTCATTGCTAATATGTTTTTAATGATGAATTACAAAGTATGAATTACAGGTTACGAATTGCTGATGTGGTTGACTGTCTCGTTCAGTTCTTTCCAGGATATTTCCAGTTCCCCGAGGAAGACTTCTCCTTTCTCCGTCAACCGATAATACTTACGAGGGGGCCCTTGGGTGGACTCTATCCATTCGTAGCTCAGCAGGTCGTCGTTCTTCAGACGGGTGAGCAACGGATAAAGCGTCCCCTCCACTACGATCAATCTGGCCTCTTTCAGCTTCTGGATGATGTCCGAAGCATAGGCCGGCTCTTTATGGAGCAGCAGCATGATGCAGTATTCAAGCATGCCCTTGCGCATTTGCGACTTTACATTGTTTACATCCATAATATTATCTACTATTAAGCATTTACTATTCAGGAGATCATCATTACTTTATCCATCTCCTTTGTATGGCACAAATATATGTATTATATTAGTACCTTGTATTACAAAGTACCTCATATTATCATTATTTAACCATTGCGAGAAGAGATTCCTAAATTCCTTATTCAATCTTTCCGTCTTTCTTTTTGTCATTCGGAAACCTTTTCCTATCTTTGTTTCCGACCCTAATCTATTACATAATGAAAGTACTAACCATTCATGATCTGAAAATAATCAGGAAGAGGGCAGAGAGTGCGCTACGTTTACGCGAGCAAAGCGACGAGACGGTTACCGAACAATGCTGTGGGTTGGCATTAGGAACGGCACATCTGCAAATCCTGATTTGTGGCGGCACGGGCTGTAAGGCTTCAGCCAGCCATGTCATTGCTGAGAAACTTCAGCAGGCACTCGAAAGAAATAATATTACCGACAAGGTAAATGTAATCACTACCGGTTGTTTCGGCTTCTGCGAAAAGGGACCTATCGTCAAGATTATCCCGGACAACACGTTCTACACCCAGGTAACTCCCGAAGATGCCGACGAAATCGTCAGCGAGCATATCATCGGCGGGCGGAAGATAGAACGGTTGCTCTACGTTGACCCGAAAACGGAACAGACCGTCAGCGACTCCAAGCACATGGACTTCTACCGGAAGCAGATGCGCATCGCCTTGCGAAATTGCGGCTTCATCGACCCCGAAAATATAGAAGAGTACATCGCACTGGACGGCTACATGGCGTTGGCGGACAGTCTGCTCACCAAGAAGCCCGAAGAGGTGGTGGATGTCATCAAGCGCTCCGGTTTGCGCGGACGCGGCGGTGGCGGTTTCCCCACCGGAAAGAAGTGGGAACTTGCCAGCCTGCAAAAGGCAGATATGAAATATGTGGTGTGTAATGCCGATGAAGGAGACCCCGGTGCATTCATGGACCGTTCCATCATGGAAGGTGATCCCCACTCTATCGTCGAAGCAATGGCACTCTGCGGTTACTCCATCGGTTCGCCCCGGGGATTGGTTTACATCCGTGCCGAGTACCCGCTTGCCATCCAACGACTGAAGATTGCCATCACCCAAGCCCGCGAATACGGATTACTGGGGAATAACATCTTCGGCACCGACTTCAGTTTTGACATCGAAATCCGCTATGGTGCAGGTGCTTTTGTCTGCGGTGAGGAGACGGCGCTTATCCACTCCATGGAGGGAAAACGCGGAGAACCCACTTTGAAGCCCCCCTTCCCGGCAGAGGCAGGCTATCTGGGCAAGCCGACGAATGTGAACAATGTGGAAACTCTTGCCAATATACCTATTATATTAACGAAAGGGGCGGAATGGTTCTCGTCCATCGGAACGGAACGCTCCAAAGGAACCAAAGTATTTGCCCTGGCAGGAAAGATAAATAATGTAGGATTGATTGAAGTCCCCATGGGAACGACGCTGCGCGAGGTAATCTACGAAATAGGCGGCGGCATCAAAGGAGGAAAGAAATTCAAGGCAGTGCAGACGGGCGGCCCTTCGGGCGGTTGCCTGACAGAGAAGCACCTCGATACGCCGATCGATTTCGACAACCTGCTTGCCGAAGGCTCCATGATGGGTTCCGGCGGTATGATTGTGATGGACGAAGACGACTGTATGGTGTCCGTAGCGCGGTTCTACCTCGACTTCACTGTGGAAGAGTCGTGCGGAAAATGCACACCTTGCCGCATCGGTAACAAGCGGTTGCTTGAAATCCTGAACAAGATTACCGAAGGCCGGGGAACGGAGAAAGACCTCGACACCCTCTCCACGTTGGGACAAGTAATAAAAGATACAGCTCTCTGCGGATTGGGACAGACTTCGCCCAACCCGGTACTCTCTACGCTCAAGCACTTCCATGACGAATATGTGGAACATGTGAAAGACAGAACATGCCGCGCCCGGCAGTGTAAGTCGCTGCTCACTTACACCATCAATCCGGAGTTGTGCACCGGCTGCCATCTGTGTGCCAAGAAGTGTCCGGCAGATGCCATCATGGGCGATGTGCGCAAGCCGCATGTCATCCGGCCGGATGTATGCATCAAGTGCGGCATGTGCATGGCGCGCTGCAAATTCAAAGCAATCAATGTCTGCTAAAATCCTACTGCTATGGAAGAAAAACAAATAACCCTGCAAATAGACCACCATTATATCACCGTGCCCCAAGGAGCTACCATCCTGGAAGCAGCGCGAAAGATCGGAATCGACATACCGACTCTTTGCCACATCGACCTGAAAGGCACCTGCATCAAGAACAATCCCGCATCGTGCCGCATCTGCGTGGTGGAGGTGGAAGGACGCCGCAACCTGGCACCTGCCTGCGCCACCCGCTGTACTGAAGGTATGGTGGTACGCACCAGTACCCTGCGTGTGATGAATGCCCGCAAGGTAGTGGCCGAACTTATCCTTTCGGATCACCCGAACGACTGCCTCACCTGCCCCAAATGCGGCAACTGCGAATTGCAGACGCTGGCACTGCGCTTCAACATCCGCGAAATGCCTTTCAACGGAGGAGAGCTTTCGCCACGCAAGCGCGAAGTCACCTCGTCCATCGTGCGCAACATGGATAAATGTATCTTCTGCCGCCGGTGCGAAAGCGTCTGCAACGATGTACAGACGGTAGGTGCATTGGGTGCCATCCGCCGCGGATTCAATACCACCATTGCCCCTGCCTTCGACAAGATGATGACGGACAGCGAATGTACTTATTGCGGACAATGCGTCGCCGTCTGCCCGGTAGGTGCATTGACGGAACGCGACCACACCAACCGCTTGCTGGACGACCTTGCAAATCCGGACAAGGTAGTGATAGTACAAACTGCACCCGCCGTACGTGCCGCCCTGGGCGAAGAATTCGGACTGCCTCCCGGAACACTGGTCACCGGAAAGATGGTATATGCCCTGCGTGAACTGGGTTTCGACTACGTATTCGATACGGACTTTGCCGCCGACCTTACCATTATGGAAGAAGGTTCTGAAATTCTGAACCGCCTGACCCGATACATGGCAGGCGATAAGTCTGTACGCTTGCCCATCCTGACGTCCTGCTGTCCGGCATGGGTGAACTTCTTCGAACACCATTTCCCTGATATGCTCGATATTCCTTCTACGGCACGTTCGCCGCAACAGATGTTCGGCTCCATCGCCAAGACATTTTGGGCAAAGAAGATGGGGATTCCACGCGAAAAGCTGGTAGTAGTATCTATCATGCCCTGCCTGGCAAAGAAGTACGAATGCGACCGCGACGAGTTCAAGACGGACGGCAATCCCGACGTGGATTACTCCATATCGACCCGTGAACTGGCACGCCTCATCAGACGTGCAAACATCGGCTTCACACTGCTGACGGACAAGGAATTCGACCTCCCGATGGGTGCTTCGACCGGTGCAGGCGTCATCTTCGGTACCACCGGTGGTGTAATGGAAGCTGCTTTGCGCTCTGTCTACGAAATCTATACGGGACGGACATTGGAGAATGTAAACTTTGAGCAAGTACGCGGACTGGCCGGTGTGCGCCGTGCCACGATAGACCTGGACGGCTTTGAGTTGAAAGTGGGTATCGCCCACGGGCTGGGTAATGCACGTCATCTGCTGGAAGACATCCGCAACGGACGCAACGAGTATCATGTCATCGAAATCATGGCTTGTCCCGGCGGCTGCATCGGCGGTGGCGGGCAACCGTTGCATCACGGTAATTCGGAGGTGCTCTATGCACGTGCCAATGCGTTGTATCGCGAGGATGCCAACAAACCGCTGCGTAAGTCTCACGAGAACCCGTACATCAAGACGCTGTACGAAGAGTATCTGGGCAAACCGCTGAGTGAGGCTGCGGAACGGTTGCTGCATACGCATTATTTCAACAAGTCTATTGATTAACCCATTAAAAAAGAAAGAACTATGTCAGATATAAAATTGGCGTGTGACGTTGCCGAACAAGTGCGTGCCATCTGCGACAAATACGGCAACCACCCGGGCGAACTTATCAATATACTTCACGAAGCGCAACATCTGCACGGATATTTGCCCGAGGAGATGCAACGCATCATTGCTTCGAAACTGAATATTCCGGTATCGCGTGTGTATGGTGTGGTGACATTCTATACCTTCTTCACTATGACGCCGAAGGGGCGACACCCCATCTCGGTATGTATGGGTACAGCCTGCTATGTACGCGGCTCGGAACGGCTGCTCGAAGAATTCAAGCGCGTGCTGGGTATCGAAGTAGGAGAAACGACCCCGGACGGGAAGTTCTCACTCGACTGCCTGCGCTGCGTAGGTGCATGCGGACTGGCTCCCGTCGTGATGATAGGCGAAAAGGTGTACGGACGGCTGCAGGCGGTGGATGTAAAAAAAATATTGGAAGAGTTGGAATAAAAATAATAGTGATAAAGTGGTAGGGTGATAAAGTGGTAAGGTGATATCACCCTATCGCCTTATCACCCTACCACTTTATCACTATTTTATCCAATATCCCGCTCAGATATGCAATCGCCACTCCGTAATTCGTCATCGGAATGTTTTGTGAGCGTGCTTTTGCAATACGGCTGAGTACATACTTCCGGTTGAACATGCAAGCGCCACAGTGGATGATGAGGTCATAACCGGATAAGTCTTTTGGGAAATCATTGCCCGAAACGATGGTTATCTGCAGATTCCCGCCAATGCGTTTCCGCAGCAAGCGGGGAAGTTTTACTCTGCCGATGTCTTCTGCAAGAGGAGCATGCGTGCAGGCTTCCGCTATCAGTACATGCGACTGCTCAGTCAGGCTGCTGATGGCGGAAGCTCCTTTTACAAAGGTGTCGATGTCTCCTTTGTATCCGGCAAAGAGTACGGAGAAGGAGGTGAGCTGACTTTCGGCAGGTTTCTGCTGATAGACAAGGGGGAATACTTGTGAGTCGGTGATAATCAGTTTGGGAGGACGGACAAGAGATTGCAGAGTGTCTTTCAGTTTGTCCGTAGTGCAGCTCGTTACCAGGCATTTCTTGTCCAAGAGTTCTCGGATGGTCTGTACCTGAGGCAGAATAAGGCGGCCTTTGGGGGCTTGTATGTCTTGTGGCATTACAAGAAGGACGACATCCCCCTCTCCTACCAGTTCGCCGGTGATGCTTTGTTCGCCAAAATCTTCCGGTAGTTTTTCAAGTATGGCTTGGAAGATATTCGGGATACCGAAGTTTTCTTTGGCGCTGACAATGACGGGATGCTCACCGCAGTTCGCAGCAATACGGGATGCCAGTTCTTCGGCATCCGTGCGAAGGTCGGATTTATTCAGAATCAGGACGACCGGAATTTCATGCCCGGCAAGCAGCTCCAGCCATTGCTTTTCCATCTCTCCACCATCTTCACAAAGCAGCAGGGCGATATCGGTACGCTCTATCGTCTTCAAGGTACGCTCCACGCGCAGACTGCCCAGTTCTCCTTCGTTGTCGTCGAAGCCGGGAGTATCTATGAAGAGACAGGCACCAAGCGGGTGCACTTCCATAGCTTTTGCCACGGGGTCGGTGGTGGTGCCGGGAGTCGGTGAGACAAGGGCGGTATCTTGACCTGTCAAAGCATTGATAAGGCTGGATTTGCCACTGTTCCGCCGACCCAGAAGGGCAATGTGCAGACGGTTGGAGTTGGGAGTATTGGTCATATTTATATCAATTCTTTCAAAATCTAAAATCTCTTTTACCATTCTCTATCTCTTGCAGATTTCGCTGCGCTATCTCCCGTATCTTCGGATTAGGGATGTGCGCCAGTTCTTCATGAATCAAGCGTATTCCCTTCTCCCGCGTCCCAGGCGAAGCATAATCTTCCAGATACTCCTTCAGCGTCATCAACGCATTGGGCTGGCAACAATTGGCTATCTGCCCCCGCTTGACAAGAGACATGAAACGGTCTCCCGTACGTCCTTCGCGATAACAAGCCGTACAGAAGCTGGGGATATGTCCGAGGTCGAGCAGCCAGTTGACAACTTCGTCCAACGTACGCCTGTCGCTCACATCAAACTGGGCAGAGTTATCCTCTTCCGTCTCCGGCACAGCATAACCGCCCACACTGGTACGCGAACCGCCACTGATCTGCGAAATTCCCAATTCCAGCACCTGCCGGCGCACCGCTTCCGTCTCACGTGTAGAAATTATCATTCCCGTATACGGCACAGCAATCCGCGTAACGGCCACAATACGACAGAACATCTCATCCGAAATGGCATTCGGAAAATCGTCAGTCGAAATATCATCCGCCGGACAGATACGGGGAACGCTGATAGTGTGCGGACCTACCCCGAAAGCTGCTTCCAGATGCTCGGCATGCATCATCAGTCCGACGAAATCGTAGCGGTATGTGTTCAGTCCGAACAATACGCCTATACCCACGTCGTCGATGCCTCCTTCCATGGCGCGGTCCATAGCTTCGGTATGATAAGCGTAGTTGCTTTTGGGTCCGGTGGGATGCAGCGCTTCGTAATTCTCTTTGTGGTAAGTTTCCTGAAAGAGGATATAAGTACCGATACCTGCATCCCGCAGGCGCTGGTAGTTTTCCACGGTCGTGGCGGCAATGTTCACATTGACACGGCGGATGGCACCATTCTTATGGTGAATGCTATAAATGGTCCGGATAGACTCCAGGATATAATCAAGGGGATTGCGACGCGGATCTTCCCCCGCTTCCAATGCCAGACGTTTATGCCCCATATCCTGCAAGGCAATGACTTCCTGCCGAATCTCTTCCTGCGATAATTTCTTGCGGGCGATGGTCCGGTTCTTGGCATGGTAGGGACAATAGACACAACCGTTCACGCAATAATTGGAAAGGTATAGCGGGGCAAACATGACGATGCGGTTGCCGTAGAACTTCTGTTTAATTTCCCGCGCCAGGTGGAAGATGCGTTCCACCAGGTCGGGTTGGTCGCACTCCAACAATAAGGCGGCTTCCCGATGGGAAAGTCCCCGGCATAAAGCAGCTTTTTCAATCAGGGCTTCAATGAGCGGACGGTTATTGCGATTGGCATGCGCATACTCCAGTGTATCCAGTATCTCCTGATGATGAATGAATTCTTCCGCTCGTTTTGATTTTACATTATACATTATAAGATTTATGATTTATGGTTTCGTCTAAAATTCTATAGTCTCCTCTTTCTTTCGATATTTCATATCCTATGCTTCTCAGTTTTTCTTCCAGCAGTTGCAATCCTTCCGCAGCTTCGGCGCCCATAGAGGCTTTATGGTCGTAGAGAGAATATTTTTCCCGTTGGGCGGGTGGTGAAAGGTTAGGCATTACGACGTTGGCTCCTGCCAAAATTCCGCGTTCCCGTCCGTCCGGTGCAAGCGTTGCCAAGGCGGTGGTAGAAGGTATCAGGGCGGCAGGGTGCATCAGGCGGAAGATGGAAAGCAGTTTCAGGGTCAGCTGCATGCTGCCTGGCGGAGCGGATGCAAAGGGAGTGTCGTGATGCGGGATGAAAGGCCCTATGCCAATCATCTCCGGACGGAACTGCCCGATAAAAAGGATATCTTCTACCAGATGGTCGATGGTTTGGTGAGGACTCCCCACCATGATGCCTGTCCCTGTCTGATAGCCGATTTCTTTCAGCCAGTCCAGGCACTGCAGGCGATGTTGCAGGGACATTCCGCTTCTATCGTTTCCCCTTTTGCTTCCGGGATGGAGTTGGCGATAGTGCGCTTCGTTATGCGTCTCGTGCCGTAGCAGGTAGCGGTTGGCACCTGCATGAAAGAAGCGTTCGTAGGCTTCGTGCGTCTTCTCGCCCAGTGACAAGGTGATGGCGCAGTCGGGAAACTCACGGCGGATGGCGGCAACAGTTTCTGTGATCCGGTCGTCCTTCAGTTCCGGCGCCTCTCCACCCTGCAATACAAAAGTACGGAAACCGAGCGGATATCCTTCGCGGCAACATTCCAGAATTTCTTCCTGCGTCAACTCATAGCGGACTACGTTCCGGTTTTCTTTCCGTATTCCGCAATAGTAACAATTATTACGGCAGCGGTTTGTTATCTCAATCAGTCCGCGGATGAAAACCCGATTGCCAAACCGTGCAAGCGTCTCCTCCTGCGCCCGTCGTTGCAGATGCTCCAAGACTTCTGCATCGCGGCAGAGCAGCAGTGCTTTGTACTCTTCGGCACTCAGCGCTCGCTCCCGACATAATTTGTCAATCAAGTTTTTCATCATATCACGTTATTTGAGAAATGGAAATTTTATCGGTTGACAGAAGATTTACTTTAGACAAAAGAACATAAGAACAAAAGAAATAATCATCTTAAATATGTTCTTTTGT
This sequence comes from uncultured Bacteroides sp., assembly GCA_902388495.1. GTDB lineage: Bacteria > Bacteroidota > Bacteroidia > Bacteroidales > Bacteroidaceae > Bacteroides. The sequence continues at coordinate 20,071 of CABMPP010000019.1, read as the reverse complement.
TCTTATGTCCTAAAACTCCTTAATATGTCTCCTCCCGTTTCGCCAATTCCTGCACCAACTGCCGCTTTCCCGCCGCAATCTCATTATGTGCACACGGCCCAGTGATACAGCCTCCCTCGCAAGCCATCACTTCAACGAATTGTCCCGGCGCCTTCCCCGATTTGGCATAAGCACGCAACGCGCCTATTGTCTTCTTATCCAGATTGGACACCTGGACAGCATTCATCTGATCCGCTTCTTCCTTCAGATAAGCCTTCACTGCTCCCATCACGCCACCTGCTTGCGCAAAACCATGCGCTTCGCGCACAGAGGTAAACTTCATGGCATACGGTTGCACCCGTTCCAACTCAATATTCAGTCCGTCCAGCACAGAAGCCACCTCCTCGAACGTCATGACGTAATCCACCGCTTCATCGCGTTGCGCCTCTTTACGCTTGGCTACACACGGGCCGATAAAGACCACTTTGGCATCCGGATATTTCTCTTTTGCAATGCGGGCGGCATAGTACATAGGCGAACCAGTGCCCGAGACATAAGGCTTCATTCCCGGAATATGCTTATTCACCAATTCTATATAAGACGGGCAACAAGAAGTCGTCATAAACTTCTGCCCTTCTCCGAGCTTCTCCACCAACTCGTGCGCCTCATTGCGAACAGTCTCCATCGCTCCCTGCGCCACTTCAATCACATCCGTAAAGCCGATTGCTTTCAGCGCACCATACACCTGCTCGATGGTCGCTTTGAATTGTCCCAGAATGGACGGAGCCACCACAGCTACCACCTGTTCTCCCTTACGTATCTGATGCAACACATCGAACACCTGCGAAAGCTCGAAGATAGCTCCGAACGGACAAGCATTGAGGCACTTACCGCAATAAATACATTTATCTTCGTTGATATGCTCTATTCCTTTCTCATCCTTGCTGATGGCCTTCACCGGGCAAGCTTCCTCGCACGGCACAGGTATGTAAACGATGGCATGATAAGGACAATTCTTATGGCAAATGCCGCAACTGATGCACTCATCATGGTCTATCCACGCCTGTCCGCTTTCCTTTACGTGTACTGCTTTCTTCGGACAGTTCACCTGGCAACTGCGTGCAGTACATCCGCGGCAAAGATTCGTTATTTCATAGTTGATCTGTACACATGCCGAACATGCCTCGTCAATCACGCACATGATGTTATCCTTCGGCTTGCCACTCTCCGCCCTGTCCAGTGCACGGGCTGCATACTCCGACAACGGGGTCAGCTCATCGCTCTCATCCTCCATGTCCAAGCCCAGCAACGGCAGCGATTTGTATTTCCACACGGCACGTTCTTTGTGTACGCAGCAACGTCCCGCATGTTTGGACCGCCTCGGACTCAGTTCGATGGGCAACCGGTCTATTTTCTCCACAAGTTCGTTGTCATGCCACAGTTTCACCAGCTCTTTCAGCAAGCGGTGGCGGACAATCATAATGTTGTTCGTAAATGCCATAATATTTAAAGTCAGAATTAGTTAGTTCGGTAACAGTTTGCAAAGATAACGATTGATAACGATTGTTTCACAAAAAAGCCGTAACTTTGTACAACTAACCAATATAAATGCAATCGATATGTTTACTATCAGAAAAGCTACAACAGCAGATTGCGAGCTGATTAGAAAACTCGCGCTACAGATATTCCCCGTCACGTACAAGGATATCCTCACCCCGGAACAGAATGACTATATGATGGAATGGATGTATTCATTGGACAACATCCGCAAACAGATGGAAGAAGAAGGACATGTTTACTTCCTGGCTTATGAAGAAGACAAAGCTATCGGCTATGTTTCGGTACAGCAGCAAGATGAAGACGTATTCCATCTGCAGAAGATTTACGTACTACCCGATTACCAAGGTGCGCATTGCGGTAGCTTCCTGTTCCGCCAAGCCGTGAAGTACATCAAGGAAGTACACCCTGCCCCCTGCTTGATGGAACTGAATGTGAACCGAAACAACAAGGCATTGCAATTCTACGAACGCATGGGGATGAGAAAACTAAGAGAAGGAGATTTTCCGATAGGAAACGGGTATTATATGAATGACTATATAATGGGAATAGAGATTTGAGTAATTAAAAATTAAAGGCTGCGCGGTACTATGAGTGAATCCTCTGACCGCGCAGCCTTTAATTTTTAATCTTTAATTTTCTCCGTCTATTTCGTCACACGCTCCAACCATTTCACCATTGCAAGCATGATGCCCATTGACACAAGGCAGACAGCGAAGAAGACGCTCCAGCATTGCCAGATAGGTATTTTGTTGTACATCAGCGGACCTACCCACAAGAAGAGGTTACCGATTGCCGTTGCACCCAGCCACAAACCCTGACATAAACCTTGGATGTGCTTCGGCGCTACTTTGGAAACGAACGAAAGACCAAGCGGCGAAATGAAAAGTTCGGCTACTGTCAAGAAGAAGTAGATAACAATCAGTACCCACGGCCCGGCTTTCAATCCGGCTTTAGCTGAATCGGACATTGCCTTGAACTCAGTACCTGAAGGATAACCTTGCAAAGCAGAATAAACAGCCAGGAACAGGAAAGCAACACCGGCAATACCCATACCTATTGCAATCTTCTTAGGAGTAGAAATTTCCTTTCCACGACGGATAAGCGCACCGAAGAAAAGCATGATAAGCGGAGTAAGTACAATCACGAAGAACGGATTTACAGCTTGCCATATTTCGGGAGCAATGCTATCGGTCACCACAAAGTCGCGGGCAAAAAGCGAGAGGGACTGACCGTTCTGATGGAATGAGAACCAGAAGAAGATCACTATACCCAATACAGCAAACAGAGCATACAAACGTTGTTTGATTTCTTTTGCCATAGCGGCTTTCTCCTCGGGCGTATAGTCCAAAGATTCTTGCTTCGCCTTCTTTGCCGGTGTAGGGAATACGTTTCTGCAAATTATAAAAATAACCAGAGAAATGAGCATAGCCACTACCGATGCGATGAATGAATAATGGATACCAGTGTTGAACACATCCAGATATTGAGTACAGAACGGAACCAAGTCGGTAGTTACTGTACCACCCACCTTAGCTACCAGTTCGGTAAGATTGGCAAGTCGATCAGAAGCCATAGCCGCACCATCTTGAATATACTGATGGCACAATGCAGGCAGGTCGGCATTATAAGTCAGGCTATGAGTCTTCAGCCACCATTCTCTAAGCAATGGAGCTACAAAAGGCGCAATCAAGCCGCCGATGTTAATGAATACGTAGAAAATCTGGAAGCCCGAGTCACGACGGCTCTTAGCCAGCTTAACGGCTTCCGGTCCGTCTTTCTCTGCTTCTTTCTCGAAGTTATCGTACATCTGACCTACGATAGCCTGCAAGTTTCCTTTGAAAAGTCCGTTACCAAAAGCGATAAAAAACAAGGCAAGACAAGTAAGGGGAAGCAACCAGCCAATATTATCGGCAGTAGACAAAACTGGGATAGACAGAACGACATAACCCAACGACATCACTATCAGTCCCGACATGATAGTTCCTTTATAGTTTTGGGTCTTGTCGGCAATAATACCGCCTACCAAACTCAGTACATAGATTCCACAGTAGAAAACCGAGTAAATAATGGAACTGGTCTCGTCGCTCAGACCAAACTTAGAGCAAAGGAACAATACCAGCACAGCATTCATGATGTAGTACCCGAACCGTTCGCCCATATTGGAGATTGCAGCTGCCAACAGACCTTTAGGATGATTTTTGAACATAAAAACAAGTTTTTTAATTAGTAATTAGATTGATTTCTTTATATTTTTTGCAAATATATACTTTTTGACGAATATTCCTTGAAAAAAACACAATAACTCGACAGAAAAAGAAAATTATTCATGAAAAAGAATGCATACTTCCGCACGCACTTCCCTTATCAAATCTTTTGGATCGAGTTTAAGCTGTAGACCGCGTTGTCCCGCACTGATATAGATATAAGGGAACTGAAGACATGTTTCATGGATATAGGTAGGAAAAGGCTTTTTCATGCCGATGGGCGAGCAGCCGCCACGAATATATCCGATCAAAGGAAGCAGTTCCTTCATCGGAATAAGGTCGCACTTCTTATTACCGGAAACCTTGGCTGCCAACTTCAAATCCACTTCGTGCTCACCGGGAATGACACAAACGAAATATCCGTTTTTGTCGCCATGAAGGATCAAAGTCTTGAAAACACAATTGATGTCTTCGCCCAGATTGGCGGCAACGTGCACGGCACTCAAATCATTCTCATCCACTTCGTATGGGATGAGTTCATAGGCTATTTTGGCTTTATCGAGCAGACGGGCTGCATTGGTCTTGTTTATTTTCACTTCGAATAAGAGTTTAGATTAATATATGTATATCATTTAATCTTCAGTTCTTCTCTCAAGAATTTAGGAGTGTAGCCTTTCTTACTTTTAGCCACCTCTTCCGGTGTTCCGCAAGACAGGAGTTCTCCCCCACCCTTACCGCCTTCGGGACCCATATCAATAATATAGTCCGCCATTTTGATAACATCAAGGTTATGCTCGATGACGATAACTGTATTCCCTTTGTCTACAAGTTTATTCAATACATTCATCAGGACACGGATGTCCTCAAAATGCAGTCCGGTGGTAGGTTCGTCGAGAATATAAAGCGTCTTACCCGTATCACGTTTGGAAAGCTCCGTTGCTAACTTCACACGCTGGCTTTCGCCGCCGGAAAGCGTGGTAGACGACTGTCCCAACTTGATATAACCCAGGCCGACTTCCTGAATTACTTTTATTTTATTCAATATCTGAGGCACATTCTCAAAGAATTCCACAGCACGGTTGATGGTCATATCCAATACATCTGCGATGGATTTTCCCTTGAAACGCACTTCCAGCGTCTCGCGGTTATAACGTTTGCCGTGACAAACCTCACAAGGCACATATACGTCGGGCATGAAGTTCATTTCAATAGTCTTGTAACCATTTCCCTGGCAAGCTTCACAGCGCCCGCCACTGACATTGAAAGAAAAACGTCCCGGCTTATATCCGCGTATCTTCGCTTCGGGCAAACCGACAAACAGATTACGGATATCGGAGAAGACACCCGTATAAGTGGCAGGATTAGAACGCGGGGTACGTCCCAAAGGCGACTGGTCCACATTCACCACCTTATCTATATGTTCCAATCCCTCAATACTGTCATACTCCAACGGGTCTTGAAGGGAGCGATAGAACTTCTGTGAAAGGATGGGTTGCAAAGTCTCATTAATAAGCGTAGACTTGCCGCTGCCGGAAACACCGGTCACACAAATCAGTTTGCCAAGCGGAAATTCTACATCTACATTCTTCAGGTTATTGCCCTTTGCACCACGCAACCACAAACTATGACCGTTGCCTTTACGACGCTTGGCTGGTATCTCGATGGCACGCTCACCATTGAGATATTGCGAAGTCAGGGTATGCGTCTGCAACATCTCAGGAGGCGTACCTGCAAATACGACTTCACCACCCAGACGTCCGGCTTTCGGCCCCATATCAATGACGTAATCGGCAGCCAACATCATGTCCTTATCATGTTCCACCACAATGACAGAGTTACCTATATCGCGTAAATCTTTCAACGAATGAATCAGGCGCTGATTATCGCGCTGATGCAGACCGATACTCGGCTCATCGAGGATATACAGCACATTCACTAGTTGCGAACCAATCTGCGTAGCCAGGCGGATGCGCTGACTTTCACCACCGGAAAGGCTTACCGAACTGCGGTTCAACGAGAGATAATCCAAACCGACATCCAGCAGGAACTTGAGACGCGTGCGGATTTCTTTCAGAATTTCACCGGCAATCTGCTGCTGTTTATTACTAAGGTATTGGTCTACATTCATTAGCCAATCATATAGCTCGTTGATATCCATAGTAGACAACTCATAGATATTCTTATCATGAATACGGAACGAGAGCGCTTCTTTATTCAGTTTGGCGCCGTGGCATTCAGGACATACGGTAGTCTTGGCAAACTGGTCCGCCCATTTCTGTGCCGTAGCAGAAGCATCTTTTTCCTGCAACATCTGGATATATTTCACTACTCCTTCGAAAGTGACAAAGTAATCGGAAGAGGTGCCTATCAATGAGCTCTTGATCTTGATACGATCGTCCGAACCATAAAGGATTTCGTCAATCGCATCATCCGGCAGATCTTTGACCGGTGTTTTAAGAGTTGCCTCGTACTTCTCCATCAAGGCAGCAATCTGCCAGAAGATCATACTGTTCTTATACTTTCCCAAAGGAGCAATCGCACCTTCAAAGATGGAGAGTTCACGATTGGGAACCACCTTATCTATATCGATCTGATTGACTACTCCCAATCCCTTGCACTTGGGGCATGCACCTTGCGGAGAGTTGAAAGAGAAATTGTGCGGAGCCGGCTCACGATAAGACAGTCCGGTGACGGGACACATCAACCGCTTGCTGTAATGCCGTACACTATTAGTCTGGGCATCGAGTATCATCAGCAATCCGTCGCCCTGGCGCATAGCGGTAGCAACGCTGTTCTTCAGGCGGGTATCATCCTTATCGGCCACCACCAGCTTGTCTATCACAACTTCCACATCGTGGTTCTTATAACGGTCGAGTTTCATACCGGGCAAGGCTTCGCGTACTTCGCCATCTACACGGACATAGAGATACCCCTTCTTGCGCACTTGCTCGAAAAGTTCCTTGTAATGACCTTTACGGTTACGTACCAGCGGAGCAAGAATGTAAATGCGCTTGCCCTTATAGTCTTTCAGAATAAGGTCGAGAATCTGCTCTTCGGTATACTTCACCATCTTCTCGCCGGAGAGATAGGAATAGGCTTCACCTGCGCGGGCATACAACAAACGAAAATAATCGTAAACTTCCGTTGTGGTACCTACCGTGGAACGCGGATTCTTGTTCGTCGTCTTCTGCTCAATGGAAATTACAGGGCTCAGTCCCGTTATCTTATCAACATCCGGACGTTCCAGATTGCCCAAAAAGTTACGTGCATAAGCCGAGAAAGTTTCGATATAGCGGCGCTGTCCCTCAGCGAAAAGGGTATCGAATGCCAAAGAGGACTTGCCGCTTCCACTCAATCCGGTAATGACTGTAAGACTGTTACGAGGGATTTCTGCATCGATATTTTTCAGGTTGTGCACGCGCGCACCATATACATTGATATATTCTGTTTCTTCTTGCATGTTATTTTATCCTATCAATTTTAACCGCAAAAATAACTGTTTCTACCCGAATATCAGTCTAAAAGAGTTATTTTTCGGTTTTGAAATGCACAATATTATTTCTTAACGCAATCCTTTGGTTAGTATTAGGCAATATTCTTATCTTTGCAGCTACTTTGGGAAATTGTAAATATAAACCAACGACTACTGAATGAAAACGATTAATCGCATTATCTGCCTCCTGTTGCTTGCCTGCGCATGTAGCCTCGGTGCAGTGGCACAAGAAAACCAATCTTATTTTCTGCATACTATTGAGAAAGGACAAAGTTTATATTCCATCGCCAGCATGTATGGCGTCAGCCAGTCGGACATCGTAAAGCTGAATCCGGGAAGTGACGAGAAAATATATATCGGACGCACGCTACGCATCCCCCGCAGCGCTGCCAATGTGCAGAAAGAAACCTATCACACCATCGAAGCCGGTGAAACCCTTTACCGCCTGACCGTGAAATACAATGTATCCGCCAAAGCCATTTGTGACGCCAACCCCGGACTGAGTGCCGAGAACTTTCGCATCGGGCAAGTGATCCGTATCCCTTCTACTGCCGAAGCAGGTACTGCAACTCCCGAAGCGACGAGTAACACACCGGTAGTAAGCAGCAACATCCCCGGTCCTGTAGAATCACGTTGCCGCGACATGCACAAGGTAAAGCGGAAAGAAACCGTCTTCAGCATCAGCCGCGAGTACGGCATCAGCGAAGCGGAACTGATAGCAGCCAACCCTGAACTGAAAGGCGAAGACAAAATAAAGAAAGGTACCTTCCTCTGCATCCCTTATCCGAAAGCACAAGCGGAGCAGACTACGCAATCCCAGCTACCTCCTACGGACAGCGAACTCTTCCGTGAAAACAGAAAGGAGACAGAGCGTTTCAGTACGATCAAGGCCGCCATTATCCTCCCCTTCCTCGATGGAGTTTCCAAGGACGAATCGGCCATGGTGGAATACTACGAAGGTCTGCTCATGGCTGTTGACAGCTTGAAGCGTACCGGTACTTCCATTGACTTATATGCCTATAACTCCGGTCCGGAAAGGTCTTCGCTGAATTCCATACTTGGCAAAAGCGAAATGAAGGATATGGATATCATATTCGGTCCTTTGTATCAGCAACACATCAAACCGTTGGCAGAGTTTGCTAAGAAAAATGATATACGCCTGGTTATACCGTTTACTTCCAAAGACAATACTGTATTCCAGAACCCTGCGGTTTATCAGATAAATACGCCTCAGTCTTACTTGTATTCTGAGGTTTACGACCACTTTGTGCGCCAATTCCCCAACGCAAACGTCATCTTTATCGAGGCAAGCCAGGGTAGCAAAGACAAAGCTGAATTCATCAAAGGTCTGAAAGACGAATTGCGCAACCGCTCCATTCCGATGAAAACCCTGAAAGAGGATGTCGCTGTGGAATCACTGAAAACAGTGCTCCGTAACGACCGTGAGAATATCTTCATCCCAACTTCGGGCAGCGACCTGACATTGATCAAAATACTCCCGCAGCTGACATTGCTGGTACGTGAACAGCCGGAAAGCCGTATCCACCTGTTCGGCTATCCGGAATGGCAGACTTACACCAAAGACCATCTGGAAGCTTTCTTTGAGTTGGACACCTATTTCTATTCCTCTTTCTATACCAACAATTTGTTGCCGGCCGCTATCAACTTCACCAAGAACTATCGCAGATGGTACGGCAAGGATATGGACGAGCGCTATCCCAAATTCGGCATGCTGGGCTTTGACACGGGTTACTTCTTCCTGAAGGGTTTGTCGCGCTACGGCTCTGAATTCGAGAACAACTTCCAAAGACTGGACTTGATTCCCATCCAAACCGGATTCAAATTCCAACGGGTAAACAACTGGGGAGGATTCATCAACAAGAAAGTATTCTTCGTGCACTTCACCAAGAACTATGAACTTGTAAAACTGGACTTTGATTAAATAGACAAATGAAACTGAAAACAATTATAGGAGCAGCCGTTTTAGCAGGTACTTGTGCACTGCCTGCACATGCACAGGTAGGCGAACAACGCCATAATATCGCCATCGGTATCAACGGAGGTGTCAACCTGAACAGCGTCAGCTTCACCCCTTCTGTAAAGCAGAAGAACCTGATGGGTATCAATGGAGGATTTACCGCGCGTTATATCTCGGAGAAGTATTTCAATATGATTTGCGGTGCACAAATCGAAATCAATCTTTCACAGCATGGTTGGGATGAGTTCTACGAAGATTATCCCGATTTGAGCTATACCCGCACGATGAATTACGTAGAAATTCCCTTCCTTGCACATCTGGCATTCGGAAAGGATCGCGGTGTGCAGTTCTTTATCCACGCCGGTCCGCAAGTGGGATTTCTGTTGAGCGACAGCGAAAAGATAGCCGGTGACTGGGATGGCGCCGTAGCAAGCTCTTACGCCAATATAACCGTAGAACAGCACGGCAAAGCCATCGACAACAAATTTGACTACGGTATTACCGGAGGAGCAGGTCTGGAGTTCCGCACCAAAGCCGGAAACTTCCTGGTAGAAGGGAGATACTATTATGCTTTGTCCGATTTTTATAACAGTACCAAGAAAGATTACTTCGGCCGTTCTGCTCACGGGGTCATTACGGCAAAGATCACGTATCTGTTCGACCTCAAGAAGTGATTATTCATCAATGCAATGAATTCAGAAGTCATTGCTCCAATGATTTCAGAACTCATTAGTGCAATGATTTCTGAAATCATTCAAAAGCCTTGATAAGACTCCCGCCAATCATTTACGCGCACGGACTTTATAAACTAAAAAAGAGCAACCGATAAAGTTGCTCTTTCTTATATTACGCCAAGAGACATTCAAGATGTGTCTCTTTTTTTCTTATAGCTTATCTCAATCTGTCCGCTGCCTTCACCATTACTTCATCCCTGTAAATGGCACGGAAAGCCAGATAATTCAGAATGATAGATATGAGCGGAAGGCAAAGTGCCCATCCCAAGCGGAATGACGCATCCAGATCGCTCTTCAACACAAACATAAATACGCAGAAAGCGATGTAATAACCAATCAGCAAAATGCTGCTGAATATCGTCATGCGCACCTGCAACATGCGGTTACGGAACAGGAATATAGTGCAGAAAGCAATCAGTGCACTCAACAGCAATATCCCGAACAACCCCCAAGTGGATTGGAATCCTCCGTCGGCCATAGATATTCCTAACGGTTTGAATACATGGGTTGTTACTCCGTCCGCTCCGATAAACTGTCCTACGGGCATGCAAATAGCTACAACCAGCAAGACAGTTACCAATAACAAATAAACGGATTGAATACGTTGTATCATTACTGCAATTTCTCTTTTTCCTTAGCCGGATTGCGATAGTAAATCTTTCCTTCGATGTACTCTTGAGTTGCAATCAAAGTCGGTTTCGGCAGTTTCTCATAATAACGGGAAATTTCAATCTGCTCCCGGTTTTCGAACACTTCTTCCAGATTGTCATTGTAAGAAGCAAACTCAGCCAGTTTCTTGGAAAGATCATTCTTGATTTCCACACTGATTTGGTTGGCACGCTTTCCAATAATTGCTACGCTTTCGTATACATTACCGGTATCCTCACACAGCTCCATCATGTCACGGGTCACCGTGGTGGTAGGGGCATTAGTCTTTCTGTAATCCATAAATTTATCTATCTAAATTAAGTTCTATATCGATATAAACTCTCTCGTCTCATTAATCTTTCAGTATCTTCTGCGATTCCTTGAAGATACGGTCGGCTTCCTTCATATACTTGCTTTCGGGGAACTCATTCTTGAAAGCATAATACTCGTCTACCGTTTCGCGATAACGTTCGGGCTTTCTGTCTTCCACACTGTATACAGCCAATTCGTATTTGGCACGTAATATCAGGATAGACAAGTCTTCACGCAAATTAGTATAAGGATAATCCTTCAAAGCATTTTGTGCAGTAATGACACATGATTCGTAGTTATTGCCCAGATAGTTACCCATGTTATAATAAAGCCGGGCAGACAGATACTCCTTCATCACCAGTTTGTCCTGCAATGCAAATATCATATTCTGAGCTTCTTCTTTCTTGGCACTCTGCGGGAAGTATTCCATGAACATCTGTAACTGCTGAATGGCACTGTACGTACCGGACTGATCCAAACGCGGTTCGGGAGTATCCAGATACAAAGCCTTGCCGGCATGGAAACGTGCCAATTCGGTAAACGTACCACGAGGGTAGACATTGTAGTATTGGATAAAAGTCTGCGCAGCAGTTTGATAGTCCTTTTGGTTATAGTAACTCATACCCAGCATGTAGAGGGATTCCTCTGCCTTGTCGGTACCTTTAAGGATAGCAATCAATTCGTTAAGCAGAGTAGCAGCACGGTTGTACTGACCTTTTGCGAAGTAATTTTTTGCCGCCTCGTACTTGTATTCGTAATCCGTGCTTTTCAGCAATTTGTTGTATTCTCCACACGAGGAGAGCAGCAAGGCTGCAAGCAGAGTTATTAGGATGTTCTTCTTCATTACTTTTGTTCAAATAATGCGCAAAGATAGAAGTTCGCAGCGAATAAAGCAACGATACGAGCCTTAATTTTTCAAAAACCAGACGAATAGGTCGTTTAAGAAGACGAATGGGAAGAGAGGAAGGACAAGCAGTGATTAGTATTCAGACTCAGGAGTTATGAAGAAGCGGCAATGTTTTGCTCCTGAAGCAGCAATGTTTTTCATCAGAACATTGCCGCTTCCCAGAGAAAACAGTGCCGCTTCTACTAAAGCTATCCGCCTGATTTTCTAATCACTCATAACTTATACAGATCGCTTGCCGCCAGCAAGTCTACTTTCTTTTCCGTCAGCACACGGATGCAATTTTCCATGTCATTGGGACGGATAATAACATTTGCCGTCTGCCCATTGGCAAAAGAATACATGTATTCGATAAACACTCCTTCGTCGGAAAGGAAACGGAGTACCTTTGCCAATGAACCGGGGATATTGGGGCAACTGATACCTACGACATCCGTTACGTTCACAGCAAAATGATTATCTTTTAAAGCCTTGTACGCTTTATCCGGTTCAGATACAATGCCGCGCAGAATACCAAAATCAGCATTCTCGGCTATGCAAAGAGCAGAAAGATTGACACCTTCTTTAGCAAGAACTTCTGTCACCTCTGTGAGGCGACCGGATTTGTTCTCCAGAAAAATGGAAAGTTGTTTTGCTACCATAAGTTCATTTACAATTTTACAATTTACAATCTACAATTTACGGTTATCAATGACACGTTTAGCCTTACCTACGCTTCGTTCGATACTGCGCGGTTCTACCAGACGGACATCCACGCCTAAGCCAAGTACACTCTGCAAACGGGCAGTGAGTTTTTTCTTCAACGCCAACATCTTGTTGATTTCATCGGAATAGTACTCCGGACGAACTTCAACCTGCAATTCCATCGTATCGGTATTATTCTTGCGATCGACCAACAAGAGATAATGCGGCTCAAACTCCGGCATTTCAAGAATAACGGACTCGATTTGAGTGGGGAATACATTTACACCACGGATAATCAGCATATCGTCGCTACGGCCGAGGATACGGTCCATACGAACCAAGGTACGCCCACACGGACATTTATCATAGTGCAGCGCGGTGAGGTCCTTGGTACGATAACGCAGCAAAGGCATTCCTTCCTTAGTGAGATGCGTAAAGACCAGTTCGCCCGTTTCACCGGGAGCTACGGGTTCAAGGGTATTCGGATCAACTATTTCGGGGAAGTAGTGGTCTTCATTGAGGTGGGTACCATGCTGGCACTCGCATTCGTAACCTACACCGGGACCGGCTATTTCGCTCAATCCATAGATGTCATAAGCCTTGATGCCCAGTTTGGTTTCAATGTCACGGCGCATGCTTTCCGTCCAGGGTTCGGCACCGAAAGCACCGACTTTCAGTTTGAATTCTTCACGGGGAAAACCGGAATCCTTGATGGCATCTGCCAGATAGAGTGCATAAGAAGGAGTACAGCAAAGCACGGTTGCACCGAAATCGTGCATCAAGGTTATTTGCTTCTCCGTATTGCCGCTGGACATCGGGATAACGGAAGCACCGATATTCTCGGCACCTGCATGGGCACCCAGTCCGCCGGTAAAAAGTCCGTAACCGTAAGACACCTGAAACATATCCGAGCTGCTTGCGCCATAGGCGGTGAAAGCACGTGAAAGACATTCGGACCAAGCAGAAAGGTCCTTGCGTGTATATCCCACTACGGTAGGCTTTCCGGTAGTACCGGAGGAGGCATGGATACGTACAATCTGGCTCATGGGGACGGCACAAAGTCCGAAGGGATAGTTATCCCGCAGGTCATACTTTGTGGTAAAAGGAAGTTTTACAATGTCGTCTATGCTGTTGATGTCATCGGGGGTAATGCCCAATTCCTGCATTTTCTTACGATAGAAAGGAGTGTCGTGATATACACGCTCCACAGTCTTTTTGAGGCGGATGCCCTGGATTTTACGAAGGCTTTCGCGATCCATGCATTCGATGCTTTCATTCCAAATCATGTTCTTCGTTGTATTACTTTTATTGATGGTTAATATTAACGTTGCTGCAAAGTAAACAAAAAAATTTTGTTTATCTCAAAGATTTTACCGAATATTGCCGCTCGTAAGAAGAGAAAATGAACAAATTTGAATTAACATCCGCCTACAAGCCCACCGGCGACCAACCGGAGGCCATCGCACAGCTTACCGAGGGCGTGCGCGAGGGGCTGCCTGCACAGACCTTGCTCGGTGTTACCGGTTCCGGAAAGACATTCACCATAGCCAATGTCATTGCCAACGTCAACAAACCCACCCTGATACTGAGTCACAACAAGACGTTGGCCGCCCAGCTATACAGTGAGTTCAAAGGATTCTTTCCGAACAATGCCGTGGAATATTATGTGTCTTACTATGACTACTACCAGCCCGAAGCCTACCTGCCGTCTTCGGACACCTATATAGAGAAGGATCTTGCCATCAACGACGAGATAGACAAACTGCGCCTGGCTGCCACCTCTTCCCTCCTCTCCGGACGGAAAGATGTAGTGGTGGTTTCGTCCGTATCTTGCATTTACGGTATGGGCAATCCATCCGATTTCTACAATAATGTCATCGAAATACAACAAGGCAAGAACTTCAGCCGCAACGTCTTTCTGCGCCGCCTTGTGGACAGCCTCTATGTGCGGAACGACATCGACCTCAACCGTGGCAACTTCCGTGTAAAGGGTGATACCGTGGATATCTACCTGGCTTATGCCGACAACCTGCTGCGCGTGGTCTTTTGGGGAGACGAGATAGACAGCATCGAAGAAGTAGACCCCGTCAGTGGCGTTACCGTTGCCAGCTTCGATGCTTACAAAATCTATCCGGCCAATCTCTTCATGACTACCAAGGAAGCCACCTTGCGCGCCATCCACGAGATAGAGGACGACCTCCACAAACAGGTGCAATGGTTTGAAAGCGAAGGCCGCCCGTTCGAAGCCAAGCGCTTGCAGGAACGTGTGACATACGATATGGAAATGATACGCGAATTAGGGCATTGCTCGGGCATTGAGAACTATTCGCGCTACTTTGACGGACGTGCTGCCGGTACCCGTCCCTACTGTCTGCTGGACTTCTTCCCCGAAGATTTTCTGATTGTGATTGACGAGAGCCACGTCAGCGTTCCACAAATCCGCGCTATGTACGGAGGCGACCGTGCCCGCAAGACGAACCTGGTGGAATATGGTTTCCGCCTGCCTGCCGCGATGGACAATCGTCCTTTGAAGTTCGATGAATTCGAGGAGATGGCAAAACAGGTGATTTACGTCAGCGCCACTCCTGCCGATTACGAACTGATGCAGTCCGAAGGCATCGTTGTGGAACAGGTGATTCGTCCTACAGGATTGCTGGACCCTATCATAGAAGTCCGCCCCAGCCACAACCAGATAGACGACCTGATGGAAGAAATCCAGCTGCGCATCGAGAAGAACGAACGTACGCTCGTCACCACGCTTACCAAGCGCATGGCAGAGGAACTGACGGAATATCTGCTGAACAACAACGTGAAGTGCAACTATATACACAGCGATGTAGACACGCTGGAACGTGTAAAGATTATGAGCGACCTGCGCGAGGGATTATACGATGTCCTTGTCGGCGTCAACCTGCTGCGCGAAGGTCTCGACCTGCCGGAAGTATCTCTTGTTGCCATCCTCGATGCAGACAAGGAAGGTTTCCTCCGCTCCCATCGCTCCCTGACACAGACTGCCGGACGTGCAGCACGTAACGTTAACGGTATGGTCATCATGTATGCCGACAGAATTACGGAAAGCATGCAGCTCACCATCGACGAGACCAACCGTCGCCGCGAAAAACAGTTGAAGTACAACGAGGAGCATGGCATCACGCCCCAGCAGATAAAGAAAGCAAAGAACCTGAATGTATTTGCCAGCAACGAGAGTTCGGGCGAAGCCGTCCTCAGCAATGAGAAGTTCAGTGGCAGCAGCGCTCCCCGTCCTTATGTGGAACAGGAAGGTACTTCTGCCGTTGCCGCCGACCCGATTGTTCAGTACATGAGCCGTGCACAACTGGAAAAGAGCATCGAACGCACCAAGAAGCTGATGCAGGAGGCTGCCAAGAAGCTCGACTTCATAGAAGCTGCCCAATATCGTGACGAGGTACTGAAAATGGAAGAGTTATTGAAGGAAAAAGCAGTGTAAATTCTTAAAAAAGCTGTAGCATAGGGCGATAAGATTTAATAAGTGTTATATCAACACACTTTCTATACCGCATCTCTTGCAGGTTTCAAGAAAAGCCGTACATTTGCACTGTGTTTTTCATAGTATTAGATTTAAGGTTAACAAAGGTTGGAGTACAGCGGTACTCCTTTTTTTATGCCCGTATGTCACAACATACGCCCGGCAAGGAAGCTTATCAACAGCATTATCTTTCACGTATTATCAGAGTTTCCCGATTGCTTGCAGCCAATATGCCACCAGCTTTGTATCACGATATATAGTGCCCAAACCTTCCAAGTGTTTGGACTTCGGGGTAAGCTCCACGATTTTTGCCAAAGTCTCATCTCTGTAAGTAGCCTCATACGTGCAAAAAGGAACGACAGTCTTTCCGGCAAAATCATAGCTTTCCAGAAATGTCCAGACAGCCATCGGCGCTGTATGCCACCACACGGGACAACCTACAAAGATTACATCGTACTGAGATATATTCTCCACCTTATTCTTCAGCGGAGGACGAATGCCTTTATCCCTTTCTTGCTTTGCTACTTCGGTGCAAGGCGTATATTCATCAGGATAAGGAGTCACAGTTTCAATGCGGAATAATGTGCCGCCGGTCAGGCCGGCAATGTCCTCCGCCACTTGCTGCGTTTTGCCTCCCCAGCTAAAATAAGCAACCAGCGTCCTCCCCTTGGAACTTGTCTGAGCCTGAATATTCACCCCGAACAAAACAATCACTAATAAAGCTAATACCTTTGCTTTCATACCAAAATGTTTTAAAGTTTATAATTAAAATCCGTTTTTTATCTTATCGGTTTTACTTTTGCAAAAGTAGGACGAAATCAAATGCCGGTAAATACACAGATTACAGATAGGTATACCAATATTACTGTTTGACGTAATAAAGTCAACTAATACAGACATTTTTCAAAGTATTGTTGTACCTTTGCATATTTAGAAAGGAGGTAATTATGGCACGGCCCATTCGTGAAACACCAATATTATTTGGTGAAGATGCCCGCCGCTTTGAAGAACGGATGAAAAAGACACGCATTATTTCTAAAGAAGAGCGTGAACGGGTGAAAAAGAACTATGAGCTGGTATTAAAAGCAGCTACAAACTTTGAATAATAAAATAAATGATAATGATGAACATACCCGTTTGTATTACTTTGACTTGTACGATTACAAAGAATTATAAATACCATTGAACAAAAGGCATCTGATTCATCCAAAATCAGATGCCTTTTTCGTAGTTGCTTTTATACGGATGTCATCTACGGTCATAGATGGGATTCGTCTGTGACCATAGACGGGTGTCGTCTGTAGTCATAGACGGCACCCGTCTCAATAGGAGGGAAACTTTTTATCCCAAAGGATTCTCGCTTTGGTCACCATCAGAACCACCGCCGCCTTGGCTGCCACCACCTTGACTGCCACCGCCGCCCGAAGGAGCAGTGCCGATATAAATAGTCTTCTCTACACTGCGCGGAGATTTCAGTAATTGCTTGTTGTTAGTGCTGCACTGCGTAGTCAACTTCAAGGTATAGGTGCCGTTGGTAAGCTCGGCGGGGATGATGAAGATTACTTCCGAAGGATTGTTCTTCACAAAGAGGTCTTCGGTAATCTTGGTGACGGCGCCACTTTCCGAGGTTAGTGTGATGCCTACACTCGGATCAGTACCCATCACCTTCAGCTTGCTACCCTTCAGGGTGAAAGCACGACCGGCCGTAGCGCTGGCATCCGTGGCACGGGTAGAAGCATCCGTTACGCCACCGATGTACATCGCTGCTCCTTTCTCACCGATGATGTTCACCGTGGTCTTCTTAATGGCTTCGCGCAAGTCGGCACCCATGTTGAAGTTCACCACAATGGAGTTCTTAGATGAATCCCATGAGGAACCTTCGATGACGCCGCGGAAGCTGGTGCTGGCATAGTACAGCCCGGCATTGACGCTATAGCCGCTCATCAGCAGGCGTTGCACCACACGCTTCTCCAGGTCGTGGACATGCCGGATGGTTTCTTCGCGAAGGCCGGAGTCTTCGGCTTTCATCTCGGCGATGATACGCGCTTCGTCGGCAGTGCCGATGGAGACGGGGACAAGGATCATATCTTCCTTGTTGTCAACGGTCACGGTGTTGTCCGCCAGTTGGCCGTTGATTTGATAATGGATTTCTTCTGCCATTGTCTTTAAGTTTAAATGGTTAATTAAAATGAGTTATAAAAAGCCCCGCTCTCCCTCATCGGGTCAGGCGATGCTGACGGATGAGGAGAGCAGGGCGAGGAAGTTTTATATTTCAACCCCACTTCATGAGGTTTCGCGGGGTAAGATTTTCTCAAATAATTAAAATTATCAAGCGGAGACACAAGGCCGCCTTTATTCTGAAACAGGGCACACAGACTGGCCGTAGTGGCGGAGGCCGCTGTTGTCTGGGTAGGCGGAGTAGTCGCTGATGCTCAAGCTGTACACGAGACCCGAACCGTAGACCGAGCCACTCCAATAGTAGCCGAAACTCTGAATGAAAACTGCATTCAACCCTTCGCGATGGCCCGTCGCGGGAAACCGAAGGGTGTTGGTGATGGTACTCCGGGAGGCATCGTCATCGGAAATGGTGTGGGTGTACTCACGTCCAAGAAAAGTATTGTTATCCTTCCAGTTTGCACCATCGGGTAGAATACCCGAAATAGCACCATCAGCAAAAGCGGCAAACTCATTGTCGGCACCTTTACCGCAAGTAGGAAGACGCCAACTGCCACCCAGCTGCACACGAGCGATGTCATAAGTACTGCTGCCGCTGATATCTTCGTCAGGATAATCGCCGTCATTCTCGCTCGTCTTCAAGCCACTGGCATCACCGTAGCCGAACAAGTTCCATTGGCTACCGAGGGAACGGTTTCTATATTTCGTATAGTTGTCATATGTAGTAACTTCGCTCTTGGTCTCATCAGCTGTGGCGATATGGAAAGCGACATCGCTATCTCCGCTGCCTGTCTTCGTGGCAATGAGATTACCCGTAGCCCAATAGAGGGGAACGGCATCAGCTGCTGTGCCGCCATCCTTGTTCACGCCCATGTAGAGAGCAACAATCCAATCGTTCTCATATTTCTTGTCGCTTGCCGTAGGAGAGGCTTTCAGCGTACTGCCGCCGTCCTTGTCGGGAAGCACAATTTCCATGCTGCTTGCTTCGTCCGCGGTCAGCGTATGGAAGAACTTCACAACCTTGGGGATGCAGATCCAAATATCCTTACCGATATATGCACTTAAATCAACGGAAATGGCGGCTGCCCCATCAGCAATAATAGCACTGCCCAAAGTTATCTGTTCGGCAGGAGCATCGGCTTTCCAGGAGCCAATCTCCATAGTAAAGCCATTGTAGTAATTGGAGCCAGATGCAACCGTAGTCTGTACAGTGAGGGGCTTCGCCTTCCATTCCATCGTACTGCTGTTGCCATCTATCTTGGCAGTATAGCGTAAGTTTTCGGCATAAGTCTTTCCATCGATGATGGTAGTTTCGGCATAATAAGCCTTATCCCCTTTTAATGTTACGCTGAACTTGCCGTTCGCTTTCACCGACATATCATCGGGCATAAAAGCAAGATAGGCGGTAAGCCCTTGATTGCCGTCACTGAAGGTTACGATATTTCCTGCTGTAGGGAATACTAACTCCAAACTTTTAAGGCCATCTGCAGTTTCCACTGTCCATATCAAGGTTTTCAGTGTGCCCACTTCTTGGGGTACATTGCTTAATTCGAACTTCATGATGCTGCTTTTCATGTCAAGCTTGATATTGCCTAAATCGGTTACACCGGTTGCTTGCAGGAAGATATTGTTGCGAAGATGGGCGGTATTGTTGCTACCGTCTTGATTTTGGGTGGAGAGGGCGAAAGTGGCGGCGCCTGTAGTCTCGTCCACGGTCACAGTAGAGGGATAATAAACATTGTACTTGGTGGCACTGGCAATCTCGCTTCCGGTAAAAGAGCCTTTCGTATCGCCTGCTTCGGAAGACAAAGTGTACTCCGCTTTTCCTTGATAGGAGCCACTTTCATCGAAGCCTACTACGGTCAGTTTGTCTCCTTCTTCCCAAGTCAGGACAC
>CABMPP010000018.1 GCA_902388495.1 uncultured Bacteroides sp. | reverse complement strand
GGATGTGAAACCCCTCCGCCCTACGGGCACCTCCCCTTTCAGGCGGAGGAATTTAAGATACTCCGCTAAATTATCATTTATAATCCCCTCACCGTCTTCATCAACTGTTCCCCCAACCCGATCGTATATCCTTGCGAAACAAAGACTACCCGATTGAATGTATCGGCAATGATGAATATCGGCAAGGAATCTTTATTCTTTAGCTTCATGCCTTCCGCTATCTGTCCGGCAATGCCATCCGTATCTATACCATATATAATAGTAGACGGCAAGTTGGGGAATGCCTCTTTACTGAATTTTCCGGATGAAGCCTCATCCGGGAAGAGCAATACCATCTTCCGTCCCCATTTCTCCAAATCGGCCTTGAAAGCAGCAATATCCCGCAATGCATGGTTCGTTGGCTCCTGATTGACACCCAATATCCCTACGACGAAATAGCCACGTCCGCAGGCTTGCAACAAACTTTGTTTGGAAGAAGGCTCTGCACCCTCCAACGGAGTAAACAGAGACTCTGAATTGAAGTTGCCGATAACCTGCACCTCATCCATACTTTCGCGCATCACCAGATCAATCTCTGTGCTCTTCTCCGGCACAATGCTGAAGAATGTAGCTTTGGAAAGCACCGCACCACTGGCCAGTCGGGTACCGGTAACCAACACATACTCCCCGGCATCCAGCGCTGTTCCTTCTTTCAGCAAATTGCTCCATGTGGCACCGCCACCCATATCTATATCACCTTCATCATAAGCCAGCAACTGCAAACTGCCCTGCGGAGTTATTTTAGAAATAGTAAAGTGCGAATAATATTTCGGATTATCCAACGAAGGAACCGGAGTATATTTAGCAACCAGTCTGCCTTTGGGCGCAGAAGCCTGCACGGCAGCTCCGAAGTTCACATCGACCAGGGCGTCATCTATTATCAGCTGTACCTTGCCGGTCACCTCATCGATGCGTGCAGGAATACCCATGCCACGCGCCATGGAAACAAAGAAGATATCACGGCTGTGTGCATCCGCTACACGTGCTTTCCATACTCCTGCAGGAGAAATGGGTGCCCCTCCCAAATTGCAATCCTTGTCTACCCGGATGTTCTCCGTCACCCATGCAACCAGCTTCATCGGGTCTGCCACATAAGCCTCGGCATCTTCCTCCGGCACGACCTTGGTGAAGAACGATTTATACGGTGTCAGCATCTCATTGCTCACCCGCGGATTGCGGACATATCTGCGGAAATATTCGGCGTTCGTACGCATGCGAGATTGCATGTGGTCTATCAGCACTTCCAGGCTAACGTCCCGAAGATCTTTTGCCGAAATACGCTGCAAAAGGTCGATGCCTCCTCTTTTCGACTTCTCGGAACGCAGGCGCGCCATAAAATCGGTAATGACTTTATGATTTCCGCGGGAAGCAACCAGTATCTTTGCCACCGCGTCTTCGTCCAACTTATATTGCTTTGCAAAGTAGCGTGCCGTTTCATCAGTCATGAACATGGCCACATAGGCATTGCGGATAGAGTCTTCCTGAGCCATGCGACGGTCGTTCTCAGCCCGTTGCTCCGGAGTTACTTCGGGCAGGTTCGCACTTTCCACCGGGGGAACAATGTCGAAATCGACTGCAAAAGCATCGCCTGCCTTTTTATCAAGAGTCACCGTCAGTTCCGGCTGCTTACCGAAAGAAAGTTTGGCAAAGCCGAAGCGCCCGTCTTTCGAAGCCCATACCAGCATATCCCCTTTTCCGGCAGTCAGGCAACAGACTCCATTTGCATCGGTCTGTTTCGTGGCTACCGTATAGAACTCAGCATAATTATAAAGCTTGAACTCTACGCGTGCATCGGCAATGGGATTTCCTTGTTCATCCTTCACCGTGACGGAAGCCTTGGCGGACGGAGCATAGTTGTCTATCACATTGATTTCCGTATAATTGGGAGTAACCATCATCACTTCCTCCGCACCTTCGTAACGGCCGAAGACCTTGGTATGCATCAGCATACCCCGGCTGGCCGGCGCATTGAACCAACCCAGATTGAGCACCGGTTCCGGTTCGCAAGCACCCAGGAAGTACCACTTTCCGTCGGCCCAAGCCTCTACCCAGGCATGGTTGTCGTCGGTATGCGCCCAACGGGGCGTATATACCTGCCGTGCCGGAATGCCTACCGAACGAAGTGCGGCAACCAGCAACGTCGATTCTTCGCCACAGCGTCCGTAAGCCGTGCGCACTGTTGCCAGCGGCGAACTGGTACGGGCATCGGAAGGGGTATAAACAGCCTTCTCATGGCACCAGTGGTTCACTTCCAAGATGGCATCGTAGAGCGAAAGAGACTTCACACGATCTTTCAGTTCCCCGTAGAACACGACCCGCGCACTATCCAGATTCTCATTATTGACCCGCACCGGAAGCACGAAATGCCGGAATACCTCTTCGGGAATAGCTTTCCCCCAAGGCATTTCCTGCGCGGCCTGCTGCGCTGCGCGCACATTCATCAAATGGAATTCACCGGAATAGTCGGTGATATCGGCCAGAGGCATATAGGCATAAAGAAACTCAAGCGCTTCCCGCTCATACGCCGACAAGTCCGTATTGAAGATGGCAAACAAGTCGCCCTGCGTCAGCAAAGCCTGCTTCTGCTGAAAGTCTTGTTCCACGCGGGAACGATAAGAGGCATCCGTCATAAAATGAGAGTTACCGCAAGCGGCAAACAAGCATATCAGCCCCAGGATTCCGAAAAGTCGTGTAATCTGTTTCATAATGTAGTCCATTAAGGTAGAGGACACAAAGTTAAAGAATTATCTGATATTCTACTTCAGATGTATCACCAAAGTTGTGTCTTCGGAGAAAGTGAAGCGACATTTTTCGTAGGACGGCGGGCCCATCACGCCCTGGGCATCATTACTGAAGCCGAACTTCTCGGTAGGAATGCCGAAGGCGGCAGTATCCAGTTTCCCGTTGCCGTTCTCGTCCTGAAACAAAGAGATGGCGTAGCTGCCCGCAGGAAGTCCCTGACAAGGAATAGAAAGTACTTTGTCCTTTACATCTACCCGGAAAGCCGCCAGAGGCTTCTTCATGAAGTTTTCTTCCGAGTTGTAGATGGCGACATAAAGATGTCCTTCCGCCTTTTCGATGTCGCGTACTTCAACTGTCAGGTTCTGTGCAAACAGCAGCTGGGCTGCGCCATGCAATACAAATACTAAAAAGATAATCATTGTTCTCATTTTCGTTGTTTTTTAAAAGATTAATAATAATATGATACAAAATTACAAGTCATAAAAGCAGGCGTTATTTTAGGGTACCTCAGTCGTATACAGAGGGTATCTCTGTCGTATACTGAGGGTACCTCTGTCGTATACTGAGACTACCTCTGTCGTTACCTTAGACCGCCTCATCATTACGCATTGATAGTCAGCATATTAAAAAGTACATATTTCGCTGTTTTGATAATCAAGGCATTTCCTCCTTACATCAATATATTCAGACAGAAAACAACAGGGATTCCTCTGCATTTTAGAAGTTGGATACATCGTAAGCCGCCTTCTTGCCCAAAGTGATGAATACTCCGACGTAGAAGAAGTGATCGCTGGATGCCAGTACGGCTTTGTTATCTACCTTTCCGAATTCATTCTTCCGGCACAGTACATTGGTGGCAGAGGCATGGATAATCACCTTTCGGCTTGCCAGGAAAGTCAGTCCCAAATCGAGGCTGTTATAAGGTTTCACCTCATCGTTCATCAAGCCGGCACGTGCCGGATTATGGTAAGGACGCCCGCTGCTGAAACGATCCGTCACACTGATGATGGAATGCAAACGGGGAATGGAGTACTTCACTACCGCAGCTGCATTGTGGCGGGTAGCATATTGGGGCGTAGTCAGTTCAGTATACTCCTGATACTTGCGTTTGGAGATATTGTAACTGTACGAAAGCTGGTATTCCACATTCTTCAGCAGAGCCCGATCGCGAAAGAAGAGGTCGATGCCCCGGCTACGCCCGTAACCGCCGGAAGTAAGAAGAGAAGTTCCCGCAGCGGCATCGGCATCCATACCGGCATTTTCTTCCACCAATGCCAGACGGCTGTAGTCCTTATAATAAAGTTCGGCTTTGTAGAATCGTCCTTCGTGGTCGTACTGGGCACCCAGGTTATACTGCACGCATGCTTCGGACTTCAAATCGGGCTGACGCACCAGATAACTGTTCTCCGGCAACTGCGTATAGCGCCCTATGATAGCCGAAAGCATCACATCTCCCCAATAATAATTCACCGCCAGCCGCGGAGAAAAGTTCACCTTCCGGCTCCGAGAAGCATATTCCGTACGAAAAGAAAGTTCCGCTTTCAGTTGTTCCAACGGATAGTAAGTGGCAGAGACGAATCCTGCACTGACGGCAGGCGACATCCGGTTACGGTCGTCTACCACGGACAAGCGGTAATGGTTCTCGTAACGGCGGATAAAACTCTCCGCCCCCATATCCAGGCGGAAAGCCGGAGACAGCCGTTTGAATACTTTTGCCTTCAGGTGCAATTCCTGCTGCCGTTCCAACCAATCATCTCCTGCCGCTGCGGCACCAGCTATCTTCTGCTCATAGAAAGAATAAGCTGCTCCTGCAAACCAATTCCAATCTCCCGAAGTGCGTCGACGGAATGTAGCATTGATATAGACGTTGTCCTCTCCCAGACCGAAGATTCTGCGGTTGCTCCCTTCGTAAGTAGAAAAGTCCGTGCGGTCGTATTGTGCATAAATCTTCAGTGCAGTCGCTTCGTCAGGGGTATATCTGAACTGTGTGGCTCCGGAGAACATCCGATAGGGCTTCTCAAAGTCCCTTCGTCCGGAGTAAACCTTATCGTATAAACCCAAGTTCTGATAGTTCAAGTCCACCGAGAGCGAGCCTTTATCAAAAGTGCGTGTGCCTCCGCCACCTACCCCCACCACAGAAGCATTCACCCCTATCTTATTGACTTTGCTATAGTCCTTCGTTTCCAGCGGCAGCACTGCCGAAAGCGCTTCGCCATACTCTTGCGAAGCCCCGCCAGATGCCAGGTTTACCCCACTGAACATAAAAGTGGAATAACGGCTGCGGGCCGGGGTGTTAATCCCGGTAGAAGTATATGGATTCAGCACATGCATCCCGTCTATATAAGTCTGCGTCTCGTAACTGCTTCCGCCGCGTACCAGCAATTCACCGCTTTCGCCCTGCACTTGCGTGCCCGGCAGGGTTTGCAGTGCCTTATACAAATCACCGTTGGCACCGCCCACTGTCACCAGTTCCACGGGACTCAAGTCACTCCACCGGCTATTGGCGGCAGGCGTCCTATGCCCTTTCACCACTACTTCTTCCAAGCCTACGCTGTCAATGCTGAATTTCAGATGCACCGTGTCCGTCACCGCCTTCTGTGCTGCGGAAGGTTGTACAAGCAGCCAACTGCCTAAAGCTAAAAAGAGAATTCTTCGTTTCATATCCATACGTTTGTTTCGTTTTCCATCGGCAAACATAAAGGAAGAATTCCGGGCAAAAAAATATCCGGGACAGACAGCCCGGATATGTGACGAATGACTAGCACCGTGTGACGAACGGCATATTTCTGTGACGAATGACTAATCTCCTATCTTGTTTTCTATCAGCCTCTTCACCTCTTTAGAGTAGGCTCTGGAAACGGGAACTTCCTCCTCGCAACCTTCCAGCCGCAAGCGATATCCCTGCGAATTTCCATCCACTTTCACCACCTGACGGACGTTCACCAGGAAGGCGCGGTGACAGCGAATAATGAAAGGACAGGCAGCCACCGCCTCTTCTGCCTGCTTCATGGTGACGCGCAATAATTTCTGCACGATCTTTCCGCTTCCGGCCGAACGATAGTTCACCTTTATATAATTCCCTTCTGCCTCTGCATACAGGAAATGACCGGCCTCCACCTGCAGCATCTCTTTCGCGCCGCCCGAGAAAGTCAATACCTCGGAAGCTACTTCTTTTTCTTCCCGGGAAGTCTCCGCATCCCCTGCCGATATTTTCTTTGAAAGATGGAAATTCATCTCCGTTGCTTCCCTCAGATTACGGGTCAACTGCAAATTCCGGTTCCACATCGACAAGAAGATAGTAGGGAAAGGGGCAAGCACTGCCACCCAAAACAAAGTCAAAAGAAACAGTTGCCAATTCAACCACATTCCCCACAACCATGACTGGTAGGCCCAGACACCCACAGCTATTAATAGAAGGAGCAGAAACAAATTCAGTACATACTTGCCCAGCGTCCAATTCTCTTCCTTATAATAAGCAGGAAACAGCGCCGGCAGCAAGTAAGTAAAAATGCACGATGCAACCACCGCTATAAGTGCAGAGCCTAAAGCTACCACCAACTTGCTCCCCTCTATCTGCGATATGCCGAACGGTTGAAGCAAATAAAGTATCAGGAAAATAATAACAGAAGGTATCACCACTGCCTTCCATCGTTGATAAAGCACGGGATATGGGCTATGTAAAAGTTCTGTCAGTTTGTTCATTACTGTTACGCCTTAATAAGTATGAGGCAAAGATATGCAATAATTTTGTTATACGCAGATTGCAAAAACCACTATTTTAGAGAAAAAACAAACAGAAAATGAAGATTTTTATGTTGTAGAACATATTTTCCAAGAACAATTCGTATCTTTGCAGCGTTATAAGATAAAAGAAAAAGATGTAGAACCCGCTTTCCGAAACGCGGAAGGCACAATACTAGACGATTATGAAAAAGAATGCAAATGAAATTTTTATGTTACAGTACCGTATCAAACGTTATCAAGCAATGGGAAACGGAACTATGTGCCAGGCTTTGAATGGCAAACTTCAAAAACTGCTTGCAAAGCAGTCTCACATCACCATGTAAACATCACCTTTAAATAAAATGAATAAGGGCGGAGAACCGGAAAGTTCTTCGCCCTTTTCTTTTTCATGTACCTTCAATATAAGATTAAGTAGAGACGATATCCTTCCCGAAAGGAGTCAATGCCAATGCAGCCAACTTGAAATGCTGCATGCCGAAAGGAATGCCTATAATAGTAATGCACAGCAATATTCCGAAACCCAAATGCGAAAGGCTGATCCAGATACCTCCTAAGAATATCCATACTACATTCATCAGTACATAAAGGCAACCGCTCGAGCGCTCTCCGCTACGTACTTCTTTGCCGAAAGGCCACAAGGCAAGTCCCGCCAGCTTCAACGTCTGCATGCCAAAAGGAATGCCGACAATCGTAATCATCATTAACAAACTGGCTATAAGGTATTCCACCGCAGTAAAGATACCGCCGAATACCAACCACAAAACATTCATCAAACATCCCATCGCATTTCATTTTTATAGTTTTCAAATGCAAATATAGCATTATATTTACATACCTACCACAAACTCGCTTTGTATTTTCACCTCCTTGCCATCAGCTGAAATGCCTTGCAAAGTAACGACATACGTCCCATTCATATCAGACGTATAGAAGTTAAGAGTACCCGTGGCAGGAGTAACTTCAGGATTCCAATAAAGGGTATGGCGGAAATCGGGTATACGGGATTTGATTTGCTCTTCAGAAGAATATACCGGCGCTACAAACATCGGTCGCCTTTGCGGGAATTCATACGAGAACATCTGTGAATTCTCATCCAACCGCATATCAGGGAACGTACCTCTATGGGTGATGAGCGAGAGAATGCCATCATACAGTTCGCCGCCAAAAGTATATTTTCCGGTATACCGATGTATATAATGCAACAAGCGGGCATCATAATTCAAAATGGCCTCATGATCCATAACCGGAACTCCATCCAGCAATACCAGTGTTTTCAGATTACTGAACTGCTTGACATCCGGCTGAAGTATCCGAATGGCACTTTCACCACCTATCTTACTTACACGTACTCCTAAAACGAATTCTGTAAACGCTTCACGCACGGTGTTGAAACGGACATACTCATCCAGGTTGTAAGTAGATGTGGGCAGAAAGTCATGCAGTTGTTCTAATATTCCCCGCTTCTGTACAGAGTCCACCGGCAAGATGGAATGCATCTGTGCACCAAAGCTACGCTCTATCAGGGCATCTTCATGGAATGACAAGCGAACTTTAGGAAGAGCCTCCGACACTATCCCGGCAAAAGGCGAAACAAGTTCCAGGCGACATGCACTTTTCTTATCGGGCAAGGCTGTCAGTACAATCTCCTGCATATCTGTTATTTCGGTCGTATAGAAAACATAAGTACCATCGGATTGGGGTTGCCCGGCAAAAACACGGATGTCTTCACCTACACACGACAAGTTAGCATTTACGAAACCGTCAGAGGGGCCTACCAATTTTCCGGTCACAATGTGTCCCTCACATTCTGCAATGAAATGCTTGTCGGAAGCACGGCTGCCTCCCTCCTTTCCACCGGTTTGTGGAAGGAGACCGGACAACGTGCAGTCTTTTCTTACTACAGACAATGTCAGTTCCCTGGTGCCGGCAGGCAATTCGGGCAGTGTCAAGGTTACTTTGCTGCGGTTTCCATATATCGGTTTATCCGTCAGCAAGCGCCCCTGCAAAGAGGTCTGAGCAACGGAAGCCTTTGAAATGGAATCGCTTATAAGCTCCACATTATCTTCCTCTGTAGCCTGAACGGTATTCAGCAGTGCAATGTATTTCTTCGGGAAACAGTCTGCCGGACGGTTTCTCATATAACGTGTGTATGCCGTAAGCTGATAAGCTCCCGTATGCATAGTTTGGGGAAGCCTGATACGCCCCCATCCGTTTCCGTTCTGCAAGTCTATCTTGCCTTGCGCATAGACCTGCTTCGTATCGCCAATTTCTACATAGGCCACCTTGCTCAGCAGGCTTGCATGAGACAACGAGTCTGTGACACAAATCTTTATCCACAAATCTTCTCCCGCCAGGTAGCATTCCTTATCTGTATACACACGCATGGATTCAACAATCTGAGCGTGCAATCCCAAGACAATAATCCAACCAATGATGATAGCTATTATTCTTTTCATGTCATTCAGTTATTAATTAATTTCATCCGGCCAGAAAGAAGGCTTTTCAAGGGTAGCACCCAACTCGCGCACGTCTGCACATTCTTTCGGAACCCAATAACAAAATTCCCTTCCAAAACTACTCCAGAAAGCAAGACGAAATCCCATTGCATACAACTCGTCATCTGTGTATTTCAATACTTCTTCTCCTTCCATAATTCTACAATTAAGCTGATTATCGTATTGTATGTCTTTATTGGAAATATAAAGGCGGTGTGTTGCCACATTCATATTAACACCCACATAGCCAATCACTTGTTTGTCAGGATCGCTACAAACAATATTTGTAGGCAATTCCGATGGTTGGGGGGTAAACAGTCCACCCATCCCTTCATTAAGTTTCACTTTCTCCTGATAATATTCATACTCGCCTTTCGATAGCTTACGCTGCTGTATCAAGGAACTGTAATAGCAAGAAACCCGGTGATCGCTGGCTGCTATAGAATAAAGCCGTTTATTCTCCAAACGGTTGCCAATGCTCGATCCTGTAGTACCGACCAGTGTTTCGGGCGAGCTAGCATGACACCATCCAAGCGCATAGGGAGGTTTGCTATAAAGAATCACATTACCGGTCAACGGGTCATAAAACCACACAGTGCTATATTCCGCTCTCACTTCCCAATCTTCTTCATAAGTCCACATATAGTATGCAGCCTCCTGGCTATGGGTAGCAATCTTGATGTGGATATCTCCATAACTTTCCGGCTGCTCAAAGCTAACGTTGTCTATCCCCTCTGTCACTATCGGTTGCTGAGGTTCGGAAGTATATGTATCTCCGTCATAAACTATTTTCAGACTGTAGCCGATATCCTTGCTCAGTGTACCGATGTCAACCTGATATTTCCCTTGCCCCAAAGCAACTCCATTGAAGCACGAACCGTCACTCCCCACTACGCTGACTTCTGCATTTACCAGATTATAATCCGGAGGGAGCCCTTCGACATTCAGGGAGAAACTACGACTGAGAGAGAATACGACAGCACTATCCGACACGATATTTCCCTCAACAACAAGCAGGCTCTTATTATTATCCGACAGATGTGCATCGAATTCATCGACACAATTACCGATAATGAGCCACAGTAAACACATCCATATTCCTATGCTTATTTTGTTCTTCATACCTCCTTAGAATTTTATGTTGTAAGTAATAAAAGGAATGGGAGCGCCGAAAATAGACATCTTGTATCCTTGAATCTTACCTTTCTCAGATACGTAATAGATGGAATAGGCGTTTCTTCTTCCTGTCAGGTTATAGACACCAAAAGAGATTGAGCTATGTGTAAGCAACGTCAGATGGTGGCTCGGCTCGATGTTGAACGACAAGTCTATACGGAAATAGTCGGGAATGCGGTAACTGTTACGATCGGTATAATAGACTTGCATTTTTTTCAGGCTCTGGTCATAATACTGTCCGGCAGGTATGGTGGTGGGACGCCCCGTACTGTAGTCCATATTGAACGACATGCTGTAACGGCGGGTAAACTTATAGTTTCCTACAAACTTGAAGTCATGCGGCTTGTCATATTCCGTCGGGTACCAGTCTCCATTATTGATGGGACGGCTTATACGCGGATCATTCTGTCGCAGGAAGGTGCGCGAGTAAGTATAACTCATCCAGCCATTCAGTTTCCCGGCCGGCTTCTTCACCTGGAATTCTACACCATAAGCATATCCCTCTGTATTGATGACATCCGTTTCAAGGTGATGGTTCATCAACAATTGGGCGGAACTGCGATAATCCAGATAGTCGGTCAGTTTCTTGTAATATCCTTCTACGGAGAGTTCCAGCACTTGTCCCGGTGTATTATAGTAAGCACCTGCCGCTATCTGCCAGCCGCTTTGGGGTTTGATATTAGGATCGCTCAGTTTCCAGGTATCCGTGGGCGACATGATTGTTGTATTCGACACTTTATGAATATATTGGCGCATAGTATTGAAACCCGCCTTCACAGAAAAGTCATCAGTAAATGCATACCGACCGGATAGTCTGAACTCCGGTCCATGATAGGTTTTAATTATCTTTCCGCTACCTGCCGTAATAGAGTCTGTCACTGTAGTGGCAGAAGGCAGCATACCTGCTTCATACGTATAGTAAGTACGGGGGCCCAATGCATTGAATATGGAGTAACGTATGCCTGCATTTACGGAAAGTTTGGAAGTAATATCCCATTGATCGCCCACATAAACGGCACTCTCCAGCGCCTTGTCTTGCTGAAGTTCATCCCGTCTTACCAGGGAGTTTGCCCCCAAGGGTTCGTAGGTTCCCGAATTTACATTATAGAACTGACTCATCAATCCGAAGTTCAATGTATGATTATGGCCGACACTGTAAACAAAGTCTGCCTTGCCAAACCACTGGTTGATGGCAAAAGACAAACGTGCAGCAGCAGGCTCTTCCACCGTTTCATCATTCCGGTAGTCATAGTGGTCATAACCGAAAGAGAAGTTGGCAGTCAGCTTTTCCGTAAAGATGCTTCGCCAATTCGCCGAGAAGTTCATATTGCTATAAGCATACTTCTCGTTATTGTTAAAGGCAAAACGGTCGTGGCTATAATAACCGTAGACATTCAGTTTGTTGCGTTCGTCTAAAGTATGCGAGAAGACGGCGCCCATATCATAGAATCCGGCTTTCCCGTCACGATATCCACTCTTTTCGGGCAGCGTCTTCATAATCCAGTCCGAATAGGTGGTGCGCCCGCTCAACAGGAGGGATGTTTTTTCTTTTATGATAGGAATTTCAAGGTTCAACTTACTGGTGACCAATCCGATGCCGGCCGAACCTGTAAACTTCTCCTTACTTGCCTCTTTGCTGGTAATGTTCAGTACAGAGGCAATGCGACCGCCATACTGGCTGGGAATGCTGCTCTTGTAGAGTTCCGCATCCTTTATCATATCCGAGTTGAAAGCCGTAAAGAAACCGAAGAGATGATTCGGGTTATAAATCGTTCCGTTGTTGAGC
Source organism: uncultured Bacteroides sp. (assembly GCA_902388495.1). Classification (GTDB taxonomy): domain Bacteria; phylum Bacteroidota; class Bacteroidia; order Bacteroidales; family Bacteroidaceae; genus Bacteroides. The sequence goes on along the minus strand of CABMPP010000018.1, from coordinate 68,338 downwards.
AGTAACAGATTCTGATCGGCAGCACTTCCGCGCACATTATACCCGCTGGATGCCTCCCCCACAGTTTTGATACCGGGAAGGGTCTGTATCATCTTCAGCACATCCACCTCGCCCATCGCTGTGGGAATATTCTTCAGTAAGGCCGGCTGGAACTTCTCCATACCCAGCTGGACGCTCTTCACATTTTGCACGCGCCCGGAGACGACAAGTACCTCGTCCAGCATGTGATTTTCTTCTTCCAACTCTATGTGTGCGATGCCATCATTATAGGCCATAAACTGCCGGCGGGTTTCCTTGATGTTCATTCCGCTAATTTCAATAACATTGTATCCTACGGGCAGTTCAATCGTGAATTCCCCCTGACTCCCGGTAGTAGTAGCCACCCACGGTTCACGGTGCACGATGTTGATACCGGTCAGACTCTGTCCGGTTTTAAAGTCCGAAACTCTTCCGGTCAAGGTTACCGTGTTGCCGGAAGAAGGTTTGTACTTGTCTCCTATCTCATAAACTCTGTTTTCAGAGGAAGATTTGACTATAGGTATATAGGAAGAAAGCTGCTCATCATCAGTTCCGGGCTTCTCTCCCCTCAGCACCGGAGGCAGGGAAGTGGCAAGGAATATATCGGGCAAGACAAATATCTTGCTTCCATAGACTGTCACTTTATAAGGAGTAGTGGCCAGCGCTTGCCGTAAATGTTCGGCAGTAGGTTGCTGAGTTTCTGTCCGCTTCACTTTAAAAGGCTTTGTTATAGTGGTATAGATGTGGCAGGAAGTGCTTTTTTCTACAGCATTTATCAACTCAAAGATAGAGATACTGTCCGTAACTGCCTGTTGCTGCTGTGCAAAGGTAACCAAAGGAAATAGTATAAGAAGTAAGGTTACTATATACTTAAAATTGTGTGCTTTCATATTCATTTCTTATGAGTTAGAGAATCGGCATATTCCGTTAACAGGGTCATAGCCTGTGCACGATAGTCTTTACTGAAGTTCAACTCGTTCTTCCGGCAATAGGCTTTCAGTTGTTTCTTATAGGCAGGAAAAAGTTTCAGGAAACCGGAACGGGAAGTTACCGTATAGTCGGTTCCGTCTTTATGAATACTGAAGTAGATGTTTTTCTTGAATTGATTGTAATAGCGGTTCTCCTTCTTGGCTTGCGTATCAATGGTAGTCACAACATACTGCTTCAAACTCATTTGCGGGCTTTCGTATAGCAATGCAGCATAACTGTCGCCGTATGGCACAAACTTCTGACCGTCTATGATGAAATACTCCACTTTCCGCATATCCGCCTGCAGCAGAATCCGCTTTTCCGGAGTAACCAGAACCAAACTTTTTTTATGAGTATCATAACGAAGCAGCAAATCGGAGTAAAGCCATCCCTGATAACAGACAGCTCCCTTACGAAATTCATCTGTATCCCAATAAGGATGATTAAGATACCTATTCTGATTGTAGCTCACCTCTGCTTTACCGGAATAAAGGGCAGCGTAATCTCCCGCTACTTTTCTAAACTCATCGAAAACCGTCTGCTGCGCATAGGCCGAAGGCAAAATAAAAAGAATGCCAAAAAGCATAAAGATCTGTATTTTTCGCATAGGTATAAATTATTATAGGGATGCAATGGCTACAAATATAACATATCCTTCTGAAATACAAAAACATCTGTAGCTAATTCACTAATTTAATGAGTATCATCCGGCCAGAAAGAAGGCTTCTCTAAAGTAGCACCTAAATAACGCACATCCGTACAACTTCTTCTGGCCCATGAGTACCCTAAATCACGATAAGCAATAGCGTATCCCATCAGATATAATTCCAGCGATGAGTACTTTTTCGAATCTTCCATAATACTGCAATCATCAAGCATCTGGTATTGTATGTCATTGGTAGAAATGAAGATACGACATTCTGCTACATTCATATTAACCCCCACATAGCCTATTGCACTTTTTTCAGGGTTGCTGCACGTGATATTCGTAGGAAGCTCCGATGGCTGGGGAGTAAACAGTCCTCCCATCTCTTCATTAATCCTCACCTTCTCTTGATAGTATTCATATTCACCTACCGAAATCTTCCGCTGCTTTATCAAAGTACTGTAATAGCAGGAAACACGGTGATCACTGGATGCAATGGAATAAAGCCGTTTATTCTTCAAACTGTTATTCACATTTGTTCCCGTGCCGCCCACTATTATATCGGACGATTCATTATGGCACCATCCATGTGCATATGGAGCTGTTTTATAAACAATCACCCCATCTGTTTCCGGATCATAAATATATATAGTCCTATATACTGCTTTTACCTCCCAGTCTTCTTCATAACTCCACAAATAATGTTCAGCATCCTGGCTTTGCGTAGAAAGACGAATGTAGATGTCGCCATATTCTTCCGGCTGTTCGTAGGTAACATCACCTATCGTTTCCGTCTCCAGCGGATACTGGGGATCGGAAGTGTAAGTATCACCGTCATAAACAACCTTCAGACTATAACTGACATCCTTGTTCAGCGTGCCGACAGCAACCTGATATTTTCCACTGCCCAAAGCAATGCCACTGAAAGACGAACCATCAGTCCCCACAACACTGACCTCAGCATCTATCCGGTTATAATCCTGAGGAAGTGACTCTACATCCAAAGAGAAAGAACGACTTAGAGCAAAAACCACAGTACTATCTGATATAATATTACCTTCAACAACAAGTACCGTAGAGTTCTGCGGCAAATGTGCATTGAATGTATCTACACAGGCACTGATAGAGAGGCACAACAAGCATATTCCTATCTGTATTTTAGTCTTCATATTCCTTTAATATTTAATGTTATACGCATACGATGACCTACAAATATAACATTTCCAACCGACATATGAAAATATTGGTAAAATTACCTCTGTCACTCCCAATCACTGAATTCAAAACTCAACTGTTCCCAAACACCACTTTTCTCCTCTCCTTCTTCCCGAGGATTGGAAACAGAAAGACCTATCAGACGGATGGGATGATGTTCATAATCTACTTCCTTCAGCAGTTGTTTGGCTAAAGGCAGGATGACATCAAGAGTGATTAGCTCCTTGGACTGGGTAATACTACGAGTGATCTGGCTAAAATCGTGGAACTTTATTTTCAGAGTCAGCGTATTTCCGCGAAAATCCTTATGCTCCAGGCGACTCACCAATTCTACCGCCGTATGATATAGTTCGATGATAACAGAAGAACGTTGGTTGATGTCCTTCTCCAGCGTATGTTCGCAGCCGATAGACTTGCGGATACGCACTGCCTCCACCGGACGCATGTCAATGCCTCGGGCAAAGTCATAATAGATAGCTCCCACCTTGCCAAACTCCCGGGTCAGCATCGCCAAAGAACATGCGCGCAACTGCTCGCCGTTGTGTATCCCCAAAGAATGCATCTTCTTGGCAGTCACCGGGCCTACTCCCCAAAAACTCTCGATAGGCAGATGTGCAACGAATTCCAGTGCCTGGGCAGGATGGATGGTACAAAGCCCGTCCGGTTTACGATAATCCGAAGCTATCTTGGCAAGAAATTTATTATAAGATATGCCGGCCGAAGCAACCAGATGCAGTCTCTCCCTGATCTTCTGCTTGATCTCCTTTGCAATATCCACAGCCAGGGAGATACCGGGTTTGTTCTCCGTTACATCCAGAAAAGCCTCATCCAGGGAGATAGGTTCGATAATATCCGTATATTCGTGGAAAATCTCGTGTATCTGACGGGAAACGGATTTATACACTTCCATCCGCCCCGGAATAAAGATAAGTTGGGGACACAGCCGTCTGGCCTTCTGCGAAGACATGGCGGAACGCACCCCGAAGCGGCGTGCCTCGTAGCTGGCCGCAGCTACCACGCCCCGTTCTTCGGCATGCCCCACAGCAATGGGTTTACCCCGTAGTTCAGGATTATCACGCTGTTCTACAGAAGCATAGAATGCGTCCATGTCTATATGAATAATCTTACGCTCGGTCATCGTTCTATAAAACTCCCCCGATACAAACTTACATAAAATTTTCCATTTCAGAGAAAGATAGCAAATGATTCGGAGATAACGAAAAGAAAACTTATTTTTGCCCCATCAAAACGACATCAGCATGAAAAGATATCAACCCTTCCCCGCCCTCCTGACACTGCTGTTATGCCTTGCCGCCTGCCACCGTCCCGCCGCCCTTAGTCCGGCCCAAGCCGCCTACTACGCCGACACCCTGCTGCGCCTGCAACGCACCGCCTTCAGCCAACCCGACGAATGCCTGCGCCAAGCCAAGCTCATCGGCAACGAAGGCAACGCCCCCGCCTTCAAGGTGAACTGGGTCATCGGCACCGCCTACCAGGTGCAGCAGAAGCACCTGCTCGCCATCCACTACTTCGAGCAAGCCTTTGCCACCGACTCTGTACAGCAGAACCCGCGCCACTACATCAACCTCAGCCGTAATCTGACGGACGAATACATCCAACTGAACCGTTACGAAGACGCCTTGCGCCACGTCCGCCTCATGCTACAGAAGTCGGACGAACTGGAGAACCCCGACAACGGACGACAAATCGTCTATCAATACCTCACCAACATCTACTTCCGCACCGGCGACTCCCAAAGTGGCATCCGCGCCGCCCGCACCGCCCTCGCCCTGGGACAGCAAAAAGTAGAGCAACGCCAAAGCAGCGGCGAAGGCTACGTGGCCCGAGCCCTCTACGACCTGGCCTGTATGCGCGCCACCCTGGTGAAAGAAACCCTCAAAGCCGGCGATCTGGAAACCGCCGCCGGAAACCTCGACACCCTGTCTGTCATCACCCACCGGCTCCACGACATGGAACTGACCCCGCAACGCCCCGACGGAATCCCCCGGAAAGTGCTCGACGCCCTGCAATACGACGTATATTCCTATAAGAGCACCCTCTGCCGGCTACAAGGCCAAAGCAACGAAGCCCGTCAATGGGCCCAACGCCTCAGTCAACCTGCCGATGAGGGAGACCCCTACGCCCGCGGCCATCTCATCAGCCTTTATCTGGAAAACCAAATGCCTGCCGCCGCCCTCCCCCTGCTGGAAACCCAGCTACAACAGGACAACCACCTCGACAGCTTCAGCGAAAACACCCGGAATACCTACCGGCAACTGGCCGAAGCCCTGCGCACCACCGGCCATCAGCAGCAAGCCTGGGAGTGCTACGACCGCGCCGCCCTCATCACCGACACCCTGAACTACCGCCGACGGGAAAGTGAAAGCATGCAGACCGCCGCCCTCTACGAAAACGAAGAGAAAGCCATGCGAATCGCCGCACAGCAGGAAGAGCTCGCACAGCAACGCATCATCATGGGTACGCTCGGCATCGCCCTCCTGCTACTGTTCGCCTGCATCTACCTGGGCTACCGCAACCTTAAAGCCAAGCGCCGCAGCAACCGCACCATGGCCGAACGCATCCAAGAGAACCGACTGACCATCCGAAATCAGGAAACGCGCATCGCAGACCAAGAGAAGTGCATTGCAGAACAAGAGAAGTGCATCGCAGAACAGGAAATGCGTTTCGCAGAGCAGGAACAGAAGAACCAAGCCTTGGAGAAACGAACCGTAGATCTGCTACAGGCACTGAAACGGCGTCCGCTGCCCCCACCCGGAACAACACCCGTCACCCCGGCCACCGAAATTCCCATCCAGAGGAAACACCTCACCCGAAACGCCCCCGAACTCTTCACCCGCCTTGAGAAGTTACTGAAAGAGGAGCAGCTCTTCAAAGAGCCGAATCTCCGCCGTGAACACCTCCTTACCCGCCTGCAGACCAACAAGGACACGCTGAGCGACACCGTACAGGCCTACACCGGCATGAGCCTCGTCAACTATATCCAGCACGTACGCCTGGACCATGCCATCAGCCTGCTGGAGAACACCGACGAAATTATCGCAAACATCGCCACAGCCTCCGGCTTCACCAGTACGAGAGGCATGCAACGCGCCTTTCAGGAGAAATATAATATGTCGCCCACAGAATACAGGAAGATACAAAGGGAAAAGAAATAATAAATCAGCTGTTCATGCAGGGAGAATGAGACGATCTGGCGGAATACATGCCGACAATCTGACGCATATTCATAGACAATTTGACTCCTTAGGGTTATTATAATCGAATGGCTTTGTGATTTTTATAAAATAGATTGATATTTGTCAACAAATAAATATTCAATCTATTAGATCAATGAAACATTCCGTACTCACCGCAATCGCCTTAGCATTGCTAACATTGGCTGGCTGTAGCGACAACGAAACAGACAGTAACAACCCTGACAAACGCACCGCCGTAAATCTTACCAACGTCAGTATCAGCGCCACCATCAGTACCTCCATCAGTACTCCCAGCACTCGCGCTACCGATAATGCCTGGCAAGCCAACGACGCCATCGGCCTTACCCTACTTGAGGCCGGAACCACCACGCCGGTGGACGGAAAAACAGTCTGCAAATACGTAACTGCCACCGCCAACGGAAAATTTGTCCCTGCCAATCCCGAGAACACCGCCTACTACCCCGCACAGGGAGAAGAGGCCGACGTGTTCGCCTTCTACCCCTACCGGCAGATAGATGCCGACCTGCTGATACCTGTCAGCACGGCAGACCAGACGTCGCTCAGCCGGATTGACCTCATGGTGGCAGACAAGAGCACGGGACACAGTGACACCCGCCCCGACGTTGCCCTCAATTTCCGCCATAAGCTGGTGAAGCTGCTCATCACCGTGGACCGCGAAGCCTCGGCAGCGGACGTGGACCTGAGCAGCGGCGCCACCCTGACACTGCGAGGCACGGCCACCACTGCCCAATGGAGCCTGGCAGAGGAGAAACTCATCGGCAGCGGTACGGCCACAGACCTGCTGCTACCCGTCGCCTGGAACGCCACCCAGCAACAGTTGGAAGCCACTGCCATCGTGCTGCCCACCGCGGCCGACGCAGGTGTCACGCTCATCGTCAGCACAGGCAAAAAGACCTTTGAGGCTACGCTGCCCGCCGAAGCAGCCCTGGTGGAGGGCACCGTGAACACCTTACGTGTGCACTTGAGGCAGACGGAAGCCGTAATCAGCGCCACCGTGACGGACTGGACCACCGGCGCCACCATCGACCTGGAGACACTGCCCGTGACCGTCACTGCTACCGACGGCACCGCAGCCGGCATCAACGCCCTCACCCTCTGGACCGCTTCTGCACCCACCGCCAAAGCTGAATATACCTTTGATGCCACCACTGCCAAGTGGAACAGTGCCACGCCGTTCTATCTGGAGAGTCTGGCTGCCGACGAGGCTTTCTATGCCCGCCACACGCCGATGCAGGCCGATGGCAATACCCCGGCGACAGATGCCGTCAGCGGACTGGCCGACGTGCTGGGCAATACGGTGCCTGCCACGCTTTCCGGCGGGGGCATCAGCCTGGAACTGAAGCATCTCTATGCCAAACTGAACGTTACGCTGCTGAAGGGGACGGACTTCCCCGCCACAATCAGCACCGCCGGGGCTACGCTGACGCTGAACGGGTTCAGGCAGAACACGGAGATCAGCGATGAGAATGTGGTGACGGCGAAAGCGCAGGCTGATGCAGGAAGCACCGATACACGGAGCACCGATGCCTCCGCCGCCTACACCCTGCCCCTGGACCAGGCCGGAAATGCCTCCCTCCTCGTGGCTCCTCAGAGCATTGCGGCAGGCACCACGTTCGTCGTGCAACTGAAGAATACCGGCACTGCCACAAGCACCTACACCTTCACCCTGGGGCAGGACCTCGTGCTGGAAGGCGGAAAGATTCATACCCTGTCACTGACCCTTACCCCCACCGCTGCCGACATTCGCGTCAGCACAGCCGACTGGGGAACCGGCGTCCAAGAATCGCAGACTATCAGCATCGGCGGTATCACCGACGGAAATGGCGGGGTATCGGGTGAGGCAGGCTACACCCCGGCCGAGGGCGATCTGCTGACAATAGCAGCCGGTACTCCGGGCGATAACGCTACTGCAGGAAATAGCATCGCCGGAGCTACTGCCGGAAGCACCGCCACCTATACCTACTCCGCCGCTACCGGCACCTGGAGCAGCCTTGCCCCCCTGTACTGGGATGCTTTGCCCCAAGCCGCCACCTACACCTTCAGCGCCCTGCTGACCCCTGCCGCCGCCGACACGCCGGAGAAGGACTACATGGCAGGCACCACCACCGCAGCCTTCGGCAGCGCTGTCCGCTTCAGCGGAGACAATGCCCTGACGCACTTGATGAGCCGCCTCACCATCTTCCTGAAACCCGGCACGGGATACACTGCAGACGACATGAAGCGTGCCACCGTCAGCCTGCTGAAAGGATACACCGTGACAGAGGCAGGCCCCGCACCGGGAGCCGGCTTCACAACGACGAAAGCCACGAAGGACCTGATAGCGACCCACAATACCGAGGCCGAAGCTGCCGATGCCGGCAACGCCCGGGCCGTGATGAACACCCTCACCCTCTGTCCGCAGAGCTGGCCGCAAGGCGCAGCCATCTTCAGTGTACAGATGAAGCAGCCCGACGGCACCGACGGCGCCACCTACACCGTGCGCGCCACAGCCGAAGCAGGCTTCACACTGCTCCCCGGTAAGGAACAGGCCATCACTGCCACCATCGGAAAGACGGGCATCAGCCTCAGCTTTGCCGTAGTGCCCTGGGGCAGCGGAAGCCAGGCCGATGAGGAAGGCGATTGGGACGACCCCGCCAAGTAAGACAGGGAGATGGATTTAGAGTAACAGATAAAAAGATTATAGAATAAAAAAACAATATGGAAAAGAAACTCCACTTATGGGCTGCCGCAGTAGCCTTGGCAGTAACCGCCCTCAGCGTCGGCGCCTGCCAGAACGATGAAGCCACAGACCAGGATGCCCCCGAAGCCATCGACCTCAGCTTCGGCTTGAGCAACACCATCCTGCATACCGCACCCGGTACACGCGCCAACGGCACCGCATCCGCCAACGGCACCGCATCCGGCACCACCCGCGCCACCGACGTCCCCCGCGACCTGGATGCCACCGCACAGGTAGGCGTCTTCTTCGCCGCTAACGGTGCCTCCACCCTCACAGGCATGGAGGCCGCCAGCGCCAACCGCCTGTACAGCGGCACGGGAACCCTCGCCGACAATGGCGACCCCATCTACTGGAACAACTACAGCACCGCACTCGACATCTATGCCTACAGCCCTTACAGCAGCCCGGCGCCCCTGAACAAGGCAGGAAATACAGGCACCACCACCCAGGCAGACGACCCCACCGGCAGCACCGGCGAAGGCATCTCCTGGGCCGTCTCCACCGACCAGTCCGGCAATGGTGCAACCCCCGGCAGCCAGGTGCTCACCGCCAACGACCTGCTCGTCAGCAGCAACATGCGCGGACTGACCTACACCGCCAACAAGGGAGCCAACGGACAGAAACTCCTCCTCTTCACCCACGCCCTGGCCAAGCTGACCATCAATCTTGTGGATAACTCCGGCGATGACGGCGCCTACACCGCCCAGCAGCTGAAGCAGGCCGTCGTCACCGTGAAGGAACTCAGCACCACGTGCGACGTCCTCTTCGTGGGCAAGGCCGATGCCGCCAAGATCATCACCAACGTGGGTACGAAGAAGAAGGACATCACGCCCTGCCGATGCGCCACGCCTCAGGAGAACGCCGCCGTCAGCTTCGAAGCCATCTGCGTGCCGCAGACCATAGCCCGGGGCACGGTCATCGCCGTCATCAGCATCACCGCTGCAGGCGAAGGCGCAACGCCCCCGACGCAGACCTACAGCGTAAGAGTGAGCAACGACTACGAGCTGCAGCAGGCCGCCAACAACGTCATCAACGTCACCCTGACCAAGAGCGACATCAGCCTGAGCATGCAGCTGAAGGAGTGGGAGACGAACAGCACAGGCACAACCGTCACCGTGGACGGACTGAAGGGCGGCACGCCCGATGCTGACAGCGGCATCGCCCCCGCCGAAGGCGACCACCTCAGCGTGCACTACGTGAAGGACGGCACCGTTCAGTCCGCCGCAAGCTACGCCACCGCCTACAGTTACTCCGCCGGCACCGGCAAAGGCTGGGCGCCGGCTTCAGGCTCCACCCCCATCTACTGGGACAACATTGCCCAGACGGGCAACCCGTACACCTTCGTCTGCCGCTACACCCCGGCCGCCACGCCGACCGTGGGCAACGAGCAGGACATCTGCACCGGCATCGCCACCGCCGAGTATGGCGCACCGCTCAACTTCCGAATGACGCACACCATGGCGAAGCTCACCGTGAAGCTGCTGCCCGGCACGGGATACACCGATACTCCCGATGCCCCCAGCGCAGACGATAAAAACGCCCTCGTCGCAGCACTGACCGGCCGCAGCATCAACCTGAAGAGAATAGCAGCACAAGGCGGCGTCACCCTGCAGGCGGACGGCACAGCCGCAATCCAGCTGACGGACCAAGCCGAAAGCATCACCGCCCCCTACGCCTTCGGCGCCGAAGCCATCACGTCCGAGGACGGTATCACCTACCTCGTGGCACCGCAGACGCTGGGAGACGACTGCACCGTGAAGCTGGTGCGCGGCGACAACGAGAACTCCTACACCGTGCAGCTGAATACGCTGCCCGCCCCCACGGCAAGCAGCACCGACAGCAACGCCGGCACCGGCAAGTTCGAGCAGCTGGAGCCCGGCAAGCACTACACCCTGACCCTGACCGTGAACGAGACGGGCGTAGGCTTCGCCCTGACGCTGGCCGGCTGGGACAACCTCGAGGGCAGCGGAGAACTGAAACCGGACAATAACTAAACGATGGAGAAACCAAGCATGAAGAATCTACCTATATATATAAGGTATAAAGAAGCCGCCCGCCGAAGCACGGCCCTTATCAGCCTCCGCAGCACGGGCATCAGCCTCCGAAGCACGGCCATCGCCGCCGGCCTCCTCTGCCTGACCCTCGCCGCGTGCGACCCCAGCGAAGCGATAGACGTCCCCGCACCGACTGCTCCCGACGCCCTTGTGGCCACCGCCGCCCTGCCCGCCGCCACCGCCTCGGGCACCTTGACACGCAGCACCCGCGCCCTGCCCCCGGACAGCAAGCTCTCCGCCCTCACCCTGTGGTACCCCGCTGCCCAGCCCGCCGAAGGCAGCACGGAGGGCCTCACCGCCTACCCCGTCCCCGGCGACTTCATCACGCTGGGCACCGAAGGCGGAGGCAACCCCACCCTCTCCTTCGTCACCGCCAAGACCGGCGCCGCAACTCCTGCCCCCCTCTACTGGTCGCAGATACAGGGCGAAGGCGCCACTCAGCAAACCTTCTACCTCACCGTGAAGCGCAACGAAGACCTCAGCGCCAACGCCGCCGCAGCCTCCCCTGCACTGACCACGCTTTGGGGTAAATACCAGATGACGGCCGATGACGGCCACCGACAGCCCCTGCAGTTCGGCACCCTGCAGAACCGCCTGGCCCGCCTCACCGTGGTGGTGAATCCCGGCGGCGGACGCCCGGACTTCGGCCACCTGAGCAACATCGAGGTGAGCCTCTACGCCGTGCCTTGCGCAGCAGAGGCCGTGGCCACGGACGCCACACACATCACCATCCTGCCCTGGCCCAGGGCGAAGAAGGACGGCGGAAGCAATCCCGATGCCGCCTCCGATGCCGACCCTCAGAAAGTCGTCCTCATCAGCAGCAGCGCCCCGTCCGGTAGCAGCAAAGTCCTGTCCGGCAGCATCTACCTGGCTCCGCAGCCGGTGCCCACGGGTGGCGACGGGCGGCAACAGTTACTCTCCATCAGCTACACCTACCGCGGCCAGACGAAGACTGTGACCAAGGATTTGACAGACCTCTCCGTAAACCGCGCCACGGGCAGCGAGTTTGCCAGCGGCGACACCGATTCCGGCAACGGCATCTACGCCACCGGCACCGCCTTCGCCTACAACGCCAACGAGCACCTGCGCCTCACCCTCAGCCTCGTGGTGAACGACGCCCTGACGCCGGACGAAGTAACCGTAGAGGAATTGACGGATGCAAGCACCGAGGCCGGCAACAATCAGGAATGGGATCAGGAGTCCTACGAAATCGAAACCGATGCCGACGGCCAGAAAACCTACGTAGTATACAATGCCGCTGGCCTGCAAGCCTTTGCCGACGCCGTGAACAACGCCACCACCGACGAAGGCCGCGCCCTGAACTGCCGCCTCGAAGCAGACATCACCCTGCCCGCACTCAGCAACCCCGACACGGAAAGCAACTGGACGCCGATAGGAACTCACGACAAGCCTTATACCGGCACCTTCGATGGCAACGGGCACACAGTGTCCGGGCTGGTCATCAACCGGGAGAGCACGAGCTATCAAGGCTTCTTCGGGTACATCGACGCATACAGCAAGCCCGCCACGGTGAAGAATCTGACGGTGGAGGGGAAAGTGACGGGAAAATACTACACCGGCGGCATCGTGGGATGCAGTTTGCTCGGAAACCGGGTGGAAAGCTGCGTCAGCCGAGTAGAAGTGAAAGGTGATGACTTTGTAGGCGGAATAGCGGGAAGCAATCACGTCGCCACCATCACCGCCTGCACCAACACGGGAAGCGTGACGGGCACGGGCAACATCGGCGCCATCGGTGGAATAGCGGGATACAATTCCGGCTCCACCATCACCGCCTCCACCAACACGGGAAGCGTGATGGGCACGAGCGACAAGAACTACGTCGGCGGAGTAGCGGGATACAATAACTCCTCCGCCACCATCATCGCCTGCACCAACACGGGAAGTGTGATGAACATGGGCAGCAACACCGGCGGAATAACGGGATACAACATCAACAACGCCACCATCACCGCCTGCATCAACACGGGAAGCGTGACGAGCACGGGCAGCGTGACGGGCATAGACTACTACACCGGCGGAGTAGTGGGAAGCACACTCAACAACGCCACCATCACCGCTTGCTACTGGCAAACCTTCGGCACCGGCCACAGACCAACAGAAGGCGTCGGCAATAATAAATCTCATTCCGGCACCACCAAGATAGCAACCGCCTCCGCCTGGTCTTCCTCCGCCCTCACCGGCCTGAACACCGCCATCGGCACCTGGAACAACGACCACGCCGACGACGGCCTCGCCTGCCCCTACGAGTTCTACGCGAACACGTCCTACGACGGCGGTACGAACGCCGACACCACCGTCCCCCCGCTCCTGCTGAGGAAGAAGGGGACAACGCCGCCATAGCACGCAGAGGGTATCTCAAGCTCCCCCTCTAAGTTAGAGGGGGTGGCAGCGCAGCTGACGGGGGCGTGTGTGAAGCCGCAAGCAGTAGTAACTCAAGATTCTCCCGCCTGAAAGGGGGAGTACCCCGCGCAGCGGGGGGAGGGAGTTTAGCACAACACTTGAAGTTACTCCGGTGAAGCGAGAGACCCCTCCGGCCTTCGGCCACCTCCCCTTTCAGGCGGAGGAGCCTGAGATACTCCCGCCTGAAAGGAGAACAGATAAACAACGTAACGTAACAAAATCATCAGACAGATATGAAATCAAAGACAGTAATACACATCCTCGCAGTCATCGCGACCATTGCTTCCGCCGCCAATCTGCTCGTGGCCCTCTCCCTGCTACTGGGTTCCTGCACCGACGATAACGGCCTGGGCAACGACGGCACTGACGGCAACGACCCCGCCACCACCGCCCTCCTCACCCCGCGCGACATCTCCTATTCTCCCCCTGTCTTAGGGGGAGTACCCCGCGCAGCGGGGGGAGGGAGTCCCACCACCGTGAGCGCCACCACCCGCGCCGTCTACGAGGAACTGGGCGTCGGCACCAGCCAGCAGCCCAATGCCATCATCACCGCCTTCGAGGCCGGCGACCCACTGACCCTGGACTACAGCTTCAGCCCCGCCGATGCCAACGCCAATGCCAACCCCGACGGAAGCCCCGACGCCGACAGTTACCCCTACCACGCCACCCTCACCCGCCAGGCCAACGGCGCCACCCCCCTCTGGCAGATAAGCACCAAGGACGCCGCCAACAACCCCCTGCGCCCCAACGCCGACACCCACCCCGGCGAGTCCTGGGCCTACGCCCGCGCACGCCTCACCTACGAGCCGCTGAAGAACGACGACGGCGGCGCCACCGCCGAGCTAATCCCCGGCACCGACGCCACCCCCACGGGCTACTTCTACATGGGCGGCACCGACCCCATCACCAACATCGCCACCCGCATGTACTACGACCGCCTCGTCGCCACCACCGCCACCACCAGCGGCTCCGGCAGCCTGCGCATCGTCACCGACCTGAACGACCCCAACCTGGGGCAGTTCTCTGCCACGCTGCAGCACGCCGGCGCCATGCTTCGCCTGAAGCCCGACGACATCTTCATCGACGCCGCCTTCGTGGAGGGCTACACCGCCGACGGCCTCAGCCTGATGGCCACCGTACGCCCCGCCGGCGGCAGCGAGGATGGCACGGACAACTACACCCTCGCCTTCAGCCGCGTGACGGCGGTGAGCGGAAGCACGCCCGGAACCATCAGTACCCCCGCCGTAGGCACCCTGCAGGCACTGCTGCCCGCCGGAGCAACGGTGCTCGCCTTCCAGGCTGTGCTGACGAAGAAGAACGGCAACGGCGTCGTCGTCAGCACCACCACCTTCCCCCTGAGCACCACCCCCATCACCGTAGCCGCCAACCACCGCTACCCCATGACGCTGGCGCTGACGCCCACGAAGGCGGAAGTGAACTTCGCGAAGGCGGAGGGAGAGTTGGGATTCGGAGAGGAAGAAGAAGAGATAAAGAGCGACCTGATAGAAGGCCGCGACTACAACGAAGTGAAGGACGCCACCGACAACGTCACCGGCTGGGAAGTGCACAGCGCTGCCGGGCTGAAGGGCTTTGCAGCACTGGTGAACAGCGCGAAAAACGATGGCGCCGCCATCCTGAAGCTGAACTGCACCCTGACCGCGAACATCGACCTGAGCCTGCTGCCCAAGGACGATACGGGGAGTAATTGGATGCCGATAGGCACCTACAGCTACCCCTACCAAGGTACCTTCGACGGCGGCGGACACACCGTGTCCGGGCTCGTCATCAACCGACCGGACGAGGGCTACCAGGGCTTCTTCGGACGCATCGGCATAACCGGCTCCCCCGCCACGGTGAAGAACCTGACGGTGGAGGGGACAGTGACGGGAAGACTGAATACCGGCGGCATCGTGGGATATAGTACCTCCTCCTCCACCATCACCAACTGCACCAACAAGGGTAGCGTGAAGGGCACGAGCTACACCGGCGGAGTAGTGGGAAGCAACTCCTCCTCCATCACCGCCTGCTACAACACGGGAAGCGTGAAGGGTACGGGCTACACCGGCGGAGTAGCGGGATACAATAACAACTCCTCCACCATCACCGCCTGCACCAATACGGGAAGCGTGACGGGCACGAGCTACACCGGCGGAGTAGCGGGATACAATAACAACTCCTCCACCATCACCGCCTGCACCAATACGGGAAGCGTGACGGGCACGAGCAACACCGGCGGAGTAGCGGGAGAAAACTACTCCTCCTCCACCATCACCGCCTGCTACAACACGGGAAGCGTGACGAGCACGGGCTACTACATCGGCGGAGTAGCGGGAGAAAACTACTCCTCCTCCACCATCACCGCCTGCTACAACACGGGAAGCGTGACGGGTACGGGCTACTACATCGGCGGAGTAGCGGGAAGCAATTACTCCACCATCACAGCCTGCTACAGCACAGGAAGCGTGACGGGTACGGACATCTACGGCGGAGTAGCGGGATTGAATACCGCTGTCCTCACCACCTGCTACTGGCAAACCTTCGGCCCCAGTGGCAGCAGGCCGACGTTAGGAATAGGCGAAGACTACGACAACATTATCCCCTCCATCTCCTCCGCCTACGCCACCGATGGCACCCCCTCCTGGTTTGCCCCCGCCACCGCCGGCGACACCGACACCACCCCTGCCGCCAAGCTGAACGAGGCCATCGACAAGTGGAACGGCGCCCTCGGCACCGACGCCGCCGACCAGAAGAAGCTCTGCCCCTACCGCTTCGTCAAGAACACTGCCTACAGCGAAGCCTTGAGCAAGGCTGGTGCTCCGGACTACGACACCTCCGTGCCGCCCCTGCTGCTGCAGAAGGTGCCGGCGGACTGAGCAGCCAGTCTCCTCCCCGCAGCCAGCCCCCCGCAAGCAGGACTATCTCAAGATTCTCCCGCCTGAAAGGGGGAGTACCCCGCGCAGCGGGGGGAGGGAGTTTAGCACAACACTTGGAGTTACTCCCGCCTTGTGTGAAACTCCCCCGCCCTGCGGGCACCCCCCCTTTGGCTTCGCCGACCGTTGGTTCAGGCGGGGGAATTGGAGATAGCACCGGCTACCAATAACATTGGAGATAGTACTGGCTAACAATAACCCAATAAACAATAACCCAATAAATAATAACCCAATAGTACCAATAACCCCTAAAACCCCAACATCCCATGGCATACAACCGAAACATCGCCCCCAACCCGGACAACAACCGCCACCAGCAAAAAGAACTGAGGCGACAACTGAGAAACCACGCCACACCGGCCGAAGCCATCCTGTGGCGAATGCTACGAGCACGACAAGTGTGCGGCCTCCTCTGGCGACGACAGTTCGGCGCAGGACCCTACGTGCTCGACTTCTACTGTCCCGCCCTCAAGCTCTGCATCGAGCTGGACGGAGAACCTCACTTCACCGACTGCGGCATCCAGTACGACGAACAACGCACGGAATACCTGGAAAGAACGCAGGGAATAGAAGTCATCCGGTTTGAAAACCGAGTGGTCTTTGAGTGCCCCGAAGCCATCCTCAGCGAGATTGAAAGAAGAGTGGAAAGGGAGGCGGAAGAGATCATAAAGAAAGAAGCCATTAGCCTAACAATAATATAAGCAGATATGAAACCTATAAGAACATTCGCATCGATGCTCGCCATCGCCCTCACCCTCCTCCTCGCCCTGGCCGCCTGCCGGCCCGACGAGCTGGACACATACAACTCCAACCCGACGGAGAAACCCGTCGCCACCGACGCCTTTCGACTCGCGCTGAGTACGACGACAGGGAGGCCGCAGTTTGAAGAAGACGGAGCTGCCCCCGCTGCCGAAGGCGCCCAAACCCGCGCGGAAGGTATATCAACCCGCTCCATCGCCCCCGAAAAGTCCGCCTGGACCACCGGCGACTGCATCTACTTCACCCTGCAACTGCTGGGAGGAGAAGATGAAGACGGCGACGACCTGCCCGACACCGCCTACAGCCCGTGGGACGGACAGGAGCTGACGACGCCGGGGAACGTGACGACCCAATACTTCAGCGTAAGTAGCGGAGAGGACGGCGTAACGATTGTCGATAACAGCGGAAAGGAACAAACAAGCAGTAACTTCGGCGGCGGCGGCGGCGCTTTCCGCCACTACCTCGTCGGCATCGCCCAATACTCCGGCACCGCCTGGAGCATCACCAGCCTGAAGGCAATTGTTATCAGCAACAGCAGCTACGCCAACGGCAAGCTAAAAGCCTTCAAGCCTCTCTCCCCCTCCTCCCTCGTCCTGCCCGACGCCGTCACCACCCTCGTCTGCACGGCGCAGTACGCACCTGCCAAGACGCCGCACCAGTACGATGCAGAAGAAGTGGGCGGCAGCTACGGCGGCCCCTTCTACACCGGCATCCCCGTCTGGCGCTCCACCTGCACACTGCGGCTGGGCGGCAGCGGTTCCGGCTCTGGCAGTGGCTCCGGTTCCGGCAGCTCCGCCTCCGGCTCCCTCTCCCTCGACTTCGGCACCTGGACCCCCCTCTGCGCCCGCCTGCGCATCAACACCCTGCCCGGCCTGATGCTGGACTTCCAGGAAAGCCAGTTCAGCCTCTTCGGCGGACAGCCGCTGAAGTACACCATCCAGGCAGACAGCGAGGATGAAGTAACCACCAACCTGCTGAGCTACGACCCCGCCACCGGATTGCCCGCCCTGGGCAGCTTCGACAGCTCGCCGAACGCCGCGCTGATAAAGAGCCTCGTCCCCGACCCTGCCACCGGCGACCTCATCTTCTACGTCCCCCTGACTACGAACGGCGACGACGCCGGCAGCAACATACCCACGTCCGCCGCCGGCAAACTCACGCTGCGCGCCTCCGGTGCCGTGGGAGCCGGCGCCCCCAACCCCCTCGGCCTCACCGACCAGCTGCTGCAGAGCGCCGGGCTGACTACCGATGACGCCTCCAATCCGGCCGACCCTATCTTCAAAGTCAACCAGCTGAAGCTGACGCAGGCGAAGGGGTACAAGGTGGATGCCGCCACCGTGCCCGGATATAAGCTGGATGCACTGATAGCCGCCGAAGGCTCCACCCTGCCCAGCGTCACAGAAGGCGACAAGACCTTCTACCTGATAAGCGGTGTGAACGGGCTGCAGAAGTTTGCACACATCGTGATGGGGACGAAGAAGGATGGAAGTCTGGGAGAAGGAGGCAGCGGCGCCGACTATAGCACCGACGCCAACCTCGCCGCCTGCGCCCGCCTGATGGCGGACATCCATCTGACGCCACCCGCTACGGGCGGAAGCAACTGGACGCCGCTGGGCGGCAACACCTTCACCCCCTACATCGGCACCTTCGACGGCCAGGGGCACACCGTGTCCGGGCTCGTCATCAATCGGCCGGAGGCGGACAACCAAGGCTTCTTCGGGTACATCAGCGCGAACGGTTCCCCCGCCACGGTGAAGAATCTGACAGTGGAGAGCACGGTGACGGGAAGAGGGAACACCGGCGGAATAGTGGGAAACTCCTACTCCTACTCCACCATCACCAACTGCACCCACACGGGAAGCGTGAAGGGCACGAGCTGCGTCGGCGGAATAGCGGGAAACAATCAGAACTCCGTCACCATCACCGCCTGCACCAACACGGGAAGCGTGAAGGGCACGAGCAGCACCGGCGGAATAGCGGGATCTACCACCACCTACACCACCCTCACCGCCTGCACCAACACGGGAAGCGTGACAGGCACGAGCAGCACCGGCGGAGTAACGGGAAGCAATAAATACGCCACCATCATCGCCTGCACCAACACGGGAAGCGTAACGAGCACGGGCGAGAACACCGGCGGAGTAACAGGATACAATGAAATCTCCACCCTCACCGCCTGCTACAACACGGGAAGCGTGAACGGCGCGAACAAAACCGGCGGAATAGTGGGAAGAAGTTACGACGGCTCCACCATCACCGCCTGCTACAGCACGGGAAGCGTGACGGGCAATGGCGACACCGGCGGAGCAGTGGGATACAATCACACCTCCACCGTCAGCAACTGCTACTGGCAAAGCTTCGGCCCCGGCACCAGGCCTAATAACGGAGTAGGCGGCGCCAGCATCCCTCCCCCCGGCACCGGCGGTGGCGGCACCAGCACCAGCGTCATCGGCCCCAACGCCTACAACGGCGACGGCACCATCCCCTCCTGGTTCGCCGGAGGCGGCAACAGCCCCGCCAACAAGATGAACGCCGCCCTCGGCAATAATCCCTACCGCTACGTCCAGAACCCCGCCTACCCCGCTGCCCTGCGCGCCGCCGAAGGCAAGAACTACGACACCAACGTGCCGCCACTGCTGCTGAAGAAAGTCCCGGCGGACTAAGGGAGAGGGGTATCTCAGGCTCCCCGCGCCCCGCGAAATCGCTCTTTGACATTCTGGAAACGAAAACTATTGCCCCGTCGGCATTGCGATTCTGAACAAGGATTCGTAACTTTGTCGGCGGAGAAAACAACGTAACGTAACAAAGAAAGGAGAACCCAACGTATGAAGACCACCGTATTCAACAAAGCCCAGCTGGAGATGCTCGACATCATGTCCGACATCCGCACCGACGAAGAGCTGCAAGAACTCAAGCACGCCATCTCCGAGTTCTTCGCCCGCCGCGCCGACCGCGAAATGGAACGCCTCTGGGAAAGCGGCCAGTGGAACGAAAAGACTCTGGAAGACCTCAAGAACGCTCACTACCGAACACCGTACAAGCAATGAGCCGCCGCCCCATCGTCATCGATACCAACTGCCTGGTGCAGATGCTATCCATCCACAGCCCCTACCGCCTGGCCTGGCAAGCCTTCCGCGAGGGTCGCTACACACTCTGCGTGAGCAACGAAATCCTGGACGAGTATCACGAAATCCTGGAACGCCTGGCAAGCGCCGAGTTTGCCTTCAACATTGTGAACGCCATCGTACGCAGCCCCTTCACCAGCTTCCACGACCCGCACTTCCGCTTCCGCCTCATCGAGCGCGACCCGGACGACAACAAATTCGTGGACTGTGCCATCATCGCCGGAGCCGACTACATCGTGAGCAATGACGCCCACTTCCGTTGCCTGGCCCACATCCCCTTCCCCAAAGTGAATGTCATCCGGCTCGACCAGTTCCTGGAACGGCTGGAACAGCCGGAGGCGGAAGGAGGAGAGTAAGGAGAATCCATCACCGCCCCCGCCGCAGCAATAGTTTTCGCCCCGCCCCGCCATCACCCTTCACAACACCGAAGGAGTGAGGCGGAGCGGGGCGAAATCCGTTTCCGGAAGCAAGAGATAAACAACGAAGAAAGAATGAACAAAAGAAAAAATGAAACATATAACTAAAAGAACTGTAACAATGAACAAGAAAACAATCGCCTACACCTGCAGCCTGCGCGCCGCTCACAGCCTGCACGCCGCCTTCGGCCTGCTCGCTGCCCTCCTCGTCCTGCTGGCCGCCTGCCAGAACGAGAACGACCAACTGCTGCCCCCCGACCCCAACCCCGTCGGCCCCAACAGCACCATCCTCGACCCCGACCCCGACGGCGGAAACCTCCGCCTCACCACCCCCATCGTCGCCCTCGACGCCACCAACGACGCCGGAAGCACCCGCAGCAACATTGTCCCCTACGACGCCATGACCCTGCAAATCCGCCTCCTCAGCGCCGACGGCACAGCCTACCGCCAGCAAGAGGCCACATACACCTATACCGCCCCCGCCGCCAGTCCCGACGGCAACAGCACCGACGGCACCTGGACCCTCACCTCGGCCACCGCCCCTGCCGTCTCCGCCCCCGGCCGCTACCGCATCCGCGCCTTGGCACGCCTCCTCCGCCACGACGACCAACTCCCCATGTTGGCCTACTTCGACGGCACCACCACCATCACCACCGACGGTACCACCACCGCCCCTGATGGCACAGGCACCGCCCACTTTACCCTCGCCCTCCGCCCCGCCGCCGCCCAACTCCGCCTCCGCCTGAAGGACATCAACGGACGCATCATCACCGACGGCACCCTCGCCGCCCTCCGCGCCACTAACCCCGACCTGAAGGACGCCACCAACGACGACCCCACACTCCTGGCACATGCTGCAGCTGACGAAGCAACTTTCGATGCCCTGCAGACCTATGAGAATGCTCTTTGGCATGCCCTATTGCCCACCCATATCTTCACCACCGATGAAGCCGATGCCTTCGACCCCAAACCCGACACTGAAACCGCCTGGGCACCCGACGCCACCGCCCTTCCCCTCGACCACGAGTACTACACCACCCCCGCTCAGGACGCCGACAACATCGCCACCGCCCCTATCCTCCGCCGCTCCCCCACCTACCTCAGCGACGCCCGCAGCTTCGTCCTCGCCGACGTTTACCCTAACGGAACACTCCGATATAGCGACAGCAACCCCGTCGGCATACCCGGCGGCACCCCCCTCTTCGAAGTCACCCACCTGGGCAAAAACTACACCGTCACCCTCCCCAGCGGCGCCACTCCGCTGACGCTTTCCGCCGGCACCATCACCACCCTCAGCGTCACCCTCGGTCCCACCGACGCCACGGTAGAGGAGATTGAGATTGCAGATATGGACGAAAACAACACCAGCATAGGAATCAGCAACAGCGACATACGCATAATCGGAACAGACGACAACGGACAGCCCATCTACGCTATTTATAATGAGAAAGGACTGATGAAGTTTGCACATATTGTAATGGGGACGGCTGCGGACGGAAGTGTGGGAGATGGCACCGGCGACGATGCCAACCTCGCCGCCTGCGGCCGCCTGATGGCGGACATCTACCTACCCAAGCCTGCAGACCCCACGAACGGCAGCAACTGGACGCCACTGGGAAACTACAGCACTAATATTAGAGCCCCCTACACCGGCACCTTCGACGGCGGCGGGCACACCGTCTTCGGGCTCGTCATCAATCGGCCGGATGCGGACGAGCAGGGCTTCTTCGGACGCATCGGCAGCAACAGCGACATCACCCCCGCCACGGTAAAGAACCTGACGGTGGAGGGCATAGTGACAGGAAGAGACAACACCGGCGGCATCGTGGGAAACAATGCTAATGGCATCCTCCGCAACTGCCGCAACGAGGGAAGCGTAGAGGGCAGGGATAATGTCGGCGGAGTAACGGGAATCAGTCACAACTTCTCCACCATCATCGCCTGCACCAACACGGGAAGCGTAGAGAGCACAGGCACAGGCAGTGCCGTCGGCGGAGTAGTGGGATGCACCCCCTACGCCATCATCACCGCCTGCACTAACACGGGAAACGTAGAGGGCACAGGCAGCGCCGTCGGCGGAGTAGTGGGATACACCCCCTCCTCCACCATCACCGCCTGCATCAACACGGGAAGCGTAAAAGGCACGAGCATGAGCAGCAACATCGGCGGAGTAGTGGGATACACCTCCTCCTCCACCATCACCACCTGCTTCTGGCAAAGTATCAACGGCCAACCGGACAAAGGCATCGGCACCGGCTTCAGCTCCAGCTCCAACACCATCACCGACATCACCACCATCGGTACCCCTGGTATCGCCACCCTCAAAGAGAAGTGGCGCCTGGCCTGCGGCGACTACCAATTAAGTGGCGATGGCACGCTGAACAAAGCCCTCCACGACTGGAACGCCGGCAGCACCGGAAGCCAAGCCTATAAGTTCTGCCCCTACCGCTTCGCCGAAAACCCGGAGTACGACAATGCCGACGCACAAGCCGCAGCCACAGCGGGTAAAAGTTATCCCATCGCCCCATTGCTGCTGGTCCCCATTGACCAGTAACCCCTCGGGGCGTTCCCCCCTTCGGCCTATAACAATAATCCCCAACAGTAATAATATCAAAAGCCAAGCAATATGAAATCATACAAATATCTCCTCCCCGTCCTCCTGCTCGCCCTCGCCGCCTGCACGGACCAAGACAACATCAACCCCGGAAACACCTCCGAGGATAATCCCAACACCCCCGTCTCCTTCAGCCTCACCCTGCAAGGAATGACCGGCACCGGAAGCAACAGCAACACCCGCACCCGCATCGGAAACAGCCTCAGCACCCGTAGCGCCAGCAGTACCTCCACCGCCGCCGACCTCGCCGCCATCCCCGCCATCGGAGAAATCACCGCAAGCACCCGCTTCGACCGCGGCAATGGCGCCCTCACCATGTACCTGCCCGGCGTCACCAAAGCCGGCGACTTCTCCTCCGGCGGAAGCTACTACCCCACCGGCAGCTACTACTATCTGCAAGCCTCCACCGACGCCACCCTCGGCGCCCCCGCCTGGCAATACATCAACGAAGAAGGCCAACCCGCCTCCCTCCCCCAACTCTACATGAAAGACTTCTCCCACGACCGCAGCCGCCTGGGCCTCGTCACAGCCACCAATTATGGCTACGACAACCTCTACGCCATCACCCAGCGTGCCTCCCAAGAAGCAGGCCTCACCTACCAGTACACCCTGCACCACACCACCGCCAAAGTCTCCCTCCTCCTGCAGGACAAAGACCGCCAGCCCATCCCCGCTGCCGACATCAACACAGTCAGCATCCACAGCTACGCCACCTACTCCGGCACCGACAACATCATCTCCATCAATGGCCAGCCGATGTTCCCTGGCATCCTCATCCGTAGCATCGACGCGCGTAGCAGCGCATCCCGTAGCAGCGCATCACGCAGCAACGCATCCCCCACCCATGCCACCTTCTACACCTGGGCCAATACCCCCGATGCCGATGGCAACCTCCCCGGTCCGGACGACCTGGAGATAGCCTACACCAGCAACCGCAGCAGCCAATCCTATTTCACTAACCCTGCCAACGCCTCCTCAGAGCCCGGCACCATCCCCACCGGCCTTTGGAACGCACTCATTGCCCCCAACCCCACGCACACAGAGACCAGTCGTACCTACACCCGCCTCTCCGCAGGCGATACCTACACCGGTGAAGACATCAACGACTCGCCCTTCTCCATCGACGCCATCGCCACCGGGCACACCTACCCCAAGGCCGCACCCGGGTACACCGGCAGCACCACCGGCAGCTCCCAGCAACCCCTCTGCGTAGCCCCCTACCTGCCTGCCACCGACGCCACCGCGAAGAAAACGCACATCCTCACCGTCACCCTGCGCGACGGCGGCTCCGCCCTCCCCGCCGGCACCTACAGCATCCCCCTCTCCTCCATCGCCCTCACCACCCTGCCGGAGAACGACGGACGCCGAAACGACTTCGATCCCAACACCGGTACTAACACCGGCAATAGCACCGGCCCCGGCACCCTGAAGTACCTCCTCCCCGGCGAACACCTCCTCGTCGTCCTCACCCTGGACCGCCAGCAAGGCCTCACAGCCACCGCCACCATCGGAGACTGGAGCCTGACAAATGTAGATCTGGGCAATATGGGCGACCCGGAAGATACCAGCGGCGACATCGTCAAAGACTAAGCATAAAGCAAAACATACTCCCCCGGAATGGCAGAAGCCCTGCAAGCATCGGATCAATACTCCGATACCTGCAGGGCTTCTGCCATCAGTACGCCTCAAGGCACTCTTTCAGAAGAAAGAAATATTTAAGGCCCTGCTTTGCCTTTGCAACTTAGTTGCATTCCTTATGTGCTACCTTTGCATCAAAATAAAAGAGAATATGGGACATCATACTTGCAAGTGCTGTGCTCACGACTGTGCACAGACGGAAAATAGATCAAGAGAGGCCGGTAATCCGTTGAAAGATTACTGGAGGATTATACTGTCGGCCGTTCTGCTTTTCGGCGGAATAGGCATGCATGCCATGGACGTTGCTTTCTTCCGGGAGCAATATGTAGCCTTGGGGTGGTATCTGCTGGCTTATCTGCCGGTTGGCGTGCCGGTGATGAAGGAAGCCTGGGAAAGTATTACGCAAAAGGACATTTTCAGTGAGTTCACCCTGATGTCCATAGCTACGCTGGGTGCCTTCTACATCGGCGAATATCCGGAAGGGGTGGCCGTCATGCTTTTCTATTCCTTGGGAGAGCTCTTCCAGGAGAAAGCAGTGGATAAAGCGAAACGCAACATCAGTGCCTTGCTGGACGTCAGGCCCGAAACGGCAACGGTTATCAGAGGCAAAGAAGCGATTGTAGAAGCTCCGCAAAAGGTGCAGGTGGGCGAGACGATCGAAGTGAAAACCGGAGAACGGGTTCCGCTGGACGGCATCATGCAGGGCGAAGTTGCGGCATTCAACACTTCGGCATTGACAGGCGAAAGCGTACCCCGCAACATCAGGAAAGGAGAAGAAGTGCTGGCCGGAATGATTGCGACAGACAAGGTGGTGCGGGTGGAAGTGAGCAGGCCTTTTGAGAAGAGCGCCTTGTCGCGAATCCTGGAATTAGTGCAGAATGCCTCCGAGCGGAAAGCTCCGGCAGAGTTGTTCATCCGCAAGTTTGCACGCATCTATACGCCGATTGTCACAGGATTGGCAGTGCTGATTGTGCTGCTTCCTTTCCTTTATTCATTGATAGATGGGCAGTTTGCATTTACTTTCAATGATTGGCTATACAGGGCGCTGGTATTCCTGGTTATCTCTTGCCCGTGTGCGCTGGTGGTGAGCATTCCGCTGGGGTACTTCGGAGGCATCGGTGCGGCATCCCGCTTGGGCGTCTTGTTCAAAGGAGGGAACTATCTGGATGCCATTACCAGAATCAATACAGTGGTATTCGACAAGACGGGGACACTGACCCAAGGGACATTCGAAGTGCAATCGTGCAAGACGCAGCCGGGCATATCCGAAGAGAAGCTGGTGCAGCTGGCTGCCTCGGTAGAGCGGAACAGTACCCATCCCATAGCCAAAGCGATAGTAAACTATGCCGGGCAGCGGAACATAGCACCGGTTCCTACGGCGGAAGTCACGGAGATAGCCGGTCATGGGCTGGAAACCTCTATCGACGGAACACGCATCCTGGTGGGCAATACGCGTCTGCTGAGCAAGTTCCGGGTGGAATATCCGAAGGAGTTGTTATCCATTCCCGATACGATTGTTGTCTGCGCCATCGGAACAGAATATGCCGGTTATTTGTTACTATCAGATACGCTGAAAGAGGATGCCGGCAGGGCGGTTGAAGAATTGAAAGCTTTAAATATCACAAATATTCAGATACTGTCGGGAGATAAACAAGCCATTGTCACTAACTTTGCAAAGAAGTTGGGTATAACGCAAGCTTACGGCGATTTGCTGCCCGACGGCAAGGTGAAGCACATAGAAGAACTGCGCCGGGATGCCGGCAATCAGATCGCTTTTGTTGGCGACGGCATCAATGACGCCCCGGTTCTTGCCCTCAGCCACGTAGGCATCGCCATGGGCGGGCTGGGCAGCGACGCCGCCATCGAAACCGCAGATGTCGTGATACAGACCGACCAACCGTCCAAAGTAGCCACCGCCATCCGCGCAGGCCGACAGACGCGCCGGATTGTCTGGCAGAACATATCGCTGGCATTCGGAGTAAAACTGCTTGTATTAGTCCTGGGTGCCGGCGGACTGGCCACTTTATGGGAAGCCGTCTTTGCCGACGTAGGTGTTGCCCTCATTGCGATAGTAAACGCTATACGCATACAGAAACTGATAAAATAGGAATAAGAAATGGACGAGAAGAAATATTTAGACCTGTTGGCTAAGAGGGAGATACAACCCACAGCCATACGTATATTAGTGTTACAAGCCATGATGCAGGCCAACCGGTCTGTATCTCTGCTGGACTTGGAGAATATGCTGGACACGGTAGACAAGTCCACCATCTTCCGTACCATTACTTTATTTCTTTCCCACCACCTGATACATAGCATTGATGACGGAACCGGCTCGTTCAAGTATGCCGTATGTAGCAACAGTTGTTCCTGCGAAGTGAACGACCTGCATACCCACTTCCACTGCGAGAAGTGCAACAAGACGTTCTGTTTCACCAATATCCCTACGCCGGTGGTAAAGCTGCCGCAAGGGTTTACGCTGAATAGTATCAATTATGTGTTGAAGGGGATTTGTCCGGAGTGCGCGGGGAAGGAGGCAAGTTCATAGTACCGACATGCCTCCTATATCCGTTTCCTTATCTTTTCACTTCGAAGAAATAGTTACCGGACAATAATTCAAATGTCACAGTGCCATTATCCTCACTTATGAATTTAATCCCTTCATGCTTTTTATGAATGTCTTTCCCACTCTCCTTAATATCTTTTACAGACGAAGCCGGTAGACAAACTAAAGCAGAAGTATTACCCGGAATATTGAAAGTATAATAGGCTATTTCATTTTCCACCTTCCAGCCACTCCCGATACGTCCATACATGGAGTCATAATACCCTTTTGCATATTTCATTTTTCCCGTCAAATCTATTTCCGGCTTCAAGATAAAATGCTTAAAACCAGGTGAAGCCTCATCACGTTGTATGCCAAGAGAGTAATTATACATCCAACTTCCCACCGCACCAAAAGAATAATGATTAAAAGAATTCATACGGTTATTTCCTCCGAATCCATCGACATGTGTATAAGAATTCAATCGCTCCCAAATAGTAGTTGCACCCTGGTCTACAGAATATAACCATGAAGGATAGCTTGTTTGTTGCAGCAAATGATAGGCTATATCGGAATATCCATTATCTGACAGCGCCTTACTTATCCATGCTGTGCCAATAAAACCTGTCATTAACGAATAGGTTGGACACAACTTACCACGGTCGGTCGTATTCTTCCTCGTTACTGTCTCTATCAGATTCTTTATGACTTTACTTTTCTGCTCATTATTAATAATATCAAACACAAGTGGAAGTACATAAGAGGTCTGAATATCAATCAAAGTTCCTTGTTTATCGGGAATAAAAGAAGAAAAAACAGTCTTGCTATCACTGGGACGGATATAAATCTTGTTGAAGAATGCTTTTCTTTCATCATGCAACTTTCTGAACCATTCGGCATCACTTCCCTTTCCTAAAGCAACAGCCATTTTGTGCATTAGTTCCAAATCGTAGATGAAATATGCCTCCCACAAAAGTGACCTGTCATTCTTCTCATCCTCCAATCCTAACCAGTCACCCAAGTCACCCCATGCTCTGTTTTGGACAAGTAAACCAGT
The DNA here is from genome assembly GCA_902388495.1 of uncultured Bacteroides sp. Taxonomy (GTDB): domain Bacteria; phylum Bacteroidota; class Bacteroidia; order Bacteroidales; family Bacteroidaceae; genus Bacteroides. Next base: position 39,973 of record CABMPP010000018.1, on the reverse strand, counting down.
TTCCTGATCAATCATCTTATCAAGAATATGGGAAATATATTGCTTCATAGCATCATAATGTTCATTCAGTAAGACTTTATCTCCATACTGCTGATAACATTCCCAAGGTACTGTTATTCCAGCACTTCCCCATAGCAAGCCACCAAATCCGCCACCCAAAGGAGCTATATCGGGGAAACATCCGTCATTACGCTGCACATCACGCATAGCCTGAAGATATCTTCTCAAAAATTGAGGAACATCTGCCAAATAAGTTGCCGTACGAGAAAATACAGAAATATCCCCAGCCCATCCCAAACGTTCGTTACGTTGGGGGCAGTCAGTAGGTATAGACAAGAAGTTCCCGAAAGAAGACCATGTGATGTTTTCCCACAATTTATTCACCATCGCATTAGAAGTTTCGTAATGTGAGGCGAGCTTATGAATAGAACTAAGTACCACCCCTTTCACCGCTTCTATCGGTATAGGAGTATCAATACCTGTAATTTCTATAAAACGATAACCGTGATACGTAAAGCGGGGAAAGATTATTTCTTCTCCTCCTCTAGCAATGTAAATATCTTGCGCCATAGCCGCACGAATATTCTCAAGCATTATCATTCCTACATTAGCTGCATATTCTGGTAAATCAGGATATTTCACTTCAGCAAAACGCAGATAAATCCTTGTACCGGGTTTTATTCCCGACAGCTTGACTTTAGGTACGCCTACCATGTTTTGCCCCATATCGTAAACATATACTCCCGGACGAACTTCTTCTACAGAAAGTGCCGTCAACTCATTAACAGCCTGGACTGTCTGTCCAAACTGTCCCATAAGTTTATAATCAGAATAATCATTTACCCAAGGCATATTCGGATTTCCCGCTGTACTAACATTTCCTTCCAAAACAACTTCTGTTGCCGGTTTCCAATTGGTTGCAGTATATGAAGCAGTACTCCATCCCTCTATTTCCGCATCTTTCAAGGCATCATATACTTCCCCTTGGAAGAAACTACCGTAAAGAATAGGACCATTGCTAAAATACTGCCAGGTAGAAGGATCAGTAACAATAACCTTTTCTTGTCCATTCTTATAGGTGATAACTAATTTAGCTAATAATGACTGACGATCACCAAAAAAGTTCCAATTATCTCCTGTAAAAGTTGCGCCACCACTCCACCAGCCTTCTGCCAAAAAAGCTCCGATGGCATTTTGACCTGAATGTATATAGTCCGTAACATCAAATGTTTGATATAAATGTGTTTTATTATACTGAGTCACTCCGGGATTAAAATAATCGTTTCCTACCCGCCGTCCATTGAGATATATCTCATAGATACCACGGGCAGTAACATATAAACGTGCCTTAGCTATTTCCATATCCGGAGAAGCAAAAACTGTTCTAAGCATAGGAGAGGAATTTCCTTTTGGAGTAAAAATCTCCCAAAAGTCGTTAGTACCACTTACTACACGATATTCCCCATCTTTCACTGTTGATACCACATTCGAAGGGGTTCTATAATTGACTATGTTCACTTTTGAAAAAAAAGCCCCTTGTTTAGCAGGAACAAAAAAACCAATGTCCCCTACTACCGGAAAAGCAATGAAATCACCTCCCTGTCCCAATGGATTCAAATTAACCGAACCTACTTCCTTTTTAGAATTATCAATATAGAATTTCGTAAAGCCTAACTCAGAACTGAGCTTAACCACGTGACAAGCATACTTATTATCTTTGTCAATCAAGTTCTGCGGAATAGGAAAGCTCACATAAGGAGTATCCGACTTATCATCCGGGTGATAACCTACTCTATAAATATTCAGTATTGCTTCCTTATCCGAAGCTAACGGAGCAATGTCCAATTCAACCTTGATGTAAGACTCATTTTTCTTATTCTCCAGATGATATAAATTCTTGTTCCTATCCATTAAACGAGTATCATTAGCCCCATATATAAAACTTGCACGGGTACTATTCGAAACTTTATCTAACCTGAGGGAAAAGTCTAATCTGAAAACTGGAAGATAATGTGAATATAAGGTCATATCCTTATCCCCACCACCAATCCATTTCGCACCATCCCATCCTTGATAGGCGTGGTCGCGACTCATTAAGCCCGTTTCAAACCAAGAACTTTCTGACGCTTGTTCACCTTTCTGATTCCAGACATTTACAGTCCACCAATAACGAGTAGAAGGTTGCAAAGGTATACCAGCATACTCAATATTCAAAGAGTTTCCTCCTTTTGTCTTTTCACTGTTCCACACAAGTTTCCCTTCCTCATCTGAAACGGTGATTTGATAAGCTGCCTGCCATTGTCCCCGTTCGAAATAAGGAGCTTCCATTTGCCAACTGAATCGGGGAAGTTCAGTATCAATTCCCAAAGGAGTTACAGCATATTCCGTCTGCAATCTCCTGACAGAAAAAGAAACATTACCAGATTGTAACCTAGCCTGACATGTCATACATACTGTAAAGAACAGAATGAGAAGTTTGTAAATCTTCATATATATGATAGTTTATTTTAAACAAGTTTACGAGCAAATATTTTACGGAACGGCAATATCAACTAGTTTTAGAATAGTATAATGCCGTTCCACTGATTTAAATTCTACGAGAATCCACTAAAAATAAGGACTAAGCGCAGCCTCTGATGCAGGCAACGGAAATAGTAGGCGGATATCTGTAAATGCAGTTGGGGCTACCGAAAATCCTTCGGGAAAATAGTAAGACATAGGATTGGCCTTTACCCTCTCACCATAGGCTTTCATCACTTGTTCTGCTTTTCCGGTACGTACCAAGTCGAGCCAACGTTTATTCTCAAAAGCCAGCTCCACACGGCGCTCATTTATAATGGCTTCTCGTACTTCGGCCTGCCCCGAAGCACTACTTACAGGCAGTAGAGCTCTTGCCCTTACTTTATTCAAGTATTCTAAAGCCTCATCCGTCTTACCCTGCTCGTTCAGGGCTTCAGCAATAAAGAGCAACACCTCGGCATAACGGTAAACCGGCCAATTATCACCGGTTTTTCCACTCTGAGTATGAGAATGGCAATATTTCTTAATATAAGGATAAGGTGTATCGTAAGCAGTCAGCATACCTATGGAGGCGTCCTTACGTGCATCTCCCGGTTCATAAGCTTCCAGAATATCAGGTGTAGGTATGTTGTAACCCTCCACCGTACGTGCCACTTCAGGAATACCTGTGATAGTTTCAGTCTCCTCGGCTGTGATAGGCTGCACTAAGAAAGTGTAGAAAAACGAACTATGCAACCCTTCATTACCATCCTTGAATTGTACTTCAAAAATAGACTCTGAACCATTTTTATTGGCTAGTTCAAAAACATCAGCATAACGGGACATCAGTTCATAACCTGTAACCTCTTTCAGTACTTGTTCCGCCTCTGCCCATTGTTTCAGTACGATATATACATTGCCTATAAGCGTTTTTGCTGCTCCCCGCGTAGCCCTTCCAAGTTCCTGCTCACTCTTAGGAGGTAGCAAGGAAGCTGCTTGTCCGGCATCTGCTAAAATTTGTTTATACACATCTTCCACACTTGCCAATGGTTGTGAAGTGTCAGCTTGTGTCTTTGCCGGTTTCAAGTGCATAGGTACGCTACCGAAATATTGTACAAGGTCAAAATAGGCCAATGCCCGAAGGAAATAAGCTTGTCCCTTTATGTTATCCTTTACCTGCTGGTCAAAATTGACATCATCTATTGGCTCCAACAGATGATTCACCCGTGAAATAATACGATAATCAATCACATATTTGGAACGTGGTACGCCATTGGTTGCATCATCCAAGAAGTTCTTTACGAATTCAGCCTCTATTGTACCCCGGTCATTGGGGTTATATTTATAGGTAGTGTTGTCGCTGCGCATTTCCCCCATCGCCCAAGCGCCATAGGTACCGTTATACAAATCGCGTAACGGAGCATAAGCGCCATTGATTGCCTGTTCAAAGTCACTCTGTGATTTGTAATAGACTGCCGTACTCAAGGAAGTCTCGGATGGCAGATTCAGGAAATCACTCTGACATCCAGTCAATATACACGATGACAATAGCATCGCCAGCATATATTTATTGTTTTTCATAATGGTATTCTATTTTATAATTTAGAAGTTTACGTTCAAACCGAATGTGAATGTTCTCGGCACCGGATAAGTAGAATAATCTATACCTTGCAACAATGCTCCCGGTGAGTTTCCATCAAAATCTACCCCGACCTCAGGATTACCATATTTGTATTTACTGAATACAAATGCCTGCTGCACACTGGCGTATATTCGTAGTTTGCTGACAAACTTGATAATATTGGATGGTAAAGTATATCCTAATGTAATATTTTTAATGGTCAGATTACTACCATCGTACACAAAACGAGAATGGAAAATATCTCTTTCGCGCGAAGTACCTCCTGTGGTTTTACCATACAGTCCGGCCCCGGGATTTTCGGGTGAGCGCCACCGGTCCTTTACCTCTTTCATTACATTGAAAGGACCGTCAAGATTGGCCATACCTTGTTCTACCGCAGCTGCAATCTTATTTCCATAAGTCCCCGTAGCAACAATAGTCAAATCGAAGTTCTTGTAAGCAAAGCTATTTGTCAAACCAAAAGCGAACTTAGGAAGTGGATTACCTATTTCCGCCTTATCACCACTTTCATCATCTCCATAAGTAATCTGCTTATCACCGTTGACATCACGGAATTTAATAGTTCCCACCTGTGAGTCCACAGCTTTGGGAGATTGATCATAATCCGCCTGGTTTACATAGACACCCTCCTGCACCATTCCATAGAATTGTCCTATCCGACCTCCTACACGGGAAATAGTACTCACAATACCTGAATAAGCTACTAATTGGTCACTCAAATCACTCAATGCCAATACACGGTTATCACTGAAGGAGATGTTAAAACTCGTGTTCCAATTGAAAGTACCTACAATATTATGGGAATTAATGCTGAACTCATGCCCCCAGAACTTTAGTTTGCCAACATTCCCTATCAAAGTAGAGAAACCTGATTCTTGAGGTATAGGTAACGAATAGAGCATATTTGACGTTATTTTGTTATAATAATCGTAAGTAAAAGTAATGCGATTGTTGAATAAGCCAAGATCTACGCCAAAATCCAACTGACGAGTTTTTTCCCATCCTAAATCGTCATTTCCAAGAGCTGTAACCGCACTTCCACTTGCAGTGGTGCTGCCAAACACAGCATTTGTATTGCCACTTACCGTATTATAATGTGTATAGTTTCCTATATTGTTATTTCCTATTGTTCCATAGCTTCCGCGTAACTTCAGTAAGGACACACTCTTAAGTTTGCTCATAAAAGCCTCATCGCTTACAATCCATCCCAGAGATACCGACGGAAAATTACCCCACTTGTTGTTACTACCAAAACGGGATGAACCGTCCCTACGAATACTCGCTCCAATCAGATAGCGGCCTTTATAACTGTAATTAACACGGCTCAGATAAGAAATCATGCTCCATTCCTGAATATCCATTGTCGGATTGTTCTTCACCAATGCTGCATCAATAGTCTGTATTCTGTCATCCGAGAAATTAGATCCGCTAAATGCACTATAATCGCTACGAAATCTCTGTGTCGTATATCCTAACAATACTTCAAATGTGTGGTCACCTATTTCTTTCGAGTAATTGGCTGTTGTTTCGGATAGCCAGGACCAGTATCGGTTGTTGGCTTCGTACAAGTTGGCAGCAATGGCACTTGGTGCAGCAGCAAACCCTCTTCCTGCTGTAGAAGGTTGAAAATTGTGCTGATAATTAGAGCCCATATCTCCATTCAGGCTGGTTTTCAGTACTAAACCTTTAAGAGGTTCATATTGCAGGCTCGCATTTGCAAGCAGTCTTTTAGCCTCACGCTTATTGACAATATCCTGAATAGAACGCACCCAATTCGGAGTTTCAAAGGCTGTAATACCGGGAGTTGTTACCGCCACAGGATAGGTTCCGTCTTCATCTTTATAGGAAAGAATAGGAGGAGTCAAAGTAGCATTGGCAAGCAAACCGCCACCACTGAAGAATGCTCCGTCTGATGACGGCCTGTTCTCAAAGCTATAAGTTGGTGCCAGATTAAAGGCGAGTTTCATATTCGGGAGAATCTGATAAGTAGAGTTTGCTCTTGCCGAAATACGTTGATAATCAGAATTTAGCAACACACCGTCTTGATTGAAATAACCTAGAACGAAAGAACTGGTGAATTTATCTTTTCCCGTACTGACAGATACATTATAATCCTGGATTATAGCACTACGTAGCATGGCGTCATACCAATCATGTCCCTTACCATATTGTGAAGGAGTCTGGAAAGCCGACGGAACGCTTTGTCCCAGATCTTCATAGCACTCTTTTTTGAATTGTGCCCATTCAGTTCCATCCATCATATCGGGTCTGCCCTTTTGAGGTACATTCTGCACTCCCATGTATGCGTTGAGGCTGATGTCCGTCTTTCCTGCTTTTGCTCCCTTCGTTTGAATAAGTACAACGCCGAAAGCTGCACGCGAACCATACAAAGAAGTTGCTGCCGCATCTTTAAGTATTGTCATTGACTCTATTTCATTGGGATTGATATCATTAATATCACCCACAATAGGAAAACCATCTACAACATAGAGAGGATTTGAACCTGTAGACAGTGATGCCGCTCCACGAATACGGACATTTATACCTTGTCCTGGCACTCCCGTACCTTGGCTTACTTGTACACCTGCAATCTGTCCCTGCATCTTTTGGGTAAATTGAGCAACCGGAACATCAGCGAGTTTATCAAAATCCAATGTTTCCATAGCTCCCGTCACTGCTCGTTTGGTTTGTGTTCCATAAGCCACTACTACCACTTCATCCAATGACTTGACATCTTCCATCAACACAACGCGCAATAATTTGGCATCGGTTAACTTTATTTCTTGTGGAATATATCCAATATAGCTGAATTGAAGTACATCACCCACATTAGCAGATAAAGAGAATTTACCTTCAATATCCGTTACCGCACCTTGGGCAGCCCCTTTTATCATTACAGTAACACCTATCAGTGGGTCGCCCGACGCATCGGTCACAATACCGGTTATACTTTGCTGTTGCTGGGCGCCCAACGCTTCATTGCGAGTAAGGATGATATGGTTTCCCTCCATCTTATAGTGGATGGAAGAACCTGCCAGTAAGTTATTCAACACTTCTGCCACCGGTTTGCTGTTAACGCGGATGCTTTTATGAATTTTCACATCTACATCTTCCTTGTATATAAACAGATAGTCAGTTTGAGATTCGATCTCATTTAAAATAGATTCCAGTTGAACATTGTTCCGATTGATAGTCACCCGGGCATTTTGGGAATGACTATTTTCCGCCCAAAGGCTGAATGCACAGAAGAATAATAAGAATATAGATATTCGCATGATTCTAAATAATTGTTTTACGTCCGGATTTTTAAGGCAATAAATATCCGGCAAAGGAATGTTTTTCATATCTTTGCAAATAAGTTATTAATACGATTTATTTAAGAAATTGTGTTAGTCCAAGGCCGATAGATGGGGCAAACATCTGTCGGCTTTTTGTTTTTCATAAGTATCACTGCATAGGCTTTGCTCTGTATTAAAGGGTTAGTACCAGGGTTACTTTATATAAATGACGTCATCTTCTTTATCTCGCCGATAAGTGAAAGCCACATCGTTCTGCAAAACACGCAGAGCGTAATCCAGACCGTCGGATATACGGAACTTTCCGGTCAACACCACCTTGGCTATACTCTGCTTATCCAGTTGGATTTTAAGGTCGTAGCATTTCTCCAAGTCTCGCATGATTTCAGCAAAGGGTTTGTTTTTGAAACAATACAGTCCTTCTTTCCAACGATAGACATTGTAATCATCAATCTTGCTCACTACCAACTTACCGTTCTGCAAGGTAGTCTTATAATCAGGAAGTAAGGTCACAAATTCTTTTCCATTATCGGGGGATTTCACTCTAACCTTACCTTGTAGCAAGGAGGTCTCAAATATTTTCCGATTAGAATAGGCTTCGACATTAAACTTCGTTCCTAATACTTCCACATCCAGCATAGCAGTATGGACTACAAACGGGCATTTTTCGTTATGCGCCACTTCAAAGTAAGCTTCTCCGTCCAATATTACTTCCCGTTTACCTTTCATAAACGAAACAGGATATTGCATTTTGGTTCCGGCATTCAACCAAACGTTCGAACCATCGGGTAAATCGAGGTTCACACGCTGACCTGCCGGAACGGTAATGGTCTGCATTGCTATATTTATATTATCTTTACCTTCGCCTATTGAAAACAAAGCAGCCGTTATCCCTACCGTTATTATTACAACAGAAGCTATCTTCAGGAATTCCCGAACGAAATAGTTCTTTTTCTTAATCTCCTTCACCGGCATATCAGACTTTTTCGAATGTCTTACAAGAATCATCGCATTGAACAGCTTACGCTCCCGCCGGAAGAGTTTATTATTCTCTTCGGAAGCTTCAGCCCATTCTTTCACCGACTTCATCTCATCTACAGTGGCACGACCTTCGAAAAAGCGGTATAATATATCTTTATCCATAAATACTCTTGTTTTGCGTATCTACAGTAATAGCGAACGGGAGAAAGCATTCCCTAGTGAAAAAGAAGTTTTTTTTAGTTCAGATAGAAAAAAAGAATGGAAGCAGGCAAATAGTCCTTCAGAGCAATGCGTAATGCCTTGGTAGCTTTGGAGATATGAAATTCCACTCCTTTGGTAGTCATAGCCAACAGACTGGCTATTTCTTTATGAGGCTGATTCTCGTAACGACTCATGATGAAGATGCGCCGGGTCTGTTCGGGCAAGTTCTCCAAAGTCTTGTCTACAATATCCTGTATCTCTTTGGTAAAGATCTCATTAGGTTCAAAATCTTCCAAAGTAACAATGCGGCTCGATAACTCCCAAGCATAGATACGCGATATTTCGTCAGAAACATCTTGATGTATCTGTTGGTGGCGCAGATGGTCTATACAACGATGTTTTATTGCGGTCAGTACATAAGCGGGAATATTCGTATCAGCAGGCAGACGGTCTTTGTTCTCCCAGTAATACATCATGGACTCGATGACGAAGTCTTCAGCAACAGCTTCGTCGTGTACATAGGTATCGGCAAAGTGTACAAAGCGCTGCTGATAGTCTATGAAAAAATGGTTGAATTCGTTCAGATCAAAGGTCATTACAGATTACGAGTAACCAGTTAAAGTGACAAATATACACTTTATCTTTAAAAGGAACAATAAAGAATAAGGAAAAAATATAAATACTTGTCTCATGTACTTATATTTCCTCTCATTTGAAATGAACTTAATCTAAAGTAAACTTCAGAGCTATTGATTATCAGTGAAAATGATATCTTTGCAAATGAAGAAAAGAGTTAAAAAAGACAAACGCATGCAGTCATTCATATTATTTATCATCTTAGATAAATAACATTATGACACACATGAACATAAAAGATCTTGTTGATTTATGCCAAAAAGGAGATGAGCAGGGCCTGAACCTGCTCTATATGAATTATTCGGAAAAAATGATGAAGATATGTCTTCATTACATTCCCGAACCGACAATTGCCCAAGATCTTCTTCATGATGGTTTTATCATAATCTTCACCTCAATCCGATCATTGCGCAACCCCGAGAAGCTGGAAAGCTGGATGAAGAAAATCATGAAAAACATAGCCTTGAGATACCTCAACCAAACAAGTATTGTCACTAACATTCCCCTGACCGACATTTCCGAAGAAGAAGAACCGTCAGAGACTCCTTTTTATCCGGATTTCGTCTCATACCACCAAATGCTGGATATGGTAGACAACCTTCCGGAAGGCTATCGTAAAGTGTTCAAACTGGCCGTCCTGGAAGGACTTTCGCACAAAGAGATCGGAGAATTGCTGGGCATCGCTCCCCATTCCTCTTCCTCGCAACTGTTCCGGGCAAAAGCATTGCTCAGAAAGATGTTAACCGGTTATCGGGTAGTAATAGTTCTGGTACTGCTACTCCTTTTCCCAATGCTGTATGAATATCTGCATAAAGAAAAAAGAACAATCGCATTCAAAGAAATACGCTCTACCGGAACTGCCACCCAATATCCTAAAACAGAAAAAAGACCGGAAGAAAGAAACGTTATTGAAAGCAGACGAATGCCACATTACGATGAAGGAAAATGCCGGAACATAACAGCTATAAACCGAACAGCCCCACTCCCAGATGTTCTTCCCCTCACTATTCCCGAAACACAAGATTATGCAAGCAAGCTGTTCATTACCAATCCTTTTATCACCGTGAATAGAACTAAAAGAGACGGGATCTCATATTCGTTCCCACAAACGAAGCTTCTCCAAAATAAGAAAAGCAGCAAATGGAAACTGATGCTGACCGGTTCACTCGGTCCGCAACTTGCACAAAGCCTATACAAATTGATGGCCACTCCGCAGACCGATGCTTCCTCCGGGCATCTTCCTCAACAAGTCAGCACTTGGGAAGAGTATTATTCCTATCTGAACACCCGATACCAACAAGGAATATTAGGCAACGACTCTGTGGGTCTCATGCAAGTGGCAGAAAGTAATAGTGGCAGAATCATAGAACATCAGCATCATGAAGCCCCCATCACTGCCGGACTCTCCTTAAGCAAGAAGCTGAACGGACCATGGAGCCTGGAAACCGGATTAAACTATACTTATCTCAAATCGGAATTCAGCACCGGTGAAGAATATCATATACTGGAAACTCAGAAGTTGCACTACATCGGTATTCCCTTGCGGCTTTCCTATCGTTTCTGGAATTACAAACGCCTCTCCTGCTATGCTTCAGCAGGGATACAAATAGACATTCCCGTAAAAGGAACACTCCAGACTTCTCATACGACGGACAGTATACCCAACCTTCTTAAACGGCAATCCTTGACTCCTCCGATTCAATGGTCGGTCAATACAAATGCAGGTATACAATATTATATTAGTCCCCATACCAGCATCTATATAGAACCGACTGTCAACTACTACATTCCCGATGGAAGTGAATTGCGTACCATCCGGAAGGAACACCCGTTTACGTTCACCATGCCGATAGGAATCCGTTTCTCTTGGTAAAACCTAATTTTCCATGCAGTCTTTTGCCCGGATGATTATCATAACTATAGATAACCTAAAAACGAGTAAAAATGCAGAAACGTCATACCAACCGTGAACGCTACTTTGAGGAGCAAGCACAAACAAGCAGGAATTACTATATCCCTTATATAAAAAAGATCATCGGATATATACCAAACACTGTATTGGAAGTAGGTTGCGGAGAGGGAGGCAACCTGCTTCCTTTCGCAGAATCCGGTTGCCACGTTGTCGGCATCGACATTGTCGCTTCACGAATACAGCAAGCAGGCGCATTCTTCAAGAAGAAACGTCAAAAAGGCCATTTCATAGCCTCTGATGTCTTTCAGCTGGAAAAAGACGGAAAAGAATTTCCTCTGATTCTCATACACGACGTGATAGAACATATTGAGAATAAATCACGTTTCCTAGCCTGCATGAGAGATTACTTATCTACCGACGGAGTGATATTTGTAGGATTTCCTGCCTGGCAAATGCCATTCGGGGGCCATCAGCAGATTGCACACAGTAAAATCATTTCGCACTTTCCTTTCATACACCTGCTACCTTACACATTGTACAGACAAATACTAAGACTATGCGGTGAGAAAGAAGCGACCATAACAGAACTATTAGACATTAAACATACCAGATGCACCATTGAAATGTTCCACAACATTGCGCAAAAAACAGGATACCAAATTGTAGACCAGCAATTATACTTTATAAACCCACACTATAAAATCAAGTTCGGATTATCACCGCAAAGACTGAACAAAACGGTTGCCTCCATTCCATACTTAAGAAATTTCGTCAGTACAAGTTGTTTTTACGTCTTAAAGAGAAAGTAAACCCTAAATGTATAATTAATGATATTATCTTTTAAGATTGCCCAATATAACCATATTATCATTTGATATATTCATAAAATCTTTATCATCTGTCACAAACTTAAAAGAAGAATGTCTACATAACTCTATATAGTAACTATCGTTAAAATCTATATCTATAAAATGAGAAAGAATAGATTGAATATTTAAAGCGTTGAAATTATCAGTACATTTCTCACACAATGCTAATATTTGATTTATCGCAGCACAAATACTTTCAACTGTATCATGGTATCTTTGGGTTTTCCTGTATGCTTGTTTGTAATCTAAATCCGTTTCTAACAAAGTTTGCTTTACTTCATTTTTCTTCCATAAATTATAATCCAGCTTAATGCTTACATTCGCAAATTCAGAAATAACCAGGCTATTTATCCATATAGTAGCATTTGCTTGACGAACAGATTGCAAAAAAGAAGAATATATTTTCTGTTTACTCTTGTCGTGATTGCCTATTGGACAAAACAAAAATATCCAAATATTATTATCAAAAAAGAAATTATCCATCCTTTTAGGAGAGTAATTTCTAATATCCGTACAATTACTCCCCATCTAGAATTTCTTTTGTAGTCTTAGAGAATTCCTGTTCGTTTTTAAAATACTCCTTTGCTCTATCCGTTACTTTCTTGAATAATGGCAAATCTTCCTTATTTACATTAGACAAAAATAAACGGGATGCTAATTCTTCCGAACTGAAATCATTATATAACTGCCCAATAGCAGCATTTAAAAAAGCAGAAGTTAACAAAGTTATACCAGAAAAGTCAATAGTTACTTTCTGGTATCGTTCCAACAATAAACGAATATGCTGATTGATCTTATCTCCTTCATCAGAAGATACAGCAATATCCAATACAGTATACTCATTAACTTTTAATATGGCATTTCCCTCTTTCATATTCATGGCACAAAATTACTAAAATATATCATTCATAGTCAAATTAACCTCACTTTTTAATTGATAAAAGCAACTATCATCAAAATTGAACTCAATATTAACGATAGTCCCTGGAAAATTGTTCTTTAGTGTACCCATACGCACTCGATTGCCACGATACTCCCAATATCCATTAGATGATATTATTTGCATTACTCCATTGTTTAACTTTATAAACTCAAGAATTAGACTTAATCCTAATCCCCCGGTCCTCCCTATTTTGGTCGTGTTCCCATATTTTATAGCCCAATCTATAGCCATGCATGCATCAAATTCCTTCAAAGGGAAATGGAAATCATTAACGTTCTTATGAATAGTTTGGCCTACATCAACAATTGTTATATCCAATCGAGCAGGGCTTTTTCGTGGATAATATTGCCCACAGGTATGAATAAACTCACATTTTCCATGAGTCCTTGCATTTTCAAATATTTCAAAAATGCTCTCAGTTATTCTTTTTCCAAGCAATACACTATGCTTAGGAAAATCTGATTTTGAAAGAAGTTCTCTTTTTATATAACCATTAAAAGCACTGTCTTGATTATGCTTAAATCTTTGAAAACTTACAACCGTTCCATTATGGTTATCTGATAAGTCTAAATAATTACTGCCTATAAACCCATTTCTTGTTAATATATCTATTAAAGAATTAGACATATTAGAATAAGTTATTCTGACTCTATTTTTTTCCATCAGCAAACCAATAGAGCCCAAAACGGCACATAGATTGGCTTCAAACCAACGATTTGACGAGAAATCCAAATCAATAGTAGTGTTACTATATTCTTTCATCTGATGGTACAGTGAGACTAATTGCTCATATCCCTCATAATTACTCCCTATACTTGTCCCTATTTTTATTTTTGGCATACTCTGATTCTAAATTGTCGCAAAAATAGAAATAAAAAAAGAAATAAGAGATATTATTCAAACAAATGTCACCATTGAAACAAATGTATCTCTTACCTTAATAATAATACATATCATTCATTACTATATTTCATAGCTACTGTAGCATAAACGTAAAAAAGACGCAACAATGCATCACTACCAACTAACACGTCAGTTTTAATACATTGTTGCGTCATTAATGAGTTTCAAACATCCACCTTGTGGACCTGGAGGGAATCGAACCCTCGTCCAAACGAGGAAATCATAAGCTTTCTACATGCTTATCTTTGCCTAAATTTTCGTGCAGGAACAGAACCAAAGCCATCAATTCCTGCCTTATCCTCTAAAGTTTCATCAAAAGTGCGAGGCCACTTCCAACTATCCCCGATGTAACTGCACCACTGAACCGGAATGCTTCGGAGCAACAGCTTCCGAGTGATGTCTCGTCCTGGCACCTGGTGCCTGGATTAAGCTAATCTACTATGATTCGATTAAGCAGCAAGAGCGTAATTAGTTTCGCCAGATAAAATTTTGAGGACTGAGATTTAAGTGCAAATCAACGACGCACTGCATGCTTACTCACCATTTCTGCCCGCTGTCAAATCCAGTCAAGCCCAAAATTGTGCACGGTTCTTTGGGGAATCGTGGCTGCAAAGATACGTATTCTATTGATGCCAAACAATTATTTGTCAGGTTGAATAAACATTATTAACGAAAGAAATTAATTGTTATCTTACTTCTTTTCTCTATCTTTGTCACCGAATGCAAAAGCATTCATAACATAGTAGTCAGTTTAGGCACCCAAAAACGGCAAATTTTGAATGTGCGAACTAAACTGAACAAGGCTCGTTATGTCGTTTCATCACGATATGCGTGCCCGTTCAGTATAGGTTCGCACGGGTTCTTTGCCGTACCTTGGGGTGCTTTATATTGGATTGGGCACGTTTTTTATGCCTATTCCTAAACTCCCAAAGGCATGAAAACAATATTTCAATTACTAGAGTGTTTAGATTTACTGCCGAAGAAGGTACGGATCACATTATATATAATGGCAACCATCATTATAATGCTTTTATGCCTAGTTGGCTACCTATTCACTGCCATTCACTTGCAAAATGACTATATCGATTGGTTGGATTATAGAATAAACAAGGGATTATTCATAAGACAATAAAGCCGGAAAGCTAAAACAATAAGCCCTAAGAACCGGAACAATAAACCCCAAGAACAGAATCCCTAAAGCATCCCATGCACAAGATGCCATCTTGTGTAGCATAAGATGCCATCTTGAGCAGCATAAGATGCCATCTTGTGCATGACATGAAGCAGTGTTCAAGTTGAGAAGGTTATGCCTTTCAGATGCAAGGGCCTAATGCTACACATCTGAAAGTTTATTGTTGCAAATGCAAAAGCCTATTGTTGCAGCCGCCAAAACTCATTGTCATACCCCTGAAACCCCGTCCCCACGCCCCTTTGAAAGCATTTCCGGACTATTACTGCTCATACTTCGGACAATTTTATAACCCGAATCCGAGTAATAAGCCGTACATTTGACAACAGAAAATTAATACAAAACGATAAGATACCATGAAAGGATTAATTGTAGCCACTTTATTGCTGGGCAGCGGCACACTGCTGTCCGCACAGAACGCGACAAAAGTACCGGCCATTTACCGACCGGTAAAGACAGAAATGTACCGCAAAGGTTGGATTGATTTCAACAAGAACGGAGTGAAGGACATCTACGAAGACCCCACCGCCCCGCTCGATGCGCGCATTGAAGACCTGCTGCGGCAGATGACCCTGGAAGAGAAGACCTGCCAAATGGTAACCCTCTACGGTTACAAGCGCGTGTTGAAAGACGCCCTCCCCACGCCTGAATGGAAGTCAGCCCTATGGAAAGACGGCATCGGCGCCATAGATGAGCACCTCAACGGCTTCCAGCAATGGGGCCTCCCCCCATCGGACAACGAAAACGTCTGGCCCGCCTCCCGCCACGCATGGGCACTGAACGAGGTGCAGCGCTTCTTCGTAGAAGACACCCGCCTCGGCATCCCCGTAGACTTCACCAACGAAGGCATCCGCGGCGTGGAAAGCTACCGCGCCACCAACTTCCCTACCCAACTGGGCCTGGGACATACCTGGAACCGGAAACTGATTCACCAAGTGGGCCTCATCACCGGACGGGAAGCCCGGATGCTGGGCTACACCAACGTCTACGCCCCCATCCTCGACGTAGGCCGCGACCAACGCTGGGGACGCTACGAAGAAGTCTACGGAGAATCGCCCTACCTTGTAGCCGAGCTGGGCATCGAAATGGTGCGCGGCATGCAGCATAACCACCAGGTGGCCGCCACCGGCAAGCACTTCGCCGCCTACAGCAACAACAAAGGTGCCCGCGAAGGTATGGCGCGTGTCGACCCGCAGATGTCGCCGCGCGAAGTGGAGAACATACATATTTATCCTTTCAAGCGCGTGATTCGCGAAGCCGGACTGCTGGGCGTGATGAGTTCGTACAACGACTACGACGGTATCCCCATCCAAGGAAGCTACTACTGGCTGATGACCCGCCTGCGCAGCGAAATGGGCTTCCGCGGTTATGTAGTGTCCGACAGCGACGCCGTAGAATACCTCTACACCAAGCACGGCACCGCCAAAGACATGAAAGAAGCCGTGCGCCAAAGCGTGGAAGCCGGACTGAACGTGCGCTGCACCTTCCGCTCCCCGGACTCTTACGTACTTCCGCTGCGCGAACTGGTGAAGGAAGGCGGACTGAGCGAAGAGGTCATCGACGACCGCGTGCGCGACATCCTCCGCGTGAAGTTCCTCGTGGGACTGTTCGATGCCCCTTACCAGATCGACCTTGCCGGTGCCGACCGTGAAGTGGAAAAAGAAGAGAACGAAGCCGTTGCCTTGCAAGCCTCCCTCGAGTCCGTCGTCTTGCTGAAGAATGCAGACAATACGCTTCCGCTGGACATCAACTCCATCAAGAAGATTGCCGTATGCGGCCCCAACGCGGATGAAGAAGCCTACGCGCTGACGCATTACGGTCCGCTTGCCGTAGAAGTCACCACCGTGCTGGAAGGCATCCGCGGCAAAGTGCAGGGCAAAGCCGAAGTCCTCTACACCAAAGGTTGCGACCTGGTAGACGCCAACTGGCCCGAAAGCGAAATCATCGACTATCCGCTGACTGCCGACGAGCAGGCCGAGATAGACCGCGCCGCAGAGAATGCCCGCCAGGCCGACGTAGCCGTCGTAGTGCTGGGTGGAGGACAACGCACCTGCGGCGAGAACAAATCGCGCACCAGCCTCGACCTGCCGGGACGCCAACTGCAACTGCTCCAAGCCGTACAAGCCACCGGCAAACCGGTAGTACTGATACTCATCAACGGGCGCCCGCTCTCCGTCAACTGGGCGGACAAGTTCGTCCCCGCCATCCTCGAAGCCTGGTACCCCGGTTCGAAAGGCGGAACAGCCCTTGCCGACATCCTCTTCGGCGACTACAACCCCGGCGGCAAACTGACCGTCACCTTCCCGAAAACCGTAGGACAAATCCCCTTCAACTTCCCCTGCAAGCCCTCTTCGCAGATTGACGGCGGCAAGAATCCCGGCCCGGACGGCAACATGTCCCGCATCAACGGTGCCCTCTACCCCTTCGGCTACGGTCTGAGTTACACCACTTTCGAGTATTCCGACCTGACAATCAGCCCTCGAATCATCACCCCGAACGAAACGGCCACCGTGCGGCTGAAAGTGACCAACACCGGAAAGCGCGCCGGAGACGAAGTGGTGCAGCTCTACACCCGCGACGTACTGAGCAGCGTCACCACTTACGAGAAGAACCTCGCCGGTTTCGAGCGCGTCCACCTGGCACCGGGCGAGACGAAAGAAGTAACCTTCACCATCGACCGCAAGCAGCTGGAACTGCTGGATGCCGACATGAAATGGGTGGTAGAACCAGGTGACTTCGTCCTCATGGCAGGCGCCTCCAGTGAGGACATCCGCCTGAACGGTACGCTCACCGTAGAAGATTATCAGACACGCGTCAAAGCTCTGGAAGCCCAAAAGCCCGCCAGCCGCGTAAGCGCCAGCACCAATCAGGAGGATGCTGAAAACGTGCTCGATGGAAAAATCAGCACCGCATGGCAAGGAAATAAGGGAGATTATATTACCTTTGCCTTGGAGAACGGAGCCAAGGTAGACCGGGTGTCCATCGCCTTCAAGCGCGACAACCAACTGCCGGCAGCGTTCGAAATCCAGCTTTCGGGCGGCGGCGGACAGTTCCTGACCGTATATTCGGGCACCGTCAGCGAGTACGACAAGCCGATTTCGTACTCCTTCAAAGGTACTACCGCCAGCGACCTCCGCATCGTGCTGAACGACGACCGGGTGGGAATAGCGGAAATTAAAATACAATAATATAATGAAAACACTTCTTTACTGTATGCTCGGATTAAGCGTAGCCGCATGTGCGCCCAAGAAGGCAGCCAACGGCAACCCGGACGAACTCGCCATGCTGGTGGGCACTTACACCAACGGAACAAGCAAAGGCATCTACACCTTCCGCTTCGACCAGGAAACAGGAACGGCCACCCCGCTCGGCAGCGTGGAACTGCCCAACCCCTCCTACCTCACTCCATCGGAAGACGGGAAGTTGGTCTACGCCGTCAGCGAAATGAACGACAGCACCGCTGCCCTCAGCTCCCTGGCCTTCGACAAGGAAACGGGTGAACTCCGTCTGCTGAACACCGAACTCACCCAAGGAGCCGATCCCTGCTACGTGGCCACCAACGGCCGGGAAGTGTTAACTGCCAATTACAGCGGCGGAACCATGTCCGTCTTCCCCCTGCGCCCGGACGGCACACTGCTACCGGTCGATACGCTTTTTGAAGGCATCGCCACCGGTCCCGATCCCGTGCGCCAGATTGTTCCGCACATCCACTGCACCCTCTTCTCACCGGACGGGAAGTACATCTTCGCCACCGACTTCAGCGCCGACCGCATCCTGCGCTTCGTGCTGCATCCCAAAGATATCATCCCCCATCTGTCCGCCGAGGCCATCGACATAGAGGCCGACTCCGGTCCGCGCCATCTGACGTTCAGTCCGGACGGCAAGCATGCCTATCTCGTCACCGAGCTGTCCGGCAAAGTCATAGCTTTCGACTACGACGACGGTCGTCTACAACAGATACAAACCATCGTTGCCGATACCGTAGGTGCCCGTGGCGGTGCCGATGTTCACCTCAGTCCGGACGGCAAGTACCTCTATGCCAGCAACCGGTTGCAAGCAGACGGCATCGCCATCTTCGCCGTCGACCCTGCGAACGGAACGCTTGCCAAAGTGGGATACCAACTTACGGGCATTCATCCGCGCCACTTCAACATCACCCCTAACGGCAAGTACCTGCTGGCCGCCTGCCGCGACAGCAACGTCATTCAGGTGTACGAGCGCGATGAAAACACGGGGCTGCTGCGGGATACTCACCAGGATATTGTAGTAGATATGCCGGTCTGCGTGCAGTTCGTGCAATAAGCATCCACTTCAAAGCATCGCTTATTCTGTTAATAATTTATAATTGAATATTTGACAAAGATAACTTGATTAACTTTGTCCCTAAGCTAAATGCAATCTAACAAATGTACATTATGAAGAAGAATATATTGATGCTTTCTGCGCTGTTGCTGGCTACTACCGCCGTGGCCCAGACAGAAGTAACAGCCGGCGTAATGCGCGGCAAGGATTACGGCGTGACCTATATGCTGCCCCAAACAGAAATTGAAATAGTGCTACAAACTACCAAGCATACTTATACCCCCGGAGAATTCTGCCGCTATGCCGACCGCTACCTGCGCCTCAACAACATATCCGCCGAACCGGAAGAGTACTGGACACTGGACGGAATAGAAACCCGCATCGTCGGTGTGCCCGACAAAGAGAACGTCTACTTTGTGAAGTTGAAGGACAAAACCGTCGCACCGCTTATGGAACTGACCGAAGACGGCATTGTGCGTTCCATCAACATGCCCTACAGCGGCAAGCAAACCGTAAAGCCGTCTCAGCCCCAAGCCCCTGCAAAGAGCATCGACCCGCGCAGTTTCCTCACGGAAGAGATTCTGATGTCCAACTCCAGCGCCAAGATGGCGGAACTGATTGCCAAAGAGATCTACAGCATCCGTGAAAGCAAGAACGCCCTGCTGCGTGGCGAAGCCGACAACATGCCCCAGGACGGGGCACAACTCAAGATAATGCTCGACAACCTGAACTTGCAGGAAAGCGCCATGACGGAGATGTTCTCGGGCAAAGTAAAAGACGAGCCCAAGACTTTCACCATCCGACTGACGCCCAAGGAAATGAAGAACGAAGTCGCCTTCCGCTTCTCCAAGAAGCTGGGCGTGGTAGCCAACAACGACCTTGCCGGCGAACCGTACTACATCAGCATAACCGACCTCAAGACGCCCGACTCCTCCACCGCCGAAGAGTCCAAGAAGAAACTGGAAGGTGTAGCCTACAACGTTCCGGGCAGAGCACAAGTCACGCTGACGCACAACAACAAGAAACTGTTTGACGATCAGTTGCCTATCACGCAATTCGGTACCATAGAATACCTGGCGCCGGTACTGTTCAACAAGAATTCAACTGTAAAGGTACAGTTCGATACGGCAACGGGAGGATTGATTAAAGTGGACAGAGAATAGGCTATAAGAACTAAATATTAGAAATAAAAGGCTGTACAGCTCTAAGGAGATAATCTCCCGGACTGTACAGCCTTTCATTTTTTTAATATTCGATATTCCGTTTTTACTCTTTTCAGACAGTAGTTCCCAATTATATTTATCTTTGAACATCAATAGAGTGAATAGTATTTTGTACACATTCTATCTGATTGTTGACAAACAATGTATAATTTAAACTATCATGATTATGGAACGAAAACACTTACAAAACATTTTAACCGGAGCATTTATGATGATGTTCATAAGCTTGGTAGTGGGATGTACTGAAAAAGATCTGTACGACCCCAGTAAGGGAAAAGAACCGCTCCCGGATGAGAGTGAGTATTTTGGGTTTGAAACGAAAAAGGTATCGAATCTTTATGTAGACTATAATGCACCCGGATTCAAAGCATGGATTGCTGTATATAGCGAGAATCCGATGAATTCCGATGGATCGAAAAGAGAGGATATAGAGCCTTTCTTTACAAGCTATACGGATGGAAACGGTAAGTTCGAAGGGAACATGGAAATCTCTACTGCCGTAAAGACAGTCTATCTGTACACAGATACGTGGGGATTGCCGAGATGCATTGAGTTGGATGTGGAAAATGGAGCAGTACGCCTGGATTTGAGTAAGAGTAGCAAACCGGAGACAAGAGCGGTAACACGCGCCTATGGCTTTACGGGAGATGCTCCTTATTTGATTGAGAAAAGCCAGAACCTTTACTCATTGTGTAAATGGGGAGATGGAGGAAATCTCAGCTATAGATGGGACCTGGGCAATATTAATGAAGGTTACATTACAAATGCAAGCACTGTAGGACAAGAATCTATGGACGATTTCGCAAAGCGTATGAAAGCATTTCTCGCCTCTAAGAAGAACCAGGATAATTCAGCTCTTGTCAAACAATCCGGCACAACCAATATTACAATCAAAAATGCCCCTGCCAAACTGGATGTGGTATTCGTAAATAGGGATGCAGAGTGGGATAATACTTTCGGGTATTATTATTATAAAACGGATGAAGCAGGAAAGGTGGATGTCAAAACAATAAAGAAATATATTGTTTTTCCAAATGTAGAATTGTTCAGCCAGGCTATCTGGGAGAACATCTTACATTCCGGCGACAAAGTAAGATTAAAATTCTATGATCAGAATGGAAACTCTTCTGACGAGTTCCCTGTGGGTTACACTGTTGGATGGTTTATCTATGCACAAGGTTTCCAGTTTAATCAGATCAGTGGTGGCGATCATAGTAACGATAATATGATAAATACCAGCAAGCTTATCGCATCCAATCTGAATGGCAGCAGTGTATCAGATCAGAGATTTATCACCATCAAAGATCAGAAAAGCGGTAACGTTATAATCGGCGTTGAAGATGGAGGTAATAAGAGTTATTGCGATTTACTCTTTTATGTAAATGCCACTCCTGAGAGCTCCATTGAGAATCCCGACAGACCGGTAATTCCAGATCCTGATACGCCGCCCGTGCAAGAAGATAAAACGCAATCGAATAAAGGTACACTGGCATTCGAAGATATATGGCCCAGCGGCGGTGATTACGACATGAATGATGTTATTGTAGAGTACAAGCGTACGGTCTATTATAATACCGATAATGTAGTTACCAAAATAGAAGATATTTTCAGGCCGACTCACGATGGTGCCGATTATATCAATGCATTTGCATATCAGATTGATGTAGCACAGTTCGGGCAGGTAACTTTATCATCTGATGAATCAACAGTAGAATCTGCAACTTCTTCCATTATAGTATATGCTAATAACAAGACATCAATCGGTAAGGAGTACACAATAATTAGAGAGTTCCCGAATGGTGGATTCGACAAAAAGGATATAAAAGACTATAATCCATATATTATTGTGAATTATGCTTCTGAAAACAAGCAACGTACGGAAGTACATTTGCCAAAGTTCAAAGCCACTTCGTATGCCGATCCTTCTCAGATCGGTACTAAGGATGATGCCTACTATATAGATCGCAAAGGAACGTATCCATTCGCTATTGATTTATTCGACGTTACAGGTTTCCACGCAGTAACAGAGACATATAGAATTGATAGTGAAAAGGAATATCCTGAATTCAAGATGTGGACAGAATCAAAGGGAACAACAAATACTGATTGGTACAACCACTATAAAGGTGGCAAGTAATAAACAGTCCTGATTCTCTGTCATTCAGAATAAAGTGAAGGATCCCTTCTCCGCGTAGTATAGGAGAAGAGATCCTTCACTTCGTTCAGGATGACAGAATTTTCTTTATTCTTCCCTGAATGATTGCGGTGTAACTCCGGTATGTTTTTTAAAGAATTGATTAAAGAACGATAGATTGGTGAACCCGAGTGACAATCCAATTTCTTTTATCGGCAGCGTAGTCGACTTCAATTGAGCCTTTGCATCCATAATCAGCGCAGCCGCAATAACCTCGAGAGGAGTATACCCGGAAGCCTTTTTGATGGAATTGCAAAAATGGGGAAGGCTTAACCCCAATCGTTCTGCATAAAAAGCAACTCCGTGTTGGAGCTTATAGTATTTCATTACCATCAGCATAAACTCCCGATATACCTCGTTTTTCCTGGTTTGTGAAGGAATGACGTATTTATTACGCCGTTTGTATAACTCGTAAACTCCCTGCATGAATAGAGCTAGAATGGCTTTCACGACTTCTTTATTTTCACAAACATCCGGATTAGCATACGATTTTATAAATACCCGGTATAATGCTTCCAAATCACCAACCTTTGTAGGTGACAAAGAGGTAATAGGATTCTCGATAATCATGGGCAATAACCCCCGAGTAGTACTAATCAAGTTGGCTGATGCCATCATCTTGCTTGAGAATCCTGCTACATACAAATGGACATCGGGAGATATTTCGTGCACTTGTATCAGATAATTCGGGAGCAGGGTAATAAAGTTATTCTCCTTGATGACATATTCCGATACATTTATGCTGATATGTATCTCTCCTTTTGTACAAAGGACGAATAGTCCGGACATAACTCGGCAAAGAGATTCCATATAGTCATTCAGGCTACTCTCTATATGCTCATCGGTTATAATGTAATCAACGGGCAGATCGAATTTTATAACATCTTCTCTCATTATTTTGCAAACAAGAAAATTAGATATGCCGAGTTTTTACTTCAATCTTTAATCGTCAATTGAACAAACCCGTCTTTACGCAGCTGCATCACGTAAGTAGTGACGCGTGAAGGATAATTCTCTTCGCCTTCAAAGTGTTCGGCAAGCAGGGAGATGATTTCGCGCACCGTGCGACGCCCGTCTATCATATTCCACACGGCTGTTCCGTGCTCTTCCAACTTCACATGAATATCCGGCGACATACCTTTCGGCAACAAGAAACGGCGCATCCATTCGTATTTAAACCGGGGATAGGTGAGCACAGCGCACTCACCCTCCCATTCGGTTGTTATATGTCCGCAACGAACCGGAACAGCATCCAACAGACTGATTTTTCCTTCGGGTGTTTCCATATTTCCGTTCGTTATTTACATCTTATTTCTGAATATTGGCTTCTTCCAAACCATAACCTTTACGCTTGTTTTCAGCCTTCAACAACAAGGCTACAACTACCGATAAAATTCCAAAGATCATGAATATAGATAAAGGTACCGTATAATTATAGCCTACAGTGCCGTCCGCCGCAGTAGTCTTGGCAAAGTGGTCTATCACCCAACCTATCAACAACGGTACCATCGACAAACCTATGTTCTGAATATAAAAGATCAAAGAATAGGCCGAACCTAATTGCTTCTGCGGAATAATCTTGGGCACGGAAGGCCACATAGCAGATGGAACCAAGGAGAATGCAACTCCCAATACAATGACTAAAAGCAATGCAAACCACCAATATTCCAAAATGGGCAATGTGAAGCACAAATGTACAAACACCAACATAATAGAACCGATAACCATCAATGTGGCTCCTTTACCAATACGGTCGTAGAGCGAACCGAAGACCGGTGTCAGAAGAATACAACCAAACGGCAGCATCATCGGGATATACCCGGCCAAGCTCGGCTCTACATTATACTTATAAATCATCACCTTTACCGCAAACTTCAGGAACGGGAATACACCGGAATAGAACAACAAACAAAGGAAGGTAATCAGCCAGAAACCCTTGTTCGTAACAATAAACTTGATATCGCTGAGCTTGAACTTGTCTTCGTCCGATGCCGTAACCGTACTCGCAGCAGAAGCATCCAATTTTCTATCCATCACGCAATAAACCATATAGAAGAGGAAACCGATGCACAATGCAATAGCACCGAGCAGCACAGACTGGGACAGATGTCCCATCGCCTTGGCTATCGGCAAACTGAATCCTAAAGCAATACCGGTTCCGATACGAGCCATAGCGACCTGCAGTCCCATAGCCAAAGCCAACTCATGACCGGTAAACCACTTCACAATGACCTTCGATACGGTAATACCCGTTATCTCGGCACCGACACCGAAAATGGCAAAACCTAAACATGCAAAAAGCACCTGATAACTAAAACCGAACAGACTTCCTTCGAGAGTGAAATAAGGAGATATAGCCCAATATTTTATTAAAGCACCTCCAAACATCAATAACGAAGACATTGTTCCGGTGAAACGTACTCCCATCTTATCCAGAATAATACCACCAAGCAGCAGCATCACCAGGAATACGTTGAAATATCCATAGGCTCCCGTAAAGAAACCATATTCGGTCGATGACCATCCCAAACCATCCAGAGTGGCGTCTACAGCCTTCGTTGACTGCACAGAAATGGCATTCTCTACTTTTTCAAAACTACCATCCTCGTAGTATACAACTTGTCCTTTTGTAGTCAACAAGTCCTCCAACGGGGCCATTACATCAGTCATAAAGTATCCGCACATCATAGTAAAGGATACAATCAGCAAAGCGCTCCAGCGAAAAGCTTTGGAGTCACTCAATTTAAGTTTCAATTGTTCTGTCATCGTACTATTATATAAGATTTCAAATTATTAATCGGATTGCATAAGTAGCAGCAAAGGTAAATAAATCCTCGCTCAATACGAAAAAAGGTTGATACCTTTTCATCGGTATCAACCTTTCTCTTATTTCTTCAAGCGGAAATCATCCGTACTATCCTACCCTTTATTCGGCAGCCGGTGCTTCGTCTGCTGCGGGAGCAGTAGTTGCAGGAGCAGTTTCAGCAGGAGTTTCGGTTTGCGGAGCTGCTGTACCTACGGGCATGTTATAAGGGTTAGTCTTTTCCTCTTGCTGTGCTTGTTCCATGATTACGTCACCAGCTTTGCCCGTGCCGGAAGGAACGGTATAAGCAGATACGATACTGAAAACGACCATGACACCGGCCAGGGTCCAAGTAGCTTTTTCAAGGAAGTCTGTAGTCTTGCGTACACCCATGATCTGATTGGATGAAGAGAAGCCTGATGACAGACCGCCTCCTTTGGAATTCTGAATCAACACAATGAAGCACATCAGCACAGATGCAATCACCATTAAGATAATTAGTAATAGATACATTTTGTTATTTTGATTTAGCGTTAATAATCAATTTCTCCAAAAATCTGATTTGGTCTGCAAAGTAAGCATTTTTTTTTGGATAATTCAAACTTAATTTTTTAATAATTTCAAGAGCCTTGTCATATCGGCGCTGTTTTATGTAGATTTTGGCTAAAGTTTCAGTAAAACAGCTGTCATCCAGCTCTTCATTGGCAGAAGATACCGGGGATTCGGAAGGAGAAGCCGAAGGTTCAGAAGGCAATTCTTTAGCTTCGAGCAAAGGCACATCCGTGGTCTCGCTCTTCAGGATAAAGCCGTCTATCAGTTCGTGTCCCCGCAACTTCGGCACCTCGGGCACGGTTTCCGAACCGGATTCGGACGGTTCGGCACGTTCATCTTCGTTCATCAGATAGGCGGTGTAGTCCATTGTATAGTCCAGCTCGGTGTTCTGCGAATGCTCTTCGGGAACAGTAGCGAGAAATGCATCGATCAGGGAGAGGGTGCGGTCTACGCTCGGTTCCTCTTCCATGGCATCGGAAGAAAGCAACGGAGATTTCCGGGATTTCAAGGTATAACGGTCGCCCTCGATGAGATAGAACAGCACACGGCGATCGGCCACATACAACACGGCTTTGCGCAACTCGGCGCCAAAGTTGATGTCGTGCAGCAGATAGAGGTTCTTCAGATAGAGCAAACGGATCGACTGAAAATAGGGATAGCGTGCTACCAGTGTGCGGAGCTCGTACAAAGTATCCCTGTTCAGCGTCTCGGGATGCTGAATCCATTGTTGCAAATGGGTAGAAGTCATAACTTTACCAGTTAGCTACAGTTGCATTGAATATCTGTTCGGCGATATCTTTCACCATCAGGGTTATCAGCTGGTCTTGCACCTCGGTCAACAGTTTCGAGGAGTCGTACGTCTGGAAGGCCGAGAACTGCTGTTCAAAGTCCTCCTCATGATTCGTATTGTTGACGTAGCGCACATTGACGGTCAGTGTCACCTTCACCTTGGAAGAGTAACCGCTGGCGTCCACCGATTCGTTATATTGGTTATATCCGGTTATCTCACCGTCTATTTCAAGGTCACCACCCGAATTCACCAGGTTCAGACGGGTCTGTTGTATGAACATGTCCTTCAACTTCTGGTTGAATTCCGTTGCCAGCGGTGCATATACATATTCCGCCCGGTTCTGGAAGTCGGCAATAGAAATAGTCTTCACCTTGCTGTAGTCAATGGAACTAATCGGGGCAAGCCCCATAGAGATGCGGCACGAATATACCACAAGCCCCAGCACCGCCAAAACGGCAACCAGTGCTATCTTTTTAATCCAATCCATATTCTTTTATCTTTCTGTATAGGGTGCGCTCGGAAATATTCAGGTCCTGCGCTGCACTTTTACGCTTGCCGTGATGTTTTTCAAGCGCTTTGCGTATCATTTCTTTCTCCACTTCGTCCAGTGAGAGTGATTCTTCTACATATTCTTCCGTGTCCTGGAAGTCGTCGTCCATCTGCGGAGCCGGTTTTACCGACGGGTGTATGATGGTAGGCACACCGGAAGTCACCGGAGGCACCACAGCCGGAGGAGCCGGCGTATAGTAAGCAGCAGCGGCAACCGCAGGACCGGCCACAGCTCCGCGTTCCGTCATAATCTCGTGCACCAGCTTCTTCAGTTCCGTGACGTCCTGGCGCATATCGAACAGCACCTGATAGAGAATCTCCCTTTCGCTCTCAAAGCCTTTGTGATCTTTCACACCGAACAAGGCCGGGAGGCGCTGCATATTGTTCTGTTCCGGCAGATAGCCTTTCAAGATAGCTGCGGTGATATCGCGATTAGTCTCTATAATAGACACCTGCTCGGTGATATTCTTCAGTTGGCGCACATTGCCCGGCCACGAATAAGCTAGCAACATCTGCTTGGCATCCTCCGTCAATTGAATGGCAGGCATCCGGTATTTCTCGGCAAAGTCCGAGGCGAACTTGCGGAACAGCAACACCACATCCTCACCACGCTCGCGCAAGGGCGGCACCTGGATAGGCACGGTATTCAGACGATAGTACAAGTCTTCACGGAAACGGCCGTCGGCAATGGCTTGCGACAGGTTTACATTGGTAGCCGCCACAATACGCACATCTGTTTTCTCTACTTTGGAGGAGCCCACCTTGATAAACTCACCACTCTCGAGCACACGGAGCAGACGCGCCTGGGTAGGAAGAGGCAACTCGCCTACTTCATCCAGAAATATCGTTCCGCCGTTTGCTTCGCCGAAGTAGCCTTTCCGATCGCCGATAGCACCCGTAAAAGCACCTTTCTCATGACCGAACAACTCCGAGTCGATGGTCCCTTCGGGGATGGCGCCGCAGTTCACGGCAATGTATTGTCCATGCTTGCGCCGGCTATATTGATGGATGATTTGAGGAAAACTCTCCTTTCCCACACCACTCTCCCCGGTAATGAGCACAGACAAGTCGGTAGGCGCTACCTGAATAGCGATGTCAATGGCACGCATCAGCGTCTCATTGTTGCCGATGATGCCGAAACGTAGTTTTACTTGTTGTATTTCCGCTTTCGTCATTCTACAAATCTTCTTCTACACTATCGAGTTTCAGTTTGTCACTGTCGTCACGTTTTTCGTAATACTGCTTGCGCAGCGGATTGGCATGTGCAGCCTTCTCACGCAGACGGTTACGGAACACGTCTATCGCCACATATACCGCCTGACGGAAAGAATCTTCGGATGCAAGTCCTTTTCCTGCAATATCGTAAGCCGTGCCGTGGGCAGGCGAAGTACGTACCACCGGAAGTCCGGCCGTATAGTTCACACCTTCGTCCATGGCCAATGCCTTGAATGGAGCCAGTCCCTGGTCGTGATACATAGCCAGCACACCATCGAAGTGGGCAAAGTTACCCGAGCCCATAAATCCGTCTGCCGGATAGGGTCCGTAGCAAAGTATTCCTTTCTCAGCCATTTCTTTAAGGGCCGGGATGATAATCTCCTGCTCTTCTGTTCCCAGCAGCCCATTGTCTCCTGCATGCGGATTCAGTGAAAGCACTGCAATGCGCGGTGCATCTATGCCGAAGTCCAACTTCAGAGATCGGTTGAAAATCATCAGCTTCTCCTGAATCAACTCTTTGGTAATTGTCGATGCGATCTGGCTTACGGGAATATGCCCGGTCACCAGCGCTACGCGGAAATCATCTTTCATCAGAATCATGAGTGCTTTCTCTCCGTCACCCACTCTTTGCTCGATATATTCCGTATGTCCGGGGAATGCAAATTCCTCGGACTGGATGGTGTGCTTGTTAATAGGAGCCGTCACAATGACATCTATCAATCCTTCCCTGTATTCCTCAAGAGCCTTCTCCAATGCGCCGAGCGCGGCTTTACCAGCTTCGGCATCGGCCTTTGAGAATTCTACCTTTACTTCATCATCGGTGCAGTTCACCACGCTCAGGCGGTTGCAGGCTGCTTCGGACGCAGAATTCACGATACTGAAGTTGGTAGGTAAATCCAGTGATTTACGATGATAGGCTGCTACTTTGGGCGAACCGTAAATAATAGGTGTACACAGTTCCAGCATGGCGGGCTCTGCAAAAGTTTTCAGAATCACTTCATAACCTACACCGTTGATGTCGCCTTGTGTAATGCCGACTCTTATCTTGTTGTCTTCCATTTTTAAATTACTTATTATTAGTAGTATCTTTTGGGGTGGTACCGTTTACCGGAATTTCCGCCCCTTCCTGCGTGCTGCCGGGCAACTTCAGGGTATAGAGCGAAGCCTCCATCTGGCGGACCAGATTACGTTTCATTTTATCGGGTGAATAAACAAATATTTCTGATACGATAATGCGTTGGTTGGGCTTGTCCAGACGGACGTGTGATACGAACGGGCCACCCATAAAGTCACCCTTGATGCGCCACAGGCCGCGGGCTTCCAGCGCATAGTCACCCTGCACACTGATAGGACGGACGTCGGTCATCAGAGAATCCGTCATCATGTACATGCCTTCCCGAGCTCCGGGGATATTAACCTTCATCACAGAGTCGCGCTTATGCACGAAGTATTCCTTGGTGAATGTATCTTTATCGGTATAGGGATAAGAATAAATCACAAAGTTCTGGTCGCCGGTAGCCGTATTCGTACCTGCCCAGAAGAAGTTCTCTCCTACCTTGGTAGAGTTCAAGTCACCGGGTACCCATACGTCACAGTCGAACATGCTCTTCACTTTCGTAGAGATATAGTCGCTATGCTTGTCCTTCAATACGGAAATCTGACGGTTCATCTCGGCATGGGTGAAGAAGTCGATAATGGTCTGTTTGTTCTCTTCTACAAACTGCTCGAACGAGGCTTCATCCGGTGCCTGGATGGTCAGGATAGATTGCGGAGCAGCATATACGTCTTTAGCATATTTGAACTTGGGCTGAGTATAAAGATCCTTGTTCACATCCACAATGATGATGTTGCGAATCAACTTCAAGGTAGCATCATAGTTAGCAGGAGCTGTATACATGATGCGGAACGAACGTTCGGACTGCGGAAGTCCCGGTACATCAGAATCGAGCACATCGAACAGTGCCCTGCCGGCGGGGCGTTCCCACAATCCAGGGTCTACCACTACCAGGATTTCATACGCGCGACCGCTGGAGGTCGGAGTAAATACACCCTTATTGCCGCCACTGCACGCGGAAAAGAGCGTCAGTACAAGAGCCATACTTAAATAAAACAGGTGCTTTCTCATATCTCTATACATTTTAGTTTTTCACAAAGCTACGAAGAATGCGTAATATCCTTCCTACCAAAGTTAATAATTTATATTAATTCTTGTTTATTCTCCTCCTGCTTGGCCGTCGAAAGCATGCCGCAGGCAGCAAATATATCTTCACCGCGGGATGCCCGTATGGTAGTGAACAGTCCGTGCGAGGTGAGGTAATCGCGGAGCGTCGTCATGGTTTCCATATCTGCACCTTCAAGGTCGACGCCGGGTATGGCATGAAAACGAATCAGGTTTATCCGGCAATCTACGCCACGCAGCAACTTCAAGAGTTCCTTGGCATATAGCAGGGAGTCGTTCACTCCTTTAAAAACAATATACTCAAAAGATAGTCTGCGCTGTTTGCTAAAATCATAGTTTCTTAACAATTCTACTATTTCCGTGATGGAGAAGGCCTTCTCGGCGGGCATCAGTTCACGACGCTGCAAAGGCACCGGCGAATGGAGGCTGATGGCAAGATGACAATCGGACTCTTCGATGAAACGCTGCAAACCTTTCCGCAATCCTACGGAAGAGAGGGTGATGCGTTTAGGACTCCAGCCGTAGCCATAAGAGGCAGTCATTACTTCCAGGGCTTTCAGCACTTCGTCCAGGTTGTCGAGGGGTTCGCCCATGCCCATCATCACGACATTGGTCAGTTTATCGCTTTCGGGCAAGGAGTTAATCTGGTTGATGATTTGGTTGGCAGTCAGATTGGCGGTAAAGCCTTGCTTGCCGGTCATGCAGAACTTGCAGTTCATCTTGCAACCCACCTGGGAAGATACGCAAAGGGTGGCACGGTCCTCATCGGGGATGTAGACGGCTTCTACAAAATGCCCCTCGCCTGCCCGATACAGGTATTTCACCGTACCGTCTTCCGAGCGCATTGCATCGACGGGGGCTTCGGCACCTACCTCGTAAATGTCCTTCAGCAATTCCCGGTGCTTCAACGAAAGGTTGGTCATTTCGTCGATAGAGGTCACTTTCTTTTCATACAGCCACGAAGCTATCTGCTTGGCAGAGAATCCGGGCATGCCCAAGTTCTTCACTACCGTTTGCAATTCGAGGAGCGTCAAGCCTAAGAGGGGTTGTTTCTGCATATATGATCACCTAAATTTATATCAATAATATCCCTTTATGAAATGCAAAGGTAGGAATAAAGTTGCACAACGGCAACGGCAGGGACAGAAAATGAAATATACAGATAACGAAAAAGCCGCCCGGTAATTCCCGGACGGCTCTTCTGATATCTGTTTTACCTATTCTTAGAAGAACAAGTAACGTTTATCTTTTACATCAGCCTTCAGATACAAGTCGTTGATGAACTGAGATGCCATGCGGGCATGCATAGTTGCCAGAGTAGACTCCTCGGCTGCCTGATCGAATGTCTCGTTCAATTTTTCCTTTGCATAAGGTTGGAGAACGAATACACCACCGTTACCCTTGATGGGAGCGCTCAACTTGTTCAGCTCTGCAACAGAAGCATAAGCACTTACCATCGGTTCGCTGCTACGCAATACCGGAACATAAGCAGGAGCTGCAAAAGTCACATGCTTTACAGAGTCGCTAACGGCATTAGCCATATTCTTATACTGATCGAAAGAAGAAGCATTGGCAGCCTTCATATCAGCCATAATCTTCTCAGCTTTCTTGTCGCGAAGAATCTCTGCTCTCAACTGTTCTTTTACCAAAGCCAGCGGACGGTAGCCTTCAGGAATGATGCTTGCCACACCTACTACCAGCATACGGTCGCTTTCTCCGCATTCGTACAAACCGGAAACTTCACCGGCCTTAGCCTCGAACGCCCATTTCAAAGCGTCTTTCGTACCTCTGATACCACCGATACCGTGTTCCGAGCTATACAAATCAGCTCTATCCAGCAGTCTGTAGCCGGCATCTTCTGCATTGGCCATCATTTTTTCCAATGTATTGTTTGCAGCGATGAACTGGCTGAAGTCGTTGTATGCCTTGCTATAAGTTTCCTTGCTGAAGTCAACCGGACGCTTGATAATAGCTACTTTATATTTATCCTTTACAGACTTTTTGTTGGTTACCTGCAAAATGATGTTTGCCTGTCCCAAAGCCAGGTTAGCCAGTTCGTTCTGTCCCAATGAAGTAACGGCAGTAACATACTTCAAGTTGTCACCGTCAATCTGTGCACCTTCATAGTTGGCAGAAGAGATCCATGCAGACTCACCGGTCTGACCATATTTCTTAGCAACCTCTGTAAAGCTTGCACCACCCTTGATGGCATTGTAGATACTGTCGGCCAAAGTCTTCGTCTTAGCAGCATCATCAGCAACTACCTGAATCTGACGGAACTCGATAGAGTCGGGCAAAGAAGCGGTAGCCAGTTTCTTGAATGAGTTGATTGTATTGTCGGTTACATTGTAGTAAGGTCCGTATACGCTACCTGTTGCAACAGAGTCCAGACGGGCTACTACATCAGCAGGCAGAGCTTTGGTAGTATAGAACAAGTCTACGTAAGGTGCTTCCGAACCGGTAGAACGGATGAAAGTAGTGTAATCACCCGGAGTGCCGGCAAGCTGTTCGGTATACTCTTCCACTTCTTTCTGGAGAGCAGCCTTATCTTCAGGACTTGCAGTTACCTGTACATCGATGTACTTGATGTTGCGGGTTTCTACATATTGTCTGAATTGCTCTTTCTTCTTGTCGTAAGCAGCCTTCAACTCCGATTCCTTAATAGCGATGGTAGAATCGACGATAGAAGTATAAGGAATAGCAGCAAGCAGCAAGTCAGACTGATCTACTCTGGCATCGAAAGCGTCTTGTGCTTCTACCGGATTAGAGAACAGCGATTTAGTGATCAGAGCCTGATACTTCTCTTGCAGACGAGCCTGGATAAGAGATTTCTCAAGGAAAGACCAGAACTTATACATTGATTCGTAGTATTCCAAATATTGAGAAGGCATCTGTGCTCTATTCATCTTGGAGTAATCTACCAGGAACTTCTTCAGCATATCCTTATCGAATGCACCGTTTTGCGGGTTGCGGAACGGAGTCTGTTGCAGCATCGGGTGCACACCGGCATCGATGATAGCCTGCAGTTCAGCCTTAGATACTGTCAATCCCAGCTTCTCAGCTTCTTTTTCAATCAATTTATTGTTGACGTATGTTCTCCATACTTCATCTTTGATCTGGTTGGTTTGCTCATCGCTCAAGGCAGTTGTACCACTGGAGAATTTAATAACTTCCGTGTATTCTTCTACCATTGCCTGATAATCCTGAGCGGAAATTGATTTCCCGTTTACTTCACCTACGTCTTGTGACTGGTGTGGCTGGAGCACTTTCCACGCGTCACCTGCGATGAAAGCAAACAGCGCCAAACCAATAACAATCACCAATAAAGGTCCTTTCGACCGAATGTTTTGTAATGTTGCCATTTTTGTAAATATGAATTATTTGTTTATTATTATTTTCCTTACAATGTTCATTTTAGCGCACGAAGATACAAAAAATGCTAATACGCATCTATTTATTCTTTAAAAATTTACGCTCAAACAGAATTATTCGATGACTTTCAGACGTACCAGCTCGATTTTGGTAGCTGTTACCTTCACTATTTTGAATTGATAATTGTCTACCGTAATCACTTCGTGCAATTTCGGGAAGCTTTGATAGCGGTTCAGAATCAGTCCGCCCACCGTCAGATAATCATCCGATTCCGGCAGATCCAACCCGAAAGTCTCGTTCACCTTTTCTATTTCCAAACGGGCCGAAAGTACGTATTCGTGCTCATTTATCTGCTTGCAGACGTACGATGTATTGTCGTGTTCGTCTTCAATGTCACCAAAAATCTCTTCGACCAGGTCTTCCAGCGATACAATGCCTGCCGTGCCTCCAAACTCATCCACCACCACACCGATCGTTTTCTTCTGCTGCATAAACAGCTTCATCAGTTTATGGGCGGACATTGTTTCGGGAACAATAGGCACCTCTTTAACGTTATTCCGCCAGTCCACCGGATTCCGGAACATTTCCGACGAATGGATATAGCCTACTACGTTATCTATATTTCCATCGTAGACTATAATCTTGGAGATGCCGGACTCCACGAAAAGATTCTTCAGTTCTTCCAGTGAGGTGGTCACATCTACTGCCACTACCTCCGTACGGGGGACAATGCAATCGCGTATCTTTATATTCGAAAAGTCGAGCGCGTTCTGGAATATCTTCACCTCCGCGTCCAGCTCTTCCTTACTATCGGCATTATCTATGCTCGACTGAATGAAGTAATCCAGGTCCACCTTACCGAAAGCCTTGGCAGATGCCTCCTTATTAATCTTCATGCCAAACACGCGAAGGAACATATACGACAGCCCGGAAGCAAATTTTGAGATCGGGAACAGAACGACATAGCAGATAAACAACGGTACCGCACACACCCGCAGCATCAGGTTCGGATTGATCTTGAACAATGTTTTCGGCAGGAACTCACCCGTCACAAGGATGATAAGAGTAGAAATAATGGTCTGCACCAGTACCATCACAAAATGATTGGAAATGATCCCGGCAAGCAAATTCACCTCTATGATTTGCGCCATAAGGATACCGTAGATAACAAGTGCAATGTTATTCCCCACCAGCATGGTAGAGATAAAGTTATTCGGGTTGCGCAGAAAATAAGCAATGATACCGGAAGTGACGCCCGGCTTCCTTTCCATCTCAAAGCGCAATTTATCTACGGACACAAAAGCAATCTCCATTCCCGAAAAGAAAGCGGAGAATGCCATAGTTATCAATAAAGAAATGACGGTATCCATTTTATTAGTTTATGGTATCTGTTTGCAAACTGTCCGCAGCAGCGGTTTCCTCGTCAACGTAGAAGACACCTTCCGGCTGGCGGATGGTATAAACGGTCATTTGCTGGTTGGACTCAAAGCCGCGCCCGGTAATGATACGATCGGGCTGTTCTATGCGGATAAACTGATCCGAATAGACTTTCTGTTTTCGCTGATCCCAATACAGCAACTCCGTATTGAAGCGTTCGCCCTTCAAGTTTTGAATATCAACGTTGCCTATCAGTTTCCATAGCTCTTCCTTATTATAAAAGTAAGCAGTATCTGCCTTAATGCTCGCTTCCACCTGAAACAATGAATCGAACTTCTCCAGATAAATGCCTTTCTCAAAAGCCCAGTATGGAGGATTTTTCCGGTCAAAGACCAGCCATTCTTCCGTATTGATGCGATAACGGGTGATACCGGAGTCTGAAACCAACGTAGTTACTCCGCGGGTATCCATCACCGGCAAGGAGTCACGCTCGGTTATGGCATCGCCCAATTCCTTTTTTCTTCCGGAGCAAGCGGAAAATAAAGAAGAAAATAAAAGAAGCATAACCATTACCCCTAAGGTAATGGTTATGCTCGTATTTCTATGACAAACAACGTTGATGGGTTGTAGTGGCATAGTTTTATCTAATGGTTGTAGTTTCACCGATCCAACCGCCAATAGTGATGCGGTCGCCAGCCTTATAACCTAACATAAAGAGGTCTTTAGCCTGCGGTGTATGACGCGAATAAGTTGAGATCAGTTCGTTTGCTTTCTCTGTTACACTGGGGTCAACAGCTTTTGCACGTTGCAACTTATCGATAACTACAAAGTAAGTACACTTGTTCAATGCAGGTTCGTCATTCCAGTTAGGATTAGATCCGTACATTTGTGCCAGCAGGATATATGGTTCACCATAGTTCTCATTGAAGCTGATAGCTTTTTGGCAATAGCTTCTTGCCTGCGACAACTTCTTAGCCTGCATCAAGGCAGCAGCAGTAGCGTAAGCCATCTCTGCTTTTTTGATATTATCAGTTTCCTTGCTCAAAGCTTCGTCGAAGAACTTCACAGCATTATCGTAATCACCTTTCTTATAATACATGTATGCAACGCCTACGGCAGCATCCGGAGTCGGATCAATATTATACATATATTCAGATGCCTTGAAGTAAACTTCACTTTCGTTGCACTTCATCAACTTCAGGATATTGAGAGCTTTCTTCAAGAAGGTAGAATCAGCTTTGTTTTCTTCCACTTTCGGGCCATAAATATTTTGCAGAGATTCGCAGTCGGCAACACCACTCTGTACGAACATGGCTACCAGATTATCTTTAATAGTCTGCAGTACCTCTTTCTTCTTCTCATTGGTTTCAGCTTTGATTGCATTGTCTGCATATTGAGAAGCATTGATATAATCCTGGAAGAACTGGTCTGTATGGTTGTCGTCAGCCTTTACTTTCTTCATAGAGGTCTCCAGGAAATAGTGAAGTATAGCGCCGTCAGGATCATCAGTTGTTCCTTCCGCAGCTTCTTTCAGCCACTTATAAGCCTGGTCTTCATCAGGGTTCGGAGCAAATTGCAGATAATCAATTGCCTTTTTACCTAGCTCTTTAGATGCATTCATCGGAGTTTTCAATTTCTTATTGATCTCCGGCAAGTATTGCAATTCCTGATCATACACCTGCATCAATTCATCAAAATACTTCTTATAATCTGCAGAGTTACGATCCTTGATATCACCTAAGAATGCCTTCAATATTTTGATAGCATCAGAATAAGTGTAGAATCTCAATGTCGGGCAATCCTTCAAGACAGCCATACACGGCTCGTATGCATCTTTAAAATTACCAGCTCTCACCGCTTCGTGCGAGATACTACTGTTCGAATTACAATTTTCAGTCTGTGCAAAAGCGCTGGTCACTCCACCCGAAAGGAGCAAGGCAGCTACAAGCATCTTAATTTTCATTGTATTTAAATTTTAGTTGTTATATTATTGTCTATTCAATTTCCATTAATCTACTTTACGCTTGAAGAACCAACGTTCGTTGAAGGTTACTCCGACACAGAGACGCAAGGTATTTTCGTTCAAGAACGCAGATTGTGTACCTTGTGTTCGCACATACTGTGCAGAAAGGCTCAAAACAGAACGAGTTCTCGGGATAGGCAGTCCGAAACCCGCCGTCACGCCATATTCGTCGGCAGCACGTGCTCCGTCAATCTTGTAATAAGGTTTGGAGTAATAAGCCCCCAAACGATACTTAACATGGGCAAAATAACTTCTTCCCACCGGATTGGGAAGATATTCCGCACCCACTGCTATCTTACCACGGTTGCAGAAGGCATCTTCCTTATTCATATAAGTCACCTTCCCCCAATTCTGGTACATGAAGTCGGCCCCTACCGTCAGACGATGGTCATACACATACGTCACACCTATACCGAATGTAGTAGGGATGCCGCAAGTAACAATCGTATCTTTAGACGTTGTTGTCGCTCCCGTATATTGATCACCAATTTGTCTCACTTCGTACGCATCGTTATTCAAGTCATGGCCGGGAGAGAATATTACTCCCAACGTAGCAACATGCTTCTTGCCGAATTGTTGCGTATATTGAGCGCCGAGATCGATCTTATAACTTTTCACCGCTACATTTGACTGTATTTTAACGGGGAACACGGTTCCGGTACCCGACGGGAAAGTCATATTAGTGGTTCTCGTTATATCTCCCCAAAGATACGAAAAATTCGCACCAATCGAAAGATTTTTAATTATTTTAAAGCCTGCTCCTAAATAAAGTTGATGCAAGCCGCCTTCTCCCGAATAAGTTACCACGCTCGAGCTGGTAGGCGTAGCCGTATCTTCACGATATTCTCCCATGCTATATCCCACATTCGAATAAGGCAACAAGCCCAGGCTGACAGCAGCCCATTTGCTTGCACGGAATTGCATGGTAATGTAATCAAAACTGGAGTTCTTGGCATTTCGCTTCACCGTACCGTCACTGAAATTGGCGTTCTGCAATGAAATACCTCCGTCAAAGATAAACGTAAGCGAATCAACCGCCGTATAGGATGCCGGATTTGCAAAGTTAACCTGATACTTGTCGCGTAAACCATAGGCAATACCACCCATAGCCTTGCTATTACCCGAACCTTGGTCTGCTAACTGTCCATATCCATAACGTGTATAGGGAGAATTTGTATTATTTTGAGCGAATGCCGCTCCGGATAATATCGTAAGCAAGAGCACCACAAGTGTTTGTCTATATCCTATCATTATTATAGTTTAAAATTCGATTTAATCCTTTCAATACTAAAAATCTGTCTGCAAAGATGATACTTTTTACGTTTGTATCAAAAGAAAAATCATCCCCGCCCGTTAAAAAAACCAAAAGTTCATGATATTTATGCTTCATAGTCATAATGTAACCCGAAATTTCGTATTCGATGCCTTTCAGTACTCCGGCACGGATCGCAGTATCGGTATCTTTTCCCATTGGCAACCGCCGTCCTTCGGAAGCTACCAGCGGAAGCCTTCCGGTGAACCGGTGGAGCGCTTTGAAGCGCATCTGC
Organism: uncultured Bacteroides sp.; assembly: GCA_902388495.1. Lineage (GTDB taxonomy): Bacteria > Bacteroidota > Bacteroidia > Bacteroidales > Bacteroidaceae > Bacteroides. Next base: position 776 of record CABMPP010000018.1, on the reverse strand, counting down.
AAACCGGGAGAGATGTTACCGCCATGATAGCGCCCTTCGGCATCAATGAACTCATAGGTTATGCAAGTGCCCGCATCAATCACCAACAGGTTCCTGCCCGGAAACTGTTCATAAGCTCCCACTACGGCTGCCATACGGTCATACCCCAGTGTTTGGGGCGTTTCGTAAAGGTTTTCTACCGGAAGCGGGGTCTTTTCATCGAGCCGAAGTACGGGAACGGGTAACTTCTTCAGTTGTGCCGACGCTTCTTCTCCCAAGTCGATAACAGTAGCCACAATCGCCTTTTCCACCGGATACTTGCGGCAAACATCCGGCAGGCGCTCCAATGTAAGGTTAGAATCATACACCACTTCGACCATGGATGCATCGTCAAACACTGCCACTTTGGCTACCGTATTCCCTATGTCGATAATAAGATTCACTGCATCGCATTTTTTTAGCGACGCAAAGATACTACTTTATTTCATTCCGGCATTATACTTGTTTGAAAAGAACATGCAATCTCCAAGTTGAAGGGCGTACCCACCGAAACAAACCTAACCGTATACGCCAGAGGTTGCGACTGATACAGAATACGCTATATATTAAATGTTTATAGAAAGCCTGCGAAAGACTAACTGAAAACATAGGAAGAGCTACCCCCGGAAGCAGCAAAAACTGAACGCAAAGTTACTAAATACTATTCTTACTACAGCTATATAAGTTTCTTACAACAGCTGTTGTAAGAAAACAACATTACTATCGTAAGAAAACTACATGGATGTAGTAAGATTAAT
>CABMPP010000017.1 GCA_902388495.1 uncultured Bacteroides sp. | reverse complement strand
GAGAAAAAACATTACCTTTGTGGGCGTTCAAAAAACGAACGTTTAATGAACGCTTTACCCCTCCTAATTGTCTTATTTTCCGACAATTACTACACTTTTTCTGTCCTAAGGTAATTTATTCACGATTCATACCGTCATTCACGCGTCTCTACAAGCCACCGCTCAATATTACGCGTCTCTGCACTGAAGTTAATACCAATCTTGAAGAGTTTTCGTTCGTCCGCTTCAAAAGGCTGCGCATAGTGCTTGTCATTGATTTGCTGCAATGCCTCTTCTGCCGTACCTTCCAGCTTGAACTCCATCACGTAGATGAATCGGTCGGTCTGCACAACAAGGTCTATGCGGCCTTCGCAGGTATGATATTCTGCCTTGGTGTAGAAGCCCACTAATTTAAAGACAATGAAAAGCACATTCTGATAATGAAGTTCCAAGTCGCGAATTAATTCGTATGGAGTATCGGCAAAGAAACTCTGCAAGCGTTTAAAGAACGCATCCGGCTCTCCGGCACGTATCTCACGGACAAACTTCTGTATCTCGAACGAGGCTTCGAATTTATTGAAACGGGTATAATAAGGAAGCAGGAACTTGACAAAACCTTCTTCGACCTCCCGATTAGGAAAACCAAGACGATAAAGCCCAAACTCCTGATCGTACCCCTTAATCGTAAGATAACCGCTTTGGAAGATAACCGGCAAAGGCTCTTCATCACCATAGATACTGTTCAGCACATCGGCGTATGTTTCGGCATGTGTCATGCTCTCTAAATCGTAATGACTGCGCTTCAGCAACTCTACCAAGTAGGTAGGAGTCCCCGTCTCGAACCAGTAGCTGCCGAACTTATAATATTTAAAAGTATTGAGCAGGCTGAAAGGATTGTAGATGCCTTCGGTATCTTCGGCAAAATGGTAGCCATCGTAACATTCCTTCAATTCGGCACATGCTTCTTCGTAAGTCATCTTACGGGCAGCAGCCAGTTCGTGAAGTTCTTCTTCAAGATTGTCGTGTATCTCTTGTTCGGTCACCCCACAAATGCTGACGTAGGGTTCGTGCATGGAGATATCGTCGAGATTGTTCAAGTCGCTGAATACGCTTACTTTACCAAACTTCGTAACTCCGGTAAGGAAGGCGAACTTGATGCACCCGTCCATCGTCTTCAGTGCTCCGTAGAAAGGCTTCAAGGTATTGCGGAATTCCGTTTGCAAAGCTTCGTTGCCGATGGCTTGCAGCATGGGCTTGTCATATTCGTCAATGAGTATGACAACACGCTGTCCCGTTCGCTCGTAAGCACGCTCTATGATTCCCGCAAAACGCAGTGAGAAAGAACGTTCTGATGGATTGGCTCCATAAAGTTCTTCCCACTTGGCCAGCGATCTCTCAAGAATATTGTTGAGGCTTTCTTCAGTATCATACTTCTCTATATTGAGATCAAGATGCAGGATGGGATGCTTTATCCATTCCTTTTCGAGCTTTTCCATCGCCAACCCTTCAAAGAGTTCCTTCTTTCCCTGGAAGTAGGCTTCGAGTGTAGAAATAAGCAAGCTCTTTCCGAAACGACGCGGACGGCTGAGAAAGTAATAACGTCCGGTGCTTATCAATTGATAAACCAACGCTGTTTTATCAATGTAAAAGTAATTGTCTTTACGAAGACTTTCGAAGTTCTGAATGCCGATAGGATAAATCTTATTGCTCATATACTTACCTTATTAATAATGTCCAACAAAGATAAGTATTTCTTTCAAGAAACCGCAGCAGCATTTAGTTTTCTCCCAATTTTTGCGTACGTTTGCAGATAAACTCATTGCAGCAAATCTACATGGAACTATTAGTATACAAAGCTTCCGCCGGCTCCGGAAAGACCTTTACGCTGGCGGTAGAATACATCAAGCACCTGATACTCAATCCCCGTGCCTACCGGCAGATACTCGCCGTAACCTTCACCAACAAGGCCACAGCCGAGATGAAGGAACGTATTCTGCAACAACTCTACGGCATCTGGCAGAGGGATCCGGCCTCCGAAGCCTACCTGACACGTATCAAGGAAGAGCTGGAGAGAATGAAAAGTGAAGGGAGACTCCCGGTAGGAGGTGAAGATGCAGAACTGCGCCAACGCGCCGGAATGGCATTGCAATACATGCTACACGACTATAGCCGCTTCCGGGTAGAAACCATCGACTCCTTCTTCCAGTCCGTGATGCGTAACCTTGCCCGCGAACTGGAACTAAGCCCCAACCTGAACATCGAACTGAACAACACCGAAGTACTGAGCGATGCCGTAGACAGCCTCATCGAGAAACTGACTCCTACCTCCCCCGTGCTGGCATGGTTGCTGGAGTACATCGACGAACGCATCCGCGACGACAAACGTTGGAACGTATCGAACGAAGTAAAAAGTTTCGGCCGCAACATCTTCGACGAAAGCTACATTGAGCGCGGCGAACCCCTGCGCCAATGCCTGCGCACCCCCGATACCCTGAAACTTTACCGGGATGTACTGCGCGAAATGGAAACCGAAGCCCTGGAACAGATGAAGGGCTTCTACGACCAATTCGAAGGCGAACTGGACGGACATGCCCTCGTCCCCGAAGACCTGAAAGGAGGCGCCCGAGGCATCGGCAGCTACTTCCGTAAGTTGCGCGACGGCAAGCTGACAGACAAAGATGTGATGACCGCCACCCTGCAGAACTGCCTGGCAGACGCCAAGAACTGGGCTACGAAAACGTCCCCACGCAAAGACGAGATTATCCGCCTGGCGGAGAGCAGCCTGATGCCTCTGCTGCAAGATGCCGAAAGACTGCGCCCACAGAAAAGCAGGACCATAAACAGTTGCCGCCTTTCCTTGCAGCACCTCAACAAGCTGCAACTCCTCAACCATATAGACGAAGAGGTACGCACCCTGAACCGCGAGCACAACCGCTTCCTGCTATCGGACACCAATGCTCTGCTGCACAAGCTGGTGCGCGAAGGCGACTCCTCGTTTGTCTTCGAAAAGATCGGTGCCAACATACGCAACGTGATGATTGACGAATTCCAGGACACCAGCCGCATGCAGTGGGACAACTTCCGCCTACTGCTGCTCGAAGGCCTTTCACAAGGAGCCGACAGCCTGATTGTAGGAGACGTGAAGCAGTCCATCTACCGCTGGCGCAACGGAGACTGGGGAATACTGAACAGCTTGGGTAATGAAGAATTATCCATTATCCACTCTCCATTAAACAACTTCCCCGTCCGTGTGGAAACGTTGAAAACCAACCGGAGAAGCGAGACAAACGTAATCCGCTTCAACAATCAGCTATTCGCCGCTGCGGTAGATTACCTCAACACCCTGCACCTGGATGAGCTGAAAGAAGACTGCATCCCTTTGAAGCGCGCCTATGCCGATGTTGCTCAGGAATCACCGAAAAGCGAAGAACGTGGTTACGTAAAAACCTCCTTCCTGGAGCCGGACGAAGAGCATAACTATACGGAGCAAACCCTTATCTCCCTGGGTGAAGAAGTTAAAAAACTATTGGAAGCGGGGATACAACTGAACGATATCACGATCCTTGTCCGCAAGAACAAGAACATTCCCCCCATAGCCGACTACTTCGACCAGGAACTGCACCTGCCCGTAGTCTCCGACGAAGCCTTCCGGCTGGATGCCTCCCTGGCCATCTGCATGCTGATAGATGCCTTGCGTTACCTGTCGAATCCGGAAAACAAGATCGCCCGCGCCTCGTTGGCGATGAGCCTTTCTGAAAGCCCGCTCCCCGGCAGTCCGCTTCCCGGCAGCCTGCTCCCCGAAGCCTTCACCGCCCGCATCGAAGAATTGCGTTTAATGCCCCTCTACGAACTGCTGGAAGAACTGTTCAGCCTCTTCGGCATGAGCTGCATCGAAAAGCAGGACGCCTACCTCTTCTCTTTCTTCGATGCAGTGACCGAATACCTGCAAAGCAACTCTTCCGAGTTGGACAGCTTTATCCGCTATTGGGACGAAACGCTGTGCAGCAAAACCATCCCCAGCGGAGAGATGGACGGCATCCGCATCCTTTCCATCCATAAATCCAAAGGTTTGGAATTCCACACCGTACTCATCCCCTTCTGCGACTGGAAGCTGGAGAACGAGACGAACAATCAGCTTGTGTGGTGCACCGCACCCGAAGCGCCTTACAACGCCATCAGCCTTGTCCCGGTAACCTACTCCGCCACAATGGCCGAATCCGTTTATCGTCAGGATTACCTCCACGAACGCCTGCAGCTGTGGGTTGATAATCTGAATCTGCTATACGTTGCCTTCACCCGTGCCGGAAAGAACCTGGTTCTTTGGAGCAAGAAAGACCAGAAGGGCACTATGTCCGAACTGCTTGCCAATACTCTGCCGCGCATAGCCGAAAACGGAACGGGCAGTTGGGACGAAGAAGCCTCGGTCTACGAAAGTGGAGAGCTTTGCCCCTCCGCCGTCGAGCCATCCTCTCCCGTCATTCAGAGCGAAGCGAAGAATCCCCTCCCCTCTGCCCCCCTCAACAAGCTATCGCAGAAACCCGTAAAACTCCCCATCCACATGGAGAGCATGCTCCACGACATCGAATTCCGCCAATCCAACCGCTCGGCCGACTTCATCGCCGGAGTGGATGAATCGGAATCCAGCCAGCGCTTCATCAACCGCGGACGCCTGCTACATACCCTGTTTTCTGCCATCGAAACCGAAAATGATATAGAAGACGCCATCAGCCAACTTGTATTCGAAGGAGTCATCGGCCGTACCGAAACCGAAGAAGAAATACGCACGCTGACCCGTCGCGCCTTCTCCCTGCCCCAAGTCAAGGAGTGGTATTCGGGAGAGTGGCAACTGTTCAACGAATGCGACATCATCTGGCAGGAAAACGGAGAACTCCGCACCCGACGTCCAGACCGCGTAATGATGCGCGACGGAGAAATCGTAGTCGTGGATTTCAAATTCGGTAAGCCAAATAAGAAATACAATAAACAGGTGCAGGGCTACGTGCAGCTGCTTGTCCGCATGGGCTATGCTGCCGAAAGCATCAAAGGTTATCTGTGGTATGTAGAAGAAGAAATAATAGAGAAAGTATAAGCATTATGGAAACATTCCTCCAACTGGTCGCCCGCGACCTTTATTCTAAAATAGGCAGCGACCTCTCGCGCACTGCCATCGTTTTCCCCAATAAACGCGCCAGCCTGTTCTTCAACGAATACCTGGCCGCGCAGTCCGACCGCCCGCTGTGGTCGCCCGCCTACGTCAGCATCAGCGAACTCTTCCGCCAGCTGTCCCCCTTGAAGCTGGGCGACCCCATCCGCCTGGTGTGCGAACTCTACAAAGTATTCCGCGAAGCGACCCGCAGCGAGGAGACGCTGGACGACTTCTACTTCTGGGGCGAACTGCTCATCAGCGACTTCGACGACGTGGACAAGAACCTGGTGGATGCCGACCGCCTCTTCACCAACCTGCAGGACTTGAAGAACCTGATGGACGACTACGACTTCCTGGACCGCGAGCAGGAAGAAGCCATCCAGCAATTCTTCCAGAACTTCTCCATCGAACGGCGTACGGAGCTGAAAACGAAGTTCATCTCCCTCTGGGACAAGCTGGGAGACATCTACCGTCGCTACCGCACCCGCCTCACCGAACTCGGCATTGCCTACGAGGGCATGATGTATCGCAACGTCATGGAACAACTCAGGACGGACCACCTGCGCTACGACCGCTATGTATTCGTGGGCTTCAACGTGCTGAACCGGGTGGAGACCCGCTTCTTCCAACTCCTGCAGGATGCCGGAAAAGCGATGTTTTACTGGGATTACGACATCTTCTACACCCGTCTGCCCCGCCAGCAGCAGCCTCCCTACACCCACGAAGCAGGAGAGTTCATCCTCCGCAACCTCAAGGTCTTCCCCAACCAGTTGCCGGAAACAGCATTCGACGTGTTGCGCCGTCCCAAGAGCGTGCGGTTCATCTCCGCCTCTACCGAAAATGCACAGGCACGCTATCTGCCCCAATGGGTACGCACCGTCATGAAAGGCGGCACGGACGCCTGCACGGAAAAGGAGAATGCCGTCGTCCTCTGCAACGAAACCCTATTGCTCCCCGTTCTGCACTCCATCCCTTCCGAAGTGAAGAACGTCAACATCACTATGGGTTTCCCACTGGCACAGACCCCTGTGTACAGTTTTATCAGCGCACTGGTGGAACTGCAAACTACCGGTTATCGGACCGACACCGGACGATACTCGTACGCCTCCGTCCTGGCAGTGCTCAAGCACCCCTACACCCGCCGGCTCTCCCCCGCCGCCGAGACGTTGGAACATCAGCTAACCGAAGATAACCGCTTCTACCCCCTCCCCTCGGAGCTGAAGCAAGACGGCTTTCTGGAACAGGTATTCACCCCGCAGAATGGTATCGCCGCCCTCTGCCGCTACCTCACCGAGCTGCTTCGCGAAGTCTCCGCCATCTACCGCCAAGAGAAAGATGCGGAAGACATCTTCAACCAACTATACCGCGAATCTTTGTTCAAAAGCTACACCCTCATCAACCGCCTGGTCAACCTGATTGAAACCGGCGAACTGAGCAGCCTGAAAACAGACACCCTGAAACGTCTGCTGAACCGGCTGCTGACCTCTGCCAACATCCCTTTCCATGGCGAACCCGCCATCGGCATGCAAGTCATGGGCGTACTGGAAACGCGTAACCTCGACTTCCGCAACCTCATCATGCTCTCCCTCAACGAAGGGCAGCTGCCCAAAGCAGGCGGTGAATCGTCTTTCATCCCCTACAACTTGCGACGGGCTTTCGGCATGACTACCATCGAACACAAGAATGCCGTCTATGCCTACTACTTCTACCGCCTCATCCAGCGTGCCGAAAACGTCACCTTATTATATAACACTGCTTCCGATGGGCTGAACCGTGGAGAGATGTCCCGCTTCATGCTGCAATTTCTGGTGGAGTCGCCGCACGATATTTCACGCGAGTATCTGGAAGCCGGACAGTCGCCCCAGCAAAGCCGGGAGATCAAGATCACCAAAACACCGGAGATACTGGAACAGATGTACCATGCCTACGACATCCGGCGCCGCCCCCGCGCCTTCTTCTCCCCGTCGGCCCTCAATGCCTATCTGGACTGTCGGCTGAAGTTCTATTACCGCTACGTCGCCGGACTGAAAGCTCCCGATGAAGTGAGTGCAGAGATAGACTCCGCCTTGTTCGGAACCATCTTCCACCGCTCCGCCGAGTTAGTGTACAACGATCTCACCGCCAACGGCAAAGAAATACGCAAGGAAGATCTGGAACTACTGCTGAAGAATGACATCAAGCTTCAGAACTACGTAGACAGCGCATTCAAAGAGAAGTTCTTCCACGTGCCGCAAACGGAGCAGCCGGAATACAACGGTACGCAGCTCATCCACTCCAAAGTCATCACCTCCTACCTGCGCCAGCTGTTGCGCAACGATCTGCAATATGCCCCCTTCTGCATGGAAGGCATGGAGCAAGACGTCAGGGAAGTGATGGAGATAGATACTCCGCAAGGAAAACTCCCCCTGCAAATAGGTGGTACCATCGACCGCTTGGACAGTAAAGGAGACACCCTGCGCATCGTGGACTATAAAACCGGAGGTACCCCCAAGACGCCCGAAGATATAGAACAACTGTTCACTCCTGCCGACAACCGTCCTAACTATATCTTCCAAACATTCCTATATGCAGCCATCATGTGTCGCCAGCAGTCGTTGAAGGTAGCCCCCGCCCTGCTCTACATACACCGGGCAGCTTCCGAAAGCTATTCTCCGGTCATTGAGATGGGACCGGCCCGCCAGGCTAAAATGCCCGTCAACAACTTCACTTTCTATGAAGACGAGTTCCGCGAACGGCTACAAGGGCTTCTGCAGGAAATTTACAACCCGGAAGAGACTTTCAGCCAAACAGAAGATACGAAGAAGTGTGAGTACTGTGACTTCCGAAGCCTGTGTAAACGATAAACACTTTCCCAACTTTAAAATAACAAAAAAGGCAGAAAGTCGTCGACTTTCTGCCTTTATATTAATGGGAAAAATCCTATCTTATAGATTTCGTATTATTTCTTCAGCGGAATTGAGAAACCGAATATGGACCCCTCACCTTCCGTGGAAGTGAACCACAACTCTCCGCCGTTCTTTGTTACAAAGTCTTTGCATAACAGCAGACCGAGTCCTGAACCTTCTTCATTGTTCGTACCGAATGTACTGAAGTGGGTATCTGTATGCAACAGTTTCTTCTGCCCTTCTTCACTGATACCACAGCCATGGTCCTGAACGCTGACAACTGCCATTCCATCTACTTCCTCCATCTTAATCAGCACTTCGGAATTCTCTTTGCTGAACTTGATAGCATTGCTCAACAAGTTGCGAACTACCGTTTTCAGCATATCAATATCAGCATTAACAAGCATCTTCTCCGGTTTCACGACACGGATTGTAATCTTTTTCAGGCTTGCCACCATATTGAATATCTCAGTCACACTGTCGGCTACTTCTACCACATCCACATCCTGATAAACCACGTTCAGTTTACCGATCTGGCTCTTTGTCCACTTCAGCAGATTGTCCAACAGAGAGAATACATCTTCCGTTGTCTGATTGGCCATCGTCAGCAACTCATACATTTCACTGCCAATCTTCTCAACCGGCAGGTTTAATATCAACATATTGAGCACCATCTTGATAGAACCCATCGGAGAACGCAAGTCATGAGCGATAACCGAATACAATTTGTCACGACCGGCAATGGTACGTCTCAGTTCTTCTGTTTTACTCAAAATAAGACGTTTAGCAGCTACCAGAGAAATCTGGTGGGTGACGCGGATAATCAACTCTTCCTTGTTGAAGGGTTTGGAGATAAAGTCGTTTGCACCTACCTGGAAGCCTTTCACAATATCTGCCGTGCTGTTCAATGCCGTCAGAAAGATGATTGGAATCTCAGCAGTCTCCGGATTCGACTTCAAATGTTGAGCCACTTCAAAACCACTCATGTCCGGCATCATGACATCCAGCAGAATCAAATCTGGATTTTCTTTGTTAACCTGCTCCAAGGCCTGCCGTCCGTTACTTGCCGTAGCGATTGCAAATTTCTCGTTTGTCAAGAGTACCTTCAACAATAAAACGTTTGACATCACATCGTCAACGATGAGAATCTTGTACTCAGAAGGATTTATTTCCATGTTCATCTTTCTATATTGTTTTTCCCGTTATCAAATTTCTATTTAGTTAGGAACGATATTCCTTAAAATACTCTATCATATGTTTCAGCCCCTCTTCCAGTTCGATGGTGGGCGCCCATCCCAATTTTGTCTTCGCCAGTGTAATATCCGGCTGACGTTGTCTGGGGTCATCGTGCGGCAAAGGTTTGAAAACCAGTTTCGATTTAGAGTTCGTCAGTTTGATGACCTTTTCAGCCAATTCCAAAATGGAGAACTCATTCGGATTTCCCAGATTTATCGGACCTATAAAATCATCTTCGGTATCCATCATGCGCACCATACCTTCTATAAAATCGTCTATATACTGGAAACTACGGGTCTGATTGCCAGTACCGTAGATTGTTATATCATGGTTCTGCAAAGCCTGAACTACAAAGTTTGAGACTACCCGCCCGTCATTCGGCAACATCCGGGGACCATACGTATTGAAAATGCGTATAATCTTGATCCGCACCCCATTCTGGCGATGATAATCCATAAACAAAGTCTCAGCACACCGCTTACCTTCATCATAACAAGAACGACTGCCTATCGGGTTCACATTTCCCCAATAGCTTTCTACTTGGGGATGAACGACAGGATCACCATATACTTCACTGGTAGAAGCCTGCAATATTTTAGCATTCGTCTTCTTTGCCAGCCCCAGCATGTTAATAGCACCCAATACGGAGGTTTTTATCGTCTTAATAGCATCATATTGATAATGGATAGGAGAAGCAGGGCAGGCCAAATTATAAATCTCATCTACTTGTGCTTCATAGGGTTGTTCGACATCGTGCAACACGAATTCAAAACGAGGATTACTTTTCAAGTGAGCAATATTCCTTTCCGAACCGGTGAAAAGATTGTCCAGACAAATCACCTGATGCCCGTCATTTATCAGCCGTGTACAAAGATGAGAGCCTATAAAACCGGCACCTCCGCTAACCAAAATTTTCTTCATGCAATCTTTTTTATAAAGTCTTAAGACAGAAAAATCTGCCTCCTTCTTTTTTATGCTGCACAAATGTAGGCGATTTGACCAAATTATGCAAGTTTGCAATGAAATATTTCACATGTTAATGAATATAAAAGGGGCGGATTGAAATATCCACCCCTAAAAAGCCGCTTTATTTATCGGCAACATACTCCTCTTTCTTATCCGGAATGCTAAAATCTTTGTTCGCAAACAAATCCGCCAAACCGGAAATTTGTTTCAGACGCAACACTTCGTCACGGTCCATACCGATATTCTTCATAATCCATTCGTCGGACATGCCGGCCCTGTCCAACTCCGCCACAATCTGGCACATCAACTCGATATTATGTGTACCACGGGCACGATTATGCCGGATAGTGGAAGCCATACGGTTGGATAACTCCTTATCAATTACCACTACAGGAAGCAGTCCGTTTTCACGTTGATAGATCCTTTTGGATGTCTTCAATACCTGGTAGCGGTGAAAACCATCCACCAGGATATATTGATCCGTTTCTCCATCATAGTAGCATACACATGGCATGGTGAAGCCATCTTCCCAGATGGATAGTTCCAAAAGTTTCATCTCGGGCGGAGCCACTACATTCGGATTATAATCGTTTGCATGAATCTTCTCCACCGGAATTGCTTTCACATTATATACAGGGCTCTTATCTACACTCATAACATCATATTTTTGAATTGTTCCATTATTTTGTCTCGCTTATATATTTCTTCTTTATTCAGGGCAAAACCCATATACTTACAGGCATGATCATTCTTAAGAATACAGATGCACATCCGCTTGTACGTAGGGATTTCCCTGAATTCTGCAATATCTATATCATCCAGATAATCCATGCGCACCGGCTTCTTATTGGTTTTATAGTTCGTGCTATTCAGCACTTCAATGGAAATACCCGCCTTTTGTAATTTCTGGATGGTCTCATCGCTAAGGCATCCCCCCTTCGTACGCCAAAACTCAATACTCACAGTCAACTTCTTCAGATAATTCCTCCGAGTATCTTCGGGCAGAGTAGACAACAGGAACTGCATAAAACTTTTCCAGGTATATCCTTCGGGCAAGCGTACATTTTGCCATCCCATGGCACGTGTACCTCCATATATACCGGTGAAATTCACACCATTGACGCGCCCTATCATCCTTCCCCAAGTATTGGGGTCAATGGCACGATATAACCGGAGACTCTCCTGAGCCTCACAGAGGAACGGGCTCGCCACCCGCTGGCGTTCGATATTGACACCGGCTTTGTAGTATAAATCGTATAAATGGTTATAGTCGAAACCAAACTTCCCGTTGGCAGTCCATATATCCGTCGTTTTCCAGTCATAAATAGGATAAGCATTGTAGATATCATTGCCAATTTTTGAAGTCCATCGGTAGTTATGATACATCTGGTACTTCCGGTTGAGGTGAATACTACGCCAACGATTAAAACTTTCCTGCGTACGTATACCTATAAGAAAGCAGGAACGCACACCATCCTTCTTTTGATGTAGCCATTTGGCAAAATGCATCTGAAACTCATAGTCCCACATTTCCTCAGTATAGAAAGGAAAAGTTTCCTTGGTCAGGCACTCCTTTGGCATTTCCCTTACCCAGATATCTTTCAAATCATCCTGCCACGGACGCCAGTAGCTTTGATACATCGACGTGCAGGTAGTCACACGGAAAGGTACACAGACACGGTATACATCCAGAATATCTCTATTTGCTTCCAGTATGCGGTCTACATAATCTATAGTCACACTATACTGTATTTCATAATCCATGTGAAATACGCACAACTTACGGTTCAGATTGTGCTGACGAATATAGTCTATACATAAATTCAGCAACACGCCACTATCTTTTCCTCCTGAGAAGGAAACACATATCGTATCGAATTCTTTAAAAAGAATATCGAGACGCTCTTGTGCCAAGTCATACACATTTTTGGGTGCAGTCATAGTCAATCAGTCTTTCTTCATTTTTACATAACGGGTCCATACCTTTTCTACCGAAAATTTCTGTTCCTTGAAAACGTCCTTGTCTTCAACGAAACTGATAGCCGTCAAATTGACGCCCTTATCCAAGGTATCAATCACCTTTTCCAATAGCAATTTCAAGGTATCAACATTCTTTTTTTTGACATAATAGTTATTAATAACATACTCCGATTTCTTTCGTTCCACCGGAATAAAACCAACAACATGTCTATTATCCAGAGCAATGAACCATACATAATCCTCCGAAGTACGGAAAGGATAATTATAATTCTGCTTCAGCACTTCCGGGCTCATCACTAAAGGAGCTACAAGCTGATATAACCGCTTGTCTGTTCCTTGTAATTGTATTATCTGTATCATGTTAATATATGTACTTTTGTAATTAGGAGTTAAATATAAAGGTTTATTAGGTCTAAATATTCACCTTTTAAATAGATTTAAGAATAAAGCGGTCAAATATAAAATATTAATAAATAAATATCACCCCTCCAGCTTGTATATGTTGATAATATTGGGTTACTTTGCGATAGAAAGTAACCCGAAGAAAAAATAATGAAATACTTGCTGCTATTTTTGACATTTGCCAAGATAGGAATGTTTACTATCGGTGGTGGATATGCTATGATACCTCTCATAGAGCGGGAAATTGTAAAAAAGAAATGGATGAGTAAAGAAGATTTTATGGAGATGTTCGCACTGACCCAATCCTTGCCCGGTGTTTTTGCGGTAAACATATCCATTTTCGTAGGTTATAAGTTGCACAAGGTGAAAGGCAGCTTGGTATGTGCACTTGCCACGATTCTCCCCTCTTTCGTTATTATGATGCTGATTGCCATGTTCTTTGCCCATTTCCAGAACAATCAGGCAATGATACGTATCTTCAACGGCATCCGTCCGGCAGTGGTAGCCTTGATTGTTATCCCTTGCATATCGGCAGCACGGGCTTTGAAATTGAAATACTGGCAATTGGTGTTGCCTGCCATTGCCACGGTGCTCATCTGGCAATGCGGGCTGTCGCCCGTTTACATTGTCCTGGCAGGCATTGCAGGAGGAATGGTCTACACATTATGGTTAAAAGATAAACTGAAAAAATTACAAGCATGATTTACTGGCAATTGATTTTAGTATATCTGAAAATCGGAGTTTTCGGTTTTGGAGGCGGATACGCCATGTTATCCCTTATTCAATACGAAGTAGTCGACCACTACCATTGGCTCACTTTGCAACAGTTCACCGACGTTGTGGCCATTTCGCAAATGACACCCGGACCGATAGGAATCAACAGCGCAACCTATGTAGGTTATACAGTTACACAAAGCGTATGGGGAGCGATTGCAGCCACGGTTGCAGTCTGTTTGCCTTCATTTATATTAGTATTGCTGATTTCCTATTTCTTCGCGAAGTGTAAGGATAATAAATACATCAAGGCAGCAATGTCCGGTTTGCTGCCTATGTCTGTTTCATTGATAGCTGCTGCTGCGTTGCTGTTGATGAACAAGGAAAACTTCATTGATTATAAAAGCATCCTGATCTTCGCAGCAGCTTTCGGTGTCACATGGAAATGGAATCTGCACCCTATTCTACTGATAATATTAGCAGGAGTTGCAGGCTACCTTTTATATTAGATTCACTTTATTTGGTTATCTCCGCTTCCCAGGTTTGTCCACTGATATCTGTCAGCACCAACTTATAAACTTCTCCGGAAAGGTTTGCTAAAGCACTGCTTGCAATGTCAAGAGTTGCCTTGGCACCCAACGGAATAACCAAGCTATGCTTTCCGGACTTAACTTTGGCTATATACTTATTATGGATATTCTCGGCAGGGAAATGGGACAGATCATCCATACCCAGATTTATAATCTCATTGCCTTCGGCATCTTGCAACGCAATGCCTATCAAGAAGGAACCATAGACGTCGATGCCTTCTACCCGGGACAAAGTAAACTGAAGCTCACCACTCTGCAAATTTGCATCTACAATTTCTATTTTGGGTTTAACCGATTTATTATGCAATTTCCCCCATACCCCACCATGAAAAACCTGATTGGTAAATAAGGTAAGGAAAAGAATGGCAACACTTCCCACAGCCGCTACTTTCTTCAAAGTATTGTCTTTTATAGCCAATTCACCGGAAGCGATCCACGGATACCATTTACGTTTATTGAACCAAGGCGTTTTCGACATCCAAATACGGTCGAGTGAATAATATCCGCCTCCGGCAAGAAATACAGTAAAACCTGCGGCAACACCCAGCACACTAATCTGCCATTCATCCAGACAAGTAGAACCTATCCAACCCGAGCCAAGCAGAATACCACCTGCCAAGCCAATCACTCCTATACTTGCCAGCCGGGTGAAATACCCCAGCATGAACAACAACCCTACTATACCTTCAATAATAGTAAAAGCTACCATCGACCACCACAGTACATCCGGTGTCGTCACCAAATACTCGATAAGAGGTTTAATGCCCAAAGCATTCGGCAGAAAATGATTGAATTTCTCTCCAATATAACCCGGTGCATCTTCTACTAATTTATTTTCCAATACAAGGCGACGCCAGAACGCCGAAAAGTATGTCCAACCGACTACCAGACGGAGGGCAAGTGCAAACATCCCCGAAAGATTGAATACACGTTTTGTTGCTGCATTTTGTTCCATTATTAGTCTTATTGATTGTTTTCCATTCGTGATTGAGGCTGTAAGATATTTCCTAATAATCCCCCCATAACGGCTCCCCACAAAGTGCTATTGACAGGAGAAGAAGTAATAGGACAACTACCGGTAGTACAACCTACATATCTCCAATATAAATAACCTGCTACTGCGCCGACTACTACGCCCAATAATACGGGCCAATGTTTTCTGAAAAAGACTTTCACCATATTCGTTTCCATTTTTATTCAGTTTAATTGTTATTACTCCGATAAAACAATGCAAACGTATTAATTTATTTCCAATGGAAAATAATTCCCTATTAAACAAAGTATAAATACAACATTAATTCACACTACACGACCTTGAAAGCCATATTTTAACAGATACATCTCTATTTTTAAATTTGTCAGCCAATAGTATTTTAGTATCTTTGCCGCAGTCTTCCCTATTTTTTGGACAGAAAATGAAAAGCACTATCCCCCAATATACCTTCTATAAGACGAAGTACGGAAGCGAACTTCTGATTGATGTAGTAGAACTTAGCTACACCAGAAAATTCCTGACCGAAAGTAGTATACATACTTTGACCTACTACGACATCACCTTCATCACCGAGGGAAAAGGCACTTTCTCCATTGATAACCAGACGCAGGAAGCCGTTCCCGGCGATGTATTCTTCACGAAACCGGGAGAGATACGTAACTGGGACACCGCACATATATCCAATGGTTACGCCTTGATTTTCGAAGACGAATTCCTGTCATCCTTCTTCAAGGACCCGCTGTTTGTGCAACATCTGCCTTATTTCAATATAGGGAAAACAGCCCATAAACTACATCTGCCCGATACTCTGTACCCACGGATGCTCCAGCTTCTATGCGAGATTAAAACAGAAATCGACACATACCGTCAGAATGATGTGCACGTACTACGGGCATTGCTTTACGAAGCCCTCATGTTACTCAACCGTGCTTATCTTCACGCAGCAACGCCCCAAAAAACAGACAGAGAAACAGGTAACAATCATCTGAACAGATTTATCCAGTTAGTCAATGCACACCTCAAGGAGCATCACTCCGTCCAATATTATGCCGACAAACTCTGCATCACCCCCAACTACCTGAACGAAATTGTCAATTCATCCCTGAATATGAATGCCAAGCAATACATCCGGAACAAAGTGATGGACGAAGCCAAGCGTCTGCTTGCCTATACGGACCTCCCAATTTCAGAAATAGCTTTTGAGCTCAATTTCTCAACCGTCTCGTATTTTGTACGCAGTTTCCGGCAATATACCCGGGAGACACCCCTTTCCTACCGGCAGGTACATAAGCCATAGAACAAGTAGACGAACCGTAAAAAGTGACATTTTCCCCCTTCTTTTTATTGCCCGTATATCTCGATCACTTCCTACCTTTGCACAATCAATAACCTATTAACTATAAAACAATGAGAGATGCAGAAAAAACAATAGGAAATATCATTGACAAGCAAAAAACAGCCTTTATCGGCTCAGTCAATAAAGATGGTTACCCCAATATCAAAGCTATGCTCCAACCTCGGAAAAGGGAAGGAATCAAAACCATCTATCTGACAACAAACACCTCGTCCATGCGCGTAGCGCAATATCTGGAAAACAACCGTGCCTGCATGTACTTTTGCGACACCCGCTTCTTCCGCGGCGTCATGCTTTGCGGCACGATGGAAGTACTGACGGACAGCGCCAGCAAAGAAATGATATGGCGGGAAGGCGACACCATGTACTACCCGGAAGGCGTGACAGACCCGGACTATTGTGTCCTGAAATTTACGGCAATTTCAGGAAGATATTACAGCAGCTTCAAATCAGAAGACTTTGCCATCGACTAAACTCCCAGTTTGTGTCCGCAATATTTGCAATACTCAGCACTTTCTTCGTGTCCGGTTCTGTGGCAGTTGGGGCATTCCAGATCCTTGAGCCTTTTGTATTCTTTCATCATGGATACAGAAACAATACCTGTAGGCACAGCAATAATAGTATAGCCTATCAGCATGACGCATGCAGAGAGGAACTTCCCCAAAGCGGTGACAGGTGTAATATCTCCATACCCTACGGTGGTCATAGTGACACAAGCCCAATAGATACTGTTCGGAATATCGGTAAACTGCGTACCGGGCTGATCTCCCTCTATCATATACATCAGCGTACCGATGGCGATGACAAGAATAACGACGAAAAGAAAGAATACAGCAATCTTCTTGCTGCTCTCCCGCAAGGAAGTAAGCAGTCGTTGTCCTTCGAGCCAGAAGTTGAAAAGCTTGAAAATACGGAACACGCGGATGATCCGGAAGGCACGGATGATGAGCAGGTAGCGCGCACCGGGCAGGAAGAAAGCAAGATAAAGCGGCAATGTGGCAAGCAAGTCGACAATACCGAAGAAACTGAAAATGTATTTCCGCGGCCGGGGCGAGCAATAGATACGGGTGACATACTCGAAAGTGAAAAATGCAGTGAAAAGATATTCGCACACGATGAACGGGGTGGCAAGCCATGCCGGAAGCCCTTGCAGACTCTCGACAATGGCAAGTAGGATGCTCAGCAGAATACATAGAATAAGGGCTACATCAAATGCCTTACCCGCCGGGGTGTCAGCTTCGAAGATAATGACATATAACTTACGCTTCAGCGCCTGATTATGCAGAAAATGATGAATATGTTCTTTGAATGTCATGGATACAATGATATATTTTTTAGTTGCACAAAACTACTGATTTCCATGGAGAGTGTATACAAAATCTGTATCTTTATCGCACTAAAATGTGAAATAAGACATGAACAGACCAGAATACATACTACGAACACTATCACTCCTTATCATCGTTACACTGCTTTCCGGTGCTGTTTCGGCCGGGCAGACGAACTTACCTGTCAGCACCGGGAAGGCAACCTTATCTACCGGTACCAGGAAGACAACCCTCCCTTCCTCTCCGGCGAACCCGCTTCTCAAGATGGTAGGCAAGCCTTATGCCGAATATCACGATACCTATATGCGGGTAGTGGGCAGCCTGCTGCACACCGATTCTCTGTCGCGCGTCCGGCTCGTGACGCTCTTCGACGAGGCAGCTGCGGCCGACAAGTCCGGCGAGTGGAAGCTGATAGATGAAATGGTTCGTAACACCGTTCGCTTCTACAACAGCCGACGCGGTGGTTATACCTGGTCGGAGGAGTATACGGCGGAAGATTATTCGGACAAAATGCTGGCACTGGCGGAACGTGCCGGGAAGCAGGGCTTTCCGCTGGTACGGATATTCGGACTTTATCAGGCAGCAGAGGGTTACCGGGTGTTTGTGGAGAACTACGAAAAGGCTTTCTCCTGCTATCTCGATGCGGCGGCAGAACTGGACTCGGTTACAACGAAGGTGTTTCCCCCGCGCCCGCACATCTACAACTACCTTGCCAACCTGTATTACGACTTCCGGGAATACGAAGACGCACTGAAATATTACCGTAAAGTGGCCGCCGACCCCGACGTGCCCGGCAATTACTACGGCTCACTGAACCCCGCCATCAACGGAATGGCCCTCTCCTACCGCAACGGCTATAAGGACTACGAGCGTTCCGACTCCTGCTTCATGCGCCTATTGGAACTGACGCGCCCGAGCGAGCTGGACCGGATGGTGTGGGAAGGCATCACCGAGGCCAACATCGGCTGCAACTACTACTTGCGCCAAC
Source organism: uncultured Bacteroides sp. (assembly GCA_902388495.1). Classification (GTDB taxonomy): domain Bacteria; phylum Bacteroidota; class Bacteroidia; order Bacteroidales; family Bacteroidaceae; genus Bacteroides. The sequence goes on along the minus strand of CABMPP010000017.1, from coordinate 67,244 downwards.
AACCGGACATGGCGCTAAAGTGGCTCGTCCCCGCCTTGGGCAAGATTACCCGCCCCAACGATTTCGATTTCGTGTCGCAGCGGGCGGTAGATGTGGCGGAGATTTACCTGGAAAAGGGCAATCCACCGGCCGCCAGGAAGTATCTCGACATGGCGCTGGATTATCACACCCGCACCCGTCTGCCCGAAAAAAACAGCCGGATGTACGATGCCCTGACGCGCTACTACACCGCCATCGGCAATAGCAAGGCAGCGTCGGCCTACCTCGACTCCACGCTGGCGACCAAGGACAAGGAGGCGAAGGCTTTCAGCGGACTGGTGCTGCGGCGGGTGGAGCAGCAGCTTCGCGCGGCCGACCAGAAAATCTACCACCAACAGATGGAGGTGGAGCACGCACACGCCCGGATGTATCTGCTCACTGCCGTCACAATGGCGATGGTGCTCATCGTGGTACTTGTGCTGCTGGGACTGACGCAGTACTACTACCGCCGCACGCGCGCCGCCTACCACGAGTTGGTACGCCGCAGTCAGCAGTGGGCGGGATTGGAAGTGCCTGCGGAGAAGACGATACCCTATGACGAGGAAGAAGAGGTGATGACAGCGGAAGGCTGCGCCCCGGCCGCCGACCGATGCACGACTGCTGACGCCGGATGCTTAACGCCTCCCCCCGAACCTCCCGCCGACGAACACGACGGAATGGTGATGGCCGAAATTGAGAAGGCGATGAACGAACAGAAGCTGTACAAGCGTGCTGACCTGACGCTCGACGCCCTTGCAGAGGCGACCGGTTTCAACCGTTACTTCCTCTCCGGTGTGCTGAACCGCCACACCGGCAACAACGTCAATGCCTACATTAACGAGTTCCGCGTGAAGGAGGTCGTCCGCATCCTGTCCGAACCTGCCAACGACCATTGCACGATGGACGAAATAGCTTTCGAGGCGGGCTTCAACGATCGCCAGTCCCTTTACCGGGTGTTCAAGAAGATTATCGGTCTTTCGCCGGGGGCTTTCCGCAGGAACAGGGACATTGACGGGTAGCCGGAAACCAGGGCCGTGGCTTTCAAGACGCCTCTCTCCGGCTAGCCAGGCTCAAATATTTTGCAGAATATAAAGTACAGGCGCTTGTGCGAAGATAAACTATCTTTTCGTATCTTTGCCTCAAACAATGTTATTATGGAACAGAAAGACAGATACATCCGCTTTGACTGGGCAGTGAAACGCCTGCTACGCAACAAAGCTAACTTCGGGGTACTCGAAGGCTTCCTCACCGTGCTCCTGGGCGAGGAAATCCGCATCGTGGAGATACTGGAAAGCGAGGGCAACCAACAGAGCGAAGCCGACAAATTCAACCGGGTGGACATCAAGGCGCGCAACAGTAAGGACGAAATCATCCTCGTGGAAGTGCAGAACACCCGCGAACTCTACTATCTGGAGCGCATCCTCTACGGCGTGGCAAAGGCCATTACCGAGCACATCGAACTGGGCAGCATCTACGCTGACGTCAAGAAAGTGTATTCCATCAGCATCCTCTACTTCGACATCGGGCAGGGCAACGATTACTTATACCACGGGCAAAATACCTTTGTAGGCGTGCATACGGGCGACTTCCTGCAGGTAAGCACCAAGGAGAAGGGGGTCATTGTGCGCAAACTTCCCGCCGAGATATTCCCCGAATACTTCCTCATCCGCGTCAATGAGTTCAACCAGGTGGCCGTCACCCCGCTCGAAGAGTGGATTGAGTACTTGAAGACCGGCTGCATCCGCCCCGACACCCAAGCACCGGGACTGGCCGAGGCACGAAAGAAACTCATCTACTACAACATGGAGCCCGCCGAACGCGAGGCCTACGACCGGCATGTCGATGCCATTATGATACAAAACGATGTGCTGGGCACAGCCAAACAGGAAGGACTGCAGGAAGGAAGGGAAGAAGGATTGCAACAAGGATTGCAACAAGGCTTGCAACAAGGAATTGAACAAGGCTTGCAACAAGGAATTGAACAAGGCCTTGAGCAAGGCCGCATAGAAGAAAAGCTCTCCATAGCCCGCAACCTAAAGTCCCTCGGCTTTCCCATAGACGGCATTGCCAAAGCTTCCGGCTTGTCCATCGAGGAGATAGAAAAGTTATAATTCCCCTCCAAACCCCATAGAATGGTGGGAAAAGTGTCGCAATCCTTGTATTGCGACACTTTTCCCACCATTTGTTTTTACCTTCGGGCATCATTAAAACAAAAGAACGTATGAAAAGAATGATGCTATTACTATTGCTCCTGCCGCTATGCTCCCTCAAAGGGATGGGTCAGGAGAATCCGGTACAGACGGATACCTACCTCCTCGGCCTCCGCACCAACCTCCTCTATGATGCCTTAGCACTGCCCACGCTCGGCATAGAGTGGCGCATCTCCCCCGCCATGGGCATCCGCCTGGATGGCAGCCGCGCGCAGTGGGGCAGTCAGCGCGGGCGGGTGCAGAAGGTGTGGCTCCTCTCGCCCGAAGTGCGCTGGTATCTGCAGCAGCAGAGGCGGCTCTACCTGGGGCTGTCGGCCAATGTAGGCAGATACAATATATATAAGTATATACTGGGCGGCATCCTGAGCGACGGAGACACCGGCTACCAGGGCCACCTGTGGAGCGCCGGCCTCACCGTGGGCTACCAGTTGCCCTTGGCGCGACACCTCGCCCTCGACTTCGGCCTGGGGTTGGGCTACACCCGCTCCGGCTACGACAGTTTCACGCTGCAAGGCGACGGTACCCGTACCTACAAGCAGCGCGACCGCGTGAAGAACCTCTGGGGACCTACGCAGGTATCCGTCAGTCTCGTCTGGACGGTAGGGGGAAAGAACCGACTGCGATAGAAACAGAAACCAACTCATTACTCTTTTAAACAAATAATGCCTTATGATGAACTCTAATTCCCTCCACAACATGGCTCGCAAGTATCACCGACGACTGATGTTATTCGGCGGGCTGGTGACCGCCATCCTCGTCACGGCCTGCCTGCTGATGCTCCTTGTCCTGGGTGCCTGCACCAACGAGGCCCTGGTATCCGATGCCGGGACCGAAATCGGGACAGATACCAATGCCCTGCGCTTCGACATCTCCATCGCCCCCGCAGAGGAACTTGAAAACACCGCTGAGGAGCCCGGCACCACCCGCTCCCGGACCTGTGTCACCCGCGCCGTGACCGACGCCGCCTTCCGCACCACCTTCGAAGACGGCGACGCCATCGGCATCTTCGCCATCAACGCCACCGACCCCACCACCGTCCTCACCGCCAGCGGCAACCCCATCCACAACGCCCGGCTCACCTACGACGCCGCCACCGGCACCTGGCAAGGCAACATCTACTGGCCCGCCGGCTTCACCGGCAGCCTCCAGTTCTTTGCCTACTACCCCTACGACGACTGCGGCGGCCACCCCGAACGGATGAACCCCACCGCCTACGTCTTCCGCGCCGCCACCGACCAGAACGCCACAGCCACCGTCGCCACCGCCGGCCGAGACCCCTACAGCCTTTCCGACCTGATGGGAGCATACAACAACCATAGCTACAGCAAAGCCGCCATCACCGGCGGCTCCGTCTCCCTCCTTTTCCACCACCTCATGGCAATGATACAAGTCAGCGTGCCCGCCGGACCGAAAGGCAGCGGCCCCGACGAGACCCTCGCCGTGAGGCTGAACGGCGTGCAGACGGAGGCGGATATGGACCTGAGTGACCTCGCTAACCCCCGTTCCCTGCCGATCATGGCCTCCGCCAACGAGCAGGCCGACCCCGTCACCCTCATCATGCGCCGCGTGGAGCAGCCCGCCGATGCCGACTACGCCACCACCTACACCTACCGCGCCCTGCTGCCCGGGCAGTCCGTGTTGTCGCCCACCGGCCTGATACGCCTGGACTACGGCCCGTGGGTGTTTCAGGACGCCCCGCTGGCGGACAATCTCGTGCTATATGGCGGCTCCGTCGAAACCTTCACCCGCGCCCTGCCCGCCTCCGCGCTGCAAACCGTGAAAATCGGGGCCGGCACGTTCCTGATGGGTTCGTCCGACGGTTCGAACATCAAAGATAAGGATGGCAGCGGGCTGAACACCACGCCCGCGGAGACTGGTCGCAATAATAGCGAAGCACAACACCGGGTAACCCTGACCAAAGGTTTCCGCATGAGCCGCTACACGGTGACCAACGCACAGTATGCCGCCTTCCTGAACGACATCAAGTGCGGAAAGGACGGCAAGGCCAACGTGACGGGATACGGCAAACAGCTGTTAATCGAAAAGGATAACGTGCTGGGCGTTCAATGGAACAACGATGTATGGTCGCCGGCTACAGGCAAAGCGGATTTTCCCGTCGTGCGTGTAACTTGGTACGGGGCCAGGGCATACGCCGACTGGGCGGGCGCCTCGCTGCCCACCGAGGCGCAGTGGGAATACGCCTGCCGCGCCGGAAGCACGACCGCCTACCCCGGCGGGGACGACGAGGAGCACGGGCTGGGCGATTACGGCTGGTATAGCTTTAATTCAGGCAACATCGCTCACCCCGTCGGCACGAAGAAGCCTAACGCGTGGGGGCTGTACGACATGCACGGGAACGTGTCCGAGTGGTGTGCGGATTGGTACGACAATGATTACGGCAGCACGCCCGGCGCTCCCGCAACCGACCCGGCCGGCCCCGACACAGGCTCCGACCGCACGGTTCGCAACGGCAGCTTTGGTAATACTCCTAAGTACTGCCGTTCCGCCTATCGTAATGTTATCGGCCCCGGCAGTGCCTACAGCGACAACGGTTTCCGCGTCGTCTTCAACGAGTAATGAATGAATAACCCATTAATATATATAAGGTATGAAAACAAGCATATATTCCTCACACCAGACAGCCGCCGACGCCGGCACAGCAAGTGCAGCTGCTGCAAGTGCAAGTGCAGCCGCAAGTACAAGTGCAAGCAGAACTATCTCAATTGCTCCGCCTGAAAGGGGAGCTGTCCGAAGGACTGAGGGGTCTCTCGCACCGCAGGAACACACACACACTGTGGAAAACCCCCTCCCCCCTACGGGGTACTCCCCCTTTCAGGCGGGAGAGCCGAGATACTCCGCGCTCCCACAACCGAGTTACTCCGCCGCAACGCAGACTATCTCCAACTCCCCCTCTAAGTTAGAGGGGGTGCCCGAAGGGCGGGGGCGTGTGTCAGCCGCGTCCGGAGCAACACACTCCTCCGTCGCCTCCGGCGCCACCTCCCCTAACTTAGGGGAGGAGCCGAGATACTCCGCACTCCCACAACCGAGTTACTCCGCCACCCCGAAGCGCATGAGGTTTGCCCTGCGCCTCGCCCTTATTCTCCTTACCTCCGCCTGCCTCTCCGCCTGCGCCACGGACGATGCAATATCCCCCGACGCCGACGCCAACCCGCTCCCCGTCAGCTTCTGCGCCACCGTGCAAAGCGGCAGTGACCAAGCCGTCCCCGCCACGATGCAGAGCGGCAGCACCCCCACCACCCGCACCGCCTCCGGCGGCGACCAATGGCTCGCCACCGACCGCATCGGTATCATCATGGCCCGTGCGGGCGGCAGCCTCACCGAGGGCAGCGGCGTCCTGCCCGGCGGAGACAACGCCCCGTATGCCCCCGCCGGCATCAGCACCGACGACGCCGACCGTTCCACCGCCACTTTCGCCCCCGCCGACCCCGGCGCCGGGCCTATGTACTACCCCGCCACGGGCCTCGTGGACTTCTACGCCTACTATCCCTACACCCCGAAAGGGGACGTCGTGGGACAACTGGACGAGAACTATAACTTCAAGATAGACCTCACCGACCAGAGCGACCCCGCCGCCATCGACGTGCTCTGTGCCCAAGTGGAGGGCGTGACCCGCAGCGCCGCTCCCGTCCACCTCCCCTTCCATCACATGTTTGCCAAAGTCACCCTCTGCGTCACCGCCGGAGCCGGCATCAGCCATGCTGACGTAGCCGCGCTGACGGCCGGGGACGTGAAGATGGAGATTTTACATGATGTGCTAATAATAATGAACGATGATATTGCAATGGCCAATGGTGAAATGAAAGCCGTGTCCCCCTACCGCGAGGCCTCCGCCCCGCAGGGCGTCGACGCGGTATTCTCCTGCATCGTCATCAGAGGCAACCACGAAGCCGTCCCCGTCAGCATCCGCGTAGGCGCCACCGCCTACACCGCCACCCTCCCCGCAGGCCAATGGCAGTCCGGCACGAACCACGTCTACCCCCTCACCATCCGCCGCACCGGCATCGAGGTGGGCGCGCCCTCCGTGGAGACCTGGACGGTGAACCCACACAACGACGGAACGGGCAATTTCTCCCCCGTCGACCTCAAGGACTTCGTGGAGATACCCGCCGGCACGTTCATCATGGGCAGCCCGGAGACGGAGGAGAACCGCAACTACAATGAGGAGCAGCACGAGGTGACCCTTACCCACGGCTTCCGCATGGCGAAGTACGAGACGACGAACGCCCAGTATGCCGCCTTCCTCAACGCCATCGGCGTAGGCAGCGACGGGAAGTGCCCCGCCGCCGGCAGCTATCCCGCCGCCCGGCATCCCGGAGAGGTGCTGGTGCTGGATTGCACGAAGGAAAACAATGGACGCCGCCCGTACGGCTTGACGTGGGATGCCGCCGGCAGCCAATGGAAACCGATGAACGGCTACGCCGACTGCCCCGCCATCTACGTCACATGGTACGGCGCCGACGAATACGCCCGCCGCCTGGGCGCCTCGCTGCCCACCGAAGCGCAGTGGGAATACGCCTGCCGCGCCGGGACGACGACCGCCTTCACGGGCGGCGATGACGAGGACGGGCTGCGCGATTACGGCTGGTACACGAGTAATTCAGGGGATGATGGCGATTATAAGCCGCAACCCGTCGGTACGAAGAAGCCTAACAAGTGGGGCCTGTACGACATGCACGGCAACGCCTTGGAGTGGTGCCTCGACAGTTGGGGCGGAGGCTACAGCGCCGACCCTGCCATCGACCCCGTCAGTCCCTTCCCGGACACTCAGCTCGGCAGCCGCGTGCGTCGCGGCGGCTCGTACGGGAGTCCTGGTAACTACTGCCGCTCCGCCCGGCGCGATAGCCAAATCCCCGGCGACGCCGGCTATTATAACGGCTTCCGCATCGTCTTCAACTGACGGCGCGCCGCTCCCCTGATAATAAATAAAATAACTAAAACGAATAAACCCCAAACGAAACAATATGAAACCTCAAAAGACCCTATCCCCCGTAGCCATCGCCCTTGCCGCCGTGCTGGCCCTGGCATCCTGCAACCCGAGTGACGACCTCCAGCCGGACGGCCCGCAAGCCATCCGCTTCAACGCCGGCATCGGCCCGCAAGCCGTGGCCACCCCGCAGACCCGCGCCACGGGCACCATCTGGAACAGCGGCGACGCCATCGGCATCTTCATGCTGAAGAACAAGGAAACGGCTATTGCCTCGACCTATGCCGCCAACAAGAAGTTCACCACCGAAGCCGCCAGCCTCTTCCGACCCGTTTCGGGCCACGAAATCTACTTCCCGCTGGATGCGGACCACCACACGGACTTCATCGCCTACTACCCCTACACCGACACGGACCGGCTCGGCATGGACAGCCAAATCCCCGTCAGCACCGCCGACCAGACGCGCCAGCCCGCCTTCGACGTGATGTGGGCCCGCGCCGACAACAACGGCGAGGGCTACGACAAAAACTTCAGAGGCAACATCCCGCTCGTGTTCCGGCACCGCCTCGCCCGCCTCACGATGAACTGCAAGTTTGAGGCCAACACGGGCATCACCGCCTTCGACACCGACGCCACCGTCACCCTGCGCGGCATGAACACCGCCACCACCTTCGCCGTGCGCGACGGAGCCCTCGGCACGCCCGCCACCCCGGCCGATATGGTGGCCCGCAAAGCCACCACCGCCAGCGACTACGCAGGCACCTACGACGCCATCATCGTGCCCGACACGTATGCCGCCGGCACGGTAACCGTGGAGTTCTACGTCAACCACGAGACCTACGTCTGGAAAATGGACGCCACCACCTTTGCCTCCGGCAACGACTACGCCTACGAAGTGCTCATCACCCGCACCGGCGTCACGGCCACGGGAAGCATCACCCCGTGGACGACGGAGACACAAGGCCCGGTGTATGCGGAATAGCAGCCGCGGAATGAAAGCTCCGTGCACGCAGTGCAGGCGGAATAGCAGTTGCGGAATGAAAGCTCCGTGCACGCAGTGCAAGCGGAATAGCAGTCGCAGAATGAAAGTTCCGTGCACGCGGAATGACAGTCTCTGAAAAGTAAACTAATAAATAGATTGCAATGAATACAAACCATAGAAAAGAGCACTCGGCGGGCAGCTTCCGGCAGGCGGAAAGCGGTCGAAGAGCCTTCGGCGGGTGGTTTCAGCAGGCGGAAAACGGTCGAAGAGCCTTCGGCGGGCACCTTCGGACAGTCGGAAACCCATCGCCGGGCACTCGCCGGACACTTTTGGGCACTCGGAAGGCGGTTGCCGAGCCCTCGTCGGGCACTTTCAGACAGTCGGAAGGCGGTTGCCGAGCCCTCGCCGGACACTTTCAGACAGTCGGAAGCCCCTCGTCGAGGCAGCACTATCTAAGCTCTCCCGCCTGAAAGGGGGAGTACCCCGAAGGGGGGAGGGGGTTTCACATATAACGTGTGTCTCCCTGCGGCGCGAGAGACCCCTCCGTCGCTTCGCGCCACCTCCCCTTTCAGGCGGAGGAGCTTAGAATCTCCCCAATAACATTACTATATAACATTATTAATAACATCAAACCCCAACCATTATGGCAACTTACACCAAAATCTCCCCCTTCGGCATCACCAAACTGAACAACGCCGAATACACCAACTTCATGCAGCGCCTCTACGAGCAAGCCCTCATCGCCACCGCCGAAAAGCTCGGCCTCGATGACGCCCTGCTCCGCATCTTCGGCGGCAACATCGAGCTCATGACCGACATCGTGGCCCAAAGCCGCATCAGCGACCAGACCGCCCAGATAGCCGCCATCGACAAGGAGGCCGACGCCCTCATCGTCTACCTCATGGCCGCCTTCCGCACCGCCAAGGCCTCCCCCCTCACCGCCCAGCGCACCGCAGCCCTGACCCTCTACAACGCCACCCATCCCTACATCGGCTGCCAGAACCTGCCCCAAGGCCAGCAGATACAAGCCATGCGCGGCCTCGTCGCCGACCTCTCCAAGCCCGACCTGGCCAAGCACGTCAAGACCCTCGGCCTGGACCCCGTCGTCGAGCAACTCTCCAGCCTCACCTCCGACTACGCCGCCCTCATCGACGCCCGTGCCGCCTCGCAAACCGCCACCCGGCTGGATGCCGGCAAGACCGTCCGCCAGGAGATGGACCCGCAGTACGACGAAATCGTGACGCGCGCCTTCGTGGCCAGCGTCGCCACCCCCTCGGCCGAAGCCGCAGCCTTCGTCACCGCCGTCAACAAGCTGATAGCAGATACAGATGCGGCGTATAACCAGCGGCTGGCGCAGACGCACGCGGCGGCGGAGAAGAAGAAAAAGGGGGAGGAGAAGACGGAAGGGGAATAAGGGGGAGGCTAAGGCTGCTCCGGCTCTCTCGGCAGCACTATCCCGGCTCTCCCACCGATGCCGTTATGCAGAGCGAAGCGAAGCATCCCTTCTCCTCCGCAGCAAGCAGCACTATCCCGGCTCTCCCGCCTGAAAGGGGGAGTACCCCGAAGGGGGGAGGGGGTCTCACATCACGCGGAAGTAATCTCGTCAACGGAAAACCCGCCTAATGGAAGACTCCGCCTAACTGAAGACCCCGCCTAACTGAAGACCTCTGTCAGTGGAAGATCTCTGTCAGTGGGAGACCCCTCCGGCCTTCGGCCACCTCCCCTTTGGCTTCGCCGACCGTTGGTTCAGGCGGAGGAATTAAGATACTCCCGCCATTGCGGAAACAACATTACTAATATAATACCTGATAGAAATGAAACAAAGAAATACTACCCCCCGTCGCCGCGTCGCCCGCCCGGTCCTCCTTCGAGCCCGGGGAACGGCCGTTGCTCGCCGCCTCATCGCTCCCGCCCTCGGCCTCCTGCTGATGCAGCTCCCCTCGGCCTGCCACGTAGATGACCCCATCTACGACCCCAGCGCCCACCTCAGCCTGACGACCGACTGGACAGAGCGCACCGCGGGCATCGAAGTGCCGGAGACCTACACCGTGTCCGTGCAGGACGGCCCGTCGATAAACGTCAGCGGCACCAGCTTCATGCTGCCGCAGCTCTTCGAGCCCGGCACATATCAGCTGCGCGTCTTCAACACCCCGCAGCACATCCTCCTCTCCGACGTCAGCGGTAAGGCTTTCACGGCCTCCGTGGAGGCGGACGAGGTATCTGCAGGTAGCTCCCTTCGCTTTGTGCAGCCACAGCCCGGATGGCTCTTCACCTCCACCCTCAGCGCCACCCTCACCGCGCCTGCCACCGACCAGAGCTTCACCGCCCGCATGCGCCAGCAAGTCCGCCAACTCACGCTCCTCATCGAGCCCAGTGGCGGTACCGCGGCCCGCATCGCCCGCATCGAAGCCTATCTGGAAGGCGTGGCCTCCATGCTGAATGTAGATACCGACGTGCACTCCGCCCCCGCCTGCGTAGCCCTCAACTTCAGCCGGCAAACGGACGGCAACACCACCGACGGCCCCACGGACGGCCCTACCGACGGCCCCGCGGACAGCTCCCCTGCCAGCAAGTGGTCCGCCACCGTCCGCCTGCTGGGCACGGCCGGCCCACAGCAACGCCTCTACGCCCGCATCTACTTTGAGGACGACCAGCCCGCCGCCATCACCCTGCAAGGCGCCGACGGCAACCCCGGCAGCGACCTCACCTCCGCCCTCAGCAGCTTCAACGCCGACAAGAAGACGCCCCTCACCCTGACCGGCGCCATCGTAGAAACGCCCTTCGGCACCGGCTTCACCGCCACCATCCGCGACTGGACACCCGTGAAAGGCGGCTCCGTATCGGCCGACTGACATACCCGCGGGGAGAGCAGCAATGCCCCCACCCCGCACACACAACGAAAAATAACTCAAATAGATTAATTATTTAAAACGTAAACAAAATGAAAAAGCTCAGATTCTTCCCCGCCACCATCGCCCTGGCCACCACCCTGGCCCTGGCATCATGCAATGCCAACGACGACGCGCAACCCTCCGGCCCGCACCCCATCCAGTTCACCGCCGGCATAGGCCAGCCCGTAGTAGCCAACCCCGACACCCGCGCCGCAGGCACGATGTGGAACGACGGCGATGCCATCGGCGTCTTCATGGTAGACCACGGCACCACCACCATTGCCGAAAATGCCGCGAACAAGAAGTTCACCATCGGCTCCGCCGGTAGCGTCTTCAACCCCATCCTGGGCAGCGAAATCTACTACCCGATGAGCAACTCCGCCGTCGACTTCATCGCCTACTACCCCTACCAGACCAGCGCCACCCTCGACGCCCCGCTCGCCGTCAGCACTACCGACCAGTCCGCCCAGTCCACCTTCGACATGCTTTGGGCAGCGTCCGACAACACCAGCGCCGGCTACACCAAAGACGCCAATGCCGACACCCCCATCCCGCTCGTCTTCGCCCACTGCCTGGCCAAGCTCACCATGAACTGCACCGCCGAAGCCAACACCGGCTACACCAGCCTGGACGACGCCATCGTCACCATCCACGGCATGAATACCGCCACCACCTTCTCGGTGAAGGACGGCTCGCTCGGCACCCCGTCCACGGTAGCTGACATCACTCCCCGCCGTGCCACCACCCCAACTACCGGTGCCCTAGCCACGTTCGATGCCGTCATTATCCCCGCCAACTACGGCGCCAACCAGCTCACGGTCACCTTCACCATCGGCAGCGAGACCTACACATGGGACGTAGACCCCGTTGAGTTCGAGTCCGGCAAGGAGTATATCTACGAAGTCATCCTCACCCGCACCGGCGTGCAAGCCACCGGCACCATTACGAAGTGGGAAACGGTGACACAAGGTCCGGTCTATGCCGACTAAACGCCTTCGGCGGTAGGCGTGCCTCCCCCTGTCGGGCACGCCCTGCCGCCAAAGCAGATTCATAACGGGACTGGAAATGAATGAAATGATAAACATGAGTATCTCAAACTCTCCCGCCTGAAAGGGGGAGTACCCCGTAGGGGGGGAGGGGGTCTTACATAAGCAGAGAGTAACTTTGCAATACATAAGCCCCTGCGGATGTAAAACCCCTCCGCCCTACGGGCACCTCCCCTTTGGCTTCGCCGACCGTTGGTTCAGGCGGAGGAGTTTGAGATACTCTTGCTCATAACCTGTCCGGAAACGGAGTTAATCTCACCTCCCGATTCGCATAATATATAGTAAGTCATCATAAATCAGACCTTAGCCAGCGCCTGCTCCAAGTCCGCAAGGATATCGTCTACGTGCTCGGTACCAATCGAAAGCCGCACGGTAGAGGGCGTGATGCGCTGCTGTTCCAGTTCCTCCGCACTCATTTGCGAATGAGTGGTGGTATAAGGATGGATCACAAGGCTCTTCACATCCGCCACATTGGCCAGCAGCGAGAAGATCTCCAGCGCATCGATAAACTTCCACGCCGCTTCCTGCCCACCCTTTATCTCGAACGTAAAGATGCTGCCCGCACCCTGAGGAAAGTACTTCTTATAGAGTTCATGATCAGGATGTCCGGGCAGTGACGGATGGTTCACCCGAGCCACTTTCGGATGCTTCTCCAGATAGTCCACCACTTTCAGCGCATTCTCCACATGGCGCTCTACACGTAGCGACAGCGTTTCCAAGCCCTGCAACAGGATGAAAGCATTGAACGGAGAAATCGTCGCCCCGGTGTCGCGCAGAATCACGGCACGAATACGGGTGACAAACGCCGCCACTCCGGCCACATCTGCAAAAACAGCCCCGTGGTAACTGGGATCGGGCTTGGCCAGCGTGGGGAACTTATCGGCATTGGCCTTCCAGTCGAACCGGCCTCCATCTACGATGACACCACCCAGGCTGGAACCGTGACCGCCAATGAATTTAGTGGCGGAGTGGACCACGATATCCGCCCCGTGCTCAATCGGACGAATCAGAAAAGGAGTACCAAACGTATTGTCTATAATCAGAGGAATATGGTGGCGGTGGGCTACCTCGGCCACAGCATCTATATCAGTCACATCGGAGTTCGGATTACCGAAGGTTTCTGCATAAACCACTTTCGTGTTGGGCTGTATGGCTGCTTCGAGTGCCTCCGTATCATTGACGTTGACAATCGTATTGCTGATTCCCTGAGACGCCAGCGTATGCGTGATCAGGTTGAAAGAACCACCGTAGAGATTGTCGGCAGCAACAATGTGGTCGCCCGCACTCAAGATATTCTGCAAAGCATAAGTAACGGCTGCCGCACCCGATGCCACGGCAAGTCCTGCCACACCGCCCTCGAGAGCTGCCACACGTTGCTCGAACACGCCTTGTGTAGAATTGGTCAGACGCCCGTAGATGTTGCCGGCATCGCGCAGGCCGAAGCGGTCGGCTGCATGCTGCGAGTTGCGGAACACATAAGAGGTAGTCTGATAAATGGGCACTGCACGTGCATCGGTTGCCGGGTCCGGCTGCTCTTGTCCAACATGAAGTTGCAAAGTCTCAAAGTGTAATTTCTTCGTTTCCATATTCATTCCTTTTTTAGTTAGTAATTCATTTGCTTTCGTGGTGGCAAAATTACATACCGCAGGGATAACGACCAATATATAGCCGAAATACGGAAAATATTCCTATTCCGCCCTCCCCTTATGGAACAAAAGCACTGCCGCGATGCCAAAAACAACTACCTTAAAGAATATTATTCCGTTTTTATATATACTTTTGCCCCAACCTTGCAGCAGACAGGCAGTCTTCTGCAAAATCAAAGCAAACCAATAGTACATTTATTATGGACACCTCAGGGAAATTAGATCATGTAGACCTGCAAATACTCCGGACTTTGCAGCAAAACGCGCGGCTGACCGTCAAGGAACTTGCCTCGCAAGTGAGCCTCTCATCCACCCCCGTCTTCGAACGGCTGAAACGACTGGAGAATGGCGGTTACATCAAGAAGTACATCGCCGTGCTGGATGCTGAAAAACTGAACCAGGGTTTCGTCGTCTTCTGCAACGTGAAGCTGCGCCGGATGAACCGTGACATCGCCGCCGAATTCACCCGCATCATACAAGATATCCCCGAAGTGACCGAATGCTACAACATATCAGGCAGCTTCGACTATCTGCTGAAAATCCATGCCCCCAACATGAAGTATTACCAGGAGTTCATCCTGAACGTGCTGGGCAGCATCGAAAGCCTCGGCTCCCTGGAAAGCGTATTCGTAATGGACGAAGTGAAGCAGAACTACGGCATCCATATCTGAACATCACAGCCATTGCCTTTTGTTGTACCCAAACAGATAAAACATACATAAGGAACAAGAATCCGGTAAGAAGAAAGGAATTAATGGCACAAATACTAAAAACTATTCGTTCGACAGTTGTCATCTATTCGTTCGACATATGTCGAACGAATAGATGACAACTGTCGAACGAAAGAAGAACAATTATCGAACGAATAATAATCTACTACAGAGAATTTAGTTTGTTATATCCAAAGTATTTCTCAGTTCCATAAAAGGTTTGTGAATTAATAATCTTATCATTCAAAACACCTTCAACAACCTCATTTCGTCCTGTTCGCTCTTTGCCCGGAGATAACTCCGGTAGCTGCTGAATCCCGCCATCAACACTAAATCCATGTTGTTTTTTTCAGCATTGGAGGATTGCAAACGCAGCCGGTCGAGTTCTTCCAGCCGGCAACAGTTAATCAGGCTACAGAAATTCATGTTGTATTCCTTGTTGATAAAGCCGGAAAGATAGCTGCGGTTCGTATGGAGCACGGTGACCAGGTCGGTTATGCGCAGTTTGGGGTCAAGATAGGGTTTCTTGTCGCGCAGATAACGCTCGAAATGCTTGCGGTCAAGGGGCGTTGCCACGGCAGGCATATCCGGTTCCGCAGTATCTGTCTGGATGATAAGATAGTTATTATTCAGCAGGTTATAGCACAGAATGAGATAATTTATAAAATAAGACAAGGCCCCCAGCAATACGAGATAACTGATTGCGGTGGCGGGAATGCCTATCAGAAGACCGGCTAAGGGAAGCGGGACGGTAATCAGTATGAGTATCTGTATAAAAGTCAGCCAGCCGAGGGAGGTACTGTAAGCGTCGGCGGAATAATTCACGATAAACAGCCTGTACCGGTGTATATTCCGCAAATTTAATGCAGGATACAGGGAGTTGTAAACGACGAAGAGGATGGTCGTTGTTACGTATGTAATCCGAAACCATGTACCGGAACCGGTATCATTGTAAATAAGCCTTACTTGCTGCTCTACTGGAACCAAAATGGCATTAACGACCGACACAGCCGTGAGAAAAAGGGGGATTACCAGATGCAGGCGGTTGAACTTGCGCCGTCCGCCCGTATTCGTGATAAGGGAGACGAACCGGTAAATCATGACCTGGTCGAGCATAAGCGCCAGTATGAACACCGTATAATAAGATGCAAAAGTGCGGGGGCTGAGTACATAAAACACCATCCCCAGCCATCCCAGCGATGAAACAAGATAGGCAAGGGCCAGAAACGTACGCAACCGCTTTTCCAACGGGTTATGCAGGCTTGCGCGGGCGTCCATCAGCATCATCACCATGCATATCACCGCGCAGATGATAGGTGCGGAGAAGGCGAACGCTTCTATCAGTTTCATGTCCGTCGTCATTCAGTTCCTCCTTTCTTTTGGCGGGCGGGGGCAGTCACTTCTTTCCCGCGGCGGGTGGCCTCGCCGGTGGCAGCAGTCCGGCGTTCCGTCTTTCCGGCAGCGGCACTCCCGCGTTCCGCTGCCGCTGCCCGCGTGTAATTGCGGAAATCCTTAAATCCCACCTTGTCTATCAGCGAACTGATGCTTTTGCCTTGGTTGGCAGGCTGCAAACGGAGCTGTTCAAGCTCTTTCAGTCGCCGGCGGTTCAGATAACGGTTGAAATTAACGCCATAGGTCCGGTTGATAAAGGCCGAGAGCATCGTGCGGTTCACGTCCAGGTCTTCCACGAGATTGGTTATTTTGTAATCCGGGTTCAAGTAAGGTTTCCTGTCCCGGATAAAATGCTCGAAACGGCTCCGGTTCAGCTCGCCGGAATGACGGCGGCGGCGCGGCTCTGTCTGTGGTTCTGCTGCCGCTGCTGTTTCCGTCACGACGGCAGGTATGGAATAAAGCATATATTTACGCCGTATTATATGGTAGGTAAGCAATATCTGATTTACGGAGATGCTCGCGGTGATTAGCAAAGTCCAGGGGGAATACAGTATTTCGGCCCGCGGCTTAAAGCAAGGCAGTAAGGAAGAAAACAGCGAGGAAATGGAAATAGCGACCAGAAACAGCACCCACCCAGCCGGTTTACGTATCGATGCCTGCTTATCCGTTTTCCGGTAGTAGGCCGTCAGCACGCCTATGGTAAGGGCATAATAAACCACTCCGAAGAGCAGGCGCAAAGGAAGTTTGGACGTGAAGAAGCGGGCATAAGCTTCATATCCCTGCGGAAACACAAGCGCTTTGCCGCGGACTATCTCCACCTGCACATCGAAAGGGATGAAGAACGACCATACCAGCATGGCAGCCGCCAGCGCGCCGGGCAACCAATAATGTATCGACGGGAAATTCTCGGGCTGTCCCTGCCGGGTCAGGTAGCGGATGACCCGGAAGAAAAATACAGATATTAAAGTGTACGACAGCAGGCAGGGCGTATTCAGGCAAACAAACACCGACGGGCAGAACGGGTAGAAGAAAGTGATGCACCAGGCTATGCCCTCGACGAAGAAGTAGGTGAATACGATTTTTTTTAACTTCCGTTCTTCCCATGTCAGGCAGTCCTGCAATGCAAAAGCAACCAGAATACCACAGGCTATGGATGAAAAGGCCGGGATAAGCGTAGCCATAGCCATGTTATATGTTGTAATCATATCCATAACGCAAATTTAGGATATTTCCATCAAAAAAGCAGGGTTTATTCCTCGAAAAGTGCCGTTTTTTACCTTTTTGCAAGCCTTTTACGATTTGTCCTAAAGAAAAATAGGCCTGCGTACAATCTGTCCTAATGGATTTTTACGAATTGGCACTAACTTCATTTTATATTGATTTACTTTTGTTAATGGATAAACGAGCCGGCTGCTTGAAGTTTGACAGGAGCAATGAATGACAGGAAGCCTGATGCGCTTTTTTGATAAAATGATTTACACAAGCAGGCTAATAACTATAATACCAAGTATATGAAAACATTCTGTAAATTACTGCTATTGCCCGTATTCGGGCTATTGACAATCGGCGTATCGGCTGCACAAACGGTAGCGGATACGGTTTTGACGTTCCGTTTCCGGGTGGGAGAGGATATGTTTTTCCTGAAAGCCAATGAGACGGAATTGACGCGCCTTTACTCACTGGTGGACGAATACCGCAACCGCATCGCAGCCGAAGAGATACCCGTTCCGGTGGCGGAAGATAAAAACGCTGAACCGGCAAAGGAGCCGACAAAGGAGTCGGCAAAGGAACCGACAGAGAAACCGGAGCACGAAGCGGCAACGGAAATCGTGCCTGCATCTGCCGCCGACCTACAAACTTACCGCTTTGCCGTGCGCACTAACGTGTTGTATGATGCCATGCTGCTACCCACTCTCGGTGTGGAGTGGCGTATAAACTCTGACATTGGCGTGAAGCTGGACGGCAGCCTCGCACGATGGGGCGGCGAACACGACAAAGTGCAGAAGATGTGGCTCCTCAATCCCGAAGTGCGTTGGTATCTGCTCCGCGACCGTCGTCTGTACGCAGGCGTGTCGGGCAGCTATGGCGAATACAACCTCTATAAATACCCGCTGGGTAGCCTCTGTTCAAAAGACACGGGCTATCAGGGCTCGCTGTGGAGTGCCGGGCTGGCGGTGGGTTACCAGTTATTCCTCTCGCGCAGCTTCTCGGTGGATTTCAATCTCGGGCTGGGCTACGTCCGCTCCGACTACGACAGCTTCGGGCTGACCGAGGGAGTGCGTGTCTACAAAGACCGGGATAAAACGAAGAACTTCTTCGGCCCCACGCAGGTGGGCGTAAACCTGATTTGGACAATAGGCAGCAATAAGTAGGACAACAAAAAAATGCGATATATGAGAACGAACATTACGATTAAGAGAAAGCAAAGAAAGACCGCCGCCGTCCTCTACATGGGCGCGGTGCTACTGCTTTCGGCTTGCGATGTGAAAGACCCCATCTACAACACCGCGCACCCCGAACAGGGACAGATTATCCTGACAACCGACTGGACGCACCGGACCGACGGAGTCGGCATCCCGGACAGTTACACCATCACGGTGGGTCCATACACAGAAACGGCTACCGAAACTGCGCTTACGCTCGACAACCTCTTCGAGCCGGGCGAATATCGCATCCGCATTTACAACCTGCCGCAGCACGTGGGGCTGATGGGCGATGCGCTCCTCGTGGAGCCGGCCATGCCGCCTGAGGGCATCGACGAGCGCTTCATCCAGCCCATGCCCGGTTGGCTCTTCTCCTCCACCTTGTGGCTGGATGTGATGGCCGACACCGACCACCAAGTCTCCGCGATGATGCGTCAACAAGTGCGCCAACTCACGCTCTTCATCGAGCCCAAGGGCGGTGCGCTGGACAGGATAAAGCGCATCGAGGGCTACCTCTCCGGCGTCGCCTCCATGATGGACATCTATACCGAAAAGCTCACCGAACCGGCGAACGTGGCACTCTCCTTCGCGAGGGTGACCGACGGAGACAATGCCGGAAAATGGGCCGCCACCGTGCGACTGCTCGGCGTGGCAGGCACCCGGCAGACGTTGCACGCCACCGTCTTCTTCGAGGATGACAACCCGCGACCCGTGCCGCTGACCGACGCCGACGGCAACGAGGGAAGCGACCTGACGAAGGCCCTCGCCGGATTCAATGCCGACAAGATTCACCCCCTCGCGCTGGGCGGAAAAGTGGTGGAAACCCCTACAAGCTCCGGCTTCAACGCCACCATCCGGGCGTGGGAGTTACAGGAGAATGTAACCGGAGACGCCGATTTGCAATGAAGATGACACGCGATACCAAGCAAGAATGATATAAACCAACAATTAATTAATGTAATTATGAAAGCAAATTTAATCCTCACCGCAGCCCTTGCTGCCACCCTTTTCGCCGCTTGCGGCAGTGACGACACTGTACAACAACCCGTAGACAACACCCCCGTAGCCGCCCGCTTCACCGCCGGAATCAGCGCCACCCGCTCCACGAACGACGAGTGGGAGGCGAAGGACGCCATCGGCATCTACATGCTGGAGGCCGGAACGAAGAACGTAGCCGAAGGTGCCGCCAACCGCCACCACATCACCGCCTCCAGCATCGGACGCTTCGACCCGGCGGATGACGCGCAGACCATCTACTTCCCCACCAAGGCAGGCGCCAAGGTGGACTTCGTGGCCTACTACCCCTACGCCACGCTGACCGGAGACCTCTGCCCGGTGGACCTCAGCGACCAGACCGACCCCGCCGCCATCGACCTGATGCGTAGCGACAACGTCACCGGCCGCGACAAGTCGAAACCGACCGTGGAACTGGACTTCCATCACCGCCTGAGCCGCATCTTCGTGAAAGTGAAGGCCGGAGACGGATTCACCACCGCCGACCTGAAAGGCCTCTCCATCACCCTGAGCAACCAGCCCTACAAGGCCGACTACAACGTGCTGACCGACGCTCTGACCGCCGACGCGACCGCCAACCCTGCCACGAAGACCTTCACCCTCGTCACCGCCGCCGACGGACAGACAGCTTCCGCCATCCTCCTGCCGCAGGACGGCGCCGCGGGACGCGTGCTCACCTTCGTGATGGCCGACGCATCGACCACCACCCACACCTACACCCTGGCCCCGGACAAGACCTTCGAGGCCTGTAAAGTGACGGAATACACCATCCGCCTCTCAAAGTCGGGCATCGAGGTGTCCAACGCTTCCATCCAGCCGTGGGGCAAGCAGGGAGAAGTAGAGGATGATGCGGAGATTGAGTGACCCGGGAGAACACACTCCTCCGTCGCCTCCGTCGCCACCTCCCCTAACTTAGGGGAGGAGCCGGAGATAGTCCCGACAACGGAGCCCGACAGCAGAAGTAACCCAGCTCTCCCGCCTGAAAGGGGGAGTACCCCGGAGGGGGGAGGGGGTTTCACACAAGGCAAAAGTAACTCCCCTTTGTGGAAAACCCCTCCGTCGCTTCGCGCCACCTCCCCTTTCAGGCGGAGGAGCCGGAGATACACCTTATATATATAATAACCCGAAATGAATAATAACCCTTACTAACAGTAACGATATGAACCGACTAAAATCAACCTCCGCCGCCCTGCTTGCCACGCTTGCACTTGCGGCACTCGCATCCTGCACCAGCGAAAGCGACGACCTGCCGAAGGGCGCAATCCTCCCCGAAGGCGCCGTCCACCTCACCGCATCCATCGCCGGCACCACCGCCACGCGCGCCGTCATCGACGATACCGGAAAAGGCACTTTCGCCGACGGCGACACGTGGGGCATGCACACCCTCGCCGACGGCAAAATAGTGAACGACAACCTGGAGTACACCTACGGCACCACCATCCTCTACTGGGAAGACCTGAGCCGCACGGACGACGTCACCTTCCTGGCCCACTACCCCCGCCAGGCCTCCGTGGCCGACCCCGCAGCGTACGACTTCGACGTGGCAGCAGCCGCAACCGTCGCTCCCGGCGATGCCGACCTCCTCACCGCCAGCGCCACCGGCAACCGCGCCACGAACACCGCCGACCACCCCCTCACGTTCAGCTTCGAGCACCGCATGCACTCCCTCCGCATCAACCTCACCGCAGGCACGGGAGTCACCCCCGCCGACCTGGCCACCGCCCAAGTGACGCTGCAAGGCATGAAGAGCACCGCCCGCCTGGACCTGACAACGGGCAACGTGGACCCCGCCGCCGCATCCGGCAACACGCCTTACCCCGCCGGGACGATGATGCAGACACCGGCCGGGCAATGGTACACCTCGCTCATCGTCGCCCCGCAGGCAGTGACCACCGGCGCCGACTGGCTCCAAATCCGGCTGGGCAACGACGTCTATATATATAAGGTACCCGCCACGCTCACCGGCAGCACTCCGCTTACCGAGCTTCGAAGCGGCTACCGTCTCACCCTCAACCTCACCCTGATAGGCAAGCACACGGTGGAACTCACCTCCGGCGACATCGCCGCATGGGGAAACCAGGGCAACATCGACGGCAGCGTGGACCTCGCCCAAGGCGCCAGGCTCATCAGCACCGTTGAAGAGTTCGTAGCCGCCCTCACCGCCGACGGGGGCGGCGTCAGCACCCCCATGCGCTACCTGCTGGGCGCCGACATCGTGCTCACCAACGAGGCGGTAAAGGCTGCGAACGGCGGCAGCGTGGAGATACAGGCGAAAGGCTATAAGGCGCTGGACGGCGACGGCCGCTATGCCGTGAGGCGCACGGACGCGGGCGTGTCGGTCAAGATTTTATCCTCCGGCGCATCATCGCTGAAGCTGACCCGCGTCACGCTTGCCGATGAAGCTGGTAGCAGCTGGTTCTATTGCAATGACGGCGCCGATTGGACATTGGGCGACGGGGTAAAAGTCACCAGCAATGGCACATTGTCACCGATAAACTTTGGCGGCGGCACGCTGACCCTCGACGGCGCCACGTTTACAGGCACCGCTGCCGGCTTCAGTGTACCGTGGATAGCAGTAGCCAATACACGCGGAATTACCGGAACGCTCGTGCTGAACGATTTCACCTTTGCGTCCGACGGGGATTACATCAGTATACAGACTAACGCCTCCATCCGCCTCCGTCCCGGCATGGGAAAGCGCGTCCACTTGGGTTTGCAGCGTATCCCGGAAGCCGACTTCGCCATCACCCCCACGGCAGGCGCCTTCACCGCCGACGATGCCGCGCGGCTGGTTATCCAGGAAAACTCGACCATACGTAAGCCCGGCGAGAGCAGCCTCGGCGCCTCCGGCCGCGCCGATGACTACGCCTTCGTCATCGACCCCGCCGACGGCGCCATCCGCCTCGCCCGCAAGGCCGCCACTGCCGATGAGCTGAAGGCAGCGCTCGAAAAGGCAAGCACCAACGCCGGTAAGCCCACGCGCATCCTCCTCACGGCGGACATCACCGTGCCCGAACCGACCTCCGCAGATGCCACCTACATCCTCGATGGCAAACAGTACATCGAAATAGACGGCGGCGCCGACGGGCACAAGCTGATGCGCGAGGGCACCAAGCCCATCTTCCAGGTGAAGAACGGCGCCTCCCTCCGCCTCTCTCGCCTCACGATGGACGGGCAGAAGAAGGATGGCAATGAGCTTATCACGGTCGGGGAAAGCGGCAACTACACCGGAGAGCTGACGCTGGGCAGCGGCTTCCGGCTGACAGGGGCGCAACAAGCTACCAATGGAATTAATGCAAACGGAATCTGGGTTTACGGCACGCTCGTTATGGAGGACGGCGCCGAAATCACCGGCAACGGAAACGGCTCAGCGGTACGTATCGATGCGGAGGGGACGCTGCACCTGAAAGGTGGAAAAATCAGCGGGAACACCGGGTACAGCCTCTATCTTGATGCTTATCTGACTCTTGGCGGGGCACTGCAAGGCAAGGCTACCGTGACGGTGGACAACGCCCTCCCGGCCGGCTCTGCATTCGATATGTTCCTTGACAACTATGCGGATAAGTGGAATACCGTCACTTCAGGCGCCGAAAGCGTCATCACCGTGGGAGGCAGCTACACCGCCTTCACCGACGCCGACTTCTCGCGCTTCAACCTGAAGTGGGTAGGAATCTGTGGCGGAGCCGTCGTGGGCACCGGCTTCGCCCTCCAGCTCTCGACGGACAGGAAGACCATCAAACTCGTCGCCACGCCGTAGGCAGCGGAGGAGAGGGAGCCGGAGATACCCCTGACAACGGGGCCTTCGGACAGTCGGAACCCCCGCACAGGAATTCATCCGGCACCTTCGGACACCCCGAAAACGGGATTTCAACCTGTGCCGGCACCTCCGGACGGCCGGAAACCCTGCGCAGGATTTCATCCGGCGGCTTCGGACAGCTGGAAAGCGGGATTTCAAACCGTGCCGGCGGTTTCCGCCGCCCCGAAACCCTGCGCAGGATTTCATCCGGCGGCTTCGGACACCTGGAAAACGGGATTTCAAACCGTGCCGGCACTTCCGGACAGTCGGAAAGCCGCATTTCAACTTGAAATCCCATTTCCCGACACTTCGGAAGCCCGCAGTCAAGACTATCTCCAACTCTCCCGCCTGAAAGGGGGAGTACCCCGAAGGGGGGAGGGGGTCTCACACAAGGCAAGAGTAACTCTCCGTTTGTGAGATACCCCTGCGGCACGAGATACCCCTGCGGAATGGGAAACCCCTCCGGCCTCCGGCCACCTCCCCTTTGGCTTCGCCGACCGTTGGTTCAGGCGGAGGAGCTTGAGATACTTCCGCGCAGTCGAGACTATCTCCAACTCTCCCGCCTGAAAGGGGGAGTACCCCGAAGGGGGGAGGGGGTCTTACACAAGGCGAGGGTAACTCCCTGTTTGTGAGATACCCCTGCGGCACGAGAGACCCCTCCGTCGCTTCGCGCCACCTCCCCTTTCAGGCGGAGGAGCTTGAGACACTTCGGAAGCCCGCAGTCGAGACTATCTCCGGCGGAGGACCGGAGCTACCCCCGAGGCAGACAACAACAATAACCCAATAGTAACAAACAATTATAACATTAATAATAACATTTAAAACCCTACCATCATGGCAACTTACACCAAAATCAGCGACCTGCGCGTCGCCAAACTCAACAACGCAGAGTACACCTTCTTCATGCAGCGCGTGGCCGACCTCGTCACCGTCGCCACCCCCGAAAAGCTCGGCCTCACCACGGCCCTCACCGACGCCTTCAGCGCCAACATCGACCGCCTGACGGACATCGTCGCCCAAAGCCGCATCAGCGACGAAACCGCGCAGATAGCCGAAGTCGACAAGCAGGCCGACGACCTCATCGTCTACCTCATGGCCGCCTTCCGCACCGGAAAGTCGTCGCCCATCACCGCCCAGCGCACCGCCGCCACCACCCTCTACAACGCCACCCGCCCCTACATCGGCTGCCAGACCCTCCCGCAGGGCCAGCAGGTGCAAGCCATGCGCGGACTGCTCGTCGACCTCGCCAAACCCGCCCTCGCCGCCCACGTCAAGACCCTCGGCCTCGCGCCCGTCATCGAACAGCTCGACTCGGTCACCTCCGACTACGCCGCCCTGCTCGACGCCCGCGCCGCCTCCCAGTCCGCCTCCCGGCTGGACGCCGCCAAGACCGTCCGCACCGAGACCGACCCGCAGTACGACGAAATCGCCACCCGCGCCTTCGCCACCAGCGTCGTCACCCCCACGGCCGAGACCGCCGCGTTCGTCACCGCCCTCAACAAGCTCATTGCCGACACCGACGCGGCCTACAACCAGCGCATCGCCCAGCTCCACGCCGCCGCGCGCACGACGACGACGAAGGCAGAGGCAGACAACGGAGCCCGCAAGCCGGAGTAACCCCGGCTCTCCCGCCTGAAAGGGGGAGTACCCCGAAGGGGGGAGGGGGTCTCACACAAGGCAAGAGTAACTCTCCGTTTGTGAGATACCCCTGCGGCACAAGAGACCTTGCGGCACGTGAAACCCCTCCGTCGCTTCGCGCCACCTCCCCTTTCAGGCGGAGGAGCTTGAGATACTTCGGAAGCCCGCAGTCGAGACTATCTTCAGCTCTCCCGCCTGAAAGGGGGAGTACCCCGAAGGGGGGAGGGGGTCTCACACAAGGCAAGAGTAACTCTCCGTTTGTGAGATACCCCTGCGGCACAAGAGACCTTGCGGCACGTGAAACCCCTCCGTCGCTTCGCGCCACCTCCCCTTTGGCTTCGCCGACCGTTGGTTCAGGCGGAGGAGCTGGAGATACTCCCCCCTACAATCCCATTATCAACCCTTTAAAACATTAACAATATGAAACCCAATCCATCCCTACCAACCTTGTTCCGCGCGGCGTTCACCTCCGCAGTCATCCCCGCCGCCTGCCTGCTGCTCCTGCTTGTCGCCGCCCTCGCCGCCTGCTCCGCCGACGACGACCCCGCCGACAACCGCCATCCCGCCCCCGGCGACCCCGGCACCATCCGCTTCACCTCTACCATCGGCCACTTCGCCGACGCCGACAACCCCGATGGCTTCGCCCACGCCGACAACCCCGACAGTTCCGCCCCCGCCGACAACCCCGACGGCTCCGCCCACCCCGCCCTCATCAGCCCCGATGCCGCCGGAACCGCCCCCGCCACCCGCGCCCTCATCAGCACCGCCGACGGCCGCGGCACCTTCGAGGAAGGCGACCGCATCAACATCATCACCCACGTCTTCGACACCACCGTCGACACCGACCACCCCGCCACCTACCACGACGGCGCATGGCTCACCGACCTCACGTGGGAAGACTTCGGCCCCGGCGCCAAGGTCGATTTCACAGCCTACTTCCCCGCGCTGCTGTTCAGCCAACTGAACCCGCAAACCATCGACATCCCCACCGACCAGTCCACCCCCGGGAAGTATGCCGCCGCCGACTACCTTTTCCTACACGCCATCGGCCAGCAACAAAGCGACACCCCGATAGAGCTGCGCTTCGTCCACGCCATGCACCGCCTCGTGGTGAAACTCGTCCTCGACGAACATCCCGGCTCCCTGACGCAGGCCGACCTCGACGCCGCCACCGTCGTGATAAAGAATGCGCCCATCCGTGGCATGGCCACTCTCAAAAACGGTATAGAGACTGATTATGTAACCGAGGGCGACATCCTCCCCCTCCCCCTCGGCGACAACACCTTCTGCGCCCTCATCCCGTGGATGGACAACAGCAAGCCCCGCTTCTTCAATGAAAGTATAGAAGTCCGCGCCGCCGGAACCGTGGCCAGCTACCCCATCCAATGGTCCGTCGCGTCCGACATTTACGCAAACCATCAAACCCTCATCCGCCTCACCCTTGCCGACAACGAAGGCCTTGGCAACTACATCACCACCTACGCCGCCCTGAAATCCGCCTGCGAAGCCGCCACCGGAACCGCCGACAACCCCACCCGCATCACCCTCGGCGCCGACATCGAATTCCCCGGCACGACATCGGACTGTATCAACATTTCCCGCAATCAATACATCGAAATAAACGGCAACGGCTACCGCCTCACCCGCGCCGCCACTGCGGAGTTGCTTTTCATGGTCTTCGGCAACGCCTCGCTCAAACTCACCCGCATGACGGTGGACGGTGAGAACAAGGAAACGGACATGCCGCTTATTGACGTGTCAACGCTCCAGGACTTTTCCGATTTCATTCCCGGTACACTGACGCTGGGCGAAGGCTTCATGCTGACGGGAGCAGCTTTGCCGGCGGCGGATGCATCGGACAACGCATACAAGCTAAATCGTACTCCCGGAATCAACGTAAGCGGCACTTTAATCATGGAAAAAGGCTCGCAAGTGACCGGCAACGGCCGGGGCTATCCGGTGCGCCTCACCGGCTCCACCAGAGCAATCCTCCGCCTCAACGGCGGCACCTTCGGCAACAACACCGACGCGGACCTCTGCCTGGTATAAGGGGGGTAAAACACTTTGTATGTAAAGTCTGAGAGGAGTAAATACGGCTATAACACCGATGAATAAAGAGTTTGAGATGTTTTGATAGTGATGAAGGAAACCAAATCGAATTGTTACATTCGGTTACATGTGGGTGGCATTTGAATGAGATATGATGGACTTCTAAACGGTTGAAAGTTACATTGAGATAAAACGAGGGCTGAATTGATGCTTTTTGAAGCGCAATTCAGCTTTTTTTTTGTGTGGGGTGATGCGGACTACTCCTGGGTACTGCGAATGAGGTGGGATTGCTTGATAATGGCTCTACGGGTTATCTTGACGCCACCGTCGTATAGACCGGCGTGGAGTAAGGAGCTTTGTTTGATGCCTATTTGAGCCTCGTTTAGGACGGTGTAAATGGCGCTAATGCTGCCGAAATAATAGTCCTTTTTCTCGAATATGAGGTGCACATGGATTACTTTGGTCATATTGTTATTATTTAGAAGTTTCTTTTGCAAAGATATTCTAAATAATAATTATTTAGAAGTATTTATCTGAAAAAGATATACTGTTTAGAGCGTTTAAAAGATAATCTGTTTGGGTGGTCTGATTTTAGTAAATAGAGAAAATTGCATTAGTGATCTGTTGGGCAGTGAAGTGTTAAATAGTGAGTTGGGGATACTGTTGGGGATACTGAGTTGGGGATACTTTTATGTCCGAATCGTTTACTTGCATAAAAGTTGGGGATACTTTTTACCCCCTAAAAAATGACGATTTTAGGTATGATGTTTCCTTTTGGATGGTGTTTTTGGGCATTTTAATAAGTATTTATAGGGGGATAGTATAGTAGTTTTTAGAGGTCTTGAGATTGCAAAGTTGGTATAAGTGCTTGATTAGTAGTGCATATTAGTGGAATAAGTGGTATCTTAGCGTCATAAACGTGCGCGCGGCGCTAAATATCGCAGGATGGAGCAGTAGGTAGCTCACATGGTTCATACCCATGAGGTCGCAAGTTCGAGTCTTGTTCCTGCCACAATATATGTTTGAAGGTATGCGAACGTTCCCGCTGATCAGTGCTCCGCTGAGGGGTTGAAACGTATGGAGATTTAAGGTAATTGATTGTTGATGGATAATGCTCCCGGTGATTGTGCCGGGAGCACTTTTAATATTTTAGATTACTATTTGAAGACTATTTAGCCATTACTGATACTATAAAAGATAATACTCCAATAATTACTCCTATTGTAAAGAAGACGCCAAAAGTGACTACCCATTCTTTGATATTAATGATGGCTTTGCATTGGCTGGCATCTTCCAAAAATTTAATTTGGATTCCATAGGTCGAATAGATTTTATCCAATAGTTCTGCTTCATTTAAACTTTGATTATCAGAAATGAACTTGTCTATTTCTTTATCTAAATCCGCTTTTTGATACTTACTAATGGTTTGTACATGTTTCTGTAATGCTTTAATGATCTTCATAATATTATTTATTTAAAAGGTTATTAGTTGTCGTTTAAAGACTCTTTTCTTATTGGGCAGTGGCAGATGTTGCACTGTCGGCATTGGGCTGCGAAGAAGGTTTCTTTGTAGAAGCAGTCTTCGCATGACCTAAACCCTCAGGATGCTCTATGGATGCTTCCGGATATTTGGCTTTGAGGGCAGCAAGTTCTTCAGACTTTTGACGGAGGTCGGACTGGAGATGGTTAATTTGCTCCTTCAGTTCTTTCTTCTCTTCTTTCCAGTCTGATTTTTCATCCTGATACATTTTATACATATAGGACGTTTCATCTTGTTTTGTACGATTATTTATTGTACCTTTATCACTGGAAACAAGCGTGTTATCCGTGCTTTTATCATTTGATACTTTTTGTTTTAGCATTGGGCCTTCACCTATGAGAAGCCATTCGGGAGAGAGTACCTTATACGTAGTCAGTATTTTGACTATCTTGTCTCCTCCTAATTCACTCTTCAATGCTGCTCCTTTAAAATTGGATGCAGAGAGTTCTGTACTCCTATAGAAGTCTTCCCTTGATATGCCTTGTTCCTTAATAAAGGTCAAAATTCTATCCTTTATAGTCATAATTTTATCTTTTAAATTTGGTATGGTCAAAATATTGACTACATTTGCAGCATGTTTTAATGAAACAGCGGTAAAGATAAGAATAATTTTAATCAGTGTTTATATATGGAAAAGAAAATCAGACAGAAGATTGAACTGAGTGCAGCGGGTAAGGCTAAGCTTGCTAAGACGTTCAGAGTGACTGTGCAGAACGTAAGTCAGGCGTTGCTATTTAAGCGTAATAGCGTGCAGGCTTGCAAAATTAGGGAGGCGGCGCTTGTTAATGGCGGTTCATTGGTACAGATTATTGATGTGACCGATGAACTGAAGCGCCAGGTGAAGGTGCTGGATTCCAAAGGGAATGTGAAGGTGGTGATAGCGAACGATGCGATAACTTTATAAATGGTATGAACATGAAAAGAGTCCCCTTTTTAGAGCTAAAAAAGGTTCTGGAATTATATCATAAGACGGAACAAAAGCTTATTTCCACCAATCCGCAGTTGTGTGTATCAAGTTTGGAAAATCATCCAGATTCCTATACATGGATACGCCTTCCAATGCCGGGTGAGCAGCCAGAAACGGTTCCAAATATGATTGATTCAGGAGTCGAAGATTTTCCCAACACGTGTTTGGCTGGTATTTTGGTGGCAATATTAAAAAATCAAGTTCCCACGGGCGTGCATTTGGCAGGGATAAGTCTATATAGTCACAAAAACACTGTTCGCTTCTGTATCTCAGGTTCAACTTCCTTAGAAGAGCTCCGAATTCTTTGTGAGCAATATCTACAGAATTCCGGTCACGAAGGTTGAAACGAAAGCGTAGCATAAATTCAGTCATAATAATCATATTTTTTATGTGATGCTACAAATGTAGCAAAACTATCCCGGTTCGGGATGAATAGGGATAGACTTTTATCAATGAAAAATTAATAATTAATAATTAAAAGTGATATGGACAGAAAACTGACAGATAATGAAAAGGCATTCCTTACAGAATTGAGGGAGCTGATGGCAAAGTATAGTGCTATGCTGAGTGTAGAGGATGAAAGAATATCCATAGATGTGGGGTATTCAGACAGTGAAGACCCGGTGGAGCCAATCGTGTTACCGGAAACAATAAATACATTCCTTGATTTGGAGGATGTAATAGAACTGAACTCTTAAAATGATATGGTTATGAAAACTTGGAGAATGATTCAGAAAGTAGCTGTGGCTGTAGGCATGACTTACGGGCTGTGGCTGGGCAGTAATGTTGACGCAACGGATGCGGACAGCCGTAACGCGTTTGTGATTGTGGTATTATCGGCCATTGTGGCGATATCGCTGTGTATGCCGGATAAGAAAGATACTGAAACAGCTTAGAAACAGCTTGTTCTGCAAGTCCGAAGTCTCCTTTGCCATGCGGAAGCGGTCGGCTCCCCGGTTCGATGCCGGGGCTTGCACTAAATTGAAAAGTATAAAGTTTCTGATTATGGAAATGTTTGGAAAGACACTATGTGTAACATTTGAAGAACTTGTAGGAGGCGGAATCATGAGTCTTGCGAATTATAAAAAGCATGTTCGTGAGAAGAAGTTTCATTTTTCGCAGCATGGTGGCAATGGCCGTAAGGCACTTATCATCTACGAACGCCTGCCCGACAAACTTCGCAAGCAAGTGGACGAACGATACCCAAAAGCCAAAGAACTACTCAAAAAACAACAACCCTTTCCTATGGACAGCAGATTAAAAAGTGACAGCAAGGCTGTAGACTTCTATAAGACCTACGCTCCGAAGATTTCCCTGGAACGCCAGGCGGAATATGTGCTAAACGCCAAAGTTCTGAATGCTATGATGGCATTGGAGATGAGTATACGTGATGCGCAAGGTAAATGCGGGCAACAACACAATAAAATGATACGCGATCGTGTCATCGCCCTTTGCGAAGACTTGCGCGAACGCTACGGACACACCCTCCCCAAAGCCCGGTTGATGGAAAAGTATGCTGCCTATAAGGAATATGGTTATATGGTTCTTGTCAATGGTAACAGCGGCAACCAGTCGGCCCGCAAGATTGGTCCTCGTGAAGGGCGTTTGCTGCTGAAACTCAAACGCAGCAAATTTCCGGTATATACCGACCAGCAGATATTCGATAAGTTTAATGAGATTGTAGAGGAACGGAATGCACGTGTTACCCGCGAGGAGGATAGGCTGAAGACTATCAATTCCCCGCAGACGGTCATCAATTACCTCTATAAGACCAGCATCAAGTTGTGGTGGTATGGCGTTGTACATGGTGAAATCGCTTTCAAGAATGAGTTTATGCCTTTGTTCGATACCAAACTTCCACAGATGCCTAACACCTTATGGTATGGTGACGGTACGAAACTGAACCTCTACTATAAGGCTTATGACAGCAAGAACAAGCGTATGGTGGCACGCACTATCGACGTCTACGAAGTGATGGATGCTTGTTCGGAAGCGTTCCTGGGTTATTCGTTCGGTGTGGAAAACTTCTTGACCCAGTACGATGCCTATCGCATGGCGCTGGAGACTTGGAAGGTGAAGCCTTACGAAATAGTGACCGATAATCAAGGCGGACACAAGAAGCCCGAAGCACAAGCCTTCTTCAAGAAAATATGCCACATCCACAAGACTACTATGCCGCATAATGGACAGTCAAAGACCATTGAAAGTGCTTTCGGACGTTTTCAAATGCAGGTGATGCGCCAATTATACAACTATACTGGACAAAATGTTACCGCCGTCAAGGAGAACAGTCACATCAATGTGGACCTGATAATGAAGAACATAGCCCGGCTTCCCACTTTGGAAGAAATGAAGTCGCAATATCTGCAATGTCGCCAGAAATGGAACGCCATGCAGCATCCTACTTCAGAAACGGGCATGACCCGCATGGAAATGTATACTACCCTCAACAGTCCCAATGCTGAGCCATTGGATGACTATGAGGTGCAGGAACTTTTCAAGTTGTTCAGCAAAGACAGTGTGAAGTACAGCAAGCAAGGCTTCATCTTCGAACGTAACAAACAGGAATACCGCTATATGGTTTACGATGAAGACGGGCTGGTGGATATGAACTTCCACTTGCAGAATGTGGGTGTCAGCTTCCGATACCGTTATGATCCCAAGGATATGACTGCCGTAGAACTTTGGGAGGTAGGTGCTAAAGGTGCATTGAAGTACGCTGCTACTGCCACACCGAAGGTTGTCATCCATCGTGCCACTGCCGAACGTACGGAAGAGGAAAGCGCAAGGCTCTTTGCCCAAATACATGCACAAAAGCGTGCCCTTGTGGGGCATTATATTGCCAGCGAGGAGTTGTTGCTCGAAGAGAGTATGAGCGAGGCTTACAGCAGACTGGTGATGCCCATTCCTGTAGGTGAGTCTCAGAAGAGCATGGAACGACAGCGTGAAGAATATGCCAATGGTGAGTTGACTGCTCCGGTACAATATCCTGCAGGCGTAGGTCCGGGTACTTATGAAGCCGAACCTGAAGAGCCCGCAGGCATCGCTTCGCCCGGTGAATATACTAAGATGGTGTCCGGCATTACAGATGTGGATATGTACGAAAGCTTTCTCAGCAACAACAATTAATCAGCATTCAATAATCAATTAAATACCATTCAAACAATGAAAGAACTCAGCAAACAAGACAAAGATTCTATCCGTGACGCGCTGATGGAATATTGCAGCAACTATCCCAGCCAAAACCGTGCGAGCGAGAGCCTGAACGGTGTGAGTGCCGCTACAGTATCTCAGATATGCAATCAGAAGTACACCAGTATCAGCGATGACATGTTCAGCCGTATAGCTGCACAGATAGGCTACAGTTTGGAGCGCTGGACACTGACCGAGAGCAATGCCTTCCAGCGTATAACCTTCGCTATGACAGACGCACAAGCTTATAAGAATACTACTTGGGTAGTGGGTGATGCAGGTTGTGGCAAGACCACAGCTGCGATAGAATACCGCCGCACGCATCGCAACGTTTACTACATTCTTTGCTCGGAAGACATGAAGAAAAGCGATTTTGTGCGCGAGATAGCCAAACAGGTGGGCGCTCCGGTGGATGGGACGAACTTACGGGATATTTTGGAGTATGCCATCTCTATGATTGCTTTTCTGAACAATCCGTTGATAATCTTTGATGAAGGTGATAAACTGACCGACAGCGTGTTCAGCTATTTTATCAGCATTTATAATCGTCTGGAGAATAAGGCTGGTATCGTGTTCCTCTCTACCGACTACATTAAGCGTCGTGTGGAGAACGGACTACGCTATAATAAGAAGGGGTATAAGGAGATAAACAGCCGTATCGGCCGCAAATTCTTCGATATCAACATTGCCACCGAACAGGATGTCTATGCCATTTGCCAGGCAAACGGATTGACCGAACCGACAGAGATCAAGCGGGTGATGCGTGAGGCCCAGCAGGGAGAATATGACCTTCGCCGCGTGAAGCGTGTAGTGCATGCCTGCAAGCGTATTTTGGAAGCCAAGAGGATGAAAGGAGAGCAGGCATGAGCGAAGCGGTAAACGATGCAAAGACCTTTTCCCGTAACGCCAAGGGTGTGCGGGAGTTGCTGAGCATGAAGTTCGATACCTTTCCCTTTGAAGGTGAATGGTACGATGCTTTTGATATGCCGGAACGCAAAGGCGTGTGGATGATATGGGGAAACACTGGCAACGGGAAGACCTCTTTCGTGATGCAGCTTTGCAAGGAATTGTGCAAGTATGGACGTGTGGCTTACGATAGTTTGGAGGAAGGCGCCTGCCTGACGATGCAGAACACATTGAGGCGCTTCAATATGCAGGAAGTAAACCGTCGATTTCTACTGCTCGATGCCGAGCCGATAGACCAGTTGAGCCTGCGGATGAAACGTCAGAAGGCACCGGATTTTATTGTGATCGATAGTTTCCAATACACGCAGATGACATATGCCCAGTACATCAAGTTTAAAGAGAAGCACCGCAACAAACTGCTGATATTTATCAGCCATGCCAGCGGGAAGAATCCGGACGGTCGTAGTGCCAAGAAGGTGGCATTTGATGCTTCACTGAAGATTTATGTCGAGGGATATCGCGCTTTCAGCAAAGGACGCTTTATCGGACCGAAGGGATATTACGATGTATGGCCGGAAGAAGCGGCAATATATCGGGGAGAAAAATATACTAAATAACGATTAGTGATATGAAAGTAACGAAAGACAAACCCATAACCCCGCAGCAACTCAAAGCGCTGCATGCCACCTTCCACCGTATCGGCATGGATGATGATACCCGCCACGGCTGCATCTACAATTTTACTTCCGGACGCACGCAGAGCAGCAAGGATTTGTCAATGCGCGAGGCTCAACAGTTAATGGAAAGTCTGAACCCGATGGATGACAAAGCCCGCAAGATGCAGATGCAGGAAGCCCGTAATGTATTCCGTGACATTTATCGTCTTTCTTTCTTGATTCCGCAACTGAACCAGGGGTTCACCAGCGACAGTGAGGAAGAATACCGCATGAATGTGGCAAAGTTGAACGTATGGGCACGGAAGTACAGTAAAGCCCATAAAGACGTAACGAGTATGAAGCTTTGGGAACTCCAGGACACCAAGACGCAGCTGGAGGCATTTATGAGACGCGAGGAAAGAAAACTTAAAAAGGATTGAAATGAGAACAAAACAAGAAATCAAACAAGCTGTAGCCGTCTTGAACCACAAGGCAGATCGGTTGAGTCTGATCATGGCAGAGGTGTTGACGTCAAGCATGACCGAGCAACAAGTATTTCAGAAGTATGTGCTGGAGGTATGCGAAGCCGATCGCGACGAAAATGTATTCTTTGCAGCGCGTGATGCCGCCCGTTTCCATGCCGGACATATCGGGCTGGAGGAACTGATACCGGACGTACAATCCATGACAGCAGCCGACTTTGATGCGGCAAGTGCTCTGGGGGTATTGAATGAAGAAAGCGACACAATACTTCTTTCGCGCAAGGAGTTCAATAAGTTGCTGGCACGCATTGAACGGTTGGAACAGTGGACGGGTCTTCGGCGCAAAGCCGCCCCGGGCGATATCGCTCCGCAACTCCTTCCCGCAAATGCCGACATGAATGACATGATGAAGCAGAACGAAGCCTGCCGCTATCTGGCATGCAGCAAGAACACCATCAAAGGCTATGCCAGCCGTGGCTTGATACACAGCTATAAACAAGGGAAGTTCACCTATTATAGCCGCCGGGAGATAGACAAGAAAATCAAGCAGCAGAGAAAGGAGGCCGAACAATGAGAGAACATAGTCCGCGCAATGTGCCGCCAACCTACGTCACCGAGAAATCCGAGCGCCGTGCACAGCTGGCCGCGCAACTCGAAGCCAGTGCCGACCGCCTTTGCGATTATCAGGACCGCCTGCATGCGGGAATCAACAGCATGAAACCTATAGAACTGGAGCGCCTGATGGATGAATACCGTGCCGAGCAGATACGCTACGACCGGATAGACCGGGAACTGCAAGCGCTGGAAGAACCGAAGAAGACTAAGGAATACCTCGAATACAAGCGCATTTACCAGCAGAACAAGAATAAGATTAAATATTAACCCTATAAAAGAATAAGAATTATGGCAAGAACAAAGAAAACAGTATTAAGCGGTATCAGCCGCGAGCAAGCGGAGCAGGCATTTGCAGATTTTGCAGCAGCCGATGCTAAGTGTAACAATCTCACCTCGAAGATGGATATCGAGGTAACGCGCATCCGTGAGAAGTATGCCAGTCAGTTGGCGGAACAGAGCGCTAAGAAGGAAGAAGCCTTCGCGAAAATCCAGGCTTATGCATTGGAAAATAAAGATGAATTGTTTTCCAAGAAAAAGAGTGTGGAGAGTGCTCACGGCGTGTTTGGTTTCCGCACGGGAACTCCGGCGCTGAAGACAATGAAAGGTTTAACCTGGAAGGCAGTATTGATGCTCGTAAAGGACAAATTGC
The DNA here is from genome assembly GCA_902388495.1 of uncultured Bacteroides sp. GTDB lineage: Bacteria > Bacteroidota > Bacteroidia > Bacteroidales > Bacteroidaceae > Bacteroides. The sequence continues at coordinate 31,477 of CABMPP010000017.1, read as the reverse complement.
CATCGTACGTACGCGTTACGGAGGAGGTAGACAAACAGTCGTTACTGGCCGCCCGCGACAATGAGGATGTTGCCAGCCTGTTTCCGCAGATAGGCGTGCAGGTGGTGCAGGAAGAGACTTTTTTTATAGAGCCCAAGAAGGAGAATGATGTACATCAGGACTGAGGATTACTTCGACTGGCGACCTTGCGGCAGGAACTGGGCGGTATATCATTATAAACGTACCGCCACCGGTTACATCGGTACCAAGATTGGGGAGTATCTGACCAAGGAGGAGGCGAAACGTAAGGCGCATGAATTGTGTAACAGTAAAATAGAAGAAGAAAAGTATGGCAAAGGTGTTTTATAAATCGGTGATTCCGAACGATAAACCCATGTGGCTACTGAAACTCCAGCTTTCCGTGAGCCAGGCACTGGAGTTCACGCAGTTGAACGGTGACGAACGGGACTTTAAGAACCTGAAAACATTCATTGATGCGGAAATCAGGTCAATGATTGGGAGAAGGGAAATTAACCGCAGTGTCGTTGAAACGAACATCGTCACGGACAACGGACGTACGGTGCTGAATATCTTTAGGAACGGTAATTTAGTACAAACCTATTTCATCGAATAGCGTATGAGCGAGAAAAAGAACGGGGTGCTGATCACGGCACCCCTTTTCGGAACAGGCAAGGAAACGGTGGGATATTTCACTGGTTATGCTTGCGGCTATTGCCAGGGCAACGGCTGGCACTGGGACCCTGAGATTATTAATGAACGGGTGAAAACACCTTGCCCTAAGTGTGGCGGTACCGGGCAAGTAAAAGGCATCGTTACGGTGGAATGGGTACCGGACGGCGAAGTGAAACCTTATTTCAAGGAGGAACACGACCATGATATACCGTGAACCGAAAGACCTGATAATCCAGGTAGAAGACAGCCTTCTGGGGCAGGTGCAATACTACTGGACGTACTACGGCAAACCCTGCGACCTCATAGAGTTTGCTGCCAAAACAGAAGGGTTGACTGCCTTGCTTGTCAAAATGAACAATCCTGATTCCGGTTCTTTCGTCTACATGCTGTGCGAGCGACTGAAGGCACGGATGTACGACAAGATGACGAAGAAGCCGCTGAGTGTGCAGGATGTATTTATGTAGAATTAGTAAATCGAAGGAAGTAATGAACATCGGACTATTAGCGGTTGATAGCAATTATCCCAATCTTGCTTTGATGAAGATAAGCAGCTATCACAAAGCGAGAGGTGATAATGTAGAATGGTACAATCCATTTGACCAGTATGAAAAGGTCTATATGGCTAAAGTATTCAGCTTTACAGAAGATTATCGACAGTGGATTACAAATACCGATCAGATAGAGAAAGGTGGCACTGGCTACGATGTTTCAAAGACTCTTCCATCGCAGGTAGACAAGGCTGTCCCGGATTACTCGATATACAATATAGATAAGTCTTTGGCTTATGGTTTTCTTACACGCGGATGCCCCAATGGGTGTAAGTGGTGTGTGGTGCCTCAAAAAGAAGGTAAGATCGCTCCCTATATGGATATTGAAGAAATCGCAGTCAACGGACGTAAAAACATCATCCTTATGGATAACAATGTGCTTGCTTCCGAGTACGGGATAGAGCAGATCGAGAAGATAGTCAAGTTGAAACTCAGAGTAGACTTTAACCAAGGACTGGACGCTCGACTGGTGACTGATGACATAGCTCGATTACTTGCTCGTGTAAAATGGATAAAGCGCATTCGGTTTGGTTGCGATACAGCGGCGCAGATAGCAGATTGCGAACGTGCCACAGCTCTGATTGATAAATATGGTTATCGGGGAGAATACTTCTTCTACTGTATCTTACTGAATGACTTTAAAGAGTCGTTTTACCGCGTTAACCACTGGAAGGAAAAGGGTGGTAGGTTCTTGCCACATTGCCAGCCATATCGGGATTTGAATAATCCACATCAAATAATCCCTCAATGGCAAAAGGACTTATCCGGATGGGTTGACAAAAAGTGGATATTTAGGAGTTGTGAGTTTAAAGACTTTGCTCCCCGGAAAGGATTTAAATGTAGTGAGTATTTTTATTAATAACAAGAAAAATTTGAACCTAATGCTGTATAGGCAAGCGTAGAAAAATATGTGTGACTGTTTTGAAAAAGTAGAAGCGAATTTGAGAGAAAAGACTGGTGACCCGCAAGCGTCTTTAAATTATATGTACGCCATGCCTTCTTTTGAGAAAAAGCCAGTAATAGAGGCGACCTACCGGAATAAGAAAAAAGATGGTACATTCAATAAAACAGAAAGTACTATATCTATCGCTTATCCTTTCTGCCCATTTTGTGGGAAGAAGTTTTCAGAAGGTGAATAATTCAAATCAGAATAGTAATGAGCAAAACTATAAAAATGATAAGCCTGTTCACTGGTATTGGCGGCTTCGACTTGGCAGCTTATACTCTTGGATGGGATATCCTGTTTCAATCGGAAATAGATGAGTTCTGCTTGCAAGTTTTAGATAAATGTTTTCCCAATGTGCCTAAATATGGAAATATATATGAAATCAATGCTAAAGAATACAGAGGCAACGTTGATGTTGTGGTCGGAGGATTCCCTTGCCAACCATTCAGTAACGCCGGACTTCAGCAAGGGGCAGAAGACCCCCGCTTTTTATGGCCGCCGATGTATCGAGTTATACAAGAATGCCGGCCGACATGGGTCATCGCTGAGAATGTTCTCGGACTTATTAGTAACGCAGACGGAGTGGTCTTCGAGCAAGTGTGCACTGATTTGGAAAGTGAAGGCTACGAAGTTCAACCGTTTATTATTCCAGCTGCGGGTAAAGACTCTTTTCAAGAAAGGAAACGAGTATGGATTGTTGCCTGCCTTGACAGCAAACGAAGCGAAACGGATAAAGTTACGCAGAGAGAGCATTTTAAAGCATTCAGACAAACGAAAAAGCAACTACCTAACAGCGCATATTTCGAGAGCTGGGTTCAATCCGTCCGATATTACTCCGAGTTGGATGGAGTGGTTTATGGGATATCCGATTGGATGGACAGAACTCATGCACTCGGAAATGCGATTGACCCACGGATAGCGTATGAGTTATTACTAATATTAGATTACTTGGAAGGTTGAAAAATATCTTTATAACATAGCAATCCGATGACTTTTCATGATACTTTAGTTGTTAGTGGTGTAGTCGCAAATGGTAATTATAAGAAAAATATTTTTATTTGTTTTAATAAGATAATTTTTATACATTTGTGGAGTGATTCAAAGGAGTAGGTAAACAGATTGTTTTAAATAAGGCATACAATATCTCTGAGGTTAAAGAATTTATGATATAATTCTATAATATATGGAATATGGAAAGAAAAGCATTTCAAAAGGAAAGTACATCAAGAGTATTGGGCAGAAAATCTAAAAAAATAGATCAACTCCCTATTGATGCTATTTTGCAAAGATACCAAGAGCCAAGTTTTGATTTTCCATCTGTAAGTCAATTCATGCCTGTTGCTTTGGGTTATAATGATGATTCGCAATTCGTGAGAGATGTTATGACGGGGGTGGTAATACCTGGGGTTCATCAACAAATAATGGATGCACATCACAATCCTCTAATAATAATCCCTTTCGCCGCGCAACATTGTCAAATTCATATTCATTTTGAGGGTGATCCAGAAACAGGTGTTTCCATTATTCGAGCAAAAGTTATAAATAATGCACGTACTCAAACTTTAGATTTGCAGCCACATGAAGTTGGAGTGATAATGGCTAGATTAGGGATAACAGAACCTATTTAGAAGAAATACTTTTTGTATGAAAATTGTACAGAAATAAATTATTAGCGAAGCAAAAAAAAGCCGCTGCATGGAACACCATACAGCGGCTTTTTTGTTGAGATACGCCCCCTGCGCTATCTCTCGAACGTTTTCCTGACGTCAGGAAGATGGTCCTATTCTCCCGGTTCCCCCAGACATTCTATTATCGCCTCATGTTGCAGCGGCGTCAGCGCCCGCTGCCTGGGCTTGAAGCATAACTCTTCAAGACGTGCTTGCAGTTCGGTGTTCAGTTTTATCCAGCGATGCAGCTGCGAGCTGGCGCTGCGGGGAGTAGAGTTCGGGAAGTAGGCTTGTGCCAGGTCACTCATATAAATGGCTTTCATATTTTCTTCGGTTAAGTTCGTGCAAAAAACTACCCGTAAGTAGTTGGCTCCCTACTTACGGGTAGTTGGTCATTTACCTGGTAGTAGTCGGCGCACTACTACTAAGTGGTTCTCAGCCCAGCGGATTCTCTCCCTGGTCGCCGTCGCTTCCTCCTCCGGTGTTGCCGCCGCCGGTGTTGCCGTCATCGGGCAGAGGGGCTTCACCCTTCTTGGCCACACGGTGGAAGGTCAAGCCGCCGTCGCCCGCACGCGTTGCCGCCTTGATAGGCTTTCCGGGGCGGAACTGGATGGTGGCTTCGGTGATGTTGGCACTGGTGAATTTCTTCTCCGTGTCGGCACCAGTGCTGCACAGCTGGATTTGGAAACTTCCGAAGTTCTCCAGGCGTACGATCTTGCCTGCCGCCAGATGGAGATTGGTCTGTTTGATCAGGGCGCGGATGGCGTTCAGCACATCACCGTCCGTGAGGGAGGTGGCGTAGGAGATTTGTTCCGCCATTTCGTCCATGGTCACTTCGCCGCTGGCTTGCGCCTTGGCGTAATATTTCTTGGGGGCCTGGTCATCGCCGGGCTTGGTGCTCATCAGAGCGAGAGAATAGTTTACCATACAATTGAAAATTGATAATTGACAATTGACAATTAGGCTGCGCTGTACATCTTGCAGCTTTATCATCGTTTACTTCTGTCATTCGCGAATTGACGCGGCAAAGGTGGTGTAAACGGGTTATTCCGTGTTGTAGAATGTGCTTTCCGGGCGTATTTGTTGCATTAATGTGTTATTATAATTATTTTTGTATCAAGTTTCAGGATAATCAATTTAAGTTTTCGGGTATGAAGAAGTATCATCGTTCCATTGTAGGACGAAGCTATGCGCACAGGGTAAAAGAGATTCTCCGTATTTACGATGAACATAGCCGTAGCGGATTGAGCAACCGCGAAATCCTCCGCCGTTACATCTGGCCGTTATACCCCATTTGCGAAAAAACATTCTACAACATCATCAATGCTTCTGCCGATCCTCGGATCATCCGTCAGCAGGAAGAACTGGATCGTCAGTTGTCGTTGTTCTGAATCTCATCCGCTGTCGTAGTGGTATATTCCATTTCATAGACTTTGATGCCGCCGGGCAGTGAGAACTGTCGGCTGGCACGGCGTACCAGGGCGGTGGCACATCCATCGAACCGCCAGCCGTGCAACGCGCCGTTCAGGCGTCGGGCCAGTGCCATGCGTTCGGCTGCGTGCTGTTCCTGGGTGCTGCCATAGTGAGTGTCATCGTAGCAGTCGAAGGCAAACCGGATGATGATGGTGGTCTTGCCGTGTTGGAGGTTGCCTTTCAGGTTTTCCCACAAGGTTTCGGGGATGCCAATAAGGACACAGGGGAAAGTGACAGGGTACTGGTCTTCCCCGTTCTGCAGGGCTTCCAGTTGCCCGTAGTCTTCGTCGATAAGGGAAACGTCGTTACCCATTTTATCGGCGATCTGTTGCTGGAGGTCGTTGAATAGTTGTTCCATAATAAATTATTGATTTATAATTTTCTCTACTTCTGTATTCAGTTTATCATTTACTTTCTTTATCAGTTCCGGTCCCGGCTTGGATGGCATGAACTGGCGCTGCGGGATGTTGATAGTAAGTTTGGTCTTTTTGGTCAATGCGAGGCGTTTCCAGAAAGTATCTTTCTTTTTGTCTTTACCCGCTTCCCGGTAATGCTGCGCCCAGGCAAAGCGACGCATTTGCGGGGTGACGGTAGGGCGAACTATGCCTCCCCAGTTGTGGATGCCTGCATAAGGGGCGCGGGTGAAGATAGTAACCTGTCCGTCTCCTGGTGTGTATTGGATATTGCCGGAAAGATGGTTTCTGCCGGAGAGCAGCGGTCCGTATTGAGAACCGGCACTACTTCCACCGTTTCTTTGCCGCTTGGTTTCCTTCCATTTATGGAAACCGTTATGGGTAAAACCTCCTTTGCGGAAGTCTTCCTCGATGTGGCGTTTGGCGATGTTGCCTGCCAGTACGGGCATGCGGCGGCGTGTCAGGTCGGCCAGTTGCTTTTGATATTGCAAAATACGTTGGTTAAATTCTTGAATATTCATTGTTTACTTGATATTTTTCTGTATATTTGCAGTCTAAGAAAATAGCTCGACAGGCACAGCTCCGGATTGCAGTTCCGGTTGAAATGGTCTTTCGGGCTATTTTTGTATGTTGTCCATTACTTTGCTGCTATCGGATATGCTATGTAATATCATATTCCCGTCCACATCTTCCAATACAATAATCCACGACTTGTCTCCCTTAACAGTCACTTCAAAAACATGAGACTTTACATACATAGGATTGTTTTTATGATATTCCGTCCATCCCTTATATTGAGCCTGTCGGATGACATCACTGAGGTGCAATAGCATCTCATTCTTTTCGGCATAATGTTCGTGAGGTTGGTTCAACCATTCCTTGATGGACTTTTTGCTGACAATGATTTCTTTCTTAAAATCAGAGTTGACAAGAGGTTTCGCCTTCAGCACTTCTGCATCTTTCTGTATTTCCTTTCTACGAACTTTCAGTGCCTCTTTCCGCTCTTTGTCCGGTTCATACACTATCGGCTTCTCCTTATTCACATGCTCTGCTATATATTTCTTCACGGCCTCTTTCGCCCCTTCATATCCATTGGCGATATAGGGATGCGTGTCACTGAACAGTTTTCCGTCTCTTCCCGGGTTATTATCCAGTCCCGGGGCAGGCTGATCTTTGGGGGCGGCGCTTCCACGTGGCGCTCCCGTAGGAGGTTCGTCTGTAGCCGATAAAGAACACTTGCAGTTCCAACGGTCTCCGGGGCGGTGCACACTCCAGAAGGGGTGGTTTATCGGGAGAATAGTTCCCCAATAAACCTGATGGTCTGCTCCTGGGTTTGCACTGGTACTGGGCATCCATTCCAGATTAGGCAGGACGTCGGCGTATTGCTCGAAGCGTTGCCAGTCCGCAGCCTGGCGGGCACGGATGACGGCGGTATTGTATTCGGTTTGCAGCCAGTGCCGGACGTGATGGTCGAGCATGGGGTGAACGTCTTCTTTCCACTGTTTAAACGGTTTTAAAATACCGTTTGAATCGTAGAGTTGCGCGGCGATATCGTTCTGCATCCGGTGGACTTTGAAGGCGGAGAATACAGCGTTGCCGAGGTCAAGCTTCTGACGGAACTCTACCGGAATTTCGGCAGCGGATTCACTAAGCCCTTCACTTGATGCTTCGTTGAAGATACGGAATGTTTCGTTGAAAAGGTTCTCCTCTATTTCCGTCATAGGGTGAAAATCCTTTTCGTAGATATGCTTCAAGGCACGTTGCAGGGCGGCGTTGTCGAAGACGAAAGCGGTGCTTACGTCATCATCGGCCTTGCATTGCAATGGTGCGGTAGAACCGGATATATAGTCGAGTTCGTCAAGGCCCGGTAGCTGCTGTTCCCCATAGTAAAGGTCGTTCATTACCAGTCTAAAGCCCCGTCGGTTTGCGGGGCGTCCCCGAAAAAAGAGCGGGAGCGGTTCTGGGGATGTTTTGCTACCACCTCCCCCTGCGGGTACTCCTCCTCCCCGGAGGAGGAGAATTGAGATACTCCGAGAGCAAAGGGGTTGTTCATTTTCTTCTTCTCTGCCATTTCCGCTTTCAACTGTTCATAGTTGTCCGGGCGTTCGATGTTCAATTGCTCGTACAGATAGTCATCATCGAGCGGCAGATCGAATACGTTTACAGCCTTTTCCAGTAATTCGGCTTTGACTTTCACTTGTTCCAAGTCCGTTTCTTCTACATAAACAAACTCACCGCCTTGGGTATTGACGCCAAGAGCCGCAAACAAGTCTGTCATGTCATAGTTCAGCAGGTTCAGGATGGCAAGAGCGTCTTGCTCGATAAGTTCCTGCTCCACCTTGTTGTGCACGGTTCCCAAGGCTTGCGTACCCGTTTCGCTGGCTTCGGTGGTGAGGGTGTTGCCCAGGACAGCCTTGCTCATTTCCGCGTTACAGCGGTCAACGAAGGTACTGTAGAGCTCGCTGCTGCCGGTGGTATTACCGGTTTCTACGAAATCAAGGTTAGAACCTTCGGGTGTAAAGAAGGAGGAAGCGCCTCCCTGAGCCTTGGCGGCTTCCATGGCGGCGGACAATGCTTCCGGGTCGGCGGCATCGTAGGTGTACTTGCGTATGGGCATGCCGAATATCTCGGAGAACTGCGCCCAGTCGCCCACGGTTCCCCGCTTATAAATGACGTACGGAGCGCACCGTGCCAGGATGCCGAGCGGTTCTTTGCCCCGTATCATCAGCAGGTCCGGGTATTCGTCGAAGCTTTCACCGTTGATGTCGTTCTGACGGGTTTTGATGAGTCTCAGCACCGGGTCCACGTGCTTTCGGGGCACGAGATAGTAGTCTATCCATCCCTTGCTGTTGATATAGAACTGCACCAGCGTGAATCCCCAGTAGTCGGCATCCAGTGCGTCACCGATGAATCGTAGGAACCAGGGCGAGGAAATCTGCTCGTTTACTTTATCATCGGCCACGCCGTTGCGCCTGAACTCTATTTTCCTGCCAAGCACACCGCTCTTCCGCTTTTGGATGACAGAAAACAGATGCGGGTCCATCAGACTCTCACTGTAGATGTCGTAAATCTGAACCCGCTGTGTGAAGTCCACATTCTCGGCGCTTCGGATGCCCCGCATGTAGTCATCCAGCCCGATGCCGAAGCGTTGGGGTTGTGTCAGTATGATAGTGGCGCCCTGGCGGGTGACGTTGCTGCCTTCGGTGATGCGTTGTTTGGTTTTGGATGCTTTGTTCCAAAATGCCGGGAAATTTATTCTTTTCATAAATGGTTCGTACGTTTAGGGTTACTACTCATCAGCCAGGGGCTGTTCTGTTTCTGCTCTTCTTCCGGCAGCTTGGGAGCGCCGTCGATGGTGATCTTGAATGCCGCCACCTGCTTCAGCCATTCCACGGCACGCTCATAGCGGTCTTTCCGTATCTGCGACATCTTCTGCGGATTATGAATACTGAATATATGGTATACTGCGATATCGATTGCCATCATCAGGACAAGCTGGTTACGTGCATCCCCTTCGGCGGAGAAGATGGCATCTACATCGTAGCGCGCACTGAGATAGCCACGCATCTCAGCGATGGCACGGTCTTCGCAGATTTCGACGATACTTTCGTCATCGCGGGTCAGGGAGCCCAGTATCTCGCGGTGGATACTGGCGTCGTAGTCTTCGGGATTGATGAATTTACTCATGGCTATAATCTTTTAGGATTGTTCCGGGCGTTGTGACGCGCCACGGTAATCGGTTTTAGTTGCTGTACTTTCTTCTTGAGGATGCGCAGGCCGCCTTCCACACAGTCGGGACCGTCGGCGGGAAACTTCAACCGCAGGGTGAAAAGTTTGAATTGATCTTCCAAACGTTTCATGTGTGGATTATCTTTTTCAACTTCGTTGAAGATGAGATTGCCTTCCCGGTTCAGCGGTTCCAAATTAGCTTCAATACGTGTGGCCTTGTCAGTCTTGCGCTCTTCGTCAGGGTGAATGTAGAGTTGGATGTTCCGTTCGCGTCGTACCTTGCCTACCAGCGGTTTGAATACCTGCTGAAAGAATGGGTCTTGTAGCTTGTTATTCTCCATATAGCAATATACCGGGACTTTTTCGTTCACGTACTCCAGAAGTTGTACGTACCAGTCTATGAATTCTGCATTCAATCCGCGGTCCAGAAAAGGTTTGATGATATATAACTTTTGTTCTTTCATACCAAGTAATATACAGCTTTTCGTACTGCTGTTCTTGTTCTTGTTCTCGCCGGGTGCGGGGTCTCCATAGATAACCAGGAACTGAAACTTCTTCAGGTCAGGTACACGCCCATAGGTGATATCCTTAAATACCTCACCTTCCGTGACCGGATTATTATAGTATTCCTTCTGTGCACTGGCGGCGCTGATTTTTCGGAGTACAGTGTCGATGTGCTCTTCCGTGTTCTTTTCAGGCCAAGTGCTGTGCCCGTCTTTGTCCCTGATGTTCACGATATCATGGTGGTCGGCAAGAGCCGCGGCCCGCGCCACACAACAGTCTCGGGCAATGATATTACCACACCACACGATCAAGGTCGGTTCGCTGATGGAGCGTGTGGCATAGAAAGCCTGCTCGTACCAGTCCCATTTCTTGTTTACGATATCCGGGTTACGGCATTCCTCATCCGTATCAAAGTCATCCACCAAGAGCACATCAGGGCGCACGGCCTCGTTTCTGGAACCGCGTGGAGCATTCCCGGCGCCGATAGCACGGAAGGCACAGCCACATTTGGCAATGAATTCAGTATCGGTCCAAGAACTGATATTCATCTGCTCGCCATAATATGCCTTGATACGCCCGTTAGCCTCAAAGTTGGCACGGTATGGGGCTAACAATCGCTTGGCGCTGTCTTGGGTGGCACTTGCCAGCATCACGTTCTTTTTCTTCTTTGTCAAGGCAAGATACATTACACAGAACATGACTATCGTACTTTTTGCTAACTCGCGGCTCCATGACAAGACTTCATACCATTCGTCATTGTTCAAGATGCGGTTGACGGCCTTTTTATGGAACGGAGCAAACGGATATTTTGCATATTTCGGGAAAAAGAACTGAATCCATTCTACGGGGTGTGCCTCCAAATACATCCTGTGTTTTTCCCGCTCGGCATGACTCATGCTGACATCTACCGGGGTGGAATTGCTGATATCCGCTTTATATTCTTCCCAGTTACCGAGTGCGTTTTTTTCTTCCTGCTTCATTTTACAACTGGTCTTTTATGAATTTGTCCCAAAAGATGGTTATCTCTTTAGCCTTGTCCAGATCGATGGGGCGTATCCATTCGATAAAGCGGATGCCCACACTTACAAGGTCCGCAATGCCTACATCACTTTCCATCTTTTTAATGGCGGCAGCGAGTTTACCCAAAGTATCCGCTTCGGCCGGAGTTGCATAGCGTTCACCTTCCGGGCGTGACAGAATAGTATTGTTCAATTCCATCACTTGGCGATGAAGATTTGCTATCTGTTGCTCTCGACTAAGGGTTACGCCGACTTTCATTTCTTCCCATTTCTCCGTGGCAATCCATCGGTTGATGGTTTTACGGGCTACTCCCACCTTTTCCGCTATTTCCTGCTGGGTAAGATTGTCCTTCAGGTAGAGTGTGCGGGCATAGTCCTTTTTCTGTTGTGCGGTTAAATCTGCCATAATTCTGTAATTAGAGTTTACGCAAAGGTCATTACTCCGGGCGGGAAGAGGAAAAAAGCGCGGAGCGGTTACAAACTATGCCGCAAGGTTTACATACCTGCTCGTAACCGTTACACACTTTTTTGTGCGGTTATCCTTATAGACATAGCTTTGCCGCAAATAATCGGAAACGCATGACTGTTTTTAAATCCATATTAAACGAAAAGACCGCTTGCCTGCTGCTCTATGGAGAAGTCAGCGACGAAGGCGGTGAGGGCAAGATAGCCAGCCGGGACATCGTGAACGAACTGATGTACCTGGACGCGGGCTATGAAAACCTGAATATCCGTATCAACTCCATCGGCGGTGACGTTTACCCCGGTATCGCCATCTTCAATGCCATCCGCCAGTGCCGAAGCAATGTCACCATCTATATAGACGGTATCGCCGCCAGCATCGCCGGTGTCATTGCCCTCTGCGGCAAACGTGTGGAAATGAGCCGCTATGCCCGCATGATGTTGCATAACGTCAGTGGCGGTTGCTACGGCAACAAGAAGGACTTGCAGGATATGATCTCCACCATCGAGAGCCTGGAAGACACCATCGCCGAAATCATCGGCGGGCGTTGCGGCAAGGATAAGGAAGAGGTGAAGAGTGCTTACTTCGACGGTACCGACCACTGGCTGAAAGCCGACGAAGCCTTGCAGCTGGGACTGATCGATGCCATCTACGACGTGGAAGCCGTACCCGATGAGAGCACCACGGACGATATTTACCGCATATTTACTAACCGGCTGGAGCAGGAGCAACAGCCACAAAACCCCGATAAAATGAAATTGGAAGACTTTAAGACAATTCCCCGTTTCGCCAACTGTGCTGACGAAGCGGCAGTGATGGCCATGCTTGGCGAGACTGCTCAGAAAGCGGACAAAGCCGATGATCTGGAAAAGGAAAACGGCGCACTGAAAGAGCAGCTGAAACAGCAGGAAGAAGAGCGGATTGAAACCGCTGTGACGGATGCCGTGACGGACGGTCGTATCGGTGCCGACCAGAAGGACACCTACAAGAACATTCTGAAGGCTGACTTCAAAAACGGATTGAGCGCCCTGAAGGCGTTGAAGCCAAAGAAGATGCTGAAGGACAAACTGGAAGCCCCTGCGGGCGGTGAAGGCGAAAGCCCTTGGCAAAAGAAGATGAGGGAAATTGAGGCAAACCGTAAAAAGTGATGCGCTATGATACCGATCAAGAACCCCAAGAATGCCAAACTGGGCGGTAGCTCCTACTTTGGTAAGAATGTCGGCAGCAGCGTGCGTAGCGCCGGCAGTGCCCCACAAATCCGCGGACGGCAGAAGATTAAAATGTGATAATGTGGTAATATGCTAATGTGCTAATTGCCGTGCGGCATAACCCGAATAACTAACAATAAATAATAAAAAAGACAATGGCAATTCAAGGATTGAATACCACCAACTATGGTGGTGAAGTACTGGAAACCGTCCTCACCCTTGCCACTACCGGCAACGAACTGGTGGGCAGAGGGCTTATCATGGTGATTCCGGGCATTAACAGTTCCATCAGCATCCCCCGCGTGAAAACGGGTACCATGCTGCAAAAGCGCAAAGAAGACCCGTCCAAGGCAGACAGCAAGGGTGATTTTACCTACAGCGAGCAAAAGCTGGTGCCGAAAGACATGATGGCCTTCACACTTTTCAACCCCCGTGCTTTCGAACACATCTGGCGTCCCTTCCAGCCGACGGGCGACCTCGTTTTCCGTCAGCTTCCCCCCAACATTCAGAGCCTCTTGTTGAATGAACTGTTGAAGCAAGTGGGCAACGAGCTGGGCTACCAGTATATAAACGGTGAATACAAAGACACCGGTGATGCCTACCTGATGGACGGTATCCTGACGCAGGCTGCCAAGAACGTGGATGTGGTGAAGGTGAAAACCGTCGGCACTACCATGCTGGCGCGTCTCAAGGAACTGCGTGCCAAGATTCCCGTAACCATGCGTAAGAATCCGAACCTGCGCATCCTGATGTCTGTGGAAGACTTCGACCAGTACGACGATGAATTGACGCAACTCGCCAATAAGGGTACCGCCCCTACGGATATCAACCAGGAACGCTACAAAGGCATTCCGTTCGAGGTGCTGACTCAATGGCCGCAAGGCTTGATCGTCGCTACCCTCTGCGACAGCGGTATGAACGGCAACCTTTTCGCAGCTGTCAACCTGCAGGATGACGAAAACGTCATTCAGATTGACAAGTGGGCGAATGCCAGCGAACTCTACTTCTTCAAGATGCTGATGAAGGCGGACACGCAGATCGGCTTCGGTGAGGAGTTCATCGCACTGGACTGGCGCGCCGACGGTGCATTCAAATTTGTAACAGAAGGGTAAGGAGGTGCAGCTATGGCAAAGAAAGACAAAGTCACAGTGATTGTCCTCGAATCCTTCCAGGACAAGTACGACCACAAGACGCAATATCCGGTAGGTACGGAGTTGCAGGTAGACCAGGAACGTGCGGATGATTTGGTAAGCCGCAAGCTTGCCGGGATTAAGAAGCCGGAACCTGCCAAGAAACCCGAGACCAAGGCACCCGAAGCCCCGAAAGCGGATAAGGAGAAGAAAGCGGTTGAGGTACCTGAAAAGAAGGAAACGGAGCAGAAAGATGACCAGAGGACTGAGGAACAATAATCCGGGAAACATCCGCCTGTCACGTACTTTGTGGCAGGGGGAGGTTCGCCCGTCGCAGGACCGTTCATTCTGTCAGTTCAAAACGATGGCCTACGGTTACCGAGCTCTCATCAAGCTGTTGCAGAACTATCGCAGGATGAACGGTTGCCGGACGATGGCGGACTTCATCAACCGATGGGCGACGCCCGTGGAGAATAACACATCGGGTTACATCCGGAGGGTGTGTACGGAAATGCAAGTGCCCGACAGCTATGTGCCTGATGTGGATGATAAAGCAACCATGTGTGCTTTTGCGGCAGCCGTCTCTCAGGTAGAGAATGGTATTCCCGCTGTGACGGCAGATGTGGAAGTGGGTTGGAACTTACTCTAAACAGGAGGAATAAAAATGGATACACTTGAAATCTTGAAGCTGATATGTGGTATCCTTACGGTTGCCATAGGAGCCGGAGGATTCAAGATGTACATAGACAGACGGAAATACATCCAAGAGGTAGAAAAGCTGAAGGAAGAAGTACAGGCAGCGAAGGTAAATACCCGTAGTAGCGAACTGGACAACGTTCAGAAGGCGATGCAAATTCTGATGGATGACATAGTAGAACCTTTAAAACAAGAAATCAATGCAATCAGAAAAGAACTCGCCAAACTCAGGCGTGTCGTTGAAAAGGCTAACAATTGCCGTTTTTCTGCTAATTGCCCTGTGCGCGATGAGTTGCAAAAGTCCGACAAGAGTGGTGAAGAGTACCGTCCTCGACAGCCTGCAAAGCGTAAGACAATCCGTTCTGACCTTTCTGCCGGTACCGGCAAGCGAAGCGCGGATGACCTTGCCGATGAGCCAACTGGCCGTGCTGCCGGAAGGCGCGGGATATAGTGCGCGAAGCGGGCAGGCCACGGCAAGCGTGATACGCGGACGCGGTGATACTTTAACGTTCACTTCGACCTGCGACAGCCTGGCGCGTGAAGTAATCGCCCTTCGGGAAGAAATTACGCGCATAAGAAATGAAACCGGTGAGGAAGTGGAAGAACCTCCTCCGCAGGTGGTGCATGAGCCAACCGGTTGGCAATGGTTTCAGATATGGATAGGACGAATCGCCGTTTTCGTTCTTGTTATAATACTGATTAAACGGCGGTTAAACGTAATTAAATAGCAAGATTATGGCTGTAAAAGATAATAATGGACTTGTTTACGGTATCGGTAAACTGAAGTTCAATAACAAAGAAATAGGCTGGATTAGCCAGGAAGGTTTGTCCCCAAAAGGTGAGGCCAAACAGACTACACCCATCTACGCAGCACAAGTGCATGATGGTCCGGTAGACGAACTGACAAGTACACCCGGTACCACCGCTTTCGGTTTTAAGCTCATCCAGTTGAGTCCCGAAGTATGTAAGGAACTATTTGGCGGTACTGTTGCTACCGCGGACGGGGCATACGAACCGCCTGCCGACTTCAAAGATTTGGAAGGACCGTTTGAAGTAGAATGTGTCAGCGGTCACAAGATCGAGATTCCCCGCGCCAAGATGAGCGGCGAACTGGCTGATTCCATCAACATGAGCGGTGTGCTGAGTTACGATTGTACGGTGAAGTGCCTGAAGCCTTTGACTGAAGGGCTGGCACGCTATCGCATTGTTCCTCCGCAAATCCAGGCAGGATAATTATGGAACAGACGGAACAACTGAAAGCTTCCGCGCTGATGCTTGATATGGGCGTGGCGATTCCCGTCCGCCCTTTCAATTTTCTGTATCGCAAGCGGAAACCAATGACGGTAGTAATGCGTACACCGGGACTGGGCAGCCTGCTGCGGATTTCGAATCTGTACCTGCAAATAGGCGTCACCTATAATGAAATGCAAGAATATACCTTCGAGCAGAACATGAAGTTTATTGCAGAACATGGAGTCGCCGTCAGCCGTATCGTTGCTTTTACGCTGACCCGGAGTAAATTTTGGGGAAGGTTGTTGAACCGTCCCGTAGCCTGGTGGCTCCGTTGGCGTGTTCACCCCATGTTCCTACAGGAAGCCATGTTCCAGTTCCTGACCATGCTCGACCCGAAGTATTTTCAGACTACTATCAGCTCGGTGGAAATGATGAATCCGATGAAGCCGAATCTGAGCCATTCCAACAGCGGGAGTTAAAGGGATATACAGAAGCCCCTCATAGCCCGTTCGGTTTAGTATGGCAGGTGGCTACGGCCACCGGCTGGAGTATTGACTACATATTGTGGAAGGTGCCTTATCCGATGCTGCTGCTCATGGCAAAGGATGCTCCCCGCTACGTTTCGGTGGAAGAACAAAAGAAACGGCAGTATAAGGAAATGATGAAAAAGATACAGAAAGAAAGCGCCGTCGGCCAAGACCCGGTTGCCTTCTTCCAAACTCATATATCAGCAGACTGATGGAACCTGTAGAACTTACCATAATCACCCGCAACAAGACTAAGGAGGGACTGAACGAGATTGCACGTGACACCTCCAAAGTAGGTCAGACCGTAGAGCAAGTAACGGATGACTTCAAGGCACGTATGAAGGAACAGAGCGAGGCCGTGAAGCAGGTGGAAGCTGATATCAAGTCTCTGGAGAAGCAGCTTGAAAATGCTGCTCCCGGCAAGGCAAAGATGGAACTGACTGCCGAACTGAATGCTGCCAAGAAAGTGCTTGCCGAAGAGAAGGGGGAACTTGCGGCTTTGGAAAAGCAAGTGAACCAGTCTGCACAGAAGCACACCATGCTCCGTACAGAAATCCGCAACCTGAAAGAGCAGATGGCGGACATGACGGAAGGCACGGAGGAGTATGCTGTTGCCATGCAGAAGCTTGGAGAAATGCAGGACCGCATGGGAGATATCAACACGCAGGGAA
Source organism: uncultured Bacteroides sp. (assembly GCA_902388495.1). Classification (GTDB taxonomy): domain Bacteria; phylum Bacteroidota; class Bacteroidia; order Bacteroidales; family Bacteroidaceae; genus Bacteroides. Next base: position 14,578 of record CABMPP010000017.1, on the reverse strand, counting down.
GAATCTTTTCTGATGACAACAAGAACATCAGAGCTACGATGGATGCCGTGTCCGGACTGACGGGAGTAATGACCGCAGGTGTCGGTGTGGCATCACTTTTTGGTGCCGAGGAAGAGAAACTGGCACAGATACAGACCAAGTTGCAGGCAGTGATGGCGATCACTATGGGAGTGCAGCAGGTGGCCAATACGTTGAATAAAGACAGTTACTTCACGCATATACTGCTGACAGGTGCAAAAAATATGCTGACGGCAGCAACCACCAGGCTGTCCGTTGCTTTGGGTATCTCCAACGTGGCGGCCAAGGCATTGATGGCAACTATGACGTTAGGACTCACTGCGGCAATTGGTGCATTGATTTACTTATGGAATAAATATACAGAGAAATCAAAAAAAAGTCAGCGAGAACTCAATACGGAGATTGAAAAAACACAATCATCCATGCAGAACCTATCCGATGATGTTGATTTCGATGTTAGAATTGCCGAGGCTGCCGGAAAATCCAAGAAGGAACTTATTGAATTGCGAAAGGAGGCTGCAAAAACAGCTTTGGCGCTTGCTGATGCCAACTATGATAAGGTTTTGGAACAGCATTCCAAAGGTAAAGCTTCGACAGAACAACTGAATAAAGCTAAAGATATAGCAGATAATGCTTGGAAATCGTATAATCAAGCGATGCAGGATGCAGTGGTCTATGACTATGAAGAACAAACCAATAAAAAGAAGAAAAACGAATCTTTCAGTGATAAAGCCAATGAAATCTCCGATGCTGAACTCAAAGCACGCCAAAAAATAAATGATATGACCATCGTCCTGATGAAGGAGGGAGAGGAAAAGAAAAAGGCCCTTGCTCGCAAACAATTCGATGAGGAACTGGCACGTATAGACCAGGAAGAACGCGACCGCCTGAAGGCTTTGCAGAAAGCGCAAAAGAACGGCATGGCCGTTACCCCGGAACAAGTGGCAACAGTTAAAGACCAAGCCAAGCAACAGCGTGACCTTGCCGGGGAACAGTATATAAAAGACTTTTATGATGTAGAAAAGGAGTATGCAGAAAGAAGCAAAAAGCTGAAAAAAGAAAAAATACAAGCTCTCATTGACTACAACAAGGAGTATGGGACATACCAGGAAAAACGACTTGCCATTGAAATGAAATTCAATGAGGAAATAGCCGATATCACCGAAAAACGCAAGGAGGCGGAAAAGAAGGGAGATACTGATACCGTCGAAACGATGAATATTGCTTTGGCAAAAGCAACAAAAGATAAAGGCAAGGCCCTTATGGGACTGGACTACGAGCAATTGAAACAGTCTCCTGATTATGTCCGTGCATTCGAGAACCTGAAAGAAACGTCATCATCAACGCTTAAATCCCTGCTTGCTCAATTTGAGAATGCCAAACAGACAGCAGCAGAAGTGTTGTCTCCCGATCAGTTGCGTGAGTATACCACCACCATCCAGGAGATCATGAACGAGTTGGATGAGCGCAATCCTTTCCAGGCACTTGCAGACCGGAAGAAAGAGCTGGCCGAAGCGGAAGAAGAACTGGCTGAAGCCAAAAGAAATCTTGAAACGGTGAATTCCGGGGGAAAGGTGGTCACCGGTAGTTCATACAACAAGGATACCGGCAAGATTGATAAGACCTATTTATCTTCTGCCGAAGCACTTGAAAAGTACAATAAAGCAAAAGACAAAGCGGTAAAGGCCAATACCAAGGTACAGGCGGCCGAAAAGAAAGTAGCAGATGTCATAGGAGACTTATCTCAGGCAATGAAAGGCTTGGGCGATGCTATCGGCGGGCAGGCCGGAGAGATCATCGGAATTATTGGCGATATCGGTATGTTTGCCATGACGGCTATGAGTGGTGTGAGTACGGCATCTGAGACAGCAAGTTCCGCAGTGAAGGCCGTGGAAAAAGCATCGGTTATATTGGCGATAATAAGTGCTGCCATTCAAATAGCGATCAAGATCGCCTCTTTATTCAAAGATGATGATGGGGTGGCCGAATATGAACGTGCCAAAGAGGTATACGAATCTTATATCAATATCCTTGATAAAGTCATTGAAAAACAGAAAGAACTGTTTGAACTGAATTCCAAAACCGGACAGCAAGCTTATGAAACAGCGAAGATAATCGTTCAAAAGCAGGAAGATGCCTCCCGTGAACTTGGAAAGCAGTATCTGAATTCGGGAGCAAGCAAGGGCTTTTTAGGTTTTGGAAGTTCGGCATCCGAAGGTGTCAAGCAACAGAAAGACATATCATCCAAGGCATGGAATGAGGCAAAGAAAGCACTTGGCAGTGATTTCTATAAATACAATATTGGAGATGGGCGTATGACCGGCCTTTTTGATCTGAGTGTAGAACAACTTAAAAAGCTTCAGGAAACAGCTCCTCTGTTTTGGGCAGAACTGTACGATGATACACAAAAGTATCTCCAGCAGATCATTGATTGCAATGATGAACTTACCCAGTTGGAGAATGACCGGAAAGAGGGTCTGGTAAAAGCTGATTTTGACAGCTTCCTCAGCAGCTTCACGGATGTGCTGACAGATATGGATAGCAGCTCTAAAGATTTTGCAGACAATTTCGAGGAATATCTTAAAAATGCAATATTGTCGTCTCTTATCACGGATAAGTATCGCGACAGAATAAAGCGACTGTATGACAATTGGGCCGATGCTACTGAGAGTGATGAGAAATTGACGGCTGCCGAAGCTGAAGCCTTGCGTAAAGAGCAGGAAGCAATAACGGAAGAGATGCTGCAAAAGAGGAAAGAACTGGCTGATGCTTTCGGCTGGGGAAACTCTTCCTCTTCACAGTCCGGTCATGCAGGTGCTGTTACGACTATCACTGAAGAGACTGCCGGGAAACTTGAAGGGATTGGTATGTCTATGCAGATACATGTCATCAATATGGATGATAAACTGACGGATATTTCACAGTATGCCTATGAAGCTATCGGCATACTGAACACTATTGCCGAGAATACGGCCTTCTGCAAGCGGCTGGATGACATTGCCGACATAATGGAAAGAACTGAAAGAGATGGAATGAAAATGAAATGATATGAAGATACTGGAAGGATTGCTCATCATTAATGGTGTGGATATATATAAGGAATACAATGCTTTCCTGGCAGAGGACTCGGCAGGAGCTCATACAAACTATGACGAATTGCTGAAGGTGCCTGCCATGAAAGCATATACGGTTGTGTCGTTTCGTGAAGAAAATGGGGAACGCCTTCCGGACAGTTTGCCGGAACCGCATTATGAAGCGCGTGACGTTACGTTGCAATTCGGAATCCTTACCGATACAAAAACGGAATGGCATCAGAAATATATAGCGTTTCAAGCTTTTCTCAAAAGCGGGTGGCTGGTGTTCTCCCTGCCGGAACTGGGAACGACTTACCGGATGTATTTCAAAAGTTGTTCCGCGCAGCAGATGGTAACCCCATTTAAGGCGAGCGGCAAGATATATGGAAAAATGAAAATGAAATTCCGGGAGCCAAATCCTTATCAAACGATTGACCCTTTAAACAATGATTAAACGCTGATTAAAATGAAGCTAAGAATCTATAGCCAATCTGGAGCGCTGAAACTGACAGCCAGTACAGCTACGTCATCAACCTGGAGCGATGAGTTGATGACGGAGAATTCTGTGTCTGTCTCTTTCACTCACCCGTTCTATGTTCCGCTGGATGTGAATGATTATGTATTGCTGGAAGGTATCAGATTTTCCATCAAAAAGGAATATAAACCCAAGCAGAAGAACAAGCAAACGTACAGCTACTCTGTGAAGTTCTACGCGCCTATTCACGACGCGGAGCAGGTGATGTACCTGCATTTGGCGGATGGGCAGTATGAACCGCAATTTACGCTGAATGACAGTCCGCGCGTGCATCTGCAAAAATGGGTGGATAATATGAATCGTATCTACGGTGAAACGCGATGGAGTATAGGTGAGGTGGCTGATTTACCTAATAAAACCATTGACTATGACAATGCAACATGTTGGGATGCACTGTCCAAAATATCTGAAGCTTTTGAAACAGAATGGTGGGCAGATGGCTTTAAGATTAACCTGACGCGCTGTGAACATGGTGACTTGGTAAGGCTTGGCTATATGCAAGGGCTTACCTCATTGACGCAATCGGAGAACAGCGAGGATGTGGAGTTCTTTACGCGATTGATTCCGCGGGGAAGTACGAAGAATATAGATAAGTCCCGGTATGGCTTCTATCGGCTTCAACTTCCTAATCGTGCGAAATATATAGATCGTAATACTCAATACGGGCTTTACGAACATGTGGAGGAAGCGGCTTTTGCCGAGATTTTCCCTCATTATACCGGTACGGTCTCTACAGTTCGCTCAGAAGAAAAAACGGGGGATGACGGCAAGAAGTTCATGGTCTACTATTTCAATGATGAAGGGATGATGTTCGACCCGAACAAGAATGAAATTGCCGGATTGGTAAAACGTCTATCATTCCAAACAGGTGATCTCGCGGGGCAAGGAAATTCCGAGGGTAATAACTACTGGTTCGAGGCAAATTATAACTCCGACACTCTGGAATGGGAAATTATTAATGTCTATCCTTCGGACGACGTACAGATACCGGGTGGTAACCTTATTCCCCGTCCGGGTAACACGTACATCCCCTGGAATTTCCGCATGCCGGAATCGTACGAAGTGCAAGCAGAACTGGACTTCGAAGCTGCCGTGACAAGCTATCTGGAAAAATATAGCGAGGACGTGGCAATCTATGGCGGAGAGACGGATTACATCTATGTAGATAAGAATAAGGTGCCGCTGAAGGTTGGTCAACGTGTCCGGCTGCTGAGTGACGAATATTTCAGCGAAGGTTACCGTGACACGCGTATGACGAAAGTAGTGCGCAAGCTGGATAATCTGAGCATTGCCACGATATCGTGTACGAATAAGGTAGGAAAAGGCTGGAAGCGAACTGTAGAAGCAAGTTTGTCACAATTGCAGTATGTGGTATCTAATGGCAATTCCTCTTCTTCCGGGGGCGGTTCTTCCTCTTCTTCCGAGGTTTCTGACAAGCTGAAAAAAGACATCCTCGTTAATTCAAACGATGTAGGTTACGTCAAGAAGGGTGATGTGGTATCTGCCGGGTCGACTTGGGAAACTATCTTTCGGAATATGCTGTACAGGCCGGTAGGAGCGGAACTTCGGGGTGTTATATCGACGGGTACCGATGTAGAGTATGGTACTAAGAAGGGGTATATCACTTATACCGCAACGAGAAACGGTCAGGGTGGCATGAAAGAGGCATACTACGATGAGAAGAAGGAGAATAAGCTGAATTTCTCGGAAGAGAATTCGGGGGTGCAGACGGCGGTAAGACAGTTGTCGGGAAGCTACACAGAAAGAGAAACGTATAAGGCTACTGTTGTTTATGCGGCATCCTCGGACGGGCAGCTGCCGGAGAAATCACTGACTACTACGATTAGCGTGAATGTACGCAGAAGGTGGTTTGCGGGGGTTGTGGACTCAATACCTATTACGAGTGCGCAGGTGCGGGCACTGAGTTTCGGTGGTCTTTATACTGGTGCCGGAAATTACACATTCGAGGCGACAAACTGGAAGCTCGTTGTGATATGTTTTCCGGCCGGTGCTCCCCTTACCAGGGTGAGTATTAAAGGCTATTTAGCTGATTTGGTTCCAAACGACGGTACGCTGAAGATTTCCGATCACTCCGTAATGGTAGACGGGGTGAACGGAAGTACCCCGGTAGAATATGATGTATGGTATATTAAATCGACGATTGTAAACGATGTCACTAACTACGCAACTATAACTATATCTTGATATGGCAGGAATAATAAATACCGGAAGCCCGTATGTAGGGTCAGTGAAAAGAACGAATCCTAAATCGCTGGATTCTTCAGAGACACATGCTACTAAACAGCAGGCGCATCTGTATGCCAGAAATGCAAATGGCGAAGACGTGCCATATCCGGGGCAGATCATATCGGCAGAAGGTCAGGCGTATATACTTAAGATAGACCCGGAAATGCCGGACGAAAGCGATAAGGAAATTTATCATTGCTACCTTGACCCGCTGGGGGGTAACAATGATAATGATGATCGCTACGTTCGCAAGGATATTGCCGAAACGATCGAGAAGCTGATGACCTTCATCGAAGGCATAAACGTAAAAGGTACGGCAACACTGAACGAAATCATCTTGCTGAATAATATTATTTCCAAGAATTTTTCTCCCGGCGGTAATGGTTTTGGTATCTATCAGGATGAAGACGGAAACTATCATCTTGACATTGACTTCGTGGATATTCGCAAGAAGTTGAGGGTAGAAGAAATCCAGGTGCAGGAATCAACTTACATTGGTGGCAAGCAATACAATACCGGAGGCGGTATGATCTGTAATCGCGTAGAGGATATGGGTACGTATTGGCGATGCTACTTTAAGACTACGGATGCCGACGGACGGACAGTATATAATACCTTTCAGAAGGATGACCAAGCTATCTGCGAGGTGTTCAATCTAAAATCGGGTAGCCATTATTATTGGCGGCTTCTTGTAGGGAAAGGAGACGATTACATAGACTTATCCAAATCAGACTGTGCAACAGGTAGCGATGCACCTCTTGTCGGTGACAGTATCGTGCAGTTGGGTAATCGGACGGATATCTCCCGGCAGGGTGCGATTGTTTGGGATAGCGTTACGGCTGGAGGACCTTATGTGCGTATATATAAAGGTATCAATTCTTATACGATGCCTGAGCCACTCATTGATTTTAATACGGTGCTGAGTGAGATCACTGCGAAGTTTATCAATGAGGCTACAGGCAAGGACATTGATGAGACTATTGGCGATATGCAGGTTAATCTGGATTTGATTAAGCAGCAGACGGATAAGGAGTATACGCTGTGGTACTATGATTATGAGCCTACACTAAGCAATCTCCCGGCATCGGAATGGAAGACCGCGGAACTGAAGGCTATGCACGATCAGGACATGTTCTATAATAGACTGACCGGGAAGGGATATCGGTTTGAATCCGGCGTATGGAAAGAGATCACGGACCACCTGACGCTGAAAGCGCTGGAGGATGCAGCTAAAGCACAGGACACAGCCGATAGTAAACGTCGTGTATTTGTCGCTCAACCTACGGCTAAGGATGCTTACGACGTGGGGGACTTGTGGGTAAATGCAACATATTCGGATGGAACAGTCACTTATAAGAATGACTCGCTTGTATGCAAGACTGCGAAGGCGGCAGGAGCGGCATTTTCTATTTCTCATTGGAAGCCTTCTTCTTCCGCAACCACTGCCTATATTGAAAATCTGGGTGACCGGATAACAATTGCTGTGACGAATTCGGAAGATGGCATAGCGGCTGCAAAGGAGCTTGCACGGCAAGGTATAAATGATGCTTATGATGCTGCGCAATCGGCATTGCAGGCATTAGGAATAGCACAAGGTGCACAGAGTACGGCCGACCAAAATACAGCAGCTATCCAGGTTACCAAGGATTCTATATCTGCGCTGGTGGAAGGTATTCATATCAATGCCTTGGGCAACATCACGAATATTGATACGTCGGGTCTGGTTACAACGGATGACTTCAATGTGTTGCTTTCGAAGAAGGTCAACTTCGACAGTGGAGGTCATATCACGAATATAAGTACAAGCGGTCTTGTAACCGAGGCCAGCTTTGCGCAACTATTTTCCGAGAAGGCTTATGCTGATGGGTATGTGAAACGCGCTGAAATCAGTACGTTCATCACCGAAGACCAGGCAGGGAGGTTGATTTCGAATGCGGTGATATCGGCAGAACAGATACGATTCAACGGTAATATTGTGGCCAATGACACGTTCGTTGTAGATGAGAACGGTAAATTGACATTGAATAATATCACTGTAAACGAAACCGGAGAATTTAAAGGAAGAGTTTCTATCGCTAATAAAATACTACTGGAAAACGATGGTAGTGGCAGTTTGGCAAGTGGTAATATAACTTGGGATGATAAAGGTAAGGCTGAATTTGTAGGAACCATAAAATCTTCTTCTTCTTCTGGAGGTAACTATGTTGTTGTAGGGGTTGAGAAACAATCCAGTGTTCCTGGTGCAGAAGATAATGGGGTGAAAATATATGATGAAAAAGGCAATCAAGTTGGTGCATTTGGCTATACCACAGGGTTTGGAATTAGTGGAGCGATGGGGATTGCACTTAAAGATGGTGATGAGAGTGTTATTATTAATCCCCGCTCTTTATACTTGCAATCATCTTCTGGTAGTAATATATACTCTGTAGAAATATCGCCGTCTTCTGGTATTAAATTCTATGAGAATTTCAATCTTACCAAAACTTATAGTAGGAAATAAACTAAATATATGAATTATGAAAATCAATTTCAATGTGTCCTTCTCAAATTACAAGGGACAGCCAACTCAGGACATTATCGGCGATAAAGTTGCCGAAGCATTGTTTACCGCAGGAATGCAGAACAATCAAATCAAGAATGAAGACAAGTACAAAGCGTACAAGATTTGCCGGAAGATCAGCGAAGCCCAGGGAGAAATTGAAATCTCTACTGAAGAAGCATCACTGATTAAAACTGTTTGCGTAAACTATCTAACCGCGGGCGGCTATGGACAGTTACATGAATTAATAGAGGGAATAATTAATTAAATAAAAGGAGGTATATATGGAACTTACAGGAAACACTATCAAAACCGGTTTGTCTGTTGTCGGTGACTTCAGGCTGGAGTATTCTGTAACGAATGACGCAGATAACATGCTGGTAAAACTCGATGCTCAAATAAAGAGAGTTTCCGGAGGTACAACAAGATATGTGGGTAATATCATGTATGTAGAAACAAGCAAGAGGTACTCCGTATCATTATCGGAAGGAACGACGCCCGAAGAACGCCTTGCGCTGATTACAGATTTCGAGAACACAATCGCTGAGTTGAGTAAGTGATATGGGTTATATAAAGTTCGTTTTAAGCACCCGGAAGACGGATGAGCAGGGCAATACGACTCACTCCGTTATCAGCCGTATCGAAAGTGATATGGCTGATACGAGTATGCTTGAAACGAACTTAATCATGCACGCGCTATCGGCAAGAGGTGGTAAGGTAATGATAGCTTCAGACTTTATTTTAGACGTCGGCATTTTGGATGATGAGAATTATTTATTGGGGTAGTTATGGAGAATTTAGATAGAAATTTTATCAAGGGAGAGCCGCTAAAAGCCGCAGAACTTAACGAGATCGTTGCAAAGGTGAACGAACTGGTTGGTGCTTCGATTACGATAGGCACTGCGCCAGGCACAGCCTATGACGGCGCTGCAGGTGCGACACTCGAACAACTTGTAAGGGAACTGGTAGGAGGCGCAGGGACGATGTACAGCGTGTACGTCAGAAATAACATGGAGTCGCTCGGCTTTGCGTCTCAATACGGTGAAGAGTGTGTACTTGACTTTACTTTCGTATCGCAGTACCGGGATGATATCTCCGAGCCGTACAAGGCTACCGGCGAACTTGGTATTTGCACTATCATGATTAAAAATGCGAAGTATGCCGATTTTACCGTTGTGAAGCAGATGGAGATCGCATCAGGAACATCCATAAAGCAGAATGTTGCTGAATGGTTGTCTTCCGGCAGTAACAACATTAAAATAACCATTAAAGGCCAGAATACCGATAAAACGACAGCCCCTGTAACCTATGTTGTCCAACTGACCTCCTTAGGTATTAGTGCTCCCAACTTCCGTTGGTGGACGGCATTTACTGGAGTGATCAGTATACCGTTAAATATTGGCGGCAACATATCCAAGACGTTGTACGTGACAGTTATCGGAAATGACTACAACAAGAGCTATGAAGTACCATTGGGCACGACAGTATATACGGAAACAGCATACAACTATCAGCTTGCACATCCGGGTAAAACGGGCGTGTATAACGTGTCGATGTACGTTGCCAACAATGACGGTACTATCCGCACCCGCACTATATCATACAACATTATCTGTGCTGTAGCAGGCGAGGCAGCCAAACTGATAGCAATCAATAATGTGCTTGAGAAAGCTACGAACTGGACGGAAAACGCTCTGTTTGACTATGCGATGTACGATGGTAACAATGCAATAACCTCCGCGCAGTTTGTTGTCAGCAAAGATGGCGATTCCGTGTTTACATCCGATGAAGATTCCATCTCTACGTCAGCCAAGCATACCTTCGCCCTGCCTCTTGAAATCGAAACGATTGACAATGCCGACTTCAATATCGTAGTCAACGTCAAGGATGGTGCCAAAGACCTTGCTTCAGCTACCATTCAAGTGAACAACTCGTTGGGCTTCTCATCCGTTGCAGGTGCGGCATTTTATATGAATCCGCGTACCCGAAGCAATAACCAAGGGAATTATCTCTCTGTGGTTAACGAGATGACCAAAGAAGATATTGCCGTTACCTGGCACGGCATGAACTGGGGCAATGACGGATGGACAACCGACGCGGACGGCAACAAGGTGCTTCGTGTCATGGCGTCCGCATCGGCCGATATCGGCTATAAGGTATTTGCGAAGGAAGCTGCACGAATCGGTAAGACTATTGAGATAGACTATAGAGTGGATAACGTGACGGACTTTAATTACCCGGTTATCCGCATGTCATCCGAAGGGGATTCTTTCGTCGGACTTCGGGTATATCCAGACAAGGTGGTTATGTATTCGAATGCGTTGAAGACTATCGACAACCAAAGCATTAATCTGTTTGAGGGGAAGCGCCTACGTCTTACTCTCGTTATCATGCCGGACGCTTACGGGAATCCTGATTTCAACCTCTGTATCGTTTATATCAATGGGGTGAAGAACCGGGAGTTTACCTACAAGAACAACGATTACTTCTCCCAGCAGAATGGCATTGTAATCGGCAGTAATTATGCTGATATTGATGTGTACGGCATACGGGTTTATGATTCTGCACTGACGTCCGAATCGGTCTTGAAAAACTATATCAACTGGCTCATTGAAAATGCGTACAAAGCTCTTGTGCAGGAGAACAATAATGTAATGGACGGTAACGGTTCTGAGATAGACTTCGAGAAGGTGAAAAAGAATTGTAATGTGTTCGTCTTTTACAACACCTTTCCATCGCTGGCGAATCCCAACAAAATGAAGGGAATTTTGGAAGTATTATTTGCTGGCCATCCCGATTGGAATGTCATAATAAACGCTGTAGAAGGTAAAGGTCAAGGAACTTCATCCATGCGCTACTGGATATGGAATATCCGCTTTATACTTGATTTAATATTGTCCATTATAAAGGCGGCTGATGGCTCCACCAGCACCGGCGGTTGGTCCATGACTCCTGAATTGGCCAAGGCAACTAAAATCACAGCAAAGAAGAATTTTGCTTCCTCCATGCAGTCTCATAAGATTGGCTCCGTGAATTCTGTCAATGACCTGTACCGAGCGATGGGTTACTTGAATGAGGCCATGCAGACGGAACAATATGCGAATGCGCGAGTATCAGTATATCAGTTGCCTTTTGTCGGCTTCGAGAAATCTATCAATGAAGAAGGTGATGCGGTATATACCTTCATGGGATTGTACACGATGGGACCGGATAAGGGCGATAAGAATACGTTCGGATATGATACCGATATGTTTCCAGGCTTGATCTCCATTGAAGGTTCGGACAACTCTCCGTTATGCGCTTTGTTCCGTGTGCCTTGGAATACCAATCGTATGGTTTATAATGAAGAGGAAGAAGCTTTCCAGTATAACGGTGCAAACTCCTGGGACTTTGGCGCCGGAAAGGTAGAGAATATCAGTAAGTGGATTCCTGCCTACAACATCGCCTACCAATGTTCAAACCGCCTGAAACCGTTTAACGGGACATTGGCCGAGCTAAACGCACAAATTGCCACATACCGCAATGAACCTTACGAATTCTGGATATCCAAAGCCGGTGATGCCAATTTATATAATGTCTACTACTACGAGTCGTCAGAAGGCAAATTCATCGCATCCGATATCGGTGCTGGTACGATTAATCTGAAGACGCAACTTGTTGACAAGGGGTATGGCTTGACTACAGCCAACTTATCCGGGAAAACCGCAGATCAGTTGAATGAACTCTTTATCAATGCCCGCATACAGAAGTTCAGGAAAGAAGCACCTGCCTATTGGGATATTGATGATGCCATCCTGCACCGCAACTGGGTGGAATTCCATGCGGGCACCGATAACAGGGCCAAGAATACCTATCCTTACACATTCGGAACAGCCACAAGCAAGTGGAAATGGCGTTACGATGACCTTGATACAATCTTCGACACCGATAATCAAGGACAGGCCAAGAAAGGCTACTACGTTGAATTCCACGATACCTACGACAATGGCGGTTCTGTATGGAACGGCGAGACTTCAAACTTCTGGAATCTTCTCGACCTCGCATTCCCTGATGAGATTTGGGCGGGCATGCGTAAGATGATGACGAAAATGGAGGAACTTGGCGGGTTGAAATCAGGAACTGACTTCGACAAGCTGTATGCCTACTTCAAGAAGTACTATTTCGATCAGGCGCAGGAATACTTCCCGCAAAACTTATACAATGCCGATGCGAAGTTTACGTATGAGGGCTCAAAGCTGGCTTACGAAGCCGGACGCTACACCAACGACACAGACCCTATAACGCAAGCATTGGGCGATCACTACTCAGCCGAACAGCGATGGATTACGAAACGCATCCTGTACATGATGAGTAAGTATAGCTTTGGGCTATTCTCGGCCGACGGAACGGATAACATTACCGTGCGTGCCGCCGGTAATACAATCAAATACGAACTGACTCCCGCAATGGATATGTACCCGGCGATCGCCAATGGTACATCCATCATACGTGGAGCGAGAACCAAAGCCGGGGAAGTCTGTGAAATGCTTATCGAGTTGTCCGGTTCCGGTGACCAACAGAATACTATCCAAGCGGCATCCTATCTCCAGGACATTGGTGATTGGTACGACAAGAATGTAACTGGAAGTATGATTATTCAGGGACGTATGCTCCGTGAAATCCGTTTAGGGAAGAAGACCGGCAATATCGTCATTTCAATTACTTCGTTGACGATCTCCAATTGTGCATCATTGCAGAATCTTGATTTATCACGCATCTCTACATTGCGTGGAACCCTGAATTTATCTGCCTGTACTCACATAAAGAAAGTATATGCAGGCGGTACTTCACTTACCCAGCTTGTCCTACCCAAAGGCGGTGGGCTGGAAGTAATAGAATACAGTGCATACAACCAATATGTAATGCTCCAGAACTATCCTTTGATAACAAGCGAAGGTGTACTGCTTGACTATTGTAAGGAGAACGTAACCGACTTCCTTGTCGAGAATTGCCCGCTGCTGAAGCCGATGCAGTTGCTATCAACTATCATTGAGGCACAGCAATCGCAAGGTAGCGAGCATACCTTGAAGCACATCCGCGCCGTCGGCTTCGAGGAGGAATACTACACGGCTGATGCACTCGATATGCTGGCGCTCTTATCGGATGGCAGCTATAGCGGATTATCTGCCGAAGGACTTGCTGGCGAAGACCCCATACCTGTCTTAGAAGGTACTATAACGGTGCATAGCAAGTACTATCAGGACTCAGTGCAGGCGCTGCGGGACACGTTTACGCGACTCAATATAATCATGGACGGAATCGCTTGCATAAGAATTGCTGACCCTGAAGTTAAACGGATTTTAGTATCAATTTTTGATGCTGACAAAAACGGTGAGATTAATGAAGATGAAGTAGATGGAATTACTCGAATTGGCCGGTATAATTTCAGTGGAAACACTCTGATTAAGAGTTTCGACGAAATGAATAAGTTTACCAACCTGGTGAATATAGAAATAGGTTCTTTCATGAATTGTACGAGCTTGGAAAGCATCTCCTTTCCCGATCATCTAACGTCATTCGGGCAACAGGTATGCAACGCATGTACTTCTTTAAAAAAAGTACATTTACCAAATTCGCTCACTCATCTTGGTGGAGGGTGCTTCAATAATTGCAGTTCATTGAGAGAAATAACTATTCCGGAGGGCGTTACTGTCTTAGATTCCTTCGCAAACACTGCATTGGAAGAGATTAAGATACCGAATGCTACAACTTCTATCAAGGGATTTGCCGGATGTATATATCTAAAAAAAGTGGATATCGGTACAGGAGTGACAGAATTTAAGCAAAGTGCCTTTCAGAATTGTGACGCTCTCGAGGTATTCATTATGCGTGCTGTGACACCTCCAAGTTATGCCGGATGGACTTTACCTGATGGCTTCTCAGGAACTATTTATGTGCCCGATGCTTCGGTTAATGCTTATAAGACGGCAAGCGGATGGTCAGGACGTGCATCAAAAATAAAACCTCTCTCAGAATATAATGGGTAAAAAATCGGAGTTATGGAAATAAATGAGAATCATATCAAAGCGAGCGACGGCAAAGTGCTCCGACGCATTAGTGACGGCTGGATAGCCGGGGAAGAAATATATCTCGGATATGCTTATTACCTCGGTGGTATCAAACTGG
>CABMPP010000016.1 GCA_902388495.1 uncultured Bacteroides sp. | reverse complement strand
TGAAACGCATCTTTCCACGTGCACTGATTGTAGGGCATCATGATTTGAATCCAATGAAACCTTGTCCTTGCTTCAATGCGGAAAGAGAGTATAGGGGGCTGTAAAAGGCTCCCTATCACAGCAGCACACCGTTTTTCATTACATTATAATAAAACATTGTCTTTCTCTTTGCTGCATCCCAGGCTTTACGAGTCATCACAATCGGACTAATAATAGTGCCTGTCTCTATTTCTAAATCATAGATCGGAGCAGTAATGACATCCTCCTCTACAGGAGACAATGCATCTTTATCAACCAAAATCAGGATATCAATGTCACTATTCTGTTTTGCCTCTCCACGCGCCTCAGAACCATAAAAAATAGCTTGAGAACCCGGGGCAACACTCTTTATCATATATTTTAGACGATCTAGCAATTCTTTGCGATTCATAAAACTATGTTTTAGAGTTTATGCTAATACTAAATTAATAAAAAGATATTGAATGTCCTAGTCCACAATGCGTTTATTGGAAAATATCATATAAAAAATTATTCTAATATATCATTAAAGCTCAAAGGAGTACCTCTTTCAATGTTACGAGCAGCCCTTTTTCCTAAGACATCATTTAAGTATTTAGGTTCCAATCCATTTCCCGGACGTATCGAACGGATGTTATTTTTATCAAAAAGATCACCGGCCTTCATATTGTTCACAACAAATAAGGAACGACAGAATTCACGTCCTTTTATCTTTGTAACATCTACAGGATAAGAAACCTGCCCTATGGCAGCTTCAACCTCTCTTACCTGCTTCACCATTAAAGCAAATTCATCAGGTTCCATTGAGAACGAAGCATCAGGCCCTCCTATTTTGCGATCCATGATAAAATGTTTCTCTATCACAGTGGCTCCCATAGCAACCGAAGCTATGGAAACGGTAGTTCCTATTGTATGATCCGACAATCCCACCGGAACTTGAAAACGCTTTTGCATATCTGTAATTACAGACAAGTTGGCATCGGAAACCTGAGCCGGATAAGCGGATGTACATTTCAAAAGAGTTACCTGCTCATTTCCTACACTCGTACATGCTTGCAGAGCCAGATTTATGTCATCCACTGTAGCAATACCGGTAGAAATAATCATAGGTTTACCTTTAGAGGCTGCATATTTTATCAACTCTATATCGGTTATCTCAAAAGAAGCAATTTTATAGATCGGATTATTTAATGTCTCCAAAAAATCAACCGCACTCCTGTCAAAAGGAGTAGAAAAACAAATTAGTCCTTCTTCCTTAGCTACATGAAAAATTTCCTCATGCCATTCCCATGGAGTGTATGCCTTCTGATACAAATGATACAGATTTTCTCCATTCCAAATAGTACCATGAATCTTAAACCATTCTTTATTACTGTCAATAGTCATAGTATCTGCAGTATAAGTCTGTATCTTTACAGCATCTGCACCACATTTCTTTGCAGCACGAACAGTATCAAGAGCAACTTTCTTATTATGATTATGATTTGCCGAGAGTTCAGCTATAATAAATGTTTTATCCATAATTATTCTTTGTGATTTTTACGTCAGCTATAATGCTGCCATCCGCTTTGATGGAAGCACATGTAAATTCATATTTGAAAGCACCCTTTTCAATATAGGCATGGGGGGTATCCTTCCGCATCCAACATACGGATATAATTAAAACATCCTCAATTTTTTCTAACTCATTCATGTCACTTTGTTCTGGCTTACGTCTCTTAAATATAACAGGCTCACCAACTTGTGGCATTGGCTGCAAATCATTTTGAAGGATATCAAATATCATTTTTTCAATCTGATCATTAGCTCTAATAAAGATTTCTTCGGCAGTTCCCAATAAAGATAAATCCATTTTCAGATAAACCGGTCCTGTATCCAAACCCGCCTCTACACGAAGCGCCGAGAGTTTTGTCGCTGTTAATCCTCTAACTATAAGGTTTTGCAACGGACTTTCCCCACGTCCATAAGGCAAATCTGTCATATGAAATAATATACACTCATATTGTTTAAAAATAGAAGGAGGAATAATATAAGACCAGTGCGGAATAAATATTTTAACCGGTGATATTGAATCAATCCGTTCAATTGTAAAATCCTCTTTCTTGGATATTAAGTAAAAAGAATATTGAGGCATTGTTGATTGAAGACAACAAAGTAATTTCTTATTCCAAGTCTTTTCTGAAACGATTAAAACACTCTCCAAACTCATGATTGACAGGAATTAATTAAAACTGCAAAATCGTCCCTCCCCATGAATATCCTACACCAAATCCTGCTATCATTACTTTTGAATTGATCCGGATACTTCCATCATCTAAAGCCTCGCGAAGTGCAATGGGAATAGTATTGGATACTGTATTTCCGTAGTTAGCCAAACAGTTATAGAATTTTTCCGGAGCAATTTTTATCTTCTTACGGAGGAAATCAAGCATATACTTGTTAGCCTGATGAAAAACAAAAAGATCAATATCTTCCTTTTCCATTCTATTTTGCCTCAACGTGTCTTTGACCAAAGGAGGAACATTATCCAACGTAAAAGTAAATATCTCGCTTCCATTCATAAAAAGATAATCCGATGAATGGGGATTACCATTCTCATCGAATACCAAATCGTTTTGTTTTTCAGGGAAACGAGCACCTCCGGATTTGATTATCAAATTTTCACATCCACTACCATCAGTACCTAAACTGAAGTTTCCAATCTCGACAATACCTTCAGTGCTTATCACTGTAGCCGTAGCAGCATCTCCAAAAATAGTGCGGTTTCCTTTATCGTGTGGATGTAGATGCTTGTTATACGTTTCAGCTGTCAAGAACAGAACATTATGGGCTATTCCTCCATAAATTAATCCTTTGGCCAACGACAATCCATAAACATACCCGGAGCATCCTAAATTAAAATCTAAAGCACCGATTGTAGTACGCAATCCTAAACGATCCTGTACGATACAGGCGGATGTAGGCAATATATAATCAGGGCTTTGCGTGCAAAGTAGTACAAAGTCAATATCTTCTCTATTTACTTCACCACGGGCAAATAAGATTTCTGCCGCATCAATAGCCAAATCCGTAGCTGTTTCACCGACCGCAGCCACATGGCGCTTGTTCACACCGACCTTCAACGCTATCTTTTCAACACTCCACTCCGGGAAATCGCGCACAATATCCTCATTGGTCACAACACTTTCCGGCAAATAATAGCCAATAGATTTTATATATGCTTTCATCATATCATTATGCTAGAGTTCCCTCGCCCCCTCCTGTTAAATCGATACTGCTACCGGTCATCCAGGAAGAAGCGTCAGACAAAAGATAAATAGTAAGATAAGCCACATCTTCAGGCTTACCATAACGTTTTAATGGATATTTAGCTTGCAACTCCTCGTAATTTACTCCCATATCAACTGAATCTTTTACAACTAATTCAGTCCATACCATAGCAGGGCAAATAGAATTAACCCGTATCTTTTGCGGGGCCAATTCCAACCCCAAAACTTGGGCATATCCCAAGATGGCACCTTTAGAAGCGGAATAAATTGCATTTCCTACAGAAGGGGCAAAAGGAGCACGTGACGCTATAAATACGATAGAAGCCTCTTTTGCTATTTTCTTTTTCTTCAACAATTGCTTCTGAAGTAATACCGGACCATAGAAGTTGGGGCTAAGCACAGTCTCTAAATCACTCTTCTTGATAGTTTTGCAAAGAGTTCTACTATTCACGCCGGCATTGTGCACCACTCCCTTTAATTGTGGAAGAGAATCAACCAAATTAACAATATCCTCTTCATTCATCAAGTTGCAAGTAATTGCCATATGATTACCCGGCCGCATCAAAGAAAGCGTTTCGTCCAAACGTTCTTTATTGCGAGCAGTGATAATTAAAGTTGCTCCCATATACGAGCATTCTACAGCAATAGAACGACCTATCCCTGATGAAGCCCCCGTAATAAGTATTTTTTTTCCTTCTAAAGAAAAGGGATTATACATTCTTGCGAGATTTTACAATTTCAAATAAGTCGGCAATAGTGTCAGAAGCACGCAGGTCATCGCCTTTAATGCGTATGTCATACTCTTCATCTACCATAGCAATGATAGAAAGCGCCATCATGGACGACCACTCATCCAATTGTTTAAACTCGGTATCAGCTGCAAATGCAGATGCATCAGTTTCTTCGAACTGCTCTGCGAACTTAGAAATAAATTCTTGAAATTCCATTATTTATTAGCTTTTATAAATTTAGCAAATTTTATTACATTCTGTTTATCTTCCCGGTTTGCGTGAAACATATCCGGACTTAAGTTCAATTCGTAATAACGATAACCGTTCTTCTCTTTCATTCCAATAGTTTCACAGCCAATGAAGCAATCAATAAGATAAGCCATTCGATTATTTTCATTAACGGCACCATATAGAGAATTTATATGCAGACAATCTATAGCAAATGCAAACATTTGATAAACAAAGGGCAAGCCGTCTCCTGTATTAATATAATCCGGTCGCATATAGTAGCCTAATTCACCGGTACTTTCTACAATATCAGTTGACGTAAGAGACACTGCCCCCACCGGCTCACCTTGATAACTCACCAACCAATAGTAAGCATCCTCTCTCGTGCAAAGCGACTGTATATATTTGATATGCGATTCGTAGGGGATAAAGTCTGAATTGTACATCCATCGCCTCACTTCTTCATGATTCCGCCATTCGAGCACCTGACGTATCAAATTATCAGAGAGGCAAATGTAGTTAGTAAATGTATAGTCACCTATAGTATAAACCTTTTTTTTGTCTATTTCCATTCTAAACTAAATAACTTCATTTATCTTATTTACACCCATAATCCCTACACTCCAGTTCTTGAAACAATGAGATATATCGTTCCTGAATATGACTGTCCATATTAGTATTAGTTGATTGCAGAAGATTCACACTGCGTAAATTGATAGACGGTCGTTCCACGTACCCCAATCCTATGATCCAATCATTTAAAGAAAGCAAATTATAGAAATCAGCCTGATTATCCACATACCATCCTGCAGCCACTTTAACACCACATGCCAAAGCTTCCATGCATACTGAACTGGCAGAACAAATCACCAAATCAGAATCACAAAAGAGATCAGCCATCTCTTGGGCTGTAAGACGAGAACGATAAACGAGACGCTTATTTTCTTTTAAAGGATTACGAGGTTTATAAGCATCACCCACCACCGCAGTAACCCTATTCACTGTACTAAGTTGTAGCACCTGATTTACGAAATAGCCGGTAATATCGTGAATATCACTTCCTCCAAAACATATAGTCACTTTCTCTATTTTGTCTGAAAAGACATGTTCTTTCTTCGTTGCCTCCAAGAATGGTTTACGCAACAACGCCCAGTCGAATCCCAAACACAGTTTTGTATAGATTTCCACATCAAAAAGTACAGGGTTCGTTTGACCGTGGTTAATCACAGCATCAGCCACATAGTGCTTGTTGTGCATGTCATCAATGCAAACTAAGCGGCAACCTTTCTTCTTGATGGCGCGTTGGTAGTCGGTAGTAAAGAAATAGTTATCGAGGACTACGATCTCGTTTCCTGCAAGGCACGCCAAGAATTCATCAAAATGAGTTGCTTCGTTCAAGGCAATATACGGACACACTTCCTCTATTTCACCTTTCTGATAATCAGTAGGATGGCAAGTAAAAAAGGTACAATCAAAATCCTCCTTCAACATATCGGCCAAAGCCAGAGTACGGATAAAGTGACCATAACCGATAGTAGCGCTTGCATCGGCACGGAAAAAAATCTTTTGCCTATTCACCGTATATATGACAAATCAACTATTTGGATTCAATAATTTATAAACAGCTTTAGCCATATCCACATCCTCATAATTATCTATATCCACAGCACTTTTCCAATCTATTTCAAAATAGATATGTTCCCCATAAAAACTATTCCATTTCATAAGATGCTGTCTTTTTGCAATCCATATTGCACCAGAAGGACAATACAACTCACATAAATCTTGAGAACGAGACTTCAAAGCTTTAGGAAATAAAGCTTCTCCTTTTCCTTTTTCATCCAATTTAAAAGCCCACCAAGGATTCATAAACCCAAACTTAAAACAACTAATCTGAGCTGCCGTCTCATTATCTATAAAATGATCAAAAGACTTTATGATATCTTCACGCCCCCTTATAGGACAATTCGCCATCAATAAAGTAACCGTGTCATAAGTCTCTTTAAAATACGCTTCGGCTTGTTTCAAAGAAAAGATTACAGCCGTTGACACCGGAGTGTAAGAATCTGCCGCTTCTGCCCTAAGAAAAGGAACTTCTGCTCCATATTGAACAGAAATATCAGCTATATCTTTACTGTCCGTACTTACAATCACTCTATCGAATTTCCCAGAAGAAATGGCTGCCTCAATCGTATAAGCAATCATCGGACGGCCAAAGAAATCTATTATATTCTTATTCTTGACCCGTTGACTACCACCACGTGCCGGTATTATTGCTATTGACTTATTCTCATTTACCATATTCCCCATCCTCCATCTACTTTAATATTTTCACCAGTCATATAGGTAGACTTGTCAGAAATTAGAAAATCCACACTACCAACAACTTCTTTATCTTCCATCATCCTCTTTTGAGGACACAATTTAGCATAACGCTCTTGAAATGCCATATCAACACGGCCTAGAATTCCCCCTAATGAAATACAATTTACAGAAATTCCACTATCTGCAAAGAACACAGCCAAGCATTTTGTCAAATGGATTAATGAAGCTTTTGCACAAGCATATTGAAGGGGAAATCGATGAACTCCCTCATACAGCATTGGATTATAAGCATTCACTCCATACATAGAAGATATATTCACAATCTTCTCCAATGACATAGTTCGAGACAATCCGATAGAAAGTAAATAAGGTGTTACCACATCAATTTGATACTCCATCATCCAATTGTCAGGAGAAATAAAGCCATCATCTTCTACTTTTAATGCTTCTATATTTCTTGCATTATTTACCAGATAATTCACGTCTAATTTGCTTTCAACCAAATTATTTATCATTTCATCTACAGCATTCGGCTGAGAAAAATCTACCTGTACTCCACAAACATTGGGGCGTCCAGCTTTCAGCTTTTCTATATTTCGTATATTTCTTGAAGTAAAAACTACATTATAACCTTTATCCGCATAATGATTCACTAAAACAGTACCAACTTTCCCCGTTCCTCCCGTTATTAATATCGTCTTATTTTCCATTACACTTCTCTATTATTTCTACAGCCTTCAACGTCCTCACTTTTGAATCATTTATTTTCTCCTTCCGTACAATGCTCACAAACTCACAAAGAGCTCTCTTAAAAGCACTGAAGGTATCATGAAATATTATTTCTTGAGTTGATTTTGTCCCATATATCACTATTTTTATAGGAGAATTACAATCTCCCAATGTCTTGAAAGAAGTGATAATACCATTGTCCCAGTTTAAGATCGCAGTCCGATTACTTAAACCATCACTCACTTTTATATTATTTATCTTTGAGAAATTCAAAAGACGGAGAACCGGATCAATAATATGTATAGAATATTTCTCCCAATCTTTTCCTACTGTAGCCTCAACATATCTAATCTCACCTAGATTTTGAGCTAAAATCAACTCCGGAGCAAAAGACATAGCAGAACAAGAGAAAACCTGTCCTTCAAATTTCTCAAGAGCATATATTCTGTATGCTTCTTCTAAAGATATTGCTAATGGTTTATCTATATAAATAGGCAATCCGGCTTCTATAAAAGGCTTTGCATATTGATAATGGGTCTTACTATCATCTCGGGCAAGTAATATCGCATCAACTCTTCCTATCATATCCGTATAATCAGCAACAACATTTGGTATATTTGAAGCCAAAGCAACATGTTCTGAAATTCTAAGGTTTTGAGTCCAAATACAGTCTACCTGACAATTAGGAATAGTGTCCTCTGGAAATTTCTGCCTCGATAAATATTCAGGAATAACCGGAAAAGGACAATCTTTCATATACTCATAATTCATGCCATTAAATATAGCAGACCAAGAATAAGGGTGTCCATTGCCATCACTAAGACCAATGATACCCAATTTTAGTAAGTCATTCCTCATTTGTACCAATTTGAAGGGTTCAACAATTCTGTTTCTTCTACATCTATAGAAAGATCTATCCTTTTATTTAGAACAGACCTTATATTGTCTGCCAACTGTGTTGCATTATCGACACCGATAAGAACACCATCAATGTATTTATTTTGCAAATTATAATTAATTGCAACTTCCGTTACAGACATATTCTCAAGAGAAGCATAATCATCAATTATACACAAATATTTTTTTAAAGCCTGTAACTTGATAGGTAATTTCTCTCTATCCATAAAAAACAGCCCTTGCAGAAAGGTACTTCTTGCATAAATTTCAACATTACGTCTATGTAGCACCTCCAAATATGGTTCAAACTGGCGATCTAGTATATTATATGGAAACTGAATAATATCAAATTCATCCCCTTTAGACAAAATAAGTTCCAATTCTTCTTTTGTATAAATAGAGAATCCTATTTTTTCTACTTTTTGAGACTCTTTCAGAGCCTTAAACTCTTCCCATATACCAGGATACTCCCTATACATTTCGAAATGGTGTAAGAGATAGCCGTATAACGAATCAACCCGAAGATTTTCTAATGTATTGTAAAGTGTGCAGCTAACAGACAAATCATTTTTCGGATATTTAGAAATAAGCTTAAAATTATAATCAATTTCAGGTAACAATTTTCCTAGAACCTTTTCGGCATTACCATAGGCTGAAGATGTATCCAATATAGAAATATTATTTTCACCTGCCAGTTGAAGAATAGACAAAATCTCGCATGGTTCAACTTGCCCTGCACTATTATTTACTCCATAATCCAATCCGAATTGTACTGTACCAAGTACGATTTTTTCTACTAAGTTCCTCATTTTTTAATAAAGTCAATTACCTTATTAATTACATATTCCTGCTCCTCATCCGTCAACGTGGGATACATCGGCAAACTCAAACAATGATCATAGTACTCCTCCACTATAGGAAGATCACCTTTCTTATTACCAAACTGTTGATAATAAGGCATAAGATGAAGAGGAGCATAATGCACCTGAGCATAGATATTGTTCTCGTGCAAATAATTATAAAGCCCCAAGCGATCATCCACCTGGATAATGTAAAGATGGTAGGCATGATAAGCATCAGCAGCATTGAACGGAGTCTTGATGCTATCTATTTTGGAAAACGCCTCATTATAGCGTTGCACGATTTCGTGGCGACGGTCAAGACCGGCCTTTGCTCTACTTAATTGGGATATCCCCAAAGCGGCCTGAAAATCAGTCAGACGATAGTTAAAGCCCAGTTCCTGCATCTCGTAATACCAACCGCCTTGATGCTCATGAAGCAAAGAAGGATCTTTAGTAATACCATGTGTACGATAAAGGCAAAGCCTATCGTAGATTTCCTTACTATTGGTGGTAACCATTCCTCCCTCACCCGTAGCAATATGCTTCACCGGATGGAAAGAGAATACAGCACATTCAGCAAAACGCCCATTACCACAATATTGCTGCTCACCTTTACTGTCGGTAAAATAACCACCGGGAGCATGACAAGCATCTTCGATGATCCACAAACCATATTCATCGGCAAGTTTGCGGAAGGCTTCCAAATCAACAGGATATCCGGCAAAGTCAACCGGGACAATACCCTTGTAAGTGCCTTTGGGTGCAGCCTTCAACATAGCCTCGAGCTTATGGATGTCCATAAGATAAGTATCCTTATCAATATCACAGAACACGACTTCACCACCACAGTAGCGAATGCAATTGGCACTGGCTGCGAAAGTCATGGGAGTAACAATAACCTTATCACCGGGTTTCACATTCAGCGCTGTTGCAGCAAGGTGCAAACCGGAAGTGGCGTTATTCACTGCTACGGCAAATCGGGCACCTACATATTCGGCAAACTTCGTTTCAAATTCTTTGATCTTAGGACCTTGCGTCAGGTAATCGCTTTTCAAAGTCTCGATGACTGCCTGAATATCCTCGTCAGTGATGTGCTGGCGACCGTATGGAATAGGCTTGTTTATCATTTCACCTCGAAATTAGGGTCAACGTATTTCTTGATATTCTCGCGCATGGACTCTACTGTTTCCCACTCCGTATTGCTATCACTGCTGTAGTGAAAACCATTGGGGACGGGCACTGCATTATGATGCTTGAGAAACTCTTCACGTTTGTGCTTAAAAGATACAGAGGGAAGAATGACATAGTACCTGCCCAAGTCAATGGTATCAAGGGCATCTGTCACAGTAATCATTTCTTCGTGCAACTTCTCTCCCGGACGAATACCGACTTCTACTTGCGGTAAGTTGGAAGCTATAGCCGTAGCCACATCCTTAATATGATAGGAAGGAATCTTCGGAATAAAGATTTCACCACCCAAGTGATGACCGATAGCATACATCACAAGAGCTACACCGGCTTCAAGGGAAATATTGAAACGCGTCATGCGCATATCGGTTATAGGAAGTTCGGTAGCACCATTATCACGCTTATTGATAAAGAAAGGAATGACTGAACCGCGGGAACCCATCACATTGCCATAACGAACGACAGAGAACTTGATATCCTTGGAACCGCTGATGTTGTTGGCTGCGGTAAAGAGTTTATCGGAAGTAAGTTTGGTAGCTCCATAAAGGTTGATGGGGGCACAAGCTTTGTCAGTAGAGAGAGCCACCACATGATGAACACCGGTAGAGAGCGCTGCTTTTATCACGTTTTGCGCACCGTGCACATTGGTTTTGATACACTCTTCAGGATTATATTCAGCAGTATCAACCTGCTTGATGGCGGCAGCATGAATAATCACATCTACTCCTTCACAGGCACGCGTCAGGCGTTCCAGGTCACGGACATCACCAATAAAATAACGCATCTGCGGATACTTCCGCTCAGGATACTTCTGCTTCAGTTCGAACTGCTTCAGCTCATCACGCGAATAAATAATAATTTTCTTTACTTGCGGATAATCACGGAGAATGGTTTCCACAAACTTCTTACCGAAAGAACCTGTTCCTCCGGTAATCAATACGGATTTGTTATTAAGCATTATAATAGATTATTAATTACGAATGAATATAAATTCGCAATTTTCATTCATCAATATATTCCCAAGGATAAGGATTGTCAATCACATTCTGAAACTCAGCGATAGCTTCCTGCTGCTCGGGAGTAAGCGATGCTGCGTCCCAGGCGGCGATGATAGCGCGGGCTTCATCGGCCAAAGGCTCGTCGAATACTTCACCATAGCAAGCGGTAAGCAGACGGAGCTTCAACAACGAAGCAGGAAAAGCATCAAGGATGTCCCAACAACGGTCCAAGACTTCCTGGACGTGTTTCTGCTTCTCGCCGTGGTCGATGAATGATGCGCTATAGCCCATCAGGAGAGCAAGACAGACATTAGCCTGCTCTTCAATGGTAGATCCTTTGACACCGGAATTATATAAAGCCGTGGTCAGACGATAAACTTCGCCGTTACGGCGGGACAAGTCATCGCTATAGACGGGACTCCCGTCCATACCCAAATACATCAGATCGTGCGCGGCACGCTGAAGAGTGATTGTTTCTTCGGAAAGAGACATGATTATTTATGATTTATGATTTCAGATGTTATTTGATTACTTCTATAAGATCCGGGTGGATGGTGGCCATGGCAACAGCGATGACACCTTGTATCTGGATGACTACACGACGGTCGCGGGCACCTTTTACTTTCAGGAAAACACCTTCCTGGCCTTCGAATTCTCCACCTGTGACACGAACTTTAGTGCCTTTTGACAAGTTCAGTTCGTCAGGCTGGAAGTATAGGAGATGGTCGTTGTAGGTACCGGATACGGCGATGAAACGCTGCATATCCTTGTCGGGGACGATGATCTTCTGTCCACTACGAGTATCGGTGATATATTGCAGGTAAGTGACCTGCGACTTGACACGCTTCAATTCAGAGGGACGGGCATGGACAAAGAGCAAATTGTGAACGACGGGAACCAAAGCGCGGACTTTCTTCCCTTTTTTCATGCTGATTTTGTATTGCATGGGGACGAAACAACCTAATTTTTCCTTTTCGAGCAACCGCATGGCATCGGGCTCTCTGCGGTAAGTAGCACGCATGGCATACCATATTTCGCTCTCTTTCTCTGTTTCCATCCTATGATTATTTCAGAAAAGGGTGTTCTTTCGGGGCTTTGAACTTCTTGCATACACTTGAAATTCAATCACTTGCGAGCACTTTATATGAATTACGACAAGCTTTGTACTCTTCTTGCCAACAGATTTTCTGTAGTTGTTCATTACCTTGCAGGTAAAAAGCTATAAACGAACGGATTACAAGCAAAAAGCGTTCAATAGACGTTCGTTTTTTGGACGTCAAGATTTAGAAAAACAGGAGGAGTAGAGTTTAATAAAAGAGAACGGAATTTTAAATTATAGAGAATGAATCCCATTGTACTAGACACCAACAGATTACGCAACAAATAGAGATATAATCTAAAAGATTTTTATTAAACATTTTGCGGATAAAAAAAACAGCATTATCTTTGCGTCCATTAAACGAACGTTTAAAAGACACTTCTAAAACTACATACTATTCATTTGAATATCATTTAATTAAGCAGAAATATAGCGCTATCGAAAACTCCTTATCAAAAGATTAGTCTCTAATCACATGGCCTTACACTACCTTTGCGATTTTTACATTCTGAATATAATAATATAGGGCTTCGTGTATCCTTTAGACACACGAAGCCCTATATTATTAATTAACTCCTTACCCACCGAATCGATCAGCGTTGAAGCAACTTTTTAAGTTCTTCGCAAAGGCGTTCTTTCACTTCTTTCATCGGCACTTCACGCCCTAACTCTTTCTGCAGAGAAGTGACTCCTTTATCTATAAATCCGCAAGGATTGATATAGCTGAAATAACGCAAATCGGTATTCACATTCAGAGCCAGTCCGTGCATCGTGACATAATGGCTGCTACGTACACCGATAGCACATATTTTACGGGCACGGGGCGTATTGCCATCCAGCCATACTCCGGTTGCTTTTTCCAAACGCCCGGCGGTGATGCCATACGAGGCACAAACACGGATTACAGCCTCTTCCAGCAAATGAACATACTCTTTCAACCCCAAAGAAAACTCTTCGAGGTTCAGGATAGGATAACAAACCAATTGCCCCGGACCATGATAAGTGATATCCCCGCCACGGTCTATGTGATAGAGCGTGGCACCTATCTTTTGAAGTTGTTCCTCACTCAAAAGCATATTGCCTTCCTTACCACTGCGCCCCAACGTATATACATGCGGATGCTCGCAGAGCACAATATGATTTACATACTCCTCTCCCGCCTGTTTGGCATGCACAAGTGCATCAAACCATTCTGTCTGCCGGTTCCATGCTCCGGCATAGGGTATTACTTCCCAATCTGATACTTCTAATTTCATGCAAGCAAAGATAATGATTTTTTAGCGATCATTCATCACCATTTTAATATCCTTTATTCTGCTCCAAGCGTTTATTCATCCTCAGCACATTCCCCGGAATAGGAAACACGGTAGTATATCCGTTTTCTTCCCCCGGCAATTGCTGGCGATTGCTGTACTCGCGCGTAAACATCCCGAAACGGACAAGATCCTGGCGGCGCCATCCTTCCCAGGCAAATTCCATCAACCGCTCATCCAGCAAGTTCTCCAAAGTTGCCGGACGCGCAGCAGCCCCTACACGACTACAAACCTGCGCCAATTCCCCATCCCCGTCTTCTCCATTGCGAACTTTTGCTTCACTCTTCATCAACAGCACATCGGCATAGCGGAACAGTACAATATCATTCTCCATCAACTTGCCATCTTTGGTTGCATTCACATCTATGGCATATTTTTTCATCCGGGCACCCGCCGTCTTTTCGTAAGGGGTATCCGAAATATCCACCGCCACCTCCCACGGATGATACTCCAACACAGTTCCATCGTCCAGCTTGATTGCATTCCCTTTCAAATCGTACACCACACCGGCAAAGTAGCATTTATCAAAACGAGGATCTACCTCAGCAGTATCATATCCAAACACACGCAATGCATCTATCGTAGCACTGGAACCATTCTCGCCACTCAGTCCGTAAGCCTTGGCATGATTGTAATGACGCGAACGGAACAAGTATTGCATCTGATTGGTATAGAGAGTCTTATTCATAGGGATAGTGAAGATATTCTCCGCCGAAGATTCATTGTAAACGGCAAAGTTCGCTTCATATTGAGGTTCCAACCGATATCCCATAGCGGCAATCCGGTCACAATAGGCAATCACTGTTTGCCAGGCATTCAACTGCTGTCCGTCTACCGTAAAGTAGATGCTCTTTCCATCGGGACGCACTCCATCCGTCCAGTCATTGTCTGTATAGACTTCCGCATTCAGTGCCAGCTTGGCAAGCAGGAAGTAAACCACCGGACGGGTGAGACGGCCATAATAATCGCCCGACTGATTGCTATGATTCTCTGCAAGCAGAGGAGCAGCTTCCTGCAATTCCTTCACCACAAAATCGAAGATTTCTTTTCTCTCCTTCTGCACCACTTCGTCCATAGATACGGAAGAAGAAAGCACCAACGGCACGCGCCCGAACAAATCCATCAGATAATAATAGTACATGGCACGCACGGCGCGTACTTCCGCCAAATAGCCCGGCAACTCCGGAGAATCGTGGGTTGCTTGAAACTTCTGAATCTGCTCTACCGATTTATTACTCAGCATCACTACTTTATAGAGATACTCCCAGGTAGCCTGAATAGCATCATTGTTCACGCCCCACTCATGCAGGTACAATCCCTGCCAGAAGCCACCGTCGTACCAGTCACCGCCACGGGTGGGCATGATGGCCTCATCGGTGGTAAACGTATTCAAATCGTACACGCCGCGGCCGGTTCCTTGCAGTCCCTGACTGTCGGCATATCCGCCTACATAATTATAAAGTGACGCCACGGCATTCAAATACAAATCGGAAAGCGTCCGATAGGCATCGTTCTCGTCGATCCCGTCGCGAGGATCTTCTTTCAGGAAACCATTGCAAGCTACAAGCAACGGAAAGCAGCAAGCGGCAATCAGCCAATATATCATCCGAAACTTCTTCATAATGCTCTTCTTTAGAAATTAATACTCAATCCTAACGTATAAGTCCGGGCAAGCGGATAATTCCGTTTATCATCCAGCCCCAAGGTATTGTTTACCGTAGAACTGTTTATCATAGGCGAGACACCGGAATAACCGGTGATGGTAGCCAGGTTGTTCACCGTAAAAGTCAGGCGCAGGTTCTGGATATACTTCTTTGTACGGCTGTGCAAGGGGACATTCCATCCTGCAGTTACGTAGTCAAAGTTGAGGTAATCTCCCCGTTCCAGCCAATAGTCCGTAGCCGTCTGGTCTTTGATATTAGCCTGCGGAGCACCTTTCATGACATTATAATCGGGGAAACTCCCCATATTCATATAGGTCAGTGAAGTGCCATTGTATATTTTATGTCCGAAGGCTCCGTTTATCTGTACCGAGAGGTCAAAGTCCTTATAGCGGAAACTGATATTGGAACCGACAAGCGCCTTCGGCATCGCCTGCCCGGCAATGTAACGATCTTCGCCGTCTTCCAGGCTTACGCCGCCGCCATTCAAATCGGCCACTTCATATTTATAGCCCCCGTTTCCATCCGAAACCATCCCGTTGCTACGCGGCAGATAAAACACACCGAGCGGCTGCCCCACAATCTGATAGACGATATGGTTGTAGCCTCCATGAAAACCGGCTCCATCCAGGCTGGAAATACTTTTGTATTGTGCTGCGCTGATATACTCACCGTCATACGATCCGCTCAAGGAAAGCAACTTATTCTGCTGGAACGACACGTTGGCATTGATATTCAGTTCCATATCTTCCGTTTTCAGAGGCGTCACGCCCACGGCTATCTCCACACCGGTGTTGCGCATGGAGCCGATATTTGCTACCAGCGTGTTATAAGTAAACGGCGGTACGCTTACGTTATAGGTATAAAGCATATCGGTAGTTTTGGAAAGATAATAGTTGGCAGAAAACAGCAGGCGGTTGCCGAACAGCGCCAAGTCAAAACCGGCATTGAGATTGTGTTTCACTTCCCACTTCAGATCGGGATTGGTATTGCGCAACTCACTCAAAGAAACCACTTGCGAACTCCCCACCGGCACCACTCCGTTGGGTTTTGCCAGCCGAAGGGTGGTATAAGAATCGATCCCGCTCTGGTTTCCCGCCAAACCATATCCGACACGGATTTTGAGATTATTCACTTGTGGAAACTGCTTCATAAACTCTTCCTGCGTCACATTCCAGGCTGCCGAAACAGAAGGGAAGAATCCCCATTTATGATTGCTTCCGAACTTGGAAGAAGCATCCCCACGGGCATTCACCGTCAGGATATAGCGGTCGGCATAGGTGTAATTGATACGTCCCATGAAAGAGGCAAGCCGGGTACGTTCGTAATAGGAGTTCGTGCCTTCCCACGGCCGCAAGGCGCCAGCCTGCAAATTATCATATCCGAATAAGTCGGAACTGAAATTGGTCACCGTCGTATAAAAGCCGGTAAAGTTCTCTTGCTGCGCTTCCGCCAAAGCCAACATATCTATGAAATGGCGTCCTACATGCTTCTGATAGGTCAGCATCGCATTTCCTACCAGCGATTCCGACTTCCGCACACCGCGGTAGGCCTGCCCGTGTGCCCATACACTGGTAGGCAGGTATTGGGAATTCTCTACCATATTATAGGAATAAGAACCGAAAAGCTGCAACTTCAAGTCCCGCGTGAAGTTCAGTTTCAGTTTGGCATAGGTGCTGATATGCGAAGAAGATTCCTTATCCTTCACCTCCATCCATGCCAGGGGATTGGTTATCTGGCTGGCATTGGTCACTCCGTCCCAACCGCCGTCGGCATTCTTATGATTAGGGAAGGTAGGGTTGAAGGCAGCTGCCGAATAGAATGTTTTTTGTTCATCCACCAGGTTGCGGTTATTCTGCACCGATCCGAACATGCCGACATCGCACTGTATAAATCCGTCGAACATCTTCTGAGTCATATTCATATTCGAAGTAAAATTGGTCAGTTTCTCATGCACTATCACCCCTTCCCTGCTCATAAATCCCAGAGACACACGATAACTCGATTCATCCCTTCCTCCATAGAAGGCTACATGATGGTCTTGCTGCAATCCGGTCTGTTGTATTTCTTTCTGGAAATCGGTATTGTTTCCCAAGTCGATAATAGATATTCCCTGCTGGTGTGCCACATTGCGATACTCGTTTGCCGACAGCATTTCAAGTTTCTTATAGGCAAGGGCAATGCCGAAGTTACCATTATAGCTCACCCTCGTTTTTCCTCTGATTCCTTTTTTGGTCGTTATCTCAATGACACCGGACGCACCGCGAGAACCGTATTGCGCCGTTTCGGAAGCATCCTTCAAGATGGTAAAGCTTTCTATATCCGTGGGATAGATAGAGGTAAGCATCGAGATATCACCAAACACACCGTCGACGATAATCAACGGATCATTTCCACTGGTCAGCGAAGTAGTTCCGCGAAGACGTACGGCATCGAGTGCTGCCGTTCCATTGGCCGCCCGGTGTATTGTTAAACCGGGCACTTTACCATAAATAGCCTCCAAAGGATTGGTAATCTGCTCTATTTTCAGTTGTTTACCCGTGAATTTCTCGACAAGGGAAGAAACATTCTTCTCACGTCCCA
The DNA here is from genome assembly GCA_902388495.1 of uncultured Bacteroides sp. GTDB lineage: Bacteria > Bacteroidota > Bacteroidia > Bacteroidales > Bacteroidaceae > Bacteroides. The sequence goes on along the minus strand of CABMPP010000016.1, from coordinate 69,894 downwards.
CGGTATATCCGATAGTAATCAGTGAATCAGGAACAACAGCGGGCACCTCCTGTGCCTGTGCGCAAAATCCCGTCCATAGGGAGATGAAACATCCCGAGACGATAAATTTGTGACATAGTTTCATGGTTCTGTTTATTTGCAAGGTTAACACTTCTCAGTAATAACAAATCAGAAACGGAAATGTATCAGCGCATTGCAAAAAAAATGAATTATAGTCCAAAAAAAGAGCGCTTTTAAGTATATATCCAATTAAAATATTAAATTTGTGATACTAAAAACGAAAAATACACCTTGATAATCCGGTGTTATCTCACGTACTTTGCAAACATTCTGATATAGCTATTCACTAAAATATACAGACTTATGGAAAAAAGAATTCTGATAACGCTATTCGCAATGTTACTATTCAGCTTTTCTATTTCTGCCCAAACGCTGAAAGGGCATGTTTATGATGCCGCTACCAGTGAACCGCTGGTAGGCGCATCGGTCATTTACAAGCTGAAGGATACGCAAGGTGTGGTTACCGATATAAACGGTGCATACGAGATAAGTCTGCCGGTAGGCGGCGTAGACTTGGTCTTCAGTTACGTAGGATATGATGATGTACAGATGCCCATCGTCATCAACAAGGGAGACATCCTGCAGAAAGATGTCTACATGAAGGAAAGCACCAACCTGCTAGAGGACGTCGTGGTTTCGGCCGGACGCTTTGAGCAGAAGCTGAGTGATGTAACTGTCTCCATGGATTTGATCAAAGCCAGTGACATTGCCCGCCAGGCTCCCACCGACATCACCTCCACCCTGCAAACCATTCCGGGGGTAGACATCGTAGACAAACAACCCAGCATCCGCGGAGGTGGAGGATGGACATACAGCGTAGGCGCCCGCAGCCTGGTGCTGGTAGATGGCATGAGCGTGCTCAGCCCCCAGAACGGAGTCATCAACTGGAATGCCGTGCCACTGGAAAACGTGCAGCAAGTAGAAGTTATAAAGGGAGCATCCAGCGTACTCTACGGCTCGTCTGCACTGAACGGTATCATCAATATACGTACCGCCCGGCCGGGACTGACCCCGCAGACCCGCGTCAGCGCTTATGTAGGTATCTACGGCGACCCTGCCAACAGTGATTACCAATGGAGCGACAAGTCCCTCTGGAAAGAAGACAAATATCCGGTGAAGCCTTTGTTGCGCAACAGCCTTTTCAGCGGTGTGCGCAATCCTCTGTACGAAGGCTTCGACCTCACCCACTCCCGCCGCATCGGCAACTTCGACGTCAGCGGCGGACTGAATCTCTTCACGGACGAAGGCTACCGCCAGCAAGGCTATAACAAGCGTTTCCACATAAACGGCAACCTGACCTATTATCAGCCGGATATGGGAATGAACCTGATGAATTACGGTTTCAACGTAGATTTCCTGTCCAACAGGTATGGGGATTTCTTTATATGGCGTTCGCCAAGTGAAGCTTACCGCCCCTCTCCTTTCGCCAACATGGGACGCGAATCCAATACGTTCCGCATAGACCCGTTCTTCAACTTCACCAATCCGGAAAAAGGAATTTCTCACAAGGTAAAGGGACGCTTCTATTACAGTGCGGACAATCTGGCACGTCCTACACAATCGGCCTCCATCACCGACATCCTGGGCAATATGGGTACCGATGCACAAGTCATACAGAACATAGCCAACGGAGACTACACTGCCCTCCAACCCTTGATTTCGGGAGCACTCAAATGGGCGGTGAGCAATAATCTGAATGATTTGATCGACGGCGCTTTCGGCTCCCTCGGCAATATCTTCCCTACCGCAACCACCGCCGATTATTGCGACCTCATCTCCTGGGTGATGAACAACGGCCTGCCCTCCGACTTAGGCGGGTTGATGGATGGCAAACTCCCCAGCGACCTGATTCCCTGGCTCTCTAATGTATTGAACCCGGAACGCAACCAGCCCGCAACCAGAACGGACAAGAACTACGATTACTACCTCGACTACCAGTTCAACAAGAAATGGGACGGCGGCGCACAGATCACCACCGGACTTACTTATGAGCATATCCGTACTTTCTCAGGCGATACGGAAGAAGTGCATCAAAGCGATAACGTAGCCGCCTTCTTCCAATACGACCAGCGCTTCTGGGACCGCCTCAGTGTATCGGCCGGTGTACGCGGCGAATACTATCGGATAGACAAGCACTACCGGGAAGCCGACACAAAGGTATTCGGCACCAACATCCCTTTCCGTCCCGTATTCCGCGCCGGACTGAATTATCAGCTTGCCGACTACAGCTTCCTGCGCGCCAGCTTCGGGCAAGGTTACCGCAACCCGTCCATCACCGAAAAGTATCTGCGTAAGGACATCGGAGGTGTAGGCGTATATCCCAACTACAACGTACAGCCCGAAAAAGGTTTTAACGCCGAACTCGGTTTCAAGCAGGGATACAAGATCGGCAACCTGCAAGGTTTTGCAGACCTTGCCGCTTTCTATACGCAATACAAGGATATGGTGGAATTTCAGTTCGGCTTGTTCAACAACTCCGACCTGAGCATGATTAACAGTATAGACGATGCCATCCAGATGCTGAAAGACGGCAAAGGCTTCGGCATCGGGGCACAGTTCCACAACGTCTCCAAAGCACAGATTTATGGTATGGAAATCAGCACCAGCGGTATGTACACCTTCAACAAGAACACCAAGTTGCTCTACAATCTGGGATATGTATATACCGAACCACGCGATGCCGACTACAAGAAACGCAATGCCCTGGAAGACACCTACACCGACCCGCTCCAGATGAAAGAGAAGAGCAACGACGGCAAATACCTGAAGTATCGCCCGAAACACAGCTTCAAGGCCACCATGGACTTCCAATGGAAACGCATCAACGTAGGCGCCAACATAAACTGGAAGAGCAAGATGCTTGCCGTGGACTACATCATGCTGGACGAACGTGCCAAAGCCCAACGCGACCTGCTGGACTATGTACGTGGCATTCTCTTCGGTTACTCCGACGGAGAAACCCTGACCACCTACTGGAAAAAGCATAATACGGCTTATACCACAGTGGATATGCGCCTGGGTGTAAAGGCAACCAAAGAGGTTGCTTTCCAATTCATGATAAACAATCTGCTGAACAAGGAATACAGTTACCGCCCTATGGCAGTAGGTGCACCTCGCACATTCGTTGTTAAAATGGATGTAACATTCTAAAAAAACAGACGTTTTCCGTTACTTCTTATGAAAAAAGAATTACCTTTGTACGCAGTTAAAAACGACAAAGCGTATGGAATTTCCTCAAGTAGACTTGCCCGTCGACACGATTGCATGGACAGAAGTAACGGAAGACGTTTTAAATATATATAAGCAGTCATGCCGGCTGAAAGCTTGCATATTTGCACTCTGCTTAGAAGGTTCAATCAAAGTATCCATCAACCTGATGGACTCGGAAATCAAACAAGGTGACTTCATCACCCTGCTCCCCGGAACCATTATCCAGTTTTACGAACAAAAAGAGAAAGTACGCCTGGGATTCGTAGGTTTTTCATCCCATTGCCTCAACGGGGTTAACCTCATCCAATCTACCCTGCGCTCCTTTTCAACGATATTAGAGTATCCGGTGCTGACTGTCGAACCTACCGTCGCTTCTTACTTCAAAGATTATTTCGCATTACTGGCCCGTATCACCACCGGTCCCTATCCTCCTGATACCAGAACGGCACAGAATACGCTGAGCATGCTTCTTCAAGGCATAGACCGAATGTACAGCAATCGCCCGTACACACTGAAAAACACCAAGAACCGGAAAGAAGAGATATGCCGCGAACTGGTGCAGCTCGTCATAGAGAATTATACCCACGAACGCCGCGCACAGTTCTACGCGGACAAATTGGGTATCTCCTTGCAGCACCTCAGCACTACGGTAAAAGTTGTGACGGGAAAGAATGTGCTGGATATCATCGCCCATGTTGTCATCGTCGATGTGAAGGCCAAGCTGAAGTCTACGAATATGACGATCCAGGAGATTGCTTACTCACTGAACTTCCCCAGCGCCTCGTTCTTCGGCAAATACTTCAAGAGGCACATGGGTATGAGCCCGCTGGAATATAGAAACAGCTAACTTTACTTCAGGCTGTTGAGCGCAACAGATACGTATGAAAGTATCATCACAGCGCCTGCCAACATGGGAGTGAGCAGAATACCGTAAACGGGATAGAGCACTCCGGCGGCAACAGGTATACCTATCAGATTAAAGATGAATGCCCAGAACAGATTCTGATGCATCAGGCGGACTGTACGGCCGGACAACCGGAAAGCACGGGGCAGCAACAGCAAGTCCGAAGTCTTCAAGGTGACCATAGCCACATCCATATCAGTACCTTTACCCATCGCAATACTGATGTCGGCGCAAGCCAAGGCCTGCGAATCATTGACACCGTCGCCAACCATAGCAACCGTTCTACCTTGAAGCTGCAATTCACGGATAAAGTCTTCCTTATCGTCGGGCATGGCATCGGCTATAAACCGCATGATGCCCAGGCTGGAGGCTACGGAAGAAGCCGTGCGTTCACCGTCGCCGGTGAGCATACAGATTTCAACGTCCAGTTTGTGCAGTTCCTTGATGGCCCAAGAGGCGGTTGCTTTCAACTGATCCTTGATGGCAATAACGGCAAGCAACCTGCTTTCGCGTCCAAAGTATACAATGCTGTTGCCTTCCGACTCGTATTGCACCAGCATATCGCCCAGTACATCCGACAAATAGGCCTGGTAGTCCTTCAACAGTTTATGACTGCCCACCCAGTATTCAGCACCTTGATAAGATACTCTGATACCTTTTCCGATGATGTTCTCAAAGCCATCCAAAGCAACGGGAACCACGTGCTCCTCCTCCAAAGCAGCGACAATAGCCTCTGCCAAAGGGTGGTCGGATTCTTTTTCGGCAGCCAGCAATATATTCTTGAAATATTCTTCCTGTCCCTGCGCCCAGAGCCAGCCGGTAACGGTGGGATGCCCCTCGGTCAGTGTCCCCGTCTTGTCGAAAACTACGACGTCTACATTGCGCATCTGTTCCAAAGCCAAGGTATCTTTTATCAGGATATGGTTGTGGGCAGCCTTGTTTACACCGGACATCAAAGCAATGGGAGTAGCCAGGCCAAGTGTACACGGGCAAGCTATTATCAACACGGAAACAGCCGACAGCATGGCATGAGACAAGACATCCACTCCACCGAAGAAGATCCATATAAAGAAGGTAAGGACAGACACCACAAGGACAACGGGGATAAAGAGTTCGGCCACACGGTCGTCAATGCGTTGTTTCTCCGGAAAGACGCGGGATGCTCTGGGATATCCTTCTATCAGTTCCCCGGTCAGGACAAAGGCTATGATGAGAACGGTAACCGGATAATAGACATACGGTTCCATGCCGCGACTGTACATGTAATCGGGATAGAAGGTATTGAATACACTGAAAAGGAAAGCGACGGAGGTAGTGAGAGCTACCAGTCCATCTATGTTTTTACGTCCCAACCGTGTACGCTTCCAGGCACCGGTATAAAAAGGAGCGCAGAAAAACAGCAGTACGGGAAGTGCCAGTACCATCTGTATCTCGTTGGAATAAGGAAAATCTGTAAAGACAGTAGAAAACAGCAACAAGATGGCGGTCAGTACCCATGTACCGACAACGCGCATCTTGAAGTGATGATAATTATTGCTCATTCAATTCTTATTTAAACAGTTGTTCTTGTAACTATGCAACAACCGGAATGAGCAGTTTGTTCAATATATGGAAATGGATAGAAAGTTTTAACCGCTTGCCGGAATTAATTTTTCTTTTTTATGCATGCAGTTCGTTAATAAGTTCTATATTTGTCGATAAAGATTCTTGATTGAAATGTTGATTTATAAACGAAATTCAATATGAAAAAGCAAACTGTCAGCCTACTTGTCCTTCTGCTTGCGGCAAGCGGCTTTTTCTTTTCTTGCGGTAACACCGTGAACAAAAACGCAGGAGCGCTGGAGTTCGACAGCATACAGATAAATGAAACGGTACACCTCTTTGGAGATACCGCCAAGCCAGCCTGCAACATCGTTATCGACTTTACGTACGCCAGCAAGTCGTCCGACGTCAGATTGAAAGATAGCCTGAATACCTACTTCCTCTCCCTTTGCTTCGGCGATAAATACATGACGATGACACCCGAAGAAGCTGTAAAGAAATATACCGAGAAATATATCAGCGATTATCGGGGCGACCTCGAACCGATGTACAAGAAAGATGAGCAGGACAAGGAAAATGAAAGCAGCATAGGAGCCTGGTACTCGTACTACAAATACATCCGGAGCCATGTGCAACTCTATACCAAGCATCTGTTAGTGTACCGCTACCGCTACGAAGAGTTCACCGGTGGTGCCCACGGCATCTACATGACCACCTTCCTCAACATGGACTTGCGCACGTTAGCTCCCCTCCGCCTGGACGATTTGTTCGTCAGCGACTACGAAGAACCCCTGACCGACTTGCTATGGAACCAACTGATGGCAGACAATAAAGTAGCCACCCGCCAGGAACTGGAAGATATGGGCTACGCCACCACCGGCGAGCTGGCACCGACCGAGAACTTCTACCTCAGCAAAGAAGGCATCACCTTTTATTATAATGTATACGACATTGCACCATACGTAATGGGACCGGTACAAATCACCCTTCCGTACGAGATGGTACAACACCTGCTGAGCGACGATTCAATGATTTTAAACGAAGTAAAAGAATAAGCAATATGGAAATCATCAGCAAATACTTTCCTGACCTGACAGAGGAACAGAAAAAGCAGTTTGCCGCACTCTACGATCTTTATCTGGACTGGAACTCCAAGATAAACGTCATTTCGCGTAAAGATATCGAAAACCTATACGAGCACCATGTGCTCCACTCACTGGGCATTGCCAAAGTTATCAACTTCAGACCGGGTACAAAAGTCATGGACCTTGGCACCGGCGGAGGATTTCCGGGCATTCCCCTTGCCATCCTCTTCCCCGAAGTGAAGTTCCACCTGGTGGACAGCATCGGCAAGAAAGTGCGCGTAGCTACCGAAGTGGCAAACAGCATCGGGCTGAAGAACGTTACTTTCCGCCATGCCCGCGCCGAAGAAGAGAAGCAGACGTTCGACTTCGTCGTAAGCCGTGCCGTAATGCCACTGACCGATTTACTCAAGATTATCCGCAAGAACATCTCTACCAAGCAGCAGAACTCCCTGCCCAACGGACTGATTTGCCTGAAAGGCGGCGAGCTGGGACAAGAAGCAATGCCCGTCAAGAACAAGACCACCATGTGGGACTTGAAGGATTTCTTTGAGGAAGAGTTCTTTGAAACCAAGAAAGTGGTGCATGTAGGAAACTGAGTCCCGAACTATTAAAATCTAAAATCATAAATCTAAAATCATAAATCTTATCATGAAGATAAAGAGATTTGAATTTAATATGTTCCCGGAGAACTGCTACGTACTTTGGGACGAAACCAACGAGGCGGTGGTCATTGACCCCGGCTGCTTCTACGAAGAGGAGAAGCAGGCTCTGAAGAACTTTATCATCAAGAATGAACTGAACGTGAAGCACCTGCTGAACACGCACCTGCACCTGGACCATATCTTCGGTAATCCTTTCATGCTGAAAGAATTCGGACTGAAAGCCGAAGCCAACCAGGCAGACGAGTTCTGGATTGACGAAGCTCCGAAGCAGAGCCGCATGTTCGGCTTTCAGTTGCAGGAGCCGCCCGTACCGCTGGGAAGTTACCTGCACGACGGCGATATCATCACCTTCGGCAATACCAAACTGGAGGCTATCCACGTACCGGGACACTCACCGGGCAGTCTGGTGTTTTATTGTGCGGCAGACCACTGCATGTTCTCAGGCGACGTACTGTTCCAGGGAAGCATCGGCCGCGCCGACCTTGCCGGTGGAAACTTTGACGAACTGATAGACCATATTTGCAGTCGTCTGTTCGTGCTTCCCAACGACACCATTGTCTATCCGGGACACGGGGCACCGACAACAATCGGAATTGAGAAAGCGGAGAATCCGTTCTTTAGATAAACATTAAACTTAAATATATACAGTCATGAAAAACGACCTATTGGCCTGCCGCCACATCGGCATCAGCAAACAAGACGAGGCACAGATGCTCCGCAAAATCGGAGTGAACAGCCTGGACGAGCTGATAGATAAAACCATTCCTGCCAACATCCGCCTGAAAGAGCCGTTGGCTTTGCCCGAAGCTATGACCGAATACGAGTTCGGACAGCACATTGCAGGACTGGCTGCCAAAAACAAACTTTATGCCACCTACATCGGCATGGGCTGGTACAACACCATCACCCCCGCCGTGATCCAGCGGAATGTGTTCGAGAATCCCGTATGGTACACTTCCTACACTCCCTACCAGACCGAGGTATCACAAGGACGCCTCGAAGCCCTGATGAACTTCCAGACCGCCGTATGCGACCTCACCGGCATGCCGCTTGCCAACTGCTCCCTGCTGGACGAAGCAACTGCCGCCGCCGAAGCCGTAACCATGATGTACGCCCTGCGTCCCCGTGCTATGCAGAAATCGGGAGCGAACGTAGTGTTTGTAGACGAAAACGTCTTCCCGCAGACTCTGGCAGTAATGACTACCCGCGCCATTCCGCAAGGCATCGAGCTCCGCACGGGCAAATACAGTGAACTGGAGCTTACCCCGGACATCTTTGCCTGCGTACTGCAATATCCCAATGCTTGCGGAAATGCAGAAGATTACCGCGCTTTTGTAGAAAAAGCCCATGCGGCAGAATGCAAAGTTGCCGTTGCCGCCGATATCCTGAGCCTTGCCCTGCTCACCCCTCCGGGAGAATGGGGAGCCGACATCGTCTTCGGAACCACCCAGCGCCTGGGAACTCCGATGTTTTACGGCGGTCCGTCGGCAGCTTACTTTGCCACACGCGACGAGTACAAGCGCAATATGCCAGGACGCATCATCGGCTGGTCCAAAGACAGATACGGAAAGATGTGCTACCGCATGGCTCTGCAAACCCGCGAGCAACACATCAAGCGGGAAAAGGCAACCTCCAACATCTGTACCGCGCAAGCGCTGCTGGCAACCATGGCAGGCTTCTATGCCGTGTATCACGGACCGGAAGGCATACGCACCATCGCAGGACGCATCCACAGCATTGCCGTATACCTGGAAAAGATTATCAACGGACTGGGCTACAAGCAAGTCAACACACAGTATTTCGATACCCTGCGCTTCGCTCTGCCCGACACCATTTCGGCACAACAGATACGTACCATCGCTCTGAGCAAAGAAGTGAACCTACGTTACTTCAAGAACGGCGATGTAGGAATGAGCATCGACGAAACCACAGACGTGGCAGCCGCCAACGTACTGGTATCTATCTTCGCCATCGCCGCCGGACAAGACTGGACGAAAGTGAGCGATATACCGGAGAGCTGCATTATCAGCAATGAGCTGAAGCGCCAAAGTGCCTACCTGACGCACGAGGTATTCAACAAATATCATACGGAAACGGAAATGATGCGCTACATCAAGCGCCTCGACCGCAAAGATATCTCTCTGGCACACTCCATGATTTCCCTCGGTTCGTGTACCATGAAGCTGAATGCAGCCGCAGAAATGTTGCCCCTCAGCCGTCCGGAATTTATGGGAATGCACCCGCTGGTACCCGAAGACCAGGCAGAAGGTTACCGCGAACTAATACGCAACCTCAGTGAAGAACTGAAGATAATCACCGGCTTTGCCGGCGTCAGCCTGCAACCGAACTCCGGTGCGGCAGGCGAATATGCAGGACTTCGTGTGATCCGTGCCTACCTTGAAAGCATCGGACAAGGACACCGCAGCAAGGTATTGATACCGGCATCCGCACACGGAACCAATCCGGCATCTGCCATCCAGGCAGGCTTCTCCACCGTGACTTGTGCCTGCGACGAACAAGGCAATGTAGACATGGCCGACCTTCGCGCCAAAGCAGAAGAGAACAAGGATGACCTTGCCGCTCTGATGATCACCTATCCCTCTACACACGGCATCTTCGAAACGGAGATCGTAGAAATCTGCAACATCATCCACGCTTGCGGTGCGCAGGTATATATGGACGGTGCCAACATGAATGCGCAGGTAGGCTTGACGAATCCCGGCTTTATCGGGGCGGACGTATGCCACCTGAACCTGCACAAAACGTTTGCTTCGCCTCACGGTGGCGGCGGACCGGGCGTAGGCCCTATCTGTGTGGCCGAGCACCTGGTGCCGTTCCTGCCGGGACACAAGATGTTCGGCAATGCGGCCAATCAGGTAGCCGGTGCTCCGTTCGGCAGTGCAGGCATTCTGCCCATCACCTACGGGTACATCCGCATGATGGGAACGGAAGGGCTGACACGTGCCACGAAGATAGCCATCCTGAGTGCCAATTACCTGGCTGCGTGCCTCAAAGACACATACGGCATCGTTTATCGGGGTGCCACCGGCTTCGTAGGTCACGAAATGATTCTGGAATGCCGTAAGGTACACGAAGAAACAGGAATCAGCGAGAATGACATCGCCAAGCGTCTGATGGACTACGGCTACCATGCTCCCACCCTCTCCTTCCCCGTTCACGGCACGCTGATGATAGAACCGACAGAAAGCGAAAGTCTGTCCGAACTGGATAATTTTGTCAACGTAATGCTGACCATCTGGGAAGAAATCCAGGAAGTGAAGGAAGGCAAAGCAAACAAGGAGGACAACGTATTGGTAAATGCTCCGCATCCCGAATACGAAGTCGTTGCCGATAACTGGGAACACAGTTACACCCGCGAAAAGGCCGCATATCCGATAGAGAGTGTCAGAGAAAACAAGTTCTGGGTAAACGTAGCCCGTGTAGACAATACGCTGGGCGACCGGAAACTGCTTCCTACATGCTACGGATGCTTTGACTAAAACATATCAATTCCCCCTTCCGCATACTGACTCCTACAAACAAAGGATTTAAGTACCACGGAAGGGGGATTTTTCAAGACAGAAAAACAGATGATGCATTGAGGCAAAACACATCATCTGTTATACCCAAACAGATGGTCTGTTTCACCCAAACGTACCATCTGTTTTACCTCAATACATCATCTGTTTCTTTCAAAGACAAAAAGCTGTAACCCAAAGATGAATACAACTGAAAAGAAAAAACGTCACGGCCTCTTCTACAGCCGAGGCGAAGAAAGCGTCAACTCCATATCTCACGGCATAGGCATTGCTATGGGAGTGGCGTTCGGCACGCTATTCCTCTTGAAATGTCATCAGATTCAGGACCCGTGGGCTACATTCGGTATATGGCTCTACCTCTTCGGAATGGGCGGTTCGTACATTGCCTCTACACTCTACCACGCTATGAAGCATCACAGTCCGTGGAAACGGCGCTTGCGGCATTGGGACCATGCAGCCATCTACTGGCACATTGCGGGCAGCTTCTCACCCATCACACTCACTGTCCTTCGGGACGAAGCCGCTTGGGGATGGGGACTGTTCGGCTTCGTCTGGTTCTGCGCGATTATCGGTACAATCGTCAGCTTCCGCAAGATGGAAGAACACAGTCACATAGAAACCGTGTGCTTCATTGTCATGGGATTGTCCATACTGGCTGTTTTCAAAGCACTGTTTGCCATTGCCGAAACTTCCTGCTACTGGATTATTGCCGAAGGAGTCTGCTACATCACCGGAACGCTATTCTACTCTTTCCGCCACATACGCTACATGCATTCAGTCTTCCATTTCTTCGTATTGGCAGGTTCAGCATGCCATCTGGTAGCGATATGGTATGTACTGGAGATGCTATAGCAGCGTTAAAACACGTTAATAATCACCTACAATCCTTGCTTTTCTGCTTTACATCCCATACGTTTGTAGTGTTGTACACAAGTGCAACACTACAACAAGATGATACAGACAGAGAATTTAAGCTATGGCTACAAGCCTAAACAACCTATTTTCAACGATATATCGTTGCAGATAGGTGCCGGCATTTACGGTCTGCTGGGTGAGAATGGTGCAGGAAAGACGACACTGCTACACCTCCTTTGCGGACTTCTCTTTCCCCAACAAGGTACTTGCCTCATAGACGGAGAAAATCCGGCACTGCGCCGTCCCCAATTACTGACCCGCTACTTCTTCCTGCCCGAAGAAATGGAAATGCCTGCCGAAAGTATCCGCCAGTTCGCACGGAAGCATTCCGTATTCTATCCCCTTTTCAGCCAAAGGGACTTTGAACAGAACCTTGAAGAACTGCGTGTAGATGGCAATCAGGAACTATCCGCCATCTCCTACGGACAGCAGAAGAAGGCGATGCTGGCGTATGTACTGGCCCTGCACACTCCCCTGACACTGCTGGACGAACCGACCAACGGACTGGACATTTCTGCCCGACAAGCCTTGAAACACATCATCACCCGTAGTGTGGACGATGAGAGTACCCTGCTCATCTCCACCCACCAGGCACATGATTTTGAGAACCTGCTGGAGCATCTCATCATCCTCGGCGAAGGAGAAATGATACTGGACCAATCCATAGACGGCATCAGCGAACGTCTGCTCTTCGTCCATACGGACAGTCTTCCCCGAAACAGCATATACAGCGAACAGAGCCTGCAAGGTTACTTCGCGATACTTCCCAATACAGAGGGTCAAGAGAATACGCCGGACATCGAACTGCTGTACAAGGCAATGCTGCAAGAACCGGAAATGATAAAAGAACTATTTAAAGACAGAAAAGTATGAATGCAACTTTCAACCTGAAACGCTTCCTGCTGCTGGAACGGTATGAAAAACAAGAGACGGGAAGGCATCTGCTGCAAACCGCCGGCATCATTCTCGGCATCTGCCTGCTCTGCATGATGTACGACATCAACCGGGGTGGAAGCCTCCAGGACCACCAGACACAAGGTGCCTTCATCTGGAAATACGTGATGTGGTTTCTCTGCGCCGCCCCCTGTGTATTGGAGAAGAATATCACCAAGGATAACTCCACCACCTATCTGCTGCTGCCGGCATCTGCTTTCGAGAAGTTCCTGCATCTTTGGATAAAATATTATTTCATGCTGCCCGTGCTGAGTATCTTACTATTGTCCGTACTGAAAGGAATCTTCGCACTGACGGGCATCGAATTCTTGCAATACTTCGGGAATGCCATTATGCTGCACGAAGTGCACGAAGACCAGATACTGTTTCTATGCCTGCTGCAAGGCATCTTCTTTGCAAGTTGCATCGGCTTCAAGCAGAAGAAACTTCTCAAGGCTTTCGCAGCATTCTGCCTCAGCATACTGCTATGTTTCGGCATTGTAGGACTACTGAGTCTGGTTATATACCACAACACGGTGGACAGCCAGCAGTACTGGATGAACAGCATCATCTCTTTTCCGACTTATAACTTCCCGGTATCTCCTGCAACAGAAGCCATCGTCAACTTCTGCAACTATGCCGCACCGGCAACGTTCATCGTCGGAATATGGATATCGAGCTATTTCTTATTGAAAGAGAAACAACTGTAGACGCGTATGGACTTCAAAACCAATAAACCGATATACCAACAGATCGTAGACTTCTGTTTCGGCAAGATACTCACCCGGGAGTGGCAGGCGGAAGAACGGGTGGTATCGGTTCGCGAACTCTCCACGCAACTCGCAGTGAACTCGCGCACCGTACTGAAGGCTTACGAATACCTGCAAGCGGAAGGAATTATTTACCCCGAACGGGGAATGGGCTACTACCTGTCGCGGGACGCCGTACGACGGGTCATGAAAATACAGAAGAAGGAATTCTTCGATAACCAACTGACCGAAACATTCCACATCATGGACCTGCTGGGAGTCAGTATTGAAGAGATAACGGAACGGTATAACAATTATAAAAAGGAAAGTACATGAAACGACATGCAAAGACTGCACTGTGGATTACGTTCGGACTACTCTTTGGCCTCATCACCGTCAAGGTACTCCTGCTGATGCTCGCAATGAGTTCCGCACTGCATAGTATTCACTGATAATACAGAAAGATATGAAAACAAAACTTTTATCCTTACTGCTGCTTTTGTCGGTACTCAGTACGCAAGCGCAAAATATCTACATCAAAGGACGCATCACGGAAACCTCGCAACAGCCCGTCGTAGCAGCCAACGTATCGTTATGGACCACAGACTCCACCCTCGTGACCGGTGTTACCTCGGACGGAGAAGGCCGGTTCACCCTCAACAAGCTCAAGCAGGGAGACTATCGCCTGTCCGTTTCGTTCATCGGCTATCGGAATGAGAATATCCTGCTGAAGCTGAACAAGAGTGTAAACCTGGGCGACATTCCCTTGGAAGAAGATGCCGTCAGCCTGGGCGAAGTAACCGTATCGGCAAGCAACGTGCTGCAACGGGTAGACAGGCAGATTATCCTCCCCAGCGAGAGCCAGGTGAAGCGTTCGTTCGGAGCCTACGACTTGCTGAACACCCTTGGCATTGCCCGCCTGCAAGTGGATAAACTGAGCAACAGCATGTCCATAAGCGGAGGAGGAGCCGTACAGACACGCATCAACGGTATCAAAGTGACGGACAAAGAGATAGCCGCCGTAAGGGCTAAGGATGTGCTGCGCGTGGAATTCATCGAAGATCCGGGCAAGCAATACGGTGACGAAGAACTGGGCGCGGTAGTCAACATCATCCTGCGCCAACGGGAAACGGGAGGAATGGTAAACTTCCAACTCTCCGACTCGCCGCACCGGGTATGGGGAGAAAACTTCCTGACTGCCAAATTCAACTATAAGAATTCCGAATGGGGCATTGACTACTTCAACAAGAACGGCAAATATCATTCCCGGCTGGAATCGCACGAGTCATTCTTCCTGGGCGACCGCACCATAAACCGCATAAAGGAAGGTATACAGGACGAATCGCCTTCGTTCAACACCACCAACAATGTGAATCTGACGTACAACCTGACCAAACCGGACAAGTATGTGTTCAACGCTATTCTGCGAAACAACATTTACAACGCACCTTATGCCAAAGAACTGAATAAAATGTGGGCGGAAGGCACTACGGATTACATCTATTCGTACGTCAACAACCATTCGTCCAGCTATTCGCCCGCCCTCGACCTTTACTTCCAGCATACCCTGCCCCACCAGCAGAGTATCCAACTGAACGTAACAGGAACACTGATCCACAGCACCAACAACCGGAAATATAAAGAATACCGGGACGAAAACAACCCGCTGGCAGATATCCAAACGCTGGTAGACGGTGACAAACGCTCCATCATCGGCGAAGCCATCTATGAAAAAAGCTTCAAGAATGTGAAGTTGAGCGGAGGCGCACGCCACTACCAAATGAGAACGGAGAACGAATACAAGGGTTCCAATCCCACTACTTCGAAGATGGACCAATCGCAGACATCGGCTTTCTTTGAGGTACAAGGCAAGATGAAAGATTTAAGCTATGCCGGAAGCGTAGGTATGACGCGCGCCTGGTTCAAGGAAGGCGCCGAAGACCATACTTACTATACGTTCACTCCTACCGTACGGTTGAGTTATAACCTGAAGAAAGCCGGCTTCCTGCGCTATCGGTTCAACATCAGCCCGTCCATACCGTCGCTCGGTTCGCTGACGGACGTAGAGCAGGCCATGGATACACTGCAAATCGTGCGCGGTAATCCGTTGCTGAAAACGTTCCAGCAGTTCACGAACTCGCTGTCGTACAGCTATTCGATAAAGAAATTCAATGCCAATCTGAGCGTACGCCACCAATACTACGACAGCCCTATCATGGAGAGTGTCTTTGTAGAGAACGGCAAACTGATTCTGATGGATGAAAACCAACGGTCGTTCCAAAGCCTGAATACTGAACTGATGGTAGGGACAAACGGCACGGACTTGTTCGGACTGAAAGACTTCCTGACACTGTATGCTTCGGCAGGATTCACGCGCAGTTGGTCGGAAGGACTGGACTACAGTCACACTTACAACAACTTCTATTACGGCTTGATGGTAGATTTGCAATACAAAAGTTTCTCACTGGGCGGACAGTTCCGCAAGGTAGAAAACGCTTTTTATGGAGAAACGATCAAGAAGAACGAGAACCAGGTGGCATTTATAGCCATGTACACCAAAAAGAACTTGCAGGTGGGATGCGGCGTGATGTTCCCGTTCACCAATAACTATAAGACGGGCAAAGAGCGCGTCAGCGAAGTAGCTCCCTTCCGTTCCGATACATTTGTAAAGGAGACGGGACGGATGTTCATACTCCGCGTAGGATATTCATTCGAGTTCGGCCGCAGACACAAGGCAGGAAACAAGGGATTGAACAATACGGATACTGATAACGGTATTATTAATATGCAGAGATAAATAAAGCCCAAAGGGAGGTGAAAGAATTATACTAAATGCTTCACGTATAATTTATTAATTACCTATATATGCACCTCCCTGCGGGCTTTTTTGTACTCTCTGCTACCGGATGATAGTCACCGTACCTTCCGCCAATTTCTTCTCTTTCATCGGAGCACCTTCAGGGGCATAACCCAGGGCGGCACAACCATACACGCGGTGAGTCTCGGGTACACCGATTTTCGTAAGGAATGCGCGTACCTCAGCATCATCGCACGTCTGTCCCGGTTGGTTGATCCAGCACGAACCGATGCCGAGAGACTTGGCAGCAAGGAAGATATTCTGCATAGCGCAACCGCAATCCATAGGTGCCCACCAACGGGAAGGATCATTGGAAACGATGATCAATGTCGGGGCATGATAGTAGCAGCAATACGTCTCACTATTTCCGCGTTCCTGCAAATGGACGTCATCACTTTTGGCAAAAGCGCCTTTTACCTTCTCGTTCAACTCTGCCAGCACAGCGGCATCCTGAATGGCAGTAAAGTGCCAGGTCTGAAAGTTCATTCCGTTGGGAGCATAAGTGGCAGCTTCCAAAATCCGGTTCAAATCTTCTACGGAAACTTGTTGTTCCGTATAGGCACGCACACTACGGCGTGACTTGATGGTCTTTAATACTTCGTTCATATCATCTTTTAATCAATCCTATCTTCACATTCAGTTTGAAATAATACACTCCGTTCTCGCGTTCCAGGAAACCGTACTTATCCTTGTCCACCGAACTCTTTTCGAAACGGGTATTCTGATAAAGGAAGTCCGCAAAGACTTGGCGTTCTGATTTGTGATAGCAGAGAACTTCACCGTTACCGTCCGTCAGGAAGATACCTTCGACGGCAGAGTCCGTACCATTATAAATCTTGGCAGGGCGCATACCCAAGGCAAGTGCCAGCAAGAACTGTTTCATCTTAAACTCATAGAAACCGTGTTTGTTTATCAATTCATCCTTTATCTTCAAGGGATTCATTTCCTTGATGCGCTCCGTCAGTTCGCTGACGCGGGTAATGCCGTCCAGGTGCATAATGCGCACCATCTCTGCCAGCATGCGGGGAAAGTGGAGGTCTATCATCAGCAGATTGCATCGGAATACGCGGTCGGCTACATCGGCATACTTCAACACACCGCCCAAACGCTCTATCATCAACATCCGCTCGGCAACTTCGGTGGGAGATTCCGGCAAGGCATTCACCTTGTTGACGGTGGGCACGGCAAACTTCACACCGCTCTGCTCCAGTTTCAGATTGGCAGTACGTCCGCCATCCAGCAACGGAGCCATGGGGCTGAGGCGGCAACGGACGCTAAAACCCGTCAACGGAGCCTCGGAATGCCAGAAAGCAACGGAGAAATCAGTGCGGTCCTCAGTCTTGGACTCCAGATCGTAGATGTTGACGGCATCGAGAAAGGCTTCCAATCCTTCGGAAACTTCAATTTCTTCGCCCGGCACATTCTTCAGCTGGTAAAGAATAAGCTCTGCCGCATCTCCGAAGTCCTGACGCGGAAAGCGTTGTTCTTCCTTATCGCCGACAACGAATGTACCGTCTTTCTCTGTCGTACCGCTAACAATGCGTATTTCTTCCTTTTCAATATAGTAACGGCGTGTACCGTCATGTTCTTCCCTCTGTATCAGTGCAATGGGCCGATACTTCGTTTCATCCTTCTGCGCTTTCGGTGTACCCATCGGTACTTTCCCGTCGGCCAGCAGCCGAAAGAATGTATAGAGTTCACCTAACTCACGTTTGGTCGCTTCAAATGCCATATCAAACTTGTTCTATTATTAAATTAAACTATTTACATACACATATCGGATGAAAGTCCATCCGCACTTTGTGAACATCCGTTCGCACTGCGCGAATACATATTCAAGCACTGCGAATATCCGTTCGCAAGCTTTGAACAGAGAATAGTTACTAAAGAAAAGAAGTTTTCTCCTTATTCTCTGAACTTTTTCTCTTAATGCCGAGGCACTTTTCTTTTAACCCAAGCATCACGGAAGCACCCGATAATAACTTTATGCTTCTTCAAAACGTAAAGTTTCTACTTTCTCCAGCCGTGCCCGCAACTTCGGCATCATGGACTTGCGGATGCGAAGCACCATACGGCAATCCATGTCGTACGATTGTTCCAGTATCTCCGGCTCCTCTTCCTTCACCACACGCATCACATCGTTCATCATGGGATATTCAAAAAGAAAAGCGACGGTTTCATCTACTGTCTTCTCTATAATCGTAGCGGCAGCTATAGCCTCGGCAGCAGCTGCTTTATAGGCAACAATCAGTCCGCTTGTACCCAACTTGATGCCTCCGAAATAACGGACTACGATAATCAGAATGTCCGTCAGTTCATTGGAGTTGATTTGTCCAAGGATGGGTTTGCCTGCCGTGCCGGAGGGTTCTCCGTTGTCATTGGCACGGAAGTCTTTGCGTTCGGCCCCCAGCATATAGGCATAGCACGCGTGGCGGGCATCGTAATACTTCTTTTGATAAGTTTCCAGATGCGCTTTCACTTCTTCGACCGTACGCACCGGCAGAGCGATAGCGATAAACTTGCTACGCTTCTCTGTGTAAATTCCCTCGGATGGGGCGGTAATGGTTTTATACGTATCTTCGCTCATGCTGCAAATATACTCAGTTTTCCTGTTTTATGCAGAGATTTACATCGGAAAAGTTTACCTTTGTAAAGGCATGTTTCCTAATATCCGGGACACCGTGACGAAAACAAACAGATCATTCCATGAAAAAAGTAATAATCGCCATAGATTCTTTCAAAGAATGCCTCACCTCGGCAGCAGCAGCAATTGCTGCTACCAAAGGTATACGAAATGTCTTCTCCGAATGCGAAGTAATCAGCTTTCCCGTGGCCGACGGAGGAGAAGGGATGCAGGATGCACTTATTGCCGCCACCGGAGGAAGACGCATTTCCGTCTGTGCCCACTCCCCTCTGCTGGAACTGCGTAATACTCAATACGGCATTTCCGGTGACGGACAGACGGCTTTTATTGAAACGGCAGCCATTAGCGGACTTCCCCTCGTTCCCAAAGAGAAACGTAACCCGATGTTGACAACTACTCTCGGAACGGGAGAATTGATATATGATGCACTGGAACGGGGATGCAGGAACTTCATCATTGGACTTGGCGGCAGTGCAACCAACGACGCAGGTTTAGGAATGCTGCAAGCGGTAGGATTCCGCTTTCTGGATAAAAGCGGAAAAGAGTTGGGACCTGACGGTATGTGCGGAGCATTACTGGCCGATGTTGCCTCTATTGATTCTTCTGCTGTACATCCGGCACTTAAAGACTCTCATTTTACGGCGGCATGTGATGTGCAAAATCCGTTTACCGGTCCTACTGGTGCAGCTTATGTCTTTGCTTCGCAAAAGGGAGCAGACCCGGAAATGGTGGCTAAGTTGGACAAGAATATGAAGAAACTGGCTAAAGTAATCTATAAATTTACGGGCAGAGATATCACACACGTACCCGGTGCCGGTGCAGCCGGTGGCATGGGCGGAGGGCTATCGGCATTCCTGAATGCAGAATTGAAGCCCGGCATCCGGTTATTGCTGGACACTCTTCACTTCTCCGAAAGCATAAAAGGTGCCGATCTCATTATCACTGGTGAAGGCAAGTCAGACCGACAAACTGTTATGGGAAAAGTCCCCTTGGGAGTATTGGAAGAAGCAAGAAGACAGCATATTCCCGTCATCTTATTGGCAGGCTCTATAGAAGATGTAGAGGAACTGAATAGAGCTGGATTTCAGGGAGTATTTTCCATCACTCCTTCTCCCATGTCTTTAGAGCAAGCAACGGAGCCAGCTTTTGCACAAGAGAATATTTGCAGAACAGTAGAGCAGATCTGCCGCATTATTCAATGCTGCCGGCAACGCTTCATCTAAAGGAACATAAAAAAAGCAGAGGATTAACCTCTGCTCTCCATACTGTTTTTGTCAGGATTCAAAATCTTAACCATCTGACGAACATCTTTCTTATCAGCCTTACCATAAAGGCCGATCTGTTGCCCGGGCAACATTTCTTTCTTCTTCTTCTTGTTCTTATCTATATTCATACCTATTGAATTTTCTGTTACTGATATTCTAACAAGACAAGAAGAAGTTTTGTTCATCAGGCAATGCTTAATAATTGTACTGTTTTACGGCAGCGCGCCATTTCTTTCTCCGACAGTCCCGGATGCTTCTTGGTTCCTCCCTTTTCAATCGTCTTCACAATCTTGAACCCACTCCATTTCAGGATTTCCTTCAGTGCCTTCACCACTCCATGCGACTGGTTGTAGAGGATGTTGAAGGGATAGGGAGTAGTACATGTGCTTACAATGACTGCCTTCTTGCCCTTATGCAGCGGAAGAGGCATTCCCCAGGAGTTCTCCCCCATCATACCGTAGACCATACGGTCGAAAAGCACTTTCAGTTCTCCCGGCAAGTTTCCCCAATAGCAGGGGGCACCGATAATCAAAGCATCTGCTTCCTTTATCAACTGCAATACCTTTTGCGAATCATCTTCGGGCAAGCAGCACTTCAGAGTATAGCGGCACTTCATACAACCGATGCAAGGACGAACCTGCAAGTCCGGCACACGTACAAATGTTACTTCTGCTCCACCACTTTCAGCTTCTTGCTTCATCGCTTCCAGCATCTTCGAAATATTCCCCTGTCGGCGGGGGCTACTATTAAGAATCAGTATCTTCATTGTCTCCTGATATTTTTAGATCCATCCTAGAAATGAACCTCATTTCAGGAGACAAATATCGTGTTTTTTTTCGTATTACTTCTTATTGAGCTTCAATTCTATAACAAAAGAGGTAATAAGACCAATTCCGCCAAATCCCAATACGCAAGCACCATAAATCAGAGAAGCAGTTTCTCGATAAGCCCATCTGTCAGTGGTAAAGAATTCGGGAATCGTTGCGTAACAGATAAAATATCCTATCAATAGTCCAAGTCCCATACCGGCCAATAGACATCCTATCTTCAAAGCCGAAAAAGAGAAGTTAGAGAAGTTACCATATAACTTGGCAACCGGCATCTTTGGCATTTCTGGCTGATCACCCATTTTCTCAATCAGCATGATTCTCTCTCTTTTGCAAACAAACAGTTCGAACAGTTTGTAAACTCCCAAAGTAATGATTGTCATTACTGCAGGCACCATAATAAAATCCATCATATTCGTTTCTTTTTAAGTTAGTATTTTCGTTTCTTTGTACCCTTTAGACGCAATGACTTTTATGAGGTTACACTTTTCTGATAAAAAATATTTTTTCATCTAAAAGTTGTAACC
The DNA here is from genome assembly GCA_902388495.1 of uncultured Bacteroides sp. Classification (GTDB taxonomy): domain Bacteria; phylum Bacteroidota; class Bacteroidia; order Bacteroidales; family Bacteroidaceae; genus Bacteroides. Next base: position 48,175 of record CABMPP010000016.1, on the reverse strand, counting down.
ATCCCGGCAATGCTGCGTCTAACAGACAAAATGAAAGATGACGAAAAACATATCATCCGGCGTATCTTGAATGGAGAAACAGCTCTTTACGAGTACTTTCTCGATACATACGGTCAGCAGGTATTCAGCCTGATTGTCCGCATTGTCTCCAACCAGGAGGATGCAGAAGAACTGACGCAGGATGTATTTCTGAAAGCTTTTCAGCATCTCGAATCTTTCAAAGGAAGCAGCTCTTTTTCTACGTGGATTTATTCGATAGCTTATAATACAGCTATTTCGAGCGCACGGAAAAAGAAATTCGATACCTTTGCCATGGACGATACGTTACTCGCCAATATATCGGACGCCCAAGTTGACGAAGCCTTGAATGAAGAAGGTGAGGAACAGATCGCAAAATTGAAAAGAGCCGTGGAGCAACTCGACTCGGAAGAACGGGCATTGATCAGCTTGTTCTATTATGAAGAGAAGACAATGCATGAGGTCGCTCTAATCTCAGGACTGACGGAAAGCAACGCCAAGGTAAAGTTGCACCGCATACGCAAAAAAATATATGTTTTAATGAAACAGGAAACAGTATGAACGAAGAAGATAAAGATAAAGGACTGAAAAAGGCAATGCAGGAACAGAGCGCTTTCCGTCTGTCTCCCAACTTTGCCTATCGCACCATGCAGAAGGTGGAAGAGTCCGTACGCTTACGCGAAAAGAGAACGGAACGGAGAACTTTGCTGGCAACCATCATTGCAGCGGTTTTCCTGATAGGTAGTAGTATAGCAGGGCTGATTGTCTATTTTGGAGATACCATTCGGGAAGCTTTCACTCCGACTGCCATCGCAGAAGTGGAAAAAGTCCAAATACCCTCTTTCTATCTATTGATACTTATAGCCATTCCACTTTTTATGCTGTTCGACCGATGGATGAGGAGACAATACTTCAAACGACATTCTTGAAAAGATATAGTCCGTCATTCAGAACGCAGCGAAGAACCTACTCCCTCTTATGCAAAGAGAAGAGATTCTTCGCTGCGCTGAATGACGGACTAACTCTGTTCTTTTAGTCCAGTTTGTGAATTACCAAGCCTGACCGCAGTTTCGGTTCAAACCAAGTAGTCTTGGGAGGCATAATATTACCCGTATCGGCAATATCCATCAATTGCTTCATAGAAACGGGATAGAGAGCCAAAGCAACTTTCATCTCACCACTATCCACACGCTTCTTCAATTCTCCCAATCCACGAATACCGCCTACGAAGTCGATACGCTTATCGGAACGAAGATCTTTTATGCCAAGAACTTCATCCAGTATCAGATTGGAGGAGATGGTCACATCCAGTACGCCGATAGGGTCATTATCATTGTACGTACCCGGCTTGGCAGTCAGACTATACCACTTTCCTTCCAGATAAAGGGCAAAATTATGCAAGCCGGAGGGTTTGTAGATTTCCGTTCCTTTTTCTTCTACAATGAAGTTCTTGCCGACAGCAGCAAGGAATTGTTCGGGAGTCAAGCCGTTCAAGTCTTTCACAACGCGGTTGTAATCGATGATGGTCAACTGATTGGCAGGGAAACAAACAGCCATGAAGTAGTTGTATTCTTCATCACCACGATGGTTCGGGTTTTGTTTGGCTTTCTCGGCACCCACCAAAGCGGCAGCTGCACTACGATGGTGTCCGTCGGCAATATAAAGAGCGGGCATCTTGGCAAACTCTTTGGTGATGGCATCTATATCTTCCTGCTTGTCAATGATCCAGAACGTGTGACCGAAACCGTCGCCGGGAGCAATAAAGTCGTACACCGGCTTTTGAGCGGTATAGCGGGCAATGATGGCATCCAATGTATCATTATCGGGATAGGCAAAGAATACCGGCTCAATATTGGCATTGTTCACACGGACATGCTTCATGCGGTCTTCTTCCTTATCACGACGGGTCAGTTCGTGCTTCTTGATGACACCGTTCATATAGTCGGGAACATAGGCACCTACTACCAAACCATACTGCGTCTTGCCATTCATTGTCTGAGCATATACGTAGTAGTTCTCTTTGTCATCTTGCACCAACCAGCCTTTATCCTGGAACATTTGGAAATTCTCGGCTGCCTTCTGATAAACACACTCATCATGCTCATCCGTACCAACGGGAAAATCTATTTCGGGTTTAATGATGTGATACAGGGATTTCTCGTTTCCTGCTGCTTCTTCGCGCGCTTCGGCCGAGTTCAGCACATCGTAAGGACGTGAAGCAACTTGTTCTACCAAGTCCTGCGGAGGACGAACGCCTTTAAAAGGTTTAATTGTAGCCATAAGTCAAGGTGTTTTTTAATGGAGATTATTGGTTTTTCTTTTTTGTGAAGTATCTTAGCAGATAGATAGCGCTACCTAATATCAGTACAACAGATACGCCCTCGCAAAAGCCGAGGGCGAAATCTGACAGTTCTTTTCTGAATATACTGCTTACTGCAAATACTCCGGCACCTATCATCAAATAGATTACCGCAAATTTATAGGCAGTTTTGCTATTCATCTTATTACTTGTTTACACGGAATTTCTCGCAACCATCTTTCAGGAACCCTACAATCTGCTTTGCAGCTGCAATACCTGCATTGATATTGGCTTCGGCAGTCTGTGCACCCATCTTCTTCGGTGTAGAGAAATAACGCCCGGCAAACTTGGCTGCAAAAGTTTCGTTGGCAGCAGGCATGATGTCGGTCATGTACTTCAAATCGGAACGTTCTTCCATCAACTGAATCAACTCGGCTTCGTTGATGACTTCCTTGCGGGCTGTATTTACCAACAGACCGCCCTTCGGCATCTTGTTCACCAATGCATAGTTGATAGAGTTCTTGGTTTCGGCTGTAGCAGGGATATGCAGAGATACAACGTCACAAGTAGAATAAAGTTCTTCGACCGAATCCAGCGCTTTCACACCGTCTTTCTCGATAACGTCCTTCGGGCAGAAGGCATCATAGGCATAGATATCCATACCGAAACCTTTAGCAACACGGGCTACATTGCGACCTACGTTACCGTAAGCGTGAATACCCAATTTCTTACCTTTCAGTTCCGTACCCGAAGTACCATTATACATATTGCGGACAGCCATCACCATCAATCCGAAAACCAGTTCGGCTACGGCATTGGAATTCTGCCCCGGAGTGTTCATTACACATACGTTATGAGCAGTGGCAGCAGCAAGATCTACATTGTCTACACCTGCACCTGCACGTACTACGATTTTCAATTCTTTGGCTGCATCCAAAACTTCGGCATCAATGATGTCGCTACGGATAATAATGGCGTTAGCATCTTTCACTGCTTCCAGCAATTTTGCCTTCTCACCATATTTTTCCAGCAAAACGAGTTCATAACCCGCTGCTTCAATTTCTTTGCGAATACCGTCTACTGCTACTTTAGCAAACGGTTTGTCTGTTGCGACTAATACTTTCATGATTCAATTGGTATTAAAAAAGAATTCACCACAGAGTGACACTGAGTTTCACAGAGTTTTTTCTTTAGTCCAATCTCTGTGGGACTCTGTGTCCTCTGTGGTGAATCAAAATATTATTAATGAAGTTTCTCAAATTCCTGCATGCAGTCAATCAGTGCTTGTACACTTTCTTTCGGCATTGCATTGTAGCAAGATGCACGGAATCCACCTACTGAACGGTGTCCCTTGATACCTACCATACCTCTTTCTGTAGCAAACTTCAGGAAGTCAGCTTCGAGGTCTTTGTATTCGGGAGCCATCACGAAGCAGATGTTCATGCGTGAACGGTCTTCTTGGGCAGCCGTACCTACAAACAGTTTGTTGCGATCGATTTCAGCATACAACATGTCTGCCTTCTCGATGGCACGACGTTCCATTTCCTTCACACCGCCCTGTGCCTTGATCCAGCGCAATGTCTGCAATGCTGCATAAATAGGAACAACAGGAGGAGTATTGAACATAGAACCTCCGTCAATGTGAGTCTGATAGTTCAGCATAGTCGGGATGTAACGGGACATTTTGCCTACTGCTTCATCTTTCACGATAACGAATGTCACACCGGCAGGAGCCAAATTCTTCTGTGCACCACCATAGATACAGATATACTTAGACACGTCGATAGGACGGGAGAAAATATCGGAAGACATATCGGCAACCATCGGAACATTGACATCAAGGTCACTCTTCAGTTCCGTACCGTAAATCGTATTGTTAGTAGTAATGTGGAAATAATCAACATCAGCCGGAACTGTATAATCCTTCGGAATATAAGTATAGTTGGCTTCGGCAGAGGAGGCTACTTCTACAACCTCGCCGAAAGCTTTAGCTTCTTTCATTGCTTTCTTGGCCCATACGCCGGTATTCAGATAAGCTGCTTTTTTGTCGAGGAAATTGAAAGGTATCATGCAGAATTCCAGACTGGCACCACCACCCAAGAACAGTACCGAATAACCTTCGGGTATATTGAGCAATTCTTTGAATAACGCCACGGCTTCGTCCACTACGGGTTGGAAGTCTTTAGCACGGTGGCTAATCTCCATCAGAGAGAGACCGGATCCATTGAAATCTAAAATAGCCTTCGCTGTATCCTCTATCACCTCGCGCGGGAGAATGGAAGGTCCTGCATTGAAATTATGCTTTTTCATTTGAAGTTTGTTTTGGTTATACAATTTCGTTCATTAAATGTCTTATGACATGGCGAAATTACGGATTTTTTTCCGTATTACAAATCTTTCCTTATGAAATTCATTTTTTCAACCGCATTTACCTTACTTTTTATTGGTATATACAAGAAATATACACCAATTTGTTACATATACTTATCAAGAACTGTATTAAAAGGTAAACTGAAAGTTATTAAGAATGCATACTTTTCATTTAATAGGAAAAGTGAAATAAAAACGAATATTTATAAGAAAAACTCATTTTGCCTCCTCAATAATCGTTTTCATCCCTTTGATTTTCTCACCGTGAATCAAGGTAAGGAGTTGCTTGGCTTTGCTACGACGAACGGCTACAAAAGCATAGTGTTCTTTTACATCCACCTGACCGACATCTTCTTTTGTCAGTCCTCCTTTCTTATATAAGAAACCTACGATATCTATCTTATTCAACTTATCCTTTTTCCCTTTACCTATATATAAGGTAGTCCAACGGGATTTGGCAGGTTTCGGCGTCTGCTCCGGCAGTTCAAAGGCTGGGATGTCTTCGGGGATATAATCAGGAAGACGCTCTTCGGCATGGAGGAGAAGAAAAGAAGAGCCACGCGCCTCCCAGCGAGCTGTACGCCCGTTGCGGTGAGTGAATGCTTCTTCGTTGACCGGTAAATGATAGTGCACAATATTGTCGATACCGGGAATATCCAGTCCGCGTGCTGCAAGGTCAGTAGAAACCAAGACAGGGCAACTGCCGTTACGGAATTTATAAAGTGCCCGTTCACGGTCGGCTTGCTCCATACCTCCGTGGAAGGCATCGCAAGGAAATTTTCTGGATTGCAGATAAGAAGCCACACGCTCCACGCTTTCGCGATAATTGACGAAGACTAAAGTAGAACGGTCACCCAATGTACAGAGCAGGCGATAAAGCGTTTCCAGCTTATCTTTTTCGGGAGACAGTACCTTTTGCAAGCTCAAACGGTCAGAAACAGGTTCAGTAGCCAGGAAGTTCAACTTCAGAAGTGTAGAGTGGCTCTTGGGGATCGTAGAGTTGACCTCCACATTCCCTCCCACTCCTGCAAATTGTGGGATTTCCTCGGCATCGGTAGCAGAGAGTAATACACGCTTCTTCAAAGAAGGTAACTGCCCGATAACTTCCGCCATTTCATCATGGAAACCGAATTCAAGGCATTTATCAAACTCATCGATAACTAAAGTGGTGACGGTACGGGCATCGAAATTTTCTTTCCGCAAATGGTCGTTCATACGACCGGGCGTACCTATAATGACAGAAGGATTGATACCTTTCATCGTCCGATGTTCTTCCATCGCAGGACGTCCGCCATAACAACTCATAGCCTTAAAAGGAGTATTCATTGACTTGAATACGGTTTCAATCTGCAAAGCCAGCTCGCGCGAAGGTACCAACACTACCGCCTGCACACCTTGCACATCTGCTTTCAACGTTTGCACCAACGGCAGAAGAAAAGCCAGCGTCTTGCCCGAACCGGTAGGCGAAAGCAATACCAAATCTTTATTCATACCGTAAGCCTCGCGTGCAGCTTCCTGCATCGGGGTGAGTTGTTCTATCTGCAGATTGCGGAGTATATCTTGAAGTTCCATAAATTCTTTATTTTAAATAAGACGAGCCAAAGGTAACAAAAAACTCCGGTAAAGCCCAAGCCCTACCGGAGTTCCTTATTCAAATCTCAAATCTCGTTTATCCGCCGAAGTTATCGAACATCAGGTTCTGAGCCGGAACGCCGAGATCGTCGAGCATCTTCTCAACAGCTTTCGACATCGGGCCGGGACCACACATGTAGTATTCGATGTCTTCGGGAGCTTCGTGATCTTTCAAGTAAGTCTCGTAGATTACGTTGTGTACGAATCCCGGAGTATACTTCACGCCCGCTGCATCGGCTGCAGGGTCGGGACGGTCCAGTGCGAGGTGGAACTTGAAGTTGGGGAAGTCTTTCTCTATCTGCAGGAAGTCTTCCAGATAGAACACTTCGTTCAATGCACGCGCACCATAGAAGTAGTTCATCACGCGGTCGGTAGTATGCAGCGTCTTCGTCATGTGCATGATTTGTGCACGCAACGGAGCCATACCGGCACCACCACCTACCCACATCATCTCACGCTTGGAGTCGAATATCGGGTGGAAGTCTCCGTAAGGACCACTCATGATTACCTTATCGCCCGGTTTCAGTGTGAAGATATAAGAAGAGGCGATACCCGGCATTACATCCATAAAGCCCGGGCCCTGATCTTTCGGTTTGAACGGCGGAGTAGCAATACGCACCGTCAACATGATACGGTCACCCTCAGCAGGATAGTTCGCCATAGAGTAAGCACGAATAGTTTCCTCATCGTTTCTACACTTCAAGCCCAACAAACCGAATTTCTCCCATGCAGGCAGGTATTCTTCACCAATCAGACTCTTATCAATGTCTTTATCATAATCCATTGAGTATTTAGGTATCTTGATCTGTGCATAAGAACCCGGAACGAAGTCCATGTGTTCGCCCTTAGGCAATGCCACGATAAACTCTTTGATAAACGTAGCCACGTTCTTGTTGGAGATAACCTCGCACTCCCACTCTTTCACACCGAGTACAGACTCGTCGATCTTGATACCCATGTCGCCTTTCACCTTCACCTGGCAACCCAGACGCCAATGGTCCTGGATTTGCTTACGGCTGAAGTGAGGAGTTTCAGAAGGCAGGATTTCGCCACCGCCTTCTACAACCTGGCATTTGCACTGTCCGCAGGAGCCCTTACCACCACAAGCGGAGGAAAGGAACACACCGTTTACAGACAGCGTATTCAGCAACGTGGAACCGGAAGCTACATCCAGCACCTTGTCGCCGTTGATAGTAAGTTTTACATTACCTGAAGGCACCAGGAAGTTCTTGGCAACCAGCAGGATAACGACAAGCAGCAGAACAACCACGAGGAATACTCCAATGCTTGCTAATATCATATTCATATCCATTGTTTTATTCCTTTCTTATTAGATGTTCAAACCAGAGAAACACATAAATGCCATTGCCATCAAGCCTACCGTGATGAACGTGATGCCCAAACCTTTCAGCGGAGCAGGTACGTCAGAATAAGCCATTTTCTCGCGGATAGCAGCCAGACCGACAATAGCCAGCAACCAGCCGATACCGGAACCCAGTGCATAAGAGATAGCATCCCAAACGTCACCGATGTACTTCGGATCGCTCTCGCCCATCGTGATGCGTTGCTGCATGAAGAGCGATGCACCCATGATGGCACAGTTTACGGCAATCAGCGGCAGGAAGATACCCAGTGAAGCGTAGAGCGAAGGGCTGAAACGTTCCACAATCATTTCTACCAACTGCACGATAGCGGCAATTACGGCAATGAAAAGAATAAAACTCAGGAAGCTGAGGTCTACGCCTTCAATGATAGCGTTAGGCCCGAGCACCTTGGTTTGCAATAGATAGTTGACCGGAAGCGTAACCACCAACACGAAAGTTACGGCGATACCCAGTCCCACGGCAGTCTTCACATTCTTCGATACGGCCAGATAAGAGCACATACCGAGGAAGAACGCGAATATCATGTTGTCCACAAAGATGGAGCGGACGAATAAACTTAATAAATGTTCCATATATTTTAATTAAAAATTAAGAATGAAGAATTTCGAGTTTATGAGTGTTACCTTCATTCATCCTTCTTCACCCTTCATTTATATTAATTACTTTCTTCTTGCAGTTCTTTGTGACGTGCACGCTGATACCAGATGATGCAAGCTACGATAATCAATGCCATCGGCGGCATCAACATCAGACCGTTGTTTACATAACCGATATTCTGGATAGGCTCATAATTCAGGATATTGAAACCAAGCAAAGTTCCCGAACCGAGCAGTTCGCGGAAGAAAGCTACGATTACCAGAATCTTGGCATAACCCAAACCGTTACCAACTCCGTCAAGGAATGATTCCCAAGGACCGTTCTGCATGGCAAATGCTTCCAGACGTCCCATCAGGATACAGTTGGTAATGATCAAACCTACATAAACAGAGAGCTGTACACTTACATCGTATGCAAACGCTTTCAGAATTTCACTAACGATGGTAACCAAAGCAGCAACCACTACCAACTGAACGATGATACGGATACGATTTGGAATCGTCTTACGCAACAGTGAAATAACGACATTGGCAAACGCTGTAATCACAGTAACTGAAAGTCCCATCACAATGGCGGGTTCCAGCTTGGCAGTAACAGCAAGTGCAGAACAGATACCAAGCACCTGTACGGTTACCGGATTATCGATTCCCAACGGAGCAGAGAATACTTCTTTATTCTTCTTTGAAAACAGTTGTCCCATATTCTTTATCCTCCTCCTTATTATTTAGTTAAAAAACTTATGTAATTATTCAGACAAGCCTTCAGCATAGCATCCACACCTACCGAAGTGATCGTACCACCAGAGATACCGTCCACTTGGTAATCAGCTTTTTCTACCTTGCCATTCTTAACAACACCCAGAGCAACGGCACCGTTTTCCAGTGTCTTCTTGCCTGCGAATTCGTGTTGGAACCAGTCAGTAGCGATTTCAGCACCCAGACCCGGAGTTTCACTTGCGTGTGAGAAGTATACACCGTAAACTGTGTCTTTGTCCTCGTTCAGAGCAACGTATCCCCAGATACCGCCCCAAAGACCGGCACCGTATACAGGAACCACATATTTAGTCTGACCATCTACATCACATACAAATACGTGCAGACGTTGGTGTTCTTTCACTTCTTTCTCGTAGTTAGTGGCAAACTCACCTGTGTTTTCAGTCAGCGTGCCGTCTACGTTCATCAGCATATCACCTTTTACATATTTCTGATATTCGGCATCAGCATCTTCTACATTTTTAATGTTCAATGCAGCAAGAATCTGCTTTTTAGTGTCCAACTGCACATTCTTGTCTTGTGTAGCTTTCAGTGAAGAACTAACGAATGCCAGCAGGAATGCAACGATAACAACCATTACCGAAGCATAAATGATAGTATAACTATTACTATTGGTATTCATTTCTATTCCGGTATTTAATTGTTAGACTTGATTGCACGTTTCTCGCGACGGCCGATGTTGCCCTGTACCACACAGTAGTCAATCAGCGGAGCGAAGATGTTCATCAGCAGGATGGCAAGCATCATACCTTCGGGGTAACCGGGGTTCAGCACACGGATAATGATAGCCATGGCACCAATCAGGAAACCGAAAATATACTTACCTGTTTCGGTACGTGCCGAAGTAACAGGGTCGGTAGCCATAAACACGGCACCGAAGCAGAAACCACCCAGCACGAGGTGTTCGTACCAAGGCATCTGAGCCATCGGAGTGTCAGGACCGATTGCATTGAAGATGAATGCCATAAAAGCACCACCTACGAATACGGAGAACATCGTCTTCCAGCTTGCAATGCCCGTCCACAACAACAGAATGGCACCAAGAGCGATGGCGATGACACTGGTTTCACCGATAGAACCCGGAATAAGACCGGTCACCATATCCCAGGAGAAATCGGGATAAGTACCTGTCGTTGCAGCCGCCCCCAGCGGAGTAGCTACCGTAAGGCCGTCTACCTGTTGTCCCAAACCGAAGATAGAATCGCCGGATACCCAAACAGCATCACCGGACATCTTGGTAGGATAAGCAAAGAAAAGGAATGCGCGGGTAATCAAAGCAACGTTGAACACGTTCATGCCCGTACCACCGAATACTTCTTTCGCAAAGATTACAGAGAATGCAGTAGCAACCGCCAGAATCCACAACGGACAGTCCACCGGAACAATCATCGGAATCAAGATACCCGAAACCAGGAAACCTTCCTGAATTTCTTCCTTCTTCCACTGAGCCACCACGAACTCAATGCCGAGACCTACTACGTATGATACAATGATTTTAGGCAATATAGCCAGGAAACCGTAGGCAAACATTTCGATGAAGCTGCCGGTAGCACCGGTATGCGTGAAATGCTGGTAACCTACGTTATACATACCGAACAGCAGCGCCGGTATCAACGCAATAACCACAATCGACATGATGCGTTTGCTGTCGATAGAGTCGTGAATATGCGTTCCCGATTTCGAAGTAGTGTTGGGCACGAACAAGAATGTTTCGAAGCCATCGAACACCGAACGAAATGCGTGGAATTTGCCGCCCTCTTCAAAGTTCGGCTTTATCTTGTCGAGATAATTTCTTAACGCTTTCATTTATACTATTTATGATTTATGATTTTTGATTTATGCCATTTCAGCACGAAGCATATCAAGTCCGGCACGTACGATGCGCTGCACTTCCACTTTGGAAGAACAAACGAATTCGCAGAGGGCAAAATCTTCGGGAGCCACTTCGTAGATACCCAAAGCTTCCATACGGTCGATGTCGCCTGCAATGATTGCTTTTACCAGATATTCGGGGAAGATGTCCATCGGGAATACACGGTCGTATTCGCCTGACATGATCATGTGACGTTCGCCACCCTTCACACGGGCATCGAGCACATATTCTTTCTTGCCCATCAACCAGCTGAAATAGGAGCGGTTGACACTGAATTGATTGAAACGCGGCATAATCCAACCCAACATTTCGTGGATTTCGTCTCCTTCGGGGATTACCGTCAACTGGCTGTCGAAAGCACCCAGGAAGCCGTTCGGAGAAACCTTCTTGCCGGTGAGTACATTGCCGCTGATGTAGCGGAGGTCTTTACCGGTAGTCACGTTGCCTTGGAAAACGTTCGTCAGCAGTGCGCCGACTTGCAGTTTGCAGTAAGCGGGTTTCAACACTTCAGAGCCCGTAACAGCTACCGTACGGGTCAGATTCACGCGTCCGGTATTCATCAGACGACCGATGAAGATAACGGCTTCGGCACCGATGGTCCATACCGTTTCGCCTTTCACTACCGGAGAGAGATGGTTGATTTGCACGCCTACGTTACCTGCCGGGTGAGGCCCGTCGAAAGCAGTGATGGTAACGTTCTTGGCTTGCGTCAGAGCCGTAGTTTTTTGTTTTACACTGATGTTCAGATACGTCTTTGCCATCTTTGACAAAGCGTCGAGTCCTGTCTGGAAATTTGCTTCCTCCCCTTTGAGGGCGAATTCAAAATCGGGAGCCATCGGGTTGCTGTCGAAAGCTGAAACGAAGATAGCTTTCGGAGTTACCGTCGGATCGGCAATGACGTCGTACGGGCGTTGGCGGATGAAGGCGAACATACCGGTTTGCAGCAGTGCTTCTTTCACTTGCTGACCGTTCATCTTGGACGGATCCATCTTGCCGAATTCCTCGTAGTCTTGCTCAGTGGCAGCCTCAACGACAATGTTCAGCACCTTACGGCGTGCACCACGCTCCACGCTTGTCACTACGCCGCTAACGGGCGAAACAAATTTTAATTCAGGATGATTCTTGTCGATAAACAAGGGTCCTCCGGCCATCACATATTCCTGTTCTTTGACCACCACCTTGGGAGTGATACCCGTAAAATCATCGGGAACCAATGCGTAGAATCCCGGCTCTTTCACAGACATAAACTCTTTAGCAGCAGCGCCTTTAAGGTTAATGTCAAGGCCTTTACGTAACTTAATTACATTTGCCATGCGTTTATATAAAATAATGGTTTCATTAATTTGCCCGCAAAAGTAGCAAAAAAGAACGTGAATAAAGAGTAAAAAAGAAAGGAATTACGGAGAAATTTCCGTAATCCCTTTCGTTAACGAACACGATAGTAATATACTCTATATTCCATTCGCGTCTATGCTCTTCAATACAGCTTTTCCTATGGCATTCCGAAGGTGGGTGAACTATCATATTTTCATTGCAGCAATAACTTCAGAAATCATTGCAGTAATAACTTCTGAAATCATTGCAGCAATGATTTCTGAAATCATTCATTTCTCCTCTGCGAACATCGGATCCCATGCCGGCAAGCGGATAGGTTTCTGCTTAAACAGTTCCATAACTTTGGCAGGAACATATTTGGTCTCTACCACCAGGCGGAACATATATTCATTAAACCAGTCGTCGGTCATGATAAGATGTCCCTGGTAGCCGCTTGCAGCTCCCCAACTATTCTCAACCATCCATTTCACGGGTTTTCCATCTTTGTTCAAGTCAACAGCCATCAATGTCATGGCGTGGGAAGAGCCACTGGAGAAGGTTTGTATGCGTTGTTTCTTGTCCATGCCGAAGGTAGTGCCCATCAGGGATTCGTAATCATAGTTCCTTACATCGAGCAAGCCACGTTCGGAATTAAGGAACTTGCCTACATCGCAAGAGAAATACATCATCGTGCTATCTTTCAAAGAGGTGATAGCCATCTCTTTGATATCTTCTACGGGCAGGTTGACGTATGTCCAGTTCTTGCCGTCATAGCGATGGCGGTCGTAGTCTATTTCATAACATTTGTAGTACTCCCGGCTGGGGTCGTTCATCAGCATTACATAGTTGGTAAGCAGCCCGCGGTCACCATATTTCTCAAGGAAAGACATCGGCGTATGGTGTTCCGTTTCAACAGGGTTTCCTTTGGCATCTTTGCGAACGTAGTCGAATTCTGTGGGAGGAACACCGAGGTTCAATACCAACATCCGGTAGATGGTGCCGAGCATCGTTGTCTTTTCTTTCTCCAATACAGCAGGTTTGGCACCACCGGCCACCATTTCGCGGAGTTGCAGGCCGTATTCTTTCAACTTCAGAGAGATGAGATTTGCCATACGCGAAGTGTTGTCACTACTATTCGTTTCCGGCATTGCTTCTTTGGGAACAAGGCCATATTTGGAAACAATATCAGCTACCCCGGTAAACGTACCGCCATCGCTCAACGGATGCTGGAAAAGCCATTCGACGGTTTTATCGTTTATCGGACTCTTGCCGGTATCGATGATGCCTTGCAGGAAGAGGTTTGACTTCTCCAGCTGGTCCCAAAAGAAAGGATAGATTTCGGAGAACTCAAAAGAAGGAAGGCCGTACTTGGCAAGTGCCTTGGCACGCATCACGTTCAGCCCCGTAAACAGCCAGCAACGGCCGGATGACTGCTGGTTTGTAATGCCTTTGGAATTGACTTTGATAGAGAAATGGGTATCCATGCCCGTCAGATTCTCCTGATTGAGTGCCAGTTTGCGAATATCATTATTGCCGATGGCGTTGCGGAGCGCTTTGTCCGAAGCCGTGCCTTCATAGCTTTGCTTGATCTGTTCAAGCATACCCGGGCTGATGCCCCCATCCTGTGCCTGCAAGGAAAACAGTGCGGCACTGAAAACAATTACAGATAAAAATCGTTGTTTCATAACGTATTAAATATGTTAGTTATACAATAATCGAAAGATGGCATCACCTAAAATGCCCGCTTGTCAGGCAAAAGTAATGTCTTTTTTTGATAATTTTAGTGACATCTTTAGAATAATTATCTATTCCTTTGAAAACTATTTGAAAGAAATTAGTTTCCTTTGCACCCTCATTTCGTACAATATGAAAAGATATATACTAATTATCATCACACTGACACTGGCGTTCACCGCCACTTCAGCTCAAGAGCAGACAAGTGTTGTAACAAACGACACGACTCCGGCATTGACAAAAAAAGAATTACGCAAACAAAAGGTGGCGCAGCGAAACTTACATTACAATATTCTGGGCGGTCCCAGCTATACACCCGACTTCGGTGCCGTGCTTGGTGGAAGCGCTTTGATGACATTCCGTATCAATCCGAGTGACAGCATACAATTGCGTTCTGTCGTTCCCGTGGCCATCGCCTTCATGTTCAAAGGAGGTATCAACCTCTTCTCCAAGCCGCAACTTTTCTTTAAAGGCGACCGTTTCCGCATCTTCGGTAAATTCAGCTACAAGAATACGGAAGAGAACTTCTATGGACTCGGCTATAAGACCAACAGAGATTACATACGCAGCGACAGCACCAGCAAGTACCGTTACAGCGGCGTGCAAATCAATCCCTGGTTCTTGTTCCGTCTGGGCAACAGCAACATCTTTGCCGGTCCTCAAATCGACATCAATTACGACCACCTGACGGAACCGGGAAAGTTCCTCGTAGAAGAAGAGTCTTATAAAAAGGCAGGCGGTACGGCCAGTGGTTACAACAACTTCAACTCCGGCGTCGGCTTTCTGCTGACTTACGACAGTCGCGATGTCCCTGCCAACGCTTACCGAGGCATGTATCTGGACTTCCGCGGCATGATGTACGCCAAGTTCATCGGCAGTGACCAGACTTTCTATCGGTTGGAAATCGACTATCGCCAATACAAATCGCTCGGCAATCGCAAGGTGCTGGCCTGGACTGCTCAGACCAAGAATGTATTCGGCGATGTACCCTTGACGCAATATGCCCTCACAGGTACGCCGTTCGACCTGCGCGGTTACTACATGGGGCAATATCGGGACAAATCCTCGCACGTCGTTATGGCCGAGTATCGGCAGATGATCAACACCGACCGCAGTACATGGACGAAACGGATGCTCAACCATGTAGGCTTCGTGGCATGGACCGGATGCGGCTTCATGGGTCCTACTCCCGGCAAAATAGAGGGTGTACTGCCCAATTACGGCGTAGGACTTCGCATAGAAGTACAACCACGCATGAATGTCCGCCTGGATTTGGGAAAGAACACAGTAAATAATCAGACCTTATTCTATTTCAACATGACAGAAGCTTTCTGATTTTATGCAACAAGTTGCATAAAGTAAGTATTGTTTTTCAGGCATTTTCTTGCACCGGTAAAAGATTATCCATACTTTTGGCAATCATATTTTCCTTTCTGATTAAGAAAGTAAATAATCTAACGCAATGAAAACTGTCGAAATAATCTTCTGGATCAGCCTGTTTATAGTATTTTACACCTATATGGGATATGGAATACTCTTATATTTTCTCGTTAAGATAAAAGAGTGCTTCCATAAACCCGTCCACCGTCCGATGCCTGCCGACGAAGCACTGCCCGAACTCACCTTATTTATTGCAGCCTATAATGAAGAAGAAGTTGTAGACGAAAAGATGCGCAACTGCCTTGAACTGGATTACCCGGCTGACAAACTCCATATCCTATGGGTGACCGACGGCAGTAATGACCATACCAACGAACGCCTCTCACACTGGTCGCAAGCCACCGTTCTCCATCAGCCCCAACGCCAAGGCAAAACTGCTGCACTGAACCGAGGCATGCACTTTGTAGAAACCCCTCTCGTTGTGTTTACCGATGCCAATACCCACCTCAACCGGGAGGCCTTGCGAGAGATTGTACATGCCTTTACCGATCCTAAAGTAGGCTGCGTGGCAGGCGAAAAGCGCATTGCCGTACAAACGAAAGATAATGCCGCCTCCGGTGGTGAAGGCTTGTACTGGAAATACGAATCCACACTCAAAGCACTCGACTCACGTCTCTACTCGGCAGTAGGTGCGGCAGGCGAACTGTTTGCCATCCGCTGCGGGTTGTTCGAGGAGATGAAGACGGATACGCTGCTCGATGACTTTATACTCTCTCTGCGCATCGTCATGCACGGATATACCATTGCCTACTGCGCCAATGCCTATGCCGTTGAAAGCGGTTCGGCAGACATGCGCGAAGAAGAGAAACGCAAAGTACGTATTGCCGCCGGGGGATTACAATCCATCTGGCGTCTGCGTCCGTTGCTGAATCCTTTCCGTTACGGCACATTCTGTTTCCAGTATATTTCACACCGGGTGCTGCGCTGGTCGCTCACTCCTATCTTATTGTTTCTGTTACTTCCCCTCAACATCGCGCTCCTTTTCACGGCAGATGCATCTTGTTTATACGCCGTCATCTTGGTATTGCAAGTGCTTTTCTACCTTATGGGGAGTTGGGGCTATTACCTCTCGACCAAACAAATCAAAAACAAAATACTCTTTATCCCCTACTATTTCCTCTTTATGAACATAAACGTCATCAGAGGATTCAACTACTTGCGCAAGCGGAAAGGAAGTGCAAGCGGCGCGTGGGAGAAGGCAAAAAGAGCATAGCAAGCAAACAATCACTACACACGTTCAAGATGGAAAGTATTCTAAAAAATACCGGGAATGCCGAAAGACTGCTGAAGTTAACGTCAGACACCATGATTCTTCTGGATAAAAATGGCATCTGCGTAGACATTGCAATCCACAATGTAAACCTTTGGTTTATATCAGAAGAAATACTGCTGGGCAAAGACCTGTTTCAACTGCTGCCTCCAGCTACTTATCAGCAAGTCTATCCGGACTTCAAGAGGGTACTGGAGCACAAAGTCCGTTCTGTCAACAACTACGAAATGGCTTTGGGCAACACTACCTACTTCTTCAAGTGCATCATGTACCCGTACGACGATATGGTACTCTGCCAATATCGCGACATAACAGAACGAAGCCAGCGCAAACGGGAACTTGAAAAAAGAAACCGCGAACTCAGCGAAATACAGAAAGCCGCCCTCATCGGCATGTGGCGCTATGAAAAGGAACAGCGTCTCTTCAGCTACCGGGGGCACACTGACATTATGTGCACTGAAGACGAACAAACAATACCACTTGAGACGTATGTGCAACATATTCTGCGCGAAGATGTGGTCTCTTTCAACAATTGGCTCACGCGAAATCTGGAAGGAGATGTAGAAGACAGTGTAGACTACCGCATCCATTTCAATAATCAGATATTCTATGTCCGCCTAAAAACCTTTGCACGCGAACAATACGAAGATGGGAATATCGTTCTGGAAGGATATATACAAAATATTACCGATATCCAGAAACGACGCAATGACATCAATCTGCTGACACATGCCATAAACAACTCCACCGAAGATATCTTCGCCGCACGCGAAGACGGCACACTGGTCTTTGCCAACCGACGCTTCAAGGAGCATCACAATATAGGGAATACGGAAGATATTACAAAGCTGAAATTCCCCGATCTTATATCGTCCAACAACGGCAACCGGCAAGTATGGCAAAACATGATGACCTCCATCCAAAAGGATACGGACAATAACAGCTTTATCATTTACCAGCCCTTGGAGGAGCATCCCGAAATACTGGCATACGAAGGCAACGCTTATTGGGTGACCAGCGACGAGGGTGAAGAAACGTTATGGGCATTTGGCCGGGACATATCCCAACGCATCCGGCACGAACAGCAAATCAAACTGTTCAATCAGGTCCTGGATAAAGTCATTGAGAATCTTCCGGCAGGCATTGTTGTCAAAGATATCAATAACGGATTCAAATACCTCTACCGTAACCGCGAATCCTACAACCGCAACATCCCCATGCAGGACGCCTGGGGCAAAGACGACTTCGACTTCTACCCTCTGGAAGAGGCACAAGAGAAAAGAGCACAGGACATTGAAATAGCCAAGACCGGCAAAGAGATGCACTGGATTGCAGAAGAGTATGACGGAAACGGTAAACCCATCTATCTGGACAAGCGGAAGATGAAGATAGAAAGCAAAGACTTCCCTCCCATCCTACTGAATATCGAATGGGACATCACAGAGATGGAACAGATGAAACGCGAACTGCTTGTTGCCAAAGAAAAAGCAGAGGCATCCGACCAGTTGAAATCGGCTTTCCTCGCCAATATGAGCCACGAAATACGTACGCCACTCAATGCCATCGTAGGCTTCTCACGCATCATTGCCGAAAGTGTTGATGCCGAAGAACGGTTAAGCTATTATGAAATTGTAGAGGCAAACAACGAACGCCTGCTACAACTCATCAATGAGATCCTCGATCTGTCGAAGATTGAATCGGGCATCGTAGAATTCACCATCACTCCGGTGTGCCTTCATCTGCTTTGCAAAGAAATATACGATGCACACATCTTCCGTTCCCCGGCAGGTGTCGAACTGATATACGAACCTTCGGACGAGAGTATTGTGATTGATGGAGACAAGAACCGTATCTTCCAAGTCATATCCAATCTGTTGGGGAATGCTTTCAAATTCACCACAAGCGGAAGCATCAGTTATGGGTACCGGCGTGAGGGAGATCAGGTTGTATTTCATGTCACCGACACAGGCATCGGCATTGCAGCGGACAAGTTGAACAGTATATTCGAACGCTTTGTCAAAGTGAATACCTTTGCCCAAGGCACCGGACTGGGATTATCCATCTGCAAAACCATCATCGAGCGCTTAGGAGGAAGTATTTCAGTGGCTTCCGAATTGGGAGTAGGGACAACATTTACATTCGTCCTCCCGCTGAAGCTGGGAAAAGAGTAAAAGCAAAGCGAAGAATCTACTCTCCTTTATATAAAGGGAAGAAGATTCTTCGCTTCGTTTTATACAGCCAACGCCTTATGCAAAAATATCACTCCGCTGGATATAGGCTATTACATCACCCTTATTGATTACATCGCCCTGCTGAGCGCATACTTCTACAATGCGTCCCGTAAATCCGGTCAATATCTTCTCGTATTCTCCCCACGGGGTAGAAAGATAGCAGAAAACTTCATCGTGTTGGTATTTACGCCCAATGAAAGGTGCCGAAGAAGGGCCTTCCACGGAAACTTCCCAAAGCACTTGCCCCTTGGCAGGCGCAATGATAGGATCGGCTTTGGCACGTTTCAGTTTCTTTATCTCCTCTTCCGAATACCCGTTCTTGACCATGGCAGCATCCTTGGCACGTTGCAGTTCGTCCTCGAAGCGCTTCTTGGCAGCGCCCGACTTGTAATCACAATACTGGCGGTCGTGCATAGCCAATTCAAAGAGCTCTTCGTCATCGTCACCATACTCCCAACCGTTTTCGTCCATCTCCTTGCGATACTCGTCCAGAGCATCCGGATAGTTCAACTGCGGGTCAGTATCTACAAACTCATAGCCTTTGGATTTGGCCAATTCTACGATCTCGGGAGCCAAAGTACCGGGGAGACGTCCACTCTTGCCCAGAATCATGTCCCAGGTATGGTTGTCTATCATCGTCCAGCGTTCCTCACCTTTCACCTGCTGCATCAGGTTCATCAAGGCTACATTCTTCACATACTGGCTGAATGGAGTAACCAAAGGAGGATAACCCAACTTAGGCCATACATATTCCACTTCGTCAAAGAGCATCACCAGTAGATCGTCAATACTGAGTTCAGGTTCGTTTTTGCCGCGCAGTATCATGTTGATGCCTGCATGCACACCTTTCAAGTCTGCCATCATAGAGCCCATCATACCACCGGGCAGGCCGCACTTCAGCAGAAGCGAAGACATGTGCTTGTTGGTAGGATCCATGAAGTAACCCAGAAAATCATCGATAAACTCCTGCGTCATGGCACGGGCTTTCATATAGGCTTTCATATTGATATCGGGCACCTGGAAACCTAAATCTTTCAGCATGGCCTGCACCGAGATTACATCGGGATGCACCTTACCCCACGACATAGGTTCCATAGCTACATCAATAATATCGGCACCATTCTCACAGACTTCGAGAATGGAGGCCATAGACAGCCCCGGACCACTATGTCCGTGATACTGTATCAATACTTCAGGATGTTTTTCCTTAATGGTTCTGACCAACCGGCCCAGCATACCCGGACGGCCTATACCGGCCATGTCCTTCAGACAGATTTCGGGTGCTCCGGCCTCAATCAGCCGATCGGCTATTTCAGCATAGTACTCCACAGTATGTACGGGAGAATAGGTAATGCAAAGCGTTGCCTGCGGTATCATCCCCGCTTCCAGAGCGTACTTGATGGAAGGAATAATATTCCGTGTCTCGTTCAGTCCGCAGAAGATACGGGTTATGTCTACTCCCTGCGCATGCTTCACTTTATACATCAACCGGCGTACATCTGCCGGAACAGGATACATACGCAGTGCATTCAACCCGCGATCCAGCATGTGCGTCTGAATACCGGCTTCTTTGAAAGGCCGGGTAAAAGCCCGCACCGCTTTGTTGGGGTTCTCGCCATACAACAGATTCACTTGCTCAAAGGCACCTCCATTGGTTTCAACTCGTGCAAAACAGCCCATCTCTACTATTAGCGGAGCAATGCGCACCAACTGGTCTACCCTGGGCTGATACTTACCGGAAGATTGCCACATGTCCCGGTAAACAAGACTGAATTTAATTTCCTTTTTCATCATAGTCAATAATAAGTGATTTTCTTTTCGGTTAACTTAACATATACAAATATAAAGGATTATTCTGACATATAGTCAAGAATAATCCTCTTATTTTTACACCAAAAGATATGTTTAATATCATATTGACACTAACAATCCGTAACCGATCACTAATTATCAGACGAAATCTCTCAATTCCTCCTGTAATTTCTGGCGGGTGAAGAAGATCCGGCTTTTCACGGTTCCGAGCGGCAAGCCCAGACGTTCGGCTATTTCGCGATACTTGAAGCCGGAGACATGCATGGAAAAAAGGAACTTTATAATCGCGTGGCAGGGAATTGACAATGCGGTGCATTTCTTTCAGATCGTAAGCACCTTCGGTACTTGCAAAGCCCGAATCTTGTGGCATACTCAAATGATATTGATTGTCAGTTTGATCTACAAATGTTTGTTCACGAACTATTTTCCGATAATTATTAATAAAGATATTACGCATAATGGTGTACATCCAACCTCTGAAATTTGTATCGGGTTCAAACTTGTCTTCGTTGTCCAAAGCCTTAAGAGATGTTTCTTGCAACAAATCATTCGCTTCTTCCCGGTCGGCTGTCAACTTGTATGCAAAGCGAAGCAGCTCTTCTTGTACTGCAAGTAAATCTTTTCTGAAACTGTAAGTATTCATACTTTGCTCAATTTTTAAAATGGTTAATATTGGTTTAGGTTTTACGGTTGCAAGTATAAGGAAGATTTGATGTTTCAGGGGACGGAATACGATTTTTATTGGGGGTAAAAACTATCAATTGACAGTTTTTACCCCTGCATTTGATAGTTTTTGGGCGATATTACCACCTAATAACTATCTTTTTTCCGAACATTTCGTAATTTATATGTGATTTTTTTATAGCTTTGCCTACATATAAGAAAAACACTTTATTTTATAAAAACACTTTATTTATGAAAACATCTCAACTTAAGTCGTTTCTTCTGTTGATTGCTGTTGCCATTGCCCTTCCTTCCTTCGGACAAGGACTGAAAGCATTCAAGCTAAAGAACGGTCTTTCCGTATATATATGGGAAGACGACACGAAATCAGACGTATACGGTCTCGTCGGTGTTCGTACCGGTTCCGTAAATGACCCGGCAGAGTATACAGGACTTGCCCACTATCTGGAACACGTCATGTTTAAGGGCACCGATAAAATTGGTGCATTGGACTGGGCGGCCGAAGAGCCTATCTATAACAAAATCATCGCCAAATACGACGAAATGGCAGCCGAAACCGACCCTGCCAAGAAAGAAACCATCAACAAGGAAATCAATGAACTGACCGTAGAGCAGGGCAAAGTAGGACTACCTACCGAATTCTCCGACCTCATTGAAAGTATGGGCGGCAAAGGACTGAATGCCGGAACCAGCTTCGACTATACCGTATATCATAACTCTTTTCCTGCCTATCAGATAAACAAGTGGCTGGAGATCTCCTCACAGCGTTTCATACATCCCATTTTCCGCAGTTTCCAGTCCGAACTGGAGAATGTATATGAAGAATATAATATGTATCAGGACAATCCGAGCAGCGTACAAGGTAACTTTATCCGCAGCAAAGCATTCGAAGGACATCCCTACTCGCGCGATGTCATCGGACTGCCCGAGCACCTGAAAAACCCGCGTCTAAGCAAACTGATCGAATATTACGACAACTGGTATTCTCCCGAAAACATGGTCCTCATCCTGGTAGGAAACGTGAAAGCCCAGCAGATAACCGGACGAATCAACGCCGCCTTCGGACGCCTGCCGAAGAAAGACATTCCCGAACGCAA
Organism: uncultured Bacteroides sp.; assembly: GCA_902388495.1. Taxonomy (GTDB): domain Bacteria; phylum Bacteroidota; class Bacteroidia; order Bacteroidales; family Bacteroidaceae; genus Bacteroides. Next base: position 25,646 of record CABMPP010000016.1, on the reverse strand, counting down.
GACCTATCCCGACCTGAACATCAAAGGACGTACCCAATATTCTGCCAAGATAGGCTATAATCCCAGCGTCTGCCTAATATATAAAGGTGTACCTTCCGGCCATCCCGACGAGAAGCCTCTCGAAATGGCTATGTCGCTCTTGAGTAACAACAGCCATACGGGTACACTGGACAAGCTGACCATCGACGGAGAAATCACTAACGGAAGCGCTTATCCGTTAACGCTGCGCGAACAAGGACGTAACATCATCCAGTGCATTCCGCTGTACGATGAAAACCAGCGTCGCTTCGAATCCAACAAGAGCACTGAGAAGAAGGCTTTGAAAGCCATCGAGAAGATTGCCAACGGTGAATTTGAGGAGTGGCAGATCGAAGCCATCAAAAACAATATGTGCCGCGACTTCGACCTCCGCATGGAGTCCAACGACTACAAAGGGGACGTCTTGCTGGATGCCTTTATCAACGAACAAGATTTGGGTAAGGTACTCAACTACAAAGAAGAAGTAATGGCCGTCACCACCGAAGACATCAAGCGTGTGGCAAAGCAATACCTGACCAACGACTATCTGGCTCTCTATATAGAAAAAGGTAAGCTGGACAAGAGCAACAAGATAAAGAAACCGGGATATAAGCCCGTTGAACCTCCTGTAGGCAAACAATCGCTCTATGCCACGCAGTTCAAGAGCATGCCTATCGGACATGTAGACGAGAAGTTCATCGACTTCAGCGATGTGAAAACCCAAAAGCTGAACGACCGTTCCAAGATGTACTACACGCAAAATCCCGAGAACAACGTATTCAGCCTTACCTTGCGCTACGGTGTGGGCGAACGCGAATTCCCCAAACTCGGTTTTGCTGCCGAATTGATGAACAATGCCGGCATCATGGGTGCCTACGAACCCCAACAGTTGAAAGAGGAACTCAGCAAACTGAACGCAGCCTGCCAGGTTTGGGCAAGCGACGACTACCTCTACATCATGATGAGAGGCTATGAAGAAACACTGCCGCAAGCCTGCCAACTCCTCTCCCGCCAAATCCTGATGCCGAAACTGGACGAAAAACAGTTGAGCCGCATCAAAGGCTCGCAAATGGGACAACGCCAGCAACGAAAGGACAATGTGAATACACTTGCCAACGCCTTGTCGCAATACATCCGCTACCAGGACAAATCTTCCTACATCGATGAACTGACAGACAAGGAACTGATCGAATTGCAAATCTCGGAATTGACCGGCGACATCAACCGTGCTTCCAACTATGAAGCCGAAATCTTCTATTGCGGAACGTTGCCGTTCGAAAACGCCTACGACATCCTCAGCAAGAACCTGCCGTTAGTAGCCAACGAACGCCCCAGCGTCTCTCCACAAGATAAACCGCTGGCCCCTGTTGCAGAAAATACGATCTACTTCCTGCCAAACTCCGATGCAGAGCAAGCTCAAATCTTCCTCTATCTGCCGATGGACAAATACGACAAGAAAGACGACGTACTGCGTGATGCCTTCGACCAATATTTCTCCGGTGGTTTCAGTGGACTGATGATGAACGAAATCCGCGAGAAACGTTCTATGGCATACTATGCCGGAACGTACATCATGACTCCTTCCTTGCCGGGTAACCAGACCTACATGTACGGTCACATCGGTACACAGAACGACAAGGTGAACGATGCCATGGACGTATTTATGGGTCTGCTCACCGATATGCCGAAGAATCCGGAACGCATCGACAACATCAAGAGCTACCTGCGTCAGGAAGCCCTGACCAGTCATCCCGACTTCCGCGACAAAGCACAATACCTGAAGATCTTTGAACGCCAAGGCTACAAGGGAGACCCTGCCCAGGAGAACCTGCCGAAGATCGATGCGCTGACCTTCGACGACATCGTGAAGTTCTATGAACAGAGCATCAAGGGCAAGCCCTACTGCATCGGTATCATCGGAAATCCGAAGGATATTGATACGGACAAACTAAGTAAATATGGAAAAGTAGTGAAACTGAGCGAACGCAAATTGTTCAATACGAAAGATACCATGTTCTAAAACAAATCCCCGGCATTTCAGTAGCAAATGCCGGGGATTTTTATATAAAATGACTATTCCTGCTCTACATCTTCATTCCCCGAAAGGATGGGCAGACAAATCTTATACTTCACTGCCAGAATACGTGTAACGAACACCGATGCACCGCCTATAATCTGACAAAGAAATGCTTCCATCCCTGCCAGCTCACACAGCCAATAGACAGTACCGCCCACCACGCACGCCATTGCATAAATCTCTTTTCGGAAGATCAGCGGGATTTCGTTAATGAAGACATCACGTATCACACCTCCCGCAGCTCCGGTGATGCTACCCATGATGATGGCTACCCAAAAAGGATAGCCCAGCGCGAGGCTCTTGCCCACACCAACGACCGTGAACAGCGCCAAACCGATGCTGTCGAAAATGAAGAACGTGTTGTGCAGATGGATAAGATGTTTGCCGAAAAGGATCACCCACAGCAGAGCCAGTCCGGTACAAATCAAGTAAATAGGGTCCGTCATCCAGCCCGGAGTGACATCCAGCAGCAAATCGCGTATCGTACCGCCACCAATGGCCGTTACAAAACCTACCACATACGCCCCGAACCAATCGAAGCGCTTGGCCGAAGCCAGACGTATGCCGCTGATAGCGAAGGCAAACGTACCGATAAAATCGAGTATCTGAACAAATGTTGGCATATTACAGTTAATTTGTCGGCAAAGTAACAAATAATTTCCCTAAGAAAACGTATTTTTGTCTCATCAATTTTCAACACTATAACAATGAAAATAACGATTGTATCGGGCGCACGCCCCAACTTCATGAAGATAGCCCCCATCTGCCGCGCCATCGACGCAGCAAGAGAGGCAGGAAAGAACATTTCTTACCGCCTGGTTTACACCGGAACGCAGGACGACACCAGTCTGGATGCCTCGCTTTTCTCCGACCTTGCCATGAGGAAGCCCGATGCTTATTTGGGCGTAAGCGGACACGACCATTCGCAGGTAGCTGCCTCCATCATGCTGGCTTTCGAGAAAGAACTGGATGCCAACCCCGCGCAAGTAGTGTTGGTGGTAGACGACATGACCGCCACCATGAGCTGCTCCATCGTAGCCAAGAAGCGTGGACTGAAAGTAGCACACGTCATTGCCGGTACCCGCTCTTTCGACATGAACATGCCCCGCGAAGTGAACCGCACCATCGTAGATGCCATCTCCGATTACCTCTTTACCGCCGGCATGGTGGCCAACCGCAACCTCAACCAAGAAGGCATGATACCGGAATACATCCACTACGTGGGCAACATCCTGATCGATACCATCCGCTATAACCGCCACCGCCTGGTACAGCCCGTATGGTTCTCCACTCTGGGCCTGCGCAAAGGCAACTATCTGCTGCTCACCCTCAACCGCCACGACCTGTTGGAAAAGAAAGCCGTGCTGCACTCCCTGATGCAGACCGTGATTGAGAAAGCCGGCAGCATGCCCATCGTCGCCCCTTTGCACCCTTACGTAGAGAAGGCTGTGAAGTCGCTGGGACTGAGTGCGCCCAATCTGCACATCCTGCCTCCGCAAAGCTACCTGCACTTTGGCTTCCTCATCAACCAAGCCAAAGGCATCGTCACCGATTCGGGCAACATAGCCGAAGAGGCCACTTTCCTCGACGTTCCTTGCATCACCCTCAACACCTATGCCGAACATCCCGAAACCTGGCGCATCGGCACGAACGAACTGGTAGGCGAAAATTCCTTTGCCCTCTCCGCATCACTCGACAAGCTGCTGCATGGCGAATGGAAGCATACCACCCTGCCCGACCGCTGGGACGGACGAACGGCAGAACGTATCGTACAGACGCTGCTCAACGGAGCATCCTGAGGATATATCATTCAAAGTAAGATGAATTCTAAATTGTTCACAACTTAAACATTCCTCTTATTTCTTTAGATTATATTTGCTTCTCGATTAACAGTAATTTGCTAACTTTGCAGCCTGATTATGAAACGTATGAAGCAACGATATATCACTTTCCTCTTTTTTCTGCTGTCTCTGTTCGCCTCTATCGGCGCATCTGCCCAGATAAAAGGGGTTATTACAGACTCCCTCACGAACGAACCGTTGATGTATATTACCGTTCAGTACGAGGGAAAAGGTGTAGGCGGAATCTCCAACGCAAAAGGCGAATACCAGGTTGAAACCCGTAAAGGCTGGGACGAACTGACCTTCTCGGCCGTGGGCTACGTCACCAAGAAAGTAAAATTCGCCCCCGGCACCAAAGTACTCAACGTCAAAATGCGATCTGACGACATCCTGCTCTCCGAAGTCGTGGTGAAACCCCAGAAAGAGAAATATTCCCGCAAGAACAATCCCGCTGTGGACTTCATGCGGAAAGTCATCGAGAACAAGAAGGCGCTGAAACTCGAAGAGAACGACTACTATCAGTACCAGAAGTACGAAAAGATGAAGATGTCCATCAACGACGTCACCCCGGAGAAGATGGAAAAAGGCATCTACAAGAAATTCTCGTTCTTCAAAGACCAAGTCGAACTATCGCCCAAAACCAACAAGATGATCCTGCCCATCTCCATCAAGGAGACGGCTTCAAAGACCATCTATCGCAAAAATCCCAAAAGCGAAAAGACCATCATCGAAGGTATGAACTCCAACGGTATCGAAGAATTCTTCAATACGGGCGACATGCTGGGAACCATCCTTACCGATGTTTTCTCCGACATCAACATCTACGATGACGACATCCGCCTGCTGCAACGCCGTTTCGTCAGTCCTATCGGACGTGGAGCCATCAGTTTTTACAAATATTACCTGATGGATACACTGATGGTAGACAAGCAGGAATGCGTGCATCTAACTTTCGTGCCACAAAACTCTCAGGACTTCGGCTTCACAGGCCATCTCTACGTTGTGAAAGACTCTACCTATGCCGTGAAGAAGTGCATCATGAACCTGCCCAAGAAGACCGGCGTCAACTTCGTGGAAAACCTCGACATCGTGCAGCAGTTCGAGCAACTGCCCGACAGCAACTGGGTATTGACCGATGACGACATGACTGTAGAACTCAGTTTCGTCAAAGGTACACAAGGACTGGAAGTGCAGCGAACCACCAAGTATACCGATTATAAATTCGAAGAAATTGAGCCCCGCCTTTTCCGCCTGAAAGGAAGCGTCATCAAAGAAGCGAACATGCTCTCCAAGAGTGACGAATATTGGGCGAAAGCACGCCAGGTACCGCTCACCAAGAAAGAGAGCACAATGGACGTATTCATGAACCGCATAGAGCAGATACCGGGCTTCAAATACGTTATCTTCGGTGCCAAAGCACTGATTGAGAACTTCGTGGAAACGGGCAGCCGGAAGCACCCCAGCAAGTTCGACTTCGGACCTATCAATACCACCATCACCAGCAACTACGTGAACGGTACGCGTTTCCGTCTCAGCGGTATGACCACCGGTAACTTCGACCCGCATTGGAGTTTCAGCGGATACGGCGCCTACGGTACGAAGGATAAGAAATGGTTCTACTCCGGACAGGCAGCCTACTCGTTCAATAAACGAGAATACGTACTTTGGGAGTTCCCCAAGCATTATCTTGCCTTCCAATATACTTACGACGTCATGTCTCCGATGGATAAATACCTGGCTACAGATAAGGATAACTTGTTTGTCGGCTGGAAATGGACTACAGTAGACCAGATGTCCTACATGCGCGACGCCACCCTGACTTACGAGTTGGAAACCAACACCGGTTTCTCCGTCAAAGCCATGGCGCGCCACCGCAACGACCAGCCCGCAGGAATGCTGCAATATTGGAAAAACAACGGTGACATCCCCGGTCAATGGGATGAAAAGAATACATTGGTGCACGACATTACCACCACGGAATTGGGCGTCACGTTGCGCTACGCTCCCGGTGAGACCTTCGTCAACACCAAGCAACGGCGTGTACCCGTATCGCTGGATGCTCCTACTTTCACCCTCTCCCACACCACCGGTTTCAAAGGCGTGCTGGGTGGAGAATACAACTTCAACCTGACGGAAGCCAGCATCCGCAAGCGCTTCTGGTTCGGGTCATGGGGTAAACTGGACGTCACCGTCCGCGGTGGTGCCCAGTGGAACACTGTCCCCTTCCCGCTGTTGAACCTGCCGATGGCAAACCTTTCGTATATCACCCAAAACAACGAATCGTTTAACCTCATCGATAATATGGAGTTCCTGAACGACCGTTACGCTTCACTCAACTTGAGTTATGACATGAACGGCAAGTTGTTCAACCGCATTCCGCTCCTCAAAAAGCTGAAGTGGAGAGAAATGTTCCGCGTCCGTGGCCTTTGGGGAACCTTGACGGATAAGAATAACCCGTACAAGAGCAACAATTCCGATTTATTCTTGTTCCCTATGCGCGACGGTGTACCCACCAGCCACGTTATGGGCGACACTCCTTATGTTGAAGCCAGTGTAGGTATCTACAATATCTTCAAGCTGTTGCATATCGAATATGTCCGCCGACTGACTTATACCGACATTCCGGGCGTCAAGAAGGGTGGCATACGATTCATGATATTAATGATTTTCTAAAATACTATGCCTCCATTAGCAGAGCGGCTTCGGCCTAAAACATTGGATGATTACATCGGTCAGAAACACTTGGTGGGACCGGGTGCAGTGCTGCGCAAGATGATTGACGCAGGGCGTATCTCTTCGTTTATACTGTGGGGACCGCCGGGAGTGGGAAAGACGACGCTGGCACAGATCATTGCCAACAAACTGGAAACTCCTTTCTACACACTCAGTGCCGTGACCAGCGGCGTAAAAGACGTGCGCGATGTGATAGAGCGCGCCAAAAGCAACCGCTTCTTCTCTCAATCCAGCCCTATACTGTTTATCGACGAAATCCACCGCTTCAGCAAGTCTCAGCAAGACTCGCTGCTGGGAGCGGTAGAACAAGGCACCGTGACGCTGATAGGCGCTACGACGGAGAACCCATCGTTCGAGGTCATCCGTCCGTTGCTGTCCCGTTGCCAGCTCTACGTCCTGAAGTCGCTGGAGAAAGACGACCTGCTGGAATTACTGCAACGCGCCATCGTCACCGACATCGTGCTGAAAGAAAGAAAGATCGAACTGCGCGAAACCACCGCCATGCTCCGCTTCAGCGGAGGAGATGCACGCAAGTTGCTCAATATCCTCGAACTCGTAGTAGAGTCCGAAGTAGAAGATCCCGTTGTCATCACCGACGAAATGGTGACCGAACGCCTGCAACAGAATCCGCTTGCCTACGACAAAGACGGCGAGATGCACTACGATATTATCTCCGCCTTCATCAAGTCCATCCGCGGCAGCGACCCGGACGGCGCCATCTACTGGCTGGCACGTATGGTAGAGGGCGGCGAAGACCCTGCCTTCATAGCCCGTCGCCTGGTCATCTCCGCTTCCGAGGACATCGGGCTTGCCAATCCCAATGCCCTGTTGCTTGCCAATGCCTGCTTCGACACCCTTATGAAAATAGGATGGCCCGAAGGACGCATCCCTTTGGCCGAAACGACCATCTACCTCGCCACCAGCCCCAAAAGCAATTCGGCCTATATGGCCATCAACAATGCCCTGGAACTTGTGCACGAAACGGGTAATCTGCCCGTGCCGCTGCATCTGCGCAATGCTCCCACCAAGCTGATGAAACAGCTCGGATATGGAGACAAATATAAATATGCCCACGACTATCCCGGCAACTTCGTCAAGCAGCAATTCCTGCCGGACGAGCTGAAAGACCGGCGCATCTGGGAACCACAACTGAATGCTGCCGAACAAAAGCACAAAGAATGGATGCAGAAGTTGTGGGGAAAAGAAAGATTTTAATCATCAAACAATTATAATATGAAAATAGTAGTATTAGACGGCTATGCCGCCAACCCCGGCGACCTCTGCTGGGACGAACTGCAAGCTTTGGGCGAATGCACCATCTACGACCGCACCGCCCCCGCAGAAGTATTGGAACGTGCTGCCGGTGCAGAAATCCTGCTCACCAACAAGACCGTACTCACAGCCGACCACATAGCTGTGCTGCCCGAACTGAAATACATCGGCGTACTTGCCACCGGCTATAACATTGTGGACATCGACGCTGCTAAAGAACGCGGCATCATCGTCACCAACATTCCTGCCTACAGCACCGACTCCGTAGCACAAATGGTCTTTGCCCATATCCTGAACATTGCCCAGCAAGTGCAGCACCACTCCGAAGAAGTGCACCGGGGCCGCTGGACCGACAGTAAGGACTTCTGCTTCTGGGACACTCCCCTCATCGAACTACGCGGAAAGAAACTCGGCATCGTAGGACTGGGCCACACCGGCTACACCACTGCCCGCATCGCCATCGGCTTCGGCATGCAGGTATGCACCTACACCTCCAAGACCAACTTCCAGCTTCCACCCGAAATCCGCAAGATGGAACTGGACGAGCTGTTCCGCGAATGCGACATCATCAGCCTGCATTGTCCCCTCACCGACTCCACCCGCGAAATGGTGAACGCCGAACGACTCAAAATGATGAAGCCCACCGCCTTCCTCATCAACACCGGACGCGGTCCGCTCATCAACGAACAAGACCTGGCCGATGCACTGAACAACGGTACCATCTATGCCGCCGGACTGGACGTCCTCTCCCAGGAACCTCCCCGTGCCGACAACCCGCTGCTCACCGCCCGCAACTGCTACATCACCCCGCACATAGCCTGGGCAAGCACTGCTGCGCGCGAACGCCTCATGCAAATCATGCTGGAAAATATCAAAGCATATCTTGCCGGAAAAGTGATTAATAACGTTGCCAAATAAGTATTCAGTGAAATGGGAAAATCTGCCGTCAAAGGGCTTTTCTATATCTGCCTGATAATAGCCACCTTCGTCCTGGCAGCCGTCACCATAGTGGCTGCCCTCTCGGGAAGCGTGGCTCCCGTCGATTCCGTCATCATGCCGCTGCTGGGACTGGCAGTACCCGTACTGCTCATCTGCAACCTGCTGGTAGCCCTTTGTTGGGGATTTGCACACAAGCGCTGGGCACTGGTTCCGCTGGTAGCCTTCTTCTGCAACTGGGGATATTTGACCTCTGTCTTCCAGTTCCATTTCTCCAAAGAGAAGACTCCTACGGGCAAGTATCTGAAGATAGCCACGTACAACGTACACAGCTTTGGCGGCGAAATCACCGGTTATTCCTGCAAAGAGATAGCCAAATACATGCAACAGGAGCAGGTAGACGTGCTCTGCTTCCAGGAGTTCGGCGATAACCGCTACTTCCCGATGGACAGCATCCGGCAGGCACTCTCGCACTGGCAGTACGTTCTTATCCCTTCCGAAGATTCTATCCGCGGCGTACTTCCCATTGCCGTATTCAGCCGCTACCCGCTGGCGAACGAGCGCTTCATCACCTATCAGAACAGCGCCAACTGTAGCATGATGTGCGATGTAGTGCTGGGAACAGATACCGTGCGCCTGCTCAACAACCACTTGCAGACCACCAGCGTCAGCCAGAAGCGCAAGAAGTGGGAACGCGAACTTGCCACTACCGACGACACTCGCCGAGAAGTGCAAGTAGCCAAAGATGCCGCCGGAACGCTGCACGAAAATTTCATGAAGCGTGCCACGCAGACTTATGTTATCAGCCATTACGTCCACACCAGCCCCCATCCCGTGCTGGTATGCGGCGACTTCAACTCCATCCCTTCATCTTATACCTACCATCATTTGAGGAAGAACCTCAAAGACGGTTTTCGGACTGCCGGAAACGGTTATATGTACACCTACCGCTATGCCAAGCGAATGCTGCGCATCGACTACATATTCCACTCCCCCAGCCTGAAAGGTATTAAATATTATTCACCCGACTTGGATCTGTGCAGTGACCATAACCCGGCGATTATGGAAGTGGAACTTACGTTACCTTCTGCAGCATCACTGCACATGTGACGTAGTATCGCTGTACATGTGATGCAACGTCGCTGCAAAGGTTACGCAGTGTCACTGCAAAGCATTTGCAGTAGTACTGCAACCGTTTTGCAGCAGTGCTACAAAGTATATGCAGCGACTTAGCAGTACTTGTCTATAAGAATAAGTGCCTATAGAAGCCGTCAACCGGCAAGGCAACACAGCTATTAAACAGAAAAGGAGGTTGTGCCAATGATGGCACAACCTCCTTTTCTTTATTATTCAGTATCCCTTATTCAGTCACCTTAGAACAGAAGACTCCATTACCTACCTGAGCAGTGCCGTTGTAGCCGGCACGTGTACCGATAATAGTAATTTTGTCACCCTCAACTAAATTAAGTGTCTCAAACTGTTTGCTTGCGCCGTTCCAGCCCGTGGCCAGACCATAGACATATACCGTACCGCTTTCATCTACAATGTCAAAGTTACCATAAATAGTACTTTTGATATTCGATACCGCACCGGTCAATTGGTAATATTGTGAAGAGCTTTCCTCTGCTTCAAGGAATTCAGCCACAGTTACCGCTTTTACACTTTTCATTTCCTTAACAACAGCATTCGTCATCTGTGCAGTTCCCTTATATTCGGCACGTGGCCCCACGAGCGTTACGACATCACCTACTTTGATACCCTTGTCAGCAAAACCATCAACACCATAGATATACACCTCACCCGAGAAATCCTTAATATAAATATTACCATATTTTTCGTTGGCAATCTGAGTTACGATTCCACTCACGCTGTATTGTGTCAAGCCCACTTCAGCAGCAATGAATTCCTCCACTGTAGCTTCAATGATAGAGCCCTTCTGTGAAAGTTCAGTCTTACTTGTGTATTCTTTTTTGCCATCAGTAGTACGGAATGTAATAGTTGTTGAGCGGTCACCACCTTCGTTTTTAGCAGCACGGAACTTCACACAAGCATCTGTACCTTTCTGGTCGATAGACTCAATAGACAACCATTCCTTAGCATCTTCCGGAATTTCTACGGAAACGCCGTTACCCTTGGTGGTGAGGTATGCTTCAAAGACACCACCCTCCGGAAGAAGTACTTCATTGTAAACAGAGTCAACCTTGATGAGCGATTTGTTGATGTTGAGCACAGTAACGTTCACCAACTCAACAGTGGAACCGTAGGTCGTTTTTGGTCCCTGCACGGTTACTTCGTCACCTTCTTCCAGACCAAGGCTGGCAAAGTTCTTCTCAGCGCCCTTTGCATCCAAAGTGCCATAGATATAAATCGAACCGGTGGCATCTACCAAATCCCAGTTTCCGTATGTAGTATTGGAGATATTGGACACAACGCCGGTCACTTTATAATTCTTCTTATCGGGACCGGCTATCACCTCGGCGCAAGTAGCTTCCGAAATAACCGGCAGACCTTGTATGATAGTCAGATACTGAGTTTCATTGCCACTGGTCAACTTAAGTTCTGCCGAACGACCATCAATGGCTTCATCGGCAGAGAATGTGACGGTGCTTTCGCCTTGAGATCCTTGAGTAGTAGAGATGGTAAGCCAATCCGCTTTGTCGTTACCGGTGATTACCCAGTCAGCCTTCGATTCGATGGTGAGGGGAGCGCTACCTCCTTCTACCGGCAATGCAATGTATGATTGTGATACTTTCAAACCTGCCAAAGCTGCCGCATCATCGTCTGAGCAGCTTGTGAAAAGAGTCATCACAACAGCAAACGCTATAAAAATATAATTCTTCATATTCTTCAATTATTCTTAAATTGATAATCAATTAAAACAATACTTAATGCCGATAGAAGCATACCAGCACTGACCAATAGAATGATTAAGTGTCCAAGTCTTCGTGTTACCATCTATAGACTTTGGAGTTGAGAACGTAGCTACACCATCGGCATCTACACCCTCGTACTTCAAGATACGAGCATCGGAACCAATGGCGGGATTCAGATATTTGCTGACACCCCAACTGGAATTGAAGAAATTGAGCACGTTCTTCATGTCAAAGCTCAACTGCAATGTGTGTTTGGCACCAGCCACGTTCAGGTTGAAGTCATGCTTATAAGAGAAGTCTATGCGGTGTACCCAAGGAGAATAAAGGCTGTTAGGTTCAGCATATTTACCCTGATTATTCTTCAGATAAGAGTTGCCGTGTACATAATCCATAAAGCGTGTCTTGTCATCCTCACTAACAAAACGGAAAGATCCGTCTGCCACTTGCTTGTCGGTAGGGATATAAACAGCATCGTAATTGTAACCATCACCGTTCATATCGTTGGCCAGCATATAAGAGTAATTATAGCCACCACGCCATGTCTCGTAAATCAAGCTATAGTGGTTGCCGCTCTTATCGTTGATGGTAGCACTGGCAATGAAACGATCCGGAGTAACATTAAGACCGTTGTGCAAACGGAAGTTGTTCACACCTTCGTAAGTAGAAAGGTAGTTAAGCACAGACGAAGCGTTAGAACCCGGAAGTGAAGTCACCTCTTTGGATACAGTATGTGTATAGGCAGCCATCAAATAAATCCATTCGGCAGGTCTTGCGTTCACAGTCATGCTCGTTGACCATCCGTAGCCTCGGCTCGTATTCTCAAGCATGTAGGCGCTGGGCAAATTCTTACCGGCTGCGTCGGTATAAGTAGCGTCAGAAGGGAAAACGGGACGGTTGTCAGCACCGTTGAAGCGGGTAAAACCGCTGATATCCCTTTGGCTCCAGTCCGTCAACATGGCTGCATTGATAGTCTTGTTGAAGATTCCTTCTACCGTTACACTCAATGGGAATGGCACGGGCAATGTATAATCTACTGCAATCGAAGACTTCCAAACTTGTGGCATCTTAAAGTCAGGGTCAATACCGCAAATAGATGAAGGAACGGTGCCCTCCTCCGGTGTGATTGTCTGAGGATAACCCAAGGCATAAATTTTTTCTTTCAGAGCTTCTGTAGAGAGAATACCCCCCTTGAATTCATCCATTGTGAAGCCTCTATCTGCTGCATTTTTGGCATTGATCTGTGCCTGATATTGCACCATACCGCCATTGGTAGGCATATTAGTAAAGAACACCAAAGGCAAACGTCCGGAGAACAAACCAGTACCACCACGTACCTTCAGACTCTTGTCTCCCAATACATCCCAAGTGAAACCTACACGGGGAGATACTGTCAATGAGCTTCCCGGCCATTTACCTGTATCAATATGGCGGCCGTTGTAGTCAAGGTCAAGAATCGCATTATTGGTCATCAAATCACCATTATCAAAGAAGATTCCATCAAAACGCAAACCTGCTGTAACCTTGAAATCAGTACGTACGTTCCATTCGTCTTGCAAATAGGCACCCAGTTTACTGAATTGGACACGTGATGCCGGCTCGTTTTCACCATTATATCCGTATGTCAAACATACGATTTCCGGAGCGGCGCCTGAGAAGAAGTCGTCCAAGCTGGTATAGCGATAATATCCTGTTCCGTTACGGAGATATTGGTTGTCGGCCATTTGATGTTCATAGCTCAAACCTGCCATGATTTTATGGTTACCCAGATAGTAGGTCACGTCATCCTTAATATTCCACACGGTGTTGTGAACAGCGTTGTTGTAAGTGAAAAGTTCCTCACCCAAAGAAATATAGTTCTGATCATCCTTCAAGATGTCGATGAAAGGGAATACACTGGAGTTCGTACCACGCACGTCATCCAGCTTAGAGTATGTGGCCAATAATTGGTTTGACAAGTTATCTGATAAACGGCTGTTGAGGTCAAAAGAGAAAGAATGTACCAAGTTGTCCATAGAATACATGGAGTTGGCATAGGACATGGCATACTGTGAAGTACGATCACCCGACATACGTGTACCACCGTCCATAGAGCTGGCGTTAGGAGCAGACCAAACAGTGTTCTTGGTATAGTTATAACGCAAAGCCAAATGATGGTTATTGGTGATGTTCCAGTCCAAACGAGCCAAGAGTTTGGAGTTCTTCGTATCAGACGGGAAACTTGTGAACGAACCGGTGTCATAGCCATATTTATCTTTTACGAAATCGGATACCCGTTGCAGGTCGGCAACAGTAGCACGTGACAAGTAGGCATCCGGATTGGCAACACCATCTTCCGAGGCACGCCAACGGTTAGCGATGGTAGGAGTCTTTTGCAACTCACCGTTCGCAAAGAAAAAGAGTTTGTTCTTTATGATAGGGCCACCTATTGTGAAACCGTATGTAGTAGATTGGTCTTTCTCGCGAGCACCGGCTATGGTTTCACGATCAACAGCATCGCCGCGCATATTTTCATTTCGGTGGTAAATATAAGCCGCACCTTTATAAGTATTGGTACCCGATTTGGTAATGGCATTTATACCACCTCCGATGAAGTTAGTCTGGCGTACATCAAATGGAGAGATAACCACCTGAATTTCGTCAATTGCCTCGATAGATACAGGATTACCGCCACCGGGCAAGTTGGAACTCAAACCGAAGTTGTTGTTAAAGTTGGCACCATCAATTGTGAAATTGGCAGTACGACCGTCAGATCCTGCAAACGACATTCCGTTACCACCATAAGCAGATAAACGAGAATAGTCAGTAATACTACGACTTATAGAAGGCATGTTCACAATCTGGGTATTGGAAATATTGGTTGTTGCTCCAGTCTTCTCGGTAGAGAACTTCGTTTTTTGAGCTGTAACCACTACTTCCTGAAGAAGTTCGGAAGATTCACTCAATTGCGCATCTATAGTATAAACTTCACCCAATTGAAGAGTTACCTCCTTAAACACCTGGGTCTGAAATCCAATATAGGATATACTTACCGTATAAGGGCCTCCTGAACGCATACCTTGAATAGTATAACGTCCGTCCACATTTGTAATGGCTCCGTACATGGTACCGGAAGGTACATGAACAGCCTGCACCGTAGCGCCGATGATGGCCTCTTTGTTCGTGTCCGTCACCTTACCAGCAATTGTAGCTGTGGTAACCTGCGCATTGACAGTTACTGCAATCACTAACATGATTGCCGATAAAAAGGATCGCATTCTTTTCACCATAATTGATTTGATTAATTAAACGAAATTTTATATTATTTTTGCATCGGCAAAAGTAGTAAATTACTGCCAAATACAAACTACAAAAATGCTACATTTATCACATAATGATATTTTTTCTTTGTGGTGAAGAGTTTCCGAAGCTATAATCCGGTCTCTTCATCCCCAATTAATGGCTTACTATATGCCATAAATTTAGGCACGGATTACACGGAATTTCACGGAATTTGATTCATTAGAACCGCGAATTTCCATAATCCGTGCCTAAAAAGAGATTATAGAGTCTGTTTTGACACCTTCTTACACATTATTAAGATGTAAAAGAATTATCTTTCTATTTACCGATTAAATCAATCATTCATCAGTTTTCTATAGCGTACGCGGGTCGGTTCCTCTTTCCCTAAGCGTTTCTGTTTATTTTCCTCATATTCTGAATAAGAACCTTCAAAGAAGAATACATTGGAATCGCCTTCAAAGGCCAGGATGTGCGTACAAATACGGTCGAGGAACCAACGGTCGTGGCTGATGACAACGGCACATCCGGCAAAGTCTTCCAAACCTTCTTCAAGAGCACGGAGTGTGTTCACGTCGATATCGTTGGTAGGCTCATCGAGCAACAGCACATTACCTTCTTCCTTCAGGCAGAGAGCCAGATGCAGACGGTTGCGCTCACCACCGGAGAGCACGCCACAGAGTTTCTCCTGATCGGCACCGGAGAAGTTGAAGCGCGACAAGTAGGCACGGGCGTTGATGTCCCGTCCTCCCATGCGGATGAGGTCGTTACCGCCGGAGATTACCTGATATACACTCTTATTGGGATCGATATCTTTATGCTGCTGGTCTACGTAGGCCACCTTTACAGTCTCTCCTACTTCGAACTCGCCCTTATCTACCGTTTCCAGGCCCATGATAAGGCGGAAAAGAGTGGTCTTACCGGCACCGTTAGGACCGATGATACCAACGATACCGTTGGGCGGAAGCATGAAGTTGAGGTCATCGAACAGCAGTTTGTCGCCGAATGCTTTTGCTACGTGCTTGGCTTCGATAACTTTGTTGCCCAGACGGGGACCGTTGGGTATGAAGATTTCCAGTTTTTCTTCTTTCTCCTTCACATCTTCATTCAGCAACCTATCGTAGGAGTTCAGACGGGCTTTACCTTTTGCCTGACGAGCTTTGGGTGCCATACGTACCCATTCCAACTCGCGTTCCAGCGTCTTGCGGCGCTTGCTGGCAGTCTTTTCTTCCTGCTCCATGCGTTTGGTTTTCTGTTCCAGCCAACTGGAGTAGTTGCCTTTCCAGGGAATGCCTTCGCCACGGTCCAGTTCGAGAATCCAGCCTGCTACATGGTCCAGAAAGTAACGGTCGTGCGTCACGGCAATCACTGTACCTTCGTACTGCTGCAAGTGCTGTTCCAGCCAGTCGATGGACTCGGCATCGAGGTGGTTGGTAGGCTCGTCGAGCAACAACACGTCCGGCTTCTGTAACAGCAGTCGGCAGAGGGCGACACGACGGCGCTCACCACCTGAAAGGTGTTCTACAGACTGATCTTCGGGCGGACAGCGCAAGGCGTCCATGGCACGTTCCAGTTTGCTGTCAAGGTTCCAGGCATCGGTAGCGTCGATAATGTCCTGCAACTCAGCCTGGCGGGAGAAGAGCTTGTCCATCTTGTCCTGGTCTTCGTAATACTCGGGCAGACCGAACTTCTGGTTGATTTCTTCATATTCTGCCAAGGCGTCTACAATGGGCTGCACACCTTCCATTACGATTTCCTTCACTGTTTTTGTAGGGTCAAGATACGGTTCCTGAGCCAGATATCCCACTGAATATCCCGGTGAGAACACCACTTCGCCCTGATAGGATTTATCCAACCCGGCGATAATCTTCAACAAGGTCGACTTACCCGACCCATTCAGACCGATGATACCAATCTTCGCTCCATAAAAGAACGAGAGGTAGATATTCTTCAACACCTGCTTGTTGTTCTGCTGAATGGTCTTGTTCAGCCCCACCATAGAGAAAATAATTTTCTTATCGTCTACTGTTGCCATGTATTTTTATGATTAAGTATAAATGATTAATGAGGGCAAAGATAAGAAAAAAAGTGAAATTCCTTTGCATGTTCCGAAAAAGTATCTATCTTTGCACCCGCTTAACAGCAAAACAAGGATTGAATCGCTAGCTCAGCAGGTAGAGCACAACACTTTTAATGTTGGGGTCTTGGGTTCGAGCCCCAAGCGGTTCACAGAAAACAATCTTAAACAGATGACTCCCATAATATCAAGGTATTGTGGGAGTTTTTTATTCCAACTCCGCTGCTTGAATATCAACAGTATGTAGCAGATCCAATATACCGGTTGCCGTAATATCCCTGCACTCTATCCTCAAAACCTTTTCCCAATCTTCAAGGTCGACATTCCATTTGCTGATTTGGGGACATTGCTCCAAAACTGCTTTCACACGCTTCACATCACGCTTTCCATTGATGGATGTTCTAAAAATCAAAATACTTTCCATAGTGTTACTTATTTTTCTGCAAATGAAGCAAATATAAGTATGCGGATAAACGGATTTCCGACGAATTAAGGAAAAAAGTCGTTGAAATACCTATTAATAGGGATGGGATTATTGCAATCAGAACTTGTAGGTCATCATAAGACGTCCTTCTGATGTGCTGGAAAATACGTCCCTGTAATACTTATACTTTGTGTTACGGGTATAGTTCATGAAAGTAGTCGTCAGATATAACTGATTCCGCAATTTAAAGTCCAGCCGCAATCCGGTGGCGTGAAGAATGGCTCTTGAACGGTCGCCTTGGGCATTCAGCGTCTTAGACTCAACGTTATCCCAATCTATATCTTTGGGATATCCTTTCCAAGTGAACATTTGATAAGCTTCGTAGGTGGTTGATGCTGCAAATTTATCTTTCTTATATACAAAGTGGAATCCGACTTTCGTACTATATCCGCTTGCCAGATTATAAATACGTTCGTCCACCTGATAGTAGTCACTCAGCGCGCCTCCCAGCAGTATGGCATTCAGATGGGCGTAAGCATCAATATCCCATTTTCTCGCGAGTTTGCGCTTATAGATAAGTCCGCCTCCAAAAGATGCAGGTGTACAGAATTTATAGGGAGTCTTGGCCGAAACTGCCGAGATTGTATCCGAATCGTAATAATCGAAATGCTGGTAAAGGCCTAAACTCAGATAATGCTTTGCATTATTCACCAACTCTTTGGCTGCCAGGCGTCCTATGATATTCAATTGTCCCAAGACAGGTTGTTCGGCCTGCCAGTTCAGATTTGCCTTTATCGAGAAGTAATCATAAGGTTTCGTCTCTTCTACATCGAAACGGTCACCATATTCTATGTTGATTTCAGAAGCCAAGCCCATACCTTTATCCAGGATTTCATCTTTCAGTTCAAGGGTTCGTATACCCACAGACACATCGACACTGACATCGGGAACTCCGAACTGCTTACCCGAAGTAGAACGCCTCCGCCAAGCATCTCCGTTGATGATACGGGTGAGCCCACGCATCGGAGAAATCAGAAACGAAGCAAACTCCAGCCCGAAACGACTCCAACCCGTTCTACGATCATCGAGGATAAGGTCGGAAACACGGTACATAACTTCTCCCAGCGCCATTCCTCCGATAGGAGTCGCCAGAATATCGTTGGTCGAAGGGAATTCGTTCTCCATAGCCATCTCCCACATAAAACTCCCGCCGAAGGCAAACAGACCGGACTGCCAATAGTTATATCCATTGGAACGGGCGGAATTATAGTACAAATTGCCATGATAAGGATGCATAAACATATTCGTCTGCATGGCATCATTATCCCACACAAAGCCATGTTTGAAGTTATCTTTGATAGTATGCATATTGATATAGGCAAAATCGGCCTTTCGGACATATCTGTCAAAAGCCCAGACACCCATATTAATTCCGAAAACCATAGCTCCTGCCTGAAAGCCTTTCTTCCGGGCATAAAAAGCTATATCAAGTGAATCAGCAGCTCTCGGGGTGGCTATCTGATGTCGTATGGCAACCTGGGGATAAACAATACCAATAGATATCAAGCATGTGAACAGAACCAATATTAACTTTTTCATGCTACAAACATAGGAAAAAATATCAAGATACAAAGAGAAAAGTTATGCTGCATTAGCAGAAAAAAGAAGAAAGACAAAGAGGAAACTTCTTCGGTATAGGAAACATTCTCTATTCAAGCCTTGCGAACGGATATTCACAAGGCTTGAATATGTATTCGCGCAGTGCGAACAAGCATTCGCAAGGCTGGAATTTTATTTTTTATATGTTATTGTCCCTGTAGCCTGATTAGTCGGCATCACCAGCACCTCGGCTATCTGAATATGCGGAGGCACGGCGGCGGCGAAGTATACTACTTCGGCTATATCATCACCATCGAGCGGGCGTATTCCTTTATATACATTATCGGCGGCAGTTTTATCTCCGCGAAAGCGAACGACGGAGAAGTTTGTTTCCACCAGCCCCGGCTTGATGTTCGTCACACGGACAGGAGTATCCACCAAGTCGATACGCAATCCATCGGAAAGAGCCTTGACAGCCGCCTTGGAAGCACAATATACACTGCCACCCGGATAGGCATAATCTCCTGCAATGGATCCCATATTGATAACGTGTCCGCGTCCACGCTCCACCATTCCCGGAACTACCAGGCGAGTCATGGCAAGAAGGGCTTTTACATTCGTATCGAGCACGATATCCCATTCATCCAGATTTCCTTCGTGCTCCTTATCGACTCCGATAACGAGGCCGGCATTGTTTATCAGTATATCGATTTCCCTCCATTCTGCCGGAAGAGATTCCAAAGCTGCTTTGGCAGCCTGGCGGTCGCGGACATCAAACGGGAGCAAATAAACGTCGGCACGATATTTCTCTTCTAACTCTTTCTTTACAGCATCCAGTTTCTCCGCATTGCGTCCATTCAGGATAAGACGATAACCGTTCATGGCAAACTTCCGTGCACAACCCTCTCCTATTCCCGAGGAAGCTCCGGTGATAAGTACAATTTTCTTTTCCATTTTGCAATAAGTTCTAAATATCATTGTATTGATTGCAAAAGTATTACTTATTCGCGAGTTATAGATTATAAATTATAGTATATTTTGTGGCAAAAGATAGAAAACATTCCCAAGAATATATTACCTTTGTATCAGTAATGAATCTAAATGAACAAGCTTTATGAAAGAAGAAGAAAAAATAATAGAAGAAAAAGACAATGTCACAGAAAAAAAGACAAAGTCTAAAAAGAGAAAGGTGAGCAAGACGTGGGAAGCTGCGCAGAGACTGAAAGGCAGCTTAATCGTAAACGACCCTAAATTCTTACTGTAAATGCGCTATCTTATAGACACGAATATCTTTGTCTACTTGTCTACAGACATGGAGTATATAAGCAGAAACGTAGCGGCACTTATGCAAGAACCGGAAGCAGTTCTTTACATGAGTGCCGAATCTGTACGTGAACTAATCGTAGGCTATCGCAACAAAGGTTTATGCTCTAAGCGTTGGAAATCGGTAGAAGCCATGGTCGCCGCTATCGAAAATGAATACTACATTAAAATACTGCCACTAAAGAAAGAGCACATGATTACTTATGCCAAAATGGAAATCAATGAGGCACAAGGGCACAAAGACCCGTCAGACCATGTTATCATAGCCCATGCCATTACAGAACACCTACCGCTTATATCGAGCGATACCCGTTTTGAGTTTTACCGAACACAGGGACTCGACTTGATATTCAATCAGAAATAAGTTTCTTCACCGTATATCTCGGTAAATTATGATTTGAAGTTCTTTGAAAATGATTACCTTTGCCCCGCTTTTTTAAGAAGCCAGAGATTTGTTTAATTCGTTTGGATAAAGATTAAGAAACGCTTATGCAAAAGTCCGACTGCATCATCGGTGTGGAACATGTATCGAAATTCTTCGGAGATAAAGCCGTACTGAATGATGTGAATTTGTCTGTCCGCAAGGGCGAGTTTGTAACGATACTGGGACCATCCGGTTGCGGAAAGACAACACTGTTGCGCCTCATAGCAGGTTTCCAGACAGCCTCGGAAGGTGTGATTACCATTGCCGGAAAGGACATCACGCAGACACCGCCACACAAACGGCCGGTGAACACCGTATTCCAGAAGTACGCCCTCTTCCCCCACCTCAATGTATTCAACAACATTGCCTTCGGTCTGAAGCTGAAGAAGCTGCCCGGAGCCACCATTGAGAAGAAGGTGAAGCAAGCCCTGCGCATGGTAGGCATGACGGACTACGAAGACCGCGACGTGGACTCCCTCTCCGGCGGACAACAACAACGCGTAGCCATCGCCCGCGCCATCGTCAACGAGCCGGAAGTGCTGCTGCTCGACGAACCCCTTGCCGCCCTGGACCTGAAGATGCGCAAGGACATGCAGATGGAACTGAAAGAGATGCACAAGAGCCTGGGCATCACCTTCGTCTACGTCACCCACGACCAGGAAGAAGCGCTGACGCTGAGCGATACCATCGTCGTGATGAGCGAAGGAAAAATACAGCAAATCGGTACCCCGATAGACATATACAACGAACCTATCAACTCCTTTGTAGCCGACTTCATCGGCGAAAGCAACATCCTGAACGGCGTGATGGTGAAAGACAAACTCGTCAACTTCGGCGGACACGCATTCGAATGCGTGGACGAAGGTTTCGGCTGTCAGGCGCAGGTGGATGTGGTGATACGACCGGAGGACATCTATATCTTCGACCCCTCGGAAGCGGCACAGCTGCTGGGCACCGTGACCAGTTGCATCTTCAAAGGTGTGCACTACGAAATGCTGGTACAGACCCGCGAGGGTTACGAGCTGATGGTGCAGGACTACCACAGCTTTGAAGCCGGACGCGAAGTAGGTCTGCTGGTGAAACCCTTCGACATCCACGTGATGAAGAAAGAACGTACCCGCAACACTTTCGAAGGGCGTATCGTAGACGAACAGCACGTAGAATTCCTGGGCTGTACCTTCGAGTGCCGCCAGGTGCCGGCAAAGGACGATCCCCGTTACGACTGGGACCACGTCACCGTGGAAGTAGACTTCTCCGCCGTCGTCCTCGAAGACAACGAAGAAGACGGACGGCTGACGGGCGAAGTGAAATTCATCCTCTACAAAGGAAACCATTACCACCTGACGGTGTTTACCGATTGGGACGAGGACATCTTCGTCGATACCAACGACGTGTGGGACGACGGTGACCGGGTAGGTATCACTATCGCTCCCGAAAATATACGAATTGTTCAATCTCTTAATAAGGAAGGAAGTGCTCAGTAAGTTATCCCATTTCTTCATGCGCCGGCGCAACTGGACGATACCCTACGCGCTGTTTCTGCTTATCTTTGTCATAGTACCGTTGCTGCTCATCGTGGTGTATGCCTTTACCGATGCCGAAGGCACCGTGACACTGGCCAACTTCCGCAAGTTCATGATGCACCCCGAGGCGATGAATACCTTCGTCTATTCCATCGGGATAGCAGTGATAACAACACTTGTCTGCCTGCTGCTGGGCTATCCGGCCGCCTATATCCTCAGCCAGAAACAATTTAATACGTCGCAGACAATGGTGGTGCTCTTTATCTTGCCGATGTGGGTGAATATCCTGATACGCACGCTGGCCACGGTGGCGCTGTTCGACTTCCTCAGCCTGCCGCTGGGCGAAGGCGCGTTGGTCTTCGGCATGGTGTACAATTTTCTGCCGTTCATGATTTACCCCATCTACAACACGCTTCAGAAGATGGACCACAACCTGATAGAAGCCGCACAAGATTTGGGAGCCAGTCCGACGAAGGTCTTCGGCAAAGTGATACTGCCACTCTCCATGCCGGGCATCATGAGCGGCGTAGTGATGGTGTTCATGCCAACCGTCTCCACCTTTGCCATCGCCGAGCTGCTGACGATGAACAACATCAAGCTGTTCGGCACCACGGTGCAAGAGAATATATACAACGGAATGTGGAACTACGGTGCCGCCCTCTCGCTCATCATGCTGTTGCTGATAGGCATCACCATCCTCTTCACCAACGAGGAAGACGGGGCATCGAATGAAAGCGGAGGTGTGATATGATGATGACACGCGTTCTTGCCAAGGGCTATCTGTGGCTGTTGCTGGCGTTGCTCTATTCGCCCATACTGATTATCATGATATTCTCGTTCACCGAGGCCAAGGTGCTGGGCAACTGGACGGGATTCTCGACCCGTCTGTACAGCTCGCTCTTCACGGGCGGCATGCATCACTCGCTGATGAGTGCGATATGGAACACGTTTGCCATTGCGCTGATTGCGGCGACGGCCAGCACGGCACTGGGCAGCATCGCGGCCATCGGCATCTTCAACCTGAGGCAGCGCACGCGGCAGGTGATGAGTTTTGCCAATGCCATCCCGATGATGAATGCCGACATCATCACCGGTGTGTCGCTGTTTCTGCTCTTCATCAGTTGCGGCATATCGCAGGGATTTACCACGGTGGTGCTGGCGCATATCACCTTCTGCACGCCCTACGTGGTACTGAGCGTGATGCCACGGCTGAAGAAGATGAACCAGAACGTATACGAAGCGGCGCTGGACCTGGGAGCAACTCCGTTTCAGGCGCTGCGCAAGGTGATTCTGCCGGAGATACTGCCGGGCATGATAAGCGGTTTCATCCTTGCCTTCACGCTCTCCATCGACGACTTCGCGGTGACCATCTTCACCATCGGAAACGAAGGGCTGGAGACGCTCTCCACCTATATATATGCCGATGCGCGCAAGGGGGGACTGACGCCGGAACTGCGTCCGCTGTCCACGATTATCTTCGTGACGGTGCTGGTGCTGCTGATAGTGATTAACAAGCGGGCCGAGCGCAGCAAAAAAGAATAAAGAATGATGACCGCCCGTTACAAAACCCCCGCCGTGCAAAGTTGGAGCCAACCGACCGTTACAAAACCTCCGCCGCGCAAAATTGGAGCCAACCGACCGTTACAAAGCCCCCGCCGCGCAAAATTGGGGCAAATCGACCGTTACAAAACCCCCGCCGCGCAAAATTGGAGCCAACCGACCGTTACAAAACCTCCGCCGCGCAAAATTGGGGTCAACCGAACGGCTCCCCATTCCCCGGAAATCTAATTTATCGCTTTAGAACAACCATTATGAAAAGACTCATAACATTCCTCCTGCTGTGCAGCCTCTTTGCCCTCTCCTCGTGCCGCGACTCTGCCGAGGAGCGCAGCCGCGTATTGAAGATATACAACTGGGGCGACTACATCGACGAAGACGTCCTCTCCGAATTCCCCGCCTGGTACAAGGAGCAGACGGGCGAAGAGATCCGCATCGTCTACCAAGTGTTCGACATCAACGAAATCATGCTCACCAAGATAGAGCGCGGACACGAGGATTTCGACGTCGTCTGCCCCTCGGAGTACATCATCGAGCGGATGCTGAAGAAAGACCTGCTGCTGCCCATCGACCGGAACTTCGGCCGGACACCGGACTACATTCCGAACGTGTCGCCCTACATCCGGCAGGAACTGAACAAGACCTCACAGCCCGGACACACCACGACCGACTATGCCGTGCCCTACATGTGGGGCACAGCCGGCATCCTCTACAACAAGGAGTTCATCGACGAAGAAGAGGCCAGCAGCTGGTACTGTCTCTGGAACCCCAAGAACCGGGGCCGGATACTGATGAAAGACAGCTACCGCGATGCTTACGGCACCGCCATCATCTACGCCCACACCCGGCAGCTGGCCGACAGCACCCTGACCGTGGAGCAGCTGATGAACGACAACTCCTCCCGTGCCATCGCCCTGGCCGAAAAACAGTTGAAGGCGATGAAGCCCAACATTGCCGGTTGGGAGGCCGACTTTGGCAAGGAGATGATGACCAAAGGCAAGGCCTGGATGAACTTCACCTGGAGCGGCGACGCCGTGTGGGCGATAGACGAGGCCGAGGCCGTGGGCGTGGAGCTGGACTACGTCGTGCCGCGCGAAGGCAGCAACATCTGGTACGACGGCTGGGTAATCCCCCGCTATGCACGCAATGTGAAGGCGGCCAGTTACTTCATCAACTACCTCTGCCAGCCCTCCGTGGCACTGCGCAACATGGACGCCATCGGCTACGTCAGCGCCGTGGCCACGCCCGAAATCATGGAGGCGAAGACAGACACCACGCTCGACTGGCGCTACGACCTGAGCTACTTCTTCGGCCCCCTGCCCGGCGCCGACAGTTTGGCAATCAACCCGATACAATACCCCGACCGCGCCGTCGTGGAGCGCTGCGCCATGATACGCGACTTCGGCGACCGCACGGAGCTGGTGCTCGAAATGTGGAGCCGGGTGAAGGGAGATAATCTCAACACCGGGATTGTGCTGCTCATCTTTGCCGTCTTCGGCGTGCTGCTCGTCTGGCTGGTGTATGGAAAGATACGCCGGTACAGACAGAGAAAGAGACATCACCGCAGGAGGCGGAGAAGATAAATGGGAATTTTAGGGACGGAGAAGATAAATGGGAATTTAGCGGAGTATCTTAAATTCCTCCGCCTGAAAGGGGAGGTGCCCGCTTGCGGGCGGAGGGGTCTTACATAAAT
>CABMPP010000015.1 GCA_902388495.1 uncultured Bacteroides sp. | reverse complement strand
AACGGAAGGCATACATTATATATATACGTGCGCGCATGGGAACAAGCAAATATCAGGAACGGATGTAGACCACGGAACGGCCGGCACCACGACGGCGAATGAAACCGGATGAGACGAATTCCTGTAAGTCGGAAGTAGCGCGACGGTCGAATGCTCAGAATTCGCTATATATTAAATGCTTATGGAAAGACCGGGAAAAACTAACTGAAAACAGGGGAAGAACTAGCCTCGGAAGCAGTATAAACTGAACGCAAAGTTACTAAAAACTATTCTTACTACAGATATAGAAGTTTCTTACAACAGCTGTTGTAAGAAAGCAACATTATTATTGTAAGAAAACTACATGGATATAGTAAGATTAATAAGTAGTAACTACAGTCCTAACCATTAGTAAGTTTGCGGTTAGTTCTTAGGCTATTTAGGGATAATTTTGTTTAAGACATAAGAACAAAAGAAAGAATCATCTTAAATCCGTTCTTTTGTTCTTATGTCTCAAGAATTATCAGCCCAAGGAAGTGGGAATTTAGCGGTGAGATACGCAGACGACACGGACTGAGCGGATGAACACGGACTTTTAATAAGATGTAGTATCTATTTATTCGAATGAATCCTTAAAATGATTATCTTTGGGGCAGCGAAAGATCGCTACTAACTTAATCAATACAGTATTATGAGAAAACTTAACCAAATGCTCCTTGCAGGCGTCATCGCCTTGGCTTGTTCATCTTGCCAAAAAAGTGTAGAAGCAAACTTCCAAACAATCGTTCCCCTCCCCCAAGAGGTAAATCCGACCCAAGACGGCTCGTTCCGACTGAGTAAAAGCACCACCATCGCCTATCCCGAAGGAAACGACCTATTGAAGCGCAATGCCGAGTTCCTGGCGCAATACATAGGCCAGGTGATAAACGGAACCCCGAAAACCAAAGCCATCGCCCCGGGCGAAGCAGCCGGAAAGAAATCCATCATGCTGAGCCTCGACCCCGGCATTGAAAATAAAGAAGGTTACGTACTCGACGTAACCCCCGAAGCAGTCACCATCAAGGGACAGACCGAGAACGGAGTATTCTACGGCATCCAGACTCTGCGTAAATCCATGCCTCCCACCGATACGGAGACAGCAAACATTCTGTTGCCCACCGGTACCATCAAGGATGCTCCCCGCTTTGCCTACCGGGGCATGCACCTTGATGTAGGCCGCCACTTCTTCCCCGTCGAGTTCATCAAAAGATACATCGACCTGCTGGCGCTGCACAACATGAATACCTTCCACTGGCACCTCACCGAAGACCAGGGCTGGCGCATCGAAATAAAGAAATACCCCAAACTGACCGAAATAGGTTCCATACGCAACCGCACCGTCATCGGCCGGAATACCCAAGAGTATGACAACACTCCCTATGGTGGATTCTACACCCAAGAGCAAGCCCGCGAGATAGTGAAGTACGCTCAGGAACGCTACATCACCGTCATCCCCGAAGTAGACCTCCCCGGACACATGCTGGCCGCACTTGCCGCATACCCCGAAATGGGTTGCACCGGCGGCCCGTACGAAGTATGTCCGCGCTGGGGCGTATTCGAAGATGTGCTGTGCATCGGCAACGAACAATCCATGCAATTTCTGGAAGACGTGATGGCCGAAATCATCGAGATATTCCCCTCCAAACTGATCCACATCGGCGGTGACGAAGCACCGCGCACCCGCTGGCAGAAATGTCCAAAGTGCCAGGCACGCATCAAAGCCGAAGGTCTGAAAGCCGACAAGGAACATACCGCCGAAGACCGCCTGCAAAGCTACTGCATGACGCGCATCGAGAAGTTCCTCAACTCAAAGGGACGCAGCATCATCGGCTGGGATGAGATTTTGGAAGGCGACGTCGCCCCGAACGCTACCGTCATGTCTTGGCGCGGTTCTGCCGGAGGCATCAAAGCCGCCCAACTGGGACACGACGTCATCATGACGCCCAACAATTTCTGTTACTTCGACTACTACCAGACTGACGACACCGCCAACGAGCCCCTCGGCATCGGCGGATATGTGCCATTGGAAAAAGTATACAGTCTGGAACCCACCGCCTCGCTCACCGAAGAACAAGCCAAGCACATCCTCGGCGCACAGGCCAATCTGTGGACCGAATACATTGCTACTCCCGAACATGTAGAGTATATGGTACTTCCCCGCATGGCTGCCCTTGCCGAAGTACAGTGGATGCAACCGGAGAAAAAGAATTACGAGGACTTCCTGAACCAGCGCCTGCCGCGCCTTGTGAAGTTCTATGACAGAGACGGAGTTAATTACTGCAAGCATGCGTTCGAGAAGAAGGAAGAACGCCCTGCCGATTCAGCAGTGGAATAGAAAAAAGGGCTTGTCCGAGCAGTCGGACAAGCCCATATATATATTATCAAAGGCCGGACAGATACTTAAAAGAATGCTTGCAGCGGATATCGGCAGATGAAGCTCCGATATACACATTGAACACTCCCGGCTCTGCCACCCATTGGCGGCTAGCCTCATCGTAGAACTTGAGATCATCGGGGGTAATGACAAATTCCACTTGAACAGTTTCACCGGGAGCAACTGCTACTTTGGCAAAGTGCTTCAACTCCTTCAGCGGACGAAGTACACTGCACTTCGGATCTCCGAGATAGAGTTGTACCACCTCTTTGCCACTCTTCGTACCGGTGTTGGTTATAGGCACCGTAACTTTAATACTCCCCTTTTCGTCCATCTCTTTCGCCGACAGTAGGGATTTTCCGTATTCGAAGGAAGTGTAGCTCAGCCCATGTCCGAAGCTGAAAAGAGCAGGAATCTTTTTGGTATCGTGCCAGCGATAGCCCACCAGGATATCCTCCTTATATTCTTCCCTGGGGCTGACGCCCACATTACGCTGATAGTCTGTCAGGGAGTTGTCCGCTTCCCTACCGGCATCAATGCCCGGATAAGCACCTTCGCCATAGGTATGCGCAGCGCAGTCGCTCAGTTTCACCGGGAAAGAATAGGGAAGTTTTCCCGACGGATTCACCTTGCCGCTGATGACATCAGCGATAGACGCACCGCCCATAGTGCCCAGATAAGATATGTGCAGCACAGCGGAAACCTTCTTCAGCCAAGGCATGGCATAAGCATTACCGCTGATGTTGGCAATCACAAGATTGGGATTGACCGCCACGAGCGCCTCTATCAGTTCATCCTGACCAAAAGGCAGGTTATAGGACTTGCGGTCGGTAGACTCGCAATCCTGAAAGGCATTCTTGTTCAAGCCCCCCACATAGATGATGACATCCGCCTGACGCGCCTTAGCCACAGCCTCAGCACACAAAGAATCCATCACCTGCTGCGGAATCACCTCTTCATGCCCGAAGAAGGGACGCCCGCAAGCATACCCCTGGGCATATTCTACCTTGTCGCCATAAAGGGTACGCAATGCGTCGAGCGGTGAAATCATATCCTTGGGCTTGAGTTCCGACGAACCGCCGCCATCGGTAAGCCGACGGGTGGCATTGTCGCCCACCACCAGAATCTTACCATACTTATCGCCCTGCAAGGGCAAGATGCCATTGTTATACAAAAGCACGATGGACTCATCACCGATAGCCTTGGCAGCATCGTAATGCTCCTTAGTACAAAGTGAACCGTATGGTTTATCCCGGTCGAGCGAAGTACGGAAAATCAGACGGAGTATATTCCTTGCTTTCGCATCTACCGACGACATCGGCAGTTCTCCCTTCTTCAGCATTTCCAGGTAAGGATCGGCCAGATAGTACCGGTTATAGCCCAAACTGTTATCCGAAGTCAGGCCGTTGGTGTAAGACCCCATTTCGATGTCGAGTCCATTAAGAGCTGCTTCCTTGGTATCATGGGCACCTCCCCAGTCGGTAATGACGCAACCGTCGAATCCCCATTCGCCGCGCAGAATGTCATTGAGCAGACGGGCATTGTGGCAGCAATGCTGACCACGGTACTTGTTATAAGCACCCATGACACCCCATGCTCCTCCTTCTACTATAGCCTTCTTGAAAGCAGGCAGATAGATTTCGTAAAGGGCACGGTCGCTCACTTCCACATCGACGGTGCCGCGCCACTGCTCCTGATTATTCAGTGCAAAGTGTTTGACACAAGCGGCAACACCGTTTTTCTGCAACTCCTTGACGTAAGGCACTGCCATCACCCCAGCCAGATAGGGGTCTTCGCCCATATACTCGAAGTTGCGTCCGTTGAGGGGAGTGCGGTAAATATTGACGCCGGGTCCCAACAACACGTCTTTCTCGCGATAGCGTGCCTCCTCACCGATGGACTTGCCATAAAGTGCGGCCATGTCCGGATTCCAGGTAGCGGCAAGAGCCGTAAGGGCAGGAAAAGCCGTGATAGAGTCATTTGTCCAACCGGCATAGTTCCAAGTGTTCCACTCGAACTCATGACGGACGCCATGGGGGCCATCGCTCATCCATACTTCGGGGATGCCCAAACGAGGCACACCGGCTGAGGAAAACTTGCTTTGCGCGTGGCAGAGTGCCACTTTCTCTTCGAGTGTCATACGGTTCAGCGCATCCTCGACGCGCTCTTCAATGGGCGCGTCGGGATTCTGATACAAAGGTACTTGTGCACTGAGGCTTGTCGTCAGTACAGAAAGTAATAGTACGAACCGCGAAATGCGATTATTCATCTTTGTCATAATCTCTATCAAAAGTTATTGAACAGTTACCAAGTCAACATAATAGCCATGCCCTACGCAGAGGAATCCTGCCTCAGCCGCTATCTGGTCGATAATTTTTTGTGTAAGGGTCAGTGCATAAACACCTCCTTCAGTAAACTCAATCTTGTCCTCCAGCCCTGTCCACCAACCGGTAGCAAGCTGCATCTGATGATATTCGGCGGTAGGTTCTATGGAATAGTAAACACGCAGAACGGTTCCCGGTTTAAGTGCAGTAATCACTTCCATAGGAATGAGGTTGAATGTCTTGTTTGGATCGCCGTCGGCTTTATCCCAAGATACATAGTGGTGTCCTTCCCACAAAGCTTTCTCGGAAGAAATGACAACCGTCCGTTCCGTTGACACTTCGCCATTGACATAGAATTGCACGCTTTCACCCGCCTTGGTCTTACCGGTCACGGCATATTCTCCTTCTGCCACTTCAGGGCAAATCAGCGTAAGAGCAGCAGCAGTCTGGTCTACAAATTCCGTCACTTCCACGCCGTTGACGGTGATGGAAGCCACCATATCCAGATTAATACCGGTCATCACCCATTCCGCAGCAGCAGTGGCGCGGTCGGCACCTGCCGTAATCATGGCTGCCTTGGTCACCTTTACTTTATCGGCACCATACTCATTACCTCCGGCATCGGTGAAGAGAACACGGTAATCACCTTCCGCCAAGTCGGCAGGCACAGTATATTCCACATAGTTACCGGCTTCGTCTTCCACACTGGCAATGTCCGTAGCATGTTTATCTCCGATAATGATGCCCGTCACTTTGTCGAGGTTGTTGCCATAAAGACGAGCCTTGCTGCCGGGAGCCACGATACGTTCAAAAGCCACCTCGGTAGCACCGGGATCATCCGCCAAAGGATTTACCTGAATAAGGCCTTCACGGTAAGTAGATTTGCCGGCATCGGTGGTAACCGTCACCTTGAGGTGATAGGTTCCTGCCAGGAATTCCTTCTCTATTTCGGTGCCGGTAGCCACCTCTTCGCCATCGATGAACCAAGTCACCGTAGTGTAATCTGCGGGAGTCACAGTGAGTTTCATCGAAAACTGACCGTCGCGGCTGAAATTGGCAAACGTAGGCAAATTGCCGTTCACCCTGTCCGGGAAAGTGGGGTCGAGGATGCGTGGTTCGTCACTGGCCGTAGCAGTAGAAAACGGTTCTTCTTCGCTGCATCCCGTAAAAAGGGTACTGAACGCCAGCAGGGAAAGCAGCATGATATATATCTTTTTCATATTGATACTTAATTTGATGTTGAAATAAGAATTTATTGAGCATTGTTTTTATCCCACCATACGGGTGTATTCCAGCTATTGTTGCCTCCCATGCGGCTCAATGCTTCTTCGTAGTTCTTCTTGTTGTACGAAGATTCGAGCACAGGATAGCAAAGGCGAACGGGAATTTCCGCCCCACCGGTCAGAACCTGGCTGAAACCATATTCGGCAGGCGACTTGAGCTGCGGATAGTTGGAACGGCGCAGATTGGCCCAGCATTCCAGCGGATTGGTGAAATGCAGAATCCATGCCTGTGTATTGATGGATGCCTTTTTCTGCTCGGCAGTATAGCCGATGCCGTTATTGTTCATATAGTTATTGAACCCCTCATCGGTCACCTTGGCGCAGCCATAGTTATCCGTAAGAAAATCCATGGCGGCACGCACACCTTTCTTATAATGTTCTTCTACAGAACCTGCCACATTCCAACCCTTCAGGGCAGCCTCCGCCAACAGGAAGTCCACTTCGGCCGAAGTAATAACCACACCGGGGTTCTCACCCTCCAGGAAGTTGCTGGCCAGCTTGGGTTCCGTTTCGGTATCCATGGAAGTTTTATCAATGGCAGGATTGCTTTCCTGAAGTTCTTTTATAAGGTCGCTCTCATAAGCTTCGGGCCAGGGTTCATAGAAGAATGCTCCCGGATCTCGCGGATGCGCCATGTTCTTGGCCAGCACCTCTTCGGTAATGTCGATACGGTCTTCGGTACTGGTGGTGCTCATAATCTGGTCGTAGTAGAACCGGATGATGGCAGTGAAACGGGGGTCGCCGGTATTGAACAACTGGTTATAAAGAGTAGAGCAGATGAAACTGGGGTTATTACGGGGATCGTTACCATACAGACGTTGCGACAAAGCGTTGCGACGATAGTCGGTATAGCTTTCACCACCGAAGTCGAAGGCAATATCCAAATAAGGAATCAGCGCGTCATCAGCACCCGATGTAATGATGCCGCCATCTGCTGCCAAGGCTTTTTCAAATTCTTCCTGAGCCTTCTGCGGGTTGGCATCAGAGATACGCATGGCATAACGCAGGCGAAGCGAATTGGCCAACTTCTTCCACTTGTTTATGTCACCGCTGTAGATTACGTCGCCGGTAATGCGGTCTTTAGTAGCATCAAAGGCAGTTACTGCAGCGTCAAGTTCTACGAAAAAGTCATTGTATATCTCTTCCTGAGTATCATATCTGGGCGTAAATTTACCGTCAATGAAGCCTCTTCCTGCTTCAAAGTAGGGCACATCGCCATAAATATCGGTAAGATGCGACATGAGATAGACACGATAAATGCGGACAGCCGCATTGATATTCACCTTCTCGTCATCGTCCATGGTACGCGCCTGTGCATCGGTAAGGTCCTTGATATTCTTCAGATAGTAGTTCTTCCATATATGCCCCATCTCGTTAAGGTCAAGGGTATGACGACCGCCATAGTTCGTGGTATTCCAGCATCCCATCAGTTGCTGGTTGAAGGCATAGATATAACTACGGTAAGTTTCGCTCACCTCCAGGTCACCATAAGTATGGAGCTGGGCAGTGGTAAGCTGTGCATTGGGGTCGATGGTGGCGGGCTTTGAGGGGTCGGTATTCATGTTCTCCATATACTCGTCGCTACAAGAAGCAAAAAGCAGGGTACATGCCGCCAACGCCATTGTGATATATGATTTATAATGTCTCATTGTATATATCTTCTTTAAAATAATGTATTGGATAAATTATACGGGGTCTCTTAGAATTTTACATTGACATTGAAGCCGTAGCTCTTGCGCGAAGGCAATGAGCCATACTCCATACCCATACCGGTAGTATTGTTATAGTTGGAGTCCGGGTCGATGTTCGGAATATTCTTCCAGACGATGAACGGATTACGGGCAACAAACGATACCGTCAGACCGTTCACTACTTTCTTCAGCCAGGTCGTGGGGAAGGTATAGCTCAGCGTGATTTCGCGGCACTTCACATAAGAGTTGTCGTAGATGAACATGGAAGGCGCATTGCGGCAAACATTCATCCAGTATGTTTCGGGGTTGATGACGATGTCGTTCTCGCGATAAGTGCCGTCTCCGTTATCTATCACACCCGGGGCAATGAAACCGCCGGTGGGTGTCCAGTCGGGAGAATCCTTGGCATAGCCTGCAGCCTGACGGGCTTCTTCGGACTTGTACCATGCTTCGCGACCTTCCAGGGTGGCCATGCTCTTACCGGTTTCGTGGGCAGCACGTGCCGACATGGAATAGAGGTCGGCACCCACCTTTACATCGAATACGGCAGAAAGCGAGATATTCTTGTAAGAGAAGTTGGTATAAACACCGCCGGTCCAGTCCCAGGAAGCATTGCCCAGCACATGGTTGCTCTTGTCGTACATAGGCAGTCCGGTTGCCGGGTCAATGAGGATGTCACCGTTTCCGTTGCGCTGGAAGTCGGGGCCTACGATGGAGCCGAAATTTTCGCCCACCTTGGCAGCCACCTGCACGTCGAGCCATGTAGCCTTCTCCAGTTCGAACATATCCATGTCGTCCACCAGTCTCTTCACCTTATTGCTGTTCTTCGAGAAGTTGAAGTTCAAGTCCCATGAGAAATCCTTCACTTGAATGGGGCGAATGTTCAAGGCTATTTCAACACCTTTGTTCTCAATCTCACCGGCATTGATCAGGCGATAGCCGTAGCCGGAAGTCGAAGAACTGGCCATGCCCATAATCTGGTTCTTACTGAGCTGGCTGTAATAAGTGAAGTCCAGGCCGATGCGGTTCTTCAGGAATTTCAGTTCCAGACCCATTTCCATTGAGTTGGTCTTGGTAGGCTTCAGATCCTTGTTGGGGATGGTGCCGTTGCTGATGTAACCGATGGTATAGCCGGGATAGGTAAACTTCGATTTGGTATACACCAGTCCGAGCTGATAGGGGTCGGTATCACTACCCACCTGCGCCCACGACATACGTACCTTTCCGTAAGGAAGCCTATCACCCAACTTCAGCAGTTCGGAGAAGACGAAGCTGCCGGAGAAAGAGGGATAGACGTACATGTTATTGCCTACGGGCAGTGTGGAAGACTGGTCGCCACGCAGGGTAGCATCCAGATAGAGCATGTGTTTCCAACCCAGGTTGATGGCACCATAAACGGAGTTAATCTGCTTGCGATAGCTCTGAGGCTCTACGCTGACTTCGTTAAAGCTCATCAGGGCCACTACATCGCGAATCTTCATGTCCTTGGCAGTGGTGACGATGGTCTGGTTGTTCACCTTGTATACGTTGCCGCCCAACGTGGCATTGAAGTCGAAGTCGCCCCAGGAGTTGTTATAGAGGGCCAGAAGCTCGAAGTTGTACATGCGGTTGCGGAAACTGCTGCTCTGCAGGTAACCGGACTCATATCCCGGAGTGGTAGGGGCCTTGAAGTCTTCAAAAGTAAACCAGTTGAGTTCGGCGCCCACTGTTCCCTGTACTTTCAGGTGCTGATTGATGTTCCAGGCAGCCTTGCCGTTGAAACGGAACAAGTCTTTCTTCGATACGTTCGAGTTCTTATAGACATCCCAGTAAGGATTTACGTTATAGGGGTCCATACCGTTCCAGTTGGCATACTCACCGTTGGCATCCTGGTAGGACTTGAGCCAGGCCTGGTCGTAGGTAGTAGCCAGTGTCATCAGGTTTTTGCCAATGTTCGACTTGCTGTCGCCCAATGCGGGACGGTTTTTCACGTCTTCACGGGTGTAGTTTCCGCTGAAGTCCAGGTCGAACTTACCGGCAGTGGTATTGGCACGCAGGTTGAAGATGTCGCGGCTCATGTGGGTCTTGGGTACAATATCCTTGTTGCGCATATCGGTATAGGTGAAACGGATGCCGGTCTTGCCGTTGTTCACACCGATGATGGCACTGTTAGTAGCGGTGAGACCGGTACGGAAGAACAGGGAAGTATTGTCGGGAACGATGAGGTAAGGACGCTCCACGCCGTCGAAATACTTCAGCATGTTGGAACCGTCGGCCTTGGCACCCCAGCTCATATTCGTACTGGAAACGGCGTTGATGGGATAAGTACCGTTGTTTCCCATACCATAGATTTGCTGCACATCATCCCACTTGGCCAGCTGCGTATCGAAGGTCAGCGTACCGTTGTACTCCACACTGACTTTGTCCTTATGGGCTTTTTTAGTAGTGATAAGAATCACACCATGACTGGCACGGCTACCATAGAGGGCAGACGCGGCAGGACCTTTCAGTACCGACATACTCTCAATGTCGTCGGGATTGACACTTGAAATGCCGTCGCCAAGGTCGAAACCGCCGTAGGTACCGGCACTACCGAAGTTGGTGTTATCCAAAGGCACACCGTCTATCACATACAGTGGCTGGTTATTGCCGGTCATTTCGGTACTACCGCGCAGAATTACGCGCGAAGAACCGGAAGCTCCGCCTGCCGTCTGGCTCACCACCAGACCCGGTACACGGCCCGCCATCGAATTGATTACGTTCGTTTCCTTGGCTTTGGTCAACGCTTCGCCCTGCACCTCGGCTACACCATATCCCAAAGCCTTGCGCTCGCGCTTGATGCCCAAAGCTGTCACCACAACTTCACCCAGCAGCTTACTGTCTTCTTCGAGCGTGATGTTCAGCGGGGCATTGCCCACTTTCACCTCCTGCTGCTTATACCCCACAAAACTGATGACTAACGTGGCGCCTGAAGCGACGTCCAAACTGAATTTTCCGTCCAGGTCGGTAACAATGCCATTACCGGTTCCTTTTTCAACGACCGAGGCACCTGCCACCGGTCCAAACTCGTCTTTCACAGTACCTGTCACTTTCTTGCTCTGCTGTTCGATGGCAAACCTTTCAAATGAAGCAGCCTTCACCGGCAAAAAGCCTCCCCATAAACAAAGGGAAAGTGTGCCGCAGAGTAACGTGTTCTTGCAATTCTTTACTTTCATAATATTATTAATAAAAATTGGTAAATCGATTCTCGGTTCGGGCACAAAGGTCATCAGAATATCCGTCCGACAGGTTTGAATCCCTACATATCGGGTTTGAACCTCTACATATCCTCCGGAAGGTCGCTGAGTTAGCAGATAAAAACAGGAATATTATGAATTAATTTTCAAACAAATCCTGAAACTTATCAGAATGATTGCTTTGAACATTCAGGCAGTTAGTGTATTTTTGCATCTGTTAATCAACATTGCACAGTAAATGCACCACACCACCAAACGAGCTGTACTGGCTCTGACCCTACTCTTTCTCATGCTGTTTGCCGCCACAGCCAATGCAGAAAGGTATGCCCGGCGATTTTCCAGCCTGCAACTTGGTACCAAAGAGGGACTGAACAGCCTGCGTATATTCTCCATCACCACAGATAAATCGGGAGCTATATGGATGGCTACACTTGATGGTATCAACCGCTTCAACGGCCGTTCGATGAAGAGCTACAGCCTGGGAGAGAGCCCCAAAAAATCTGATGCTTCGGGAAGCACCACCATGCTGGCCATAGGCCCCGACAATTCACTTTATGCCTATAACAATGTAGGACGAATCTATAGATACAACCCGCTCACCGAGCAATTCGAACTTCATCTCGACCTGGCAGAACACATTCGCGCCGGACTGGTCCTCTCGCACCTCTTCATTGACGCGCAGGACAATATGTGGATAGGACTCGATTCCGGCCTCTACTACTGCCGAGCCAACGAGACTCCCACACAGATTGCCTCCGGCTACTATGTCACATATATCACAGAACTGCCTCAAGGCATTGCTGTGGGCACCACGCACGGCCTGCACATCTACTCCCGAGAAGGAGAATTGCTACATCAGCTCTGTCCGGACACCTACGTGCAGAGTCTCTTGGCGCCTTCGGGCAGCGACACGCTACTGGTGGGCACCTTCAACCGCGGCGTGAGGTGTATCAGCCTCAGTTCATGGCAATCCCTGCCGACAAGTACCGCCCCACTGCCCCACACCCCCATCCGCTCCATGGTAGAAGTGGCACCGGCAACCATCCTGCTCGGATTCGACGGTGACGGAGTTTATACCTATAACAGCTCCACCGGCGAATCTTCCCCCCTCTTCACACGCTCCAACCGGATGCTCAACGCCATGGGAGTATACTCCTTGTGTCGCGACCACGAGGGCAACATCTGGGTGGGCACCTACACAGGCGGCGCATTCTTCATGACACCCGAAGAGACCACTACCACCCTGCTGAAACACCGCGAGGGAATTGAACCGTCACTGGCCGACAACAACGTGAACGCCTTTTGCGAACTGGATAACGGAGAACTCTGGATTGCCACCGATAACGGTATCAGCATATATAACCCAAATACCAACCAATGCAGGCAAATCCTCACAGATAACGTAGTACTGAGCATCTCGGCCGACTGCAAAGACATCATCGCCGCAGGTACCTATGGCAACGGAGTTTTCCTCCTCAACAATCAGGGACAGATATTGCACCATTACCTCAACGCCAACAGCGACCTGCCCTCCGACTATCTCTCCACACTACGGTTCGACACAGACCGTGACCTATGGGTGGGCACCATGGACAATCAGTTGCTGCGACTGGAACACTCCACCCGGCAGTGGAAATCATACAACGTAATGAAAGTACGCTGCATAGCACAAAAAGATTCCCACACTATTGCCGTAGGCACAGTAGACGGCCTGGTACTGATAGACAAGCAGACCGACAAACAGGTACATCTATTCAGGAGCATCGACAGCCAGGGAGAAGATTTCAATGCTTTCATCCAGGCTATAGCCTTTGTGGACCACGAACATGTGTGGCTGGGCAGCGATGGTGGAGGGCTCTATTTGTGCAACTTGCGCACTGCCGAAAAGAAAATATTCTCCACCGAACAGCGGTTACCTTCCAACCGTGTGAGCGCCTTACTCATCGACTGCAACCAAATGTTGTGGATAACCACCGACCACGGCTTGGCATGCCTTCCTCCGGATTCATCCATGAAGGTGTATAACCAGAACTTCGAGCACGTCAAGGCGAGATTTTATAACCGCGCCGCTGCCATCATGCTGGCCGACGGACGCGTAGCATTGGGCAGCACCACCGGTGTACTCATCTTCAAGCCAAGCATCCTGCCCTCCTCCTATCAGGCTCCACCCTTACAGTTCACCAACTTCCGGATAGACAATATCGACACCGAAGAATCCACGGCCATGCATCCGAAACTCATGCAGATGCTGGCAGACGGCACCATCACCCTATCCTACCGTCACAACTCGTTCACCATAGGATTCGAATCGGTAAGTTTCCGTTATCAAGGAGACATCACATACGAATACATGCTCCAAGGCTTCGACCGTAATTGGAACAAACAAGAAGACAACGACCAGCTGCGTTACACCAACGTAGGACCGGGCAAATACAAACTCTGCATGCGGTCGCGCAGCCTCAACAGCGGCCTCATTCTGAGTAGCCGGACGGTAGACATCACAATCCGCCAACCCTGGTGGAATACGTGGTGGGCCTGGCTGCTGTACGCCGCAACCTTGTGCAGCATCGCAGGGATAATCATAAAGAACAAGCAGCAGCAGTTGATGCGCCGCTATATGAATGAGAAGATAGCCTTCTTCGTCAGCATAGCCCACGACATCCGCACCCCACTGACGCTTGTCAAAGCCCCCTTGGACGAACTATATCATGACTCCACGCTCCATGAAGGCGCTATACAAGCCGTACGACTCGCACACCTCAACCTCAACAAGCTGCTGGACATGCTGTCGCAGTTGCTCGACTTCGAGCGGACGGAATATTCCGGCATAGAGCCCCGGATAGAGGCAGTACCGCTCGGCCGGGTCATCGACA
The DNA here is from genome assembly GCA_902388495.1 of uncultured Bacteroides sp. Taxonomy (GTDB): domain Bacteria; phylum Bacteroidota; class Bacteroidia; order Bacteroidales; family Bacteroidaceae; genus Bacteroides. The sequence continues at coordinate 75,124 of CABMPP010000015.1, read as the reverse complement.
ACCTTGTCATAGTCTTCCAACCCCTATGCCAGCAACAACATCAGACTTTACAGGCAGACATCATAGACAGCCGGTTATGCGTGTCGGCCGATACCAAGCTGTTGGACCGGATACTCACCAATCTTTTATCCAATGCCCTCAAGTATACCCCGGCAGAAGGTAAAATCAGTATTCGCGTAAAGACCGAAGGCGAGAAAGTAAAGATTACCGTAAGCGACACGGGCATCGGAATCTCCCCAAAAGAGCAAAAGAAACTGTTCACCAGCTTCTTCCGTGCCAGCAATGCCGTCAGTTCCGGCACTTCCGGCGTCGGACTGGGGCTGCAACAGGCCAAGCGGTTTGCCGCCCTGCTGAAAGGTGACATCGAAGTCGCCTCCGTCCTAAACCAAGGTTCGGAATTCACACTCATCCTCAATAAAGCCACCACCGAAGATGCCGCTGCACCCGTTGCCGCCCCAATCGCAGAAGCACCCGTCGCCCTTGCCGGAGACACCGCATCCGATGACTCCGACAAAGACACCCTGCTCATCGTGGAAGACAACAATGAACTCCGCCTCTATATGCGCCGGATGTTCGAACCGCTCTACCGGGTGACGGACAAGTCCAACGCAGCAGAAGCACTGGAATACATGGAAACCCAATATCCCGGGTTAGTACTATCGGATGTCATGATGCCCGGCATGCAGGGCGACGAAATGTGCCACCGGATAAAGAGCAATCCCGCCACCTCGGGCATACCGGTAATACTGCTCACCGCCAAAAGCTTCAGGACAGCCATCATAGAAGGATTACAGAAGGGAGCTGATGACTACATCACCAAACCCTTCGACATAGATGTGCTGAAGGCAAAGGTCAGGGCGCAGATAGACAACCGCAAGCGGCTGCAACGATACTACACCCAGATTGCCCTGCAACGTCCCCTTGCTGCTCCGGTTCACGAACCGGCATCCTCCGGCAAATCTCCGGAAGAGATGCCCGTACCATCTACCGTGCCCAACGACGCCGACAGCGCATTTGTAGAAAAAGCCACCCGAATCGTGAAGGAGAACATGGACAACCTGGAATTCGACATCGACCGGCTCTGCCGCGACATGGCCATGTGCCGCACCCTTTTCCACGAGCGGCTGAAAGCCCTTACCGGCCATACGCCGCAGGACTTCATCCGCATGATACGCCTTGAGCAGGCGGCCACCCTGCTGCTGCAAGGAGTACCGGTGACCGATGTCTCCATACGCACGGGCTTTGTCAATTCCAAATACTTCAGCACCTTGTTCAAGAAGTATTTCGGCGTCCAGCCCAGCCGATATACCGGAGAGAAAGGGCAGGCACAAGCTGATTTGCAGGATTTCAAACCTTGATATGCAAGCATTCAAACTCTTTGCAACCTTGCTGCCGTTAACTTTGCCGCCATAAATCTATATACCAAGTTTTATGAACACCAAATTCATCTCCCGGAAAAAGGTAATGGCTCTGCTATTGGCTACAGTCACCTTATCCTGCTCCTCTTCAAACACTCCCGAAGAGGAGTCCCCGTATCTCACCGTAAAAAGTGTATCGTCTCAAACCCTCCCGGCAACCGGCGGCGAAGTAATCATCAGCGTAGCGTCGTACCCCGCCGCCACAGCCCAGTCCGATGCCGGATGGATGACACTGAAGTCGAGTACCCCGCTTAATGAGTTTACTTCATTCGTATTCACGGCGCAGGCCAACGAAGGCAATGCCCGAGAAGCAATCATCACCATCACAGCCGGCGAAAAGAAAGAAACCGTCACCATCGGCCAGGCCCAAAGCGACGAACCGGAAAACGAAACTGCCATAGACGAAAACCTGCCCGCCGTGAAAGTGGCGAAAGCGCTGGGACTCGGATGGAACTTGGGCAATCAGCTCGATGCCCATGCGAACGAAGTAGCCGACGAAACCTCGTGGGGCAACGGCAAAGCTACCCAAGAAACACTCAATAAAGTGAAAGATGCCGGATTTACATCCGTACGCATCCCCATCACCTGGCTGGGAAAAGTGGGCGAAGCGCCCGGCTACACCATCGATGCCGCCTGGCTTGAACGTGCTGCAGAGGTTGTGGGCTATGCCGAGCAAGCCGGACTGAAAGCCATCATCAACATCCACCACGACGGACATCGGCAGGTCAATGGAGACGGCTCTGAGGAGCACCACTGGCTCGACATCGTAGCAGCTGCGAAAGACGAAACCGCCAACACCTCCATCAAAGAACAGCTCAGAGCCATGTGGACACAGATAGCCGAACGCTTCAAGGAAAAAGGGGACTTTCTGATATTCGAAGGCCTCAACGAAATACACGACGGAAGATGGGGTTCGGGCACCAACACCACCGACGGCGGCAAGCAATATGCCATACTCAACGAATGGCAGCAAGTATTCGTAGACGCCGTGCGTGCTACCGGTGGGAACAATGCCACGCGCTACTTAGGCATCAGTGGCTACAGCACCAATCCCGACCTCACAATGAAGCATCTGAAACTCCCCACCGATCCGGCGAAGGACCGTCTGCTGGTATCGGTGCACTACTACGACCCTGCCACCTTCGCACTGGAAGACAAGTTCAGCGAATGGGGGCACACCGGCGCTACCGGCAAGAAGGAGAATTGGGGAGACGAAGAACACCTGAATGGAATCTTCACCGCACTGAGGAGCACGTACGTAGAGAAAGGTATACCCGTATACATCGGTGAGATGGGATGCGTGCACCGCAGCAGCAGCCGTCCCGAATCATTTCGCAAATACTATCTGGAATACGTATGCAAAGCGGCACGCACGCATGGCATGTCCGTATTCTACTGGGACAACGGCAACGCCGGTGCCGGACGCGAATGCTCAGGCTTGATGAATCATGCCACAGGAGTCTATTTCAACAATGGAAAGGAAGTGATAGATGTCATGACCAAAGGCTACTTCTCCGACGATGCCTCATACACTCTCAAGAGTGTATATGACCGTGCTCCGCAATAACTGCTTCCCCGGTGCCGGAGGCCATGTTCCCCGGTGTCGAGCCACCCGTTCCCCGGTGCCGGTCCTTCTGCTTGTCAGAACTGGAAGTAAATGAACGGCTGGATTTCCGAACTTTTCATCTGAATGACCAGATAAATCACAGCAACTATCAGTACCGCCTTTCCCAGCAGGGGGAGGCGGATTACTGTTTTTGTACAGGCACGTTCCCAACTGTCCGGTACAAAGTGCAGGAAGTAGCCTAATGCCATCAATGCAAATACCTCCCAATATCCCTCTACCAACTGCGGGAACAGCTGCGGACGGAACGTAGTGAATATCTGCCTCAGCATATCTATCGAAGTAGAAAACTCCGCATTACGGAAAAAGATCCAGCAGAAACATACAAAGTGGAAAGTGATGACGATGCCGAAGAACCGACGAATGCCGTGGCTCCGCTCTCCTTTTTTGCGTCCGGTAAGCGTCATCCAGAATTTATGTGCAGCAAGCGCCACCCCGTGCATTACTCCCCAAAGCACAAAGTTCCAGGAAGCACCGTGCCACAATCCACCCAAAAACATGGTGATGATAAGATTGGCATACTGCCGGATTTTCCCTTTGCGGTTGCCTCCCAGTGAAATGTACAGATAATCCCTCAGCCAGCTGGACAGCGAGATGTGCCACCTACGCCAGAACTCCGTAATGGAAGCGGACTTATAGGGAGAATCGAAATTTATATTGAAGTGAAACCCCAGCAACAAGGCAATGCCGATAGCCATATCACTATATCCCGAGAAGTCGCAATAAATCTGTAAGGCATAACCGTAAACGCCCATCAGGTTCTCTACTCCGGAGTAAAGCGTAGGGTTGTCGAAAATGCGCTCCACAAAGTTGATACTGATATAGTCGGAAATGATTGCCTTCTTGAAAAGACCGCTGGCAATAAGGAAGATACCCCGTCCGAACATCTCCGGCGATACGAACAGCGGACGGCGTATCTGCGGAATAAAGTCGCGTGCACGCACAATGGGACCTGCTACAAGTTGCGGAAAGAAAGAGACATAGAACGCATAATCCAGCAGATTGGTAAGGGGCGTTATCTCCTTGCGATACACATCAATGGTATAACTCAGCGACTGGAATGTAAAAAATGAAATGCCCACAGGCAAAAAGATATCCATTGCCTCGAACTTGCCGCCTGTAAGGGAAGCAAAGAAATCTAAAAGGAAATTGGTATATTTGAAGTAGCACAGCAATCCCAGGTTGATGGTGAGGCTCAGCACCACCCATGCTTTGCGCCGCCAGCGGGTGGTAGTGCGGTCCATAAAATGAGCTATCAGGAAATCGCTCACCGTGACCAGGGCAAGCAGAAAGAAATAAGTACCGCTACTCTTATAATAGAAGTAATAGGAAAACAGCGTAACAAACATCAAACGTGCCGTTGCACGCCGTTGCAGCAGCAAGTAGAAGAAGATAAATGCTGCAAACAGCCACAGGAAAATACCACTACTGAATATCATCGGTGCCTGCGGGTCGTAAGTAAAAATATCCGTTAGCCTATTCCACATAGTCGTTGTAAGCTTTTAGTAAGGCCTGATGGAATAACTCTCCTTGCAGGTGATAGCCATCGGGCAGATAATGGATATGGTCGGGACGCATCAGTCCGGCCTCCTGCCAGTTGAGACAGGCACGGCGGATGCCACCCAGAATCTCGTACATGTCCCACACAGCCAGGCCGTTTGCATCGGCATAGCGGCGGATAGTCTGCACCGTGATGGCAGTGCGGGGATTAATCTTGTAAGTGCGGCGCCGACGGCTCACACGTGTACTTTCGTAGGAACCGGGAGGCGTTGTCATCAGCATAGGTACATCCGGCAGGCTCTCGCGAAGCATGCGCACCAGTTCGTCCATCTGGTGATAATGCAGTTGCGCGTTGTAGCGGCGGTTGTGGCTCTCGTTGGTACCGAAAGAGAGTATCAGCAGGTCGGGATGCAGGGCGGCAATCGCTTTCACACGGTCCGGACGGGTGAAGGTGGTGCAGAAAGCGCCGTTGATGCCGACATCGGTATAAGAGATGGCACCGAACGTTTGCTGCAACAACTCGCCGGTAGTGCGGGGGAAGATATGCCCGCGGATATGGCTGTCGCCAATATGCACAATACGGAGGGTATCGGAAGAAGTGCCGAGAGTATCTGCGGTAAAAGTGCCGAGACGAACCAGACGCAGCTTCTCCCAAAAGGGACGAAGGATGCCGAGGCTGTCCGTCAGTTCATTCTCCCTCAGCTGATGAAAAGCGGTGGGCAGAACAACTATAGGCACAGCAACCGTGTCCGTACGCTGGGAATAGAGATAAAGGGTGTCACAATCTGCCGCGGCTTTGCTGACAAGAGAACGGGAAGGGAGTGCATCCTGGGCATGAAGGGACAGGAAACACAGCAAGAAAAAGATAACGAACGATAGTCTATTCCGCCTCATACTCCATCCTCCTGTCATACTGCTCCTTACCATATATCAGCGCCTCATACATCAGTCCTGCCAGGCGCTTTCCGCCCCGGAAGTTGATATGCGTGTAGTCATAATTAGCCTGAGACGGCTTGGCATGCACCATCTCCGCCATACTGCCCTCTCCGCCCATCGCTTCGAACATATTCCAGAAGGCAACCGCCTCATCCGCTGCCAGATTCTGTTGGTAGCGCACCAGATTCTTGATGCCGGGCATTGTGCGCAGTTCGCCATCTTCCGTCTTATAATCGCGGTCGCCCACGCTGACCACCAGGATACCCGCTTGCGGAAATGCCTCCTTCAAGCGCTGCAACGTAGTCTGCATGCCTGCAATGTATCTATCATAATTCCGTCCGCGCTCGGTAGCTACATTCAGTCCGAATTGCAGGATGATCAAATCATAGGGCCGCTGCTCATTAAACTCGCGCATCATCCACACAGGAACCGAACGCAACGAAAGTCCGGAACTGCCACGCAACGAGAAGTTGTCCAGCGCAATGCCCGTGAGCCCGTCCATCGCCAGCCCATAGAATAGTGTAGAATCAGCTCCCTCTACCGTCCAACGTACCGAGCCGATGTTGCCTTCCACACTCATTTCCCGCAAGTCGTCGATTGGCGCAAAAGTCTCGGTAGTGCTCTCGCCCCGGTTTACACTGACGGAAAGAGTAACCTCTCCCCGATTATAAAAGAAGATGCTGGCACGCTGGCAGGTATCAAGTCGCGAAGCATACGTCTTCTGCCCTTTCAGCTCTACAGATGCACCGACGGTGGGAATGAAGTAATGTCCCGAAACGCCTTGCTTGTTGCGGTCGAAGAATACCGAATCCATCACAGAGTGACTCTGCCACCCACTGAAAGAATGACGCACCGTAGGACGGAATCCGCTGGTCATGGAAGTGATAGTAACGAAGCCCACACCGCAACCTCCATACTTCTTCTGAAGCATCTCACGAAGATCGGCCGTCAAGATATCGGCTTCGATGAAGGAATCGCCGAAATAAGCAATGCGCACAGGCCGGGGCTTTCGGGCAAGTTCATCGAGTGCCCGGTAGAACAGTGTCATACCCCGTAGGGTGGAGTCGCTATAATCCTCAATGCAGGTCATACCCGAGCGGCAAGTATCTACAAACGCAGGTTTCACCTTGGGCGGAGGAGGCAACAGGCTGTCCGGTTGCTCACTGACCGGTTTGGAAGAAGGAGGACGTATATCACTGAGTATATCCACACGCCTCAGCACATGCCCGCCTATCGTCATGCCCGGCAGCAGATGCAACAACAGCAGCGCACCCATCACGATGAACGCCAATATACCCGTATGTACCAATACATTCTTCTTCATAACTCGAATCCGGGCGCAAAGATAGAGAATAGGAGGGAAAAACATATACAGACAAAAAGAATTATCCCCGAAGAAAACATCTTTTTTCTCCGGGGATAACAATTTATCAAGATCTCAAGGGCTATCAAATAGTCTTTTCAATGTTCCAGACGAAAGCCCGGAGTCCCAATTGCTCGGTCTCCACATCCATTTTGTGGAGTGCATCAAGTAGCGGGTCTACTTTGGCATCCTCCACTATGGTGATGATGGCAGAACACATACTGGGCCATGCGTGGCTGCCATAGTGCGGTTCACCCGTCTTGCTGCCGCGCCCCTGCACTTGTTGCCAATAGCTAAAGCCACGACAGTTCTGTCGGTCGAGTAATGCCATAATGCGCTCAAAGAACGCTTGGTCGAATGTGATAAATACTGATTTCATATCAATTACTAATTACAAGTTACAATCATTGTTTCTTCGGTTTCGTCATCTTGTCCTTATGTGACAAATAATAGTCGTTCAACTCACGATCTTTCTTAATCTTGCCACGTGTACGCTTGATACCGATGCCGGCAAACGAGCAATAAAGCACAGGAACCAGAATCAACGTCAGAATAGTAGACACCGTCAGACCGCCAATCACGGCAACACCCAGCGGACGCCACATTTCAGCACCTTCGCCCTGTCCTACAGCCATCGGCACCATACCGAGGATGGTAGTCAACGTAGTCATCAATACCGGACGCAGACGGCTACGGCCTGCCGTAACTACAGAATGAAGTACCGCCATACCACGCTCACGACAAAGCGTAATGTAGTCGATAAGCACAATACCATTCTTCACCACAATACCGATCAACATAATTCCACCCAGCAAACTCATTACGTTCAGGTTTGTACCCGTAAAGAAGAGCGCCATCAACACACCGCTGAATGCGAACGGAATGGAGAACATGATAATGAACGGATAGGTCAGAGACTCGAACTGGGCTGCCATCACAATAAATACCAGAATGACAATCAGTACGGCCAGTGTACCCAAGTCGGAGAACGAATCCTGCTGGTCTTCGTACGAACCCGAAATCTGGATAGAAACACCGCTCGGAAGATCCATCTTGTCGATAATGGCATTACCTTCGGCCACAACATCGCCCAGCGGAGCACCGGAGATGACAGCAGATACAGTTACAATACGTTCACGGTCTTTACGCTCGATAGTAGGAGGAGCCGAACGCTCGACTACTTTACCAAGATCTTTCACACGGATGCCTTCTCCGGAAGGAGTATAAATAAGTATATTCTCCAGATCCTCAATCTTGGTACGGAACTCAGGGGCATAGCGCACCCGGATATCGTACTCGTCACCGTCCTCACGATAATAGGAAGCCAAAGCACCATTCACGCGGTTACGAAGGTAGCTCGAAGCCGTCGACAGGTTCAGACCATGCAATGCCAACTTCTCACGGTCGAAGTCCACCTGGTATTCGGGTTGGTAATCCTGACGGCTGATGTTTACCTCACTCACACCTTTCACTTGCAATAACTTCTCTTTCAGTTCGGCCGATACTTGGTCGGTAGCAGTAAAGTCATAACCGTAAACCTCAAAGTCGGCACTGGCCTGGGCACTCATGCCACCGGTACTACCACCAAGAATTACCTGCGCCTTGTCCAACTCGGGATAGGCTTTCAGGTCTTCACGCATCTCATCGCAGACTGCCTCCAGCGTCACATCACGGTCACCCGGACTCACCAAACTGATGTTGAAGCTGATGATATGGCTGCCATTATCCTGCATAGAAGCGAATGTATTGTCCGAGTCGGCTTGTCCCACAGTATAGTTGCAGACTTTCATCACACCTTCGTAACGCTTCATCCACTTATCCGTCAGCTCCGAAGCCAATGCCTGCGCACGTTCCACACGGGCACCGATAGGCAACTGAAGCTTCACACCGATACGGCTGTTGTCGGCTGCCGGGAAGAACTCCGTACCAATGTACTTGGCGCAGAACAAACTTGCCGCGAAGAAAACGGCACAGCCCACAACGATAGTCTTCCGATGGCGTACAGCCCAGTTCAAGCGATTCTGATACCATACATCAAGGGCGTCGAGTCCACGCTGGATCGGTTTGTAAAAGGCAATGAACATCTTGCTCTGTTTTTTCTGCAAGCGCAAGAGTTGCGCACACATCATCGGAGTAAATGACAAAGCCGAAACAGTGGAAACAGTCATAATCACACACATCATCCATCCCAACTGGCGGAACAATACACCGGACATACCGCTTACCATCGTCAACGGGAAGAATACCGCAATCATGGTCAACGTAGAGGCTATTACGGAAATGGCCACCTCATTCGTGCCATGTACCGCCGCTTGTTTCGGTTCCGCCCCTCGCTCAATATGGGTAGTCACATTTTCAAGTACCACAATCGCGTCATCCACCACATTACCGATGGCAATGGAGAGACAAGAGAGCGAGATAATATTCAGCGAACCGCCGTCAATAATGCCCAGATAGATAAACGAAGCAACCAATGACATCGGAATAGTGATACAGATGATGACCGTAGCACGCCAACGCCCCAGAAAGACAAATACAACCAGGATTACGAACAGCATGGCGTATATAATGGTTTCCTCCAAACTGTCAATAGTATTCAAGATGTTATCGGAAGTATTGACAATGATGCCCAACTTCACATCACTGGGCAGCGACTTTTGCAGCTGCGGCAACATGTCGATAACTTTCTGCGAAATAGCTACGGAATTGGCGCCCGACTGCTTCTGTACTACAATCATAGCACCTTGCACACCGTTGCTGTACGTCTTTTGTGCACGCTCCTCCACAGAGTCTACTACCGTTGCCACATCACGCAGATAAACGGAAGCTCCGTTGTGCGTACCCACCACGATGTTCTCCATCTCTTTGGGATCTTTGAACTCACCCTCCACACGCAGTGAATAGGTGTTGTTTCCCACATCGAAAGTACCACCCGGCGTATTGCGGTTCTCGGCACTGATGATGGAACTGATGGTTTCCACAGAAAGGTTATAAGCATCCAGCTTGTTGGGGTCACAATAAACGTTCACCTCACGCTTGGGTGCACCCGAGATGGATACCGTACCCACACCCGGCACACGCGCCAACGGGTTCACAATATTGTCATCCAATATCTTATAGAGTGCCGGTTGGCTCTCCTCCGCCTGCACAGAAAGCAGCAGGATAGGAATCATGTCTGTACTGAACTTAAAGATGATAGGGGTTTCCACTTCATCCGGAAGCTGTGAACTTACCATGTCCAGTTTATCGCGCACATCATTGGTCAGCACGTCGATGTCATATCCGTATTCAAACTCCAGCGTAATTACAGAGATATTTTCTGATGAACGGGAGGTGATATGCTTCAGATTGCTGACAGAGTTCAGCGTATTCTCCAACGGACGGGTCACGTTGTTCTCAATATCCGATGCACTGGCACCCGCATACGAGGTCATCACCATAATGGTGTTGGTCTCAATATCCGGATAAAGGTCTACCGGCAATTTCGATAAAGAGAACAGACCAAATAACGCTACTGCCAGGAAGCAGAGCGAGGTCATAATCGGTTTTTTAACCGCTCCTTCGTATAAACTCATGTTTCTTAAGGATTTACGTTAATCATTACTTTTCTACTTCGACTTCTACCCCGTCGGCCAGTTTTGTCTGTCCGGCAATAACGACCTGTGAGTTATTATCCACACCGGAAATCAACTCATACTCAGTATCCATACGGCGGCCCAGTTCCACTTTATTATAAGATACTTTGCCATCCTTATATACATAGACATAGCGGTCACCAGAACCGGCACGCTTCACAATAGCCAAATCGGGTACCACCACATGTTCTTGTGTACCGAAGTTCAATGTAGCACGGGCAAACATTCCCGGACGGACACGCTGGTCACGGTTGACAAGCTGAATTTCTACCTGGAAAGTACGGGTAGCAGGATTAATAGTGGGGTAAATAAGACTTATTTTACCTTCGAACTCCTCATCACCGTAAACGTCTATTTTTACAGACACGGGAGCACCTTTCTTCACTTTCGTAAAGTAACCCTCGGACACATTGATGTACAATTTTACCGGAGTGATTTGTTCTACTACCAGTACAGGCTCTCCACCACTATACATATCACCATTATCATAGTTACGTGCTGTCACCACACCGTTGATGGGACTGAGCAATGCAGTATTCTCCAAGAGGTTATTATAGGAAGTCTCGCGGATATCAAGATTCATCTTGGCGGCATCCCATTCCGATTTGGACGCACCTCCCACCTTATAGAGTTCGTCAATGCGCTTAAACTCTATCCGCTGGTTGTCCAGCTGATACTTTATCTGCTTCAGGTTGGCAGCATCCATGCTGACCAATCTTTGTCCTTTGGACACACGGTCACCCACTTCTACAAAGATGCGATCGATGCGCACCGGAGAAGAGGGAGCGATATTGTTTTTCACTTCAGCCTCTACCGTAGCCGTATATTCCTGGATCTGGTCCACAGGACGGGCAACTACATCGGCTAACTTCACTCTCGGCTTTTCGTCTACTTTCTCTGCAGCAGTTTTGTCTTTATCTCCACTACATGCGCCCAGCAGTGCAACAGTCAGCAGGGCAATCAATTGAAAACCTTTTTTCATATCGTTGTTTTTCTTTTATTTCTGTTTATTAATTATATAATCTCTTCCCAGCACCTGGTCAAGGTCGGCCTTAGACACCAGATAGTCGTAAATGGATTGGTTGTAAGTCAGTTCCGCCTCGGTGAGCTGCACTTGCGACGTGTTCAGTTCGAGCACCGTGCCCTTACCTACTTCATAGCGCTTACCGGCAATCTGCACGGCTTTCTGCGCCTGCATCACGTTCTCACGATTGCTGACAACCTGCTCCGAACTGGCGGCCATGTTCTTCTGATAGCTGGTGATCTGCATATTCAGCTTACGTTCCGTGTCGATACGGTTCTGCTCTAACTGACGCATCTGGATGCGGTTCGTTTTCAACTTGGTGAAATTGCTTGCCTTATATAAAGGAATACTCAGGCTGAATACCAGCGAAGAACTGCCACCCCAGTCGTAACTGAAGACATCCCAATTCTCATTGTTCAAAGATTGATACTGATAAGAATAGTTCATAGCCAATGTAGGCATGAAGTTGGTACGCAACGTCTTGATGTTCTGCTGAAGTGTCTTCCAGTTCAAATCCAACTGCTTCATCGTAGTGTTGTTTACCAGTCCTTCAGTGGTTTGTTCCAGCTGATTGGCAAACAAATCCGTTTCGTACTGCTTCAGATTGTCATCAATCTTGATTTCCACATCGGCAGTAACTCCCATCAGCACTTTCAGCTGCAATCTTGACAATGTCACAGCATTGTTTGCGGAAATCACATTCGGCTTGATGCTGCGCATCTGTACCTCGGCACTGATTTTATCGAACTCGCTGACGGTTCCTTGCTGATACTTGGCATTAACGATGTTATAATTGTCTTCTGCCAGTTTATAGCTCTTCTGCAACACGTCGTAAGAGTCTTGCGAAAGCATCAGCTGGTAGTATGCCTTCGTCACCTGGTTCACCAAGTCTTGCTTGGAAGCACGCGATTTCTCCACTGCCAGCTCGATATCAGTCTTTGTCATCGACATAGCCCGATATACGCTTGGGGCAAATATAGGCAGACTGATGTTCAGTGCGCCACTTACAGTATTGGAGTTGTCCATACCCATTTTGAAAGACTGTCCTCCCAGATTAAGCTGGGCGGCTGTAATCGTATGGCTCCATGTTCCATCGATACTTGCCTGCGGAAGCAGGTTTTGCCAGGTTTCCTGATGAGTCACTTTCTTCAAGGCAATCTCCTCATTCGCCACCTTAATGGTCGGATTCTCACTTAGAGCAATCTCCAACGCCTTGTCAAGGTTCAGGGTCAGGGTATCCTTCGCCTCTTGTGCTTGTGCATAACCACCGGCATAGAGCACGGCAGCAGCAAACAGTAGTGCTTTGCCTACCCAAAATCTCTGCATCTTCATAAATAAATAATAGGTTGTTGATTAATTATTTTTCTGTCTCGTCACTATGTGTGTGTTTTTCACGGTATTCGATAATAAAGTTTTCCAACTCATGAGCACCTTTCTCCGTAGAAATGCCACGCAAGAAGGTAAACATAATAGATTCGTAAACATCAAGGAAAGAATATTCGTCACAGATGTTGGAGTTCATCAGCAAGTCGAGCTGACCGCGTACCAGCTGGTTGACAATGGCAAAGTTCACGTCACCACGGAAAATGCCTTGCTTCACACCTTCTTTAAAGAAATTGACCGTATCTTCCGAACTGCGGTTATGATTTTTCTTCACCAGTTCATAAGCTTTGGGATACTTTTTGAGATCTTCAAAGAATTTCCTATTTGTTGCATGGAATTTCTCTATACTCCACTGATAGCATCTCAGTATAACTTCCAGCACATTATTGGAAGTTGCCAGAATATCTTTGAGCCAAGCATCGGTATCCTGCTGGCTTTTCAGAATACATTCTTCCAGCAACGACTCTTTGTCGGAAAACACTTCATAAAGAGTACGCTTGGATATACCCAAAGAAGCAGCAATATCATCCATTGTGATACTTTTGATTCCATGTGCACTAAACGATTCCACGGCGGTCTGAATGATTCGTTCCCTCAGTTCCGACCTTGATGCTGAATGCTTTGTGTGTTCGCTCATTTTTCTTCCTTTCTTATTCAAAATAACTGTTTTTCTATTCATTATCGGAATAAAACGAGGCAAAGATAGAAAGAAAACTCAATTCACCAATTGAGTTTTCTTTCTTTTGTTTAGAGATTAATAAAAATTAGGTTTCCGGCAGATTTATTGGGAAGTTCTAATAGTCGAACTTCGTCCGGTTGAGGAAAGCAACGGTTTTATGGATTTCCTTATACATCACGATATCGTCCTTCACAAAAGGGACTTCCTTGCGGTATTCGTGCAGGAAGCGTTCCAGGACAGGAGATGTTTTTTGCGGGCGGCGGAAGTCGATGCCTTGGGCGGCATTCATCAGTTCGATGGCAAGGATATGTTCCAGGTTGTCCATGATGCGATACAACTTTGTAGCTGCATTGGCACCCATGCTGACGTGGTCTTCCTGACCGTTGCTGGAAACGATGGAGTCGCTGCTGGCTGCATAACAGTACATCTTGTTCTGGCTCACCATCGAAGCGGCAGCATATTGCGGTATCATGAAGCCGGAGTTCAGTCCGGGATTGGCTACCAGGAATTCGGGAAGTCCGCGCAACCCCATGATGAGCTGGGCGACGCGACGCTCGGAGATATTGCCCAGTTCGGCAAGGGCGATGCCGAGGAAGTCATAGGAGATGGCAAGCGGCTGACCATGGAAATTGCCGCCGGAGATGATGCGGTCTTCGTCGGGGAAGATGGTGGGGTTGTCCGTCACGGAGTTGATTTCCGTCAGCAGTACGGAGGCTACGTAACGGATGGCATCTTTCGTGGCACCATGCACCTGGGGGATGCAACGGAAAGAATACGGATCTTGCACATGCTCCTTGGGGCGAGCTATCAGTTCGCTGCCCTCCAGCAGTTTACGGAAGTTTGCACCCGTCTCTATCTGACCTTTGTGCGGACGGATTTGCTGGATGCAGTCCATAAACGGGTCGATGCGTCCATCGAAGGCTTCGAGGGAGAGGGCGGCAATCAGGTCGGCTTTCTTGGAGAGGCGGAAGGCTTTGAGGATGGCAAACACGCCGTTGGCACTCATAAACTGCGTGCCGTTGAGCAGTGCCAGTCCTTCCTTGCTCATCAACTTTACGGGTTCCCAGCCGAATTCGTCGAGCACGCTGATGGCTTCGCGTTTCTTACCTTTATAATAAACGTCGCCTACGCCGATAAGGGGCAGGAAGAGGTTGGCAAGCGGGGCAAGGTCGCCGGAAGCTCCCAATGAGCCGCGGTCGTAGACGATGGGCATCACGTCGTTGTTGAAGAAGTCGAGAATGCGTTGCACGGTGATGACCTGCACGCCGCTATGTCCCAGGGAAAGGGCATGTGCCTTGAGCAGCATCATCAGTTTGACGATGACGGGGCGTATCTCCTCGCCCACGCTGCAAGCATGGCTCTTTATCAGGTTTTCCTGCAAGGTGCCCAACTCGTCGGACGAGATATTCTTACTGCACAGAGAGCCGAAACCGGTAGTAATTCCGTACAGAGGTTCGTCGGATGCTGCAATCTTCTTGTCCAGATAGTCGCGGCATTTCTGTATGCGCTGTTTGGCTTCGGGAGCCAATTCCAGCTTCAGGTTTTCGTTGATAATGCGTTCGATGAGGTCGAAAGTAAGCTCACCGGAACCTACGTAATAGACATTGCTCATAGTTTCAGTTCTTGATTGATTTCGTCCAATAATTCTTTTTCCTGTGCGCAGGCAAGACGTTCCAGCTCGTCGGCTTCGGCCTGAAGCTTGGCTACGAATTCTTTGTCTTTCAGCGAACCGAGGTTGATGCGTACATTCATCAGCGCGCCCAGAACGGCAGAACGGGCGGACATCATGGCTACGCAGGCATCGGTCACGGCATTGCGGTTGCCCAGGCGGGCCACATCCGCTATAATCGGCATCAGTTCGTAGGCATTGCGGGCCACCTGCATCGGTACAAGAGCGGCATGCTTGGTAGCCTCCTGAATGGCGGCGCTACGGGCTGCTTTTTCTTCATCGGTAGCTTTGGGCATCTTGAAGCAGGCAAATACGCCGTCGTAGGCTTCGGAGTCACGGTCTATATCGGCAACAAAAGTATCTTTCTGCCGCATGGCTACTTCGGAGATATAGCGCATCAGTTCTTCGTGAGGTTCATAACCTTTCTTGCCGATGGTGAGGTTGGCAACCATCGCTGCCAAAGCGGAGGCGATGGCGCCATTCAAGGCGGCGATGCTTCCTCCGCCGGGAACGGGATCACTGCCCGCTACTTTATTCAAAAACTCTTTTACTATTAGTTCTGCTAACATGATGTTTAAGTATTAATGCGAATCAGGAGTTGAGATTGACTCCGTTTTGACAGGATATGAGCAAGAGTATCTCCAACTCCTCCGCCTGAAAGGGGAGGTGCCCGTAGGGCGGAGGGGTCTTACATCCGCAGGGACTTATGTATTGCAGAGTCTCTCTGTATTGCAAAGTTACTCTCTGCTTATGTAAGACCCCCTCCCCCCTACGGGGTACTCCCCCTTTCAGGCGGGAGAGTTTGAGATACTCATGTTTATCATTTCATTCATTTCTATCATCGTTATGAATCAGTTTCAACTACTGATTCGCATGGTTAAATATTATGTATCAAAGTCTTATTTACTATATCATACTACCGGATAGAGTACGCCTTCCTTAATCGTAGTATT
This sequence comes from uncultured Bacteroides sp., assembly GCA_902388495.1. Lineage (GTDB taxonomy): Bacteria > Bacteroidota > Bacteroidia > Bacteroidales > Bacteroidaceae > Bacteroides. The sequence continues at coordinate 58,940 of CABMPP010000015.1, read as the reverse complement.
GACACAATTCATCCCTATATAATAAGGAAGGAAATGATAATTATCGGTATTCAACACTACAAAGTCTCCCTTCTTCCCTACCTCGATGCTGCCGATGCTATCCGCACGCTTCAAGGCAGCGGCACCGTTCAGCGTCAGTGCGGTGATGGCTTCCTCGATGCTCAACTGCATATAGATGCACGCCAGGGCAAACGTGAGGGGGATGGAACCGGAAAAGCAACTGCCGGGATTAAGGTCGGTAGCAAGGGCTACGGCACAACCGGCATCAATCATTTCGCGCCCGCGGGCGTATGGTTCTTTCAGGGCAAAGGCGGTCAGCGGTAGCAGGGTAGCCACTACGTTCTTCTCTGCCATCGCACGGATATCGGCGTCGGAGGCATGCAGCAGATGGTCGGCCGAAACGGCTGAAAGTTCGGCTGCCAGTCCGGCACCGCCCAAAGGAACGATTTCGTCGGCATGGAGTTTCAGGGCAAGCCCCATCTCCCGGGCAGCAAGCAACAGACGGCGGGATTGTTCGATGGAGAAGACGCCTTGCTCGCAGAAGACATCGCAGAATTCGGCCAGGTCGTTCTGCACGACGCTGGGCATTACTTCCTTGATAATATAATCTACGTACTCGTCCGTGCGTCCGCTGTATTCTTCGGGCACGGCATGCGCGCCGAGGAAAGTAGAGACAACATCCACCCGCTTGTGCTCATCGTTATTGAGGCTGCGCATCACGCGGAGTTGCATGAGTTCCGTATCGCGGTCCAGCCCGTAGCCGCTTTTGCCTTCTACGGTGGTCACGCCCATGGCGGTCATTTGCTTCAGAAAGTTTTCGGCACGGCTGCGCAGTTTGATAAAGTTCTCGGCACGGGTCGCTTTCACGGTGCTTACAATTCCGCCGCCACGCTCCATGATGGACATATAGCTCTCGCCTTTCAGCCGCCAAGAGAATTCTTCGGCACGCTCGCCGCCAAACACGAAATGCGTGTGCGAATCGACAAAGCCGGGCAGCAGGCACTTGCCGCGGGCATTGTAGTGCCAGTAGCGCTGGTAATAGCCATCGCGTTGCTCTCCGCGGTTCTCGCCCACATAGGTGATGATGCCGTTGGTTACTTCCACCGTAGCGTTGTCAATGATGTGCAACTCTCCCATCTCCTTGCCGCGACGGGCGGAAAAGCCGAGGGGCGTCACAACACGCGCATTGAATATAATCAGGTTTTCTGCCATAATTTCTTATTCCATTATTCTTGCTTCCAGCACTTGCTCCATCGAGAAATTCTCCAGTCCCAGGTAGTAGGAGGCGGTGTCGATCAAGGCTTCCATAGGCACCAGTCCGATGATTTCGCTACCTACGATGCTGACGCCATAGCGGCGCGCCTCGATCCGTACCAGTTCGAAAGCGCGGTAGAGAGCGGTACGGGTAAAGTCCGTCATATTGATGGAGACTTGTGTGATGCCGCGGTCTTTCAGCTCCACGCCCATCGCCTTGCAATAGCGCAAGCCACCGCCGATGAAGCGGATCTTCTTGGCGATGTCGTGGGCAATCTCCAGGCTGGGGGTATTGAGGTTGACGTTATACGCCACCAACGGCATACGGGCGCCGATGGCTACCGTTCCTGCGGTAGGATGGCGCTCGGCCGGACCGAAGTCGGGATGCCATTCCGGTTGTTTTATCTTCTCTGCCATTCCTTCGAACTCGCCCTTACGGACTGCCGCAAGGTTCTCGCGATGCGGGGCGGAAGCGGATTTCTCGTACAGGAAGACGGGGAGATTGTAACGTTTTGCTACCTCCTCGCCTACTTCTTTGGAGAGGGCGATAGCTTCGTCCATCGTTACATTCTTGATGGGGATGAAGGGCACTACATCTACGGCTCCCATGCGGGGGTGCTGTCCGGTGTGATGATTGAGGTCGATCAGTTGCACGGCAACACCGATGGCTGCGAGCACGGCATCGCGTAGCGGTTCTGGCTCGCCTACTACGGTAACGACAAGGCGGTTATGGTCTTCGTCGTTGCTGTAGTCCAGCAACTTCACACCCGGTCTGCCCCGGAAAGGGGCTACTATTTGGTCTATCTTCTGCAAGTCGCGTCCCTCGCTGAAGTTGGGGACGCATTCCATAATTTTGTTCATATCGTAATTGTTTTTAGTTGAATAAATGGGAATTTAGCGGGCGGAGCGCCCCTAAATTATCATTTATCTTATACATTTCTTTATCAATTCCTCATCCGCCACATACGGCATTGTAATATGATACCCCTCGGCATGCGTGCGGTTGAACGCCTCGCTCGTCTCCATGGCATGCGGATTGCGTGCCCACGAACGGCGTGCCACGCCTCCCATCACATCCCACAACATGGCAGAGCGGAGAATCTCATCCACCCGCTGCGAACCGTCGCACACCATGCCGAAGCCGCCGTTGATGGCTTTTCCGATGCCCACGCCGCCGCCATTGTGCAAGGCCACAAGGCTCATGCCCCGCGCACAATTTCCGGCAAAACACTGCACGGCCATATCGGCCATCACATTGCTGCCGTCTTTGATATTCGCCGTCTCACGGAAAGGCGAGTCCGTACCGCTGACGTCGTGATGGTCGCGTCCCAGCATAATAGGGCCGACTTCCCCGTTCCGTACCATTTCATTGAAACGAAGTGCAATGTTCATGCGTCCTTCGGCATCCTGATAGAGGATTCGGGCTTGCGTGCCCACCACCAGGTTATTCTTCTCGGCATCACGAATCCAGTTATAATTATCCAAATCCTGCCCGCGCCGCGTAGGGTCGATGCACTCCATCGCAGCCCGGTCGGTCTTCACCAAATCTTCGTGTTTACCGCTGAGGCATACCCAGCGGAAGGGCCCGTAGCCGTAATCGAAAAGCTCCGGCCCCATGATATCTTCTACGTAGCTGGGGAAGATAAAGCCATTCTTCGTATCGCCGTCACGGGCAATCTCGCTCACGCCGGCATCGTAAACGGCTTTCATAAAGGAGTTTCCGTAGTCGAAGAAGTAAGTACCCCGGCCTACGAGTGTCTTGATCGCAGCAAAGTGACGCGACAGCGAAGCATCCACCAGGCGGTGGAACTGCTTCGGGTTCTCGTGCAGCATCGCGGTGCGCTGCTCAAAGGTCAGACCGGCAGGGCAATAGCCACCGTCGTAGGCAGCATGGCAGGAAGTCTGGTCGGAAAGCAGGTCGACGGGAAGACGCTCCCGCACGGCATATTCCAGCAAGTCCACCACATTGCCGTGATAGGCTATGGAGAGAGGTTGGCGGCTGTCCATCGCTTCGCGCGCCAAGCGAAATGCTTCGGGCAAAGAATCGGTGACGCGTCCCACCCATCCCTGCTTGTGGCGGGTTTCGATGCGCGAAGCATCTACCTCGGCAATGATTGCCACCGCTCCTGCCATCTCGGCAGCCTTGGGCTGTGCGCCGCTCATGCCTCCCAGACCGGAGGAAATGAAAAGACGTCCGCGCAAATCTCCGTCTTGCGGAATGCCCAGTTTCAGGCGTCCGGCATTCAGCAAAGTGTTGAATGTGCCGTGCACGATGCCTTGCGGACCGATGTACATCCAGCCGCCGGCAGTCATCTGCCCGTAATTGGCAACGCCCATCTGCATGGCGGTGTGCCAGTCGTCCTGATTATCGTAAAGCCCCACCATCAGCGCATTGGTGATGATGACGCGGGGTGCCTCGGGCTTCGACTTGAACAGTCCCAGCGGATGTCCGCTTTCAATGACGAGTGTCTGTTCGCGCGTCAGCACTTCGAGGTATTGCTTGATAAGGCGGTACTGCATCCAGTTCTGGCACACCTGCCCCGTCTCGCCGTAGGTAACTAATTCGTACGGATAGAGGGCAATGTCGAAACAAAGATTATTGTCAATCATCACCTGGAAGGCACGGCCTTCGATGCAGTTTCCTTTGTATTCATCGATGGGCTTCGCCTTGAGGTCGCCCTGCGGACGGTAGCGGTAGCCGTAGATACGCCCACGGGTGCGGAGTTCTTCCATAAACTCGGGGGCAAGCGTTTCGTGCAATTCCTTGGGAATATAGCGCAATGCGTTCTTCAGCGCCGTGGCAGTCTGCGCAGGGGTAAGGGTGTAGCCACGGTCGGGTGCCCGGCGGATGCCCTCGATGAAGGAGGGATAAGGGGGCAATGTTTTATTGATGGTTATCTCCATAATAATTAGGATATAGTAAGGTTACAAATTGTCAGTTATTACCGGCTGATATCTGCCGCAATATAAAAATAAATCCCGATATTCGCAATAGGTAGAGGCAGTTATTTATCTTTTAGTCAAAGAGAGGGAGGAAGCCATGAAAATTAGGCCCTATGTTGCTACGGACAATCACAAAAATACGTATATTTGTATGCATCTCTCCGGGAAGCGAGGGAGATTAATTAATAATGCGAATCAGGAGTTGAGATTGACTCCGTTTTGACAGGTTATGAGGTAAATGACAAAAGAATTATTTTAGACAGAAGAACAAAAGAACAAATTAGAAAATATAAGCTATAGCATATCATGAATATGTTCTTTTGTTCTTCTGTCTAAAAAATATAACTCATGTCTAATTTAAAGGAGAAAGCTATGAAGAATTTACTTTCAAGTATCGTCGTACTGGCTTGCGTGCTTGGCTTCGCAGGTTGTACGGATCTGATGAAGGATGACGGTTCCAGAGGATTTGCAGACGTGGCAACCATTGCAGGAAACCCGGAAGATGGATATTACTGCTACTTGGGGCATGGCGGATTAGCCATTTCCTACAGTGCGGAACTTGCCGACAAAGAGAGAGGCTACTTCTCTTTCTCTTATATGGAAAGCGACTGGACCACCTCTGCCAACGGTATAAAATATATAGACAATGTACGTGTCCATGCGATTGAAGCCTACGACGTGATTCATCCCCTCTCCCAAGAGGAGGCAGCGGCCGGGCACATCACCGACAAGGAGAATTGCGCCATTCCCCGGTCACTGACGGTAGGTTATGCCTCCGCCGGCTATGTCGATTTATCGGCAGGATTCGCCACCTTCAATGACATAAGCGGAGAAAGCCACAACGGAGAAGTGAACCTGGTATACGACGTAGCAAAACAAGAGCCGGACACCCTCAGACTGCAACTCTGCTATAATCCCCGCATCCCCGACGGCTGGACGAAAACAAACAGCAGCCACCGCACTGTGTCGTGCGACATCTCTTCCCTTTCTTCTCTCGCGCAATGGAATGACTCGTTGACCCTTGTCATTGATGACGGAAGCGAGAAGAAACAGCTGATAAAAATGAGCCGGAATGACTTCCAGAAACCCGGCATAAGGATTGAATAATCGGAAACAGAAACATTTGTTATTCCAATCAGTATGTTCGTGCTGCCCCGATAAAGGGTTGTAACTCAGCGCATCCATACTGCAAAGCTACTGCATACATCTTGCAGTGACGCTGCATATAAGCTACAGAGCCGCTGCAAATTAATGTGCAGCAGCTCTGCAACTCGTTTGCAGTGTCTCTGCAACTTATATGCAGCAGCTCTGCAACTTGTTTGCGGTAACTCTGCAACTTGCTGCATACAACAACGCCATCAGCTTGCGTCGATACCGCAGACTGATGGCGTCTTTACAGCTTTCTATACAGGCTGCACCTACAAACCGGACTTACCAAGCCAGCCTGTACTCATAACTGTCGAATTTCGGCTTTGTCCCTATCCCGGCAGCCCTGAACACTCCGGCTATCCGCTGCTGTTCTTCGGGGGTAATCAACCGTTCGCCCTTACGGCAATGGTAATAATAACGTTCGCACGAAAAGCACCCCATGACCCTGGAACGTACTGCGGATGCCAGCTTCAAAGGAATATCATCGAAAAGGCGGGACATACCGCGGGCATAATGCAACGGTTCGTTGGAACGGTAGCGTTCGCAGGTTGAAAGGTCGGACAAACGGTCGACGTAAAAGGGATTCACCACACGGAGGGATTTAGGCTGTGTTTCTTCACTCTCAGACAGCAGTTGTGCCGCTATGGCCCGCAGGCAGGAGGATGCCTTGGGGCACTTGTCTTTACCCGCAAGGCAGTATTCGTACCCATCGGGCACGTCTTGCAATAATATCATTTTATTAGTAATTAGTGATTTAATGATTAGTAGCTGACGACCGGAGTGCCCGCAGATACCTGCCGATGACCTCTGCCGCCTCGCTTGTTTCTTTCTCGAATCCGGCGCGCAGTTCGGGATATTCTTCCAGCAGCTGCAGCATCCGCTCGCGCCCCACGAACTCGGATTTTCCGGTTTCGGGATTCAATTCGTAATATACGCGGGCATGAACCAGCCCCGAAGCATTGATGGCATCGCCCACTTCGCCACCCAGCCGCGTAGCATCATCGGGAGTCATGGTACTGGTGGCTGCTTGTCCTACGGGTTGCGCACAAAAGTAAATCTTTTCTTTCAGCCATAGGGCCGGTGCATACCATTGCCCGAAACGGTAGCGCTTGTAGCGCATCTTCCTGCAGTTGACGTAGAGCGACGTATCTATCTGCACAGCATAGCAACGGGATTTCAGATAACGGCAAAGACCGGGATTATCGTCCGCCATAATGCGGTAATCGGCACCGCCCATCAAGTATATCTGATTTTTGGAGCGCTTCTCAACTTTCAGTGTAGTAACCGTATCGCCACGGCCTTCCACCAGTCCTTTCAAATTGGAATACATCACCTGCTGGGCTGCACCTGGCAAAACCAGCAACAGTGTCAAAATGCCTAACAGCCACCACCTTTTCATATCCGGCCTCCTCTTCTGAAACTTTGTTTTAGTGAGCGAAAGGTACACTTTTTATAGGAAGTAGACAAAAAATCGTGGGAAAAAGATAGGCAGATGTTCCTAAAAGATAAAGAAAACAATTGTAAATGCATATCTTTGCCGCAACTTAACATGTATAGCACCAATGAATACGATAGATAAAATAAGTGCCACTTACCACGACATTGCGGAGCAGGCAAAGCATGAATTAAATAAAGTACAGCAACAGATTTACCGCATCGGCACCCTGCGACTGCTGTTGTTCTGCGCCGGAGTAGCGGGAATTATCTATTTCCGGGCGGAAAGCTGGGCGGTATTGGGAGGCATTGTGCTCGTTACGCTCCTGCCCTTCGTGCTGCTGATTAAATATCACAACCGTCTGTTCTACCGGAAGGATTACCTGGAAAAGGAGATAGAAATCAACGAACAGGAACTCGCAGCGCTGAATTACGACATTTCTGCTTTTGATGACGGAGAGGAGTTCATGGACCCTACACATCTGTACACTTACGACTTAGACGTATTCGGCCCGCATTCTCTGTATCAATACATCAACCGGACGTGTACCCAGTTAGGAAAAAGCCGGCTGGCATCCTGGCTGAACGTGCATCTGAAAAAGAAAGAAGAAATACAAAAACGGCAGGAAGCCGTGCAAGAGCTTGCACCGGAACTGGAATTCCGGCAGCGCTTCCGCATCCTGGGGCTGCTGCACAAAGGGAAAGCCGCCGATGAGACGGAACTGAACGCCTGGGCAAAAAGTCCGAGCGTATTCCGGACCCAAAAACTGCTGCGTGCCTTGCCGCCATTGGTAGTGGCAACAAACGCTATCTGCATCGGACTGGTTATAGCCGGAATACTGTCCGGAGGGACTTATGGCATCATCTGGACGTGCTTTGTCATCGCCAGTTTCAGCTTCACAGGCCGTATTACCAAAATACAAGCCATCTACGGAAAGAAATTGCAGATACTTTCCACCTATGCCGTCCTGCTTCGCCTCATGGAGGAAAAGCCGGTGCAATCGGAATTGCTCAAAGAGATAAAGGAAGAGATTGGTGGAGAAAAACGGAAAGCCTCCCACTCCATCCGGCAGTTGAGCAAGCTGATGAATGAACTCGACCAGCGAAACAATGCATTTATGTACGCCATCCTGAACGGATTCTTCTTTTGGGAGTTACGCCAAATCATGCGCATTGAAGCCTGGAAAGAGCAATATGCCACCGAACTGCCTCACTGGCTCACCGCCATCGGACTGATTGATACGCTGAACTCGCTCGCAACGTTTGCCTATAACCATCCGGACTATGTCTTCCCCACTCTGCTGGATAAGGCGGATATCACCTCTGGAAAGAATGCCTCGCACCCTGGAACTCCTTTCCGTGCCGAAACCCTCTCCGGCAAGCCCGTCCTTCCTTTCCGCCTGCGCGCCGAGGCCCTGGGGCATCCGTTAATGCACCGCGACCGCTGCGTACGCAACGACATCGATATGGAGAAACGGCCCTTCTTCATCATCATCACCGGTGCCAACATGGCGGGCAAGAGCACTTACCTACGTACCGTAGGCATCAACTATCTCCTTGCCTGCATCGGCACTCCCGTTTGTGCCCGCCAAATGGAGATCTATCCGGCGCAGCTCATCACCAGCCTGCGTACTTCCGATTCGCTGAACGACAACGAATCCTATTTCTTTGCCGAACTCAAACGTCTCAAACTCATCATAGACAAATTGCAGGCAGGCGAGGAACTTTTCATCATCCTCGACGAAATTCTGAAAGGAACCAATTCCATGGATAAGCAGAAAGGCTCTTTCGCCCTCATCAAGCAATTCATGGCGCTGCAAGCCAACGGTATCATCGCCACCCACGACCTGCTGCTGGGAACGCTCATCGACCTCTTCCCCGAAGACATCCGCAACTATTGCTTCGAGGCAGACATCACGAACAATGAGCTAACCTTCTCGTACCGTCTGCGCCCGGGTATCGCCCGGAATATGAATGCATGTTTCCTGATGAAAAGAATGGGGATTGCCGTTGCCGACTAATCCCCATCTCTAGCTTAAAGTCAAGTCTGAGTCACCCTCACGGGTTATGCCATTTTACATTTAGACAAGAATGTTGATACAGAAACCGCATCACTGCCTGTAAAGTAACGTACAGAAGTCACCGGCGTATAGGTATAGGGTACGAACTGGAACAACTGCACCGCAGCAAACTTATTGTCCTGCGAAATCATCACATCCATACGTACATTTCCGCTGGCTTCACTCTTTACCGCAGCATCACCACTCAACTGGCCATTCTCAAGCATATCCGTAAGCTTGCCCAAATACTTCAGATCAAAGAAAATACTACGTTCTTTCGCAATACTCCCCGTGGGCAGATAAACAATTTCTTTCGATTTCCAGAACAGACGGAATACACCAAGCAGGACAAGAGCCGTGCCCAACACCATCAAAGCCATGCTGACAGTGGAAGATTTATCACTCATCTCAAAGATAGATGCAAAAACAAAAAGACCTACCAGCAGCATAGCCACTGAAAAGATAAGTCCGGAAATACTGGTACGCTTAGCGATATCGGGGTGTGTAGACGCAAAAAGGGTTGCATCAATAGTTTTAGTTGCCATAATATATGATTTATTTAATTGTTTTATTTGAAATAGAAAAAATACAATACTCCCCTGCATGTATAAGCTTCGCTTCACACAAGGAACGAGACCGAATTCAATAAAACACTAAATAAGGATACGCCTTAGTGTGAAAATATAATATTCACACACAGGTTGGCAACGATAATAAGCAGTAGCATCGTAGAGCTTTTCACGATGCAGAGACAGGACAGCAGCCCGCTGAGCCACCTTATCTATCCAATCTCTCAGAGAGAAAATATATTTTGTAGTATAGGAACGTTGTAAACGCGAAAAAGTCAACAACTGAGACTGTCCGCCGGTACCTGCCAGTTCTGCATCCGGCAGATAAGGTAATTGGGGAGCTGCAATGCAGGAGTTATCTTGCTGATTGTATACCGCAACCGTCTTTTCATTCACAGCCTTCCCCGCATCTACCGTTTCACCGATAAATGTATCGCCCGCAACCTGCCATAAAGCCAATGCAAGCACCAGGAATCCTATGAATCGAACAAATCTAGCCATATCGCAATGCAAATATAACAGTTTCCAACATTGATTTGTTTAATGCACACATCTTTTAATGTTTATTCAACGATTAATACAACAAAAAAGCCGCCCCAATCTCTGGGACGGCTTTCATATATAAAAAGAATAGTTGAATTATTCAGCTTTGGCTTCTTCTGCTTTTGCTTCCTCAGCAACAGGCGCTTCAGCAACCGGAGCAGCTTCAACAGCAGGTGCAGCTTCTGCAGTCTTCTTTGAACGACGGGTACGAGTAGCTTTCTTAGCAACTTTTTCCTTAGCCATGTTATCGTTGTAATCAACGAGTTCAATGAAGCACATTTCTGCGTTGTCACCCAGACGGTTGCCAGTCTTGATGATACGAGTGTAACCACCCGGACGATCGGCAATCTTCACAGAGATTTCTTTAAACAACTCAGTTACAGCATACTTGTCTTGCAAATTGCTAAATACTACACGACGAGAGTTAGTCGTGTCGTCTTTAGCTTTTGTGATCAAAGGCTCAACAAACTTCTTCAGAGCTTTAGCCTTTGCTACGGTCGTAGTGATTCTTTTGTGCTTAATCAAAGAACACGCCATATTAGCCAACATAGCGTTTCTATGAGAGGCAGTACGACCCAAATGGTTGAATTTCTTATTATGTCTCATTTTTTATTCTTTATCTAATTTATATTTAGAAATATCGGTTCCAAACGACAGATTCAGACTTTCCAGCAAATCATCAAGCTCGGTAAGCGATTTCTTTCCGAAGTTTCTGAACTTCAACAGGTCAGTTTTGTTGAATTGTACCAAGTCGCCGAGAGTTTCTACATCAGCAGCCTTCAAACAGTTGAGGGCACGAACTGACAAGTCCATATCAACAAGCTTAGTCTTCAACAGTTGACGCATATGCAATACTTCTTCGTCAAACTCTTCATTGCCATCAGTATCGTTACTTTCAAGCGTGATCTTCTCATCAGAGAACAACATGAAGTGGTAGATCAGAATTTTTGCAGCTTCTTTCAGCGCTTCCTTCGGGTGTATAGAACCGTCGGTACTAATCTCAAGCACTAGCTTTTCGTAGTCAGTCTTCTGTTCTACACGGAAGTTTTCTACAGCATACTTGACATTACGTATCGGTGTATAAATAGAGTCGATTGGAATTACATTAACATCCGTGCAATATTCGCGATTTTCATCAGCAGGAACATATCCACGACCCTTGTTAATTGTAATATCAATCTGCATAGTTGCCTTAGAATCTAAATGACAAATAACTAATTCCGGATTTAACACTTCAAATCCAGTCAAATACTTACCTATGTCACCTGCTTTAAATTCACTTGAATTCTCGACTGTAATAGTTACTTTCTCACTCTCGAATTCTTCAACTACTTGCTTGAATCTCACCTGTTTCAGATTCAAGATAATGTTAGTAACATCCTCTTTTACTCCCGGTACACTGGAAAACTCATGCTCAACACCGTCTATCTTGATAGTGGTGATAGCAAAACCTTCCAATGACGAAAGCAGGATGCGGCGCAGTGCATTACCCACGGTAATACCGAAACCGGGCTCCAACGGACGAAATTCGAATTTTCCGAATCTAGAATCCGCTTCCAACATTAATACTTTATCAGGTTTTTGAAATGCTAATATCGCCATGAAATTAATTATTATTTAGAATACAATTCAACGATCAAATGTTCTTTAATGTTCTCAGGAATGTCTGCTCTTTCAGGTATATGCAACATTTTACCGACCTTAGAAGTTTCATCCCACTCCAACCAAGCGTATTTGCTGTGATTGAAACCTGCAAGAGAGTTAGCAATTACTTCCAAAGATTTAGATCTTTCACGAACACCAATCAATTGTCCTGGTTTTACTGCGAATGAAGGAATGTTTACCACTTCACCATCTACAGTAATATGCTTGTGACTAACCAACTGACGAGCAGCAGCACGTGTAGGAGCAATACCCAAACGGAATACTACGTTGTCAAGACGGCCTTCCAGCAATTGAAGAAGCACCTCACCGGTAATACCTTTAGCGGTAGCGGCTTTTTCAAACAAATTGCGGAATTGTTTTTCTAAAACTCCATAAGTGTATTTCGCTTTCTGCTTTTCACGAAGTTGCACACCATATTCAGAAGTTTTTCTTTTTCTTGAATTTCCGTGTTGTCCGGGAGGATAGTTCTTCTTTGACAAAACTTTATCAGCTCCAAAGATGCCTTCACCGAATTTACGGGCTATTCTTGATTTTGGTCCAGTATATCTAGCCATTTCTTTTAAATATTTAATTGTTTATTCATGAACTCAATTTGTTGCAGCCGCGATTGTAGAGAGAAATTTTACAATCCAAAAACAAAATCAAGTATCATTTTTATTAAAGGTAAATCTTAAACTCTACGTCTTTTCGGAGGACGACAACCATTATGTGGGAGCGGAGTTACGTCAATGATCTCAGTAACTTCAATACCTGCACCGTGGATAGTTCTAATAGCAGACTCACGTCCGTTACCTGGACCCTTCACATATGCTTTTACCTTTCTCAGGCCAAGATCAAATGCAATTTTTGCACAATCTTGGGCAGCCATCTGAGCTGCATAAGGAGTATTCTTTTTTGAACCTCTAAATCCCATCTTTCCTGCAGATGACCAAGAGATAATCTGCCCTTCACTGTTTGCAAGAGAAACAATAATATTGTTGAAAGATGAATGAACGTGTAACTGTCCATTAGCGTCTACTTTCACATTTCTCTTCTTAGCTGCAACTGTTTTTTTTGCCATATCAACAATTATTATTTAGTAGCTTTTTTCTTATTAGCAACGGTTTTCTTTCTACCCTTACGAGTACGTGCATTGTTCTTAGTGCTCTGACCTCTAACCGGCAGACCAATACGATGACGTACACCACGGTAACAACCAATATCCATTAATCGCTTAATGTTCAATTGGATTTCAGAACGAAGATCACCTTCTACTTTATACTCTGCACCGATAATCTCACGAATCTTAGCAGCTTGATCATCTGTCCAGTCTTTAACCTTCAGATCTTTATCTACACCAGCTTTATCTAAAATTTTTGCTGAACTACTGCGACCTATTCCATATACATAGGTCAACGCAATTTCACCTCTTTTATTCTGAGGTAAATCTACACCAACTATTCTTATAGCCATATACTAAATTATTTTTTTTGCAAAAATAATAAATTATCCTTGACGTTGTTTATACTTAGGATTTTTCTTGTTAATAACATACAAACGGCCATTACGTCTAACGATCTTACATTCTGGCGTGCGTTTCTTTAATGATGCTCTTACTTTCATATCTTAATTTTATTTATATCTAAACACAATTCTTCCTTTCGATAAGTCGTAAGGAGACATTTCGACTCTCACTTTATCTCCCGGCAAGATCTTGATGTAATGCATACGCATCTTACCTGAAATATGTGCAGTAATCTCATGTCCGTTTTCTAATTCAACACGAAACATTGCATTAGACAATGCTTCAACTATAACTCCATCTTGTTCTATTGCAGATTGCTTTGCCATATTAATTTCTTAAATTGCTTTATCTCCTAATACTTCTTCAATGAATTTGAAAGATGACAATATATCAGCTTCACCAGTTCCGACTGCTATCGTGTGCTCAAAATGAGCTGCACACTTGCGGTCTTTAGTTCTGACTGTCCAGCCATCACGCTCCATTACTATTTGTCGGCTACCCAAGGTTATCATCGGTTCAATTGCAATGCAAAGACCCTTTTTCAATAACGTTCCATAACCACGTTTACCGTAATTAGGGACTTGAGGATCCTCATGCATTTCTTTACCGATACCATGACCAACAAACTCACGCACCACACCATAAGAATTAGACTCGCAATGTTGCTGTATCGCATAACCGATATCGCCTAACCGCTTGCCGTGAACGGCATTCTGTATTCCTATATATAATGCTTCTTTAGTAACCTTCAGTAATTTACGAACTTCCTCATCAACTTCACCCACACAAAATGTATAAGCTGAATCACCACAAAAGCCATTCATGTAAGTACCACAATCAACCGACACAATATCACCATCTTTCAGTACTACATCATCTCCTGGAATACCATGTACTACCTGCTCATTCACAGATGTACAAACAGAAGCTGGAAATGGATTACCATATTGGTTTGGAAAACCCTTAAAAGTAGGAACAGCACCATTATCTCTAATGAACTCTTCCGCAACCTTATCCAGCTCTTTTGTAGTTACCCCCGGCTTTATCACCTTAGCTATTTCAGCTAACGTTCTTCCAACAAGTAAATTACTCTTGCGGAGCAGCTCTATTTCATCTTCTGTTTTAAGAAATATCATTCTTCAAAAAAGATTAATATGCAGCTACATTGCCAGTACGACCCTTAATACGTCCAGATTTCAGCAGACCGTCATAGTGTCTCATCAACAAATGACTTTCAACCTGTTGGAGTGTATCAAGAACCACACCTACAAGAATTAACAAAGATGTACCGCCGAAGAATTGAGCAAACTCAGCTTTCACACCAAATATTCCTGCAAATGCAGGCATAATAGCAACCAAGGCCAAGAAGAAAGAACCCGGCAAAGTAATACGTGACATAATAACATCAATATACTCGGCAGTCTTCTTTCCCGGTTTGATGCCCGGAATGAAACCGTTGTTTCTTTTCATATCCTCAGCCATCTGAGTCGGATTAATGGTAATTGCAGTATAGAAATACGTGAACAGTATGATCAACACTGCAAAAATAAAGTTATACCAAAAACTTGTATGATCGGTCAATGCACGTACAAAGCCGCTTGCATTGCCTACATTAGAGAATCCTACAAGAGTAATGGGGATAAACATGATCGCCTGAGCAAAAATGATAGGCATCACATTAGCAGCATTAACTTTCAAAGGAATATATTGTCTGGCACCGCCATATTGCTTGTTACCCACAATCTTTTTGGCATATTGTACAGGGATCTTTCTGGTACCTTGTACCAAAAGGATAGCAAATGCAATAACAACCAACAAGACTACGAGTTCAATCAAGAACATAACCAAACCACCGGTCTTATCCGTCATACGGGAAATCAATTCCTGGAACAGAGACTGCGGCAAACGGGCAATGATACCAATCATAATGATCAAAGAGATACCGTTACCAATTCCTTTGTCTGTAATCCTCTCACCAAGCCACAAAATAAACATACTTCCAGCCGCCAAAATAATGGTAGAAGTAAACATAAACAGAGTCCAATCTAATGAAGCATTTAAAGAAGGACCAGCCTGCATTTTAAGATTGAGCAAATAAGAAGGAGCCTGAACCAAAAGAATAAGAATCGTCAGATAACGCGTATATTGATTCATTTTTCTTCTGCCACTCTCACCCTCGCGCTGCAACTTCTGGAAATACGGAACCGCAATACCCAGCAACTGAATTACGATGGAGGCAGAGATGTACGGCATAATACCCAATGCAAAGATAGATGCATTGGAGAATGCTCCTCCGGAAAACATGTTTAACAAGGCTAGAAGACCTTCGCTTGTTTGTTGATGCAACTGTGCTAGCATTGACGGGTTGATACCCGGCAATACGACATACGAACCGAAACGGTAAATTGCCACAAACAATATGGTAATGAGGATCCGTTGTCTCAGATCCTCAATTTTCCATATATTCTTTAATGTTTCAATAGCTTTTCTCATTGAATCAGAGTTTTACTACAGTTCCACCAGCAGCTTCAATAGCAGCAGCAGCACTCTTAGAGAATGCGTTAGCTTCTACTTCCAGCTTGTTAGTCAGAGCTCCGTTACCCAATACTTTAACCAATTGATTTGAAGAAATAAATCCTGCTTCAATAAAGTCGCTAATACCAACTTTTGTCAGATTCTTAGCATCTGCAAGCGTCTGAATTGTATCCAAGTTGATAGCCTTATATTCTACACGATTGATATTCTTAAAACCAAATTTAGGTACTCGACGTTGAAGAGGCATCTGACCACCTTCAAAACCGATTTTCTTAGAGTATCCAGATCTTGATTTAGCTCCTTTATGACCTCTAGTAGAAGTACCTCCCAAGCCAGAACCCGGACCACGTCCAATTCTCTTTCTTGTTTTAGTAGATCCTTCTGCAGGTTTTAAATTACTTAAGTTCATATTGTAATTCGTTTTATATTCAACAAATAATTACTTAACAATGGTAACCAAGTGTTTAACCTTATCCACCATTCCAAGAATTGAAGGAGTGCATTCGTGTTCAACCACACGATTCAACTTATGAAGTCCCAGTGCATCGAGAGTTCTCTTCTGATCAGCAGGAGCACCAATTCTACTTTTAGTTTGTTTAATCTTTATAGTCGACATATTATTCCTCCTTATCCTCTAAATACTTTTTCCATACTAACTCCTCTGTTCTGAGCAACCATACGAGCATCGCGCATTTCGCTCAACGCCAAGATAGTAGCCTTCACCAAGTTGTGCGGGTTAGAAGAACCTTTTGACTTAGCCAAAACGTCCGTTACACCAACACTTTCCAACACTGCGCGCATTGCACCACCAGCTACAACACCAGTACCGTGAGAAGCCGGCTTGATGAATACCTCGGCACCACCAAACTTAGCAGACTGTTCGTGGGGAACTGTACCTTTCAGTACAGGCACCTTCGTCAGGTTCTTCTTTGCAGATTCTACACCTTTGGCAATAGCAGCTGTTACTTCGCCGGCTTTACCAAGGCCCCAACCGATGATACCTTCTTCGTTACCTACTACCACAATAGCAGAGAAACTAAAAGTTCTACCACCTTTGGTTACTTTGGTTACACGATTAATAGCAACCAATCTGTCTTTCAGTTCTATATCGTTCGTAATCTTAACTCTATTATTAAGTCCTGCCATAATGATTAAAATTTAAGTCCACCGTTACGGGCAGCATCAGCTACCTCTTTTACTCTCCCATGATACAAGTAACCATTACGGTCGAAAACAACAGTAGTAATACCTGCTTCCTGAGCTTTTTTTGCAATCAGTTCACCTACCTTGACAGCTTGTTCCTTCTTCGGCATCTTTTCAGTCAGCCCTAAAGAAGAAGCGGCAGCCAATGTCTTACCAGACAAGTCGTCGATAATCTGAACATAGATTTGCTTATTACTTCTAAATACACTCATACGCGGGCATTCAGTAGTACCTGAAATTTTATTGCGTACTCTATATTTGATCTTAATTCGTCTTTCTATTTTTGTTGTCATAATAATATCAATTTAAATGATTATTTAGCACCGGCTGATTTACCAGACTTTCTACGAATTTCTTCGCCAACAAACTTAATACCCTTACCCTTATACGGTTCAGGCTTACGGAAAGAACGTATTTTAGAGCAAACTTGACCAAGCAATTGCTTATCGCAAGATTCCAAAATGATAAGAGGATTCTTATTTCTTTCAGACTTAGTCTCAACTTTCACTTCAGGAGGCAACTGTATAAAGATATTATGTGTATAACCTAAAGCCAGTTCAATGATATTTCCTTGGTTAGAAGCACGGTAACCTACACCGACGAGTTCCAACTCTTTCTTATATCCTTCTGATACACCAACAACCATGTTGTGAACCAATGAACGATACAAACCGTGAAATGCATGTTTTTGCTTGGGATTATCCAGCATTGCATTTTCATTCTCGGTCAGTACAACTTGACCATCTTCGATGGCAACATTGATAGCAGGATCTACATATTGGCTCATTTCGCCTTTGGGTCCCTTAACGGTAACCACGTCATCCTTTAGAGTAACTGTTACTCCAGCGGGAATACTAATGGGTAATTTTCCTATTCTTGACATTGCTAATTCCTCCTCCTATTAATATACATAACACAAAACTTCACCACCAATCTTCAGTTCAGCGGCTTCTTTGTTGGTCATTACACCCTTGGAAGTAGATATTATAGCAATACCCAAACCATTAATAACTCGCGGCATATCCTTGTAACCGGTATATTGACGCAAACCCGGAGAAGAAATTCTCTCCAGCTTCTTGATAGCGTTAACCTTATTTACCGGATCATACTTCAAGGCAACCTTAATTGTGCCTTGGGGACCATCTTCTACAAACTTATAATTAAGAATGTAGCCTTTTTCAAAAAGAATCTTAGTGATTTCTTTTTTCAAATTTGAAGCCGGAACTTCCACAACTCTGTGCTTCGCTTGAATAGCGTTCCGCAACCTCGTCAAATAATCTGCTATTGGATCAGTCATATAAAAATAAATTAAATTAATCAGGCCTACCCTGACAATATTTAAAAAACAAAATTACCAGCTTGCTTTCTTTACGCCGGGAATAAGACCGTTAGAGGCCATCTCACGGAACTGAATTCTGGAGACACCGAATTGACGGATATATCCTTTCGGACGACCAGTCAACTTACAACGGTTGTGCAGGCGAATCGGATTAGAGTTCTTAGGCAGGTCCTGCAATTTCTGTGCAGCTTCAAAAGCTTCAGCAGGATCACCGGTTCTAACGATTTGCTTCAATGCAGCTCTTTTCTCGGCATATTTGGCTACTAATTTAGCACGTCTTACTTCACGTGCTTTCATTGATTCCTTTGCCATATTATCAATCTTTTTTAGCGTTCTTAAACGGTAAACCAAATTCTTTCAACAAGGCATACCCTTCTTCATCTGTTTGCGCAGAGGTTACAAAGGTAATATTCATTCCGAGAATTCTGGTAATACTATCGATATTAATTTCAGGGAAAATGATTTGTTCCTGAATACCAAGGGTATAGTTACCCTTGCCATCGAACTTACTTTCAATACCTTTGAAGTCACGGATACGAGGCAGAGCCACACGAACCAACTTCTCGAGGAATTCGTACATTCTCTCACGACGCAAAGTTACCATAACGCCAATCGGCATTTTCTTACGCAACTTAAAGTTTGCGATATCTTTACGAGAAATGGTTGCTACGGCTTTCTGACCAGTGATAGCACTCATTTCATTAATTGCCACTTCGATAATCTTCTTATCAGCAACGGCCATACCTAAACCTTGATTGATAACAATCTTCTTAAGTACGGGTATCTGCATTGTAGAAGAATACTGGAACTGTGATTTCAATGCAGGCGCAATACGCTCTGCATATTCTTTCTTTAGGCTAGCAGTATTACTCATTACTTAATCTCCTCTCCTGATTTTTTAGAATAACGCACTAAAGTACCATCGGCACTTTCTTTTCTACCAACACGCGTTGCTTTACCAGTTTTTGGGTCAACCGGGTTCAAGTTTGACAAATGGATAGAAGCTTCCTGCTTCACGATGCCACCTTGCGGGTTCTTTGCATTCGGTTTTGTGCTCTTAGATACCATGTTGATACCTTCAACGATTGCACGACCTTCTTTCACAAGAACTTTCAATACACGACCAGTCTTACCCTTGTCTTCACCAGCATTTACGTAAACTGTATCGCCTTTTTTAATATGTAATTTACTCATTACTTAAATCTTTTACAAAATTAAAGTACTTCAGGAGCGAGTGAAACGACTTTCATGTTAGTAGCACGAAGTTCACGAGCTACCGGACCGAAAATACGACTACCTCTAATTTCACCTGCATTGTTCAACAACACGCAAGCATTATCATCAAAACGTATATAAGAACCATCGGGACGACGGATTTCTTTCTTAGTACGTACGATCAAAGCCTTAGACACTGCACCTTTTTTAACATCACTTGAAGGGATGACGCTCTTTACAGAAACTACAATCACGTCCCCTACAGAAGCATAGCGACGACCTGTACCGCCTAAAACGCGGATACAGAGAGCCTCTTTCGCTCCACTGTTGTCACATACTGTAAGTCTGGATTCTACTTGTATCATAATTACTTAGCTCTTTCAATTATTTCTACTAATCTCCATCTTTTAGTCTTGCTCAAAGGACGAGTTTCCATGATGCGTACAGTATCACCGATATTGCATTCATTCTTTTCATCATGAGCATGGTACTTCTTCGTTTTACTAACGAACTTACCATATATAGGGTGTTTTTCCTTAAATTTGGCAGCAACTGTGATGGTTTTATCCATCTTATTGCTCAACACAACCCCTGTTCTTTCTTTTCTTAAATTTCTTGCTTCCATCAAGCTGATCATTTATTGTTAAGTTCTCTTTGGCGTAATTCTGTTTTCATACGCGCAATAGTCCTGCGTAATTGTTTGATTTGAGCAGGATTTTCCAAAGGAGAAATAGAATGATTGATAACCATCTGGTTATAATTAGCTGTTTCTGCCTCTACTCTTTCTACTAAATCATTAGTAGTCATTTCTTTAATTTCTGCAATTTTCATAAACCTTACGCATTTTGATTTTGAATATCATAATCACGTCTTACGACAAACTTCGTTGTAATAGGAAGCTTTTGAGCAGCTAAGCGCAATGCTTCTTTCGCGATTTCGTAAGATACTCCTTCAGCTTCAATAATGATTCTACCTGGAGTTACAGGAGCCACAAATCCCTCGGGAGCACCTTTACCTTTACCCATACGCACATCGGCAGGTTTTCTAGTAATTGGTTTATCCGGGAATATACGGATCCAGATCTGTCCTTGACGTTGCATATATCTTGTTACTGCAATACGAGCAGCTTCGATCTGACGGCCTGTAATCCATTTAGTTTCCAAAGCCTTAATGCCAAAAGAACCGAAAGCCAGCTGGTTACCTCTCTGGGCATTACCTTTTGCACGGCCTTTTTGTTGTCTTCTGAATTTTGTCTTTTTCGGTTGTAACATAGTTTCCTAAAATTCAAATTCGTTTAGCGATTATTTTTCTTTCTTTTGAAGTTCTTTCCGCCGTTGTTTCCACCATTGTTTCCACGACCACTTTCTTTGCTTTGTGTAAAGTTCGGAGCTAATTCTTTCTTACCAAACACTTCACCTCTACAAATCCAAACTTTGATACCTAAAAGACCCACTTTAGTCAATGCTTCAGCATGACAGTAGTCGATATCAGCTCTGAAAGTGTGCAACGGAGTTCTTCCTTCTTTATACATTTCAGAACGGGCCATTTCAGCTCCATTCAAACGTCCTGAAATCTGAATTTTGATACCTTCAGCACCCATACGCATTGTATTTGCGATAGCCATTTTAATGGCACGGCGGTAGGCAATTTTACCTTCTACCTGGCGAGCAATGTTGTTAGCAACAATTACAGCATCCAGTTCCGGTCTTTTCACTTCAAAGATATTAATCTGAATATCTTTGTCGGTAACCTTCTTCAACTCTTCTTTTAACTTATCAACTTCTTGGCCACCTTTACCGATGATAATACCCGGGCGAGCAGTGCAAACAGTAATAGTAACGAGCTTCAGCGTACGTTCAATTACGATTCTTGATACACTTGCTTTTGCAAGTCTTGCATTAAGATATTTACGGATTTTGCTATCTTCCAGCAAAGAATCACCGTAATCATTTCCACCATACCAGTTAGAATCCCATCCTCTGATAATTCCTAAACGGTTGCTTATTGGATTAACTTTTTGTCCCATCTACCTTAATTTTGATCTTCGTTATTACTTTTAGAACCAACGAACAATGTTACGTGATTTGAACGTTTGCGAATTCTGTATCCTCTTCCCTGCGGAGCCGGTCTCATTCTTTTGAGTGTAGCACCACCATCAACAAAAATCTTGGTTACGAACAATTCACCGCTTTCAGCTTTACGTTCGTTTTTCTGCTCCCAGTTAGCAATTGCAGAGCGCAGCAACTTTTCTACTCTGGCAGCAGCCTCTTTAGAAGAGAACTTCAGTACGCCGAGCGCTCTGTTCACCTCCATCCCACGAATCATGTCAGCCACGAGACGCATTTTACGGGGGGAAGTAGGAACATTTTGCAATTTCGCAAAATACATGGTCTTAAGGGCTTCTTTTCTTTTTTCAGCCGATATTTTTTTTCTTGCTCCCATTATATTTATTACTTTATTATTTCAAATAATTCCTGTTATCTTTTCTTGTTACCAGCGTGTCCTCTGAATGTACGAGTTGGAGCAAATTCGCCCAACTTGTGTCCTACCATATTTTCGGTAACATATACAGGAATAAATTTATTTCCATTGTGAACTGCAACTGTATGGCCTACAAAATCAGGCGAAATCATTGAAGCTCTGGCCCATGTCTTTACTACGACTTTTTTGCCAGATTCATTCATGGCAAAAATTCTCTTTTCAAGCTTTACGTTAATATATGGACCTTTTTTTAATGAACGACTCATAGTTTACTCAATTAATCAGATTACTTTTTTCTTCTCTCAATAATGTACTTAGACGATTGTTTCTTCGGAGCTCTAGTCTTAAGTCCCTTAGCATACAATCCCTTACGAGATCTTGGGTGACCTCCGGAAGCACGTCCTTCACCACCACCCATCGGGTGATCAACCGGGTTCATAACAACACCACGGTTACGCGGACGACGTCCGAACCAACGAGAACGTCCAGCTTTACCTGAACTTTCCAATCCATGATCTGAGTTACCTACACTACCGATAGTAGCCTTACAAGTACTGAGGATCTGACGAACCTCACCAGAAGGCAACTTGATAACGCAGTATTTACCTTCTCTTGAAGTCAACTGAGCAAAATTACCAGCCGAACGAACCAAAGCAGCGCCTTGACCCGGACGTAATTCAATGTTGTGAATTACAGTACCGACCGGAATGTTCTGAAGCGGAAGCGCGTTTCCGATTTCCGGAGCAGCAGTTTCACCTGACATCAAAGTCGTACCAACTTGCAATCCATTGGGAGCAATAATATATCTCTTTTCTCCATCTGCATAAAACAACAGAGCGATGCGAGCCGAACGGTTCGGATCGTATTCGATTGTTTTAACCACTGCAGGCACACCGTCTTTATTTCTCTTGAAATCTACGATACGGATAATCTTCTTCTGACCGCCACCGATGTAGCGCATGGTCATCTTACCTGTGTTGTTACGACCACCTGAAGACTTCTTACCAAATACAAGAGACTTTTCTGGTACTCGTGCAGTAATCTCTTCGAAAGTACCAATAATTTTATGTCTTTGCCCCGGTGTTGTGGGCTTAAATTTACGTACTGCCATTTTTATTAAATATTGCTATAAAAATCAATAGTATCTCCTTCTTTCAACGTAACGATAGCTTTCTTGAACGCATTCGTACGTCCGTTGATGATACCAGCTCTCGTATAGCGGCTCTTGTTTTTGCCGGCATACTTCATTGTATTCACATCAACTACTGTAACGTTGTAAAGGGCTTCAACTTCCTTCTTAATTTCCAGTTTATTAGCTTCAGGACGCACGATAAAGCCGAAACGGTTGTTCGCCTTATCAGTAATTGCAGTCATTTTCTCTGTCACTAACGGTTTAATAATAATTCCCATTATTTAAGCCTCCTTTTTACATTAAGATATTGTCGATAGCAGAAAGTGCACTCTCAGCAAACACAACAACCCCAGCGTCCAATACTCTGTAAGTATTTAACCCTGAGATAGTCTGCACGTTAGCACCCTTCACGTTACGAGCCGACAAATATACGTTTTTATTTGCTTCTGGTAAAATCATAAGCAGCTTTTTGTCAGAAACTTTAAGATTTTTTGTCATTGCAACAAAATCTTTAGTTTTCGGAGCTTCAAAAGAGAAGTCTTCTATAACTACGATTGCATTATTCTGAGCCTTGTATGACAAAGCCGACTTACGAGCCAAAGCCTTAACTTTCTTATTTAATTTGAAGTAGTAATCTCTCGGTTTCGGACCGAATACGCGAGCACCACCAACAAGTACCGGTGAATTCATGTCACCACGACGTGCACCACCGCCACCTTTCTGACGACCGATTTTACGAGTAGAACCACTGATTTCGCTTCTTTCTTTCGATTTGTGTGTACCCTGACGCTGATTAGCCATAAACTGTTTAACGTCCAAGTAGATAGCGTGGTCATTGGGCTCAATTCCGAAGATAGATTCGTTTAACGTAACCTTTCTCCCAGTGTCTTCACCTTTAATGTTATATACGTTAACTTCCATTATTTCTCAATTATTACGATTGAACCTTTGCAACCTGGAACAGAACCCTTAATCAAAAGAAGGTTATGTTCTGCAATTACTTTTAATACCTGCAGGTTTTGAACAGTTACTCTGTCACCACCAAGCTGTCCACCCATGCGCATTCCTTTGAATACTTTTGCAGGGTAAGAACAAGCACCGATAGAACCCGGTTTACGGGCACGGTTGTGCTGACCGTGAGTACTCTGACCTACACCACCGAATCCATGACGCTTTACAACACCTTGGAAACCTTTACCCTTGGAAGTACCAACAACGTCTACGAAAGATGCGTCATTGAACAATTCTACGGTAACAGTGTCACCCAGATTCAACTCCGTCTCAAACTCTTTGAACTCAGCCAAGTGTTTCTTGGGAGTTACTCCAGCTCTCTTAAAGTGGCCCATTAAAGGCTTTGTAGTGTGCTTCTCTTTTTTGTCCTGGAAGCCCAGCTGAACAGCTGCATAGCCGTCATTTTCTACAGTTTTCACTTGAGTAACAACACAAGGACCTGCTTCGATAACAGTGCATGGTACATTCTTACCCTCGGCACTGAAAACGGATGTCATTCCGATTTTTTTTCCTAATAATCCTGGCATTTCACTAATTTTTAATTATCAAACTTTAATTTCTACTTCCACACCACTCGGCAACTCAAGCTTCATAAGAGCATCTACCGTCTTAGCAGTTGAGCTATAGATGTCGATCAATCTCTTATAAGAAGAGAGTTCAAACTGTTCACGTGACTTCTTGTTAACGAAAGTCGAGCGGTTCACTGTAAAGATACGCTTGTGCGTAGGCAGAGGAATTGGACCACTAACAATAGCACCCGTAGCCTTTACGGTTCTTACAATCTTCTCAGCTGACTTGTCAACCAAGTTGTGGTCGTAAGATTTCAATTTAATTCTAATTTTCTGACTCATTATGGTTTTAAATTAATATATTTATAAATAAGAGAAAGCGGCAGGCTAAGAGTCATTCGCTAGCCTGCTGCTTTTGATATTCTTTTAGAGTAAATCAGCACGTCCTTTTACTTCTTCCAATACTGCCTTAGCAATAGAGTTAGAAACCTGAGCGTGGTGAGAGTAAACCATTGATGAAGTTGCACGACCAGAAGTGATGGTACGCAACGCAGTTACATAACCGAACATTTCAGCCAACGGAACCATTGCTTTCACGATACGGGCTCCTGAACGGCTTGACTCCATACCTTCAACTTGGCCACGGCGTTTGTTCAAGTCACCGATAACATCACCCATGTTTTCTTCCGGAGTAACGACTTCCAGTTTCATGATAGGTTCCATCAATACAGGACCTGCCTTAGCACAAGCATTCTTATATGCCTGGATAGCACAGATTTCGAAAGACAACTGGTCAGAGTCAACCGGGTGGAATGAACCATCGAGCAGAGTCACCTTCAGTGAATCCAGCGGATAGCCAGCCAACACACCGTTCTTCATAGCAGTTGTGAAACCCTTCTGCACAGATGGGATAAATTCCTTAGGAATGTTACCGCCCTTCACTTCATCTACGAATTGCAGACCGCCCTGTACAAAGTCTTCGTCAACCGGACCGATGTTCACAATGATATCAGCAAACTTACCACGACCACCGGATTGTTTCTTATAAACTTCACGGAGGTTAACAGTCTTCGTAATAGCCTCTTTGTAGTTAACCTGCGGCTTACCTTGGTTACACTCAACCTTAAACTCACGTTTCAGACGGTCGATAATGATATCCAAGTGAAGCTCACCCATACCGGAGATAACTGTCTGACCAGTCTGTTCGTCAGTTTTCACTGTGAACGTCGGGTCTTCTTCAGCCAACTTAGCCAAACCGTTAGACAGCTTATCCATGTCTTTCTGAGTTTTGGGCTCAACTGCGATACCGATTACCGGTTCCGGGAAGTCCATAGATTCCAATACAATCGGAGCTGTTTCATCACACAAAGTATCACCAGTGTGGATGTCCTTAAAGCCAACACCTGCACCAATATCACCGGCACCGATCACTTCAACCGGATTCTGCTTATTTGAGTGCATCTGGAACAGACGGGAAACACGTTCCTTCTTACCAGAGCGGCTATTATAAATATATGAACCAGATTCAATCTTACCAGAATAAACACGGAAGAAAGTCAAACGGCCCACATACGGGTCAGTAGCGATTTTAAATGCAAGAGCAGAAGTCTTTTCGTCTTCATCCGGTTTACGGTCTTCTTCAGCACCCGTATTAGGATTTGTACCGACTACATTTTCCGTATCCAGCGGAGACGGCAGGAATGCACAAACATAGTCAAGCAAGGTCTGCACACCCTTATTCTTAAATGAAGAGCCACACAGCATCGGAACGATCGCCATCTGCACTGTAGCGTTGCGAAGAGCTCTCAACACTTCTTCTTCAGTAATAGTAGAAGGGTCGTCGAAATACTTCTCCATCAAAGCATCATCATACTCAGCTACCTTTTCAAGCATTTTATCTCTCCATTCGTTAGCTTCGTCCATCAGGTTCGCAGGGATCTCTTCTACAGTGTAGTCAGCTCCCATTGTCTCATCGTGCCAGTAGATAGCTTTCATCTTGATAAGGTCTACCAAGCCCTTGAAAGTTTCTTCTGCACCGATAGGAACTACGATCGGGCACGGATTAGCACCCAGCACGTCCTTCATCTGGCGAACAACTTCAAAGAAGTCAGCACCCGAACGGTCCATTTTGTTAACGTAACCGATACGCGGTACGTTGTATTTGTCAGCTTGACGCCATACGGTTTCAGACTGCGGTTCTACACCACCTACTGCACAGTAAGTAGCAACAGCGCCATCCAATATACGCAGTGAACGTTCTACTTCAGCAGTGAAGTCAACGTGTCCCGGAGTATCAATCAAGTTGATTTTATAAGTATCACCTGCATATTGCCAACGGGTAGTAGTAGCAGCAGAAGTGATAGTAATACCACGTTCTTGCTCTTGCTCCATCCAGTCCATCGTAGCGGCACCATCATGTACCTCACCGATTTTGTGGGTCAAACCCGTATAGAACAGGATACGTTCAGAGGTTGTTGTTTTTCCGGCATCGATATGAGCCATGATACCGATATTACGCGTCAAATGTAAATCATGCTTTGCCATTTTCTAATTCCCTTTACTTTAAGTTTTTAATCTATTAATTGGTTATGTCTTATAGTATTAGAATCTGAAATGAGCGAACGCACGGTTAGCTTCTGCCATTCTGTGCATATCTTCTTTACGTTTGTAAGCACCTCCTTGTTCATTGAACGCATCCATGATCTCAGCAGCCAATTTATCAGCCATTGACTTACCGCCACGCTTGCGGGCGAAAATAATCAAATTCTTCATGGAAATTGATTCCTTGCGGTCAGGACGGATTTCGGTAGGAACCTGGAAAGTAGCACCACCCACACGGCGAGATTTCACTTCGACTTGAGGAGTCACATTGTCCAAAGCCTTTTTCCAGATTTCAAGAGCGGATTTCTCTTCATTCTGCATTTTGTTCTTCACTGTTTCCAGAGCAGCGTAGAAGATTTCATAAGAAGTGTTCTTCTTTCCGTCGTACATCAAATGATTCACGAATTTGGAAACTTTTACATCATTAAACACGGGATCCGGCAGGATAACGCGTTTTTTTGGTTTTGCTTTTCTCATTTTCTGAAAGAATAATGTTTTCGTTCTTGGTTGTTTACTCTGTCTTCTTCAACTCTCCCACCGGAGAATTTACTCAACCTTTAGCATTTCCAACAAACTAAAACGTAAGTTATTACTTTTAATTTAACTGTTTTCAGTATTCGGCTGCCCGATTATTTCTTCTTAGCGGGAGCTGCTTGACCTGGTTTCGGACGCTTAGCACCGTATTTGGAACGTCTTTGAGTACGACCTGCAACGCCTGCGGTATCCAATGTACCACGAACGATGTGATAACGTACACCCGGAAGGTCTTTCACACGACCGCCGCGTACCAATACAATAGAGTGTTCCTGCAAGTTGTGACCTTCACCCGGAATATAAGAGTTTACTTCTTTACCGTTGGTCAAACGCACACGAGCTACTTTACGCATAGCTGAATTCGGTTTTTTCGGAGTGGTTGTATACACTCTCACGCAAACGCCACGTCTTTGAGGACAAGAGTCTAAGGCAGGAGATTTACTTTTCTCTACCAGCTCCTCGCGTCCTTTTCTTACTAATTGCTGAATTGTAGGCATTTTAATTGTTTTTAGTTATATATTATTGTTTATATTAATTCAAAACTATACACTTTTGGGCTGCAAAGATACGAATAAGTTTTGAATAATCAATGCACTACAAGTTTTTTTTTAATTTTACGCTTCACCTTTAATGTTGGGCAACGGAGGTAAAGGTTGTTCATCGGGCATACGAATCGGACCGAAAGAGCGTTCATATTTACCGATATTTTCTTCAAGCGCGCGCAGCAAGCGCTTTGCATGTTCGGGTGCCAGCACGATGCGAGATTTTACTCCCGCCTTGGGCATCCCCGGCATCACCCGCACAAAATCCAGAATAAATTCCGAGCTGGAATGTGTAATGATGGCAAGGTTGGCATACGTACCCTCTGCCACTTCTTCTTTCAGTTCAATTTGTAACTGACCGTTGTTGTTTTCTTGATTTTCCATATTTTATTTCTATGATAAGGGAAGACAAATATACTTCTTTCGGTTGAGCCCGCAAAGGACTTCCCCAGAAAAGCATCTCTAAAGGCCTAAGAAAGCAAAAGGGTGAACCGGAAAACCGGGCCACCCTTTCTTATCAAATAACTGATTGTATTAACGTAATGTTATTCGTCTACTTTTTCGTCTACAGCATAGTCGAGCACCGTCTTCTTGTTAGCAAGCATGCGGTCGTACTCTTCCTTGGAGCCTACGATAATCTTATCGAATTCGCGCTGTCCGGTACCGGCAGGAATCAAGTGACCGCAAATTACGTTCTCCTTCATACCCTCCAGACGATCTACCTTACCATTGATAGCAGCTTCGTTGAGCACCTTCGTTGTCTCCTGGAAGGAGGCAGCCGACATGAAGCTCGAAGTTTGCAGAGCAGCACGGGTGATACCCTGAAGAATCTGCGTAGAAGTAGCAGGCACTGCATCGCGCACTTCAACCGGTTTCAAGTCACGACGCTTCAGCATAGAATTCTCATCGCGCAACTTGCGGGCTGTTACAATCTGGCCGGCTTGCATTGTCTGGGAATCTCCAGCATCTACTACCACCTTCTTGCCCCAGATGCGATCGTTCTCTTCCATGAACTCCAACTTGTCCACTACTTGTTGTTCCAGGAAGCGGGTGTCGCCCGGTTCGTCGATTTCGACTTTACGCATCATTTGGCGAACGATAATTTCGAAGTGCTTATCATTAATTTTTACACCTTGCAGACGATAAACGTCCTGAACTTCGTTCACGATATATTCTTGTACAGCCGTAGGACCTTTGATAGCGAGGATATCGGCAGGCGTGGTGGCACCGTCAGACAACGGAGTACCGGCACGCACATAGTCGTTCTCCTGCACCAGGATCTGCTTGGACAGCGGTACGAGGTATTTCTTAACTTCACCGGTCTTGGACGTAACGATGATTTCGCGGTTACCGCGTTTCACCTTACCCATTGTAACCTCACCATCGATTTCGGAAACCACAGCAGGGTTGGACGGGTTGCGTGCCTCGAACAACTCAGTGACACGAGGAAGACCACCCGTGATATCACCCGCTTTACCAACGGCACGCGGAATCTTCACGATTACTTCACCGGCTTTCACCTTCTGACCGTCTTCCACTACCACGTGGCCACCCACCGGCAAGTTGTAAGTACGGATCAGTTCGCCATCTTCGGTCATGATGTGTGCAGTAGGCACCTTCGTCTTATCCTTGGACTCGATGATGATGATTTCGCGCAAACCGGTAGACTCATCAGACTCTACTTTATAGGTAACGTTCTCAATAACACCTTCGAATTCAATCTTACCGGTAGCTTCGGTGATGATAACTGCGTTGAACGGGTCCCAACGAGCAATCATCTTGCCTTTCTCTACCATTTCGCCATCGGCTGCATAAAGCGTAGAACCGTAAGGCACATTATGCGTAGAAAGCACGATACCCGTGTTCACATCCACGAAACGTACTTCGGCCAAACGACCTACTACTACCTTGGCGGGTTCGCCTGCTTCGTCAATCACGTCTACCGTACGGAGTTCTTCAAATTCCAAACGGGCAGGGTTCTTGGCTACGATACTGGCATTGGCAGCGATGTTGGCTGCCGTACCACCGGCGTGGAACGTACGCAGTGTCAACTGTGTACCCGGTTCACCGATAGACTGTGCAGCAATTACGCCGACTGCCTCACCCTTCTGAACCATGCGACTGGAAGCCAGGTTACGTCCGTAACACTTAGCACAAACACCTTTCTTAGATTCGCAGGTCAATACAGAACGGATTTCAACGCTCTCGATCGGAGAATCTTCAATCTGCTGTGCAATATCTTCTGTGATCTCTTCACCACCGGCAACAATCAGTTCACCGGTTGTAGGATGAACGATATCGTGTACAGATACACGGCCGAGGATACGTTCGTACAGCGTAGCAATGGTTTCATCATTGTTCTTCAAAGCTGTACAAACCAGTCCACGGAGCGTACCGCAGTCTTCTTCATTAATAATCACATCGTGTGACACGTCTACAAGACGACGAGTCAGGTATCCGGCATCGGCTGTCTTCAAGGCCGTATCGGCCAAACCCTTACGGGCACCGTGGGTAGAGATAAAGTACTCCAACACGGACAGACCTTCCTTAAAGTTCGAAAGAATCGGGTTTTCAATGATCTGACCGCCTTCGGCACCTGCCTTTTGCGGTTTTGCCATCAAACCACGCATACCGGAAAGCTGACGGATCTGTTCCTTAGAACCACGGGCTCCGGAATCCAACATCATGTATACAGAGTTGAATCCTTGGTCATCGGTAGAAATAGTTTTCATCAAAATATTAGACAACTCGGAGTTTACATGTGTCCAGATATCGATTACCTGGTTATAACGCTCGTTGTTGGTGATGAAACCCATGTTATAGTTGTTGATTACCTGCTCTACTTCGTCGTAACCCTTCTGTACCAATGCTTCCTTCTCTTCGGGGATGATAATATCGCCCAAGTTGAACGACAGACCACCCTTGAAGGCCATCTGGTAACCAAGGTTCTTGATTCCGTCGAGGAAGTCGGCAGCTTTGGCAACACCGCACACTTTGATTACGTGGCTGATGATGTCGCGGAGTGACTTCTTGGAAATAATCGTATTGATGTATCCTGCTTCTGCCGGAACGATCTCGTTCACAATAACACGACCTACTGATGTATCGTGCATCATCTTGTCAACGATATTTCCATGTTCGTCCACGTCTTTCACAACGACGCTGACCGGAGCATGAATATCGACCTTACCTTCATTGTAAGCGATAAGAGCCTCTTCAGGACCGTAGAAGGTCAAGCCTTCGCCCTTAGCACCCTTACGCAGTTTGGTGATGTAGTACAGACCAAGTACCATATCCTGTGCAGGCACTGTGATAGGCGCACCATTGGCAGGGTTCAAAATATTGTGTGACTGGAGCATCAGCATCTGTGCCTCCAGTATAGCTTCGTTACTCAACGGCAAGTGAACAGCCATCTGGTCACCGTCGAAGTCGGCGTTGAATGCCGTACATGCCAACGGGTGGAGCTGGATTGCCTTGCCTTCAATCATCTTAGGCTGGAATGCCTGAATACCAAGACGGTGAAGTGTCGGGGCACGGTTCAACAACACCGGATGACCTTTCATCACGTGCTCCAAGATGTCCCAGATTACGGGTTCCTTGCGGTCTACGATCTTCTTGGCGCTCTTTACCGTCTTCACGATGCCGCGCTCAATAAGCTTACGGATAATGAACGGCTTGTAAAGTTCGGCTGCCATCAGTTTGGGAATACCGCATTCGCCCATCTTCAACTCAGGACCTACAACGATTACGGAACGTGCAGAATAGTCGACACGTTTACCCAGCAAATTCTGACGGAAACGTCCCTGCTTACCCTTCAAACTGTCGGAGAGTGACTTCAACGGACGATTGGCATCGGTCTTCACAGCGCTGGACTTGCGGGAGTTGTCGAACAATGAATCAACGGCTTCCTGCAACATACGCTTCTCATTACGCAAAATCACTTCAGGAGCTTTGATCTCAATCAGTCTCTTCAAGCGGTTGTTACGGATGATGACACGACGGTAGAGGTCGTTCAAGTCGGAAGTGGCGAAACGGCCACCGTCCAGTGGAACCAACGGACGAAGCTCGGGCGGGATAACGGGTACAATACGCACAATCATCCATTCGGGCTTGTTGCGTCCGCGTGATGCACGGAACGATTCTACTACCTGGAGACGCTTCAAGGCTTCGCTCTTGCGCTGCTGTGAAGCATCACTGCCGGCACGGTTACGCAATTCGTAAGACAAAGAGTCGAGATCCAAGCGTGCCAGCAAATCATAGATTGCTTCGGCACCCATCTTGGCAATAAACTTATTAGGATCGGAATCTTCAAGGTACTGGTTGTCGCTCGGCAAC
Source organism: uncultured Bacteroides sp. (assembly GCA_902388495.1). Lineage (GTDB taxonomy): Bacteria > Bacteroidota > Bacteroidia > Bacteroidales > Bacteroidaceae > Bacteroides. The sequence goes on along the minus strand of CABMPP010000015.1, from coordinate 26,382 downwards.
TTTTCCAGAAGATCCAGATATTCACCTTCTTCGAGCAGGTCATACTGTGCGACCTCACCGTCCAGCGCACCCGGCTGGATAACGACGTAACGCTCGTAATAGATAATGGCATCGAGTTTCTTGGTAGGCAGACCCAGCAAGTAACCGATCTTGTTGGGAAGTGAACGGAAATACCAAATGTGAGCCACCGGCACAACCAGCTGGATATGTCCCATACGCTCACGACGTACTTTCTTCTCAGTCACTTCCACACCGCAACGGTCGCAGACAATACCTTTGTAACGGATACGTTTGTACTTACCGCAATGGCACTCATAATCCTTGATAGGACCAAAGATGCGCTCGCAGAACAAACCGTCGCGTTCAGGCTTATACGTACGATAGTTGATGGTTTCAGGCTTTAAAACTTCACCACTCGAATTCTCAAGGATTTCTTCAGGAGAAGCCAAACCGATAGAGATCTTCGAGAAATTACTCTTTATCTTGTTATCTTTTCTAAAAGCCATACTTTTATATATAATTGATAATTGACAATTGATAATTGATAATTAGAAAACAGACTGACAAATTGAGAATGAGACAACACATTGTCCATTCTCAATTATCCATTATCCATTATTCAAGATTGATGCTCAAGCCCAAACCTCTCAACTCGTGCAGCAATACATTCAGTGATTCAGGAATACCCGGAGCAGGCATCGGTTCACCCTTCACAATTGCTTCATAAGCCTTGGAACGTCCAACCACGTCATCAGACTTGATTGTCAGGATTTCCTGCAGGATGTGTGCGGCACCGAATGCTTCGAGTGCCCAAACTTCCATTTCTCCGAAACGCTGACCACCGAACTGAGCCTTACCACCCAACGGCTGCTGTGTAATAAGTGAGTACGGACCGATGGAACGTGCGTGCATCTTATCTTCAACCATGTGACCGAGTTTCAACATGTATGTCACACCCACCGTAGCTTGTTGCTCGAATGCGTCACCTGTACCACCATCATAAAGCGTTGTTTTGCCATAACGCGGCAGTCCTGCCTTGTCTGTCCATTCGTTCAGGTCATCCAGCGATGCACCGTCGAAGATAGGAGTCGCAAACTTCACGCCCAACTTCTTCCCGGCACGCCCCAGAACAGCCTCGAATATCTGACCGATGTTCATACGAGAAGGCACACCCAGCGGATTCAATACGATATCTACCGGAGTACCATCGGCAAGGAACGGCATGTCTTCCTGGCGTACAACGCGGGAAACAATACCCTTGTTACCGTGACGACCGGCCATCTTATCACCAACACCGATCTTACGCTTCTTGGCGATATAAACCTTAGCCATCTGGATGATTCCGGCGGGCAACTCGTCACCGATCGTGATCGCAAATTTCTTGCGCTTCAACTCGGCATCAAGTTCCTTGTATTTCTTGATGAAGTTCATCACCAAAGCACGGATCAGACCATTCGTGTGTTCATCCTTCGTCCAGTTACTCAACTGTACGGCGGTGAAGTCCAGGTCACTGAAATCGGAAGCTGAAAACTTGGCACCCTTAGAGATGATGTCAGCACCCATATAGTCCTTCACGCCTTCAGAAGTATAGTTTTCGGTGAGCTTCAACAGTTTGTTTATCAATATTTTCTTCAAGTCGCCTATCTTGGCATCGAACTCGTCGTCAATCTTCGGCAGCAGAGCCTTGTCGGCCAGCTTGGAGCTGCGGGTCTTGATTACGCGAGAGAACAAACGCTTACCGATGACAACACCTTTCAGAGAAGGAGAAGCCTTCAAAGAAGCATCCTTCACATCACCGGCCTTGTCACCAAAGATAGCACGAAGCAACTTCTCTTCGGGAGAGGGATCTGATTCACCCTTCGGAGTAATTTTACCGATAAGGATGTCACCCGGTTCAATGCGGGCACCCACGCGAACGATACCATTCTCGTCAAGGTCTTTCGTTGCTTCTTCACTTACGTTAGGAATATCGGAAGTCAACTCTTCCATACCACGCTTCGTTTCACGAACTTCCAAAGAGTATTCTTCAACGTGTATAGAAGTCAAAAGGTCTTCGCGAACCACGCGTTCGTTCAACACGATAGCATCCTCGTAATTATAACCCTTCCAAGGCATGTATGCCACCAACAGGTTCTTACCCAAAGCGAGTTCTCCGTCCTCGGTAGAATAACCTTCGGTCAAGATTTGACCTGCCGTAACACGCTGACCTGCTTCGCAAATAGGACGAAGGTCGATCGTCATGTTCTGGTTGGTACGACGCCATTTAGGGATGTTATATTCTTTCAGTGCAGGTTCAAAGCTTACAAACTCTTCCTCGTCCGTACGGTCGTACAGAATGCGGATAGTCGTAGCATCTACAAAGTCAACCACACCATCACCCTCGGCAGTAATCTGCGTACGAGAGTCGCGTGCCAACTGACGTTCGATACCTGTACCTACAATCGGAGCTTCACTCTTCAACAAAGGAACTGCCTGGCGCATCATGTTCGATCCCATCAATGCACGGTTGGCATCATCATGTTCCAGGAACGGGATCAAAGAAGCTGCGATGGAGGCGATCTGCTGAGGAGATACGTCCATTAATTCCACCTCATCCGGAGTAACTACCGGGTAGTCGGCATCCTGACGGGCTTTTACTTTATCACGGATGAATGTACCGTCGTCGTTCAGAGGTGCATTACCCTGAGCGATGATTTTGGCTTCTTCTTCTTCGGCTGTGAGGTAAACCAAACCTTCATCAGAAAGGTCAACCTTACCATTTGCTACCTTGCGGTAGGGAGTCTCGATGAAACCGAGTTCGTTGATCTTGGCGAACACACAGAGTGAAGAAATCAAACCGATGTTCGGACCTTCAGGAGTTTCAATCGGACAGAGACGGCCGTAGTGCGTGTAGTGTACGTCACGTACCTCGAAACCGGCACGCTCACGTGACAGACCACCAGGACCCAGGGCCGACATACGGCGTTTGTGAGTAATCTCAGCCAGCGGGTTCGTCTGGTCCATGAATTGCGACAAGGCGTTCGTTCCGAAGAAAGAGTTGATAACGGAAGAAATGGTCTTTGCGTTAATCAAGTCAATCGGAGTGAAGACTTCATTGTCACGAACGTTCATACGCTCACGGATGGTACGCGACATACGTGCCAAACCGATAGCAAATTGATTGGACAACTGCTCGCCTACGGTACGTACACGACGGTTGCTCAAGTGGTCGATATCGTCCACATCTGCTTTCGAGTTAATCAACTCGATGAGGTATTTGATGATCTCGATAATATCTTCCTTGGTGAGGACACGTACATCCATGTCGGTCGTCAGATTCAACTTCTTGTTGATACGGTAACGACCTACATCACCCAAGTCATATCTCTTTTCTGAGAAGAACAGGTTGTTGATAACCTCGCGTGCACTGGCATCATCGGCAGGGTCTGCATTACGCAACTGACGGTAGATGTAAAGCACAGCTTCTTTTTCCGAGTTACTCGGGTCCTTCTGCAGCGTATTATATATAATGGAGTAGTCAGACTGGTTCGGCTCTTCCTTGTGTACAAGGATGTTCTGAACGCCCGACTCTAATATAACGTCAACATGTTCCGGTTCAATCACCGTTTCACGGTCGATAACGACTTCGTTACGCTCGATGGAAACAACTTCACCGGTATCTTCGTCTACAAAATCCTCAATCCATGTTTTCAATACACGTGCGGCCAACTTACGTCCCACAATCTTCTTGAGATTGGTCTTGTTCACCTTCACGTCTTCCGCCAAGTTAAAGATTTCGAGAATATCCTTGTCATTCTCAAAGCCGATAGCTCTCAGCAAAGTGGTAACGGGCAACTTCTTCTTACGGTCAATGTACGCATACATGACGTTGTTGATGTCGGTAGCAAATTCAATCCATGACCCCTTGAACGGGATAATACGGGCTGAATACAATTTGGTACCGTTGGCGTGTACGCTTTGTCCAAAGAATACACCCGGTGAACGGTGAAGCTGGGAAACAACCACACGCTCTGCACCGTTAATGACGAAAGTCGCCTTGTCCGTCATGTAAGGGATAGGTCCCAAGAATACATCCTGGATGACGGTATCAAAATCTTCGTGGTCGGGATCGGTACAATATAACTTCAATTTTGCCTTCAAAGGCACGCTATATGTAAGCCCTCGCTCTATACATTCATCGATGGTATAGCGCGGCGGATCAATATAGTAGTCCAAAAACTCAAGAACAAAATTGTTTCTTGTATCGGCAATGGGGAAGTTTTCAGCAAATACTTTATACAACCCCTCGTTTCTACGTTTCTCGGGTGGGGTATCCAGTTGTAAAAAGTCTTTGAATGACTTCAATTGTACTTCCAGGAAATCCGGATATTCAAGCGGATTCTTAGTCGAAGCAAAATTAACTCTTTGATTTACAGTATTTGAAGACATCTGTGAATGAATTTGGAGAACTTAATTTGAAATATATACACAAAAAGGTTAAGAATCCTCTTGCGAAGGATTCCTAACCGAATTACCTGATTACCAGGCTAATGTTATTTAAGTTCAACTTCAGCTCCAGCTTCTTCCAATGTTTTCTTCAATGATTCTGCTTCGTCTTTAGCCAAACCTTCTTTTACTACACTAGGAGCACCGTCTACCATGTCCTTAGCTTCTTTCAAACCAAGACCACAAGCTTCCTTAACGGCCTTAACAACCTGAAGTTTAGCTGCACCAGCGCTCTTCAATACTACGTCGAAAGAAGTTTTTTCTTCTGCGGCAGCAGCACCAGCTGCAGGACCAGCAGCAACAGCTACAGCTGCAGCAGCAGGTTCAATACCGTATTCTTCTTTAAGGATAGTTGCAAGTTCATTAACTTCTTTTACTGTCAAGTTAACTAATTGTTCTGCAAAAGCTTTCAAATCTGCCATTTTTGTATGATTTTAATTGTTTAAATACTAAATAAATTGATTATAATTTTTTCCGAAAATTACGCTTCGGGACGTTCACCAAGAGTTTTGAGAACTCCGTGGAGGGTGTTACCACCTGATTGCAGAGCAGAAATAACATTCTTGGCCGGTGACTGCAGCAAGGCAATGATATCGGCAATAACTTCATTCTTACTCTTGATACTTACGAGAGCATCCAACTGGTCAGCACCAACATAGAAGCTTTCTTCTGCATACGCAGCTTTCAGTCCGGGAATACCGTTTTTAGACTTGTCCTTGATCAGCTTTGCCGGAGCGTTAGCAACATTGCTAAACATTACGGCTGTGGTGCCTTTCAAAGTGCCATAAAGCGGAGAATAATCCTCTTCCAGGCTCTCCAATGCTTTGTGAAGCAATGTATTCTTTACTACCATCAATTTGATGTCAGACTTGAAACATTCTCTTCTCAACGCGCTTGTTGCAGCAGCGTCCATAGCAGTGGTATCAACCAAATAGAAGTGACCGTATTCCTTCACTGTAGCAGCAAGCTGCTCAATAATCGTACTTTTATCTTCCTTTCTCATTATTACTCCGTTTTATTAGATTTCTTCTACTGTTTTCGGGTCAATCTTGATGCCCGCACTCATCGTGCTAGAAAGATAAATACTCTTAATATATGTACCCTTGGCTGCAGTCGGTTTCAATTTATTCAAAGTAGAGATGAATTCTTTCGCATTGTCGCGAATTTGATCAGCACTAAATGAAACTTTACCGATAGAAGTGTGAACAATACCGCTCTTATCAACTTTAAAGTCAATCTTGCCTTGTTTTACTTCTCTAACAGCTTTAGCAACATCCATAGTTACAGTGCCACTCTTCGGGTTAGGCATCAATCCACGAGGACCGAGCACACGACCGAGTGCACCAATCTTACCCATGATAGACGGCATAGTGATGATTACATCAATATCAGTCCATCCACCTTTGATCTTTTCAATATATTCGTCAAGACCAACATAGTCAGCTCCGGCTTCTTTTGCAGCAGCTTCAGCATCCGGTGTACAAAGCACCAGAACGCGTACAACTTTACCAGTACCGTGAGGAAGTGATACAACACCTCTCACCATCTGGTTAGCCTTACGCGGGTCTACGCCCAAACGTACGTCTATATCCAGAGAAGCGTCAAACTTGGTATAAGAGATTTCTTTTACCAATGTAGCAGCTTCCTTGAGAGAGTATGCTTTCCCTGCTTCAATTTTTTCTGCAGCCAACTTTTGATTTTTTGTCAGTTTACTCATTCTAATTGAAGTTTATTAGTTATTAACCGGGAACTCCCCTTTTACAGCGATACCCATACTTCTAGCTGTACCAGCAACCATTCTCATGGCAGCATCCACAGTAAAACAGTTTAAGTCAACCATTTTGTCCTGAGCAATCGTACGAATCTGCTCCCAAGTAAGCTCGGCAACTTTCTTACGGTTAGGCTCAGCAGAACCACTCTTTACCTTAGCTACTTCAAGCAATTGAATAGCAACGGGAGGAGTCTTGATTACAAAATCGAAAGACTTATCTGCGTAGTAAGTAATGATAACAGGCAAAATCTTACCTGCCTTGTCTTGGGTTCTGGCGTTGAATTGCTTGCAAAACTCCATGATGTTGATTCCCTTAGAACCTAATGCAGGTCCAACGGGAGGTGATGGGTTTGCCGCGCCTCCTTTAATCTGTAATTTGATTAGTCCAGCAACTTCTTTAGCCATTTTCTAATTGATTTATATATAAACATTAATGAAGAATACTACAGCGTAACACCTGTACTATTCTTTTTCAACTTGCATAAAGCCCAATTCGAGCGGAGTCTTCCGTCCGAATATCTTTACCATAACCTTCAGTTTCTTCTTCTCGGTGTTCACTTCTTCAATGATTCCACTGAATCCACTGAACGGACCGTAATTCACCTTTACAGTCTCGCCAACTACATACGGGATATTCAGGTCTTCACCTGATTCCTGCAATTCATCGACCGTACCAAGTATACGATTCACTTCTGACTGTCTCAGAGGAACGGGTTTCTCCGAACCACCCAAGAACCCTATCACATTAGGAGTATTTCTCAGGTGATGAGCGACCTCACCTACCAGAGCAGCCTCCACCAAAACGTAACCAGGGAGATAACTTCTCTCCTTCACAACTTTTTTACCATTGCGAACCTGATATACCTTTTCGGTAGGAATCAATACCTGAGACACGTAATCACCAAGGTCGCTGTTTTTAATATCAGCTTCAAGGTACTCCTTTACCTTAGCTTCTTTTCCGCTAATAGCACGCAGAACGTACCACTTCTTTTCAATCTCAGACATTTTCTCCTTACTTTTTTAATGTGGATAAACAAACTCCATTACGTGTTGGAAACAGAAGTCCATCGCAAATACTACCAATGCAATGAGCAGGGAAGCATATAAAACAACTACTGCACTGTTAGTAAGTTCAGAATACGTAGGCCACGACACTTTATGAACAAGTTCGTCGTAAGTTTCTTTAAAATAAGCTACAATCTTCTTCATTTCAAAAATATTAGCACGGGAGGAGAGGCTCGAACTCCCGACACCCGGTTTTGGAGACCGGTGCTCTACCAACTGAGCTACTCCCGTGTGAACATAATCAGTTCCCAGCATTCACCAGGAACTGATTAGTATATTAATGGTTATTAGTCAAGAATTTCAGTAATCTGACCAGAACCTACTGTACGACCACCTTCGCGGATAGCGAAACGCAAACCTACGTTCAAAGCTACCGGATAGATCAGTTCTACGTTGATTTCTACGTTATCACCAGGCATTACCATTTCAGTTCCTTCCGGAAGAGTGATTTCACCTGTACAGTCCATAGTACGCAGATAGAACTGAGGACGATATTTATTGTGGAACGGAGTGTGACGACCACCTTCTTCTTTCTTCAAAACATAGATAGAAGCTTTGAATTTAGAGTGAGGCTTAATCTGACCCGGCTTACAAAGAACCATACCACGTTTGATTTCGTTCTTGTCGATACCACGGAGCAACAGACCTACGTTGTCACCAGCTTCACCTTGATCCAACAGTTTACGGAACATTTCAACGCCAGTTACAACTGACTTCTTATCTTCACCCAAACCAAGGATTTCAACTTCATCACCTACATGGATAATACCAGCTTCGATACGACCAGTAGCTACAGTACCACGACCTGTGATTGAGAATACGTCTTCAACCGGCATCAAGAACGGTTTATCAACGTCACGCGGAGGCAGCGGAATCCAGTTATCAACTGCATCCATCAGTTCCAGAACTTTTTCTTCCCACTTTTCAACGCCATTCAATGCACCAAGAGCAGAACCCTGGATGAAAGGAGTGTTGTCGCCATCGAATTCGTAAGCTGAAAGCAACTCACGCATTTCCATTTCAACGAGTTCCAACATTTCAGGATCGTCTACCATGTCGCACTTGTTCATAAATACAACCAGTCTCGGTACGTTTACCTGACGAGCCAACAGGATGTGTTCGCGAGTCTGAGGCATCGGACCATCAGTTGCAGCAACTACGATGATAGCACCGTCCATCTGAGCAGCACCAGTTACCATGTTCTTTACGTAGTCGGCGTGTCCCGGACAGTCAACGTGTGCGTAGTGACGGTTAGCTGTTTCGTACTCAACGTGTGAAGTATTGATAGTAATACCTCTTTCTTTTTCTTCAGGAGCGTTGTCGATAGAATCGAAAGAACGCAATTCTGAAAGACCTTTTTTTGCCAACACTGTAGTGATAGCAGCTGTCAACGTTGTCTTACCGTGGTCTACGTGACCGATTGTACCAATGTTTACGTGCGGTTTGGTACGTTCAAATTTCTCTTTAGCCATAGCTTTACTTGTTATTTATTTGATTAATAATCAGCATTTACATCTTTATGAGCTGTTACCGGGACTTGAACCCGGGACCTCTTCCTTACCAAGGAAGTGCTCTACCGCTGAGCTATAACAGCAAGGAGAATAAGAGTTGTGGGCAAAGATGGATTCGAACCACCGAAGGCGTAAGCCAGCAGATTTACAGTCTGCCCCATTTGGCCACTCTGGTATTTGCCCATGCATTAATATAAAGAACTCTTTTTTCCTTACCGACTGTTGCAAAGTGAACTTACCTTGAACAATCTTCTTCTTTTTTCTTCGAGCCTCTTGTCGGATTCGAACCAACGACCCCGAGATTACAAATCACGTGCTCTGGCCAACTGAGCTAAAGAGGCAGGCTTAAAAAATGCAACCGTAACGTTCTATCGCGAGCGAAACGGCTGCAAATTTAGGCATTTATTTTTTACCCGCAAATTTTTAGCGAGATTTTATTTGCTCCGTTGTTTTTCCTTGTACTTAACCAGCTGTTTTTCCAAAGCTTCCACGCATAAATCGACAGCTTCTTCAAACGAATCACAAACCTTATTAGCATAAAATTCACCGTTGGGAACCAATATTTTCACTCCGGCTTCTTTATTTTCGGCTGTTTCTGGCTTCACCACCTTTAATGACACCTCTACTTTCTTTATATCGTCGTAATATTTCTCCAACTTAGCAACCTTTTTCTGAACAAAAGCTTGCAATTGCTCTGACGCGTCAAAGTGAATCGATTGAATTCTTACTTCCATACTAACCTCCTTTTTACTTTAGGCCCGAGGATGAGCCTGGTTATACACTTTTTTAAGTTCTTCAAAAGTAGTATGCGTATAAATTTCAGTCGTCGCCAAACTTTCGTGCCCAAGAAGTTCTTTTATCGAACCCAAATCTGCACCATTGTTCAACATTGCTGTTGCAAAGGTGTGCCTAAGCACGTGGGGACTTCTTTTCTTTACAGTCACTACCTTCGAAAGATTTCGTTTCACAAGAGATGATACGATACTTGGATAGAGCCGCTTCCCATTTTCCCGGACAAAAAATGCATCCGAGCGAACCGAAACCGCTTCATTCCGTACGTTGACATATTCCCGCATCGAGCGTTTTAACTCCTCGTCAAAAGGTATCAGACGCTGCTTGTTTCGCTTTCCCGTCACCTTAATGAGGGAGGTCGAAAAATCGACGTCTTCATCATCCAACCCTATCAATTCCGAAAGTCGCATGCCCGTGGCATAAAACATTTCGATAATCATGTGGTCGCGACACCCTTCAAATCCTTCTCCAAAGTCTATATCGTCCAGCAACCTATCCATATCCTTCTCTCTCAGAAAAACAGGAAGCGGCTTTGTTTTTTTCGGTCCCGTTATCTTTTGCAACGGATCCACCTCCACCTCTCCTCTCCGCAAGAGAAATTTATAATATGTCCGGAGCGAACTCAACTTTCGGTTAATCGTAGCTGGAGCACAACCTCTATCCATCATGAATATAATCCATTCACGAATAAGCTCAGCATCCACGCCCGAAGGAGTCAATTCCTCAATTTGTTCTTCACCAAACTTCTGCAACTCCAGGATATCCATCTGGTAGCGTTTTACCGTACTTTCGGCATAATTCCGTTCATACAGAAGATAGTCAAGAAAAGAGTCTGTCAACAACATATCGCTACATATCTAAATCATGCAACGAATGTATGAAAAAGAATTCAATAATTCAAAGGAATTTACGAATTATTAATCTTCTACTTGCTGAAGTTGCTGAACGTAAACGGCACGCTCTTTCTTAAGTCTTTTGGTTACAGACGGTTTGTCAAACTGCTGTCTGCGTCTCAGTTCCTTAACGATGCCAGTCTTTTCAAATTTTCTTTTGAATTTCTTCAGCGATTTTTCAATGTTTTCGCCTTCTTTTACAGGTACTACAATCATTTTCTTTTTATTAATTGTTAATGGTTTAAAAATCTCACGATTAAATTGAGCGGCAAAATTACACATACTTTCTTTATTCACAAAACTTTCGAGGAAAAATTCCATAAATCAAGTGTAAATTACGTGCAAAACAGAAAGATTCTATTTTCAGATTCCTCAGAAACTAAATCCTGCGCAGGCAACAATTAATCGTTCGACAATTGTCATATTATCGTCCGACAACTGTCGAATGATTATACGACAACTGTCGGATGATTGTTCAACGTATGTCGAACGATTAATTATTAGTAACCACAGATTAGTTTTAGACAACAGCAGAAATTGTTTATCGCAGTTGCAAAGATAAAATGCAGCATCCTGCAAGGTAGTTTGTAGAAAGATAAGTATCTTTGAGGAGAAATTTCTTATACCTTATAATATATGAATCAAACAATCAATAACCGAATCAATGCCTTGCGGGGTATATTCGGCAAGGAAGGCATCGCTGCCTTCATCGTCCCCAGTACGGACCCGCACCTGAGTGAATACGTCGCTCCACACTGGCAATCAAGAGAATGGATCTCCGGTTTTACCGGTTCGGCAGGAACCGTAGTCGTCACCCGCGAAAAAGCCGGTCTATGGACAGACTCTCGCTATTTTCTTCAGGCTGCCCGGCAGTTGGAAGGAAGCGGCATCGACTTATATAAAGAGATGTTGCCCGAAACGCCCTGCATTCCGGCATTTCTTAGTGCAAACCTGAAACCGGGAGAAGTGGTAGGGATTGACGGCGCCGTATTCTCTGCCGAAGAAGTCAAGCAGTTGCAAGGCAAACTGGAGAAAGACGGTATCTCCGTCAAAAGCATTACCGACCCTATGAATCAGATATGGGCAGACCGCCCTGCGATGCCGGAAGCTCCCGCCTATATTTATGAGACTAAATATGCAGGAAAAAGCAGCCAGGAGAAGATTGCTATCATCCGGGAGGAAATGAAAAAGCAGGGTGCGGAAGCCTTGTTGATTTCAGCCCTGGACGAGATAGCATGGACGCTGAACATCCGTGGCAACGACGTACATTGCAATCCGGTAGTAGTGAGCCATCTGCTGATAGGAGAACAGGATGCACACTTCTTCATCCAGCCTCAGAAAGTTACCGGCGAACTTTCTGCTTACCTGAAAGAAACTGGAGTTTCGATACATCGCTATGAAGATATAGAGCATTTCTTAAACAGCCTTACAGCCGGCAGCATCTTGCTAAATCCCGGCAAGACAAATTATGCAGCCTATTCGGCTATCTGCCCCGACTGCCGGATTATTGAAGGGGCATCGCCCGTCGCCATGCTGAAAGCGATCCGCAATGAGCAGGAAATTGCCGGCATCCATGCAGCCATGCAGCGCGATGGAGTAGCTTTGGTGAAATTTCTGAAGTGGCTGGAAGAAGCTGTTCCCGCAGGTGGGGAAACAGAGATCAGCGTGGACAAGAAGTTACATGAATTCCGCGCCGCGCAACCGCTCTATATGGGCGAAAGTTTCGATACCATTGCCGGTTACAAAGAACATGGAGCCATTGTGCACTATGAAGCAACTTCCGAAACGGATGTTCCACTGAAACCGGAAGGTTTCCTGCTGCTGGACTCGGGAGCGCAATACCTGGACGGAACAACGGACATCACCCGTACCATCGCACTGGGGGCACTGACCGAAGAAGAGAAAACAGATTATACCTTGATATTAAAAGGACACATCGACCTGGCAATGGCAGTCTTTCCCGAAGGCACGCGAGGCGCGCAACTGGACGTACTGGCACGCATGCCGATATGGCAGCATCACATGAACTTCCTGCACGGAACCGGCCACGGGATAGGACACTTCCTCAACGTACACGAGGGTCCGCAGAGCATCCGCATGAATGAGAATCCGGTAACCCTGCAAGCAGGCATGGTAACTTCCAACGAACCGGGCGTCTATAAGGCCGGCAGCCACGGCATACGTACCGAAAATATCGTTTTGACTGTGAATGCCGGCGAAGGCATGTTTGGCAATTACCTGAAGTTCGAGACAATCACCCTCTGCCCCATCTGCAAAAAAGGCATTATCAAAGAGATGCTGACAGCAGAAGAAACAGACTGGCTGAATGATTATCACCGGAATGTGTACGAGAAGCTCTCGCCGGACCTGGACAAAGAAGAGCAGGAATGGTTGAGAGAAGCTACAAGCAGAATTTAATTATTAATCAATACATAAAAATGGCATTAATAAAATCAGTAAGAGGATTCACTCCCGAAATCGGGGAGAATTGTTTCCTGGCAGACAATGCTGTTATCATCGGCGACGTCAAGATGGGACGTGATTGCAGCATTTGGTTCAGTACGGTATTACGGGGTGACGTCAACTCCATCCGCATAGGAAACGGAGTAAACATCCAGGACGGAAGCGTACTGCACACTTTATACGAGAAATCGACCATAGAAATAGGCGACCATGTATCCGTAGGACACAATGTCACCATACACGGAGCTACCATCAAGGATTATGCTTTAGTAGGGATGGGATCTACCATCCTGGACCATGCAGTGGTGGGAGAAGGAGCGATTGTAGCCGCAGGCTCCCTAGTGCTAAGCAATACGGTGATTGAACCGGGCAGTATTTGGGGAGGAGTACCCGCCAAGTTTATCAAAAAGGTAGATCCGGAACAAGCCAAGGAATTGAATCAGAAGATTGCACACAATTATTTGATGTATTCGGACTGGTATAAATAAAGTGATAAGATGGTAGGGTGATAAGGTGGTAATTGGCTGCGCGATGTTGACGCCGCATGGTTATTACCACCTTATCACTTTATCACCTTATCACTTTATCTCCTATTAGCACATTAAAAATTAATCATATTCAAGATCTTCTCCGTTGCCCCTGCATTACTGGTCACATAATGGCTGGCATTCATGCCCGCTTCACGCAGGAAAATTTCATCGGTCAACAGACGGTCGAGCAGGGTTTTCAGTTCTTCGTAATCTTTTACTGAGAATGCACCTTTAGCTTCGAGCAACTGGATAGCTTCCTGAAACTTCTGATATTTTGGACCGAAAATTACCGGGATGCCATAGACTGCCGCCTCGAGTGTGTTATGAATACCCACACCGAAACCACCGCCGATATAAGCTATTTCCCCATAGCGATAAATAGAAGAGAGCAACCCGAAACAATCGATTATCAAGCAGTCCGCCTTGCGCACATTCTTCTCGTCGGCACGGGTATAGCGTACATACGGACGCTTCAACTTACTGATAATCTCTACTAGGTGGTTTTCGTCAATGACATGCGGAGCAATGATTAATTTCACTTCCGGATGCTGGTTGAAGTATTCGATAAACAAATCTTCATCCGGCTGCCAGGAACTGCCCGCAACAAAAGTCATTGTATCATTTTTGAAGAGTCTCACCAAAGGCAGTTCTTTAGCCTCTTCACGAATCTGCAGCACACGGTCGAAACGGGTGTCGCCTACCACCGTAACACGGTTGATGCCGATCTTTGCCAAATAACGTTTGGAGCGTTCGTTCTGCACAAACAAATGGTCGAAATCGCGTAGCACATGCCGGTACGTACCGCCATACCACTTGAAGAAAACCTGCCCGCGACGGAAAATAGACGAGATGCTATACACCGGAATACGGCGTTTATGCAATTCATCCAGATAGTTTTTCCAGAACTCGTATTTGATAAAGAATGCCATGCAAGGATTTACAATATCCAAGAACTTTTTCACGTTGCGAGGCTTGTCAAAAGGCAGATAACAAACCACATCGGCTCCTCTATAATTTTTGCGGACCTCATAGCCCGAAGGCGAAAAGAAAGTCAGCAAGATACCATAATCCGGATATTTTGCACGGATTTTCTCAATCAGCGGCCGTCCCTGCTCAAATTCCCCCAAAGAAGCAGCATGAAACCAGATATAGCGTACATCCTTCTCCAACTGCTGCCGGAGCAGTTCATAGACCACCCAATGCCCTTTCATCATCTTGCGGGGCTTGCGGCTAAACGGAGCAGCTAGATGTATCAGGATATCGTAGACGGCTATTGCCAAGTCGTAGAGCATACTTTATTAATTTAGAAATTGAGAATTGAGAATTAAATCTTCAATCTTAATTAAGAAAGCACTTCAATGGCACGCCCGATGCGGGCCAAGGTTTCTTCCTTACCGAGCAGTTCGGTAATGTCGAACATGTGAGGTCCCTTACACTCTCCTACTACCGACAGGCGGAAAGCATTCATCACATTGCCCATGTGATAACCGCGTTCGGTAATCCAACCGATAACGATATCCTCGGAAGGTTTCGACGAGAAGTCTTCGATGCCACGCAGTACGTCCATCAACTCGGTCATGATGCGCGGAGTATCCTCGGACCAGCGTTTCTTGACATCTTTCTCCGAATATCCCACAGGAGCCACGAAGAAGAAGCGTGCCTGATCCCACAACTCCTTCACGAAGTTGACACGACCTTTCACAAGAGAGACCACTTTAGTGAGGAACGCATCGCTGTATTGTTCTGCATCGATGCCATTGTCCTTCAGCACAGGGCGGAAAAGAACCGCTATTTCTTCATCCGGCTTCATCATGATATATTCATGATTGAACCAGATACCTTTTTTATAGTCAAATTTCGCCCCCGATTTGCTGCAATGGCTCAGGTTGAAGAGTTTCACCAGCTCGTCCATAGACATCAATTCCTGATCATTGCCCGGATTCCATCCCAGCAAGGCAAGGAAGTTGATAACCGCTTCGGGCAGATAGCCGGACTCACGATAACCGGAAGACACATCTCCTGTCTTAGGATCGTGCCACTCGAGCGGGAAAACGGGGAAACCAAGACGGTCGCCGTCGCGCTTGCTCAGTTTGCCATTGCCCTCGGGCTTCAGCAACAAAGGCAGATGGGCAAAGGCGGGCATCGTATCTTCCCAACCAAAAGCACGGTATAAAAGCACATGCAGCGGTGCGGAAGGCAACCATTCTTCACCACGAATCACGTGGGATACCTCCATCAAATGGTCGTCTACGATATTGGCCAAATGGTAAGTAGGAAGCTCATCGGCCGATTTATAAAGAACTTTGTCATCGAGAATGGAGGAATTGATTACTACTTCCCCGCGGATCAAGTCGTTGACATGTACATCCTCATTGGGTTCTATCTTGAAACGTACCACGTACTGTTTTCCGTCGGCAATCAACGCATCGACTTCTTCTTTGGAGAGTGTCAGCGAATTGCGCATCTGCATACGGGTGGAAGCGTCGTACTGGAAGTTTGCAATCTCGGCACGCTTGGCCTCCAGCTCTTCGGGAGTATCGAAAGCGATATATGCCTTTCCGGCATCGAGCAAAACCTGCACATACTTCTTGTATATTTCGCGACGCTCCGACTGACGGTACGGACCGTGGTTTCCACCGAAACTCACTCCTTCGTCGAACGGAATGCCCAGCCACTTGAAAGACTCCAATATATATTCCTCTGCACCCGGCACAAACCGGTTGGAATCAGTATCTTCAATACGGAAAATTAAGTCTCCTCCATGCTGACGCGCAAAGAGATAATTGTATAAAGCTGTACGCACACCACCTATGTGCAAAGCCCCCGTAGGACTCGGGGCAAAACGGACTCTGACCTTTCTTTCTGTCATAATCTACCTTACTTATGAATATTTTAGACGGCAAAATTAAATCTTTTTTTCCACACTAATGTTTTTTTTCGTACTTTTCGCAAAAATTTCAGCCGATATGAGTTATTTCAAGACGAAAAAAGAGTTCTCACTCAGAGATTTGCTATACAGAGCACTGATATTTATCGGTACAGTGGCAGTTATTGTTTATTTTCTGCCGCGCGACGGTAAATTCAATTATCAGTTCGACCTCGACAAGCCGTGGAAGTACGGACAGTTAATGGCTACCTTCGATTTTCCCATCTATAAGGGAGACGAAGTGGTGAAACACGAGCAAGACAGCATACTTGCCCACTTCCAACCCTATTTCCAGTTGGACAAGAGCACTGGAAAAAGTATCCAAACTAAGCTGAGAGCTGATTATCAGACGCACCTGCGTGCTTTGCTCCCATCCAGCGACTACGTACGGTTCCTGGAGAAGAAACTCGCAGAAGTGTACCAGGCCGGTATCGTCTCGACAGACGAACTGGACAAATTGCGCAAAGACAGCACCAGTGCCATCATGGTGATTGACGACAAACTTGCCAACCAGCGAAACATCGACAAGTTGTACTCCGTCAAGGATGCCTACAACTATATACTCACCGCCGACACCGTCCACTACCGTCCCGAAATCCTGCGGCAGTGTTCGCTGAACGAGTATTTGTTCCCCAACCTGACCTACGACGAGATGCGCACCCAAACCGCCCGGAAAGAAATGCTCGACAACTATTCGTGGGCCAACGGCATCGTACTGAGCGGACAGAAAATCATCGACCGCGGAGAAATTATCGACCGGGAAACTTACAACATCCTCGAAAGCCTCCGGAAAGAGTCCATCAAGCGTAGCGAGTCCATCGGACAGAAACGGCTGATGCTGGTAGGACAGATTTTGTTTGTCGGTATCTTCATGCTGTGCTTCATGCTCTATCTCGACTTGTTCCGCAAGGACTACTACAAGCGCAGGGGCAGTCTTTCCCTGCTCTTTGCACTGATCATGTTCTATTGTGTGGTGACGGCTCTCATGGTTGCCAATAATATATTCAACGTCTACATCATCCCGTATGCCATGCTGCCCGTCATCATCCGCGTATTCCACGATTCGCGTACGGCATTCATCACGCAAGTAGTCACGATACTGATATGTTCCATCTGCCTGCGCTATCCGCATGAGTTCATCCTGCTGCAACTCTCCGCCGGAATGGTTGCCATTTTCAGTTTGCGCGAACTGTCCCAGCGCTCGCAACTCTTCCGCACGGCAGTGCTGGTGATACTGACGTATGCCGCCGTGTATCTTGCATTTGAACTGATTACGGAGAACGACTTGTCGAAACTCAACGGAAGCATGTATACCTATTTCGTCATCAACGGAGTATTGCTCCTGTTCACCTACCCCCTGCTCTTCCTTGTGGAAAAGACATTCGGCTTTACCTCGAACGTTACCCTGGTGGAGTTGTCAAACATCAACAACAACCTGCTGCGCCGCATGTCCGAGACCGTTCCGGGCACATTCCAGCACTCCATGCAAGTGGCCAATCTGGCAGCAGAAGCAGCCAATCGTATCGGTGCCAAAAGCCAGCTGGTGCGTACCGGTGCCTTGTATCACGACATCGGCAAAATGGAGAATCCGGTGTTCTTCACCGAAAACCAATCGGGAGGCGTCAATCCGCATAAGAACCTGAATTATGAGCAAAGCGCCCAGGTAGTCATCAGCCACGTGACGGACGGACTGAAACTGGCAGAGAAGAACAATCTGCCCAAGGTCATCAAGGATTTCATCACCACCCATCACGGCCGCGGAAAAACGAAGTATTTCTATATCTCCTGGAAGAACGAACACCCCGGCGAAGAACCGAACGATGAACTCTTCACCTACCCCGGTCCGAACCCGTTCACCAAAGAGCAGGCTATCCTGATGATGGCCGACTCGGTGGAAGCAGCTTCACGCAGTTTGTCCGAATACACAGAAGAAAGCATCAGCAATCTGGTAGACAAGATTATCGACTCGCAGGTGGCAGATGGCTATTTCAAGGAATGTCCCATCACCTTCAAGGACATTGCTATCGTGAAAACCGTGTTCAAGGAGAAACTTAAAACGATTTACCATACCCGTATCAGCTATCCCGAACTAAAAAAATAAGACCATGAAAGTGACCGCAAAAGAACAGAAAAGAGCCGAACGATTGCTGCAAAGCCAGCACATAGGGCTACATCAGATTCAGAGTTTCAGTTTTATGAAACGTTATCACCAAGCACCCCGCAAAGACGGCAAGCCTGCGGGCAAGGACAAATATGGTCCCGGCGTACTGACATTGCATCTGAAAGGAGGGCAAGATAAAGCCGTTTACGTGCCTCCTTTCCGCCATCCGTCGTCAGTCATCCGTTTTCTGGTTTCAAAAGAGATACCTTTTGACAACTACGTGCCTCAAGAGGAGGTTATCCTCAGATCTCAGGAAATAACATACCAGCGCCCTTCACTCTATATGTTCTGGTTCTTCATATTATTCCTCATGTTCCTGATACTGGGGTACTACTGCATCAGCAGTTCAGTGTGGTGGGGATTCATACCTGCCATCATCTCCTTCGGGCTGAGCCTGTTCTTCATCAGCATGCTGATGACCCGTTTCTGCTACCTGACGCTGGCAACAGACGGACTCCTGGTGCACAGTGTAGGCCGGACCATCTGCTATCAGTACGAAAAACTGCGCAAGGTGAACTTCGACTTCGCCCGCGAACAGAACTTTACACATGTCATGGAATTGCTGGATGAAAACTATCGCTACCGGCTGTTCTACATCGGCCGGGTTTCAAGAAAGAAGCTGAACGAAATTGCTAAACGCCTGCAGGAATCCGGTGTGGATGCGACTTGCAGCCTGAACGACAATAAACGGTTTTATCAGGACACGTACGTCAACCATTGAGGCTTGCCAATAGCCCTGCACATGCATCTTCCAGCAGGTCGAGCACGTATTCGAAGCCTTCGGCGCCTCCGTAGTAGGGGTCGGGTACGTGGTCGGCGTGTGTAAACCGGGTGCAATACTCCGTCATGCGATGAATCTTGCTCCACGCCTCGGGTGAAGGAGCACGGTCTTTCAGGTCGTCGATGTTGCGGTCGTCCATACCTATTATCAAATCAAAGTTGTAGAAGTCCTCGGTGCGTACGGGGCGTGAGCGGTGAGTCAAGTCGTATCCGCGACGGGCGGCATGGGCGCGCATCCGGCTGTCGGGCAGTTCGCCCTGGTGATAGGACAGAATACCGGCAGAGTCTATCACAAATTCATCTTCACGGCCGGCTTCTTCCACCAAATGTTTCATCACTCCCTCGGCCGACGAGGACCTGCAGATATTGCCGAGGCATACAAAAAGGATTTTATGGGGCTTGTTCATAGCTACATTTTTTGCTTTGGGGCGTAAAGATAGATTTTTTTTGTGTTTCCCTAAAATATTTCTCCACCACGATTGTCTGCATAGATAGAGAACGTCCTCAAAGCAGTATGAACCAATAAAAATTAGCACATTATGAAAAAGAGATTCTTTCTTATACCCCTGTTTTGGATATTGGCAGTCGCAGGTTTCGGCGCAGCCATCATGTTATTGTGGAACGCAGTGATGCCGGCAATACTTGGAGCAGCCTGTATCAGTTTCTGGCAGGCACTGGCACTGTTTGTCCTGGCACGGCTTCTTTTCGGCAATTTCCCTTTCCCCGGAGGAAGAGGGCGACGGATGCCCCGAAGCGGCAGAACCGGAAACCCATTCCGTGAAAAATGGGAAAAGATGTCGCCCGAAGAACGTAAGAATTTTATCAGCCGGAGGCGGAATTTCGGTTTCGGAGGTCCTTTCGATAGAGAAGATTTCTTCAGCAGAGGCGGGTTTGACAATCAAACGGAAAGATCGGGAGAAAGCGAAAAAGCACAAAGGACAGAAAAGCCCAAAGGAAGCGAAAAGCCGAAAGAAGATGAATAATCAACCCGGAAAAGACAGCAACCTGGAAGAACTGATAGCCGAGCATCAGCCCCGCCTCAAGGCATTTATCCGGAAGCGGGTTTCGAGCAAGGAAGATGCCGAAGATATTCTGCAAGATGTCTTTTATCAGTTGGTGAAAACCATCGAAACAACCTTCAACCCCATCGAGCAAGTGACTGCCTGGTTGTATCGTGTGACGCGTAACACGATCATCAACAAAAGCAAAAAAATGCAAGAGGAAGAGTTACCCTCACCGAGCTACGATAAAGACGACAACGTACTGGAAGACTTTTCGGAAGTACTGTTCGGTGAGTCCGCCCCCTCTCCCGAAACGGAGTACATGCGCTCGCTCGTCTGGCAAGAGTTGGAAGTTGCACTCTCGGAACTACCACCCGAACAGCGGGAAGCATTCGAGCTCATGGAAATGGAGGGCATACCGGCAAAAGAACTTTCACAGACCACCGGAGTTCCTGTCAACTCCTTGTTATCGCGGAAACATTACGCAGTCCTCCACCTCAGAAAACGGCTGAAAGGGCTGTACAACGACCTCCTTAACTACTAAATACGAATCAGGAGTTGGATTTAGCACCTGTTCCTGCCGGAAATGAAAGGAACTTTTAGTGCGGCAGCACCTTCGGACACCCCAAAAGTCGGATTTTTGCTCAAATGCGGCACCTTCGGACACCCCGAAAGTCGGATTTTCGCTCAAATGCGGCACCTCGGACACCCCGAAAGCCATATTTTTGCTCAAATACGGCATTTTCGGACACCCTGAAAGTCGGATTTTTGCTCAAATGCGGCACCTCGGGCACCCCAAAAGCCATATTTTTGCTCAAATACGGCATTTTCGGACACCCCGCAGGCCATATCTCGGGCTGATTCGATGTATGCAGGCAATAAGTAATCCGGCTACTGATTCGCATTACCAACTAATTCATTATTCAAACCTTTGCCTGGCACATCAGGCAGCAATCCCCCTACAATAAACATTTATGAAAACCATCGTATCATTTATGACCATACTGTTCTGTATGGTTATCCCCTCTCGTGCGCAATTAATTGCCAAAGATTCTACAGGCGTCATGGCGATCGAGTTGGACGAAGTAACCGTAAAAGCCCGCTCCGTCATCGAGAAAGGCGACCACAAAGTCGTCCTCCCCACCCGGAGCCAGTTGAAAACCTCTTCGAGCGGTCTGGAATTGCTAAATAAGCTGCAACTGCCCCGCATCATGGTCGACGTCATATCCGGCGAAGTGACCGTCTCCGGCAATGGAGAAGTACAACTAAGGATCAACGGCATCCAGGTCACTTATGCAGAGATTGCCGCTCTCAACCCAGAAGATGTTCTCCGCATAGAATACCACGACAGCCCCGGAGCGCGCTATGGAGGTGCTGCCGCCGTGATTGATTACATCACCAGAGTCCGCAACTCAGGCCTCAGCCTGAACGGAGAAGCACTCCACGGCATCGGAAGCGACCGTACTTCCATCGATGATATGTTCTCCGGCAGATACAACTACGGGAAGTCCGAAATATCTGCAAACGTGCACTACTTACAGCGCAAGGGAGACTGGACGCGCGAATACGACGAATGGTTCCACTTCCCCGACAAGCAACTGCACCAGCTGGAAACCGGCGAACCTACATTGTTCAACAAGAAACTGCTGACCTCCAATCTGACTTACAGCCTGCAGGATAAAGGAAAATATCTTTTCAACGCCCAACTCCGATATACCCTGCAAGACAATCCTGCCGGTTACGAGGACCGGAAAAGCAAACTCTATACTTCCGACTCCGACATTCCCCTGTCCATCTACGACCATACCCGCGAGCGAAACCACCTGCCGGCTCTCGACCTGTACTACCAGCAAAGCCTGAAACACAACCAGCAACTCATCTTCAACCTGGTGGGCACCTATATCAACAGCAGCAGCACCCGCACCTACCACGAAGAAGCTGAAAATGCAGCCAATGCCGAACTCCACTCCGATGTATCCGGTAAGAAATACTCTCTGATAGCAGAAGGTATTTATGAAAAGGAAATGGAATATGGCACATTATCCGGCGGACTCAAGCATATGCAGGCTTACACCGACAATCAATATCGGGGCGGCAACCAGAAAGACATCCTCATGAGGCAAGCCGAAAGCTACGCGTATGCCGAATATCGAGGCAAGATACAAAACTGGAGCTATATGGCAAACCTCACACTCAGCCGTTTCTATTACAGCCAGGAAGATAACCGCAGTGAGAAGTACGCCCTTCAGCCCTCCTTCCTGTTATCCTACAACCCGACGGATGAGTTGCACTTCCGCTACCACATCAATCTGAAGAACAACGTTCCTTCCATTGCCTACCTCAACGACATAGAGCAGGGCATTGACAACCTGCAGATACGCAGAGGGAATCCTAATCTGAAGTCATTCCATAGCACCATCCAGGACTTCAATGCAGTATACTCCTCAGGCATTTGCAGCATAGACGCCCTGGTACGCTACTCATACGAAAAGAGCCCTATCATGGAGAGTGTGCTCTACGAACAAGGAGTATTTGTGCATACTTATGAGAACCAGAAGTCTTTCCGGCAGCTGGCAGCAGAAGTCACCTTCAAGATAAAGCCTTGGAAAGACCACCTCAGCCTCGCCGTCACACCCGGCATAAACCGCTACATCAGCACCGGAAACAACTACCTGCACACCTATACGCTGAAAGAAGTGCGCATCGACCTGGATGCCTCGTTCGGAAATTGGATGATGAACTTTACCACCATCGCCCCACCCAACCGGCTTGTATATGGCGAACAACTGATGAAGGGAGAACTGATGCATGCGCTCATGGCGGGCTACAAACAACCGGCATGGTCCATCATGGCGGGAGTATACAATCCCTTTGTGAAAACCTACCGCTCCAAAAATGAGAACTGGTCGGCGCTGAATCCGGTGAAGTCCGATATACACAGCAACAACATGTCGAATCTCGTCGTCGTCAAAGCCAGTTTCAACCTCAACTTCGGCCGGAGCTACAAGGGGGCCCGAAAGAGCATTCAGAATATGGACAATGATACGGGAATCCTGCAGGGAACCAAGGAGTAAAACTGAAGCATCGGGGACTTAAGAGGCACAGCTACATCGGGTCTACATCATAATAGACAATCAGCGACTTGAAGCGGTCCTCCATCAGCATTTCCTTCTGAACCTGCACCAACAATTCACGGGCACGCGCCATCGGGGCATTCGTCTCTATCTTCAACACAATCTTGCGGATGAACAAAGTCTGGACACGCGCCACGGGGGGCTTGTCAGGACCGAGTACGCGGTTGCCGAAGACGGCGCGGAGCTTGGTGCCCATGGTTTGTGCCATCAGGTCGAGCAGCGTCTCATTGCGGTTCTTCAGGTAGACGTACACCAGGCGATAGTAGGGCGGATAGTGGAACATCTGCCGTTCGGCAAGCTGTCCGGCGACCATGCCTTCGTAATCGTTGGCGATGACCTGCGGGATGATGGGGTGGTCGATGCTTTTGGTTTGCAGCACTACCCTGCCCCGTTTGTTCTTTCGTCCGGCTCGGCCGGCTACTTGTGCCATCAGTTGGAAGGCACGTTCGTAGGCGCGGAAGTCGGGGTAGTTCAGCATGGTGTCGGCGTTGAGGATGCCTACGATGCTGACGTGGTCGAAGTCCAGGCCTTTGGATACCATCTGCGTGCCGATGAGGATGTCGGTCCGCCCTTGCTCAAAGTCGGCAATGATGCGTTCGTAGGCTGAACGGGTGCGGGTGGTGTCAAGGTCCATGCGGGCGACGCGTGCTTCGGGGAAGAGAGTTTTGATGTCGTCTTCTATTTTCTCCGTGCCGAAGCCGCGGTGGCGCAGGTCGGTGCCCTCACAGGCGGGGCAGACACGCGGCACTTGGTAAGTGTATCCGCAGTAGTGGCACGTCAGTTGGTTCAGCCCCTTGTGGAACGTCAGGCTTACATCGCAGTTCTTGCACTTCGGCACCCAGCCGCAGGTGTTGCACTCTATCATCGGGGCAAAACCGCGGCGGTTCTGGAACAGGATGACTTGCTCTTTCTGCTCCAGTGCCTCGCGCACATATTGCAGCAACAACGGGGAGAAAGGCCCTTTCATCATCTTCTTGCGGTGTAGTTCCTTGATATCTACCGGAATAATCTCGGGCATCTGTATCTCCTTGTATCGCTCCTTCAGTTCCACCAGCCCGTACTTGCCGGACGTGGCATTATGCCAACTCTCCACCGAAGGGGTGGCCGTGCCCAGCAACGTCTTGGCACCGTACATGGATGCCAGCACGATGGCAGCGTTGCGGGCATGATAGCGGGGTGCGGGGTCTTGCTGTTTATAGGTATTCTCGTGCTCCTCGTCCACAATCACCAGTCCCAGGTTACGAAATGGCAGGAAGACGGACGAACGGACGCCGAGGATAATGTCGTAGCCGCTTTCAGACAGTTGCTTTTGCCAGATCTCCACCCGCTCGGCGTCGGGAAACTTGGAGTGGTAGATACCGAGACGCGAGCCGAAGACACGCTGCAAGCGCTCCGTAATCTGTGTAGTCAGGGCAATCTCCGGCAAGAGATAGAGCACCTGCTTTCCCTGCCGGAGGACTTCTTCTATGAGATGAATATAAACCTCGGTCTTACCGCTCGCAGTGACACCATAGAGCAGGCAGACGTTCCGGGTTTGGAAATCTTCCATAATCTCGTGGTATGCCCGCTGTTGGTGTTCGTTCAGCGGATGAAGGGGAACGGTTTCCCTGACAAGTCCGGCATCCAGCCTACCGATTTCCTGCTGGTAGACCTCGAACACTCCCCGTTCCACCAGTCCGTTGAATACGCCGGGAGTGGCAGCAGCACGCTTCAGCAGTTCCGCTTTGGAGACTTCCTTCACTGTTCCGGTGGCGGAAAGGCAGCCGGAGAGTTCAATGTATTTCATCAGCAAGTCCAACTGTTTGGGCGCACGGCGCTGCAATTCATCGAAGAAGAAGTGCAGGCGGCGTTCGTTGCGGGCGGCGGACGTCAGGCGTACGCGGGTTTCGGTCTTTGGTTTGTAGGTGCGACGCATCTCTTCTTTCACGAAGATGGCCTCACGGTCGAGCAGTGACTTGATGACGGCGAGGATATTCTTGATGCCGCTATCCTTCTCGAGTTTCGTCACGCATTGTTCCGGGTCGGCGGAGAGGAGATACAGTATCTGCTGTTCGCGCTCGGGCAGACGGGTTTCGGATACGAAGTCGGGATTGTACTCCACCATCGTTTCGCTCTCCAACTTCAGGCCCGATGGCAGGGCGGCTTTGTAGACGTCGCCCTGCGTGCAGAGGTAGTAATCGGCCAGCCACTCCCAGAACTTGAACTGGCGGGGCAGCAGGATGGGCGCAGCGTCCAGCACAGCGGAGACTTCTTTTACTTCATATTCGGTAGGCGCGGAATAGTGTACGTTGCGCACGATGGCGGTGTAGTACTTCTTCCGGCCGAAGGGCACTACGACGCGGCAACCTATTTGCACCTCGTCGGCCCACTCCGCAGGCAGGGAGTAGGTGAAGCAGCTGTGCAGGGGCAGGGGCAATATGACGTCGACGAATTTTTTCATTGCGGGGGCAAAGATACGAAGTTTTTGGAAAGAAACGTCCCGCCCCGTGCAGTTGTTGATGCAAGGGACGGGACGAAACCACATTAATAGCGAAGTGAGAGGGATTACGGCATCTGCATATCTCCCCTGTGTCCCTCCGTGCACTGCGCAGGCTTATCACTGCCGCCTGTGGCAGCGCCGCCGATACCGTTAGTCTGCGGGTTGGCAGGCACGCCATCCACGGTGACGCCGGGGGCGATGGTACAGCAGTCGTAGAGGAAGCCGAAGGTAGTGGTGGTACCGTTGCTGCTGCGGCCGCTGTTGTAGCCTATCCAGGCACCGGTAGCGATGATGGTGGCGTTACTAGCAGAGGGCGACCACACATTGCCTCCGTTATGGCAGAGGTGGATGGGACGGATGTCGAGGTTATCGCCCGCAATGCCGCCCGTGT
>CABMPP010000014.1 GCA_902388495.1 uncultured Bacteroides sp. | reverse complement strand
AAACATGCCGAAAGGAAATCTTGCCGGGGCGCTACGCCCCTAAATTCCCATTTATTTTCCGTACAAACGGGTTCTCAACTCTTTGATATGATCCGAAGTAATGTATTCGTCATATTCCATCATTTTGTCGATGATACCATTCGGAGTCAATTCAATGATGCGGTTGGCAACAGTTTGAATGAACTCGTGGTCATGGGATGAGAACAATATATTACCTTTATATGTCTTCAGGTTATTGTTGAAAGCCTGGATAGACTCCAAATCAAGGTGATTGGTCGGTGTATCAAGAATCAGGCAGTTGGCATTGCGAAGCTGCATGCGGGCAATCATACAACGCATTTTCTCACCTCCCGACAACACACTTGCCTTTTTCAGCACTTCCTCACCGGAGAAAAGCATACGACCAAGGAAGCTCTTCATATAAACCTCATTACCCTCACCGAACTGGCTCAGCCAATCCACCAAGTTCAAATCCGTATTGAAGAAAGCAGTATTATCCAACGGCAGATAAGCAGTGGTAATCGTAACTCCCCAGTTGAATGTTCCGGCATCCGGCTTCATATTCTCATTGATGATTTCGAACAGAGCAGTCATGGCACGCGGATCGTGGGAAAGGAATACAATTTTATCCCCCTTCTCTACATTGAAGTTGACATCGCGGAACAAGACAGTACCATCTTCCAATGTCTTGGTCAGACCGGAAACTTCCAATATCTGATTTCCCGGTTCGCGTTCGGGCGTAAAGATGATGCCCGGATATTTACGTGAAGAAGGCTTGATTTCTTCTACATTCAGCTTTTCCAGCATCTTCTTGCGACTGGTAGTCTGCTTGCTCTTTGCCACATTGGCACTGAAACGACGAATAAACTCTTCCAGTTCTTTCTTCTTCTCCTCAGCCTTAGCTTTCTGGTTCTGCTGCTGGCGGAGTGCCAACTGGCTGGATTCATACCAGAAACTATAGTTACCGGCAAACTGATTGATCTTTCCATAATCAATATCCACCGTATGCGTACAAACAGAATCGAGGAAGTGACGGTCATGGCTCACGACCAATACCGTATGCTCAAAATTAGAAAGATAATCTTCCAGCCACATCACGGTATCCATATCCAAGTCATTGGTAGGCTCATCCAGCAACAAGTTATCAGGGTTGCCATAAAGAGCCTGTGCCAACATGACGCGCACTTTTTCTTTATTGTTCAGCTCACCCATCAACATATAGTGCTTATCTTCCTTGATGCCCAAACCACTCAGTAAAGCAGCAGCATCACTCTCGGCATTCCAACCGTCGAGCTCGGCAAATTTCTCTTCCAATTCGGATACTTTCAGACCATCTTCATCGGTGAAGTCTTCTTTGGCATACAGCACTTCGCGCTGTTTCATGATGTCCCACAGCACAGTATGTCCCATCATTACGGTATCCATTACCGTATAAGCATCCCACTTAAAGTGGTCCTGACTCAAAACGGAAAGGCGCTCGCCCGGTCCCAACATGATGGAGCCCGTAGTAGGATCCAGTTCACCGGAGATAGCTTTCAGGAAAGTAGATTTTCCAGCACCATTGGCACCGATAATACCGTAACAGTTACCACTTGTAAACTTCAAGTTTACATCATTAAACAACACTCTTTTACCAAACTGTACTGAAACATTAGAGACTGTAATCATCTGTATATTTATGATTTTTGATTTATACCTATCTATATATACTAAATTTCGCTGCAAAGATAGGTATTTTTCTACGAATAGGCACAGAGAAGCGCTGTCAATCTGACATAAAAGTATTACCTTTGCAGCGTTTTTAGCAAAAGCAGCCAATTTGGCAAAGTTTTTGCTGAGGAACTTCATATAAACTTAAACCCTTAACCGCAATGAAAGCAAAATCATTTTACAAGAACAATAAGCATAACAATATGAATCCGAAAGAAAAAGAAAACAACCAGGAAGAGGAACTGAAAGATCAGACCACTCCTAACGAATGTGACGAAGAAGTTGCAGAAGCAGGAAAAGAAGCTTCTCAGGAAAGTGAGGCTCCTTTGACAGAAGAGGAAAAGCTGGCACAAGAGTTGGAGAAAGCCAATGAACAGCTTGAAGAGCAGAAAGACAAATATCTGCGTCTGTCTGCCGAGTTTGACAATTATCGCAAACGTACCATGAAGGAGAAAGCAGAACTTATCCTGAATGGTGGCGAAAAGAGCATCAGCAGCATCCTCCCCATTGTGGATGACTTTGAACGTGCCCTTAAAAATATGGAAACAGCGACTGATGTAGCCGCCGTAAAAGAGGGCGTAGAACTTATCTACAACAAGTTCATGTCTGTATTGGGACAGAACGGAGTAAAAGTTATAGAAACCAAAGAGCAACCGCTTGACACAGACTACCACGAAGCCATCGCCGTAATTCCGGCACCTGACGAAGCACTGAAAGGCAAAATTCTGGACTGCGTACAAACCGGTTACACGCTAAACGACAAAGTGATCCGTCATGCCAAAGTGGTAGTCGGAGAATAACATAAAACTGTATGGAAAAAAGAGATTACTACGAAGTATTAGAAGTTGAAAAGACAGCAACGCTGGAAGAAATAAAGAAAGCCTACCGCAAAAAGGCCATCCAATATCACCCGGACAAGAATCCGGGTGATAAAGTAGCCGAAGAGAAATTCAAAGAAGCGGCAGAGGCATACGACGTACTAAGCAATCAGGATAAGCGCGCCCGCTACGACCAATTCGGTCATGCCGGACTGGGTGGAGCTGCCGGCAACGGAGGTCCGTTCGGTGGTTTCGGCGGAGGTATGTCTATGGATGATATCTTCTCCATGTTCGGTGATATCTTTGGCGGGCACAGTGGTGGCTTCGGCGGAGGATTCAGTGGTTTTGGCGGCTTCGGCGGAGGAGGTAATTCTTCGCAGCAGCGCCGTTATCGCGGTTCGGACCTGCGTGTCAAGGTGAAACTGAACCTGAAAGAGATATCTACCGGCGTAGAAAAGAAATTCAAACTGAAGAAATACGTTCCATGTACCCACTGCCACGGCACGGGTGCAGAAGGAGACGGTGGTGCAGAGACTTGTCCGACATGTAAAGGCAGCGGTACAGTGATCCGCAACCAGCAGACTATTCTTGGCACCATGCAGACGCGTGCCACTTGTCCGACATGTAACGGTGAAGGGAAAATCATCAAGAATAAGTGTAAGGAGTGCGCCGGAGAAGGCATCGTCTACGGAGAAGAAGTAGTAACTGTACAAATACCGAAAGGTGTTGCAGAAGGCATGCAGCTCTCCATGGGCGGAAAAGGTAATGCCGGCAAGCACAACGGCGTGCCGGGTGATCTTTTAATCCTTGTAGAGGAAGAGCAGGATAAAGAACTGATTCGCGACGAAAACGACCTGATCTACAACTTGCTTCTCAGCTTCCCGACAGCTGCCTTAGGTGGTGCAGTAGAAATCCCAACCATCGACGGCAAAGTAAAAGTAAAAATTGAGTCGGGCACACAGCCTGGCAAAGTGCTTCGTCTGCGTGGCAAAGGTTTGCCAAGTGTAAACGGGTATGGCACGGGAGACTTGCTGGTGAATATCAGCGTATACGTGCCGGAAACTTTGAGCAAAGATGAGAAGAAGGCTTTGGAAGAGATGGAGGGTTCGGATAACTTCAAGCCGAATACGTCGATAAAAGAGAAGATATTTAAGAAGTTCAAGAGTTTATTTGACTAAAATTCCTCTAAGAGAAGTTTTCTATCAATTTGCTTCCATACTGCCACATACTCTCTATAACTCCTTATTCATCGGCATTAGAGGTGCAGTGGAAGCAACACAAAAATGGTGGAAGCAAAATTTGCTTCCACCATTTTTGTGTTATTACGAGCTTATCGAAATCACTCGATTACCCTGTGCTTATTCGTTGAAAGCCCTGTATTCTGTATGAAAGAAGAAGGGGCTTTATTCATAAAGTAAAGGGGTATGTTCCATTTAGTCCTTATGTTTATCAGCTGTTCACGGCCGTGAAGCAAGTTATTCACAGCCGTGAGGCAATTGGTTTACGGCTGTGAAGCAAATTACTCACAGTCGTGAACAATTGGCAAACATAGGGAGGTAATAAAAGAAACATTAAGGATCAACAGAAGAAACATTAGGCATTTGCACATGCAACGCATGGGACGAAGCCGACAAAGACATGCACTTGCTCGCTGCGAATTATGAGTAGATAGCTCCCTGCACTAATTCAGCAAACAAATCGGCATACTTGTCGGCTACGGCAGTAGCAAAGCGACATCCCTTTTCGGCTGTGGCAAGTTTCGGGTTCCCGATGCCGGTATCTTCAGTCACCTTCTGCCAATTACGTGGAATCCAAGCAACCTTTTCGCATAAAGACTTCGCGGCAAACGGCTTGTAACTCCCCTCTCCTGCCTCATCGAGATTGACCAACTCGGGATGATAATGCATCATGACCGACGTTTCCAGTTCGTCGGCATGGTCTCCCGGAGCATCGAAGTATTCTTTGGCAGGAAGCACGGCAAACCATTCGCTAACGGCAATCAGAAAGTCAGGATAATCTACCGACAAATCACGAATCATATTTTTAAAACAGTTGCCTCCATGACCGTTAACGATAACCATTCGACGCATGCCTTGAGCATAGAGAGAAGCCACCATATCGGTTAATATTGCTTTCTGGGTTTCATAGCGGGTATGTACGCAGAAGCTCAACTCCCGCTGTCCGGGATTTTGCGACCCCATAGCTACTGCAGGCATTACCATGCAACGCACACCGTGACGCTCCCAAGCACGCACTGCGGCATCTACCGCCACATCATGAGACAGTATGCAGTCTGTAAGGTAAGGCAGATGCAGATTATGGGGTTCCGTAGCTCCCCACGGAAGCACCACCAAATCGTATTCCAGGTTTCTCACTTTGCCGTAGGATGATACGGACAAATCAAATTCTTTATTAATTGTTTCCATAATTATAAAATAGATATCTATAGCAATCAAGAAAAATCCCGATTAACCCTTTCAGGTCAACCGGGATATGTGTTTATCGTCTGTCTATACCTATAGGATTAAGTCCCGGTCCTCCTCCCGAAGTATAGCCGCGACTTTCTCCGCTTTCCCAAGGAGAAACCCAAAACGCATACAAGTCACCATCAGTCAGATAAAATTTGAAACGGACATTCTTACCCGTCAGTTCTGACAAGTCTTTCTTATCTTTCCAGGTTATCATCTGCTTGGTACTGTTTGCCCGTTTCAATGCAATGCATTCTTTCTTCGTAAATCCCGGAACCGGATTACCGTCTGCATCTAAAACTTCTACAGACAATGCACTCTTCTTAGTGCGTACATCCGCATTCACAAACATATACTTTCCATCAAAAGACAACTTCTCTGTCGTCAGATA
This sequence comes from uncultured Bacteroides sp., assembly GCA_902388495.1. Taxonomy (GTDB): domain Bacteria; phylum Bacteroidota; class Bacteroidia; order Bacteroidales; family Bacteroidaceae; genus Bacteroides. The sequence goes on along the minus strand of CABMPP010000014.1, from coordinate 83,574 downwards.
TCCTTCCGTTTTACCGGCATGCATGGATACAAACCCGTCGCGACGCAACGTGGCAAGTCCGGTAGAAGTGTGGCTGTCCCACATTATCTTACTTAACCGACGGCCGCTGGAATAGAAATAAAGAGAGTCACCGACAATCAGAGGCGTACCATTAATGGATTGCATATTTCCCCAATTCCACGCGCCTTCCGATTCGTTGACATTCATAAAAGGTTGGTGCGTGGGGCGAGAGAAATGAAATCCATCACGGCTGTAGCCTAAGGAAACAACATTGCGCTTCTGGATGCCGTCGCGTTCGCAAACACGATTCTCCGGTCCTGCCCATGCAGAGTAGAGCCCCAGCATGATACTCTCGTAAGGAATGGCATCGAAGTTATAGATACCCGGTTCCACTTCCGGATATTTCTCATGACGGAGTTCTTTGTCATCAGGAGCAAACCAAAAGACGATATTTTTATCATCAGCGTCCTTACGCGTGCGATGCGCCAGACTGACCAACATTTCCGGATCGCTATTCTCAATGTAATAGCGAGAGCGGCTCGAAACCGGAGTACCGGCACGCATACTCAGTACCCACTTCTTGGTGAAAGGATTGTAGAAAGCAGTAGTACGGTCTCCTTGATCGCCCGACTGAGCTACACCTCTACTCCAATGGATGCCGTCTGCCGAGTACTTCAAAACAACTTGCCAACGACGGTCTCCGGGACGACGCTCTATGTTGAAGAACTTCCAGCGCTTGGCAGGGTCTTTTTCTTCACGATCCAGCCAGACGGTAGATGCATCACGATTGCAAGTATCTACAATATTAGTGCCCGGAACAATATCCTGGTTGACTTTCTTCCACACTTTTCCGTCTTCCGACTCAGCGTAGCAGGTATAGAAAGTCTGTTTATCTTCCTTATGGATAGTGCCGGCTCCGGCAAGATACCACATTTTATATTTTCCGTCTTTGTCATCGTACCAGATACCATCACTGAACGGAGCAGCATACAAGGCACCTTGAATTGTTTTTTCCCATTCCTTATCCGGCTCCAATACCGGATTTCCGGCATAGAAGTTAGGAGTATGATAAACACTCTCCAAGTTTGTTTCTTCAATCAGGAAGCGGTCAACAAACAACTGACGACCTGTATTTATAGGAATAACTGCCGGTTTGTTCTGCAAATAGGGTACCGGCATCTCCATGCGCACAGTAGGTTCAGGACGACGGGGCGGCCATTGTTCAGGAAGCGTGATGCCATTGTGCAAGGTTTGCGCAAACATCAATGGAGTTATCCCCAATATAAACAAGCTTACTAAAATCTTTCGCATAATTGTTATCGTATTAAATAAATTGAATAAACGGAAGAGAGCAAGACGCTCTCTTCCCTAAATTATATTAGTTCCAACCGGGATTATTCTCCGTAATATACGGATTTCCTTCCACTTCGTCAACCGGAATAGGCATCCATTCGTCACGGCCTTTCTGGAATCCTAAATAGGCGGAAATGTTATACTGTTTGAAATTAGGATCGGAAGCATCCAGTTCAGCAAAGCGTTCTGCTACTTTTCCCCAACGGAGAAGATCGTAGAAGCGATGTCCTTCCTGGGTAAGTTCCAAGATACGCTCATGCTCAATAACATTCATATCTACAGAAGACAAAGCGGGCATATTCACACTGGGACGGGCACGCACTTCGTTCACGGCTTGCAGCGGCGTCAGCTTACCTTGCTTACCACCCGATATAACAGATTCAGCATACATCAGCAATACATCGGCATAGCGGATATAGGTGTAGTTCAAGCCATTGGCACGCAGGTTGCCGATCCACATATTGTTACCCGGATTCTTGGAAGGAAGTGTCCAGTCGATGTTCTTGCGGCAGGCAGACTTATATTTGCCAGCTTGGGCACTGACGATGGCAAAACCTTTAGTTACAACTTCATCCTTTTCGGCATAATAATAATCATTGAATGGTTTCCCGTCGAAGACGAGTACTTTGTCACCCTCCTTTGCATTGATTTCGGGAGCTGTATCATCGAATATCAAAGTGCCGAACATACGTGAATCGGTCTTTCCATTGGCATCTTTAGAAGCTGCAAAGGTGTCGTACACCCATTGGTGAATGACATGGGCATTATTAGAGACTAATGAGGGAGGCTGATTTCCACGCGGATCTCTCCATACACCACTATCCGTCAGACCCGGATTGAAACCTGTATTGACGGCATCACCCACAAATTGGAATTCAAGAATGGACTCATCGTTGTTTTCGGTAGCTACCTTAAAGTTATCATTATAATCCGCCATCAATTTATAGTCTCCGTGTTCGCCTCTGATAATTTCGTCAAAACACTCGGCTGCTTCATTATAATAGGTCGTTGACGAACTTCCATAAAACTTTTCTATTCCACTGCGATAGAGATAAGCCTTACCCAGCAGAGCTGTTGCCGAAGCACTGGTGACACGTCCCAAGTTATCGCCTTTCCAGAAACCTTTCTTAGGCAACAGTTCTTTGGCTTTCTTCAGATCGGAGATGATGAAATCCCATGTAGCCTCCGGAGCCGACTGCGGTTTGTAATCCTTGGAAGACTTCGGGAAGTTCTCCATCAAGGGAATGTTACGGAAGTTCAAGAATAAGAACCAATGGGAGAAAGCTCTCAGGAAATAAGCCTCACCCAAATAAGCATTCTTCAATTCCACGTTCGAGAACTCTACGTCAGGAATCACCTCAATCATCTGGCAAGCCTGAGAAGCTGCCGTATAGAACAACTGGTAGGGTTGAACGATGGTATACCAGGAAGAAGTCAACGAAGCGCAGTATTGTCCCGGCACTCCGTAGTCAGTGCGATCACTACTCTCGTCACCTCGATTAGCCATGAGACGAGTAGCAGAAACGCCCATAGAACGGGGAGTTGTCACATAGGAATAGATTCCCATCACCCCTTTATTAATATTCTCGGGTGTATTATAGAAGGAACTAACGTCCTGCTGATTCGGATTAATGGCAAGTTCGTCAAAGATATCATTGCAAGAGCTTAATGACAAACCTACTATTGCCAATGCCGACATTACTATTTTACTATATTTTTTCATCGTCGTAACATTTTAGAAAGTTAAATTGAAACCGAAATTATAAGTTCTCGCATTTACTCTCGGAGCATCCTGATAGAGCCCGTCGATACCTCTGTCGAAAAGAGTGTTGCTACTAACTTCGGGGTCGTACAGGGAATAGCCTGTAATAGTAAACAAATTCTGAACACCTGCAAACAGACGCGCCGACTCTATAAAACCGGTCTTCTTCAGAAGCTTCTTGTCAAACGAATAACCTATCTGCAAATTCTTGCAACGGAAATAAGAACCGTCTTCGATGTAGAAACTACTCGGCAAGCTGTTGCCGCCATTGTAATTATCAGTCTTTGCTATTGGCAGAGAAGTGTCCTTATTGGAAGGTGTCCATGAATTCAAGGCATCCACCAGATTATTATTGTCGTAATTGAAGTAGAATTGATACTTGGCTGCAGCAAATACATCATTGCCTTGCGTTCCTTGGAAGAAAGCTGTCAGGTCCCAGTTCTTATAGCTGATATTCACATTCAAACCATATGTGAAATCAGGAGTCGGATTACCGAGCACTTGCTTGTCTTTTTCATTTATCTCAGATGGCTTCTTAGCTGTACCGTCGGCACCTTGGAACAAGAAATCGCCATCCTCACCTATCCCTACAACCTTATATCCGTAGAAGGAACCGATAGGCAAGCCTTCTTGAGTAATGGTAGGACGGTCGGAGAATTTAGAACTCATCAAGTTGCCACGAATAGGTTGTACTCCTTCGCCTAATTTGCGCACTTTATTTGTCAGGAAAGAAATATTGCCTTGTACATCTACACTCCACTTATCCCATGCCTTGCGATAGCCTAAAGTAAATTCCCAACCTTTGTTTTCTACAGACGCCGTATTATAATAGGGCAAATCTCCATCATTGACAATAATCGTCTGACCGGAAGAAGGAAGCGACTCTAACGGGGCAAGCAAATCATTGTTTCGTCTCATGAAGTATTCTGCCGTAAAATTCAGAGCATTGTCCAAGAAACCCATCTCTACAGCAACGTTAGAAGATACAGCTGTTTCCCAAGTCAGATTAGTTTGAGCCAGACGAGTGACATAGCCATACTGACGCTTGTCATTGAAAATAGTTGGAACCGGCCCGTAAGCCAATGAAAGGAAAGAATAAGGATCAATGAAATTTGCTCCCAATTCACCGTAACTGCCACGGACTTTCAATTTCGACATCCAAGGTACTTGGAAGAATTTCTCTTCATGCACATTCCAACCTACTGAAACTGAAGGAAAGTAGCCTACTCTATTACCCTTGGCAAACTTGGAAGATTCATCACTACGAATACTGAGAGACAATAAATATCGGTTCTTGTAATCATAGTTCAAACGTGCAAAGAAGGAAAGTAAGGCAGAATTCAACTCATTAGAGCCGATAGTTCCCGTACCATTGTAAGTAGTAACAGCAGGAGCTCCTAGATCGCTTACACCGGAATCGATAGACATAGTACGGTAATATTCACGCATCCAGCTGGTACCCAGCAATACATCAAAGGTATGGCCTGAGAATGAACCATTATATGTCAATAAGTTATCAATCGTATAATTAAAATTCTCACCTCTTGATTCGGACAAAGAAGTATAAGGCTGGCTGAAGTGAGAGTCGGGAGTGCCATCCGCATCCCAATAGGAAGCATAAGCAGGAGTATGCGTATATCCATGAGTGTTCAGGTAACTACCTGCCAGATTTAATTTATATTTAATTCCTTTCCAGATGTCTAACCCAATACTCAAGCTACCGGTAATATCGGTCTTCTTTGTATAACTATCTTTTGCATAAATGGAGGCAAGGGGGTTGGTAAGATCCATATTGGTAGTTGAATAACCATCGGCAAGAGGCGTAGAGATATAACGTCCCAAATCATCTTTCACTGGGAGAGTAGGCAACATAATGCTACGACCTGCAGGAGGCGACTGCTTGCTGGTATGCGCCAAAGAGAGATTTTCCGAGATTGTAAAACGTCCTTTCTTATAAGTACCATTGACACGTGCATTATATTTTTCGTAATTGGACTGGATGATAATGCCGTCCTGATTTGTATATCCGATACTTGTGCTGAAGGTAGAGTTCTCGCCTCCACCGGAAATGGCAGCACTCAGGTTCCACATGGCGGCATTCTGATAATACAGGTCTTGCCAATCCGTACTCATATTGGGATTCGTAGGATTCACATTCTGAGGAGCACGATCGAATGCCGGACTGTTATCGGCTACCATATTGGCAAAGCCTCTCCATTGCTCGGCATTCATAAAGTCGAGCATCTTGGTAGGTGTCTGATAAGAAAAAGAGCCATTAATATCAACTACAGTTTTCCCGCTTTTCCCGCTCTTGGTAGTGACCAGTACCACGCCATTGGCGGCACGAGAACCATAAATAGCAGCGGCCGAACCATCTTTCAATATCTCGATAGACGAAATATCATTAGGATTTAAAGAGTTGATTCCATTGTTACTTACCGCACCGTCTACAATGTAAAGGGGTTCGGTAGAACCGAACGTTCCGGCACCACGTATCAGAATACTAACATCGCCGCCTGCCTCACCGCCGTTCTGCAACACTTCTACACCCGGAGTACGCCCTTGTAAGGCGGAAGTAACATTAGAGGTCACCAACTTATTAATTTCTTTTGTTGATACGGAAGCTACCGATGCCGTCATACTGGATTTCTTTTGTACACCGTAGCCAACCACCACCACTTCATCAAGTTGCTCTGCATCTTCTTCCAACGTTACATTTATAGTTGCTTTGTCGCCGACAAGGATTTCTTGCGTTTTATAGCCGATATAACTAAAGACCAAGGTTGCTCCGGGAGATACTTTCAAGGAGTATTCCCCATCAATGTTCGTAATAGTACCATTGGATGTCCCTTTTTCTTGGATGGAAGCTCCAATTACAGATTCATTGTGGGTATCGACCACCACACCGGTAATCGACTTTTGCTGTGCCAGCGCAATCATGGATGCGCACAGACAAAACAGCATTAATAGATACTTCTTCATAAAATTAGATTTTGAATTATAAATAGGTAAATTTCAGTTAATCAAAGGAGTTCCTCACACAACATACAACTTTTTATCATCATGCGGGGAATGTGGAAAGGTCCTTTAAAGATATTGCCTTTGGCCGGCTGTGCCACCGTACCGTCACGGTGCAGATAGCCGTACCATTCTCCGCATTCTTTATCGGGAAAGCGGGCATAAGTCCAGTCACTTATCTGCTTGTGCATGGCAAGATATTTTTCATCATGGGTAGCCTGATAAGCATAAAGCGTAGCAATAATAGCCTCTGTCTGCGGCCACCAGAACTTCATATCTTGAGAGTAGTCTTGCACCGGAAGGTCACGGCAATCGCGAAAATTAATAATACCGCCGTATTCTTTATCCCAGCCCCATGACCATGACCAGTCAAGAATTTGGAGAGCGGTTTCTACCAACTCCTTGTCCCAATTGCGTTGTTTTGCTTCTTCGAGGATAAACCAAGAGGTTTCGATGCAATGTCCCGGATTGATGAGACGTCCGTTGCAGGTATCAATGAATTCTCCATTCGGTCCTACCATTTCGAGCAACGCCTTGAATTCAGGATGCAGGAAGTAACGACGGATAGCATCGAGGGAATCATTGATTTGTGTGTCGAGTATCGGATCGGAAATGGCTGCCCGAATGCGGGAAGCGGTATTGATGAGAATCATCGTAATGGAGTGTCCACGGGCTTGCAGCGCGGGCAGATACTTCGGTTCCAAGAAGCCGGGGGTGGAAAGGAATTTCTGTATCCTCTTGAAAAGTGCCAATGCTTTTTCTGCATAGCTCTTATCACCTGAAGCAATAGCATATTCGGACATTGCAATAGCTGCAAAACATTCGGAGAAGACATAACGGCGTTTACGCAAAGGTTGTCCGTCTTCGGTTACCTCGAAATACATGTGCCCGTCTTCATCGGCACAATATGCTTCAATAAAGTCGATACAACTCTTAGAGGCTGCCAGCCAGTCCGGATTCTTTGCTATATTGTTATAAGCCAAAGCGGCTATAAATCCGAAACGGCCTTGGAACCAAACAGATTTGGTGGTATCCATCAATCGTCCGTCACGATCAAGGCAAGTATATACACCTCCATGACAGCGGTCGAGTCCGTGCTTCATCCAGAAAGGCATGATATTCTCCGTGAAGTCCTGCCTATAGGATGCGGCCCATGTACTTAAATAGTCTGCTGCATTCATAGTATATCAATATTAAAATTTATTGCAACGGTTGAAGAAGTCAATCGCTTCGAGTTCTGCACCCATACTTTTTTCTTCTTCATCAGTCATATTCTGAAATGGAGTGCGGTTCTTACCCAAATCAAGACCTATCAGTTTCATGATACGTTTGCCGCCTACAATGTTGCCACGGTAATGACAAATGACATTAATGACTTCCTGAGAGAAATTCTGCCGCTCGCGTGCCGTTTCAAGATCACCCGCTTTCCAAGCTTCAATGATACCGACCAACTCACGACCATTGTAATTGGTAGTGCCACCGATACCCCCTTGTGCACCGCCCATAGCAAGGCAAGGTAGAATCGTTTCATCTTGTCCGTGCAGCATATCATACTTACCATTCTTATAAAGACGGCACTGATTATATTCATACAGACTCTCGAAAGTATATTTGATGCCTGCAAAATTGGGAACACGACCATCAACAGCTTCCAGCAATTTTACCATAGGAAGGAAGGCTCCATTAAATGCCGGAATATGATAATAATAGAAAGGAAGATCAGGTGCACCGACTGCTATCTCTTCAATGTACTTCACCAATTCTTCGATACGTCCGATCTTCGGGAAAGGCGGCGCCATGGCACCAATACCCCATGCACCAATCTTTTGAGCATGCTCTGCCAGCATACGGCTCGACTTTACACAACAACTGCCTACATGAACAATGACCTTAAAACCCTCAGGTGCTACAGCTACCCATCGTTCAGCCAATTTCATTCGTTCTTCATCGGTCAGCATATAACCCTCGCCGGAAGAACCATTAATAAATACTCCCTGCAACCCATTCTTTTGAAGCATCCGGGCATAGGCATCAATAGGCTCATAATTCACTTCTCCATTTTCGTAGAACGGAGTAAACGGCGCATCAATCAGTCCAATAATCTTTTCCATAATTCTTTTTATTATATGTTATACGTATTTATTCCATATTATCTGTCTTCGGGCGGAGGAAGTACAATTGAAGTACCAAAGCTATAAGAACAACCACACTCAACATGGCAAAACCTTCTCCCAAGTCTCCCCCGTCAGTCCATCGGCCCAATAATTCGGTTACCGCAGCACCAGCAAAGACGCCCGTCATATTCATTATACCATAAGCCGTTCCACGATGCTTAGCTGATACGAACTGGCAAAGAATAGGCATATTATTAGCATCAAAAATTCCAAAACCAATTCCGAAGAGTAGCCCGGCTCCGACAACAGCCATAAAACTATGACCGAATCCGAGTAACAACAGTGCCGGAACAGTTAAACCCAATCCGATGGCACCGGTGTAGACACGTCCTCGAATGTTCCGCTGCACCCAGCGGTCGGACAAAAGGCCACCAACTATGACGCCGATAAATGAAGAAACTGCAATTGTAATAGTGGATATGGGGCCGGCTTCGGACATCGGAATACCCAAACTTTCAGCAAACAATGTCGGCAACCAGTTCTTCGTTGCCCACCCGGGAAGGCTGGGAGCGGCGAAGTAGAAGAGAATAATCCAAAACGCCCATGTGGATAAGAGAATACTAAGCCCACCAAGCAAGGAAGACTTTTTTCCTCCCGCCTCCGTCAGAGTTTTTTCTTCAACAGCATGAATCGGGTTTTCGCGCAAAGCAAACATCAGAACCAAAGAATAAATAATGCCGATGATGCCAAACCAATGGAAGGTGGAATGCCAGGAGAATATAGCCGCAACCGTAGCACCAAAACCGCCAATAGCCTGCCCTACATATAACCCGGTCATATGTACACCGATAGCCAACGAACGCGATTTTCCCTGATGCCAATCTGCAATAAGAGATAAAGCAGAAGGTATATAGAGCGCTTCACTTATTCCCATTACGGCACGTAGCCAATATAGTTCATGGAAAGTATCAGCATAGCCCATCAGAAAAGTAACAGCCGACCATACAAAAAGACTACCTACAACGAGCCATTTACGATTAAGACGATCGGCAATCATACCGGCTACAGGACTCATAAAACCATAAATCCATAAAAAGATAGCCATCAAAGCCCCAAAAGCTTCAGCTTTGTTCAATTCTACAATATCTGCCTTCATAGCTTCCTGCATAGTAGAAAGCATTTGGCGATCCATATAGTTGAGGAGAGCAACCACCCACAACAGACCTACTACAATCCAAGGATATACATTTCTGTTTTTCATAACGGTTATTTAAAGCTATAATACATTTATTTCTCTGCAAATATAGAAACAGTTTTATTATATACAAAATATTTAATAAATTATTTTATTAAATATGGCATTTAATTTAAAATAGAACTATAAAAACAGCCATACATAGGTCACATAAACAAAAAATGCGGGAAGAATAAGTGATTCATTCTTCCCGCACAACAATCTATTACCTTATTATATATAACTATTGAAAATAGACAAGTCAGATTTTTACCTTAGCAATCAGCTTACGAATCTTCCCACTCCCAATTACCGGAGCATGAGGATCTTCCGGATACACAATCATAAATTGGCCGGGACACAAATCAACCCACATAGTAGGCTGTTCCTTATACAAGGCACAATCCCCTTCTTCATCATAAGGCTTAATCTCATGTCGCACATCTTCAATAGCCTTCCAGCCAATCCTCTCCGAACCCTCCAAAAGAATATGCACATCGATATACTTATGGTGAACTTCGAGCGGTTGCTCGTCCTCCGCAATACATTCCGGATTTATATTCAAAATAAATAAATCATCGCCTTCTATATCTATACGCCCCAATACTGCATGAAGTAAATCATGCTTTTTTATATAATCAAAAAGAGTTTTAAACAAAGGATGAAGCCCTTCCACTCTACTACTGTTCTGCAAATTCGATACAATCATGTTTTTCTATTTTATAGGTTATACATCTAAATACGCGGGCAAATATAGTAATATATTTATTATAATAGAGTAAATTAATAAATTATTTTATTATATAGGATATAAAACAGAATATTATTATCTTTGTAATCGTTCTATAAAGATAAGAGATATGAAACAACAACTTTTAAAAGAAATAGAATCAGGAAGCAAAAATGCTCTTATAAAAAAGAGAATCATTACACATTATATATATAATGGAAGTTCCACTATTACCGATTTATCCAAAGAACTGGATTTAAGTATACCTACCGTTACCAAATTCATTAGCGAAATGTATGAGGATGGTTATATCAATGATTACGGCAAGCTGGAAACCAGCGGTGGAAGACATCCCAATTTATATGGATTAAACCCGGAATCAGGATACTTCATCGGAGTGGATATCAAGAAATTCGCCATCAACATCGGCATAATCAATTTCAAGGGCGATATGATGGAACTAAAAATGAATATTCCATATAAATTTGAAAACACCCCGGAAGCAATGGAAGAACTATGCAGATTAATCAGTTCCTTCATAAAGAAAACGAAGCTTGATACGGAAAAAATATTAAATATAAGCATCAATATATCCGGGCGTGTCAACCCCGAGTCAGGATATAGCTTCAGCCAATTCAACTTCTCAGAGCAGCCATTGGCAGAAGTGCTGACCGAAAAAATAGGATACCCGGTTTGCATAGACAATGATACCCGTGCCATGACTTATGGAGAATATCTACAAGGTTGCGTTAAAGGGGAAAAGAATGTCATCTTCGTCAATGTAAGCTGGGGACTTGGAATCGGAATTATAATTGATGGTAAAGTATATACCGGTAAATCCGGATTCTCCGGAGAGTTCGGACATGTGAATGTATTTGATAATGAGATACTGTGTCACTGCGGAAAAAAAGGATGCCTGGAAACGGAAGCATCCGGTTCGGCACTGCATCGCATTCTGTTAGAGCGCATCAAAAACGGAGAAAGCTCCATCCTATCAAACCGTATTAATATAAAAGAGGCTCCTCTTACTCTGGACGAAATCATTGCAGCGGTGAATAAGGAAGATTTGCTCTGTATAGAGATCGTAGAAGAAATAGGGCAAAAATTAGGGAAGCAAATAGCCGGATTAATTAACATTTTCAATCCAGAGATGGTAATTATAGGAGGAACCCTATCGTTAACCGAGGATTACATTATCCAACCCATAAAAACCGCAGTGAGAAAGTATTCATTGAATCTGGTAAACAAAGATTCGGTTATCATGACCTCCAAACTAAAAGACAAAGCAGGCATTGTGGGTGCCTGCATGCTTGCACGAAGCCGGATGTTCGAGAGCTAAAGCTCCGACATCCGCTTCATAAATGCTTTCGCTCCTTCCACATCAGAAGATGCCGGTGCCCACGAGGCTACATCTTCAGGAGAAAGTGGCGCATAAGGGCCATTTTTAACTTCATAAATAACAGTACCAGATTCCAAAGGAATGACACTATGCCACGTACCGGCAGGAATCTCCAAGCCAAACTTCCCTTCAGCAGGGCAAAGCTTAACCTTCTCCGTCACATTCCCAGCTTCGTCATAAAAAAATGCCAGCAAGCTTCCACGCAAAACCACATAAGACTCAATCTTATCCGTATGACGATGCGGAGGGAGGTAAGTACCCGGTTCCAAAGCATTCAGCAGACGGTGTATAGGAGCATCCATCGTAGCATGGAAATTATAGTTCATGCGCAAACGAGGATTCTCTTTCGCCTGGGAAGTGACAGTGTCCAACAATTCTTCTGTTATCAGCTTCATCATTACTTTAGCAATTTTAGAAACTTTGAAGGAAGTTCGGCTTTATCAGCTTCTATAGCTAAACTATTACCTTCACTATCTACCAATAAAGCAGCTTTATGCGAAGAAACCAATGACGCCATTCCTTCAACATCCCCTGCTACAAATAAGCATCCGGAGAAAAGAGGAATAATCACTTCTCTGGTTTGTCCGTTCCACTTCACAAAGACTGCCTGCATCGGGCAGTATGTGGTATATCCGGCAGCATCCAAACACTGCATCAACTTATGTTCCGACTTAGGTGCTGTATGCAACGCATGCCAGCATATCGTATTATTATCCGTTATCATATCGTTTGCTTTTTCCATCCCTTTAATAAATCTTTTACAAATAATATCCAGCCTACACTACCAACACCTGCTAAGAACATAAAACCGATCAGTATCATCATCTTATTAGGCTTTGCCGGTTTCAAAGGCACTGTGGCAGGTTGAACAACGGTATATACCGGAGTAATCTCCTGCACCTTAGCCCTTGCCATCTGCAATTGCTGAGATACTTGCGTATATACCTGATATGCTAAATTCATCTCATTTTGCAGGCGTTCTTGTTCTGCACGGTAGCTTAACAAAATGATATTCTGGTTAGCATCTACAAAATTAGCATATTTTTTCTGAGCTGCTTCATAATTAGTCTTTGCCTCTCCATAAAGTTTCTCGGTAAAGGCTAAGTCATGACGGGCTTTGTTTGTTCTATAGTCTGTTATATAATTCTGCAGGCAATGCATCACAGTATCAGTCAACGAAGCAGAAATTAAAGGATCCTGCATTGTAACGGATAATGTAGTGACACCTGTCTTCTTATCCACTGATATGGAAATACGTTTACTCAAGGCATCTGCAATAGCAGCTTCTTCCCGAGTAAGCTGGAAAGGATCAAGCTTTGAATCTCCTTCTTCCGGCTTTTCCTTAAACAAGGACACCGTCCACCCTAAAGCTTTAAAAGGAGCAGATACTACTGCACTCCACCACGGAGCCCGCTGATTATCTTTCAGATAGGCATACAAAGTAGTATCTATTTTTTCTTTCTGATCCTTCACTTTCACATCGAACAGTTCGATAAGAAAAGGAGTGGAACTTACGATATCAGGATAAAGATCCGGCGACAATGCATCTTCACCGGAAGAACTTCCCAAATTGATACCTGCCATAGCAGCTAAAGCACCCATACTGCCTCCACCGGACTTACCACCACTTTCAGGAGCCAGCGTCACACTTGTCGAGTACTCTCTGGGAATACTGAATGCAACAACCAAGCCGACAAGAGCAGCAATACCGCATGCCTTAAAAACCAATTTACGACTAGCCCAAACCTTTTGGGCAAGCTCAATCAAGTCTATCTCTTGCTCCTCAGGTTGCTGAGGAATTGTATTCTGTATTTTGTCTTCACTCATAATTCCAATTACTTAAAGAGATTTACCATCGTCGCAATCATTGCAGCAATAGAAGCTGTCGTACTACCCATACCCAAAATTTCAGCAGTGCTCATTTTCCGTTTCTGCTCCTTGCTTGGAACAATTATCTCGCAACCAGGCTCAATAGCACTTGAATTTCCAGACCTCAAACGAGATACCGTACCATTCATATAAACCACATAAGCCTTACGTTTCTTTGCATTATTGGAAAATCCACCAGCTTGGTTAATGTAATAACGTAAACTTTCACCTTTCTTGTACAAGACTGTATTCGGGTACATAACGGCACCATTAATTTTCACAGTACTCACATATTCCGGCACAAATAATACATCACCCTCGCGCAACACCATATCATAGTCCGAACCCGGATTCTGCAATGCCTTTTCCAAACTGATACCCACCGAGTAAGTATCAGACAAATCCAACTGTTTGATAGAGATAGAGTCTCCGGCTCCCATTTGTGCCATACGCAAAGCATCCTCTTTGCGACGAAGTTCTTCTTCCGTCATTTTACGTATCAAACGGGCACCTCTCGCATATGCATCAGGAGTTATTCCACCAGCTTTAGCAATCAAATCACTCAAACGTTCATTCTTTTTCGACAAAGCATAGCTGCCACTAAAGAGCACTTCACCACCTACTATAACATTCTGTTGCTTATGATAAGACGGGCTCCGACGTATATAAACCTCATCAAATGGTTCAAGATGAAAATCTCCACTTCCTTCACCTACCAACAAACCATCCTTCAAATCAAAAGAAAAGTTCTGGCCTATTGTTGTACTGAACGTTGCACTCTTAGGCTCTTTTACACGACGCGCAACCTCAACCTTGACTGTAGCTGCAGCTTCCAACAAGCCACCTGCCTGCAGCACAAGGTCTTCTACCGTCATATTATCAGAGTAGAGATATGTACCAGGCTTAGCGACCTGCCCATGAATGGTAAGCGTTGCTTCTTCCTTTAAATCATGAATACTTGGGATATATAAAATATCATTTTTCTGCAAAGGAATATCAGCCACAGTTCCATTCATCAAACCTTTCACATCCACTTGAATGATTTCATGTGTCAAATCCTCATTCTCACGGTCAATGATTGCACGATTCAAGAATGCATCTCCACGTACACCCTCAGCCTGCTTTATCAACTGTTTAACTGTATTCACAGTTCCGTTCAACTGATACAGACCGGCACGGTATACAGCTCCACGAATTTCTACACGATTCTCGAAACGCTGCAAAACAGAATCCACTGTTATCATATCACCATCGTCTACACGAAATACGGAATAATCCATTTCATCCACATTATAGATCTGGTGTTCACGTCCGGTTTTACGGACGAGGCGGATCGCTTTTTTATAAGCATCACCCGTAAAGCCACCTGCATACTTCAGCAATGTACCTACCGTTTCTGTAGATTTCATTTCGTAGAACATCGGGCGTTTAACTTTACCAAGTATCTGCACCAATGACTGATATGGATCTACAAGGATGACATCACCATCTTGCAGACGCACATCTACTTGCATTTTGCCTTTCATCAATAAATCATAAACATCCAAATCGGCAACCACATTTCCATTACGTACTACCTTGATACTACGCAAACTACCAATTTTGTTTATGCCGCCTGCACTGTATAGAGCATGAAATACAGAAGCAAAAGATGAAAGGGTATATGTTCCGGGAACCAAAACCTCACCCATAACATTTACCTGAATGGAACGAATTTCTCCCAGCGTTAATTTCACCTGGGTAGAAGGAGCATCTCCGGTTACACCCGAATAGATTCTGGAAAACTCTGTTTTCAGATAGTTATTTGCTTCTTTCACAGTTTTACCGTTCAAGTAAACCGGTCCTAAGTTATTAACAAGAATACTCCCTTCCGGTGAGATTTTCTGCCGGATCGTTGTTTCGGAAGCTCCCCAAACATCGATGATAACTTCATCTCCAGGACCTAAACGATAATTCTCGGGAGTTGCAACATTGACATTAGGTTCAAAAGTCAGATTCTCATTGGTAAAAATGTTATGACCAAAGATTTGTTGAGTCGGATTTATCACCTCTTTAGGTAAGGGCTGATTATTTATTTGCAAGGAATCAAAAGGCATAACAGCCTGCTCACTACCGCTTAATTCGGTAGTGGCACGTATACCTCTGCTACCGTCCATCTGCGGACCACGCTGACGGGAGCGTGCCCCATTTTGAGTATTATCCTGCTGATTCCCCGATTTGGAGCCTTCATACTTTTTTTGTATTCTCTCAACCTGCTCCTTGGTTACTCCGCGACGCATCAATTCAGCTGTAATCTGTTTTTGGTTTTTGCCCATCTGCTGAGCGCTCTTTACATACTGAATGACTTGATCATCTGACATTTGTTGAGCCAAAGCCACTCCTGACAAAGTAAATATCAAGAAGAATAATGTTATTAATCTACGCATAAGATATTCCGATTAATCTTTAGAGTTCTTGTAATAAATATAAATCGGGCGCAAAGGTAATATATTATTTTTATAATATACATTTATTCCACTGCTAAGTTTCAGAAAAAGCATTAAAAAGTTTTCTCTTCGACAAGCCCGGTTACAGCAGAAAAATTCATCAAATCTGGTATCTTTTTTTTCATTTCATCGATCAAAGTCGCCGTTTTTTCAGTATAACTATGTGCAATCAACCGCGAAGTCATATTTTGTATCCGTTCATAATCATATACAGACGAAACTTCACGCATTATCTTTTCATGAAACGTCGGTTCCAAAGGAGTACCGCTTTCTCCTTCAAATATATATACTTCTCCAGTATCCCCCATTACCCCTGCTTCTAAAACAAGCATACAAGCTTCGGGTAAAGTCATCAAACTACGGGCTTTCTCCGGATATACATCTCCAAAACGAACGACAAGCAAGCTTGTACTTTCTTCACCCCTATCACGCAGGTACTGCCCATAAGACTGTACATATATTTCCGCCAGACGTTTACTGTACCCCATAGCATTATCAAGACATACGGCTTTATCCGTGGATATCAGCACCATACGGCATACCTTATATTTTACAGCCAGATTAGTTACGTTTACAGTTCCTAACAGATTAGCCTGAATAGCTTCCGATGCATAATCTTCCATTAATTGTGCATGCTTATAAGCAGCCGCATGGAATACAAGTTGAGGTTGGGTTTCTTTAAAAATAGCCTCCATACGAGTGCTGTTGGCAACATCGGCAACCAGCACGCGAACATCTAAATTCTTCCAATGATCAGAAAGTTCCAACTGCACATCATACAAAGGAGACTCAGCCTGATCGACCAAGATCAACTGATAAGGGTTCAAAGCAGCCAGTTGACGGACAATTCCCCGCCCTACAGCTCCGGCAGCCCCCGTTATCATAACCCTACGTCCTTCCACATGAGCAGTAATCTTCCGCATGTCAAGCTTCACCGGATCTCTCCGAAGCCAATCTTCTATCTGAATATCCTTTAACAACCCGTCGTCCATACAATCACTCAATGGAGGAAGTGTTATCACATGGATATCATGAGAAAGCAGCTTTTCCAACATGCCCGACTTTTCCAAATCCGCAACTTTACTTGGAGAAATAATGACCGCTTGCACATTCTTCTTCTTCATGCACTCAAACAACCGATCATCATTAGCATACACCCGGCACCCCATAGTATGTTTGCCCACCATATCAGGTTCGTCAGAAATAAAACCGCGCAGACGATAATGATTGCTGCGAGTGACCCGCAAGGATTTCGCAACATTTACACCCGTCCCATGAAATCCGTAAATAAAAACATTCACACAATGACGGGCATCGAAGGCTATAGCTTCATAAAGCATCTTCACTGCTATGCGCAGGCACGCCATGGAGGAAAATGTGAGAATATACGCCACAAACAGAATGCCGTTAGGCAAAGTTTCTCCCAAGCCAAAAAGAGACCAGCTAAAATTAGCCAATGCCAACACTCCATAACTCAACGTTAGGCTCAAGAAGACACGATAAATATCGACAAAGGAAGAAAAGCGGATCACTCCCACATAAGTATGAAGCAAATGAAAGAAAAAGACATTGCATGCTACGGCAAGAGTAATCATCCAAATATATAAAGATGCTTTATACGATATGGATGACAGTCCAAACTGCAGGATACACGCAATAAGCATGGAAATTATCACAATAATCACATCCACTAACAAGACAGTCCATTTGGATGCAATACGAGAAGAAAGATATTTATAATATATTTTAAAATTCATAACCAGTATCAGACTTAATATTCTGCAATGTTGAACTACAAAGATGGTTCTTTTCACTTTATTATCCAAGTTATTTCAAGGAAAAAATATCAAGTCGAATCATGGGAGCAAGTACCCGACCGAAATATTTCTAAAAAATCTGGCGATTCTTTTTGCATTTTCAAATAAAGATGTACCTTTGCACCCCGTAAACAAAAGCTTACTGCCGCTATAGCTCAGTTGGTAGAGCAACGCATTCGTAACGCGTAGGTCGCCAGTTCAAGTCTGGCTAGCGGCTCACTTTAAAGGCTGATATTCATTTACTGAATATCAGCCTTTTTTCTTCCCCAAACAGACCAAAAGCCCCCTAATGAATGATTTCAGAAAACATTGCAGCAATGATTTCAGAACTTATTGCAGCAATGATTTCAGAGAACATTGCAATGATGATACGGATTATCCAAATTCTTGCTAACTTTGCCCGACTAAATACAGCAAAGACGAAATGGAAAAGAAAAAGAAAAGAATGCTTCTCGGAGCATTGGCGGCATTGATTCTTATTGGTGCAGCTTGTGCAGGAGCGGTATATTATTATCTGTTTGCGCCCCAGTTCCATCCACAAAAAACAGCGTATATCTACATCGACCGTGACGATACGGTGGATTCTATATATAATAAGGTGAAAGTTCAGGGACATCCCAAAAGTTTTACCGGATTCCGCTGGATGGCCAAATACCGGAAATACCCCCAAAACATACATACCGGACGCTATGCCATACGTCCGGGAGAAAGCGTTTACCATGTCTTCAGCCGATTCTACCGGGGATATCAGGAACCGATAAATCTGACAATCGGCAGTGTGCGAACGCTGGACAGGCTGGCACGCAGCATAGGGAAACAGCTGATGATTGATTCCGCTGAAATAGCCCAAGTGATGAACGACTCCGCCTTTCAGCAAAAATTGGGATACAACCAGGCAACCATGCCTTGCCTTTTTATCCCCGAGACTTACCAGGTTTACTGGGATATGAGTGTAAAAGATCTTTTCGAGCGAATGCAGAAGGAACACCAGAGGTTTTGGAATCAAGAACGATTGGACAAAGCCACTGCAATCGGTCTGACGCCCGCTGAAGTATGTACCCTGGCTTCCATCGTCGAGGAAGAAACCAACAACAACCCCGAGAAGCCAATGGTAGCGGGACTCTACATCAACCGCCTTCACAGCGGTATGCCTTTGCAAGCCGACCCAACGATCAAGTTTGCCCTGCAAGATTTCGGCTTACGGAGAATCACCAACGCGCATCTTGGTATCAATTCACCTTATAACACCTATCTCAATGCCGGTCTGCCTCCCGGCCCGATACGTATCCCCTCTCCCATCGGACTGGATGCTGTGCTGAATTATACAAAGCATAATTATATTTACATGTGCGCCAAAGAAGACTTCTCGGGCACCCACAACTTTGCATCCAACTATGCCGAACACATGAGAAATGCAAGAAAATACTGGAATGCATTAAACGAAAGAAAGATTTTCAAGTAATCTGATGATAAAATAAAAGCAAAATCCTATATTTGCGTCAAATATTAAAACCATGACTAACATTAAACAATCAAATATGAGCAAGCAACTCTTACTTGGCGATGAAGCCATTGCACAAGCTGCATTAGATGCCGGCCTTTCAGGCGTGTATGCCTATCCCGGTACTCCTTCTACGGAAATAACAGAATATATTCAGATGGCACCGATTACTGCCGAACGAAACATCCACAATCGCTGGTGCTCCAACGAAAAAACTGCTATGGAAGCAGCCTTAGGCATGTCGTTTGCAGGTAAACGTGCGTTAGTGTGCATGAAGCATGTGGGCATGAATGTGGCTGCCGACTGTTTTATCAACTCTGCCATTACCGGTGTAAAAGGCGGTCTGATTGTCATTGCAGCCGACGATCCAAGTATGCACTCCTCACAGAACGAGCAGGACAGTCGTTTCTACGGCGATTTTTCATTGATTCCGATGTACGAACCGAGCAACCAGCAGGAAGCCTACGATATGGTATATAATGGTTTTGCCTTCTCCGAGCAGACAGGTGAACCCTTGTTGATGCGCATGGTTACACGCCTGGCCCACTCCCGTTCTGGCGTAGAAAGCAAAGAACAGCAACCACAAAACGGCGTTTCATTCAGTGACGATCCGCGTCAGTTCATCTTATTGCCTGGAAATGCACGCAAGCGCTACAAAGTTTTGCTGCAACGCCAAGATGAATTCATCAAAGCCTCCGAAAACTCTCCATACAACAAATATATTGACGGACCGAATAAGAAGTTGGGTATCGTAGCTTGTGGCATTGGCTACAACTATTTGATGGAGAACTATCCTGACGGTTGTGAATATCCGGTATTGAAAATCGGCCAATATCCACTTCCCAAGAAGCAATTGATGCAACTGATAGAAGCATGCGACGAAATTCTGGTACTGGAAGACGGACAACCCTTCGTTGAAAAACAACTGAAAGGATATCTTGGCATCGGAATAAAAGTAAAAGGTCGCCTGGACGGTACACTCTCGCAAGACGGTGAGTTGAACCCGGACAGCGTTGCCCGCGCCGTAGGCAAAGAAAACAAGGCCGAATTCAGCGTACCTTCTCTCGTAGAGATGCGCCCGCCTGCATTGTGCGAAGGTTGCGGCCATCGTGATATGTACACGGTACTTACGCAAGTATTGAAAGAAGAATATCCTGCTTATAAAGTATTCAGCGACATCGGTTGCTACACATTGGGAGCCAATGCCCCGTTCAATGCCATCAACTCTTGTGTAGATATGGGAGCATCCATCACAATGGCCAAAGGAGCTTCGGATGCAGGTGTACACCCGGCAGTGTCTGTAATCGGCGACTCTACATTTACCCATTCGGGCATGACCGGACTACTGGACTGCGTCAACGAAAATGCCAACGTAACCATCGTCATTTCAGATAATGAAACCACCGCCATGACCGGAGGACAAGATTCTGCCGGAACCGGACGTTTGGAAGCTATCTGCGCAGGTATCGGAGTAGCTCCGGAACATATCCGTGTCGTAATTCCTTTAAAGAAGAATTATGAAGAGATGAAGCAGGTGATACGCGAAGAAATCGAATATCGCGGTGTATCCGTCATCATCCCCCGCAGAGAATGTATCCAAACATTAGCACGTAAAAAACGAAACAAGTAAAACCATGAAAAAAGACATCATACTCTCCGGTGTGGGAGGACAAGGTATCCTCTCTATCGCCACCGTAATCGGTAAAGCAGCCCTCAAGGACGGATTATACATGAAACAGGCAGAAGTGCACGGTATGAGCCAACGAGGTGGTGACGTACAATCCAACCTGCGCATCAGTGACCAACCCATTTCGTCCGACCTTATCCCTACAGGCAAATGCGATCTCATCATTTCATTAGAGCCAATGGAAGCCCTCCGTTACCTCCCCTATCTGAGCCCCGAAGGCTGGCTGGTGACTAACGAAGCTCCCTTCATCAATATTCCGAATTATCCGGCTGAAGAGGACATAAAAGCCGAAATCAACAAGCTGCCGCACAAAATCATGCTGAATGTCAACGAAGTGGCCAAGGAAGTAGGTTCCACCCGTGTAGCCAATATCGTACTGCTGGGTGCAACTATCCCTTTCCTCGGCATCGACTATGTGAAGATACAAGATAGCATTCGCGAAATCTTCCAGCGCAAAGGAGATGATATTGTAGAAATGAACCTCAAAGCACTTGCTGCCGGCAAAGATATCGCAGAAAAATTGATGTAATAATTAATCTTTTTAATACCATGAACGACAAATACTGGGAAGAAGAAATCGAAACCATGCCCCGGGAGAAGCTGCGCGAGTTGCAGCTTCAACGGCTAAAAAAGACGGTCGGCATAGCAACTAATTCACCTTATTACAAAAAGGTATTCCAAGAACACGGAATCACAGCCGACGAGATACGGTCTGTAGAAGATATACGCAAAATACCGTTTACCACCAAAGCCGACATGCGTGCCAATTACCCTTTCGGACTGGTAGCAGGCAATATGCGTGAAGATGGTGTACGTATCCACTCTTCCAGTGGCACAACGGGAGCACCAACCGTCATTGTGCATTCCCAACACGATCTCGATTCCTGGGCAAATCTGGTAGCCCGCTGTCTCTATACAGTAGGCCTGCGCAAGACGGATGTATTTCAGAACAGTTCCGGCTATGGTATGTTTACCGGAGGATTAGGTTTTCAATACGGTGCCGAACGTCTCGGAGCATTGACTGTTCCGGCAGCAGCCGGCAACAGTAAGCGCCAGATTAAGTTCATTACGGATTTCAAGACAACCGCCCTTCATGCCATACCCAGCTATGCCATCCGCTTAGCCGAAGTATTCCAGGAAGAAGGCATCGATCCAACCAGTACCAGTCTGAAAACCCTTCTCATTGGCGCTGAGCCCCATACCGACGAACAACGCAAGAAGATTGAACGTATGCTTGGCGTCAAGGCTTACAACAGCTTTGGTATGACCGAGATGAATGGTCCCGGCGTAGCATTTGAATGTACAGAGCAAAACGGCATGCACTTTTGGGAAGACTGCTATCTCGTTGAAATCATTGATCCTGAAACCGGTGAACCCGTTCCCGAAGGTGAAATCGGCGAACTTGTATTGACCACACTCGATCGCGAGATGATGCCGCTAATACGCTACCGTACACGCGACCTCACCCGCATTCTACCAGGGCAGTGTCCTTGTGGACGTACTCACCTCCGCATAGACCGAATCAAGGGACGCAGTGATGACATGTTTATCATCAAGGGAGTAAATATCTTCCCCATGCAAGTGGAAAAGGTATTGGTGCAATTCCCGCAACTGGGCAGCAATTACCTCATTACCCTCGAGACTGTCAACAACCAGGATGAAATGATTGTAGAGGTAGAACTTAGCGATCTCTCTACAGATAACTACATTGAACTGGAGAAGATTCGTAAGGCGATAACACGCCAGCTGAAAGACGAGATTCTGGTAACTCCTAAGTTACAGTTGGTAAAGAAAGGCTCGTTACCTCAGAGCGAAGGAAAAGCCGTCAGAGTAAAAGACTTACGAGACAATAAGTAAACTTATCCGTATCGCCTCACGCAGTTACCTGCGTAAGCACACACACTTAACTGCGCGAGGCGACGGACTTACCTGTAGTAAAAGTACAGATATTTCAATAAAACAGAAAAAGGAACGGTAATTTTGATTGATTACCGTTCCTTTTTTATAGAAAGCCGCACCGATGATGTGATGAAACTCCGTATGACATGATTTGAGCGCTCGTCCTCTTTGTAATCCACCGACTCAAGAGTTACCCCGAAGGGCGTGGCCCGCCATTGAGAAGCGAAGCTTGTCTCGGTATTTCATAAAAATTGATGAGTTTCCCGATCCAATCAATGCGGCTATTTTTTCTATAACAAAGGTAATGAGTTTCTGTGAAAGAAACAAGAAAAAGTAGTAAATTGTTTCTAATTCTTTCCGGTTTTAACCTCCGTTCCTATTCCTTAAAAACAAAAGGTGCTGACTACCAAACAAGTAATCAGCACCCTGTAATTTATCAGCGAACTGCTTTTTATGCAGCTTTTGCTTTAGCAACGATTGCTTTGAAAGCTTCCGGATGGTTCATCGCTAAATCAGCCAACACCTTGCGGTTGATCTCGATACCTGCTTTGTGCAAAGCTCCCATCAACTTAGAGTAAGACATACCTTCCAAACGAGCGGCAGCATTGATACGCTGAATCCACAGTGCACGGAAGTTTCTCTTCTTATTCTTACGGTCACGGAACGCATAGGTCAAACCTTTTTCCCAAGTATTCTTGGCAACGGTCCAAACGTTCTTTCTTGCACCAAAGTAACCTCTGGTCAATTTCAAAATTTTCTTTCTTCTTGCTTTAGAAGCAACATGATTTACTGATCTTGGCATAGTTTTACTTGTTTTTGAATGTTAGCGCCGTTACTTCACGCAGCGGACTTAAGGCTAATGCATTCGGTTAATAACTTTAATTTTAGTACGCTTTTTGTTTACTTCATTGCTAAGAGTTCCTTAACCTGGCTTACATTCGTTATATCAACGGTTGTAGAGTAACACAGATTTCTCTTTTGCTTTTTAGTCTTCTTAGTCAGAATGTGACTGTGAAAAGCGTGCTTTCTTTTGATTTTACCTGTTCCGGTAAGAGTAAATCTCTTTTTAGAACCGGAGTTAGTCTTCATCTTTGGCATCTTACTTATTTTTAAATTATTTAAATTATATGGCAACGCACTATACCTATGGCGTTACTCATTTCTTTATTCTTCTTCTTGCTCTTCAGCTGCAGCAGCCTTCGATGCATTATCTGCAGGCTTCGGCGTAGCAACCTTCTTCGGTGCAGCGGTCTTTTTCGGAGAGAGCTGGATAATCATCCTCTTTCCTTCCAAAACCGGCAACTGATCTACCTTTGCATAGTCTTCCAAATCATTGGCAAAACGAAGCAGTAAAACCTCTCCCTGTTCTTTGAACAAGATGGAACGTCCTTTAAAGAACACATAGGCTTTCACCTTGTCGCCATCTTCCAAAAAGCCTTTGGCATGTTTCAACTTAAAGTTATAGTCATGGTCATCTGTCTGAGGACCGAAACGTATTTCCTTTACGTTAACTTTTACCTGTTTTGCCTTCTGCTCCTTCTGACGCTTCTTTAACTGATAAAGAAATTTAGAGTAATCGATAATACGACAAACAGGGGGTTCTGCATTTGGAGAAATCTCCACGAGATCCGCTTCGTGCTCTTCGGCAAGTCTTAATGCCTGAGCTATCGGATACACTTTGGCTTCCACTTCGTCGCCCACTATGCGGACTTCTTTGGCACGGATCTGCTCATTGATCCGGTGTTGCCCTTTTAAGCTGTCATTCTTCATTAAATAACGTTTACTTCCAGTTTGTTTCTTATTTATTACTCCCAAATTAATTATTTATGTTAAGTAAAAGCTGTCTTTAGAACATCTAATATATGCTATGCTTCTACAATTGGGCGCAAAGTTACCATTTATTTATCATATTCTGAACTTCTTCGTTCATTTTTTTAGCGAAATCTTCAAATTTCATGGTTCCTTGATCGCCTTCTCCCTGCTTACGAACAGCCACTTCCCTGTTTTCGGCTTCTTTCTCGCCTACAACCAGCATATAAGGAATGCGCTTCATCTCGTTATCGCGAATCTTACGTCCAATCTTCTCGTTACGCTCGTCCACAATGGCACGGATATCATATTTCTTCAAATACTGTTTTACTTCCTGGGCATAATCATTGAATTTCTCGCTGATAGGCAGAATAGCAACCTGATCGGGTGTCAGCCACAACGGGAACTTACCGGCTGTATGCTCAATAAGTACAGCAACAAAACGCTCCATTGAACCAAACGGCGCACGGTGAATCATTACCGGACGATGCTTCTGGTTGTCAGCACCTGTATATTCCAATTGGAAACGTTCCGGCAGGTTGTAGTCCACCTGGATAGTACCCAACTGCCAGCGACGGCCGATAGCATCTTTCACCATAAAGTCCAGCTTAGGACCGTAGAAAGCAGCTTCACCATATTCGATCTTTGCTTTCAATCCCTTTTCCTCACAAGCTTCGATAATAGCCTGTTCTGCCTTCTCCCAGTTTTCATCGCTACCGATGTACTTCTCACGGTTTACCTTGTCGCGTAGAGAAATCTGTGCTTCGAAGTTCGCAAAATTCATGGATTGGAATACAATGGAGATAATATCCATTACACGAAGGAATTCATCCTTCACCTGGTCGGGACGACAGAAGATATGTGCATCATCCTGTGTGAAACTACGTACACGAGTCAATCCGTGCAATTCACCGCTCTGCTCATAACGGCAAACCGTACCGAACTCTGCCAAACGCAAAGGCAGGTCTTTATAAGAACGGGGTGAGTTCTTGTAGATCATACAGTGGTGAGGGCAGTTCATCGGTTTCAAGAAGTACTCCTCTCCTTCTTCCGGCGTATGGATGGGCTGGAACGAATCCTTACCATATTTAGCATAGTGACCGGAAGTGATATACAGCAATTTATTGCCGATTGGCGGAGTAATGACCTCCTGATAATCGTAACGTGCCTGGATGCGACGCAAAAACTCCTGCAGGCGCAGACGCAATGCCGCACCCTTAGGCAACCACATCGGCAAACCTTTGCCTACCGTATCAGAGAACATGAACAAGTCCATTTCCTTACCAATCTTACGGTGGTCGCGTTTCTTGGCTTCTTCCAATAAAACAAGGTACTCATCCAGCATTTTCTTCTTCGGGAAGGTGATACCGTAGATACGGGTCATCATCTTGCGATCTTCTTGCCCGCGCCAATAAGCACCGGCTACAGAAGTCAGTTTGATAGCCTTGATAGGTGCAGTAGTCATCAAGTGAGGGCCACGACACAAATCGGTGAATGCACCTTGCGTATAAGTAGTGATGTGGCCATCTTCCAATTCAGAAATCAACTCACACTTGTAAGTTTCCCCACGGTCGCCGAACATCTTCAAAGCATCCGCTTTTGCAATATCTTTTCGGACAACAGCTTCCTTCTTGGCAACCAACTCAGCCATTTTCTTCTCAATGACCGGCAGGTCAGCTTCCTTTATTGTTGCCTCTCCCGGATCTACATCATAGTAGAAGCCATTTTCGATGGCAGGACCTATACCGAACTGAATGCCCGGATAAAGTTCCTGCAAAGCCTCAGCGAGCAAGTGGGCACTTGTATGCCAGAAGGCATGCTTACCTTGTTCATCCTCCCATTTGTAGAGAACAACTTCGGCGTCTTGCATGATAGGACGCCCCAAATCATAAATCTCTCCGTTCACACCACAAGCCAATACGTCTTGTGCCAAGCGTGAACTGATGCTTTCTGCAATTTGCAGTCCCGTTACCCCTTCGTTGTATTCACGAACAGAGCCGTCTGGAAATGTTATCTTTATCATAATAGTATGTATATTTCAAATTTCAGAACGCAAAAATAACTAATTCTTTTTGATATTCTATTTTTTAGCAAAAAAATGTTATTCCCGGGTGTCTGTAAATCTCTTTATAATATTGTAGGCCGATACAATACCCAACTCTCCCGCCTTACTCAAATCAGAAATACCTTGCTTGTTATTTCCCAGGAAGATATGCGTCAATCCACGGTTAAAGTACGCTTCAGCCAAATCTGGATTCAGTTCTATTGCCTTATCATAATCAGCCAAAGCCGCACGATAATCTTTCAGCATAGACAATAAGTTGCCCCGGTTATAATATCCATAAACAAAGTCAGGAGCCAGTTGGATGACATGATCCAAATCATTCCTTACGATTTCATAGTCTACCGCCGTCACTTCCGGCTTCTTGGTATCCGATGTTCCGGAGACAGCTCCCTCATTCAATGTAGCCTCGGCTTTCTTATATTCCAGCTGCTTGCAACGCACCAAGGCGCGCATAAAGTATGCCGGGAAGAAGGTATCATCCAGCAAGATACTCTGCGTGAAGTCATCGATAGAACTGGCAAAATCCTGAACCAGATAGAAGTCCAATCCACGCATAAAGCGTTTCTCTGCATTCTTGTCATCTGCCACAATATCCGATGTATGGGCATCAATCAAAGCAAAGTGGAAACGCACCTGCTCTTCCGTCAGCGGAGCTTCCATATTGGTGATGCGTAGCGGTTTCGGGAAAAGTTTCGAGTGATTCAGTTCATCGATATATTTATGATAATGTACGATGCGTTTTACATCACTCATCTTCTCATAATAAGTCAAAGCATACATCGGTTCAAGCTTGATAGTCACGTTCCGGTCTTGTACACGACCACGATAGTCACTCTTGTAGCGTTGGTCAGCTTCCGAGTCATCTGCAATCACAATCTTCCGATAATTCTCCATGTTCTTATCAGATTTCTTACGGGTCTTTCCACCGCCATTTTCACCAGAGTTCTCAGACGAATTGTCGGCTACATCCTTATTATCACTATTGGAATTTTCATTGCCATTGCCGGATGAAACGCCGTTACGCTTGTCAATCTGCATCTTCATGATCTTGAATTCATCCTGCTCGGCACCCTTGTGGTCACCAATCTTCTTACGGGCTTCGGCACGCTGATAATAACCTGCCATAAAGTTGGGATATTCATCTATTACCTTGGAATAGTCGCTGATAGCCCCCCGATAATCACCAGTCTGCGCACGTAACAAGCCACGATTGAAGGTAGCCATCATATTGTCCGGTTCAATCTTCAACACAAAGTCAAAGTCTTCTATCGCCCGGTTGTCATCACCCACCTGTGCACGCAACAAACCACGGTTGTAGTGTCCGAGGAAATTATTCGGATCGATATCCAATGCCAGGTCATAGTCACTCATGGCACCTCTCAGATTATTCTGATGGAAACGCGCCAATGCACGATTGATGTAATTACCGGCATTCTTTGCACTCAGATGAATGGACTGGTCCAAATCGGCTTCCGCTTCCTTATACTTTCCTTGCTGAAGACGTACGATGGCTCTTGCACCCCATCCATCCGGATCATAACGATCCATATCGATGGCTTTATCAAAATCGTGCAAAGCCTGTATCGTATCATTCTGCTTCAAGGAAACTTCACCACGCATCAGATAGGCACGTGTATATTTGGGAGCAATCGTGAGGAGCTTGCCCAAATCATCCTTGGCAGCCTCATAATCTTCTTTCTGGATATGGCAGAGGGATAGGTTATGCCAAAGCACAACATTTTCAGGGTCGTATTTAAGGGCAGTCTGATAGTCCTCAATCGCTCCGTCAAACTTATTTTGCCGGATACGTGCCAAACCTCTAATTTGATAGGCACCTACTACAAAGGGATTTCGTTGGATAGCGGCATCACAGTCAGCTTCAGCCCCCTGGAAATCGTCCAAATTGATTTTAGCCAATCCACGAAAGAAATAAGGTTCATACAAATAAGGCTTCGCGTTAATCACCTGATTGAAATATTGGATAGATAGCACGTAGTCCTCAAAATACAATGCGTTGCGAGCGATAGTCATCACCCGTTCTGTATTGATCTGCGCATACAACAACGTGGGCAACAGCAAAATAGCCGTCAGTATTTTTTTTACCATCTTGTTTTATAAGTACTTGTAAACGAAACAAAAGTAACGTTTTTCGTTTACTTGTCGGGATTAACGGAAGACTTTTTATATTTTTTGAGCCTTTTATACCTTATTATATGGTTTACTTATTTCTTCACTGTTTTCACCTTATAGGTACAATGCGCCTTGCCTTTCAGTAAAGCATTCAACTTTCCTTTTATCATCTGCTTGCGAAGCGGCGACAAATGATCGATGAACATCTTGCCATCCAGATGGTCGAATTCATGCTGCATCACACGAGCCAGATAGCCTTCTACGATTTCGTCATGAGCTTCCAAGTTCTCATCCAGGTATTGCACATGTATCTTGTCACCACGCTTCACGGATTCATGAATTCCCGGAAGGCTCAAACAACCTTCTTCTATAGAAACCTCTTCGCCTGCCACGTCCAAAATATGGGCATTGATATATGCCTTGCGGAAACCTTTATATTCAGGCAGGTCATCCGACAACACATCCAGGTTGATAGTAACCACGCGAATAGGAAGACCGATTTGCGGTGCGGCAAGTCCCACACCTTCGGCGTTTTCCATGGTTTCAAACATATTTTCAATCAGTTCTTTCAAGTTCGGATAATCCGGAGCAATGTCCTCCGCTACCTTTCTTAATACGGGCTGCCCGTATGTATAAATGGGTAAAATCATATTTATAATTAAAAATTAAAAGTTTAAAATTAAAGGTTCGAAAAACGTTTGTTTTCCAAATAAGTTTGCAGAATGATAGTCGCACTGATTTCGTCCACCAACGCCTTGTTCTGCCGGTCTTTCTTCTTCAACCCTGCTTCGAGCATCGTTCGATGCGCCAGAACGGAAGTAAAGCGTTCATCAACATACTCCACCGGCATATCCGGCAATTTCTTCTTCAACGAACGGACAAAAGGCTCGATATTCTTCATATTTTCCGAGGCCTCATTGTTCATCTGCTTGGGAAGGCCTACCAGAATCCGCTCTACCGGTTCCTTTGCCACATAATCAAGGATAAACGGCAGTAGCTGATGTGTAGGCACAGTGGTCAGACCGTTGGCAATCATCTGCAATGTATCGCTCACGGCTATTCCCGTACGTTTCCGACCGTAGTCAATGGCTATTATTCTACTCATAATGGGCTACAAAATTACGATTAAAATTTGAATTCCTCCCCCAATCTTAAATATATTATAACACAAAAAGGGTGTCAACACAACGCTGACACCCTTTTTCTATATAAATTTTCTTACTTCAGACGAAGTTGATAGGTTAATCCACCGCTGAAATACTGCATTTTCTGCATTTGCACTTGAATGTGAAAATGGTTAAACAGCAAGTAAGTTGCACCTAAAGCAAAGTCTTTCGAGTCATATTCAGCTATCAACCGTAGCTGGGGATGAAAAGACGGATTATAAGTGACACCCAATGCAAAGCCATTCAACTTATACTCTTTACGATCATTGTAGAGATAAGAGAGGTGAACACCTATTTCTTCTTTACCTACAATAGGCACATGCTTGCTGGCAGCAATATAGAAACGGCTATAGTATCCGTTCCCTTCGGTAGAACTGATTACTCCACCTCCGGAAGAGGTAAACGGATCGGATGTTCCTACCACTACCGCAGGCATATACTCCCAGAATTGTCCTTCCTTCAAGGCTCGCAATCTCAATGAGAAGTAACGATCCTGATTGGTAAATCCACTATATCCATAAGGTTTCAATCCCAATGCTTCCGCTTTAAAAAGCGTACAAGTATAGGCAACTTCCATCCACGGGAATATAGTAATATTCAGAAAATAATTATAAGTATGATAATACCAGGTAGGCGGCGTCAATTCTTTATTCATGAAATTTCCACCGACCATAAAGGTTTTATCAGGTTGCATTTCAGCCGAAGGGGCATGCAGCAAACCAGTTGTACCATACGTCAATTGGGCAGAAATCGAAAGAGACAAGCAACAAAGAAGAACGATAAAGAGTAGTTTAAACTTCATCATCAAATATAGGTTCAGTCACTAATGATAAAAATCAGATATATTCTATAACAGCAGATATACTAAAAAGAAGGCGTCTGAATTCCAGACGCCTTCATTATTAGAGTCTATTTTCCACTGAAGTTATATTATTCAAGAATAACTACGCGGTTCAAGAAGTTCTTACCGAACATGTTTGCAGTACCACCGAATCCAACGAGTTCGAGCTGATCTTTGTCAACACCCTGAGCGATCAAAGCATCGTAAACAGCCTGAGCACGTTTTTCAGACAACTTCTGGTTCCAAGAAGCGCTACCGGTAGCCTTATCAGCATAACCTGCAACTTTGTACTTCTTATCCGGATTAGCCTTCAGGATCTTAGCAGCCAATTCGATGTTAACCTTACCGTAGTCGTCAAGACGAGCGCTACCAATCTTGAAGAAGATAGCACGAGGACCGGCAACTTCAACTTCCTTAGTAACTTCTCTTACTTCAGGTTTCACGTTAGCCAATGCATTCTTGCAGTTAGCCAGGTCAGCCTGAGCCTGTGCCAGTTCGCTTCTGTATCTGTTGATTTCTGCGTTGATAGCATCTTCGTCAATATTAGAAGCAGCAACAAACTTCTTGCCACCGAAAGTATAAGCCAAACCTACGTTTACGCGAGCAGTAGCTTCAGCCTTGCGGCAGTCGCTTGCATCACCGAAGATAGAAGGAGTTACGCCCAAACGACCTTCCAGGTTAACAGCCCATTTTGAACTGATGTTATAAGCCAAGCCCAAACCTACAGTTGCACCGAAGCGGGCTTTCATACCATCTTCTGTATAAGAATAGGTTTCCTTGCCTGTACCAGCATTAATACTAAGATCAGTATCTACTGCCTTACTTACGTTCATTGTAGGACCACCAAATACATAGAGGTCGAATGCACGGTTAGGATTATAGCCAGCGAACAAATTAATCAGATTTACCATAGCATCCAAGTTAATTTCGCCGAATTTCTTGCAATAACGATGATAACCAGAATCCTGATCATCAAGGCTTTGAGAAATTCCACCAAATTGACCACGCACACCCCAAACCGGAGTGATATACTTACCTACGGAGATATTAAAGTTCATTGTCGGAGTATTGAGACCGTCGTTAATTACGGCCATACCCCCAACGCCTACTCCTACAAAGATATTATCCGATGCCTTATCGGTATAATATTTAGTCTTTTCTTGTGCACTAACCGTAGCACAAGCGCCTGCTAACAATAAAGAGGCTATTATTAATTTACTTTTCATCTTTTCTCTTTAGTTTTAAGATAAATAACTACAGCAAGAAATCAATTAGTCAGCGATTACAATACCGCCACCTGCGTTACCATCATCACCATGACCATGACCGTGACCATGACCTTGAGGAGCATGATTGTGACCCGGAATAGGTTGGTTATCTTTGATTTGCAAATCTGTCTTCGTATAATTTTGAGTCTTAATAGAAGCAAGAACTTCTTCTCCAGCCTTCGTATTAGCATCTGCAGTCTTAACGATCTTATATTCAGTCGTTACAACAGTATAAACTACTTTAGCTTCTGTTTGAGAATGAGCATATACTTTAACGCCCTCTTCAACGGCAGGAGTTTCCTCATAAGTATTCTTAAGCGTACTAAAGAAAGATTCAGCAAGCATACGTTCTGAAAAATCTGTAGTATTAATAACCTTTGAATCTTCCAAAACTAAATTACCAGATTTTTTCGTATACTTCACAGTTGTAGTAACCCAATAATCAGTAGGGTTAGGTACTTCTTTGTTACCATCCTTAGAAACCTCCTGAGTTGTTGCAGTTTCATTCATTTCAATCTTCGTTTCAGGAGCCTCTTTCTGAAGAATAATAGTCGGAGTCAGTGAAGCGAACTGACCAGCTTGCAATGCCGGAACAATTACTTTTACTGATGTGCTCATATCCTTATAAGTAACTCCAATAGTAACTGTTGCACCAGCAAAACTAGGGCTACCTGTAAATGTAGAAGCCGGATCATAGGTAATAGCAGCATCACCTGTTACATCTTTAGTAACGCCATTTTCTACAGCAAGTACAATCGGACTAATAGTGGCCTGTGCATTAATTGGTTCAACTTTTACATTGAACTCTTCCTTCTCACAAGAAGTGAAAGTTGTAGCCAAAGCTACTACGGCTAATGCAAATACTGCACTCATGCCGTTTAAGAATTTAATCTTCTTCATCTCAATAATTTAATTAAAAATTTAACAATTCTGACTTAATAAAATATGGGTTAAAACTATTTTGTTCCATTATATTATCGCTAGCCTCTGCCTTATACTGCTTATAATAAAGTCGTTCGTTACCTGCATTATAAACAATACCCATATTAGCAGAAGTATTCACACGCGGTATATATCCCTTCCTTTTATATTTATAGGGTGGCAAAGCCACTTGAAACCGAAAGCCACCATTAGACTTTGCGTTTTCTGCCTTCATTGCATAAAAGCCTATTGAGCAATAACGAAAATGACGAATCATTTCAAATCTGACTCCTTTTTCCTCCATCAAATACTGCTCGGCTTTCAACGTAAACTGGGTATTAAATTGCGGCCAATAAAAACTGCCTCCTAAAGACCAGGTAACAACCCATGTCGAGGGATCATAATGCAATTTAAAGCCATCCCAATATCCCGTTCCCGTATATCCAATTCGGGCCAGCAGCGAAAAACGCTCATCATTAAAAGGACGGAAAAACTCCGCATCAAAACCATATTGGTCTGCATTAAAATAACCAGCGGTCACCTTACCGAATATATTATACGGCAATCGTAAACGCTGCGATATCGTCAAGTTACCAGGATGAACCTTACCTTCATACTTCCCATACCCATCATTATAAACAGGCACCTTCAGCTGTGCAGTTACCTTCATCCCTTTCCAAAACGAAACTTCTATAGCAGGACTCAAATCAAACAAGACCTGATAAATCTGCGTAATTATCAGATTCTTGAATGCCAATTGAGGATACACCAATACATCAACCTTAAACAAAGAACTATTTTTCAACTTTATCTTTCGCGCCTCTTTCCATGCATCACCCAACTCATAACTGACATTCCAGTCGTTGCGTTCTGCCTGAAGCACGCTATCACCCTTTAAAGGATGATAATAAAGTGAGATCTGAGGTACATTATTGTTTAAAACAATTATCCGGCATGACTTTTTCTCCGGTAAACCCATCTTTTGGATGACATCCACCGCCTTGCTTATGCCGACCCCTTGTAAACGATATGCAGAATTCTGCAGAACATATACACGTTCATTGCCGTCTTCTGTCCATCCAACATTTTCAAATCCCATCTCTACTAAAGTATTTACGGTACTTTCCCCCGTTTGGCAAAATCCCTTTAAAGGAAGCAAACAGTATAAAAAGAACGCCGCGCATTGCGCTATTGTTTTAGTATTTAGGCACTTTCTTATGTTAGAGTTTTTATACCTCATCTTTTTCAATCATTTTTTGTGTTCACGCAACACAAAATATGGTGCAAAAATAGACACTTTTTTAATAATACCAAAGATTATTATATGAAAAAATGAAATAATGTAGTTTTTTCTTCAAAAACACCTGATAAACACCCAGAATGTTTATATGTAATGTCTTAACTATCCTGAACTATTAAGGAGTATTATGCGCTTTTGTAGACTATAATGTTGTTTTTTGTGTCATATAGTAGCTTTTTATCAATTCTCGCTAACTCGTTCAGCATCTCCAAAAAGAACAATTAGAAAAGCCTTTTATAAAATTAAGAATAAATATGCATTAATTCCACATATATACATTATAACAGACAACAGATACTACCAAAGAACAAATATCCTATCAGTAAATTCGTTTATTCCCTGCATCGGGAATGCATCTTCAATAGTTCCTGTTCGTATCTGACTATCCCCCTTTATGTATCTTCTCTTTACCTACTCCTTGCTTATAGTAAGGAGTAACTAAGGAGTAAGTAAGGAGTAGGTAAGGAGAAGATAAGAAGAAGGTAAGAAGAATTAATGATTAAAAATACAGAATGACATATTGTATTCCGGCTTTAACTGAAGGTTATGTAATATTAGGAATAAGTGCAACAGCCTTTTTCTTGCTCTCATCTACAAGTTTAGCGTAAACCTGTGTTGTTTGTATATTGGTATGCCCCAGCAACTTGGAAACGGTATACAAATCGACTCCTAATGTCAACATCATTGTAGCATGTGTATGACGTGCGGTATGAAAAGTGACATGCTTGGATATTCCTGCTTGTTCTGCCCATCTATATAGTATTTCATTACTTCGCCCCAATGAAATTAAGCCTGCAAACACCCTATCCGAGTTCTGAGCATTTCCCCTATGCGGTAAGTACTTTAATGCCTCAGTGCTCAATGGAAGCGATATAGCCTCTTTCGTCTTTTGTTGTATGATGTGCAGCAATGCATTTCCATTCTCCTCATAACGTATGTCTTTCCATCGTAAGGCTACAATATCGCAATGCCGCAACCCGCAAAAACAGCTAAACAAAAAGGCTTTCCTCAGCAGAGTATTATAAAAAGGAGTGTGCACTAAATCTGTCAGTTCTTTCATGCTGAGATAATCCCTCTCTGTCCGGAGGCGTTTGGGTTTATCTTCACTTTTCATTTTATCAATCGGATTACTGGTTATATATTCTTCAGAAACAGCACAATTCAAGCAATAGCGTAACGTCTTAAAATAATGGAGTTGGGTATTAACATGCAATGCTTTTTCTTTCTTACTATGTTTTTGTTTTGCTTTCTTCAAATAATCTATGAACCCTAATAAATATGCCTTATCTACTTTTCTAAGCAATATTCCATCGGGGGTATAGTTATCCAAATGGCATATAACAGCATGTATCGTACTTTTCCGTGCCAGGTTATCAGCACTTTGCTCTGCTATGTCTCTCATATAATCAGTTAATTTCACCTTAGATACTTTAGTGCGGTTAAATCCATAAGTCTGATTTTGTAATTCTACGATCTTCTGAGACTTTATTGCATTTGCTAACTTCAATGTTTCAAGGTTCTTGTTCTTGTCTATCCTGTCACGTTCGGGGATGATATACAATTTTAAGAACTCATATTTCCGTTTTCCATCCAAATATATATCCAGGTATATAGACTGGCAACCATTGGCCAGTTTCTTTGTCCTAACTTTTATAGGCTCTTTTATTTTCAATTGCTTTCTCATAATCTTATCTATCAAAAAAACACACATTTATCTGCTATTAGTCACAAAACAGTAACAAAAGTCACTCATAAAAGATTTGGTATTTCATTTTTATTCTCTACAATTTAGTCTTTTTAGATTTATTCCTCTGAATATCAGCAATTAGCGTTATATGATTAAGACGATATATAGACTAAATATAGCAACAAACCAGTAACAATCACCTATCAAAAGTGAAGGATAGAGAAGGATAATCATTTTCAATAAAAGTAGCAACATTCAATAAATTCAATTGATATTCAAGGCGTTACATATTTATTCTGATTTCCTGTTTTTTACGATGTCATTTCCGGAGAAAAAGCCATGCCGGATAATTGTACTCGATAATAATATACCCCAAATTTCTCTTTACTATCACGTTGATAATAAAGTAGATACAATATCAAAACCAAGCCATCAAGATTGGAATGTAAGTTACGATTTAGGTGAGACATGGAAAGAGGTGAAAAAAGTAAAGAGAAAGAATAGTTCTTTGTTTAAAGTAGATGTGGTGGTATATCCGGAATTATCTCTTAAGAATCTGGTAATAACACAGATATACCAAGTACTGTTCAATCTGGCTCCGGCCATTGAGGTTTCTCTATGGAAAGGCATGAGATTGACAACACAATTGGTATTGCCTGTTTACAACGATGGATATCCATTCCTATATAACAAGGTACATCCGGGTTTTATAGGCATTTCGCAAATGATACGCCTACCTTATAATATATGGGGGACATTTACCATAGGACACTTTAGCAATGAACGCTATGGCATGGATCTGAAGCTCACGCATCGCCTTATCCGCGACAACCGTTTCGGCATAGAAGCACGGATAGGATATACGGGAGTAGCATATTGGGATGGGTTTACCTGCCATTACGGTACAAAAATGAAACTAACATGGTCGTTGGGAGGCAGCTTCTACTGGCCACAATATAATATAGAAACAAGCATGAAGTGTGAACAATACTTATTGGGAGAAAAGGGAGTGCGAATCGATGTCATCCGCCACTTCCGCTATGCCTCCATCGGTTTTTTCGCAATGAAAAGTCCTGATGCCAAAGCTAACGGAGGATTTCGCTTCCAAATAGCACTTCCACCTTACAGATATAAAAGAAAAGGATATATACCCCGCGTCACCCCATCCAGGAACATGGGAATGGCATACAATGCCGGAAATGAGCAATACAGCTACAAGACTTATCGTGCATCTCCGGGAGACAACATCATGCAATCAAATAGTTTTAATCCATATTTTATTAAATCAGAATTGTTAAATTTTTAATTTTATTGAGATGAAAAAGAAAAGTTTATTTGGGTTTAGCGCTAAGTTAGCGTTAATGTTAATAGCAATCTGCGGCATGTTTGCCAGTTGCTATGAAAAAGAAGAGATCAATGTAGAAGGTCCAAGCACCGAAAAGCCGGTATACAAGATTGCAGGCGTCGTTTCGGATGCTGTTACCGGAAAGCCTCTGTCAGGAGCAACAGTCAATAACACAACTACCGGAGCAGACGGTACGTATGAGATGACTGTAGATGCCGGGATGAACGTCATTACGATCTCTAAGGCAGATTACAAAACCGTAACAAGTTCTGTATATGTAGAAACCATCGAGAATGGCAAGACTGCCGTTTATACTGTAAATGCAGCCATGTATCCGGGTTATGACGACCCGACATACAAAACTGTAAAATACAGCATCAAAGGTAGCGCAAGCGACACATCGGGTGCAGCTGTAGCCTTGAAGTCTGTAGTTATTGCAGGTCTTGACAATGTAACTGTCAGCGGCAACGCTTTTACTGTTGAGAATGTACAGCCGGGTAATTATGCAGCTGTACTGACTGCCGAAGGTTACAACAAAGCCTATGCAAACATCTATGTTGCTCCGGTTGCAGCACAAGAAGGTGAAGGCGAGCAAGTTGCCGTTACGGTTGCTACTGTACTGATGCAGAAGACTGAAGCAGAGCAACAACAAGAAGCTAAATACTATATTGGAGGTATGCTTAAAGATGAAAAAGACGCTGCTATCAACAATGCTACCATCAAAGTAACTACCAATACAGGCTTTAGCGGTACGACTACCAGCGATGCCAAAGGTATCTACAGTGTAGAAATTCCTGCCAAGTACGTATTGCCGACAACAATGGCCTATATCACTGTAAGCAAGAACGGATATATAGAACAGACAATCAGCATGTGGGTTCCTCTGAAAGAAAGCGGTGCCGTATGGCAATACACGGGTACTTTCACCATGAAGATAGATACCACTACTCCTCCCGATCCTGACCAAGAAGTAGGTGGTGACGAAACATTGGAAGTTCCTGTGGAAGACGCCAAGCCGACTCCGGTAGAAGATGCATTGAAAGACGCCAACATCAGTTCAAGTCTTGAAACTGTAGCAGAAGAATTAGGTATCGACTTGAAAGAGCTTGAAAACATACCGACAGTAGAAGTTAAATCTGATGCTGTGGTAGAATTGGTATCTACTGAAGCTGTTATCGACGAAGAAACTGGTGAAACAACCGGTGAGACAAAAGCTGTAGCAGACCAGATAACTATTCCTGCCGGAACACAGATTTACTATGTAGGTGGAAAAGCTGAAAACGTTTCTTTGAAACGCGATATCATGACAGAAAAGACTACAGCTGCCGTTCGTACTTATGAAGGTCAGCCCAGTGGTGCAGTATTCTCCAAACCACTCGAAATCAAGTTCGAGGCTCCGACTACTGTAACCGTAGAACCGGACTATGTACTCGGCGTTCTTTATCTGAACGAGAATACCAATACCTGGAAAGCAGATGCCAATAACTATGCCGAGTATGACATGAGCTCCAAAGCATTTGTGGGCAAGATTAATCACTTCTCCAAGTTCAGATTCGGTTATGTTTCTGAGGTTAAAATCGGAGCCAGTGCAGACTTGGCAGCCGAATACATTAACAAACCTTGCTTCACCGGCTCTGCATCTGCCAGCGTAACTGTAAAAGGCAATTATTTGGGTGGTACTGCTTATGAAGGCAAGACTCCGGCTGAAGCTGCTGCCGCTGCTTTACCAAGCATGAACAAGGAGACAGCCAACTATGTAGCTCTGCTGCTTACTAAGATGATCAAGGCTGACAATGCTA
This sequence comes from uncultured Bacteroides sp., assembly GCA_902388495.1. Taxonomy (GTDB): domain Bacteria; phylum Bacteroidota; class Bacteroidia; order Bacteroidales; family Bacteroidaceae; genus Bacteroides. Next base: position 44,374 of record CABMPP010000014.1, on the reverse strand, counting down.
ACATTCTGCCTAACAGCAGCTATACTAACCAAAGTGTATCTGTACAACTGACTGTTGCACCTTACAAGCAAGTCAAAGGATTCAATCTGACCAGAAAGCAACAGATGAAGACTTACACCGTTCAGGTAATCACCAAAGACAAGAAGACAATCGATGTCACGGTAACAGTGAAGAAGATTATTGCTACAACCATCGAAGCTGACTTGGAAATCGGTCATACACATGGTCATGGCAACGGTCAGGATCTGAATGCCGGTGGTGGTATCATCGACTTCGAATAAGAGGATCTTTTCTAAGTGCTCATTGAACCGGAGGCATCAGAATGTATACAACAAGAATGAAGCAACTATGCATCGCACTATTTTTTGCCTGCATACCTTCTCTGCTTCCGGCTCAATTAACGTATGGAACCACCGGCTTGCTTCATGCCCCATCGGCAGAAATGCAACGGGACAAAACGGTAATGCTGGGCGGTAACTTTTTAAATAAGGAGATAACTCCTCCTACGTGGTACTATCATACGTACAATTATTTTTTGAATGTAACCATTATGCCATGGCTGGAAGTGGCATATACGTGTACCCTTTTCAAGGCGGAAGCCTTAGGGCTGAAACCTTACGGTTATAGCGGATTCACCAATCAGGACCGTTACTTTTCATTCCGCTTGCGGGCTTTGAAAGAAGGACAGTTCTGGAAATATATGCCGGCAGTTGTTTTGGGAGCATCCGATCCATTCACCTCTTCCGGAGGCGGGAAAATCAGCTCGACCGAAGGAAACGGATATTACAACCGTTTCTATATTGCCGCCAGCAAGCATATCGCTATAGGGAAAGAGGAGATCGGCATACACCTCTCCTACCTATATAACCAAAGAAAGGAGTACAAACTAAATGGAATAGCCGCCGGCATCAGTTACAATCCGGCTTTTGCTCCCGATTTGAGGGTTATAGCCGAATATGATTCAAAAGATGTTGCACTGGGTGCCACTTACCTGCTTTTCAAACATCTGCACATGCAGGTGGAATTGCAACGGTTGAAATATTTCAGCGGAGGAATTTGTTTTCAGTTCCGATTGAAATAAAAGACAGACGCAAGAAGCAAGAGTTTATCATTAAAAACATAAAACAATGAAATATAAATTCAGTATATTATCTATTATGTTGGCAGGCTTCGCCTTGACGGCAACTGCACAGACAAAGGAGAAATACTACAGCGAGAAGTTTAAAGACAATATCTTTATCAGCGCTGGTGTAGGAGGCCAAGTTTGTGTAAACCCTGACAACAGTGATTATGGTTTGGGCCATGCCATCACACCGCTGATACATATATCAGTGGGTAAACTGTTTAACCCGGTTTGGGGTGTTCGCGGACAAGTAGCCGGAATGTGGTCTACATTGTATTCCAATTATGGAATGCCTGCCAATCAGTACAATGAAGTAAAGAACAAAAACTACTTCACACTGCGTGCCGACGGTTTGTTCAATCTCTCCAATGCAATTGGCGGTTATAACCCCAGCCGTGTGTTCACACTGTCGGTATTCGCCGGTCCCGGTTTGACTTTTGCCAAGACTTACGGTGACCAAAGCAAATTGAATGCTTTGATTAACGGTTCTGTCGGTTTAATGGGACAGTTCAATGTAAACCGTTATCTGGACATCAACATTGAAGCCAGAGGCGAAGTGTCTCCGTCTATCTTCGGGAACTACAGTTCTGCGCACACAGACGGTGCAATATCTCTAACCGCGGGTGTAGCTTACACTTTCGGTGGTAAGAAGTTTGTAACTTGCGGTCCCAAAGTTGATGAAGATGCTATCAATGCTGAAATCAACAAATACAGAAGCGAACTGGCACAAGCTCAGGCTGACTTGGCTAACTGCAAGAATGCATTGGCTAACGTGAAACCTGAAGTAAAGGAAGTGACTAAGGAAGTTGAAGTTGCCGGTCCTCGTGCCATCTTCTTCAAACTCGGCAGTGCCAAGATTGACGATTACGGCAAGGTTAACATCGAACTGGCTGCTAAAATCCTGAAGGCTAATTCGGATAAGAAGTACAAAGTTGCAGGTTATGCTGACAAAGCTACCGGTAGTGCTTCCTGGAACCAGAAGTTGTCTGAAAAACGTGCTCAGGCTGTTTATGATGCTTTGATCGCTCAGGGCGTTGATAAAGACCAACTCGAACTCGTTGGATTCGGTGGTACTGCAAATATGTTCGGTAAGAACTTCTTGAACCGCGTAGTAATCCTGGAATAATAGGTATTAGGGAAATATAAGGAAAATGCCTCGTGTATCATTTGAGCACGAGGCATTTTTTATAGGAAAAAGGTGAAAATCAATATATCAGCTTCACATTATCAATCCACAGCGAATTGCCGGGAGAACCAATATAAGCTCCCCCATGGCTGGAGGTGAATTGCAATAACAGATGAGTAGGAACATCATCTTCGGTTCCCCAAGCCACTTCTCTCACCGGAACACTCTCCCCTTTACTATTTACCGCATAACGCTCTTCAACCTGAAGACGCATCATGTGGGCCTTGTATGCAGGATCTCCGGTTATGTCACCATACATGATGGAGTAAGTCGCATTATTGTGCCAGTCGGTAGTAGCATAGTAGCGAACCACCATTGTGCCCACACGTTTGGCATAGATATTCCCTTTCTCATCTTCCCAGCGCTTCTGCAAGAATAAATTCACTTCGGGAAAGTCCTTCCCTTCCACATCCGTAATACGGCTGAATCCTGTTGCCCGAATACGCTTCTCGCGGTCGGACATCTTCACTTTATAATCAAACTGCACAGCGATGGGTTTCTTGGTAAAAGGAATTCCGGAATTCAGCATTTTCTGCGGATTCTTAGTCCCTTTAATAGGTTCGTGCACCTCACCTAGGAACATGGAACCGGCGGCCAGCACAGTAATATCTACAATTCCAAATACCTTTACGCTCTCCATACGAGTATCCATACGGGCACAGAATCCGTCTCCCCTCTTCTCGGGGAAGACGGAGGTATTGGTTTTAGTAATACCCGCTACCCGCGCCATCACATTGGATGTTGCCCATGGAGAGCCTCCCATGTTCTTATATTCCTTATTTTCCCGGATTGTTGAAGTAGGGCCGATGGCATAGACATTCTTCATTGCACCACCGATAATACCGGATTCCTTAATCTGACGGTCAATCCATTGATCCATATTTCCGAAAGGAATCATCTCTACTTCGTGCTGCTGCGCCGATACTGCTCCGCAACAGAGCATGGCAGACAGCATTCCCAACATACAAACTTTCTTTTGAATCATCAACCTTATTTCTTTTGTTCAACTAAATTTCGTACTTCCACTGCTCCAATGCAAAGTTCCAGTTATCCTGAACCAGTTGTACCGTGCGGTCATCGTACTTATATTTATTCTTTTTATAACCTTTCTTTCCGCCTACATACTTCTCGATATCAGCATGAGCTTTCTCAAAGCCGGGGATTGACAAGGCATTGTAGATATGTTCGGTCATCGCCATTGCATCCGCCTCAAAATCTTCAAACTTCACCTCTATCAGATTTCCTGCGGGAATGCTTGCCTTATCCGCCTCATACTTATGATACAACTTTGTATAGATGGAGAGGATATTCTTTTCCAGTTCTTCGTTGCTGATATCCTGCAATTTCAGAGGCTGGATAGTATTGGTAAAGAAGCTGCGGGTGCTCTCGAATACCGTATAAGGATTACGCATCAGGTAGATAAACTTCGCATTCGGGAACATCTTGACAAGCTCCTTCACACGTCCCGTATGAGGCGGGTTCTTGCTAAGGAACTGAGTGCCGTTTGTATTCCAAAGAGAAATCTTTATCAGCTTGACAAATGTTTCTTCAAATGTTTTCAATTCAGCTTCCGTTATGTCATCAAATAGCAGATACTTATCAGCATACTCCTGCTGGTACTTCGGAAGAAACCAGAAGTTGTAATACGTATAAGGCATCATATTTGCCAAGGCAAACTCTTCCTCCTGTGGAAGGTCTACAGCCAATTCCATATTATCCGTAGGCCGTTTATCCGGCATCAGCCAACTCATATTCTTCTTGAAGAACGGCTGTCCCCACATCATCAGGTGTGGAAACACAGTTTGATAAGTAGTGTTGTAGCCGAAATGCCTGTCACAGGAAAAGACATTGTGTACAAACGTCGTTCCGCTGCGCCAATGCCCCAGGATAAATACCGGATCATGCTCCAGCGGTTTATCTGCCAGTAGCTTTTCGTAGCGTCTGTCCTGCAAGGGAGCCAATGTGGAGAGCAAGCGGCAAACAGCTTTTGTCAGCCGGTATTTACCTTTATAGGCAGCATCTATCTCACGGCCTCCAGTTATGCTTTTAAAAGTTTTCCAATCAGCACCTACCAAGGTGTTTATCGGAAGTTTATTGAATTCAAGTAAACCCATTTTTAATTGATAATTGATAATTGACAATTGACAATTAGGCTGCGCGATAAGCGGTATAAGTAATCATCAATAATCAACTGCTATTTATTAATTATGACTTCAATACCTTGACGTTCCAAGTCTTTCACAGCTTTCTCCACGGCTTCGTAATGCTCGGGAGCAATGCCTAATTTCGGTAAATCCAATACGGGAAGATCCGCAGAAATATGCATATCCTTGTCTTCTACCCGATCTATAATCATACCGACCGCACTGGTATTGTTAGTTATCGGGTCAATCAGAATGAACGAGCCACAGGCTTTATTCTTCTGATACGGGTCGAAGAACAGTTCTTTAGCAGTAGTCAGTACTACACGGGCTATCTGGTTGAGCTGCATCGGCAGGGTCTCCTTCGTCAGTTTCCCGTTCTCCACGGAAAGGTGTTCCATCGTGTTGACATCCACCTTATATTTGATGCTATCAATACGCGTACGGCTCAGGTTGGTGGTCTGTTTGATGAAGAATGACTTGTTGACGTCCATCGGTTCTTCATCCATCCATACTAACATGGTTTCGAAATTACGATCCATAATGGGCAAGTTGTCCGGGTGTACCAGCATCTCCCCTCTCGACACATCAATTTCATCTTCCAAAGTCAGCGTTACGGACTGGGGCGGAAAAGCATAATCCAATTCTCCGTCGTAAGTCACAATACTCTTGATATGAGATTTCTTGCCGGAGGGCAATGCCATCACTTCATCCCCTTTACGCACAACACCGGAAGCTACTTTACCACAAAAACCGCGGAAATTAAGGTTAGGACGCAGCACATACTGTACCGGGAAACGGAAGTCTCTGAGATTATGGTCATTATCGATATGTACAGTCTCCAGAAAATCGAGCAATGAAATGCCCTTATACCAAGGGGTACGTTCCGACTTCTCCACTACATTATCGCCATCCAGAGCAGACAGAGGAATGCAGTTTATATCAGGAATATTCAAGGGTGCCACAAACTTCTTATATTCACCGACTATCTCGTTGAAACGTTCTTCCGAGAAGTCCACCAAGTCCATCTTATTCACTGCAAGCACCACATGCTTGATTCCAAGCAGTGAAACCAGGAAAGTATGCCGGCGCGTCTGCGTAATAACACCCATACGGGCATCTACCAGGATGATTGCGAGGTTCGCAGTGGAACCTCCGGTAATCATATTGCGGGTGTATTGCTCGTGTCCCGGAGTATCGGCTATAATAAATTTACGGTTGTTCGTCGAGAAGTAACGGTAGGCCACGTCAATAGTAATGCCTTGTTCACGCTCGGCTTTCAATCCATCCAGCAACAACGCATAGTCTATATGGTCGCCCGCATTACCCATACGTTTGCTGTCGCGCTCCAATGCATCCAACTGGTCTTCATACAGCTTCTTGCTGTCGAACAACAAACGCCCTATCAAAGTTGACTTCCCATCATCTACCGAACCGGCAGTCAACAGCCTCAATAAGTCCTTTTGTTCATCCTTATCCAGAAAAGCCTTTATATCTAACTTATTATCCATTTCTTTCGTTCTTTATGATTAGTTGCTTTAGAAATAACCTTCACGCTTTTTCTGCTCCATACTGGCATCTTGGTCAAAGTCGATGACACGGGTAGTACGTTCGCTCTTGGTGGTAGTCATCATCTCTTCCACAATCTTTTCGATGGTATCGGCATTACTCTCCACAGCACCGGTCAAGGGCCAGCAGCCCAATGTACGAAAACGCACCATGCGCATCTTTATCTGATCGCGGTATTGTTCCGGCAAACGATCGTCATCAGCCATAATCAGATTTCCGTCAATCTCTACACAAGGACGCTCCTTGGCGAAGTACAAAGGCACGATAGGAATATTCTCCAAGCGGATGTATTGCCAGATATCCAATTCCGTCCAATTGCTCAACGGGAACACGCGAATGCTCTCTCCCTTATGAACGCGGGCATTATAAATATCCCATAACTCCGGACGCTGGTTCTTGGGGTCCCATTGGTGGAACTTGTCACGGAAAGAAAAAATACGTTCCTTAGCACGCGATTTCTCCTCATCACGACGGGCACCTCCGAAAGCTGCATCAAACTTATATTTATCCAATGCGTGGAGCAAGGCCTGCGTCTTCATCAAGTCCGTGTGTACCTTACTACCATGCGTAAACGGGCCTACACCTGCATGGAAAGCCTCCATATTGCTCTCTACAATCAGATTCCAACCAAACTTCCGGGCATATTCGTCACGGAACTGTATCATCTCCTTGAACTTCCATTTAGAATCAATGTGCATCAAAGGAAACGGTACTTTTCCCGGGTAGAATGCTTTTTCGGCCAGGCGCACCATTACCGAAGAGTCCTTGCCAATGCTGTACAGCATCACCGGATTCTCAAACTCCGCTGCCACTTCACGGATAATATGAATGGACTCTGCTTCGAGTTCTTTCAAATGGCTCAATTTATATTCTTCTTTCATTATCAATCAAAAAGTGTAATTTAGTCTTGCTCTTTTAAGATATGTGGATATACAAGTTCAAGCAGCCTGTCTACCGATTCCTCAATACTCAAAACAGAGGTATCGAGAGAAAGGTCCGGATGCGCAGGCACTTCAAAGGGAGCGGAAATACCTGTGAAATTCTTAATTTCACCCTGGCGCGCCTTTGCATACAAGCCCTTCACGTCGCGACGCTCACACTCTTCGAGTGGAGTGCTGACATAAACTTCCAGGAAATCATCCCGCCCGATGATATCGGCTGCCATTTCGCGCATCTCATTGTTGGGACTGATAAATGCTGCGATCGTAATAACACCTGCATCGATAAAGAGTTTAGAGACCTCGGCTATACGGCGGATATTCTCTATACGGTCGGCCTCCGTAAAGCCCAAGTTATTATTGATGCCACTGCGAATGTTATCACCATCCAATATGCGGCAGAAAAAACCGCGTTTATACAACTCACGTTCCAGTGCAATGGCCAGAGTACTCTTGCCCGAACCACTGAGACCGGTAAACCATACCATTACAGCATGTTGTCCAATCAATGCCTCCCTATCTTTTCGGGAAAGCATTTTATCAAAAATAGGATATATATTCTTTTCTGTCATAATTCAATTAAAAGGGCCAGATTATAGGTATTAAAAAAATAGATATCAAGAATGTAATAATGTTCAGTGGAAGTCCGATACGTACGAAGTCGGTGAACTTATAGTTACCGATACCCTGAACGATCAAGTTCGTCTGATAGCCGATAGGAGTTGAGAAGCTGGCGGATGCAGCCATACAAATCACAACAAAGAATGGCATCGGGCTGACTCCCATCTGCGAGGAAATAGAAAGTGCCAGCGGGAAGGCAAGAGCCGCAGCTGCATTATTCGTAATCAACTCCGTAAACAGATTCGTTATGATAAACATTGCCGCCAGCAATACCTGAGGTCCATAATGATCACTCATATCAATGATAAAACGTGCCACAACATCTGCCACTCCGGAGTTTACCATCGCTTTACTGATGGCGAAGGCACAAGCTATTGTTATAAGGATATCCCAGGAAATGTATTTCGTATATTTGCGGGCAGGAAAGATCTTTGTCCAGGCCATAATAATAGTAGTAATGGAGACAAAGAAAAACATATCCAACTTGATGCCGGGAAAGGCTTCTTTGACAGCCGGAAGTTCGCCAACTGTAGCTCCCGTAATCATCATGATCAGCAAGAACAGTGCAAACCAGCGTTTTTTCTTTCCGGGCACAGGTTCGGTATCTTTTCCATTGGCCAGCAACACGAATACGGAAGATTCTCCCCAGGTCTGTACGAAAGAATCGTCTGCCATCACTACCAGCGTATCGCCCTCACGAAGATATTCATTCTCCAGATTCTGGGTAAAGCTTTGTCCGCCCCGCTTGATTTCCTTTACTTCAGCCCCATAATGACGCTCGAAATTAAAATCTCCAAGTCTCTTGTTGATACCCGGAAAACGGGCTCCAAGCACAGCCTCCACCCGATGCAGATTGCCATATTCCTCCGGCTCTTCTTCCGTATTCACAGCATCCGTACGCACATCGGGTAAAAGCTTTGAAGAAAAAGCAAACAAATAAATGATGCCCGCAATGGCAATGAATATTCCGACTTTACCCAGTTCGAACATTGTGAAACCCTCATATCCGGCTTCCAATATCATGCCATGTACCACCAGATTGGTCGATGTACCTATCAGCGTACATATACCACCAAGAATTGTCACATAAGAAAGAGGTATCAAAAATTTAGTAGCCGGAAGTTTCACCGATTCTGCCCAACGCTTAATGATAGGAGCAAAAATAACAACCACCGGAGTATTGTTCAGGAAAGCGGAAATGAAAGAAATAGTCGGCAACATGCGGACTTGTGCCCTGAAAACGGTAGTCTTTCCCTGAGGAAGCAATTTCTTTATGATTTGTCCCAATGCACCGGACTGCCGGATTCCCTCACTGACCAGGAATAACATGGCAACCGTAATCATTCCTTTATTGCTGAACCCCTCCAGCATTTCCTTAGGAGTGAGAATACCTGCGCACAAAAACAACACTACAACAGAAAACAGCACCATGCCCGGACGCATTTTATCCAGTACCAAAGCAAGTACCATGCCCAGCAATGCCAACAACACAAACAATATTTCGAATGTCATACGGATTGTTATTTGGTTTCAGTATGCTTGGTCTCCACTATAAACCAAGGATTCAGCAAGTCTTCTTTGTTATATTGCAGCGGTTCTTCCTTTCCGGCCTGGTATATTTCCATGCCGGCAGCGCGTGCAATGGCATGTCCTGCAGCTGTGTCCCATTCCATTGTAGGAGCAAAACGGGGATATACATCTGCTTTACCTTCTGCAACCAGACAGATTTTGATGGAACTTCCACTTGATATCAATTCGACTTCTGCATGACGATGTTTCATTTCTTCAATGTAGGCTTCGGTTTCGGGAGTCAGGTGCGAACGGGAAGCTACAATTACAAATTTATCGTGCGCTCCAGCCTCCGGCAACCGGGTAGCAGCAGCAATCAACTCATCCAAAGAAGATTCGCCACATGCAGCTATGTTAGAAAGTTTATAGGCTCCCACCCCTTCAGCTCCAAAATAGAGCTCTTTCTTTACCGGCAAGTAAATAACGCCCATCACAGGAATTGAATTGTGAACTAATGCTATATTTACCGTAAATTCACCATTCCGCTTGATAAACTCTTTGGTACCATCCAGAGGGTCTACTATCCACAGCGTTTCCCACGTCCGACGTTCTGAATAGGACAAGTGTTTTCCTTCCTCGCTCAACAAGGGGAAAGGCGTGTCACTCAACCATCGGCAAATCGTTTCATGGGCTTTACGGTCAGCAATAGTAAGAGGCGAATTATCTGCTTTTTTTTCTATTTGAAAATCGGATGCCGGGTCTTCATAGATAGAAAGTATTTCTTCACCAGCCCGTAGAGCAGCATCAATTGCTTTTAACATATATTGTCGTTCCATACTATAATTCCTCTTATGATAAGATGCAAAATTAAAAACTTTTCTACGTTCAAAAGTTTCCGTATCTCATTTTATAACTTCTTTTAAACGAAAGAGAGAAGTTTATAAGTACTTTTCACATCACAACCCACCGAATGCAAAAAAGGCAGTAACTTCCCAGTTACTGCCTCATTCTGAAAGGAAAGAAATCCTCCTTTCTATGAATTACCAAAAAGAATTCAATTAATGGATGCGATACAACAGCCATGCACCCTGGAAGTCCTTGCGGTTAGGGTATTTAGCTTTAAATGCATCACGTGCTGCAGCAGCCGAAGCTCTGTCGTCAAAGGTGTTCACAATCACACGATACATAGCAGCTTCTGCATTGAAGGCAATCACTGCATCGTAACCTGCGTCATCCAAGAAGTTTTTCAGGCTCTCGGCATTTGCTTTTACACCAAAGCTACCACAGACCACACTGTAAGCTTTCAGGCCGTCAACGCCGGAAACAACTGTCAGTTTCTCTTGGCGCATACCAGCAGGAGCACTTTCCACAACCTTTGCTTCTACAGGAGCAGTTACAACCGGAGCCACTTCTTCAACAGGAGCAGTAGTTTGAGGTTCTGCCAATTCTTGTTGTTTTGCCTTTTCGTATGCCTTTTTATAAGCACTTTCACTTGATTTACAAGAAGAGAATGCCAATACAATGCACACTCCCATTCCCAATACGGCTAATTTTTTCATCTTTTTTATCGTTTTTGTTAGTAAATTCTATGCCTATTCTTACCTTCTTTATCTTACTGTTTTAAAATATGGAACAAAAGTACAGCATAACGCACAATTATGCCCCTGTTTCCTTAGTTAAATATAATTAAACCCTGCCATAAAAAGAGATTTCCCCCAAAGACTTGCCGTATATTTGCTGAATATAAACAGAGCGTGAGGCTCACTTAATTGATTACATGACATTTGAAAATTTAAAGCTGATAGAGCCCATATTGAAGGCTCTTCAAGAAGAGGGGTATTCTACCCCTACTCCGATTCAGGAGAAATCTATCCCCATATTGCTTCAAGGAAAAGATTTATTAGGATGTGCTCAAACCGGAACAGGCAAAACCGCCGCTTTCTCCATTCCTATCTTACAAAAGTTATATAAAACGGATAATCGTAAAAGTATAAAAGCCCTGATACTGACACCTACCCGGGAGTTGGCCATACAGATAGGCGAATGTTTCGAAGCATACGGGAAATATACAGGATTAAGGCATGCCGTGATATTCGGCGGTGTAGGTCAAAAACCGCAAACCGATGAGCTGAAGCGCGGAGTACAGATACTGATCGCCACCCCCGGACGCCTGCAAGACTTGATCAATCAAGGATTCATCAGTCTTAAAGCGCTTGAGTTCTTTGTGCTGGACGAAGCAGACCGGATGCTGGATATGGGATTCATCCATGATATCCGGCGTATCTTGAAATTACTGCCTGCGCGGCGACAGACTCTTTTCTTCTCGGCAACAATGCCACCCGAAATAGAGACCTTGGCAAACTCGATGTTAACGAATCCGGAGAAAGTAGAAGTTACCCCGGCTTCCTCTACCGTCGATACAATTTCACAGGCAGTTTACTTCGTGGAAAAGAATGAAAAGAAAGACCTGCTGATCCATTTATTGAAAGGCCCCGCTATCGAATCCGTACTGATATTCACCAGAACGAAATACGGAGCAGACAAACTGGCACGCATCCTCAATAAATCGGGAATCGGTGCAGAAGCCATACATGGCAACAAATCGCAAAATGCCCGCCAACGTGCATTGAACGGATTCAAGAGCCACAGTTTGCGCGTACTGATTGCAACAGATATTGCAGCACGCGGTATCGACGTAGACCAACTGTCTCACGTCATCAACTACGAGTTACCCAATATTCCGGAAACGTACGTGCATCGTATCGGACGAACCGGACGCGCCGGACATGACGGCATTGCACTCTCATTCTGCGAATCGGAAGAACTGCCGTACCTGAAAGATATTCAGAAATTGATAGGAAAGACTATTCCGGTCATTAAAGACCATCCTTTTGTCACCACAGCAGGAACAAAGGCACAGGAAATAAAAGCCGAAGAAATAAAGGCAAAAGCGAAAGAGAACAAGAAATACCGCGGTAGCCGCGCAAACGGAGATTTCTGGAGAAGAAAAAAGCAAGCTGCTCAGAAATAAATTAAATGGGAATTTAGCGCAATTCTATTTATGTTTTTTCCCTTCATCTTATTACTGCAATGATTTCAGAAATCATTGCAGTAATAATTTCAGAGATCATTGTAGCAATGATTTCTGAAATCATTCAAAATGCTCCATAGCGCTTCTAAATTATCATTTTCCCTTAAACAAAGAAAAAGTATAAAAAAAGCAGACGTTCCGAACATTTTTTCAAAAAATATTGTTAGTTTTGCTACATGAACCTCTAAAAAAAGAAAGGAACAACATTATGAAAGGATTGAATGTATTAGCAGCTTTCTTGGGTGGTGCCGCAGTTGGTGCAGCCCTCGGTATTTTATTTGCTCCAGAAAAAGGAGAAGATACCCGTAACAAAATCGCGGAAATACTTCGCAAAAAAGGCATTCGCCTGAACCGGAGTGAAATGGAAGATCTGGTGGATGAAATTGCCGCAGAAATTAAAGGCGAAGTAACGGAATAAAAAAGTATTAAAACAGAACCACTATGTTTGCAGACGACAAAAGTATTGAGAATATGCAGCAGCTATTCATTGAATTCAAGAAATATCTGGAACTGCAAAAGGAATATACGAAGCTGGAAGTTACAGAAAAATTATCCAAGCTACTTTCTACACTTTTGTTAGTGTTGCTGGTTGTCATCCTCGGCGTAGTGGTTCTGTTTCATCTGTCATTCACGCTGGTTTATATACTGGCGCCACTGGTAGGTGGACTTATGATGAGTTTTGCACTCATCACCTGTTTTCATATTCTGATCATTGTCCTGCTTGTACTATTCCGCAAAAAGTTGATCATCGATCCAACGGTGAGATTCATTGCAGAACTATTCTTAGATACATCCAAATAAAAATGAATATCCATGAATAATATGCCCGATACCACTCCTGTCACCTTAGAAAGCATTGCTCAAAGAAAAGCAACACTGCTGCAACAAATTCGTGCACAGAAAGAAATCATGACCGACCTGACCCAGGAAATCTTTGCTCCCCTTGCTCCTGCCACTAATAAGGCGAATGCAATGATGAGAGCATTCAATACCGGCATGGCTGTTTTTGACGGGATAATGTTGGGAGCCAAGCTGATGAAGAAATTCAGAATGCTATTCGGAAGAAGAAAGAAGTAGGATTTAAGTAAATAAAACAGGAGGGGCAACTGTCAGACAGCTGCCCCTCCTGTTTTATTTACTCAGTCCAATCGGAGTCTCAGACATACGTTTCGAGCAATTTCACTGCACCATCAGGAACAATGGTTACTTCTTGAGTAGCAGCCGGTAGCAGGATTGTTTCTCCGGCCTGCAATGAGATTTCATTCTTCTCATCATCGATGACGCGGCATGCGCCTTCCACACAAATGAAAATAACGAATGAGTCCAATTCCGAATAGTCGCAAGTGATTTCTTCCGTCATGTCATAAATGGAAGTAGTGAAATAAGGGCTTGCCACCATTTCTACCGGTTCATTCTGCACTTGCTCGTATTCCGTACGGAAATCATCCTGCACATCTGCAAAGTTGACAGCATCAATAGCCTGGCTGGTATGCAGCTCTCTCGATTTACCATCCTTGTCTTTCCGGTTATAGTCGAAAATACGATAGGTAATATCTGACGTCTGCTGGATCTCTGCTACAAAAGCACCGGCTCCGATGCCATGCACACGACCAGCAGGAACATAGAACACATCCCCCGGTTTGATAGCACAAGTTTGCAGCACTTCGGCAAATGTACCATTGTAGACTCTTTCCTTATACTCTTTCGGAGTTATTTGCTCGGAAAAGCCGGAAATCAATTTAGCTCCCTTATCAGCGGCAATAACATACCACATTTCGTTTTTTCCAAAACTGTTGTGGCGTTTTTTTGCCAACTCATCACCCGGATGTACCTGAATAGACAAGTCCAACTTGGCATCGATGAATTTAATCAACAAAGGAAACTTACTGCCGAAACGTGCATAGTTAGCTTCGCCCACCAGGTCTTCTTTATACTTTCGGACCATCTCCGGCAGTGTAAGCCCTTTGTCAGCACCGTTGGCTACGATAGACTCACTGCCATCTACTGCCGACACTTCCCAACTCTCACCTACGTTGGTAAGGGTATCATTCAAATGTTTGAATGGAATAATCTTGTCGCCTCCCCAAAGCGTTTGCTTCAAAATAGGCTCAAATTTTAGAGGATACATTCGCTGTTTTTAATTAAAACGTTCTGTTAATGATGTGATTTTTTTAGATTACGGGGACAAACATACGAAAAATATTAATTTGTCTTCCATTTGTTAAACGCTAAACTTTCCTAAAATGTTCCCTACATTTCTTTCTAATTACTTGGGAGAACAAAAGAATTTCTTTTTATTTGCAAGAAATTTAATTAATACCATGGTTATGATGAACACTACTCCAACAGAAAGCAATCTGTCCGGTTTGGACAGAAAAGACTTTCAAAAGGATATAAATAACAAAAAGACAGATTTGTTTATCCTGAAAAACGCCCAAGGAATGGAAGTGGCAGTTACCAATTACGGATGTGCTATCCTCTCCATTATGGTACCCGACAAAAATGGAAAATACGACAATGTCATTTTAGGGCACGACAGTATCGACCACGTCATCAACAGTCCCGAACCTTTCTTGAATACGACTATCGGACGTTACGGCAACCGCATAGCAAAAGGCAAATTTACCTTATACGGCGAAGAGCACCAACTGGCAATCAACAATGGTCCTAATTCCTTGCACGGTGGTCCTACCGGTTTCCACACCCGTGTATGGGATGCCATCCAACCGGATCAGTCGACTGTAATCTTCAACTATACATCGGCCGACGGCGAAGAAGGATTCCCCGGAAATCTGGAAGTAGAAATGACCTACCGCCTGGAAGACGAAATCAATGCTCTGGTAATCGAATACCGGGCCACTACAGACAAGGCTACCGTTGTAAACCTGACCAATCACGGATTCTTCAATCTCGCCGGCATTGCCAACCCCACTCCTACCGTCCTCAATAATATCATTACTATCAACGCTGATTTTTATGTTCCAATCGACGAAGTATCTGTCCCTACCGGAGAAATTCTGAAGGTAGAAGGTACTCCGATGGACTTCCGCACTCCCCATACCATCGGAGAACGGATTGACGATAAATTCCAGCAACTGATAAACGGCGCAGGATATGACCATTGCTATGTACTGAGCAAGACAGAAAACGGAGAATTGAGCCTTGCCGCTACTTGCACGGAACCGACGAGCGGACGTACCATGGAAGTCTATACCACAGAATGTGGCGTACAACTCTACACCGGAAACTGGTTGGGAGGTTTTGCCGGTGCTCATGGAGCCACTTTCCCAGCCCGAAGTGCCGTATGCTTCGAAGCACAATGCTTCCCCGACACTCCAAACAAGCCTCACTTTCCATCTGCTGTGCTGCTGCCCGATGACGAGTACCAACAGGTGACTATTTACAAGTTTGGCGTACAAGAATGAAATAACTAATCTAATTTTATAAACTTATTAAATTCAAAAACCATGACACAACAAAAACAGAATGGTAAACTCATCGCTATTATTACGATGATCTTCCTTTTTGGTATGATTTCATTTGTTACTAATCTTGCCGCCCCTATGGGAATTGTGCTGAAGAACCAGTTTTCAGTATCCAATGCATTAGGAATGCTGGGCAACTTCGGTAACTTTATTGCATATGCAGTGATGGGAATACCAAGTGGCATTTTATTACAACGAGTTGGATATAAGAAGACAGCGCTTATCGCAGTAGCTGTCGGCTTTATCGGCGTAGGTGTTCAGTATTTGTCCGGCCATGCAAGCCCCGATATGGCTTTTGCCGTATATCTGACAGGTGCATTTATTGCCGGTTTCTCTATGTGTTTGCTCAACACCGTTGTAAATCCGATGTTGAACAAGCTCGGTGGTGAAGGAAACAAGGGTAACCAACTTATCCAGATCGGTGGTTCTTTCAACTCCGTAATGGCTACTATCACTCCGATGTTCGTAGGTATCCTTATTGCCGGTTCTATTGAGAAGGCTACTATTTCTCAGATTTTCCCGGTAATGTACACAGCAATGGCTGTATTTGCTTTTGCATTCTTCGTACTTTTGTTCGTGCCGATACCGGAACCCAACGCCACTGCTTCTACAGAACCTATCGGCAAGTTGATGTCAGGTGCTTTGAAATTCCGTCACTTCATATTGGGAGCTATCGCAATCTTCGTATATGTAGGTATCGAGGTAGGTGTACCGGGTACATTGAACTTGTTCCTGACTGACCCGATCGAAAAGGGCGGTGCCGGTATAGCTTCCACTATCTCCGGTTTCGTAGTAGGAACTTATTGGTTCCTGATGTTGATCGGCCGTCTGGCAGGTGCTTCACTGGGTGCCAAGATTTCCAGTAAAGCAATGCTTACCTTTACTTCCGCATTAGGTTTGTTACTGGTATTCCTTGCCATCTTCTCATCAACAGACTCTTTGGTAAACCTGCCCGTGCTCCAGCAGAGTGCTACCGGCGGTTTGTCCTTCGGACTTGCTGAAGTACCTATCAACGCTATGTATCTGGTACTGGTCGGTTTGTGTACCTCTATTATGTGGGGTGGTATCTTCAACCTCGCAGTAGAAGGACTGGGCAAATATCTGGCTGCTGCTTCCGGTCTGTTTATGGTATTAGTTTGCGGTGGTGGTATCCTCCCCGTTCTTCAGGGTTGGGTAGCCGACGTAGCAGGCTTTATGGAAAGCTACTGGGTTATCATCGCAGCGCTTGCATACTTGCTGTTCTACGGCCTGGTAGGTTGCAAGAATGTTAACAAAGACATCCCCGTAGAATAATAGACAGGATAAATAGGGAAAATACAGGTAATTAGATATATTCACCTTATAAAACATAAATAGCTATGGATATAGAATACGTAAGAAGCCGTTTCATCAAGCATTTTGACGGAACAACGGGAGCAGTATATGCTTCTCCGGGTCGCATCAACCTTATCGGTGAACACACTGATTATAACGGTGGTTTTGTATTCCCCGGAGCAATCGACAAAGGAATGGTTGCCGAAGTAAAGCCCAACGGCACAAACACAGTAAAAGCTTATTCCATCGACTTGAAAGACTACGTGGAATTCGGCTTGAATGAAGAAGATGCTCCCCGCGCCAGCTGGGCAAGATATATCTTCGGTGTATGCCGGGAAATGATGAAACGTGGCGTAGACGTGAAAGGTTTCAATACTGCTTTTGCGGGCGATGTACCTCTGGGTGCCGGAATGTCCTCTTCTGCAGCTTTGGAAAGCACATACGCTTATGCTTTGAACGATTTGTTCGGAGATAACAAGATTGACAAGTTTGAATTGGCGAAAGTAGGACAAGCTACCGAACATAACTACTGCGGCGTTAATTGCGGTATTATGGACCAGTTTGCTTCCGTATTCGGCAAGAAGGGCAGCCTCATCCGTTTGGATTGCCGTTCATTGGAATACCAATACTTCCCATTCGACCCGAAAGGCTATCGTCTGGTACTTGTTGATTCAGTAGTAAAACATGAATTGGCATCTTCTGCATACAACAAGCGCCGTCAAAGTTGCGAGGCTGCTGTTGCTGCTGTTCAGAAGAAGCATCCTCATGTAGAATTCCTGCGTGACTGTACAATGGCAATGCTGGAAGAAGCAAAAGCTGACATCAGTGCAGAAGACTACATGCGTGCAGAATATGTAATCGAAGAAATTCAACGCGTACTCGATGTTTGTGACGCCTTGGAAAGAGGAGATTACGAAACTGTAGGCCAAAAGATGTACGAAACGCATCACGGCATGAGCAAGTTATACGAAGTAAGCTGCGAAGAACTTGACTTCCTGAATGACCTTGCTTTTGACTGCGGCGTTACCGGTTCACGCGTTATGGGTGGTGGATTCGGCGGATGTACAATCAACCTGGTAGAAGAAGAATTGTATCAAACCTTCGTTGACAAAGCAAAAGAAGAATTCAAGAACAAATTCGGAAGAAGTCCGAAGATCTATGATGTGGTCATCAGCGATGGTGCTCGCAGATTAGAATAAGAAATCTACAAATCCTCTATAAAGGGCATTTTCCAGCAATGGGAGATGCCCTTTTCTCTTTTCAATTCCCATCCCGACAATATACATCTAAGGCCTGTTTTTTTTACATATATGTTGCATAACATATAGTAGTGTATATCATACACCGAACAAAAGTGTTACTTTTACACCCAAAGAAAGATAATCAACTCATTTACATTAAATATAAGTACCATGAAAAGACATGCACTACTCGCAGGGATTGCCGCACTGATGCTGGCTGCGTGCAATCAAAAGGCAGAAACCGAGCTTACGTTGTCCGGACTCAATCCGGCAAAATTCGAAACAACCGTAAATGATGCCGCTACACATCTTTATACTTTAAAGAATGAAGCAGGCATGGAAGTATGCATCACCAACTTCGGCGGACGTATCGTTTCCATTATGGTTCCCGATAAAGACGGGAATATGCAGGATGTTGTTCTTGGATTCGACAGCATTGCCGACTACATCAATGTTCCAAGTGATTTCGGAGCTTCCATCGGACGCTATGCCAACCGTATTAACCAAGGGAAATTTGTTTTAGACGGAGATACCATCCAATTGCCGCAGAATAACTTCGGGCATTGCTTGCATGGTGGTCCCAAAGGATGGCAATATCAGGTATACAATGCCAATCTCATTGATAATACGACTTTGGAACTGACCCGCATTTCACCGGACGGCGACGAGAACTTCCCCGGCAATGTAACGGCAAAAGTTCTCTTCAAACTGACGGACGACAATGCTATTGATATAAAGTATAGTGCAACGACAGATAAAAAGACGATTATCAACATGACCAACCACTCCTACTTCAATCTGTCCGGAGATCCTTCAAAAGCAGCAACAGACCATATCTTATATGTCAATGCAGACAACTATACTCCGGTAGACAGTACGTTTATGACCACCGGAGAAATAGTTACCGTAAAAGATACTCCGATGGATTTCACCACTCCGAAAGCAGTAGGACAAGATATTACTAACTTCGACTTCGTACAGTTGAAAAACGGAAACGGATATGACCATAACTGGGTGCTGAATACACAAGGCGATCTTAATCAGGTAGCCGCCAAACTGACGTCACCTACAAGCGGCATCACTCTGGAAGTCTACACCAACGAACCGGGCATCCAGGTATACTCCGGCAACTTCCTGGACGGCACAGTGACCGGCAAGAAAGGTATCACCTACAACCAGCGTGCTTCCGTATGCCTCGAAACACAACACTATCCGGATAGTCCTAACAAGCCCCAATGGCCGTCCGTTATACTGAAACCCGGACAAACATACAACAGCGAATGTATCTTCAAATTCTCGGTAGAGAAGTAATAGTAACCTTATAAATCAAATTAGTATCGTGGGAACATTAGATTGGTTAGTCATTGGAATATTTTTCCTGGCTTTGATTGGTATTATTGTTTGGGTTGTCAGACAGAAACAGAACAACTCCGCAGATTATTTCCTGGGTGGACGCGATGCAACCTGGCTTGCAATCGGGGCATCTATCTTTGCATCCAATATCGGTTCGGAACACTTGATCGGGCTGGCAGGTGCCGGCGCCTCCAGTGGTATGGCTATGGCCCACTGGGAAATACAAGGATGGATGATTCTTATCCTTGGCTGGGTATTCGTACCATTCTATTCACGAAGCATGGTATACACTATGCCGGAGTTTCTGGAACGCCGCTACAATCCCCAATCCCGTACCATACTGTCTGTAATCTCCTTAATCAGCTATGTGCTGACTAAAGTTGCCGTTACGGTATATGCCGGTGGATTGGTTTTCCAACAAGTATTCGGCATCAAGGAACTATGGGGAATCGATTTCTTCTGGATTGCAGCGATCGGCCTCGTTCTTCTGACGGCACTATATACCATCTTCGGAGGAATGAAATCGGTACTTTATACTTCTGTATTGCAGACTCCCATCCTGCTGTTGGGTTCATTAATCATCCTTGTGCTTGGTTTCAGAGAACTGGGCGGCTGGGACGAAATGATGAGAATATGCGGTGCTGTCACCGTAAACGACTACGGCAATACAATGACGGAACTTATACGCAGCAACAACGATCCCAACTTCCCCTGGCTGGGTGCATTGATTGGCTCGGCGATTATCGGTTTCTGGTATTGGTGTACAGACCAGTTCATCGTACAGCGTGTCCTCTCAGGAAAGAATGAAAAGGAAGCACGACGCGGTACCATCTTCGGAGCTTATCTGAAACTGCTGCCCGTATTTCTGTTCCTCATTCCGGGCATGATTGCTTTTGCCTTGCATCAGAAATACCTCGGTGCAGGCGGTGAAGGTTTCTTGCCGCTGCTGGCAAACGGCACTGCCAATGCCGATGCAGCCTTCCCCACGCTGGTGGCCAAGTTACTGCCCGCCGGAGTAAAAGGCCTCGTTGTATGCGGCATCCTGGCTGCATTGATGAGTTCGCTGGCTTCTTTGTTCAACTCGTCGGCAATGCTCTTCACGATAGACTTCTACAAGCGGTTCAAACCCCAAACCTCGGAAAAGAAATTAGTAGTTATCGGACAGACGGCAACAGTCGTTATTGTTATCCTGGGCATCCTGTGGATTCCCATCATGCGTAGCGTAGGCGATGTGCTCTATACTTACCTGCAAGACGTCCAATCTGTATTGGCACCGGGTATTGCGGCTGCATTCCTCCTGGGCATCTGTTGGAAGCGGACATCGGCACAAGGTGGTATGTGGGGATTGATTGCCGGTATGGTTATCGGATTAACCCGTTTGGGAGCAAAGGTTTACTACAGCAATGCAGGCGATGTAGCTGGCGGTGTATTCAAATACTTGTTCTACGACATGAACTGGCTGTTCTTCTGCGGATGGATGTTCCTGTTCTGCATCATTGTGGTCATTGTGGTCAGCATGTTCACTGCGGCACCAAGCGCTGCAAAGATACAAGGGTTGGTATTCGGTACGTCGACTCCTGCACAAAGGGCTGCGACGCGTGCCAGTTGGAATAAGTGGGACGTCATTCACTCGGTTATCATCCTGGCGATTACGGCTGCTTTCTATTGGTACTTCTGGTAAAGCACACAAGATACCCAACAATATAAAACAAGAGAATATATGAGTAATTATTACAGTTCAAACCCGAAATTCTACGTAGCCATCGACTGCATTATTTTCGGTTTCAACGAAGGAGAATTGAACCTATTGCTACTGAAGCGTAACTTTGAGCCGGCAATGGGCGAATGGTCACTGATGGGCGGTTTCGTGCAAGAAGACGAAAGCGCGGATGATGCGGCCAAAAGAGTTCTGAATGAGCTGACCGGACTGAGCAATGTATATATGGAGCAAGTAAGCACCTTCGGCAACATAGGACGTGATCCCGGCGAACGGGTTATTTCTATCGCCTATTATGCGTTGATCAATATCAACGAGTACGACAAGGAATTGGTGCAGCAACACAATGCCTTCTGGGTGAATATCAACGACCTGCCGGAGCTTATCTTCGACCACCCGCAGATGGTGGAACAGGCACGGAAGCTGATGCAGCAGAAAGCATCGACCGAACCTATCGGTTTCAATCTTCTGCCCAAGCTATTCACACTGTCGCAGTTGCAAAGCCTGTACGAAGCCATTTACGGCGAAGCTATCGACAAGCGGAACTTCCGCAAACGGATAGCCGAAATGGACTACATAGAGAAGACGGATAAGATAGACAAAACAGGGTCCAAGCGCGGAGCCGCCTTATATCAGTTCAACGAGAAGGCATACCGCAAGGCACCGAAGTTTAAACTCTAAACGATTATGTTAGAAGCATTAAAAGAAAAAGTATTCCATGCCAATCTTGAATTGGTGAGGCATGGACTGGTCATCTTCACTTGGGGCAATGTTTCGGCTATCGACCGCGAAACCGGTCTGGTAGCCATCAAGCCCAGCGGAGTGAGTTATGACGAAATGAAGGCAGAAGATATGGTCATCGTCGACCTTGACGGCAACGTCGTAGAAGGAAAGCTGAAACCTTCTTCGGACACACCGACCCATGTGGTGCTTTACAAAGCATTCCCCGAAATAGGCGGAGTGGTACATACGCACTCCACTTACGCTACCGCCTGGGCGCAGGCCGGATGCGACATCCCCAACATAGGAACGACGCATGCCGACTATTTCCACGACGCCATCCCCTGCACGGCAGATATGACAGAAACGGAAGTGAAAGGCGCCTACGAACTGGAAACAGGCAACGTAATCGTGAAACGCTTTGAAAGCCTGAACCCGGTACATACCCCCGGAGTGCTGGTAAAGAATCACGGACCGTTTGCCTGGGGAAAGGATGCTGCTGACGCTGTGCACAACGCAGTAGTCATGGAACAGGTTGCAAAGATGGCTTCGATAGCATACACCATCAATCCGAACCTGACAATGAATCCGCTGCTTGTAGAGAAACACTTCAGCCGCAAGCACGGTCCGAACGCTTATTATGGACAATAAAAATCAAGAATAACAAATTAAAAACTAAAGCAATATGAACGCATTTGATCAATATGAAGTATGGTTCGTAACCGGAGCACAGCTCCTGTACGGAGGTGACGCAGTGGTAGCAGTAGATGCACACAGCAATGAAATGGTAAAAGGACTGAATGATTCAGGCCGTCTGCCTGTAAAGGTAGTCTATAAGGGCACGGTGAACTCCTCCAAGGAAGTGACCGCCGCCTTCAAGGCAGCCAACAATGACGAGAAGTGTATCGGTGTCATCACCTGGATGCATACCTTCTCGCCCGCCAAGATGTGGATTCACGGCCTGCAGGAACTGAAGAAACCGTTGCTGCACTTCCACACCCAGTTCAACAAGGAGATTCCCTGGGACACGATGGACATGGACTTCATGAATCTGAACCAGTCGGCTCACGGCGACCGCGAATTCGGACACATCGTGACCCGCATGCGTAAGAACCGCAAAGTAGTAGTAGGTCACTGGCAGGATGAGAAAGCACAAGGACAGATTGCTGCCTGGATGCGCGTTGCCGCTGCTTGGGCCGACGCACAGGACATGCTCATCATCCGTTTCGGCGACCAGATGAACAACGTGGCCGTGACGGACGGTGACAAGGTATCAGCCGAACAGGTGCTGGGCTATCACGTGGACTATTGTCCAGTGAACGACCTGATGAAGTACTACAATGCCGTAGAAGACAAAGATGTGCAAGCCATGGTCGAGACTTACTTCAAGGAATACGACCACGCCCCCGAACTGGAAGACGGACGCACAGAGGCTTATCTGAAAGTCTGGAACTCCGCTAAAGCTGAAATCGCCCTGCGCCGCATCCTGAAAGATACGGGTGCCAAAGGCTTCACCACCAACTTCAACGACCTGGGCGACTTCGACCAAATCCCCGGACTGGCTTCGCAGCGCCTGATGACAGAAGGTTATGGCTTCGGCGCCGAAGGTGACTGGAAGACCGCCGCCCTCTACCGCACCACTTGGTTCATGAGCCAGGGCATGCCGAAAGGCTGTTCTTTCCTCGAAGACTACACGCTGAACTTCGACGGTGAACGGAGCGCCATCTTGCAGGCACACATGCTGGAAGTTTGTCCGCTCATTGCTGAGCAGAAGCCGAAGTTGGAAGTACACCGCCTCGCCATCGGTATCGACAGCGAAACCGCCCGTCTCGTCTTCACCAGCAAGCAGGGCGAAGGTGTAGCTGCTACCATCGTAGACCTGGGCAACCGCTTCCGCCTCATCGTGAACAAGGTGGAATGCATCAAGAGCAAGCCGCTACCGAAACTTCCCGTTGCCAGCGCCCTGTGGATTCCGATGCCCAACCTCGAAGTGGGCGCCGCTGCCTGGATTCTGGCAGGCGGTACACACCACACCAGCTTCTCCTACGACCTGACCGTGGAATATTGGGAAGACTTTGCCGAAATGGCAGGCATCGAGATGGTGGTTATCGACGAGAATACTACCATCAGCGAGTTCAAGAAAGAACTGCGCATGAACGAAGTATACTATATGTTGAACAAGGCACTCTGCTAAGATTATGAAATCAGATCCAAAATCAACCATCGAAGCAGGCCGGGCCGTTCTGGGCATAGAGCTTGGTTCGACACGAATCAAGGCCGTCCTGATTGACGAGGAAAACAAGCCCATCGCCCAAGGAAGCCATACCTGGGAAAACCAGTTAGTTGACGGGCTTTGGACGTACAGCATCGAGGCCATCTGGTACGGACTTCAGGATTGCTACGCCGACCTGCGCGCGGAGGTGAAGAACCTATATGACATCGAAGTCGAAACATTAGCCGCCATCGGCGTCAGCGCCATGATGCACGGCTACATGGCATTCGACAAGCAGGAAGAGATCCTCGTGCCCTTCCGCACCTGGC
Organism: uncultured Bacteroides sp.; assembly: GCA_902388495.1. GTDB lineage: Bacteria > Bacteroidota > Bacteroidia > Bacteroidales > Bacteroidaceae > Bacteroides. Next base: position 19,825 of record CABMPP010000014.1, on the reverse strand, counting down.
GGAACACGAATACGGCGCAGGCGGCGGCAGAGCTATCGGAACTGTTCGTCTTCAACATTCCGCTGCGATGGAGCATCTCACATCTGTACCAGGCTATTCTGGACCAGGAGGAACACGTAGGCAAGATTGATTACCTGACCACGCTTGCCGGATACATCCATTGGCAGCTGACAGGCCAGAAGGTGCTGGGCATAGGTGATGCATCGGGCATGCTCCCCATCGCCCCCGCGACCCGGAACTACTCCGCCACGATGGTGGAGAAGTTCGACCGCCTGGTGGCCCCCAAGGGTTACGGTTGGAAACTGGCAGACCTCCTTCCCCAAGTGCTCCCGGCAGGCGAAAATGCCGGATTCCTGACGCCGGAAGGTGCCCGACGCCTCGATGTATCGGGCCACTTGAAGGCCGGCATACCGCTCTGCCCACCCGAAGGAGACGCCGGTACCGGCATGGTGGCCACGAACGCCGTGAAGCAACGCACGGGAAATGTATCGGCAGGCACTTCGTCCTTCTCCATGATTGTGCTGGAGAAGGACCTGTCGCGCCCCTACGAAATGATCGACATGGTGACCACGCCGGACGGAAGCCCCGTGGCCATGGTGCATTGCAACAACTGCACGTCCGATCTCAACGCCTGGATCGGCCTCTTCAAGGAATATCAGGAACTGCTGGGCGTGCCCGTAGATATGAACGAAGTGTACGGCAAGCTCTACAACCACGCGCTGACAGGCGATGCGGATTGTGGAGGCCTCCTTTCATTCAATTACGTCTCCGGCGAACCGGTGACGGGGCTTGCTGACGGCCGTCCGCTGTTTGTGCGCTCGGCGGACGACAAGTTCACGCTGGCAAACTTCGTGCGGACGCACCTCTATGCCTCCGTCGGTGTGCTGAAGATTGGCAACGACATCCTCTTCCAGGAAGAGCGGGTGAAGGTGGACCGCATCACCGGTCACGGCGGATTGTTCAAGACCAAGGGCGTAGGCCAACGGGTGCTTGCCGCCGCGCTGAACTCGCCGATTTCGGTGATGGAGACGGCCGGCGAAGGTGGCGCCTGGGGCATCGCCTTGCTGGGTTCGTTCCTCGTGAACAACGGGAAGAAGCAACCGCTCGATGCCTTCCTCGACCAGCAAGTGTTCGGCGGAGATGCCGGGGTGGAGATATCGCCTACGGCGGAAGAGGTGGCGGGATTCAACGCATATATCCAGAGCTACAAGGCGGCACTACCCATCGAAAAGGCAGCCGTGCAATTCAAGAAGTAACTTAATTCCCCTCCTCCTGGGAGGAGGGGTGCCCAAAGGGCGGGGTGGTAGGTGAGAAAAGAAATCCTTGTTTTTATGATTAAATAGGTATATCGTTTCGCCTACCACCTCCCCCCGTTGGGGTACTCCTCCTCCCAGGAGGAGGAGAATCGAGATACTACTGAAATGTAAATAGCGTTCCTTTTGCCCCAATTTTCCCCGGCGGGGCAAATGTAACGTGCAGTTGGCTCCAATTTTTCCCGGCGGAGGAAATGTAACGTGCAGTTGGCCCCAATTTTTCCCGGCGGGGCAAATGTAACGTGCAGTTAGCTCCGATTTTTCCCGGCGGGGCAAATGTAACGTGCAGTTGGCTCCGATTTTTCCCGGCGGAGGAAATGTAACGTTCAGTCCCCCCCGATTTTTCCCCAATCCCCCCAATCATTAAACTTTATCTAACAATTAAAAGCGAAATACCCATGAGAAACAAACTTATCATCAGCAGTATCTTCCTGGCAGCCACACTTTCCGCATCGGCCCAGAAGAGCGCAACAATCACCCTGCATGCCGACCAAGGCACGCAAATCATCCCTAAAGAAATCTACGGCCAGTTTGCCGAACACCTGGGCACCTGCATCTACGGCGGGCTCTGGGTGGGCGAAGGCTCCGACATTCCCAATACCAACGGTTATCGCACCGACGTGCTCAATGCCCTGAAAGAGCTGAAAGTCCCCGTCCTCCGCTGGCCGGGCGGCTGCTTTGCCGACGAATACCACTGGATGGACGGCATCGGCCCGAAAGAAAACCGCCCCAAGATGGTGAACAACAACTGGGGCGGCACCATCGAAGACAACAGCTTCGGCACGCACGAATTCCTCAACCTCTGCGAAATGCTGGGCTGCGAACCCTACATCAGCGGAAACGTAGGCAGCGGCACCGTCGAGGAACTTGCCAAATGGGTGGAATATATGACCTCCGAAGGCGACTCCCCCATGGCACGCCTCCGCCGGCAGAACGGCCGCGACCATGCTTGGAAAGTGAAATACCTCGGTGTAGGCAATGAAAGCTGGGGTTGCGGCGGCTCCATGCGTCCCGAATATTATGCCGACCTCTACCGCCGCTACTCCACCTACTGCCGCAACTACGACGGCAACCGCCTCTTCAAGATAGGCAGTGGCGCCAGCGACTACGACTACAACTGGACCCGCGTCCTGATGGAGCGCGTAGGCAGCCGCATGCAAGGCCTCTCCCTCCACTACTACACCGTCAGCGGCTGGAACGGCAGCAAAGGTGCCGCCACCCAGTTCAGCACAGACGATTACTATTGGACGCTGGGCAAATGCCGCGAAATAGAAGACGTCATCCGGAAGCATTGCGCCATCATGGACGAGTACGACAAAGACAAAAACGTAGCCCTCATGCTCGACGAATGGGGAACCTGGTGGGACGAAGAACCCGGCACCACGCCCGGCCACCTCTACCAGCAGAACACCTTGCGCGATGCCTTCGTAGCCTCCCTCAGCCTCGACATCTTCCATCGATACACCGACCGCCTGAAGATGGCGAACATCGCCCAAATCGTCAACGTACTGCAATCCATGATCCTGACCAGCGGCAAGAACATGGTGCTGACGCCCACCTACTACGTCTTCAAGATGTACAACGTCCACCAGGATGCCACTTACATCCCGCTCGAACTGAACTGCGACATCGTCGACGTGCGCGACAACCGTCGTGTGCCCCTCATCAGCGCCACCGCTTCCAAGGATAAGAACGGGAAAATCCACATCTCTATGTCGAACATCGACGCCGACAGCGCCCAGGAAGTAACCATCAACCTGCCCGGCATAGACGCCAAGAAGGCTGCGGGCGAAATACTGACTGCCGCCCGCCTGACCGATCATAATTCTTTTGAGAACCCGAATACAGTGAAACCGGCTCCGTTCAAAGAGGTAAAAATTAATAAAGGTGTACTAAAGGTAAAACTTCCTGCCAAGTCTATTGTTACTATTGAGTTACAGTAGTTCTGCTAAAAACACTTCTTGTATTTTTAGCAGCCTGCGGGCGGTAGCAACGATAAAAAAGACACTCTTTCTATATTGCGAATTGCACATAAAGAGTTATCTTTGTCCCTGCAAAAATGAACCGCTTGTGCATATTTACATTCAAAACTAATTATACCAATATGAACGACAACAAACTTATGAACCGCGCAGCAGATAACATCCGTATCCTCGCTGCCTCTATGGTTGAAAAAGCCAACTCCGGACACCCCGGTGGTGCCATGGGTGGTGCCGACTTCGTAAACGTACTCTTCTCCGAGTTCCTTGTATACGACCCCGAAAACCCAGCATGGGAAGGACGCGACCGCTTCTTCCTCGACCCGGGACACATGTCACCGATGCTCTATTCACAACTCGCCCTCACCGGCAAGTTCACGCTCGATGAACTGAAGCAGTTCCGTCAATGGGAAAGCCCCACTCCGGGACATCCCGAACGCGACATCATGCGCGGCATCGAAAACACGTCCGGTCCGCTGGGACAGGGACATACCTTTGCCGTAGGTGCAGCCATTGCCGCCAAGTTCATGAAAGCCCGTTTCGAAGAAGTGATGCCACAGACCATCTACGCCTACATCTCCGACGGTGGTGTGCAGGAAGAAATCTCCCAAGGTGCAGGCCGCATCGCCGGAGCCCTCGGTCTGGACAACCTTATCATGTTCTACGATGCCAATGACATCCAGCTCTCTACCGAGACCAAAGATGTTACCATCGAAGATACTGCCAAGAAATACGAAGCCTGGGGCTGGAAAGTCATCAAGATCAACGGTAACGACCCCGATGCCATCCGCGGTGCATTGAACGAAGCCAAAGCCGAAGCAGAACGCCCGACTCTGATCATCGGCCACACCGTAATGGGCAAAGGCGCCCGCAAGGCCGACGGCAGCAGCTACGAAGCCAACTGCGCCACTCATGGTGCTCCGCTGGGCGGCGACGCTTACGTCAACACCATCAAGAACCTCGGCGGCGACCCGACTAATCCGTTCGTCATCTTCCCCGAAGTAGCCGAACTCTACGCCAAGCGTGCCGCTGAGCTGAAGAAAATCATGGCCGAAAAATATGCAGCCAAAGCCGCATGGGCAAAAGCCAATCCCGAAAAGGCTGCCAAACTGGAACTCTTCTTCTCCGGCAAAGCTCCCGAAGTGAACTGGACTGCCATTGAGCAGAAGGCAAACACTGCCACCCGTGCCGCATCGGCTACCGTACTCGGTGCCCTCGCCACTCAGGTAGAGAATATGATTGTAGCTTCCGCCGACCTCTCCAACTCCGACAAGACCGACGGTTTCCTGAAGAAAACCCACGCCTTCAAGAAGGGCGACTTCAGCGGTGCATTCTTCCAGGCAGGTGTTGCCGAGCTGACCATGGCTTGCTGCTGCATCGGTATGGCACTGCACGGCGGCGTTATTCCCGCTTGCGGAACGTTCTTCGTATTCTCCGACTATATGAAACCCGCCGTACGCATGGCTGCACTGATGGAAGTACCCGTGAAGTTCATCTGGACACACGATGCCTTCCGTGTAGGTGAGGACGGTCCTACTCACGAACCTGTAGAACAGGAAGCTCAAATCCGCCTGATGGAGAAACTGAAGAACCATAAAGGCCACAACTCCATGTTGGTACTTCGCCCGGCAGATGCCGAAGAAACGACCATCGCCTGGAAACTCGCCATGGAGAACATGTCTACTCCTACCGGTTTGATCTTCTCCCGTCAGAATATCACCAACCTGCCCGCAGGAAACGATTACTCACAAGCTGCCAAGGGTGCTTACATCGTAGCAGGTTCGGATGAGAACCCGGATGTAATCCTCGTTGCTTCAGGTTCCGAAGTATCTACGCTGGTAGCCGGTACAGAACTGTTGCGCAAAGACGGCGTGAAGGTACGTATCGTATCCGCTCCGTCCGAAGGCTTGTTCCGCAGCCAGGCTCCGGGATATCAGGAAAGCATCATACCTTGCGGCATCAAGGTATTCGGCTTGACGGCCGGTCTGCCTGTGACGCTGCAAGGCTTGGTAGGTCCCTGCGGTAAAGTGTGGGGTCTGGAGTCTTTCGGCTTCTCCGCTCCCTACACCGTACTGGACGAGAAGCTGGGCTTTACGGCTGAGAATGTTTATAAGCAAGTAAAAGCAATGTTATAAATCATTCTATCCTTTAGCACATCAGCACAATGAAAACAATAGGACTCTGTTCCGACCATGCCGGATTTGAATTGAAAGAATACGTTCGCGGTTGGCTGGAAGTAAAAGGCTGGGCATACAAGGACTTCGGTACTTACTCTACGGAGAGTTGTGACTATGCCGACTATGCCCATCCGCTGGCACTGGCCGTAGAAGCCGGAGAGTGTTATCCGGGAATCGCCATCTGCGGCAGCGGCGAAGGCATCAGCATGACGCTGAACAAGCACCAAGGCATCCGCGCCGCCCTTTGCTGGACGGCTGAGATTGCCCGTCTGGCACGCCAGCACAATGATGCCAATGTACTCGTAATGCCGGGACGCTTTATCAGCACCGAAGAAGCGGATATGATTCTGAAGGAATTCTTTGCAACCCAGTTTGAAGGCGGACGCCATCAACGAAGGATAGAGAAGATTCCGGTATCAGGCAAGTAGATTTAAAACATCCATCCAATAGGGAAATGGCAGGCTTTCATCAAGAGAGTCTGCCATTTTTATTGAAAGCCATCAATTATTACACCTTTTCAATCAAAATCTCATCTCCGGCAATCCCTCTCTTTTCGTACTTTTGCCACCGACATCTAATAACCATTTAAAAAGTATAAGAAACACATGAAGAAAGTATTCGGAATCCTTTCCTTGCTTTTATCGGCAACTTTGGCCGTGGCCAACCCGATAGACTTCGACAAGGCTTTCAAGGAGAGTGCCAAGATTGAACAGCAGATCAAGAAAACGTCCTTCCCTAAGAAAACGTATCTCATCACCGACTTCGGAGCAAAACCCGATACACCGGACAGCCCCTGCCACGAAGCCATCAATCAAGCCATAGTGACGTGCAGCCTCAACGGCGGCGGAACGGTAATCGTACCGAAAGGAACATTCTATACCGGCCCCATCACCCTGAAAAGTAACGTAAACTTTCATGTAGAAGAAGGTGCTGTGCTGAAGTTCTCCACCGACCAGAGCCTCTACTTCCCCGGTGTCATCACCCGGTGGGAAGGATTGGATTGCTACAATGCCCGCCCGCTGATTTATGCCTACGGCGAAACCAACATCGCCATCACCGGCAAAGGCACCATCGACGGACAAGGCTCCAACGAAACCTGGTGGCCCATGTGCGGCGCTCCCAAGTACGGCTGGAAAGAAGGCATGGTAGCCCAGCGAAACGGCGGGCGCGAGCGTCTGCTGATGTACGGCGAAACCTCCACTCCTATTTATAAACGTGTAATGACGCCCGAAGACGGTCTGCGTCCGCAACTCATCAACCTATACTCTTGCAACACAGTACTGATTGAAGACGTTACTTTGCTGAATTCCCCCTTCTGGGTCATCCACCCGCTGTTCTGCGAAAGCCTCACCGTACGCGGTGTACACGTCTTCAACCGTGGTCCCAACGGCGACGGCTGCGACCCCGAATCCTGCAAGAACGTACTGATAGAAGACTGTATCTTCGATACCGGCGACGACTGCATCGCCATCAAGTCGGGTCGTAATGCCGACGGGCGCAAATGGAACACCCCCAGTGAGAACATCATCGTGCGCAACTGCTTCATGAAGAACGGTCACGGCGGCGTAGTTATCGGCAGCGAAATCTCCGGCGGCTACCGCAACTTATACGTGGAGAACTGCAAGATGGACAGCCCCGACCTGGATCGCGTCATCCGCATCAAGACCAGCACCTGCCGCGGCGGAATCATAGAGAACGTATTCGTGCGCAATGTCACCGTAGGCCAATGCCGTGAAGCCGTGCTCCGCATCAACCTGCAATACGAAAACCGCGAGAAGTGCGACCGCAGCTTCCCATCCATCGTCCGCAACGTACACCTGAAGAACGTGACCTGCGAAAAGAGCAAGCTCGGCGTACTCATTATCGGCCTGGACGATGACGACCACGTATCCAACATCAGCGTAGAAGACTGCCATTTCAACAACGTTGCCAAAGACGGAAACGACATAAAAGGAGCAAAAGACGTTACGTTCAAGAATCTATATATAAACGGCAAACTTGTAAAGTAGTCCAACCATATTTTCCATATTATCAGCCCGGAGTCCTGACATTCTGATAGATCAGAAGAGGACTTCGGGCTATTTTCTTACCCCCTTTTTCTTATTTTTCACAGTGAAGATGCATATTGTCTTTAAATAAAAACTATCTTTGTAGGTCAGTAATCCCGAACTAAGAATGATATGGAACAATTAAATACCATAAAAGAGCTTATCAACCAGGGAAATGTAGAGCAAGCCATCCGGCAGCTCGACGAAATATTACAAACCGACTTCCCCGGTAAAGATGAGGCTTACTATCTTCGAGGAAATGCCTACCGGAAACAAGGCAATTGGCAGCAGGCATTGAACAATTATCAGTATGCCATCGACCTTAATCCGGAAAGCCCCGCTCAACATGCACACCGCATGGCTATGGATATCTTGAACTTCTATAATAAGGATATGTACAATCAATAAAAATAAAGGACGTAAATTATGGCAAAAATCAAAGGAGCAATCGTAGTGGACACCGAGCGTTGCAAAGGCTGCAACCTGTGTGTGGTAGCTTGTCCGCTCAATGTAATAGCCCTCACCAAAGAGGTGAACGTGAAAGGGTATAACTATGCCCACCAAATATTAGAAGATACCTGCAACGGATGTAGCTCGTGCGCTACCGTATGTCCGGACGGATGTATCTCAGTTTATAAAGTAAAAGTAGAATAAATTAGGAAGAATATGGCAGAAGAAGTTGTATTAATGAAAGGAAACGAAGCCATCGCCCATGCAGCCATCCGCTGCGGTGCCGACGGATACTTCGGATATCCTATTACTCCGCAATCGGAGGTATTGGAAACTCTTGCCGAACTGAAACCGTGGGAAACTACCGGCATGGTGGTGCTCCAGGCAGAAAGTGAAGTGGCAGCTATTAATATGGTGTACGGCGGTGCCGGAAGCGGAAAGATGGTATTGACCTCCTCGTCCAGCCCCGGTGTCAGCCTGAAGCAGGAAGGTATCTCCTACCTGGCAGGTGCCGAATTGCCTTGCTTGATTGTAAACGTAATGCGTGGCGGTCCCGGACTAGGAACTATCCAGCCGAGCCAGGCCGACTACTTCCAGACTGTAAAAGGCGGCGGTCACGGTGACTACCGACTGATTGCCCTTGCCCCGGCTTCGGTGCAAGAAATGGCGGACTTTGTAGGACTGGCATTCGAGCTTGCCTTCAAATACCGCAACCCGGCCATCATCCTTGCCGACGGTGTTATCGGACAGATGATGGAGAAAGTCGTACTCCCCGCACAGAAGCCGCGCCGCACGGACGAAGAAGTCATCGCACAATGCCCTTGGGCCACTACCGGCAGAACCAAAGGCCGCAAGCCCAACATCATCACCTCCCTGGAACTGAAACCGGAAGAAATGGAAAAGAACAACATCCGCTTCCAGGCCAAGTACAAGGAGATAGAAGAAAACGAAGTACGCTTCGAGGAAATCCATTGCGAAGATGCCGAATACCTGATTGTAGCCTTTGGGTCTATGGCACGTATCGGACAAAAAGCGATGGAGTTGGCACGCGAAGAAGGTATCAAGGTAGGTATGCTTCGCCCCATCACACTGTGGCCGTTCCCCACCAAAGCCATTGCCGAATATGCCGGCAAGGTGAAAGGTATGCTGGTTACCGAGCTGAATGCCGGACAGATGGTTGAAGACGTTCGTCTCGCCGTGAACGGTAAAGTAAATGTGGAACACTTCGGACGCCTTGGCGGCATCGTTCCCGACCCGGATGAGATTGTGACAGCATTAAAAGAAAAACTTATTGAGAAATGAATCCTGATAAAATAAGAAACGTACTGAATATTCTGTTCCTGATACTTGCCCTGGCAGCTATCATTGTATATTTTGCAGCACGGGATGACTTCAAACTGTTCATCTACGTGTGCGGTGCGGCGATATTCGTCAAGCTGATGGAATTTTTCATACGTTTCACCAATAGATAAGGAGAAGTGATTATGACAAGAGAAGATATTATCAAGCCCGAGAACCTGGTTGCCAAGAAACCGACTCTCATGAACGATAATCCCATGCATTACTGTCCGGGATGCAGCCACGGTGTGGTTCACAAACTGATAGCCGAGGTAATCGAAGAAATGGGACTGGAAGACAAAGCAGTAGGCATCTCCCCCGTGGGATGTGCCGTGTTTATCTACAACTATATAGACATCGACTGGCAGGAAGCCGCACACGGACGTGCGCCCGCCCTTGCCACCGCCATCAAGCGCCTTTGGCCGGACCGCCTGGTGTTTACTTACCAAGGCGACGGTGACCTGGCATGTATCGGTACAGCCGAGACCATCCACGCCCTGAACCGTGGCGAGAACATCACCATCATCTTCATCAACAATGCCATTTACGGTATGACCGGTGGCCAGATGGCCCCCACTACCCTCGTCGGCATGAAGACCTCAACAAGTCCTTACGGCCGCGACGTTCACTTGCACGGCTATCCGCTGAAGATGACCGAAATCGCCGCCCAACTGGAAGGTACGGCTTACGTAACCCGCCAGAGCGTGCAAACGGTTCCCGCCATCCGCAAAGCAAAGAAAGCCATCCGCAAGGCATTCGAGAACTCTATGGCAGGCAAAGGTTCCAACCTCGTAGAAATTGTTTCTACCTGCAACTCCGGTTGGAAGATGTCTCCCGAGAAATCAAACACATGGATGGAAGAGAATATGTTCCCGTTCTATCCGCTGGGTGACCTGAAAGATAAATAATCTAAAGACAGAAGAACAATGAAAGAAGAAATCATTATAGCAGGCTTCGGTGGACAAGGTGTATTGTCCATGGGAAAGATTTTGGCATACTCCGGACTGATGGAAGGCAAGGAAGTAACCTGGATGCCCGCCTACGGACCGGAACAGCGCGGCGGTACGGCAAACGTAACCGTCATTGTGAGCGACGAGAAGATATCTTCGCCCATCCTCAGCAAGTACGATGCCGCCATCATACTGAACCAACCGTCACTGGAAAAGTTCGAAAGCAAAGTGAAGCCCGGCGGCGTACTGATCTACGACGGCTACGGTATCATCAACCCACCTACGCGTAAGGACATCAAGGTATATCGCATTGATGCCATGGATGCTGCCAATGAAATGAACAACGCCAAGGCATTCAACATGATTGTACTGGGCGGACTGCTGAAGATTGCGCCGATAGTAACGCTGGAGAACGTAATCAAAGGTTTGAAGAAGACGCTTCCCGAACGTCACCACCACTTGATACCGATGAACGAAGAGGCTATCAAGCGCGGTATGGAGCTGATTAAGGAAGTCTAAAAAAACAGATCATCCGTTCGGTGCAAACAGATGATGTGTTTGCCCTCAACGGATGATGCGTTTATAGTAAACGGATGATGTATTCTGAGTGAATGCATCATCCGTTTTTTTATACCTATTGAGCTAATTTATAAGTGATGGTATATGTAATCTGATTCTTCGTTCAATCGGATTTGTAATCATAGGTGGTCGAAAATCCTGATAATCATGACCGGCGGATAACATATCCGCCGGGACGGGCAACAGAACGGGATAGGTATATTCCGATGATACAAATGAAAAACCTTCTAAATAAATCCTCAAATATTGTGGACTTATAAAGATTTGCACTACCTTTGCTTTTGTTGATTACAATCAAAGCATGGAAATTAAGTTTGATAAGGAATATTTGGAGCAACTCTACCTTGAAGGAAGAACTTCCGACAAGAAGCATCGCTTTCAACCCCAAATCGTCGCCAAATATCGTAAGACGATAGACTTGTTGGAATCAGTGTCGGGGGTAGAAGATCTTTTTAGGTATCATTCGTTACACTACGAGGTACTTATTGGCGATAGAGCAGGCATGGAATCGGTCAGAGTGAATGACCAATACCGTATAGAGTTCAAGACCACAAAAGTAGTTTCCGAGATTGTAGTCACTGTATGCAACATTATCGAATTGTCTAATCATTATAAATAAGCGAAAGATATGGCAACTGTAAGATTCGGATATACCCCCACTCATCCTGGTGAGGTGCTGAAAGATGAAATAGAATACCGCAAAATATCACAGCGGAAACTAGCGGAACAAATGGGTATCTCCTACAAGGCACTCAACGACCTGCTGAACGGGCGGCGTACGCTGACCACTCCCACCGCTATGATGTTTGAGGCAGCCTTGGATATTCCTGCCGATTCGCTAATGCGTCTGCAGCTGAAATACAATATGCAGCAAGCAAGCAACGACCGGACGCTCATTGAACGTTTGAATAAAATACGCAAGTATGCCGCATTGCTTTAAGCGGCGGATGACATTGATGAAAATGCAGAACCAAATGCATAAACGGATGATGTCTTCTGAGTGAATGCATCATCCGTTTTTTTATACCTATTGAGCTAACTTATAAGTGATGGTGTATGTAATCTGATTCTTCGAATAATAGTTTTCCTTATCATGGCGGGTCTTAATAACCTTTACCGGAAGCCCTTTTTCGTCGAACTCGTACTGATAAGTACAATACTCATTGTCGCCGTGATACTTATCATACTCCGCAGTCATATAGTTTTTGCTACGCTTGCCTATGTGACCATAGGGTTTGATATACGCTCCACCGAAAGCAAAGCAGTCCAGCCATTCGCTGTCGCAAACAAAGAAGTTCAGATCGAGATTGACATTCGGATTATTGATGTATTCCGAATTGGCATATTCCATTTCGGAACGTGTCTTCTGTTGATCCGTTCCGTAATAGTCGTTGTACGCTCTTATCAGATTGCCATCTTTCCATACAGCCATATCCACTCTGTTCTCAGGTTCGCCGGAAGACATATCCACCTGACCTTCGGCAGTCGTCAAGTAACCTTCACTGTCGTAAGTCAACGTACCTGCCGAATACCATGAACGGGAACCGGATTCAACCTCCACAATCTCATACTTAACGATATTGCCGTCCTCGCCCAAAGTAAAAGTAGCTTCATCCTGCTCATCGGTCTTATCGTCGGAGAAACTTTTCATCACAATCGTATTATCACCGTAAGTAAATGTGTTTCCGCTCATTTCTTTTTCTCCGGAGAAGTAGGTTTCATCTTCCTGCGCTTTAGTAATACGATTCTGACTGTCGTACTCGAACGTATAGGCAGTGGTACTCGTTTCTTTCGCCCCCGTAGCAGCTACCACCGTTTCATAGACCTCTTGTATGCGGCTTACCAGGTAATTTTGGTTGGCTCCCGGCACATCACCGGATTCGGTAGTACCTTCTTGCGTGACAGTTACCGTAATCTTTGTATCACCACACGTGATGGTGATAGTAGCCGTACGTTTCTGCCCCGTAAGATTGGGTTCCAAATTGATCGAAACAGTATAGCTGCCTTTGCCTCCATGATCGGGATCTAAAGTAACCCATGTTGCTGCGGCTTTTGTGGCAGTGCTCTCCGATACGGAAGTTGTCCAATCAGCCTCCGCAACAAATGAAATACCGCCTTTCTGCTGGTCGGCATACAGAGTCTGATTCAGTTCTTTCTCATTATTAACCTGTATCTTCTTCTGTTCGCCTTCACTATCGCTGCTACAGGCTGCCAATAAAGTAAACACAGCGCATAAACAAATCGATATCACTTTTTTCATAATATCCATCATTAAATCACTTTTGTCATAGTGGTTATTTACCATAATTATCCACTAAATTCTTAAACTCTGCACAACGCTCATCCTCAAACAAGTCTTCGAACTTGTAGCGAGCTTCACCGTCACCACAGAGATAGTAATAGTTACCAGCTACCGCTTCAGTAGCTACATAAGCAGAGTTTTCACAATTGGGAGTCGGTACGAACGTGAAGGAAGGAGTATTGTTACTGGAGCTTTTCTTGATGGTTACTTCCAGTTTATCGCCACCTCGCGGAGTTATCATCACAAAATGCCCCGGTGTACATTGTATTTTGTCACCATCCATCACATAAGTATAGACATCAATCCCGTATGCCCCCCGTATATCATTCATCTTAAGGAACAATCCTTTCTCGGGCATCAGATAACCGTAGTCGGGACTCATCGTAGTGAAATCGCCACAAAAGTCATTCACCGAGATGGCAGGCATAAGGTAACCACGCGGAGCATTATCTTCGGCAACACTCGTTCCCTGGCTTTCTGTACTTTCCGTACTTCCGCCATTCTTCTTCGCGCCACCGCATGCCGACAGCGCAACCACTCCGCAAAAGATTGCGGATAAAACTGCAATAGTAAACTTCTTCATCATATCAATATGTTTTAAAATGAGTAATGCCGTCAACACTTGCGGATAGGGATAATGCCCTTGGAAATAGCTGTCATTATCAGGTCTGCCACATTCTTTGCATTGAGTTTCTCCAACAGATGACGCCGGTGCGTATCTACCGTATTGGTAGAGACACAAAGTTCCGACGCTATCTCCTGGGTGTTTTTCCCTTCGGAGATACGTTTCAGCACATCCAGTTCGCGCAGGGTAAGTTCTTCGCGCCGTCCTTCATCCGAACGCCGCATCTGTGCACGCACATGCTCGGCATAGGGGCAATAGTAAGTTTCGCCGTCAAGCACGCGGCGGATAGCTTCGGCAATCTTGGTAGAATCAATGGATTTAAACAGGATGCCATCTACATTGCACTGCACCAGGTTCTTGATGAACCAGATTTCTTCGTGTACGGTATTCACTATGATACGTGCCTGCGGATCTTTCTCACGAATGCAGGAGATAACATCCAACCCTGATAAATCGGGCAATTCTATATCCAACACGAAAAGATTGAAGCGTTGGGACGTTATAAATTGCAGCGCTTCCTGCCCCGACGAAGCTGTACATACGGTCTTTATTTCCGGTAACGAACATTCTACTATCCGCTTCAGCCCTTGAAGCACCAAATCATGGTCATCTACCAACAAAATGCGTATATCTTTCTCTTTCATCAACCTATCTTTGTGTTCTAATTTTCTCTGCAAAGAAAAACTATTTATCAATATACGGCATCATCAAAAATAGTGATTTTAGTCCCGGATAGAACGGTTTTCAGTTAAATAGACAACAAAATCTCAAGTTTGAACAATTGTTCGCCGTTCTGTATATCCGTAGTAAACACTCCGCCAATTGCTTTTACCCGCTCCCGGATAGTAGTCAGGCCGATACCATTTCCCGCAGCACTGCCGTCGGAATAGCTCTTTCCGTTGTCGGTTATCTGCAGTGTCAATAACTTCTCTGTCAGGGAAAGGCTTACATATACTTCAGTTGCTCCGGAATGCTTCAGCACGTTGGACAGCAGTTCTTGCAAAATACGATAAACCTCATAAGCTACTTGCTCCGGCACTTGATGCCATTCCGCTCCCTCGTTCTCTCCACTGAAAGCCAGTTGCACGGACGAAGGTACAGCAAGTCGCTCCACATACGCCTCTATTGTCTCGGCCAACGTGGTGTATTGGAACTTAGGCGGCATCAGTTCATGAGAGATGCAACGCACGTCGGTACGCACCTGCTCCAGCAAGCCCAGCAATTCTTGCTTCGATTCATCGGTAGGCGGCATACATTGCATCTGCATACCGATGCCCAGCAGGTCATTGCATACACCGTCGTGCAAGTCTTTGGCAAGACGCGTGCGCTCACGTTCCAAACCTTCGATATAACTTCGGGCAAGTTTCAATTCTTCCTCCTTCTTGACGCGCTTGCGACGGAACATATAATAAAGAAGGAAAAGCAGGAACACGAATACAACTACAATCGTTGCAACAAGCCAGCGCATGGTTTGTGCTTTTTGCTCCAACTGGACCTGATTCAGACGAACTATCTCAAGTTCTTTCTCCTTAGTATCATACTTTACGGTCATGTCGGACAACTCCTTGGTGACGCGTTCGGAGTACAAACTGTCACATGTCCGATAAGCCATGTCATAGTAGTACATGGCATTTTCCGGTTCTTTCAGGCCACGATAATTACGCGCTATCATCAGATACAGTTTGTCGACCGGCATGTACATTCCTCTCTCACGACGCTTCAACAGTTTCATCTGTATGTCCAAGCTCTCGCGATAGCGTCCCTGCTCCATGTAAATAAGAAATTGTTCTTCAAGAAATCCCAAGACCTCTTGCGAGTCCTCCGGTAATTGCCGCACCACAGCTTCCGCTTTTTTCATATAGAAATCAACAGAATCGCGCTTGCCTAAAGCCTTAAACATCTCAAGCATCGTTGTATAACCTTTTAGGACATATAGGGGCATCTGCTGTCGGGTTCCTTCTTCCACTACCGCCCGCAGCATACCGATACCCTCGTCATGCCGTCTTTGCTGAAAGTAGATACTGCCGCAAGCATAGTTGGCATATAGTATCATATCCATATCTTTACTTTTTGCAGCCGCTTCCACTGCGCGTTTCCCATACAATATGCCTTCATCCGAACGACTTCTATTGGCATAGAGTATGGCAATGCTGCTTAATACCTGTGCCAGCTCGGAATAGTTTTCGCGACCTTCGAGCAAGTGTAATGCTTCATTATAGTAAATCAGTGCGGAATCGGGATTCTCTCTCTGACGGTAAACCACCCCGAGATTTGTGTTTGCATTAGCCCATAGTACCGTATCTTTCAGCTCGGACGCTTCGTGGCGTGCCATGGAAAAATAAGAAAAAGCTTTATCCAAGTCGCCCGAAGAGAAGTAAGCATCTCCTATATCATTTAATAGAGTGATATGCAAAGATGAAGGCTTTGTCTTCAGCGTTGCCAGTGCTTTCTCCGAATAATAAAGGGCACTGTCTGCCGAACGGCGCGTATAATACTCTCCCAAATGACAGTATGCCGCAGCAATACTGTCCCGGTCTTTCAACTTCTCAGCGCGGGCAAGTTCTTTTTGATATTCCGCCAGGTCTGCCTCCTGTGCATGCAGCAAAGTACAAGTTGTGAACAAACAGAAAAGTAGCAACAAGTTTTTCATAATAGATAATGTATTAAGGATATCGGCTTTTTATTAAAGAATAAAGAAGCTGTAAAGATATTCATTTACCTGCAAAGATAAGTAAGTAAAAGATATTAGTAACACCATCCTTAGAAGAAAATCGGTTTTTGCTGCGCGAACGCTTGTTCGCGCCGTGCGAATACATATTCAAGCCTTGTGAATATCCGTTCGCAAGCTTTGAACAGAGAATTATCACTGAAGAAAGGAACTTTTCTCCTAATGCCCTGGATCTTTTCTCTTAATGCCGGACAACTTTTCTCTATACATCCGGTATGGGGTATATACAAGCGCCTACTTACGAAAACATTTCATAACAAGGAGGACAGACACTTTTAAAAGAAGCAAAAAAGGCCGAATTCAGTAAGCGAATAATTTTTTATTGTATCTTTGCGCCTAATTATGAGACGAATTGTACTGACATATATATTTCTGTCCGTCGTCGGGATATGGGGGGCAATGGCGCAAAACACCCTGAACCCGATGAATAACCGTGACCGATTCGGCAATCAAATTGACCCGAACACCCAACCGGACAACCTGGAAGACAGCACCAACACCGAAATCCAAAGTCTTCCCCCCAAACTTTATATGTGGAAACTGAGCGAGACACTGGGCAACCGCACTATTCTGCCTGCTGATACTGTCAGCCTCAACTTCCAGAATACAAACCTGGTAGAAGGAATGTTCGGGCACTATAACTACCTGGGCAACCTGGGTTCTCCACGGCTCTCGCGGCTGTTCTTCGAACGCTCGGACGACGAACCTACCATTTTCATGACACCTTTCTCCAGCTTCTTCGTCCGCCCCGACCAGGTGATGTTTACCAACAGTAACATCCCCTACACCAACCTGACTTACTACAAGGCAGGAAACAAAGTGAACGGTGAAGAGCGGTTCAAGTCATACTTCTCCGTCAACGTCAACAAAGCGTTTGCCTTTGGCTTCAATATCGATTACCTCTATGGGCGCGGATATTACCAGAACCAATCGACCTCGCACTTCAATGCCGGACTGTTTGCCAGCTACATAGGCGAAAAGTACCAACTACAAGCCGTATACAACAACTTCTTCATGAAGATGAACGAAAACGGCGGTATTGCGGACGATCAGTACATCACCCGTCCCGAAAATATGTCGGGTGGAAAGAAGGAGTACGAGTCGACCACTATCCCCGTCAAACTGGAACAGACCTCGAACCGCAACAAGGACTTCTATGTGTACCTGACACAACGTTACCGACTAGGCTTCACCCGGAAAACGACTGAAATAAAAGAACAGGAAGGTCCTGCCAAGAAACCGTTAAACGACAGCATCCCTGCGGTGGCAGTACAAGATACCACTGTTACAGAGGAGTTTGTGCCCGTCACCAGTTTTATACATACACTCAAGGTGGAACGCTCACGGCATGAATTCCGTTCGGGCAACGAACCTAAAGGATTCTTTCCCGAAAAGTATTATCTCTACAAGGATCATAGCAATGACTCCACCACAGCCTTCAGCGTAAAGAACGTATTCGGCATAGCACTGCTGGAGGGATTCAACAAATATGCCAAAGCAGGGCTTACAGCATATATCTCCCATAAATTCAGCCGGTACGACCTGATGAATGTCGATACGCTTACGGACATGCGCCGCATCCGCTATACCGAGCAGGAAGTCTTCGTAGGTGGAGAACTTGCCAAACGCGAAGGCAAGTTGCTGCATTACAATGTGAACGGTGAAGTGGGCCTGCTCGACAAAGCTATCGGTCAGTTCCGTGTCAATGCCAACCTGGACTTGAACTTCCGTTTATGGAAAGATACGGTGAACTTCTATGCCCGCGGTTTCGTGAGCAACACGCTCCCCTCCTTCTATATGCGCCACTATCACTCCAACCACTACAGTTGGGACAATGATAATATGGACAAAGAATTCCGCACCCGCGTGGAAGGTGAATTGAACATTGCCCGCTGGGGAACGAATCTACGCGCCAATGTGGAGAATATAAAGAACTACACTTATTTCAACCCAAGTGCTATGCCCGAGCAGAACGGAGGCAACATACAGATACTGTCCGCCACGCTGGCGCAAAACTTCCGTCTTGGGATACTTCACCTGGACAATGAAGTAACCTGGCAAAAGACAAGTAATGAAGCGGTACTTCCGTTGCCACAATTCTCGCTTTACCATAACTTATATATACTGACTAAGTTGGCAAAGAAGGTGCTGACTGTTCAGTTGGGTGCCGACGTCAGATACTTCACTACCTACAATGCACCTGCCTACGCGCCCGGCATCCAGCAGTTCCACCTGCAACCAACCAACGACCAGGTGGAAATCGGTGGTTACCCCATCGTGAATGTTTATGCCAACCTGCAATTGAAGCGGACACGTATCTTTGCCATGATGTATCATGTCAATGCAGGTATGGGTAAGCCCAATTACTTCCTGGTGCCCCACTATCCTATCAATCCACGTTTGTTCAAGATTGGTATTTCGTGGAATTTCTATGATTAAATGCTTGCTGTATGACGAAAAGCAGACTCTTGAAATATGCGTTGCTGGGGATTATAGCCGTCCTTCTTGCTCATTACCTCATGAAAAAAGAAGAGAAGCCGAAAGGGCAGCCGCGTGATTATGCCGAAATAGCAGCCGAAGGCGTCATACATGCTGCAACGGAATACAACTCCATCAGTTTCTACGTAGACGGCGATACGTTGTCCGGCTTCCATTATGAGTTGATAGAGGCTTTTGCCCGCGATCATGGGTTGCAAGCTGCCATTTCGCCGGAGATGAGTTTCGACAATCGGCTGGAAGGCTTGGCTGAAGGCAGATATGATGTGATTGCTTACGGCATCCTTGCCACCAGCGAGTTGAAGGATTCTTTGCTGCTTACAACCCCGATTGTACTGAGCAAGCAGGTATTGGTGCAGCGAAAACCGGACAATGCTTCCGACTCAGCGCTGTTCATCAAAAGCCAACTGGACTTAGCCGGAAAAACGCTGCATGTAGTAAAGGGATCTCCTTCGATACTGCGCATCCGCAACCTGGGAAATGAGATTGGCGATACGATCTACGTCAAAGAGATAGAGAAGTATGGTTCGGAACAGTTGATTTCATTAGTTGCCCACGGGGATATAGACTACGCAGTATGCGACGAAAGTATTGCGCAGGCTGCGTCAGACAGTATGCCCGAAATAGATATCAATACTGCCATCAGCTTTACACAGTTCTACTCCTGGGGAGTGAGCAAACAATCTCCCGTCTTGCTGGACAGCCTCAACACGTGGCTGGAATCTTTCAAGAAAGGAAAAGAATACAAGGAAATCTATAGACGATACTATAAATGATAATTTAGGGGCGTGTGATAACAAGTGTATCTCAAACTCCTCCGCCTGAAAGGGGAGGTGCCCG
>CABMPP010000013.1 GCA_902388495.1 uncultured Bacteroides sp. | reverse complement strand
GAGAAAAAACATTACCTTTGTGGGCGTTCAAAAAACGAACGTTTAATGAACGCTTCCCCCTTCATAATCTCCTGAATATTTACGTTTTACGTCCTTCTATCTGTCCATCGATAGAAAAAGCACTTTTGGCGACGAAAACTCCCCCAACGTCTATCGTTTTTGCATACCACCTCCCCACCCCCTACATTTGCAAATGTAAAAACCATAGCAAAACGAAAATATGATGAACGTAAAAAGATTGACAGTGATAACGCTCTGCATGGCAAGCTGCACGTGGCTTGGCGCACAAAACAGTGCCAACGTGCAACCCGCCATGCAAGAGAATGCACCGCACGACAGCCTCCCTGCCCAATGGGACTTGCAGGCCTGCATCGACTATGCCCTGCAACAAAATATCACCATCCGCAAGAACCGCCTCAACGCCGCAAGTGCCGAAGTAGACGTGAAAACCGCCCGTGCCGCCCTTTTCCCCAGCCTCTCGGCCAACGTGAGCCAGCGCATCGTGAACCGTCCCTACAGCGAAACGAACACGATTATCGACGGTGACAACATCACCAGCAGCCAAAGCAAAACCTCATACAACGGCAGCTACGGCATCGACGCCAACTGGACCCTCTACAACGGCGGCAAACGCATCAACACCCTGAAGCAGCAACAGCTCAACAATCGCATCGCCGACCTCAACGTAGCGCAAAGTGAAAACAGCATCGAAGAGAGCATCGCACAGACCTACGTACAGATTCTCTATGCAGCCGAAGCAGTGAAAGTGAACGAAGCGACCCTCGAAGTGAGTCAGGCGGAATGTGAACGCGCCCGGGCATTGCTGCAAGCCGGAAGCATCGCCAAGAGTGACCTGGCACAACTGGAAGCGCAAGTCAGTACGGACAAGTATCAGCTGGTGACCGCACAAGCCACCCTGCAAGATTATAAACTGCAACTGAAGCAACTCCTCGAACTGGACGGCGAAGCGGAAATGAATCTCTACCTCCCCGCTCTGGGCGACGAGCATGTGCTGTCTCCCCTGCCCACCAAAACGGATGTCTTCCACGCCGCCCTCGCCCTACGCCCCGAAATAGAAGCAAGCAGACTCGACGTGCAGGCTTCGGAGCTGGACATCAGCATCGCCCGTGCCGGCTACATCCCTACCCTGAGCCTCAGCGCGGGAATAGGAACCACCAATGCCAACGGCAGCGACTTCACCTTCGGCGAGCAGGTGAAACAGAACTGGAACAACTCGCTGGGACTGACCGTGAGCATCCCCATCTTCAACAACCGCCAGACGAAAAGCGCCCTGCAGAAAGCCAAACTGCAAAAGCAAACCAGCGAGCTGTCTCTGCTGGACGAGCAGAAGACGCTGTACAAGACCATCGAAGGCCTCTGGCTGGATGCCAACAGTGCACAGCAACGCTACGCCGCCGCCGTGGAGAAGCTTCGCAGTACGCAGACCAGCTACGACCTCATCCAAGAGCAGTTCAACCTGGGGATGAAGAATACCGTAGAACTGTTGACAGAAAAAAGCAATCTGCTCAGCGCACAGCAGGAAACGTTGCAAGCCAAATATATGGCGATACTGAACGCACAGTTGCTGAGGTTCTATCAGGGAGAAAGGATTGAGTTGTAAAATGACAATTTAGCGCAGCAAAGCATCAGCGCAGCAAGCCTGAAAGGCTTTCAGCTATAAGCCCAGGGCAACGCCCTGGGTAATAATGCACTCCTATCTCTGCGCCCTGAAAGGGCAAAAGCCCGTTATACAATCTTATGCCCTTTCAGGGCGTAAGATGAGGGGACGTTCTTAAACCCAGGGCGTTGCCCTGGGCTGATAGATGAAAGCCCTTCAGGCTTGCTGTGCAAGTAATCCGAATGGAAACCTTGCTCCAGCGCTACGCTGGTAAATTCTCATTTAAGGAAATAAGAATATCAATGTAATATATTAATAAGTATGAAGAAGAAGATTATCCTCACAGCCATAATAGTCGCCGTAATAGCAGGCGGAGGGATATGGCTTTTCGGAGGTGCTAAAGCCAAGCACAAAGTGACTTACGTCACCGCCACCGCCAGCAAAGGCGAAATATCAGAGTCGGTCACCGCCACAGGAACTATCGAACCGGTGACGGAGGTGGAAGTAGGTACACAAGTCAGTGGTATCATCGACAAAATTTATGTGGATTACAACTCGGTGGTGACGAAGGGCCAACTCATTGCCGAAATGGATCGCGTGACGTTGCAAAGCGAACTGGCATCGCAACGCGCCACCTACAACGGCGCAAAAGCCGAATACGAATACCAGCAAAAGCTCTACCAGCGCAACAAGACTTTGCACGAGAAGCAACTCATCAGCGATACCGACTACGAACAATCCGTCTACAACTACGAGAAGGCACGGAGCAGCTACGAAAGCAGCCAGGCCGCACTGGCCAAGGCCGAACGCAACTTGTCGTATGCCACCATCACTTCGCCCATCGACGGCGTAGTCATCAGTCGCGACGTGGAAGCCGGGCAGACGGTAGCTTCCGGCTTCGAGACGCCGACACTGTTCACCATCGCTGCGGACCTGACGCAGATGCAGGTAGTGGCCGACGTAGACGAAGCCGATATAGGTGGTGTGGAAGAAGGACAACGCGCCTCGTTCACCGTAGATGCCTATCCGAACGACGTCTTCGAAGGAGTAGTAACGCAGATACGCCTGGGCGACGCAACTTCCAGCAGCACCAGCAGCACATCGAGTACGGTTGTGACATACGAGGTGGTCATCTCCGCCCACAATCCTGACTTGAAATTGAAACCGCGCCTCACGGCCAACGTCACCATCTATACGCTCGACCGCAAAGATGTGCTCTGCGTCCCCGCCCGCGCCCTGCGTTTCACTCCCGAGAAACCGCTTATCGGAGATAATGATATCGTAAAGGATTGCGAAGGCGAGCACAAGGTATGGACACGCGAAGGCAATACCTTCACCGCGCACCCGGTAGAAGTAGGCATCTCGAACGGCATCAATACGGAAATCATCAGCGGACTGACTGCCGGGACGAATGTAATCACCGAAGCAACTATCGGCAGCATGCCCGGCGGCGAAGGCGGAGCAGCCATGAGTCAAGAAAGTGGCGAGAAGAGTCCCTTCATGCCTGGCCCTCCGGGAAGCAATAAGAAGAAGAGCAAATAAGCCCTGATACACACTAATATATAATCATTATGAACAAAGTAGTCATTGAACTCCAAAATATCAAACGGAACTTCCAGGTGGGAGACGAAACAGTCCACGCCCTGCGCGGCGTTTCGTTCACCATCAATGAAGGCGAATTCGTCACCATTATGGGTACCTCCGGCTCGGGAAAGTCGACGCTGTTGAATATCCTCGGCTGCCTAGACACCCCTACCCAGGGCGAATACTTCCTGGACGGCATCTCCGTGCGCACCATGAGCAAGCCACAACGTGCCGTGCTGCGCAACCGTAAAATCGGCTTCGTCTTCCAAAGCTACAACCTGCTGCCCAAGACCACCGCCGTTGAAAACGTAGAGCTTCCGCTGATGTACAACTCTGCCGTCTCCGCCTCCGAGCGCCGCCGACGTGCCATCGAAGCCCTGCAAGCCGTCGGCCTGGGCGACCGCCTGGAACACAAATCCAACCAAATGTCCGGCGGACAGATGCAGCGCGTCGCCATCGCCCGCGCCCTGGTAAACAATCCCGCCGTTATCCTGGCAGACGAAGCTACAGGTAACCTCGACACACGCACATCTTTCGATATATTGGTTCTGTTCCAGAAGCTGCATGCCGAAGGACGTACCATCATTTTCGTAACCCACAATCCTGAGATTGCCCAGTACAGCAGCCGTAACATCGTGCTGCGCGACGGGCAAATCAAGGACGACAGTATCAACAGTAACATTCTGAATGCCGCCGAAGCATTGGCTGCATTACCCAAACAGGAGGAAGACTAATTACACCTTATTATATATATATATATGAACGGAACAAACCTTTTCAAAATAGCCCTGCGCGCCCTGAACAACAACAAGCTGCGCGCTTTCCTCACCATGCTGGGCATCATCATCGGTGTGGCATCCGTCATCACGATGCTTGCCATCGGACAAGGTTCGAAGAAGAGCATCCAGGCGCAGATCTCCGAAATGGGGTCTAACATGATAATGATACACCCCGGAGCGGATATGCGTGGAGGCGTCCGTCAAGACCCCAGCGCCATGCAGACGCTGAAACTGGCCGACTACGAAGCCCTGCGTAACGAAACAAGCTTCCTCGCTGCCGTCAGCCCCAACGTCTCCTCCAGCGGACAGCTCATCGCAGGCAACAACAATTACCCCTCGTCCGTGAGTGGTGTAGGTACCGATTATCTCGAAATCCGCCAGCTCAGCATAGAGAACGGAGAGATGTTTACCGAAGCCGACATACAGACCTCGGCCAAAGTCTGCGTCATAGGAAAGACCATTCAGGATAATCTTTTTCCCGGAGGCGAAGACCCCGTAGGACGTATCATTCGTTTCAACCAGGTTCCTTTCCGTGTGGTAGGCGTACTCAAATCGAAAGGTTACAACTCCATGGGTATGGACCAGGACGACGTCGTGCTTGCCCCGTACAGCACAGTGATGAAGCGGTTGCTGGCACAGACTTACCTCAGCGGTATCTTCGCCTCTGCCCTCACCGAAGACATGACGGACAATGCAACAGAGGAAGTCACCGAGGTACTGCGAAGGAATCATAAGTTGAAAGAAAGCGATGACGACGACTTCACCATCCGCAGCCAGCAGGAACTCAGTACCATGCTGAACTCCACCACTGATCTGATGACCACGCTGCTTGCCTGCATCGCCGGTATATCGCTCGTAGTAGGCGGCATCGGTATCATGAACATCATGTACGTGTCGGTAACGGAACGCACGCGCGAAATCGGTCTGCGAATGTCCGTCGGTGCCCGTGGCGTAGATATTCTGAGCCAGTTCCTGATAGAAGCTATCCTTATCAGTATCACCGGAGGCATCATCGGTGTCATCATCGGTTGCGGCGCCAGCTGGATCGTGAAGAGTGTAGCACACTGGCCCATCTTTATCCAGGCTTGGAGTGTATTCCTCTCATTCGCCGTATGTACGGTGACCGGTGTGTTCTTTGGCTGGTATCCCGCCAAAAAGGCAGCAGATTTGGACCCGATAGAGGCGATACGATACGAATAAATATTATCTTTGCATCATTATGAAACAGCTTCCTAACTCCCGTTCCCGCCTTGTCGAAGTGCTGATACACGTTATCGGCTGGGGAATCGTATTCGGTTTCCCCTTCCTGATGATGACGCGCAGCGGCTTTACCATCACTTGGATGGACTATCTGCGCCATGGCAGTATCATCCCCCTCTCCTTCCTTATTGTATTCTACGTGAACTATTGTTTCCTGGTTCCCCGATATCTGTTCGAAGGACGCATCAGGCAATATCTGCTGCTGAATGCATTGCTGATACTGTGCGTTGCCGCCGGTGCGCATCTGTGGCAGGAGTATGCATTCCAGACGTACGCCAAAGGTAGCGGCGATAAAGGTGGAAGGCACATGGGACCGCCCAAATGGATCTTTATCCTACGTGATGTCTTCTCCATGGTACTGACCGTAGGACTAAGCGCCGCCATCAAAATGAGTGGCCGATGGGTACAAATGGATGCCGCCCGCCGCGAAGCCGAAAAGAACCGCACGGAAGCCGAACTGAAGAATCTGCGCAACCAGCTCAATCCTCACTTTCTGCTCAATACGCTGAACAACATCTATGCCCTTATCGCCTTCGATTCGGAGAAAGCGCAAGCTGCCGTTCAAGAGTTAAGCCGTCTCCTCCGCCATGTGCTCTATGACAATCAGCAAAGTTTCGTCACCCTTGACAAAGAGATGGACTTCATCCGCAACTACATCGAACTGATGCGTATCCGTCTGTCCTCCAATGTCACCGTCGAAACACAAATCGACATCCGACCGGACAGCCGCACGGAAATAGCTCCGCTCATCTTCATCTCCCTCATAGAGAATGCCTTTAAGCACGGCATCTCCCCTACCGAACCTAGCTTCATCCGTATTCACTTCAGCGAAAGTCCCGGAGAGGTGCGATGCGAAATCAGTAACAGTTACCACCCCAAAAGTGAAACCGATAAAAGTGGAAGCGGCATCGGCCTGGAACAAGTACAAAAACGCCTCGATCTGACCTATCCCGGTCATTACAACTGGCAACAGGGAGTGAGCGAAGACGGAAAAGAGTATAAATCGGTTTTAGTGATAAAGGTATAATTACCCTTAAATATTCAACATCATGAATCTGAATTGCGCCATCGTAGACGATGAACCTCTGGCTTTAGGCCTTCTGGAAAGCTACGTCCATAAAACCCCGTTTCTGAAACTGACCGGAAAGTATTCCAGTGCCGTGCAAGCCATGAAAGAATTACCGGAAAAGCATATCGACCTGCTTTTCCTCGACATTCAGATGCCGGAACTGAATGGGCTTGAGTTCTCCAAAATGGTAGATCCCAACACGCGTATTGTCTTTACCACAGCTTTCGGCCAATATGCCATAGACGGCTACAAAGTCAATGCCCTGGACTATTTGCTGAAGCCTATTTCTTATGTAGATTTTCTACAAGCAGCCAACAAGGCTGTACAATGGTTTGAATTATTGCAACAGCCCAAAGAGGAGATCCAAAGCATCTTTGTAAAGAGCGACTATAAACTGGTACAAATAGAGCTAAATAAAATTCTATACATAGAAGGATTGAAGGATTATATCAAAATCTACGAGGAAGATTCTCCCAAACCCATTTTGTCATTAATGAGCATGAAGGCAATGGAAGAGCTTCTGCCTACTTCACGCTTCATGCGTGTTCACCGTTCTTATATTGTTCAAAAGGATAAAATACGCATCATCGATCGTGGACGCATCGTATTCGGAAAGAATTATATCCCGATAAGTGATAGTTACAAACAAGTATTTCAGGAGTTTTTAGACCAGCGGAGCTAAGGAATCTCTCTAATTCGTCGATAAAATTAAAAAAACCGTCGATTTATTATACAATTCTTTGCACATTAAAAGATCTTTTTTTATCTTTGCATCGAACAGATAGGAGTTGTGAAACTCCCCCAATAGAATAGTTTAGTTAAGTCTAGTTTAGTTTTTGTGTGAAGCACTTCCTCCGTAAGCGAACGATAGGAAGTGCTTTTTTTCAATCTATCAGCTACTTACGGAAAAAGCGGATTTCCATCACTTCACAACTCACCCCATCGCTCAACGGGAAGCCAATTGTCATATTATCAAATAACGGACGGATGTGTCATAGTTGAGAACATATCCGATTTGGCAAGTCTTGACAATACAGGGAAGAAATAAAAAGTGAAATCTTAAACAAGAACAGTTCTCCCCTTGTTATACAACAAAGTTAAATGATATAATCCAAATAAAAACATGAGAAAAACAGCAGCAATAATTTTTCCGATATTGATATGTTTCTTTGTCGGATTGACCGCAAGTTACTTTCAGGCGGATGCTATTAAAACATGGTATCCTTTTCTCAACAAACCTGCCTTAACACCTCCAAACATAGTATTTCCTATTGCGTGGAGCATTATCTACCTCTGTATGGGAATATCTATCGGAATGATTCTTCTCTCAGAGGCAAAAAAGAAGAAAGAACTCAGCAACCTGTTCAGCATTCAGCTAATTTTCAATTTTGCATGGAGCATCCTGTTCTTCTATTTACGAAACCCCTTATTAGGGTTTATAGATATTATTATCATTGACATTTGTGTGACATTATATGCTGTCAGAAGCTATCCTATAAGAAAAGCAAGTTCATTACTATTTATACCTTATATCATTTGGATTTATTTTGCAACATATCTAAATGGTTACATTCTACTAAATAATTAAAACTATGTGTTTTCATTGTATAATGCACAAACTAAAGAATGTAAATTAGCCAAAGGTCATTATGACAAACAATATTACCAAAGTGATTTTTTATTGTCCATTTTTCTCGACTACCGGCAGTTCGAACCAAAAACAAGCTCCCCTACCCGGTTCACTCTCCACGCCAATAATCCCGCCAAGATGCTCAACAATACGTTTGCAGATGGAGAGACCAAGCCCTGTACCAGGCATAAAACTGTTCAACTTGACAAAACGACTGAAGACATCCTTCTGCTTATCAAGGGGGATACCCACCCCTGTATCCGTTACGTAAAAACGCAACTTGCCAGTAGGCATACGGTCATACCCCACACGTATACTTCCTCTGGCAGTAAACTTGAGGGCGTTATTCACAAAATTAGAGAGAACTTGTTGCAAACGGTTGTAGTCGCTTACAATAGTGCATTGTGGTAAGTGGCGGTCAAAAACCACTTCAACACCCGCAGAAGCTTTTAATTTCATGCTACACACAATATTGCTACACAACTGGTTCACATCCACCTCTTTCAATACGAAGTCGTAAATTCCCGCCTCTATCTTTGCTAAATCCAAAATATCGTTTATAAGTTGTAGCAGTAGGTTATTATTGCTTTCAATGATTTCCATATAATTTCGACATACCTTCCGATCTTCCTCTTCTGCCAGCAAACTTGAGAAACCCACGATAGAGTTGAGTGGCGTACGTATTTCATGACTCATATTAGCCAAAAATGCACTTTTCAAGCGATCGGACTCCTCAGCCTGCTCCTTGGCAATGATCAGTTTGGCCTCAGTATTCTTAAACTCCGTTACATCGTAGTTCACACCCAACAGCTCTACGACTCCTTCTTCCGGTTGGTAACAGGTCACCATCAGTACCAAACGTATCCACTTCCACTCATCGCTATTTTCAAGCCGCCGCACGCGCACCTCTTTCGTAAACCTCTTTGCCGTACCTTCCTTAACCTGCCTTATAAACTCCTGCACCTCACAGCGGTCTTCGGGATAAAGGTTAGGATACATCTCCTCACAACGCTCCGGCAAGAAATCTTCAGCCTCGCTCAGGTTCTTGTGCCACTGCTTTATGGTGTACCCTTTCATATCTACCAGGTTCAACTTACCATAACCTAGCTTGGCATAGTCCGAAATCATCAAAAAGAAGGTTTCGAACTCACTGATGCGTACTTGCGCCTTCTCCAATTCTTTGTTATCAGAATTGATAGACACATACCCCAGAAAGTTACCAATACTGTCATACACCTTACTGATACGGCAATATATCTTGATAAAATTATTCTTCACGCTATGATAGTAATTATCCACAGTAGAGAAAGAATAGTCCAACCATGCCTCCGCCTTACCTTCGATACTTAGTTTTTCAATGAACCAGTGCGGTAAATTTGGATTATCGAAAAGGTTGATTCCCACCACATCGGCCTTCGTGGAAATACCAAATATTTTCATGTCTCGCTCGTTGATGTCAAGCATGATACCGTCTGTATCGTATATTTCCACACCAGTCAAAATGTGTTCAAAAAGATTATCTAACAGTATTTTAGTACGATCCCGTTCATAATTAACCGACACCAATTCTGCTTTATCGGGCTCGTTGATACACTGCAAAGTACCACGCAACAACAGATTTCCATCCGACTGAATTTCCCGCTCGCCCACAAGAAGTTTCACCCAAACCACACCTTCCACTGTATGAAGCGGAAAGCTCACATCCTCCATTCCATTAGGGCAGATAGTAGCCAACATATTAATGCGATCTTTGTAATCTTCAGCCACGTTCTGACAGAAATCGTCAAAACTTATAATATTACAGGAGATTCCCAGCAACTTATAGATAAATTCAGAAAGGAGATAACGACGAGTAGAGAAGTCCGCTTCCCACCAACCTACCCGTACAAGTGCAGAAAGATTACGCCAACGTTCTTCTTCTCTAAAACTAGAAAAAGCCATACCTATTCAATATTAAATTCATTTAGCTTACAAAGATAAAGAATATATAAGGCATAAAATATCATACAAATTTTTGTTATTAAAAATAGTCCTTCATGATATAAAAAAAAGTATTATATTGCTTATAATCTATCATTTACAGCCGAGAAACTACAGACAAATAAACTATATATACCACCCAATTCAAGACAAAGCACACAAGAACCTGAATATCAATATGTAGTACTATTTTTAATAAGTTTGAAGATTATTTTTAATAACAATTATCCATGATATTAAAAACGTCTTTAAGAAATTATTTCTTTTGCAGCAGAATAAAGCTCCATTATATATAATCTATATAATGTATTATTCTAATTCGGTTTTTAATCTGAGAAGATTGGGAACATTTTGTTTGTTTGCTTGCAATGCACTCTAACTAAGCGTAGCTAGAGTGCATTTTTATGTTATAGAGCACAAAAAGACATCCAAAACGAATATTAGATAAAAGACATAAAATAGAAGTCAATCTTAATTAAAGAAAAACTGCTATCTTTGTGCATAACGCAAAAAAAGGCTATGAAGTTAACCACAAAATATAAAGGAAACATATTCCAGCAAAGTTACATCACTTTGTTGCTACTCCTCGTATTCTCCGCATCATTGTATGGAAAAGAAAACCTTAAGTCTGTATCAGACTCTCTTGATTATGTAATGAACAATAAAGAGCAATATATAAAGCAAAAAGAGCTGGAAATAAACAGTCTCAAAAAACTACTCAACAAGAAAGGTAATTCGCTGGAATATGAATATGAAATAAATAGAAAGCTATCCGATGAATATAAGAAATTCCGGCTGGATTCTGCCATACACTATGCAGAGAGGGTCATTGAGATTACAAAAATCATGAAGGATCCGCAGCTGAAAGCCATATCAGATATAAACCTTGCTTGCTTATATTCTTATTCCGGAAGATTTCGTGAATCGGAAGATATATTGAAACATTGTCATTCCGACAAGCTTTCTCCCCAAATTCTTCCCGATTATTATGAAGCATACCTGCGCTTCTTCGAGCACTATTCAACCATCAGCAACCAACCCCAGTATTCAGTACAAATGGAAAGATATCGTGACTCACTGCTCATTGTACTCAATCCCGCTTCCTTCGAATATAAAATCAATTTAGTGCATAGATACGTAGATTTGAAAGAAGTGACCAAAGCAGAAGAGTTATTGCATGCCTTGCTTCAGGAAGAAAAAACAAAAACTCCCCGATATGCCATAATCGCACATTACCTTGGAAATATCAGTGAGATGAAAGGTGAGCCGGAACAAGAAAAGATATTCCACATGCTGTCGGCCATTGCCGATATAAAAAACTCCATAAAAGAGAATGCTTCTTTCCAGCGACTAGCAATCATATATTATAATGACGGAGATATCGAAAAAGCCTTCAAATACTCCCAATTCGCCATTACAGATGCCCTATTCTCCGGAGTTCAGTTCAGAGCGACCCAAATTTCGGCACTCTACTCTATCATCAACGCCTCATACCAAAATAAGGAAAGCGAAATAAACAAGAAACTGAAAACATACCTGACGTTGATAAGCTTCCTCTCACTTTTCCTGATTATATTGGTGGCTTACATCTATAAACAGATGCACAAAGTTTCGGTCATAAAAGAAGAGCTCTCCCATACCAATAACAAGCTGAATGAACTCAACAGTGAGCTGAATGACAAAAACGACATGCTGAAAGACCGCTATGTGGAGTTATCTGAGTCAAGCATCGTCAAAGAACAGTATATTGCACAGTTCTTCGACATCTGCTCCACGTACATTGATAAAATGGAAGAGTACCGCAGAACGTTGTATAAGCTTGGAATCAACAAACAATACGATGAACTGATAAACAGACTGAAGTCCACCTCAATTATCGATAATGAGTTGGAAGAACTATATTCCCATTTCGACAAGATCTTCCTGAACCTATACCCTACATTCGTTTCTGAATTTAATGACTTGCTCGTCGATGATGAAAAGATTATCTTGAAAAGAGGCGACCTTCTGAACAAAGAACTTAGAATATATGCATTATTCCGTTTGGGTATAACGGATAGTGCCAAAATAGCCAGCTTTTTACGCTGCTCGATGAGTACAATATATAACTATCGTACAAAGATGAGGAACAAAGCAGCCGAAAAGCGGGACGAATTTGAGGAACTAATCATGTGTATAGGCAGGAAAAGCGCTCCAAGTCATCTACAAAAAAACGACGAATAAAAAGCATATTATTCTGATAACCAATTAGTAGAGCATTTTATCATTCTACATAATTAGGTTTAAGCTTTTGAAAGGTTTTATTTAATCCTAACTTTGTGAAGAGGAAAAAAGTTTGATTCTTATATCTGGCAAACGATTAAAAATAACCTATATTTAATAACACGAATAACATGCATACTATAATTAAAGTTGGACTGATAGGCTTCGGCCGAATGGGAAGATTTTATCTTGAAGAAATGCAAAAGAGCGGAAGGTGGGAGATAGCATATATATGTGACAAAGACCCCAGGAGCCGCGAACTTGCAAAACGATTGTCGCCGTATTCAAAAGTAGTGCAGGACGAGCAGGAAATACTTGATGACGA
This sequence comes from uncultured Bacteroides sp., assembly GCA_902388495.1. Classification (GTDB taxonomy): domain Bacteria; phylum Bacteroidota; class Bacteroidia; order Bacteroidales; family Bacteroidaceae; genus Bacteroides. The sequence continues at coordinate 81,880 of CABMPP010000013.1, read as the reverse complement.
AACAGTACAAGTTGTCGGACTCTTTGCCCTTGCCGACTCAAGAAAGGAACAGATTGAAAGAGCGATCCGAAGCGGAAAGCATATAATAAGTGAGAAACCTATCGCCGATACTATCGAAAAAGAATGGGAAGCTGTAAGAACAGCCGAAAATACAAATCTCTTTTCTACTACTAACCTTTACCTTCGCAATTCCTGGTATCACAATTTCATTAAAGACTGTATAGCCAAAGGTGAAATTGGAGAATTGGCCATCATACGGGTATGCCACCTTACTCCCGGGCTTGCTCCGGGCGAAGGACACGAATATGAAGGCCCCTCGTTCCATGATTGCGGCATGCACTACGTAGACATTGCCAGGTGGTACGCCGGATGTGATTTTAAAACGTGGAATGCACAAGCAATAAGAATGTGGAGTTATAAAGACCCATGGTATTTGCAATGCCACGGCACTTTCGAAAACGGAGTTGTCTTTGATATTACCCAAGGACATGTGTACGGACAACTTTCGCAGGTGCAGACGCATAATTCATACATTGATATAATAGGTACGAAAGGAATTGTACGCATGACCCATGATTTCAAGACTGCTGTGGTCGAACTTCACGGAATCTCCCAGACCATCCGTGAAGAAAAGCCTTTCGGCGGGAAAAATATAGATGTGCTGTGCAGATTGTTTGCCGACTCGGTTGAGTCGGGAATCAGAGACCCGCACTTGCCTACATTACGTGATTCTGCAATAGCTTCCGAATATGCATGGAAGTTCCTCGAAGATGCCCGGAACAAGGATCTTCCGGCTATCGGCAACACGCAGACTCTCGATGAAATATTGCAAAGAAGAAAAACCATGAAGAACGGATATGGATTGTTGCGTTCTAAGTATATTATTGTTTAAAATCAATTAAAGTTATGGCAAATTTTACAAGAAGAAAGTTTCTAAAGACGGGAGCAGCTGCAATAGCAGGGCTTACGATTGTCCCGAACACAGTTCTGGGTAAATCATTCGGTCATGTGCCCCCCAGTGACAAACTCAACATCCTCGGTGTTGGAGTAGGAGGACGTGGTGCGCAAGTATTGCGGGACATGAACTCACAAAACATCATCGGACTTTGTGACGTGGACTGGAAATACAGCGACCATGTTTTCAAAGAGTATCCGAATGCGAAAAGATATCGTGATTACCGGAAGATGTTCGACGAACTGGGCAAATCTGCCGATGCGGTCATGGTAGCCACTGCCGACCACACGCATGCCCTGATTGCTTCACAAGCCATCACTATGGGGAAACATGTGTATGTAGAGAAACCGTTGACACATACTGTATACGAATCCAGATTGCTGGCCAAGTTGGCTGATAAATATCAAGTGGCTACTCAAATGGGTAATCAAGGTTCATCAGGTGAGGGAGTGCGCAAGACGTGCTCATGGATATGGAACGGTGAAATTGGCGAAGTAACCAAGGTAGAAGCCTTTACCGACCGCCCGATATGGCCTCAAGGCTTGAACCGCCCCGAAAAAGCGGAAAAGGTACCCAGTGCATTGAGTTGGGATTTATTCCTCGGCCCGGCCCAACAGCGTGAATATAACTCCATCTACACTCCGTGGAACTGGCGCGGATGGTGGGACTTCGGAACAGGTGCGTTGGGCGATATGGCTTGCCACATTCTGCATCCCGTATTCAAAGGCCTGCAATTAGGATATCCCAGCAAGGTTCAAGGCAGCTCAACGTTGTTGCTGACAGACTGTGCTCCGAATGCACAATCCATTAAATTCACATTCCCGGCACGCCCCAACCTTCCGAAGGTTGCCATGCCCGAAGTTGAAGTTTATTGGTACGACGGAGGATTGAAGCCGATGCGTCCCGAAGGATTCCCTGCAGGAAGAGATATGAATAACCAAGGTGGTGGCGTTATTTTCCACGGAACCAAAGATACACTGATTTGCGGTTGCTACGGTGCCGATCCATGGCTGTTGTCGGGAAGAACTCCGAACACTCCTGAGGTATTGAGAAAAGTTGAAACTTCTCATCAGATGGACTGGGTACGTGCATGTAAAGAAAGTGCGTCAAACCGCGTTCAGACAGCATCTCCTTTCAGCGAAGCAGGCCCGTTCAACGAAATGGTGGTTATGGGAGTACTTGGAATCAGACTGCAATCCCTCAACCAGGAACTGCATTGGGACGGTGCAAACATGCGTTTCACCAACATCGATCCTGCTGCTACCATACGTACCGTGATAAAGGATGGATTCCATATCAAGGACGGACATCCTACATTCGACAAGGCAATGACCGATCCGGTAAATGCACAGGCATTTGCCCAGGAGCTTATCAAGCACACATATCGTGACGGCTGGAAATTGCCCGATATGCCATAACAAACTTAAATAATTAACAATCACTTTAAATTAAATAGTCATGAATAACAAATTATTATATGCATGCGGATGCATCCTACTTTCGGGAGTTATAACTTCTTGTGGCGGAAAAACAGCAAAGACAGAAAGTGCTGAAGAAACGGCAGCTATGCCGGAATATCAAGTATTGGACAACCCTCAGGTAGACCTGGCCGGATATCCGACAGATAAGGACGGCTATATCGTACTGTTCGACGGAAAAGAGATGAAAGGCTGGCGCGGATATGGCAAAGACTATGTTCCTTCTAAATGGACTGTAGAAGACGGCGCTATAAAATTCAACGGTTCAGGAGGCGGTGAAGCCCAGGAGGGTGACGGCGGCGACCTGCTATTTGCACACAAATTCAAGAACTTCGAACTGGAAGTAGAGTGGAAAATCTCCAAAGGCGGTAACTCAGGTATTTTGTATCTGGCTCAGGAAGTTGAATCCAAAGACCCTACCACCGGTGAGATGAGACTGGAACCGATCTATATCTCTGCTCCCGAAGCTCAGGTGCTGGATAACGAAAACCATCCCGATGCCAAGTTGGGTAAAGACGGCAACCGTAAGTCCATGTCTCTCTACGACATGATTCCGGCCAAACCGCAGAACGCAAAACCCTACGGTGAATGGAACAAAGCCAAAATAATGGTATACAAAGGAACAGTGATTCACGGACAGAATGATGAAAACGTTGTGGAATATCACCTCTGGACACAAAAGTGGACCGATATGTTGCAGGCAAGCAAGTTCAGCCAAAAAGACTGGCCGCTCGCATTCGAACTGCTGAACAATGTAGGTGGTCCTAACCACGAAGGTTACATTGCTTTCCAGGATCATGGAGATGATGTATGGTTCCGTAACATACGCATCAAGATTCTGGACTAAGAAATCATCAAATTAAAATCAGTTATCATGAAAAAACAAGCATTATTCATTTTTCTCCTCGCCTGCATCATTGCAGTGCCTACTTCGCTGAAGGCGCAGAAAAAAGACATTGCAGTGCAGATGTATTCGGTAAGAGATCTTATCGGTGGCGACGTAAGCCAGCCCGATAAGTACAAGACGTATACAAAAATTCTGAAGAACTTGGCAAACATGGGATATACTGCTGTCGAAGCAGCCAACTATAACAATGGCAAGTTCTATGGTCGCACTCCGAAGGATTTCAAGAAAGACATCGAAACTGCCGGAATGAAAGTATTGTCTTCTCACACCGGCAAGGGACTGTCTGAAGCAGAAATAGCTTCCGGAGACTTCAGCGAATCACTGAAGTGGTGGGATCAGGCTATCAAAGATCATAAAGAAGCAGGCATGTCCTACATCGTGACGCCGTATCTTGGTGTTCCCAAAACGCTGAAAGAACTCCAGGCATATTGCGATTACTTCAACGAAATTGGAAAGAGATGCAAAGCCAACGGACTGAAGTACGGCTATCATAATCACTCGCACGAATTCGAGAAAGTAGAAGGCCAAACGATGTACGACTATATGATTACGCACACCAACCCTGAATACGTCTTCTTCGAAATGGATGTATATTGGGTAGTAAGAGGCCAGAACAGCCCGGTAGAATACTTCAAGAAGTATCCGGGACGTTTCCATATACTGCACATCAAAGACGATCGTGAGATCGGCCAAAGTGGTATGGTGGGCTTCGATGCTATCTTCAACAATACCAAGGTAGCGGGTGTAGAAAACATCGTAGTCGAGGTAGAAAGATACAACCTGCCGGTAGAAGAGAGTGTAAAGGCCAGTATAGACTACTTGCTGAAGGCACCTTTTGTAAAAGCAAGCTACAGCAAGTAAGTCTTTAAATCCGCTTTAACAGATAAACCAATGAATAGATTGACAACTATATTTCTGGCATGTAGCCTTGTTCTGCTGGGTTCATGCAGCAGCACTTCCCCCAACAGGGAATTATTCGACGGAGCCAATCTGGATGACTGGCAGACATCGGGTAATGTCATGGTAAGGGATAGCATGCTGATATTGTCCGGGCCCGATTCCCGGGCTGTATTGAAGAACAGCAGTTATAAAGATTTTGATTTGCATCTGCGGGCGCGTACCACACCCGGCGGAACAGGCTATATAGGCTTTCATACAGACGACTCGGAAAAAGGGTATCGCGTTGCCATCGACAACGACAACACTACTCCCGTCTGGTGGAAGAAGACCGGCAGTCTGTTGTCAGTCCGCAATCTGACCAAGAGTTTTGTAAAAGAGAACGAATGGTTCGATATGGATATCCGTGTTGAAGGGCAGGCAGTTACTATATGCGTGAACGGCGAACCGGTAGTAGAATACATAGAACCGCAGCATCCGTATCGGATCTCTCCCAATGAGAAAGCCCTTTTGTCGGAAGGAACCATTGAACTCACAAGCAATGGAGAGGGGAGTGTTGAGTTTAAGAACATCTCCATCGAGACGCTCGACAGAAAAGGCATCGATGTATCCGCTCAACTTGCCTTGGCAGGTGATGAGCAGACGGATGACATCATCAAGCTTCATCAGGAAGATTTTCCGGTTCTGGATTATCATGTACACTTGAAGGGCGGCCTCACCAAAGAGGTCGCCGCCAAGCAGTCGCGGAGGCTGGGCATCAACTACGTCATAGCTCCCAACTGCGGTATAGGTTTCCCGATAACGGATGATGCCGGAGTCTATTGTTTCCTGGACTCCATGCGTTCGCAACCTTTCATCCTTGCCATGCAAGGTGAAGGCAGAGAATGGCCTACTACCTTTTCGGAGGCTGCCAGAAAAGAGTTCGACTTTGTCTTTACCGATGCGCTGACTTTCACCGACAAGAAAGGAAGACGTGTCCGCCTTTGGATAGACGACGAGGTATTTATTGACAATGAGCAGGAGTACATGGACTTGATCGTAGACAAAATGTGCGATGTGTTCAAGGAGCCTGCCGACATTTATGTAAATCCTTTCTTCCTGCCTACGTCGATGAACGACAGATACGATCAGTTCTGGACAGAGCAACGCGTAGACAGAGCCATCAGCGCTTTGAAGAAAAGCGGCAAGGTGCTGGAGATAAACGAGCTTTATCAGATTCCGAGCAAGGCTATTATTATGAAAGCCAAAGAAGCGGGGCTCAAGTTCTCCTTTGGTTCCAATAACGTAAAGCCGGAAGTAGGGAAGCTGGAGTATGCCATCCGGATGAAGAAGGAATGTGGTCTGACCGCACAAGACATGTATAAGCCTAAGATCAAGCTATAGACTTGAAGGTAATGATAGAATGGAAAAGAGCAGCCCGGTGGTTGCTCTTTTCTTTTTTTCAAAGCATTTATCGTACATAAAGATACTAAATTCCTCATTTCATTGACACAGCAGTTTCCACAAATGGGAGTAAATAGAAATTCCCTGCATAAATGCAAGGATAGATATACAGCAATACTGCATATTATACAGTGATTATACAGTATACAGTTACAAAAAGTTAGTTTCATGCGAACAGACTATCTGTTTCATGTAAACAAACTATCTGTTTCGTGCCGACAAACTATCAGTTTACTATATTTAAACCATCCGTTTCATGCCGAGAAACAAGCAATACCTCGTAAAGAAACCAAATAAAGGAGTTATATCAAGCTATAAGGGAAGGAAAGAAGAACCACTTTTCAATATTAGATTATCAGCACATCAAGCGTAAAGCATACTTTTTATTGTAAAAGGAAAAAGATTCAGCTCTATATGATTCATATATTGCAAAAGACCATCCATACCGATAATCCCCTAATCGGCGAGAATCCCCTACTCTCTTTTTCTTCACCCACCATAGAAATACAGGACAAACAGCAGCGTTTAAAAATACATTTTGTCACTTTGCAAAAGTCTCTTTACCGGGAATAAGTAGCATCCGCATAAATAAATCTTAAAACAAGGAACAAAGCCTGCTTAATGCTGTTGGAAGTGGAAACTTTAAAAACAACAGTTATGAATTACGGAATCAGTATTCTCTTCAGAGCCATCCCTTTGCTGATGGCCCTATTCTGCTTTGGTTACGGAGCCTTTGTGCTCCACGAGGGAATGGATTCGGCCAAGTTTGTAGCCGGTCCGGTAGTATTTTCCCTGGGAATGATTTGCATCGCCCTGTTTGCCACGGCGGCAACGATTATCAGGCAAATTATCCACACTTACAACCCCATCGCCAAATACGCCCTGCCTATCATCGGCTACCTGGCAGCTATCCTGACCATCATCTACGGCTGGGGACACATGTACGAGGCATCTACGGTAAGCAACTTCGTCTCAGGTCACGTCATTTGCGGAGTGGGCTTCATCACAGCCTGCGTGGCTACTACGGCTACGGCATCTACCCGCTTCACCCTCATCCCCGCCAACTCCGAACGCACCGACCACACACAGCCGGCCGACGCATTCAGTTCTGCCCAAGGAAACATGCTGATTGCTATTGCTACCATCATTGCAGTAGTAGCATGGATATGGACCTTCATGCTGCTGTCTCAAAGCGACAAACACAATGCCTACTACGTGGCGGGGCACGTCATGGCAGGACTTGCCTGCATTTGTTCCAGCCTGGTGGCATTGGTGGCAACCATCGTCCGGCAAATACGCAACAACTATATGAAAACGGAACGGAAGCGGTGGCCTGCCCTTGTTCTTGTAATGGGAAGTATCAGTATTCTTTGGGGATTCCTGGTATTGGCAAACAGTAATCCGGCATTGTCTTCCACCGGATATATCATGATAGGACTTGGATTGGTATGCTACAGCATTTCGAGCAAAGTTATTCTGCTTGCCGCCATCTGGCGGAACACTTTCAAGCTGGCAAACCGCATCCCGTTGATTCCGGTATTCACGGCACTGCTCTGCCTGTTCCTTTCCGCCTTTCTGTTCGAGATGGCAAGCATACACGACGTTTATTTTGTTCCGGCACGCGTACTCGCCGGCTTGGGAGGCATCTGCTTTACGCTGTTCTCCATCGTGAGCATCCTCGAAAGCGGCACTTCTAAATAGCCGCTTTCCCCCTGCCTTTGGCCTGGTCGTCGAGGAACAGCTCTACGTGTTCGGCATGATGGGCCACGTAAGCTGCCGGACCGGTATCACCCGAATCAAGAATATCGCGGACAACGTCTGCCTTATTCTTGCCGGTGATAAAGAATATCAGCTTACGGGCGGCAAACAGCAGGCAACCGGTCATGGCAATGCGCTTCTGCCCGTTATACGGATTGACACTCACCTCGTAGGGATGGAAGGAAGAGAGCAGATACTCCTGCCCGGGAAAGATGGAAGACGTATGCCCGTCATCGCCCGCACCAAGCAGCACGGCATCGAAAGCCGGGAAACCGCCCCAAAGCGGAACAGTATTGCACACCAGTTCCGAATAACTCTTTGCCTCTTTCTCCGGAGGGTTTGCTCCGTAGATGGGATAGACATATTCGTCCGGTATGCCTACTTCGTTCAGCAGCAGGCGGCGCATGTTGCCGTAATTGCTTTCGGAATCTTCGGCCGGCACACAGCGTTCATCCACCCAATAGATGCGCATCCGCATCCAGGGAGTGACACTCTTATACTCATTTGCCCAAATGTCAAACATCAGCGAGGGGGTGCTTCCCCCGCTGAATGCAAAGTAGAAAGTTTTTTCAGGCTCACGCTTCATCATCGCAATAAGATGTTTTATCAATGCATGTGCTGTCTCTGTGGCGGTATGGTAGATATAACTTTTCATAACTCACAATATTCATCGGTATTTGTCAGATTCTTGCACGGATTAGTCCAGTCGGCGCCATGTTCGTGCATCATGGCTTCACTTTCCAAGGGTCCCCAGGTACCTGCGGGATAGCCGTACAGAGGAGCATTGGGATGCTCTTTCCAGTAGCGCAGCACAGGGTCGAAGAAACGCCAAGAGGCTTCCACGGCATCGCTGCGGGTAAAGAGCGTGGGGTCTCCTTGTATACAGTCTTCTATCAGGCGAGCATAGGCATCGCCCGTAGGCAGTCCGCCCAGCTTGTCGTAGCTGAAGTCCATCATCACCTGCTTCACCTCAAAACCGGGGCCGGGCATCTTCATGCCAAACTTCAGCACAATGCCTTCGTTGGGTTGCAGGCGAAGAATCAGTTTATTGGCGCGGGGACAGTGGCCGCCTCCGCAATGGAACATCTGATGGGGAGTCTCGCGGAAGTGGACAACGATTTCGGTTACCTTCGTCGGCATCTGCTTGCCCGTGCGGATGTAGAAGGGCACTCCGTTCCAGCGCCAGTTGTTGATACCGATCTTCATGGCGATGTAGGTCTCCGTACGCGAGTCGGGGGCTACGTTCTTCTCCTCCCGGTAGCCTGCCTTAGAGCCCGAAGCGGTATACTGGCCGCGGACGATATGTTCGTTCAGGTCTTCCTCCGTCAAGGGGGCAAGGGATTCGTACACCTTCACCACTTCGTTGCGGAAGTTATCGGCATTGAAGACAGCAGGCGGTTCAAGGGCGGTCAGTGCTACAAGCTGGATGAGGTGATTCTGCACCATGTCGCGCAGCGCACCGGCTCCTTCGTAGAAGCCTCCACGATTTTCGATACCCAGATTCTCTACGGCGGTGATTTCTACATAATCGATGTAGTTACGGTTCCACAGCGGTTCGAAGATGCCGTTAGCAAAGCGGAAGGCAAGAATGTTCTGTGCCGTCTCCTTGCCCAGGAAGTGGTCGATGCGGTAGATTTGATGCTCCTCGAATACGGAAGCATAGATTTTGTTCAGTTTCTGCGCCGACTCCAAATCATATCCGAAAGGCTTCTCTACAATGATACGCGTATGGGGACGATTCAGATGAGCCGTCTTCAGGTGCTGAGGAATGATGCCATACAGGGAAGGAGGTGTGGCCAGGTAGAAGAGCAGGTTGTCCGGCTTCTTCTCTCCGGTGAGTTCTTGCAGGCGCTCATCCAGACGGCTGTATCCTTCGGCCTCAGCAGGGTCCAGGGTAAGGTAATGCAAATGGCTGCAGAAGTCTTTCATCTTTTCTTCCGCCTGTTCCTTGGAGGCTACGAACTTGCCCAGCTCACCCAGGATATATTCCTGGTAGAAATTGTCTGTGTAGTCGGTACGCCCTATGCCCAGGATGGAGAAATCATCCGGCAGACGACCGTCTTTATATAAGGTATAAAGCGCAGGCATCAATTTGCGCTTCGTCAAATCGCCCGAAGCGCCAAAGATAATCATCACAAATTTACTCATATTTCTTCTTTTGTTAGCTGTTTCTATACATTTACACGTTGTAGCTGCCCGACTTCGTATCTCCTCCATGTCCCGTCCAGTTTTCGTGGAAGAACTGTCCGCGCAGTTCATCTACACGCTCAAAGGTATGCGCACCGAAGTAGTCGCGCTGAGCTTGAATCATATTGGCAGGCAGTTTGGCGGAAACAAGCGAGTAGAAATAGTTCAACGCAGACGAGAAGGCAGGTACCGGAAGCTCTTCCTTCATGGATTGTGCCACCAGGTGCTTCCAGCCGGAAAGCAGTTGTTGCATCTCGCTCTTGAAGTAGGGAGCCAGCAGCAGGTGCCGGGGTTTGTCTTTGGCTTCGAACGCAGCGGCGATATCATTGAGGAAGATACTGCGGATAATGCAACCTCCCCGCCACATGCGTGCGATGGATGCCAAGTCGAGGTTCCACCCGAAAGCATCGGAAGCGCGTTGAAGTACGGCAAAACCTTGCGCATAGGACACCAGTTTGGAAGCGTAGAGGGCAGAATGAATATCTTTCACCAGTTCCGGCTTATTGTACACAGCCTGCGAATGCTGACGGACATAATGCTTGGAAGCCGTCTCGCGCAGTCCCTTCTGTGCCGACAGGCTGCGCTCGAAGACTGCCGTAGCAATCAATCCCAGCGGCATACCCAGTTCCATGGCGTTGATGACGGACCACTTGCCTGTTCCTTTCTGCCCGGCCGTGTCCAGTATCTTGTCTATCAGATATCCGCCCGATTTGTCTTTGTGGCGCAGGATGTTGGCAGTAATCTCAATGAGGTAACTGCGCAGATTGCCCTCGTTCCAGTTGGCAAAGATTTCCGCCATCTGTTCGTTGTTCAGGTCGAGCAACTTCTTCATTACCCAATAGGCTTCGGCGATGAGTTGCATATCGCCATACTCTATGCCGTTGTGTATCATCTTGACGAAGTGACCGGAACCGGCAGGGCCTATCCACTGGCAACACGGAGTACCGTCGGAGGCCCGGGCCGCAATACTCTGTAAGATAGGCTTCACTTCTTCCCACGCGCTCTTCGAACCTCCGGGCATGATGGATGCGCCATTCAGCGCTCCTTCTTCACCACCGGACACACCGGCACCTACAAAACGGAAGCCTTTCTTTTCGGTCAGCGCCACACGGCGGTTGGTATCCTCATAATTCGAGTTTCCTCCGTCTATCAGGATGTCTCCCTCGGACAAATGAGGGAAGAGTTGTTCCATCAGTTCGTCTACCGCACTACCGGCACGAACCATCATCATTATTTTACGCGGAGTGGCAATAGACGCAACAAAACCCGCGATGTCCGTGTAACCTTCGATGCTTTTTCCTTTGGCACGACCATTTACAAAACGTTCTACAACGCCTTCTTCTATTCCCGGAACCGTCCGATTATACACCGAAACATTCCACCCCTTGTCTGCCATATTGAGGGCCAAGTTTTCTCCCATAACGGCAAGGCCGATAAGACCAATGTCTGTTTTATTTAAATTTTCCATTTCTCTTTAAATTTAATTCAATATGAAAACAAAGTGCTAATAGCATTTGTTCGTATGAATTTCGAAAATAAAATATTACTTTTGTCATCTATAAGCTATATCACTAAAACAGAAACTCTAAGCCTATGAAGAAGTTCCATGTCGGATTATTGCCGCGCATCGTTATTGCCATCATCCTGGGTATCCTTTTCGGCAACCTGCTGCCGGGTGCGCTGGTGCGCTTATTCGTAACGTTCAACGCTATTTTCAGCGAGTTCCTGAACTTCTCCATTCCCCTCATCATTGTGGGGCTGGTGACCATCGCCATTGCCGACATCGGAAAGGGGGCGGGAAAGATGCTGGTCGTCACTGCCCTCATTGCCTACGGGGCTACGTTGTTCTCGGGGTTCCTCTCCTACTTCACCGGAGCCACGATATTTCCTTCGCTGATAGAAACCGGGGTGCCACTGGAAGAGGTCAGCGAAGCGCAGGGCATCCTTCCCTATTTCTCCGTAGCCATTCCCCCGCTGATGAATGTGATGACGGCGTTGGTGCTGGCTTTCACCTTAGGCTTGGGGCTGGCGCACATGGAGAGTGATGCACTGAAAAACGTGGCGCGAGACTTTCAGGAGATTATCGTCCGTACCATCAGTGCAGTGATACTGCCGCTACTTCCTATCTATATCTTCGGCATTTTCCTGAACATGACGCATTCGGGGCAGGTGTTCGGCATTCTGATGGTTTTCATCAAGATTATCGGTATCATCTTCCTGTTGCATATCTTCCTGCTGGTATTTCAATACTGCATCGCTGCCTTGTTTGTCCGCAAGAATCCCTTCAAGTTGCTGGGACGGATGATGCCGGCTTATTTCACGGCATTGGGTACGCAATCCAGTGCCGCCACTATTCCTGTTACCCTGGAACAGACCAAGAAGAACGGGGTTTCGACCGATATAGCCGGTTTCGTGATCCCGCTTTGCGCTACGATTCATCTGTCGGGCAGCACACTGAAGATTGTGGCATGTGCTCTGGCGTTGATGATTATGCAAGGCATGCCCTACGATTTCCCTTTGTTTGCAGGGTTTATCTTCATGCTGGGCATCACGATGGTGGCTGCTCCGGGTGTTCCGGGAGGTGCCATCATGGCTGCGCTGGGCATTCTGCAATCCATGCTGGGCTTCGACGAATCGGCACAGGCGCTGATGATTGCGCTCTACATCGCCATGGACAGTTTCGGCACGGCCTGCAACGTGACCGGCGACGGGGCCATTGCGCTGATTATTGACAAAGTGATGAACCGGAAACGATAAACTGAAAAAACATTCGGATCTTTGAAACGTCAAAACCAAGTATCAGGAAAGGAGCAAGAAATAATGAACCATAGAATTTACCCCATCGGAATACAGAACTTCGAGAAAATACGCAAAAGCGGATATGTGTATGTAGACAAGACCGCATTGGTCTACCAGTTGGTGAAAAGCGGCAGTTACTACTTCCTCAGCCGTCCCCGGCGTTTCGGCAAGAGTCTGCTTATCTCCACCCTGGAGGCTTATTTTCAAGGCAAACGAGAACTGTTTGAAGGACTGGCCATGGAAAAACTTGAGCAGGACTGGACGGAACGCCCCGTGCTGCACCTCGACCTGAACATCGGCAGATACGACGCTCTGGACAGCCTGGACAAGATACTGGATAACGCATTGACCGAATGGGAGCAGATATACGGCACCGGTATTGCCGAGAAAACCCTTGCCCTGCGTTTTGCCGGCATCGTCCGCCGTGCTTGCATGCTGACAGGCCAGCGCGTAGCCATCCTCATCGACGAGTACGACAAGCCCATGCTGCAAGCCATCGGCAACGAAGAACTGCAACACGAGTACCGCAATGCCCTGAAGCCTTTCTACGGCGTACTGAAGACCATGGACGGATGCATTGAGTTCGCCCTGCTGACGGGAGTAACCAAATTCGGCAAAGTCAGCGTATCCAGCGATCTGAACAACCTGAACGATATCTCCATGGACCGCAGGTATCTTTCCCTTTGCGGAATTACAGAAAAGGAGATTCACGAGAACTTCGAGGAAGAGCTGCATGAACTTGCCGCCGCACAAGGTGCAAGTTACAAAGAGACATGCACCCGGCTGAAAGAGTGCTATGACGGTTATCACTTCACTTACAACTCCGAAGGCATCTACAATCCATTCAGCCTGCTCAATACATTCGACAAGAAAGAGTTCGGCAACTATTGGTTCGAAACCGGTACGCCCACCTACCTCGTGGAACTGCTGAAACGCAACCACTACAACCTGGAACGCATGGCGCACGAAGAAACCGATTCCGATGTACTGAACAGCATATATGGAGACGAACAGCCCATCCCCGTCATCTTCCAAAGCGGATATCTGACGATTAAGAGTTACGACAAACGTTTCGGTCTGTACCGTTTAGGATTTCCAAACCTGGAAGTAGAAGAGGGATTTATCCGGTTCCTGATGCCTTTCTATACTCGTTTCAATAAGATGGAAGCCCCGTTCGAGATACAAAAGTTCGTATCGGAGGTAGAAAAAGGTCAGCCCGACGCCTTCCTGAAAAGACTGCAAAGCTTCTTTGCCGACACGCCCTACGAACTGGTGAAAGACCTGGAAGTGCACTATCAGAATGTACTGTTCATCGTTTTCAAGCTCGTAGGATTCTACACACAGGCAGAATATCATACCTCTGAAGGACGTGTGGATTTGGTAGTGAAAACAGACAGCTACATCTACGTCATGGAGTTCAAGCTGGACGGAACCGCCGAAGAAGCCATCCGTCAGATAGAAGAGAAGCACTATGCACGCCCCTTCGAGGCAGACCCGCGCCGGCTCTTCAAGATAGGCGTAAACTTCTGCAACCAGACGAGGAATATAGAGAAATGGATTATTGAGTAAAATATTCCGGCAGAAAGATATTCGGGAAAGAAAAGAATTATTAACTTTGCACCCGAAAATAAGGGGGGCATATCCCCCTTCATTATAATAAAAGACACAAGCATGAAAGCCCGCGGTATACATACCTATACACACCTCCAACCTGCGCAGCAGGCGGAAAAAGGCTTTTACCCCCCCCCCCCGTTAATGTAAATATAATTAACCTGATATCAAGCAAGATAGTCCTCTCTTGCCGCCCCGAGCGCCCGTACAGCGAGCTTCATCAGCCTGCCGTGCGGACGCTCGGCGTATATACTTTTCCCAAGGATTCAACAACTTATTTTAAACCGATAAAGACAATGAACAAGAAAGAAAAACAGACGTACGTGCCACCGTGCATCGAACTGATACACGTGGAGAATGAAGGAGTGATAGCCGCAAGCGGCGATAGTGTGAACAATTTCGGCAACGGAGGAAACTGGGGCGGAGCACCCGCCAGAAACGCCTACGGTACGCCCGCCACAAGGAGCGACATCGAAGACATGCTGGAAGACCTCTTTACCATAGAATGATAGTAACAGAACAACATTAAAAACCAAGAACAATATGAAACAGCAATTATACAGCCAAGCCTGCAGCGTCCTGCTGACGCTTGCACTGCTTGCCGCCGGATGCAGCGACGACCTCTCCGGCCTGAAGGAGCCACAACAACCCGCCGACGGCGACGCATCGCCAAGAACCTTCATCGCCACCCAGGGAGTGAAACCGCAGACGCGGCTCGGATATGTGGAAGAAGTGGGCGGAACCGTAAGCGTGACGTGGGCCGCCAACGACAAAGTATATGTGGCAAAAGCACCCGCAACCGACCAATGCGCTGCAAACTACAGCTCCTTTACACTGACAAAAGGGGAAGGCACCAGCACCGCCACCTTCACCGAAGATGCTACCCCCGGAGAAAGCTGGCAAGACGGCGAAACGCTCTATGCCATCTATGGGCAACAAGCCAACATCACCGTGACGAACGTAGCCGGAACCATCTACGCCGACTGCGACTACAGCGGACAGCAACAGACGGCGGACGGCAATAACAGCCACATCGCGGCTTACGACTTTATGTACGCCAAGGGCGAGTACTCGAACAACGCCCTGCCCGGCTTCGCCTTCAGCCATGCAGGGGCACTGATGAAGTTCGTCCTCACCCTGCCCGATGATGCCGCCGACAAGAGAGTGAACACACTGAGACTGGAAACGAAGGACGGAACAAAAGCTTTCGTATCACGTCTGAAAGTAGCTTTGAGTGCCGACGGAAAAGCCCTAACAGAAACCGCCTCCAGCCTCTCGCTGCAACTGGGCACGGGCGAAGGTATCGGCACAACCGACAAGGTACTGACCACCTATATGATGGTGGCGCCCACTACCGACGTAGATGCCGCATACACGCTACAGGACAGAAAAGTATCGGTAACAGTAGGCACAACGGACGGGAATTATTATACCGCTACCCTGGTCGGTTCGCCCATCGAGGCAAAACTGTTCTACACCGTAGAGAGAACGCTGAGCAAAGACAATACAAGAGTGGCAGTCAGCACAGGAAACCTGAAGAGCATATTGGAGAATCTGACACTAACGCCGGGACAAACGGAACTAAAACTGATAGGGAAGTTGAGCGATACAGACTTGGCACAAGCTGACGAAATGTTCGGTGGTAGCTATACCTACAAATCCAGCGTATTGGGCAACTGGCTGAGAGTGAAAGGAACCAGCATCACCACCCTCGACCTTTCTGAAGTGACGGGACTGACGAGTATACCGGATTATGCATTCTATCACTGCTGCAACTATAGCAATAATGGCAATTCCTCCCTTATCAAAGTGATATTGCCGGAGAGTGGCATTACGAGTATCGGCCAATTCGCCTTCAACTCGTGCTATCTGACCGAATTCACTATCCCAAGCAGCGTAGAGACTATCAAAACTGGTGCCTTTTACGACACCAAACTATCCTCCATCACTATTCCGGCAGGAGTGACCTCTATTGAAAACATTGCTTTTATGATATCCTCCCTCCATACCATTGTCTTCGAGGGAGATAATCCTGCTGAAATATACGCTGGAGGTACCTTAATACAAAATCAAAGCATTACCAATATCACCGTCTATCTGCCTAATGTGACCGATAAGGACAAAGCAAAAGCCTTACAAGAAGAATTGCAGTATGTATGGGCCTCAGACCTCACTCCCTATTACTACGCCCCCGTCATCCGTTACAACTGGGACACCACCAAAGGCGGCGACTACGCCACCGCCACCGATGCCCAAAAGATGAACGGCGACAATTACACCACAATCGATGCAAAATACGGGTCTTAATCCCCGCCCCATACTATTATTAACCCAATAAAAAATGAAAGACTTATGCCAACAACCGACATCAAGTACACGTTGAACGCCCAACTGGCGGACAACACCGTAACCGTAGACAACAAGGACGACAAAATCGCCGTCCTCGTCTCGGCAGGCACTGCCGACAAGCAGCGCATCATCTCCGAAATCATGTAATTGAAACCTGACTTGGAACGCAAACCCTCTACATAGGCAAAGCTCCTGCAGGCGGTGGTGGCAGTGAAACTCCGGGCAGCGGAAGCAGTTCCGACAGTGACCAGAGTGAAAATCCATTGGGATGACACGAATCATCGTAAGTAGCTTTACGAAGGACTGCACGTAAGGGCTTTAGACATAACCCATGTCTATCATCATCATACACTTTCTAATCCTCAAGGGCGGCACTCAAAAGTTGTGTCGCCCTTTTTCATCCCCTCCCCCTGCATTTCCTCCCCTCTCCTTGGAGTTATCAGAAAAGAAATAACTACTTTTGCACACGGACAATAGCAAAACAAGTCATAATATGAACCCCGATACCCATCACATAGATGAACAAAGCCTTCAAAAAGCACAACGGCTTTTCGAAACCGGCGACATCAACAAGATAGAAACCGGTACCTCCCGAGGCTTGTGCCAAATACACAAGTATCTCTTCGAAGGACTATACGACTTTGCCGGCCAGATACGTACACTCAACATCGCCAAGGGCGGATTCCGTTTTGCCAACTGCCTTTACCTGGAAGCCATCCTTCCCGTCATCGACGGAATGCCCGAAAACACCTTCGAAGAAATAATAGCCAAATATGTAGAGATGAACATCGCCCACCCCTTTATGGAAGGCAACGGACGAACCATGCGCATCTGGCTGGACCTGATTCTTAAAAAGAACCTCGGACAGGTAGTAAACTGGCAAAACGTAGACAAAGACCTCTACCTGCAAGCCATGGAACGCAGCCCCGTCAATGATTTGGAACTTCGCTATCTGCTGCAGCCTGCTCTCACCGACAAGGTGGACGACAGAGAAGTGATATTCAAAGGCATCGAGCAATCTTATTATTACGAAGGCTACAGTAAAGACAAAAAAACTCAAAACCAATAACGATTAAACCCCGAAAACAACATGAAAAAAGCCCTTATATCCGGCATTACCGGCCAAGACGGTTCGTTCCTCGCCGAATTCCTCCTGCAAAAAGGATATGAAGTACACGGCATCCTGCGCCGCTCTTCCTCTTTCAATACCGGACGCATCGAACACCTCTACTTCGACGAATGGGTGCGCGACATGAAGCAGAAGCGCACCATCAACCTGCATTACGGTGACATGACGGACTCGAGTTCGCTCATCCGCATCATCCAGACCGTGCAGCCCGACGAGATCTACAACCTTGCCGCCCAAAGCCACGTAAAAGTATCTTTCGACGTACCCGAATATACCGCCGAAACCGATGCCGTAGGTACCCTGCGCATGCTCGAAGCCGTACGCATCCTCGGCATGGAGAAGAAGACACGCATCTATCAAGCCTCCACATCCGAACTCTTCGGCAAGGTGCAGGAGGTTCCACAACGTGAAACAACTCCGTTCTATCCCCGCAGCCCCTACGGCGTAGCCAAGCAATATGGCTTCTGGATCACCAAGAACTACCGCGAAAGCTATGGCATGTTTGCCGTGAACGGCATCCTCTTCAACCACGAGAGCGAGCGCCGCGGCGAAAACTTCGTCACCCGGAAGATAACCCTGGCTGCCGCCCGCATCGCCCAAGGCTTTCAGGACAAACTGTATCTGGGCAATCTGGATGCCCGCCGCGACTGGGGCTATGCCCGTGACTACATAGAGTGCATGTGGCTCATCCTGCAACACGATACCCCTGAAGACTTCGTCATCGCCACCGGAGAAATGCATACCGTACGCGAGTTCGCCACGCTGGCTTTCCGCGAAGTAGGCATCACGCTCCGTTGGGAAGGCCAGGGAGCAGAAGAAAAAGGCATCGACACCAAGACCGGAAGAATACTGGTAGAAGTAGATCCCAAATACTTCCGCCCCGCCGAAGTGGAACAACTGTTGGGAGACCCCACCAAGGCTAAAACCCTGCTCGGCTGGAATCCACGGCAAACCAGCTTCGAAGAACTGGTACGCATCATGGCAGAGCACGACATGAAATTCGTAAAGAAGTTGCATCTGAGAGCAAAAGAAAATCAATAACTCATGCTTATAAAAGAATAAAGTTATGTTAGACAAGAACGCCAAAATATACATCGCAGGCCACCGCGGACTGGTAGGCTCTGCCATCTGGAACAATCTTCAGGAAAAAGGTTATACCAACCTTATCGGTAAAACCCACCACGAACTCGACCTCCTCGATGGAGTAGCCGTACGCCGCTTCTTCGACCAGGAACAGCCCGAATATGTATTCCTTGCCGCCGCTTTCGTGGGCGGCATCATGGCCAACAGCATCTACCGCGCCGACTTCATCTACCGCAACCTGCAAATCCAGCAGAACGTCATCGGCGAAAGCTTCCGCCACAACGTGAAGAAACTCCTTTTCCTGGGCAGCACCTGCATCTATCCCCGTGACGCCGAACAACCCATGAAAGAGGATGCCCTCCTCACCTCCCCGCTGGAATACACCAACGAGCCGTATGCCATTGCCAAAATTGCCGGACTGAAAATGTGCGAAAGCTTCAACCTGCAATACGGCACAAACTACATCGCCGTGATGCCCACCAACCTCTACGGCCCCAACGATAACTTCGACCTGGAACGCAGCCACGTGCTCCCCGCCATGATACGCAAGATACACCTTGCCCACTGCCTGAAACAAGGCGACTGGGATGCCGTGCGCCGTGACATGAACCAGCGTCCGGTAGAAGGCATCAGCGGAGACAGCAGTAAGGAAGAGATCCTCGGCATCCTGGGGAAATACGGCATCAGCCCGGAAGAAGTCCGTCTGTGGGGCACCGGTACCCCCTTGCGCGAATTCCTCTGGAGCGAAGAAATGGCCGACGCCAGCGTCTTCGTCATGGAGCATGTAGACTTCAAAGATACCTACAAACCGGGTGATAAAGACATCCGTAACTGCCACATCAACATCGGTACAGGCAAAGAAATCACCATCCGCCAACTGGCAGAGCTGATCGTCTCCACCGTAGGCTACCAGGGCCGCCTCACCTTCGACAGCAGCAAACCCGACGGCACCATGCGCAAGCTGACCGATCCCAGCAAGTTGCACGCCCTGGGCTGGCACCATAAAATCGATATTGAAGAAGGTGTACAACGCATGTACAGTTGGTATCAAGAAAAACGATTTTCCCGCTAAAAGTTTGCTTTCTATATATAAACCCTTATATTTGCACAAATTTCAACTAAATGTGCAATTAAGATCATGGAACAAAGCTTTATCGCCTACATAGAAAACAGCATAAAAGAGAATTGGGATTTGGATGCCCTGACCGATTATAAAGGAGCAACCCTACAATATAAGGATGTAGCCCGCAAAATAGAAAAGCTGCATATCATTTTTGAGGCAAGCGGTATAAAGAAGGGTGACAAGATTGCCGTCTGTGGCCGTAACAGTTCCCATTGGGGAGTCACCTTTCTTGCTACTCTGACGTATGGAGCTGTTATTGTCCCCATCCTCCACGAGTTCAAAGCGGACAATATACACAATATCGTGAACCACTCCGAGGCCAAATTGCTCTTCGTCGGCGACCAGGTTTGGGAAAACCTCAACGAAAGCGCCATGCCCCTGCTGGAAGGCATCATGATGATGGCCGATTTCTATATCCTCGTCTCCCGCAGTGAGAAGCTGGACTATGCCCGCGAACATCTCAATGAAATGTTCGGTAAGAAATATCCCAAGAACTTCCGCAAGGAACACATCGACTATCACAAAGACCAGCCCGAAGAACTGGCGGTTATCAACTATACCTCCGGTACTACCAGTTACTCCAAAGGAGTGATGTTGCCTTACCGCAGCCTTTGGTCGAATACAAAATTCGCATTCGAAGTGCTGCCGCTGAAGGCCGGCGACAGAATCGTATCCATGTTGCCAATGGCACACATGTACGGACTGGCATTCGAATTCCTTTATGAATTCGCCGTAGGATGCCATATCTTCTTCCTTACCCGTATGCCCAGCCCGAAGATAATCTTCCAGGCATTCACCGAGGTAAAACCGAACCTGATCATAGCCGTTCCGCTCATTATTGAAAAGATCATCAAGAAAAGCGTATTGCCCAAACTGGAAACGCCGGCCATGAAACTGTTGCTGAAAGTGCCCATCATCAACGATAAGATAAAGGCTACCGTACGCGACCAGATGATACAGGCCTTTGGCGGCAACTTTGCAGAAATCATCGTAGGCGGTGCCGCCTTCAACCAGGAAGTGGAACTATTCCTGAAGATGATAGAATTCCCCTATACAGTAGGTTACGGCATGACCGAATGCGGCCCCATTATCTGTTACGAAGACTGGACACGCTTTAAACCGGGTTCCTGCGGAAAAGCAGCTCCCCGAATGGAAGTGAAAATCCTGTCGCCCGACCCTGCCAACATTCCGGGAGAAATCATCTGCCGCGGTCCCAACGTGATGTTAGGCTACTACAAGAACGAAGAAGCCACCGAGCAGGTGCTCGACAAAGACGGATGGCTGCACACCGGCGACCTTGCCTTGATGGATGAAGAAGGAAACGTCACCATCAAAGGCCGCAGCAAGAATATGCTCCTTGGCCCCAGCGGACAGAATATCTATCCCGAAGAAATAGAGGATAAATTGAACAACATGCCCTATGTGTCCGAAAGCATTATCGTACAACAAAATGAAAAACTCGTCGGCCTGGTTTATCCCGACTTCGACGAAGCTTTTGCCCACGGTCTGAACAACGACGATATCGAACGCGTCATGGAAGAGAACCGCGTAGCTCTGAACGCCGAATTGCCTGCATACAGCCAGCTGTTCAAAATGAAAATCTACCCTGAAGAATTCGAGAAGACACCTAAGAAATCTATCAAACGATTCTTGTATCAGGAAGCCAAAGGATAAAACAGCAACAACTCTAACCCTTTCTAAACTATATTTTAAATGAAAAACGAACTATTATTATCTGCCGCCATATTGCCCCTCTGCGGAATGGCGGCAGAAGTACATGGTATGCCGTCCGACGAGGCGGCACCTGCATCGGAAAAGCATCCCAACATTGTCCTGTTTCTGGTGGATGATATGGGATGGCAAGACACCTCCCTGCCCTTCTGGACACAACGTACCAAGTACAATGACACGTATCATACGCCCAACATGGAGCGTATGGCAGCCCAAGGCAAGATGTTTACGCAAGCTTATGCCTGCAGCATCAGTTCACCCACACGCGTCAGCCTATTTACGGGAATGAATGCCGCCCGACATCGCGTCACCAGTTGGACATTGCGCAAGAATACGACGCACGAAGAACCGGACTCCGTCATGATTTATCCCGAATGGAACGTCAACGGCATCTGCCAGGAACCGGGCATAGAACGAACGACCCAAGTTACCTCCCTGGCAGAACTGCTCAAAGACAACGGTTACCATACCATACACTGCGGAAAAGCACACTTCGGTGCCGAAGATACTCCCGGAGCCGACCCACTGAAGATGGGTTTCGAGGTGAATATTGCCGGACATGCCGCCGGTTCGCCTGCCAGCTACTACGGCAAGGAAAATTTCGGCAATAAAGCTGATGGGGATAGTCCGCTGGCTGCCGTGCCCGGCTTGGAAAAATATCACGGAACAGATACTTTCCTGAGCGAAGCCCTCACCATCGAAGCCATGAAGGCGCTGGACGATGCACAGAAGATTGACAAACCATTCTTCCTCTACATGGCCCATTACGCTATCCACACGCCTATACAACCCGATATGCGCTTTTATCAGAAGTACCTCGACAAAGGTCTTCCGCCGGTAGAAGCTGCCTATGCCACCCTTATCGAAGGCATGGACAAGAGCCTGGGAGACATCATGGACTATCTGGACAAGAACAATCTGACAGAGAATACCGTCCTTATTTTCATGTCCGACAACGGCGGACTGGCCGCCCATACCCGCGCCGGAGAACTGCATGTACAGAACTTCCCCCTCAACAGCGGAAAAGGTTCTGCCTACGAAGGCGGCATACGCGAGCCGATGATTGTCCGCTGGCCGGGAGTCGTAGCTCCCGAAACCAAATGCGACCATTATTTAATGATAGAAGACTTCTTCCCCACTATCCTCGAAATAGCCGGAGTAGATAACTATAAAACCGTACAGCAACGGGACGGTATCAGTTTCCTGCCTCTGATCACCGGCAAAGGTGAAATGAAAGACCGCGATATCTACTGGCATTACCCCAACAGTTGGGGTCCGTCGGGACCGGGCATCGGAGCTACCTGCTCCATCCGTTCGGGCGACTGGAAGCTGGTATATTATTTCGGTAGCGGCAAGCGTGAGCTTTTCAATATTCCCGCCGACATCAGCGAAAAGCACGACATGGCGCAGGAGAAGCCCGAAATCGTCAAAGAGCTATCCAAAAAGCTAAGTAATTATCTCCGGTCTGTGGATGCACAACGCCCTACACTACGTGCTACCCGGCTGCCTGCTCCCTGGCCGGATGAAATCTAAAAAGAAACAATATGAAACGAACCCTTTCACTCTTCTTTCTGTCCCTGCTCATTGCAGGGACGGTTTTCGCCCAGGAAAACAGTAAAAAAAGTTCTAAACCGGCATCACGGACAGACCATGGCCCGGTTGGTATCAACCTATCCCTCTGGAAAAATATATCCACGCAACGGACTGATACCGTAGGAAGTACCTGCTTCAACCTGGGTGTGTTCTCCTCCATGAATCGCTTGAACGGGCTTGGAATAAACATCCTTGGAGCCGTGGCAGGCAAAGACGTGAACGGCGTGCAGATGGCAGGGGTATTCAATATAGTGGGTGGAAGCATGCGTGGCATCCAGATGGCGGGTATCAGCAACGTCAACGGAAACAACCTGACAGGTTTGTCCATGTCGGGCTTGATAAATATCACCGGTAACAATGCCCAAGGCGTCATCTTCTCCGGTTTGGCAAATATCAGCGGAGACAATAACCGCGGAGTCACTATAGGCGGCTTATTGAACATCAGTGGAGAAGGTGCTTCCGGTGTACACTTTGCCGGGCTTGCCAATATTTCCGGCGGCAGTTTCAAAGGTCTTTCCTCCGCCGGCCTGCTGAGTGTGGTCGGTAAGAATTTTGAAGGCGTACAGCTCTCCGGACTCGCCAATATTACCGGTGAGAACATGACCGGCATTCAGATTTCCGGCATAGGCAACGTAGTAGGCGGTACGGCCCAAGGCATACAAATTGCCCCTGTCAATATGGCCATCCGTGCCAAAGGGCTCCAAATCGGACTGTTCAACTACTACAAGGAGAAGCTGGATGGTTTTCAGCTGGGACTGGTCAATGCCAACCCTAACACGAAAGTACAAATGATGCTTTTTGGTGGTAATGCTACCAAGCTGAATGTGGGTGCACGTTTCAAGAACAATCTATTCTACACCATTCTGGGTGGCGGTACCCATTATTTAGACTTCGGTGACAAGTTCTCCGCCGCTCTCTTCTATCGTGCCGGTTTGGAACTGCCGCTTTATAAACAACTGTTCATCAGCGGCGATTTAGGTTACCAGCACATCGAAACTTTCAAAAACAAAGATTATGGTATTCCTGCACGCCTCTATGCCCTCCAGGCTCGTATAAACCTGGAATATCGATTGACAGACCAGCTCGGCGTCTTCCTGACAGGAGGTTATGGCGGTAGCCGCTATTATACCAAAGGCAAGACTTACGACAAAGGAGTGATTGTAGAAGGAGGAGTAGTGCTGTTTAAATACTAACTCAACGCCCCCTTTCTTGAGGGGGCGAGAGTTCTTTATTGCTTCTCCTTGATAAACCCTGTACGATACGCCACCAGCAGCTTCTTCAAGTCTTGTATTTGCGTCACAAGTTCCTTTCCCTTATCCGTATCTTTCACCATCATACGCTGCGAATTGAATTCGATAACGAATGTAGTGGACTTGATATCCTGCCCTTCTTCTATTGCCTTCTGACGGCTTTGGAAGGGTTCGTGTTGCACCAGCTGCAAGCCGTGAGAATGATACACCAACGTATATCCGGCAATGCCCGTCTCCGGCTGATAGGCTTTTGAGAAACCACCGTCAATAACCAGCAACTTACCGTCTGCCTTGATAGGCTTCTCACCTTTGATTGTCTTCACCGGAACATGTCCGTTGATGATATGGGAATGAGTTCCCGGTTCCACCCCGAACTCTTCCAGAATGCGGTCACATACCTCCGCCTCATTTCGCAAAGTATAGTAATATCCCTTCGTTTCCTTGTGTAACTCTTTATCTGCCACAAAATAACGTTCAAACGTAGCCATCTTGTCTTTATCAAAAGAGGGAGCATTCGTTCCGCACCACATGTACCAGACGTAATCCAGTGCAAACTGTTTATTCTCCGCGCCATCCTCAGCAAAATAAGCGGTACGTATCAACTGATCGGTCTTTTGCAGCAATTTATGACCCCAATATTCCTTCTTCCCTATGCGCACGTGCTTGAAGCTGCCGTCTTCATTCAAAGGCACGGAAGCATGATACAACAGATTACTGTTGCACACCAGATACATGCCACCGTATGTAAACAGGCAACGCATGTGTTTCTTCAGTTTCTCACTGTTCATAAAAGAAGCATGAATCTTATCAACCAACTCACGTTCCTCATCAGACAGGCGATACGGATCAGCAGGATCGACCGTCGGGAAATTAGTATCGCGCAATGCGTACTCCTTTCCTTCGTACACAAATATCCCCCGCTCAAAGTCTATCTTGTGCAGCAGCTTCCGGTTCTCCATCGCAAAATCCGGGCGGCGGCTGATGATGTCCGCTTCGAGCTTCAGCTGAATGATCGTAATAGCCTTGTGCATCTGCGTAATCAGGCGCAAGGTCTTCTCATTGTACTCCGCATCGGCAAAGTTCATCTTCGGGGCAAAGATTGTACAGGGATCATCGGCATACGTATCCATTGCAAATGTAGCAAGCGGCAACAGGTTTATACCATAGCCATCTTCCAGTGTAGCCAGATTGGCATAGCGCATGGACATACGGATTACGTTGGCTATACACGCATCGTTGCCCGACGCTGCCCCCATCCACAGAATATCATGGTTTCCCCACTGGATATCAAAGTTATGATAATCGCAAAGCGTATCCATAATGATGTGGGCACCCGGACCACGGTCGTAGATGTCACCCACAATATGGAGCGAGTCGATGGTCAGGCGTTGTATCAGATTGCACATGGCAACAATGAAATCATCCGCACGCTTCGTAGAGATAATAGTGCTGATAATCACATTGATATAAGCATGCTTATTCGGTTCTATGCTCGACTCATGCAGCAGTTCCTGAATGATATACGAGAATCCCGGCGGAAGTGCCTTGCGCACCTTCGAGCGTGTATATTTGGATGAAACATTCTGGCAAACCTTTACCAACTGGTTCAGAGTAATCAGATACCAGTCATCCAAATCCGTTTCCTGCTCCTTTATCAGTTGCAGTTTCTCCTCCGGATAATAAATCAATGTACAGATTTCCTTCTTCTCACTTTCACGCAATGTATGACCGAAGATTTCGTTCACCTTACGCTTCACTGCGCCCGATGCATTCTTCAACACATGCTGGAAAGCTTCATACTCACCATGAATATCTGTCAGGAAGTGCTCCGTGCCCTTCGGTAAGTTCAGGATAGCTTCCAGATTTATAATTTCCGTACTGGCATCAGCGATAGTAGGAAAACTACGTGACAATAATTGCAAATAACGCAAGTCACTGACAATGCTTTCCGGAGTTATATTTCCCATTTTATTAATTGATAATTGATAGTTGATAATTGATAGTTACATTATTCTCTTAACCCAGCAGGAACATCAGCAATACCTGTGCAATGATGACCCGCAGGAACATGCAAAGCGGATAGACCGTAGCATAAGCCACCGACGGATTATCACCCGGAATGGTATCGTTGGCATAATTCAGTGCCATCGGATTCGCCATGCTTCCGCACAACATACCGGCCATTGTCCCGAAATCTATCTTCATCCACTTAAAGGAGATGATGCCCATTATCAGTACCGGAACTACCGTCAGTGCAAAACCGACAGCAATCCACAACAACCCTTCGGGACGGAATACCGTATCGAAGAAATGAGCACCCGCATCCAGTCCCAGGCAAGCCAGGTATAGAGATAACCCCAATGCGCGAAGCATCAGATTGGCACTGCGCGTAGTATAGGTCACCATGTGCATTCTCGGTCCGAACGTTCCGATAAGAATACCCACAATTATCGGTCCGCCCGCCAATCCAAGCCGGACGGGAGCGCTGATGCCCGGTATGGAAATAGGAATTGCCCCTAAAGCCAAACCTAAGATAATGCCTACAAACACTGCCACCAGGTTCGGCTCCTTCAAGCTCTTGATGGCATTACCCAAGACTTTCTCCACATTCTGTATGGCAGCTGCCTCACCTATTACCGTAAGGCGGTCACCTAACTGCAATCTCAATTCCGCTGTAGCCAGCAGTTGCACGCCGCTACGATATACCCGGCTGATATTGATGCCATAATGATTACGCAAATGCAAAGAGCCCAGCTTCTTACCGTTCAGTTCGGGACGGGTCACCACAATGCGTTGCGAAATCAACTGGCTGTCTATAGCATTCCAGTCTATATCTTCCTTGTTCCAGTCGGTATGTTCCTGCTCACCGAAAAGAACGGTCAGCGCGGCAGTGTATTTTTCAGAAGTAATCACCAAAAGGCGGTCACCCTCTTTTATCACTTTCTCAGAAGTAGGGATGCTCACGTTTCCATCTCTCCATAAACGGGAGATAACAAACTTAGGATAATTCAGACCGCCTATTTCCTTGATGCTCTTATTGAAAATAGCAGGATTGTGTACCTGAAACGCTGCAATATAAGGTTTGTTCACATCGTCCTTCTCTTTCAGTTCCAGATCTTCCTTATGCGCCAGCACCTTGCGGATAGCCAATATAGCCAGGATTACCCCGACCACACCCAACGGATATGCCACCGCACATCCCAAAGCCGGCATACTGGATTCCAGCCCCATCTGTTTCAACGTTTGCTGTGCCGCACCAAGAGCCGGAGTATTCGTTGTAGAGCCACAAAGAATACCTACCATATTCGGCAAAGAGATTCCCAGGCCATAGCTGCCAAGCACCGTCATCAACGTGCCTATCAGCACTACGCCCAGAGCCAGCATGTTCAGCTCTACCCCTCCTTTTCGGAAGGAACTGAAAAAACCCGGGCCCACTTGCAGCCCCAAGGCATATACAAATATCACCAAACCAAAGCTTTCCGCATAATTCAGCATCTGCGGGTCAATGGAAAGCCCGAAATGTCCGGCAATGATACCTGCAAAAAACACAAACGTCACTCCCAAAGAGATGCCGCAAATATGTATCTTCCCCAATCCCAGCCCGATGGCAGAAATCAGCGAAAGCACCACAACCGCCTGCAAAGCGGAATGCTCGACGAATAAACTATACAGCCAATCCAATGTATATCAATTTACGATTTCAGTCTGCAAAGATAGGAAGTATCTGTGGAGGTCAAAAATATTAGGCAAGAAACATTCGTAAAACTAAAAATAAGGCCAAGTTCTTCCTTGCATTTTAAATAAATTTTATACTTTTGGCACGCACCTCAAAAAGATTATTTTCAATGGCAAAAAGAGAACTCCCTTCGGCGGCATTTGCAGACACCAAACCGCATTATGAGATACTTGACGGGCTGCGCGGAGTAGCGGCTATCATGGTGGTATGCTTTCATTTATTCGAAGCCTATGCCACCAGTCATATAGACCAGCAAATCAATCATGGATATCTGGCTGTCGATTTCTTCTTCATCCTTTCGGGCTTTGTTGTAGGATATGCTTACGATGACCGCTGGAAAACAATGAAAACAAAAGATTTTATCTTGCGCAGAATTATTCGTCTGCATCCGATGGTGGTTATCGGAGCTATCATCGGAGCCATTATGTTTTATACCCAGGGATGCCCGGTATGGGATGTTTCAAAAATATCCATATCCATGCTGCTTGTAGCTACCTTGATAAACATCTTCCTGATCCCCGCCACGCCCGGCAGCGAGATTAGAGGAGTGGGCGAAATGTATCCTTTGAACGGTCCCAGCTGGTCTCTATTCTTCGAATATATCGGAAACCTCCTATATGCATTCTTCATTCATAAGTTCTCTACCAAGGCCCTTGGCGTATTGACGTTACTTGCCGGAATCGGATTGGCAACATTTTCCATATTCGGTCCTTACGGTGACGTATGCGTAGGTTTTTCAATGACGGGAGATAACATGCTGGGTGGTTCCCTGCGCTTGCTGTTTGCTTTTTCGGCAGGATTGTTTTTATCGCGTATATTCAAGCCCGTTCATATAAAAGGCGCTTTCGGGCTGTGCAGTCTATCCATTATCATCTTGCTGGCAGTGCCCCGCCTCGGTGGAAGCGAAAGTCTATGGATGAACGGATTATATGATACCGTTTGCTTTGCCATTCTTTTCCCTATCATCGTTTACCTCGGAGCCTCCGGGAAAACGACTGATAAATATACCACCCGGGTATGCAAATTCCTGGGAGACATCTCCTACCCTCTTTACATGGTACACTACCCCTTTATATATCTGTACTACGCCTGGGTGAAGAACGAGAACCTGACATTTGTGCAATCTTTGCCGGGAGCTGCCGCCCTGGTTATCGGAAGTATATTATTAGCTTATCTCTGCTTAAAGGTATACGATGAACCCGTACGCAAATATTTAACGAAAATGATAAGTAATACTCATAAAAAAAGCCCTGAAAGCCATTGACTTTCAGAGCCTTTATTCACTAAAACATTTTATTCCTGTACACCCTCAGGGATTCGAACCCTGGACCCACTGATTAAGAGTCAGTTGCTCTACCAACTGAGCTAAGAGTGCGTTACATCCGATAACCGTAGTGGATACGAGAATCGAACTCGTATTGCATGCGTGAGAGGCATGTGTCCTAACCGTTAGACGAATCCACCGATTATGTGCGGAAGCTGGGGGATTCGAACCCCCGGTACGGTTACCCGTACGTCAGTTTAGCAAACTGGTGGTTTCAGCCACTCACCCAAACTTCCTTTTTGTAACCAGCATTCTTTTCAAATGCGGTGCAAATGTAGGGCAAACTTTTGGACTGTGCAAATCTTTCCTACATATTTTTTTCAACGTTTTTGCAACAATGGAGTTAACATGTTAACATTCAAACGGTAAGAGTTAAATGTTAAAATCATTTTTGATACATATCAATTCGCTGTTTCCAATCTTTCCTTATCTTTGCGCGATTTTTTTGTGAAACATAGCGCATATATACGAACGATGATACAACAAGAAAGCTTGAAAAAGCGGCTTGCCAAGCTGGCTGCGCCTATTTTTATAGAGACGCTTCTCATCATGATGCTCGGTGCCGTAGACACCATCATGCTGAGCCGCCACTCCGACAACAGTGTTGCTGCCGTAGGAGTGGTCAACCAGATCATCATGCTTACTTTCCTTGTTTTCGAAGTCATCAACCTTGGTACCTCTGTGCTTTGTTCGCAATACCTCGGAGCCAGGATGCAGAAGAAAGTTGTCCAGGTAGTCGGTGTATCCATCCTGGTCAATCTGGTGATTGGTGTCACCGTCAGCCTATTCCTGTTTTCTTGCGCCGGTCCCATCCTCCACTTGATGGGGCTCACTCCCGAACTGATGCAGGACGGTATGGACTATATGCGTATCGTAGGCGCTTTCGCTTTTTTCCAGGCAATGTCTCTCACCCTCTCCGCTTCCCTGCGCAGTGCCAACAAAGCCATCTATCCGATGCTCGTCACCGTTGTAGTCAATATCCTTAATATCATAGGCAATTACTCTCTTATCTTCGGACGCTTCGGTTTTCCGGAACTGGGTGTAGAAGGTGCTGCCATTTCCACAGCTTTCAGCCGGGGTATTTCCATGGTTTTGCTGTTCATCATCCTGTTCCGCAAGCACATCTCCCGTTTCCCGCTGGCATACTTCCGCCCATTCCCCTGGATAGAGCTGAGGAACCTGATGAAAGTAGGACTCCCCTCGGCCGGTGAACAGTTGTCATACAGTTCTTCGCAGGTAGTCATCACATTCTTTATCAACATGCTGGGTGTAGAGGCATTGGCCACCCGCACCTATTGCGTCAACATCATCATGTTCGCCTATCTTTTCAGCATCTCCATGGCACAAGGCGGCGCTATCTGCATCGGACATCTCATAGGTGAAAAGAAGCCGCACGCCGCTTTCCTGATGGGAAAATACGTCATGAAGAAATCCGTCCTGATCACCGTAATACTTTCTTGCATTCTCGCCCTCTTCGGACATACCATCTTCGGCTGGCTCACGTCCAACCCGGAGATTATCCGCATGGGTACTACTATCCTGATTATAGACATCATTCTTGAGATAGGCCGCCCCATCAACATTTTCGCCACCAATGCACTTCGTGCGGCAGGCGATGTCAACTACCCCTTCTATGTAGGCCTGGTAGTGATGTGGAGTGTTGCCGTCGGCTTGGGTTATCTTTTCGGCATTCCCCTCGGCTGGGGCATCTGTGGCATGTGGGTAGCCTTTCTGCTGGACGAGAATATCCGCGGCATCATCTTTGTCCGCCGCTGGTACGGCATGAAGTGGGTAAATAAAAGCTTCATAAAAAATTGATATAAATCAGTTTTATTACTTATCTTTGCCGCCATAACAAACAAATTAGACTTTATGGATGCACTACTGAAAGAGACCGTAAATGCCGCTGTTAATTCCCGCTATCCAGGCATGGCACCTGAAGGCAGGAAATTGATAGAGGGAATTCTTATTCGTAAAGAAGTAGAAAAAGGCGAGTTACTTCTCAATGAAGGGCAAATCAGCCATAATATCGTATTTGTAGGCAAGGGCATGCTGCGCCAGTTCTACTATAAGAACGGGAAAGATGTCACCGAACATTTCTCTTACGAAGGATGTATTGTCATCTGTATCGAAAGCACCCTGAAACAAGAACCTACCCATCTCATGATCGAAGCACTGGAGCCAAGCATCGTATACCTGTTACCCTATAACAAACTGATGACGCTTACAGAAATTTCATGGGAAATTAACATGTTCTATCGCAAAATACTCGAATATTCTCTGATTGTTTCACAAGTAAAGGCTGATTCCTGGCGGTTTGAAACGGCGCGCGAACGTTACAACCAGCTCATGGAAAATCAGCCGGAGGTCATCAAACGAGCTCCGTTGTCGCACATCGCTTCCTATCTGCTGATGACCCCCGAAACATTGAGCAGAGTACGTTCGGGCATACTGTAACCCTCCTCGTTTACATAGAGAATACACAACTGAATTTGCATAGAGATATTATTATTTCATCCCAAATACAAAAGAATCAAACTATGCATACAATAGATACATACTCTCGCTCTTTAATAGAAGAGACAAAACAAGCTGGGCGTTACAGTACAGCCGGCATATATACTAGTACAATAAATAGCTTTCTCCGTTTTGCAGGTGATTCTTCCATCACCTTCAGTTCCCTCACCCCCGGCCTCATCAAGCAATACGAGGATCAGTTATTAAGCGAAGGCAGATCTCACAATACCCTATCAACCTATATGCGTATGTTGCGTTCCATCTGCCACCAGGCCGAGAACGAAGGTATTCCTTTCACAAGCAACGTAGACGAACTGTTCAATTTCGTATTCACTGGTTACGAACCGACCACTAAGCGCGCCATAGCTCCCGCACTATTTCGTCGGTTGCTGAACCTTAACCTGGACAAGAAACCAACGTTAAGTTTTAGCCGCGATATATTTCTGTTAAGTTTCTATTTGCGCGGCATTCCTTTTGTGGATCTTGCTTATCTCCGCAAAACAGACGTAAGACACAACACTATTTATTATTATCGCCATAAGACTCACCAGCAATTGTCTGTACATATTGAGTCGTATGCTGCACAAATCCTACAGAAATATAAAAACAAGGATGCCTCTTCACCTTATCTACTACCTATACTGTCGTTGACCGGAGAAGATGGATATAAACAGTACAGAAGTGCCCTGCGACTTTACAACCAGCACTTGCATCGCCTCTCGAAGATGATGCGGTTAAGTACCCCACTGACATCCTACGTTGCGCGCCATAGCTGGGCCACTACAGCCAAAGATGAAGGAGTAGCTATTTCGGTCATCAGCGAGAGTTTGGGACACACTTCGGAGAAAGTAACTCATGTTTACCTAGCTTCTTTTGATAATAATGCAATGAGTAAAGCAAATCGAAAAGTAATTGCAACTATTCACCCCAATAAAAAGAAAGGAAATAAAAGATAAGCAATTGTAAAACTTTTATAACATACACACAGAAAACATTTTTTCTTTTTTATTCTCTTACTTACTAGGTAAGAGAAATCTTTTTCACGCCTGCAAAGGTATAAAAAAGATTATAATAACCATAAAAAAAAGATTATTATTTCAATCAACAATCCCCTCCACATGTATATTAAACGCATACAGAGTTGCTATTTTGTATTTTCAATTATTTACAATGTAAACAGAAAAAGAAGCTATAAATATAGTTTTTATTACAGGGGGTAATATCTCTTTGTATTTTTTATCGCATACCCATTCATGCATGTGTAAGGATTTCTTTTATAGGCTTTTAAAGAATATACTTTATACAATATCTAATTACTCTTACCTAGTAAGTAAGAGAATAGCAAAACAAAACAAAGGGAACACGCCTTTCTCTTTTCTTGCCTTATAATAAGGTATATAAAGGGAGAAGCCTATTGAAACTAGTGCAGATCATGAAACAAATATTGCGCTTCAATAAAATTATTAAATCAGTCATCATCTCCGGTGACCTGTGTTTATTGAATCTCACTTTCATCTCACTATATCATGCTTTTGACTACCCAATGCTGGGCAGTGAATTCGTACATTCATTGCCCCAGCTATTGGTCTTGCTAAACCTTGTTTATCTACTATGCAATTATTCCGACGGCATCATCCTCCACAAACGCTTTGTTCGTCCTGAATACATCGTAGCCCATGCCCTGCGCAGCACTATCTGCCATGCAGTACTGTTCATCAGCCTGATCGGCCTTCTCAATATCAAGCTATCGTCTACCCGCTTCTTCATCTACTTCTACGGTATATTCCTCGTCTGCCTCACGATCTACCGGCTGACCTTCAGATACATCCTCAAGAAATACCGTAAACGTGGAGGTAACTCCCGTTCGGCCGTTTTTGTAGGCAGCAACAAGAATATGAGGGAACTGCATCAGGAGATGATAGGAGATCCTGCCAACGGCTTCCGCATTATGGGCTATTTCGATGACGCTCCTTCCGAAGAGTGCCCCGCCTCTGCCCCCTACCTCGGACAACCCCGGGAAGTCATCACCTTTCTGCAGAATCACTCTGTGGAGCAAGTCTACTGTTGTCTTTCCTCCACGCGCAGCAACGAAATAATCCCTATCATCAATTATTGCGAAAACCATCTGATACGCTTCTTCAGCGTACCCAACGTCCGCAACTATCTGCAACGCCGCATGCACTTCGAGATGTTCGGCAACGTTCCCGTGCTTACCATCCGCGAAGAGCCCTTGTCGCAAATAGAGAACCGCCTGCTGAAAAGAACGTTCGACCTTCTTTTCTCCAGCCTCTTCCTCTGTAGCCTATTTCCTTTGGTATACGTCATAATAGGCATAGCCATCAAAGCATCGTCCCCCGGTCCCATCCTCTTCAAGCAGAAACGAAGCGGAGAGAACGGGAAAGAATTCTGGTGCTATAAATTTCGTTCGATGTGTGTCAACAGCGAGTGCGACAAACTGCAAGCCACCGCCAACGACCCACGCAAAACCCGTATCGGAGAATTTATCCGCCGGACCAGCATCGACGAACTGCCCCAATTCATCAACGTATTCCTGGGGCAAATGTCCGTAGTAGGTCCACGCCCACACATGTTGAAACATACCGAAGAATACTCCCACCTCATCAACCAGTACATGGTCAGACACCTTGTGAAGCCCGGCATCACCGGCTGGGCACAAGTCACCGGCTACCGGGGTGAAACCAAAGAACTCTGGCAGATGGAGGGACGTGTACTGCGGGACGTGTGGTACTTGGAACACTGGACTTTCCTGCTGGATATATACATTATATACAAAACCATCAAGAATGCCATCCAAGGCGAAGAAGAAGCATACTGAAAATAACAAAAGAAAAAATCAACGATTCATGAAAAAGAGAAGCATTATCATCCTCATGGCAGCATTGACGCTAACCGGTTGCCAATCCTATAAGCGGGTACCTTATCTGCAAAGCTACCAATCGCTCACCGATAAGAGCTATCAGGAGATAGTCATCAATGAAGTGAACCAGCAAGATACACTCTACGACGCACATATCCAGCCTAAAGACCTGCTGAGCATCACCATAAACACCACCGACCCCATGGCGGCTGCACCGTTCAACCTGACTGTGCAGACCCCCATCAATGTGACGCAAGGCAATAGCATCAGTTCGCAACCCGCCCTGCAGCAATACCTGGTGAGCAATACCGGTGAAATAGATTTCCCCGTAATAGGTAAACTGAAGATTGGCGGACTGACCAAAAGCGAAGCCGAAAACCTCATCCGCGAGAAACTGAAGCCCTACCTCAAAGAGACTCCTATCGTAACGGTACGCATGTCCAACTACAAAATCTCGGTCATCGGCGAAGTAAACAGCCCCGGCACCTTCACCATCAACAACGAAAAAGTGAATATTTTCGAAGCGCTGGCCATGGCAGGCGACATGACCGTCTACGGCATACGCAGCAATGTCAAACTGATCCGCGAAGACAACAACGGCCAACGCCATATCGTAACACTGAACCTGAACGAAGCCAACATCCTTCATTCACCCTATTATCATCTGCAGCAAAACGATATTCTCTACATCACGCCCAACAAGACCAAAGCCAAGAATGCAAGTATCAGTAACAGTACCACCATCTGGTTTTCTGTGATAGGCACACTCGTTTCATTGGCCAGTCTCCTCATCACCATTGCAAAATAGAAGAGAATCGGGAAATAACAGAATGAAAATTAAGAATTAAAACGAAGCATCAAAAAAGAATGAAAGAAGACCTCTACGACGACCAGTTCGAAGAAAAAGACGAGAAATTTGATTTTCAAGCTTTCTTTTTCAAATACATCATTCATTGGCCCTACATTGTAGCATGCGTCCTGCTATCTCTGGCCCTGGCTTTTATTTATCTGCGCTACCAAGTGCCCGTCTACGTAGTATCCTCTTCCGTCCTCATCAAAGAAGACGACAAGAAGAACTCCAACAATGCGCTGGCCACTATGCAAGACTTCGGCATGCTCTCCATGACGAGCAACTTCGACAACGAAATACAGATCATGCAATCGCGCACATTGATCAAAAAAGTGGTGTCCCGCCTGAATCTCTTCATCAACATTGCCGAGAAACGAGCTTTCGGCTACGCCCTGCCACTTTACAAAAATGCACCGCTCGATGTATTCATGACCGCCGAAGAAGCCGACAAGCTCACCGGTAACGTTCGTCTTGAACTGACATACCAGCCCGGCGGACTATTGTTGGTACAAGCCACCTACCTGGAGAACGGTAAAGAACAGGAAGTCGTCCAAAGTTTCGGGAAACTACCTGCCGTCCTGCCCACCCCTGCAGGCGTCATCACCATTTCCCGCAACGAATCGGTGCCCATCCCTCCAAATACTTTCACTTTGGAAGCCAGCATCAGCACCCCCACTGCCACCGCCGGGGGGTATAGAGCCGCACTGAGCATAGAACCCATTTCAAAAACCAGCACCATTGCCACCATCAGCCTGAAGAACACGCACAGACAACGCGCTATCGACTTCACCAATACATTGATAGCACTCTACAACCAAGATACCAATACCGAAAAGAACGAAGTGGCACAGAAGAGCGCCGACTTCATCGAAGAGCGTATCGGCATCATCAACAACGAGCTGGGCACTACAGAAAGCGAACTGGCAGACTTCAAACAGCGTTCCGGACTGACCGACCTGAGCAGTGACGCACAACTTGCCCTGCAGGAAAGTTCCAAATATGAGCAGCAATACACCGAGAATGCCACTCAAATCAGCCTGGTAAACTACCTGCGCGATTACATCAACAACCCTGCAAACAACAACGAGGTAATTCCCGCCAACGTAGGCCTGAGCGATGTAAACCTGACGTCCGTCATCGAGCAATACAACAATCTCATCATGGAGCGCAAACGGCTGCTGCGCACTTCCTCGGAAAGCAACCCCGCCGTCATCAATCTGAACACGGGCATCGAAGCCATGCGCCACAACGTAAAAACCACCGTAAACAGCGTACTGAAAGGATTGCAAATAACCCGTAACGACATCAGCCGGCAGGCGCGGAAGTACGAAAGCCGCATCAGCAACGCCCCCAAGCAAGAGAAAGAGTTCATGACCATCTCGCGCCAACAGGAAATCAAGGCCACCCTCTACATCATGTTGCTGCAGAAACGCGAAGAGAACGCCATCACCCTGGCAGCCACCGCCAACAATGGCCGGATCATTGAAGAGCCGATGGGTAGCGGCGCTCCCATCTCCCCCGATACCCGGATGATTTATATGATAGCCTTTGCCTTCGGAATCGGCATCCCCGTTGCCATCATCTACGTACGCAACTTCCTCCGTTTCCGGATTGAAGGGCACCTCGATGTGGAGAAACTCACCACCGTGCCCATCATCGGCGATATACCTCTTGCAGAGTCGCCCAACGAGTCTTTCTCCAGCATCGTAGTCCGCGAAAACGATAACGACATCATGGCGGAAACCTTCCGCAATCTTCGCACCAATCTGCTCTTTATCATGGGCGATCCGGATAAGAAAGTGATTCTTGTCACTTCCACCATAAGCGGTGAAGGAAAAACGTTCCTTGCCTCCAACCTGGCCGTAAGCCTTGCATTACTGGGCAAGAAAGTACTCCTCATCGGACTGGACATCCGCAAACCGGGATTGAACAAGACATTCAGCATTCCTCAAAAACAAAAAGGAATCACCCAATTCCTTTCTGCCCCTCAAAGCACCGATTTGCATGCGCTGATACAGCCGTCCGGCACCATGCCCAACCTTAGTCTGCTGCCGGGAGGCGCCATTCCGCCCAACCCCACAGAGTTGCTGGCCCGCCAGGCATTGGATGATGCCATCGGCATTCTGCGCCGGGAATACGACTATATCATCATGGATACGGCCCCCATCGGCATGGTGACCGACACGCAGATCATCGCCCGCACAGCCGATGTCAGCATCTACGTCTGCCGCGCCGACTATACGCATAAGACCGATTACAAGCTCATCAATGAGCTGCAAGAGCACCATCGCCTGCCCGGCTTATGTACAGCCATCAACGGCCTCGATATGAAGAAAAAGAAATACGGCTATTACTATGGTTATGGTACTTATGGGAAGTACTATGGCTATGGCAAGAAATACGGTTACGGGGTAATTGACAATTGACAATTGATAGTTGATAGTTGCCGAGTCATAACTTTAAATTTTTAAATTTTAACTTTTAATTTTAAATTCGTTTCTTTCGTCCTCACAAAATGTGACAGGCGACCGCGTAGCGCGCCCGGACCTCAGCTATCCATGATACAAAAATTACTTCGTTTAATAGTTCCCCATAAGTTCGGGTTCCCCCTTAAGTACATTGCTATGCTTTGTACCCCGGGCTTATATCGTTTGTTTGCTGTGTGTTCCGGCGTGCAGAGCGCTGTGGCCGGGACACACTTTTTTTAACCTGAAAAGATTAGAATGAACCATACTGATACAACCCCTGCCATTTCCCACCGCCAATGGCTGGTGGCCTATGTGCAATCCTGCCTCGAAAAGAAGACGGCCGAACGGCTGACTGCTATGGGCGTGGAATGTTACTTGCCCGTGCAAACCGAAATCCGACAATGGAGCGACCGGCGCAAAAAGATAGACCGGCTGGTGATTCCAATGATGATATTCGTACATGTCGCTCCGGGAGAACGCTCATTGCCACTGACACTGCAAGCCGTAAGCCGCTACATGGTACTACGTGGCGAAAGTCATCCCGCCATCATCCCGGAGGAGCAAATGAATCGCTTCCGGTTCATGCTGGACTACAGCCCCGAAGCAGTGGAGATATGCAGCACCCCCTTGGCGCCGGGCGATGCGGTGAAAGTAATAAAAGGGCCGCTCGCAGGCCTGGAAGGTGAGCTGGTGACAATAGGCGGGAAAAGTAAAGTGGCAGTCCGGCTGGATATGCTGGGCTGCGCACATGTAGATATGCCCGTAGGCTTCGTAGAAAAGTTATAACCAATAACTCATAACTTATAACTCATAACTCCCCATACTCCCCCTTTGCATCAAAGCAAGGACAAGCCTTATGAACGGACGCACTGAGCTGGCAATGCCCCAGGATACGGGCATCGGGATAATCCTTCTTCAACTGCCGGAGCAAGTCGAGCAAGGCGCACCTCTGCGCATAAGTGCGCGTATCGGCCGGACGCCCCTTTTCGTCGAGTCCGCCTTCATAACAGATGCCGAGGCTTTTGTCATTCCAGCCGGTGGCATGGGCACCAATCTGATGGGCGGGACGGCAAATGTGCACCTCTCCGTCACGGGTGATGTAGAAATGATAACCGATATCGGCAAAGCCCCGTGCCAGATGGCTGCGACGAAGCGCTGCCACGGAAAATTGACGGTCGCAACGCGTAGCACTGCAATGAACTACCAGGAGGTTCACCTCCCGATAGTTCTGATAGAAACTGCCTGACTTCATCCGGCTAACGATTGATGCAGGAACTCAGGCCGAACACTCCGGCC
Source organism: uncultured Bacteroides sp. (assembly GCA_902388495.1). Classification (GTDB taxonomy): domain Bacteria; phylum Bacteroidota; class Bacteroidia; order Bacteroidales; family Bacteroidaceae; genus Bacteroides. The sequence continues at coordinate 42,518 of CABMPP010000013.1, read as the reverse complement.
AATGCAGTGGCCACGGTAACAATCACTTTGAGGATAATTCCCCACTTGGAAGACGATTTTTCTTTCATAATTCTGAAATTAAAAATTTGACAATTGATTTATAAATGGGAATTCTGCGGATAATTTTAGGCACGGATTACACGGATTTCACGGAAGCTGATCATCCGAGTGGATTTTCGCTCTGGTCTCCATCCGATCCGCCGCCGTCCGGATTGCCGCTGTCCGGATTGCCACCGGGGTTGTTGCCACCTCCCGAAGTGGAGCCTTTGGAAATATCGACAGTGGTCTGCCCCAACTTCTGCGCCCTGAGCACAGCACGCATGGCGGCACGGGTAGGCACCGGAGTAAATTCCATACCCGCAAAGAGGTTCTTCAAGTCCTCTCCGGGCACAAACTGAATATTTACTCCCGTAATGTTATTGGCAGTGAACTTTTCCGCCGACTCCGCACCATTGCTGGTTATCTGGAGACGGAACTTGCCCAGCTCGCCAAAGTCCACCTGCTTCCCGGCACGCAGGCCGTCGAACAAGTTGTCTACAGTAGAAATGAGTACCGCGCTCACATCGGCACGGCTTACGGTAGTCTGCGAGGCTACCAGGCGCGAAAGTTCCTTCAGGGTCAATTCCTCGGAGATTTGCGACTTGGCATACGCCTTTTTAGGTTCATCCTGATTGATGGGATTGCCCATCATTGCAACGCTGTAATTTAATGGCATCTTAATAGTGTTTAATGATTAATACTAAGTGATCTGTTATTAATAACGAAACAAAGATAATATGCCGGCAGAAGCGGAAAATGCAATGCGGTGGGATGAGATAAAATGGTATGAGATTATGTGAGATTAGATAAGATATATCCGTTTCCGGAGATGGTTATGCGGAAAAAATTCCGTACATTTACAGTATAATAACCAACTAAAAAGACACTTATGAAAGCCATCAGCGAAAACGGAGAAACTGAGATTGAAGCGTGGCCCGTCCGGCCATATTATAAACGCGAACTGGCAGAAGCATACGCACCGAACATCTCGTCCGCCTCTGCCCTCAACCGCCTGTCCAAATGGCTGAAACTGAACCTGCAGCTCAATGAAGCCTTGTTGCAGACCGGATATCGAGGCACACAGAAAATCTTCACATCCATGCAGGTAGAACTGATATTCAGATATCTGGGCAGACCGTGAAGCAACACTCCTATAAGCGCAAGCTAACGCTTATAGGATCGCAAGGCAACAGTTAAGGCTGCGCAGTATATCGGGCCATGGCACACTGGTTACGGTAGATTTCATCTCCTTTCAGTTCAATCACCCTATAGCCGCGGTGCCCACCGGAACGAACAGCCTCATACCCCTCCTGCTTCATCACCAGGCCGAGGCGCGTAGGACTCAGAGTCTGACGGATACCTGCATTGATATGACTCAAGATCTGAGCGTTCGTCAAGAATATACATTCCTCGCCCGGCAGGGGACGGCGATAATACACCTGCACCAGTTCGCGCTCCAGGCACGGCACTTCAAAGAAACGATTATGAAGATTCACAACCTCAATCTCCTTCGGATCAAACCAGTAATGAAAGCCACTCTTCCAGAGGGCATAGCCTTGCGCATATACTCCGGTGTAGTCTATGGGAAAGTCGAAAGGACTGTCGATGGCCTCCACCTCGAAGGGGAGCCAACGGCGGTTGCCACTGAGGTCATTGAGGAAAGTGCTATTGTTGGTCGTGCCGCAGAAGCTGGCAACGTGCGGACGGCTCTCCTTGAAGTGCCCGTAAAACGCACGCTCGTTCACCATATTCATGCTGGTGATAGCCTTCAACTGGCCCACCTGGGCGGGAGTCATTTCCTCCAACTCTTCGAGACACACCAGTGCAAACTCGGTGAGGGTAAAGAGATCGTCCTTCTTAATGTGCTGACTGTTGCTCTTTACATAGAAATAGCGTTGCAGCTCGGGAGGCAACAAGCGCTGCATCCAGGTGGTCTTGTAGATGCCCTGCTTACCGACAAATACCAGAATCTCATGATTCACCACCGTAGGGTCGACCAGCGAAGCTATCACAGCCACCAGCCACTTCTTGAAATAAAGCCCGAAGAGATCCTGATCATCCTTCACGTGCACCCCGGAAGCCAGCTGTGCAATAGCGTCCGTAGTTCCATCCCATACGGGCAGGTTCTTCAGGTATTCTTCAAAGGGATTGAAGAGCGGAGTGTACTCCGAATCGAGCACAGCACGCATGTCCGTAGCACGGACCAACATACCGAACGCCTTGCTCATACGAGCCCACAGCGTATTGATATAACGGTCGGTCAGTTCCATATAGTCCTCCCCGAATTCGGGCATCAGGATTTCGAACTTGCCACTCACCACATTTTTGCGGAACTTTGCCTGCTGTGTGAAGAACTGCTCAATATCCATCACGGTGGCAAACTTGTCATCACCTCCTTGCCCACCCTTGCGGCTGAAAGAACGGGTGCCGTGCTCATCGGCATTCTCGTAGCAGGAGCCTATGACGCCCGCCACATCCCCGTCGTAGTCGGTGAAGCGTTCCACCGCCCATCCGGCAGCCGTCTTTTGCGCCACGCCATATTGGTTGAGCAGATAGCCCATGCGCATCACGTACTCGTTATGGTGATGTTCGCAGTAAGCTACTCCCTCCTCCTCCAAGAATCGTTCCGCTGCCTTCACGGCCTTCTCCAGCCGCTTGTTGCGTTTGGCCGGCACGGTATTTTCGACATCAGTGCCTTGCGGCTGAGAACCGCTTTTCATTCCTTGCAGCACAAAGGGCGTGGCATCGGGGTTGTAGTAGACGTTAGGATCGGCAGCCATCCCACTGATACGGGTAGCATTCTTGCACTGCCCGTCGCTCTTGAAGTCCACCAAATGGGAATAATAGTCATTGACCAGATTAAAGCACTTGGCATAACGGCGGAAAGCCTTCTCACCTTCCAGCCCGTTCAAGCCCTCAATGCGGCAGATGACGCGGATGCCGTGGCTGCTGATGGTGATATATGCCAGGAGCGTATGCTCGTCAGCACAGATCAGCGTCCAAATGGTGACCAGCCGTTCCGGAGGGATATGGTCCAGATCCACCAGCGTATAGCCCGTCCAGGCACGGACATGCTCACGCGTCTTGCCACCCTCGAAATGCACGGCCACTGCGAAGCAGGGACAACCGGACTTCTCGCGTTCGGCATCCCGCTTCAGATCTTGCTCCAGGTAGTAGCGATGCTTTTCGGTGCGGTCTCGCAAAGCTGCATCGCACTTGATGATATTGACGACTTCTTCGAGAGAAGTTTCTATAGGTTCTGTGTCCGAATAGCCCTTAAAAAGGCTGATACTGCGGTTTTCCATTTCTTCTAAAAATTAGTTGGTTTTTCAAATTTGCGGTACGAAGGAACATAAAAGCATCAAGATACACAAGCCGGATCGTTTCCACTATATGGAAATGATTCCGATTGTTTTTATTTATTTTTAACCATTAATACAGCGTAAAATGACGAAAAAAGAGCCGGCCGCACCGGCATTCGGAGCGTTTCTGAGGAAACTCCAACGGGAACAGCTTGTAAACGGCAAGCACCTGAGTAACGAAACCATCGCCCGAGAAGCGATGATAAGTACCAAGACCTACAATCTTTTAAAAAAGGGCTGAGTTGCAACGGCAACCAGCTGCATGCCGTAATGAATTTCTGGCGGTCTTTGATGAAGACGGACAAGGAAAAAGAGGAGCTCGAGCAACAGGTAAGAGCTTGCCAGGATAGTGATTTAGATACTTACAGAATCCGCGTAGGAGTCCTGAAGTCATAATCCTCTCCAAAAACTTGTGACACTTGTGGCACCCTTTTTTCAATACTTCATATAGGCCAATATTTATCATCCACAAGCCATGCAGGTTTGTGTATATTGATAATTTGTCTCGCGCGCGTAACATGTATTTATGTTTTAGGGGTGACACAAGTGTCATTTCGAAGAAAAAAAACGGAAGAAGGGATTAGGAAAAACGGGAAGGAATTTGTTTCTTTGTAGAAAGAAAGCTGTACGAACCGTGCAAAAAGTAGATAATATGGAATTACAACGACGACTTTATCCGATAGGGATACAGACCTTTTCCGAAATAAGAGAAAAAAATTACGTGTACATCGACAAGACGGGATACGTTTACCGGATGACACACTCCGACTCCAAATATATGTTTTTGAGTCGTCCCCGCCGTTTTGGAAAATCCTTACTTGTTTCTACGCTGCACGCTTATTTCAAAGGTCGCAAAGAATTGTTTGAAGGCCTTGCCATTGAAAGCTTGGAAAAAGAATGGACCGAATATCCCGTACTGCATTTTGACATGAGCCTGGGCAAGCATATGAACGGTGAACAGCTGAACCGTTACCTTGCCAGCCAATTGAAAGACTATGAGGACCAATATGAGATAACTGATAATCAAGTAGATGTAAACCTGCGTCTGACAGCCCTCATAAAGTGTGCTTGCCAACAGACCGGCAAAGGGGTGGTAGTCCTGATTGACGAATACGATGCGCCGCTGCTTGACGTGATGCACGAAGAGAGGAATCTGCCTGTGCTACGCAACATAATGCGTAACTTTTACAGCCCCTTGAAAGCCTGCGACCCCTACCTGCGCTATGTATTCCTGACGGGTATCACCAAATTCTCGCAACTCAGCATCTTCAGTGAGCTGAACAATATTGAGAATATCAGTATGGACGAAGCGTATGCAGGGATCTGCGGCATCACCCAAGAAGAAATACTGACACAGATGGGTGATGATATAGACCTGATGGCAAAGAAAATGAAAGTAACCCGCGATCGGGCTTTGACAGAACTGAAAGAAAATTATGACGGCTATCATTTTACTTGGCCATCTCCCGATATATACAATCCCTTCAGCCTACTCAATGCCATGGCTAAAGGCAAAATAGACTCTTATTGGTTCGGCAGCGGCACGCCCACCTACCTGATAGAAATGTTGAATAAGTTCGGCGTCCCTCCCTCTAAGATAGGCGGTGTAGAAGCTGTATCCGCAGAGTTCGACGCACCCACAGAACGCATGACCAGCATCACGCCATTGCTTTATCAAAGCGGCTATATCACAATAAATAATTACGACAGTGAATTTGGTATTTATACGCTTGATATCCCCAACAAAGAAGTGCGCATAGGACTGATGCGTAACCTGATACCATCGTATATCACCAACGACACACTGACCACAACAACCACGGTAGTAAACCTGGCCCGCGCCCTGAGCCGTGACGATATGGATGGCATGCTGCGCCTGCTGCAGGAGTTTCTTTCCACCGTGCCCTATTGCGACAACGCCCATTCTGAAGAGCACTACCAACAAGTGTTCTACATCATCTTCTCGCTGTTGGGCTACTATGCGGATGTAGAAGTGCGTACGCCCCGCGGACGGGTGGACATTGTTCTCCGAACACGTACTACCCTGTACATCATTGAGTTGAAACTGGACAAAAGTGCAGATGACGCCATGCAGCAGATAGACCTGAAGAACTATCCCGAACGCTTCGCGCTGTGCGGACTGCCGGTGGTGAAGGTGGCAGTCTGCTTTGACAACGAAAAAAAGACGCTGGGGGATTGGAAGATAGAGTAAAAAAACGAAATGTGCTCGGGGAGTACCACTACTATACAACAGGATACAAATAGAGAGCAGCAAAAAATAATTGTACTAAGAAACTGGCTAAAATATCTGAAAGAAAATCAATATCAAAGTAAAGAGAAAGAACTGAAAGAGATGACAAAATAAGGACTCCGCTATCTGTCTACCTTCTGGAATCAACTGTTCATTTAGCTGAAATATCTGTGTAAATTCTTCCGTAAAATAGTAATAGACCGTCATAATTATGAAAATCTATTTCCGATGATCATCAAAATAGACTCTAATATCTTTATAGCTCAGCCTTGTTTTTAGCGTTTTTTACAAGAGAAGTCATTAAATGGTAACTTTCCTTGGAAGGAACGTCAAATTTAAATGTTTACTAGAAACATGACAAACAATACAGCAAACAATAAGCACATAGCCCAAAACACCATTTTGCTCTATTTCCGCATGCTCTTCATGATGGCGGTGAGCCTATATACCTCACGTGTCATTCTGAGCAAATTAGGGGTAGAAGATTTCGGTATCTACAACGTGGTAGGTGGCATCGTGGGACTCTTTTCGTTCCTCAATGGTTCTATGTCCACCGCCACCCAACGATACCTTACTTTTGAAATCGGGACAGGCAACATTGAAAAGCTGAAAAAGACATTCAGCCTCTGCATTACCATACATGCCATTATTGCCATTATCATTGTGATTTTGGCCGAAACACTGGGCTTATGGCTTTTAACTACCCAAATGAGTATCCCATCCGAGCGGATGGATGCTGCAATGTGGGTATATCAACTATCCATCTTCACTTGCGTAGTATTGATGATGAGCGTGCCTTACAATGCCGACATCATTGCCCACGAAAAGATGGGAGCCTTTGCCTATATTTCCATTTTCGAGGTCACTGCAAAACTTTTGATTGTCTATCTACTAAATTGCATAGACTATGACAAGTTGAAAATATACGCCATCCTAATGTTCTGCATTCAAGTCATCATCAGAGCCATCTACGGAACCTATTGCAAACGTCATTTCATAGAGACCCAATACAAATTTGTATGGGATTCCGTTCTTATGAAAGAGATGCTGGGTTTTGCTGGATGGAATATGTTTGGCATCATAGCCAGCATAGGTATCACCCAAGGCGTGAATATCATCTTGAATATGTTTTTCGGCCCCATTGTCAACGCAGCCCGTGGCATTGCCGTGCAAGTACAGAATGCCATTACCGGCTTTAGCTCCAACTTTCAGTTAGCTCTGAATCCGCAGATTACTAAGTCGTATGCCAACCATGAAATGGAACAAATGTGTAAATTAATCTTTGCCAGTTCCAAATACTCCTTCCTCCTACTCTACTTCTTATCGTTGCCACTGCTGATTGAGACCGACCAAGTGCTACAGTGGTGGCTGAAAGAAGTACCAGCCCACACGAGCAATTTTGTGAGAATCATGCTATGTATCAGTATGATTAACGTAATGGCCGATGCTTTTGTAGTAGCCTCGCAAGCTACCGGAAAAGTTCGTATGTATCAAATATTGGTAGGAGGTACGTTGCTTTTTATTGTACCCACCGCCTACGTAACTCTTAAGCTTGGTTATTCGCCCGAAAGTGTGTTCTTCACACACTTGCTTTACGCCGTGTTAGCACAAGTAGTCCGGATATATCTAGTATGCAATCTGGTACACTTCTCCATACGCAACTATATAAAAGACGTAATAATCAGAATTATAGCTGTAGTAATTCCATCATTTATCCTCCCTCTGTTTTGCTACCATTCAATGGATGCATCCTTGACAAGGTTTCTGATAGTAGGAGCAACCGCAGTGACTTCTGTTTTTATCTCTATCTATTTCATCGGGTTAGGATCGAATGAGCGCAGCTTCATCAAAAATCAAATCCGCAAAAAACTATATCATGGAAAGAACTTATAAATCGCTCGACATCCTCAAATTAGTGAGCGCCATCTGCATAGTTGGTCTGCACTGCTTCCGGTTCAATGATGCCCTTTATGATTATTGGTTTGTATGCGCCACTCGTTTTGGTGTACCCTGCTTTTTCATTATATCCGCATTCTTCTTATTTAAGAAAACGCCTGATTGGGACAAAATGAAGCTATTTACCAAACGCATCGCCAAGCTCTATCTGTTTTGGTTGGTAACCACCGCCCCTCTTACCATTTATCTGCGTCTGTTTGCCAACCACAATCTATCTTTCACAGAAAAGTTTCTGAACTTCATCCACACCAGCCTATTTTCTACCAGTTTTGCAGGGAGTTGGTATCTTATGGCTTTGCTGCAATGTGCATTCATCATCTATTTTCTAAAGAAATATCTATCCAATATCACTATTCTGCTTATCAGCTTTGTGGTCTATGTCTTGCCCTGCATAGCAGCTTCCTATAATTATCTGTTTGACGCAGAGCATATAGTGACCCACTTCATAACCACTTTTACTAATGTTATATTCCGACCATACCATTGTTTCCCGGCAGGTCTCATCTATGTAGCTATAGGCATGTCCATAGCTGAGAATTACCAGAGAATCATGGACAGCATCAGTTTACGTAAAGGAATACTACTCTGTATATTATCTATTTGCATTTCAATTATAGAAAACCAATATATCAATGAATACTCCGGAGGCTTAAGAAAAGATTCCGACGCTTTCTTCTCCTTGATACCTTTGGCAGTATCGTTGATAATTGTAGCACTCAAAACAGATGAAACCTACTTGTTAAGAATGGATACTACTACTATCCGGCAGATTTCCACAATCATGTATTTTTCACAATTTACATTTATATTCATATTGGTGCGCCTGCAAGACCGACATATTTTGCCCATTTCCAACTTCATCTTATACATGCTAGTATTATTGTTTACCATAGGCTTGACCCATGTCCTTAGGAATTTAGCAAATAAATACCCACTTTTGAAATATGCTTTCTAAAAGAACTCTAAATATTGAAATAGGTATCATTGTACCTGTTTATAACGCTCAGGAATCCTTACACAGATGCATAACAAGCATCCTTATGCAAAGCCATACTAACTTCAAACTCATATTAATAGACGATGGAAGTATAGACGACAGTCTGAAGATATGTTATCAATATCAAAACTATGATGACCGAATAGTAGTCTACTCACAAAGTAACAGCGGAGTGAGTACAGCCCGAAACAAGGGCATTGAACTCTGCCTCTCTCCTTATCTGTGCTTCACGGACTCGGATGACTACTTGTCCCCCCACTACCTACAAAACTTTGCGGAAGGTATTGCTACTTCGCCAGACGTTGATATGGTGTTTCAAGGGATTAACCGCGTATTTACCGACCATACAGAAAGGATTGTTCCACAAATGGGAATCTATCCCAGAGAAAAACTTCTTGATGGAATCTCGGATATCAATCGATATTCCATCTTTGGGTATATCTGTACCAAAATGTACAGAACGGAGATTATCAAACGCCATCACTTGTGCTTCAATAAGAATATCAACATCAGTGAAGACCGTATCTTTGCATTGCAATATCTGGAGTATTGCAACGGGCTGTCCGTGATCAATCGTTCAGCCTATAATTACATTATCCACAGCAACGGACTGACGGCGCACAAACGCCCCTATCAAGAGATAAAGCAAGCGGCAGACGCAAATTTACAATGCGCACAACGTCTGCTCACCCTGCTCCAAAGTTCCCGCTTTGAGAACGACACCCAGCGGATGTACATCATGACTAGTTTTAGCTATCTCACGGCACTGTTCTCAACACCTCACTCCTTCAAGACTCAAAAAGCAGAAATATCCAGCTACCTGAGACTTTACTCTGCATGGCTGCCAACATATAACCCTACTAACGGTTATTACAAATTCCTAAAAAGAGCGTTAACTACTCTCCACAACAAAATTTGTATTATTGTCATCGTTTTACGCCTATACTGGTTATCAAAAAGAATAAAGCAAAAATTGCAACATAAATAATCACTCATGAGTTCCATAAAAAGAGAACAATCAATGCCCCTATTAGCCGACAGTGAACATTGTACCGGTTGCATGTGTTGCGCAAATAGCTGCAAACAAGGTGCCATAACCATAGCGGAAGACAAAAACGGCCTTTGGCATCCTGTAGTCGACGTGCAGAAATGCACCGAATGTCATCTGTGCGAAAAGCATTGTGGGGAAGTATACAACGGCATATTTCTGTCAAGGAATCCCATCCATCAATACACTCCTTATACTGCTTGGAACACCAACCCCGACCAGCGAAGCCAGAGCACTTCAGGCGGTGTATTTGCCTCCTTATCCTCTGTAATACTGAACAAGGGTGGAATAGTTTGCGGTGCTGCGATTGGCAACAACCGCGTGCAGCACATCTTTATTACCTCGCTGGAAGAACTCCCCCGCATACAAGGTGTGAAATACATACAAAGCAACCTGACAGGGATATACCAACAGGTACGCACGTACCTCGACGCACAACAAATGGTGTTATTTAGTGGCACTCCCTGCCAAGTGGCCGCCCTCTATGCGTATTTGGGTAAAAAGAGAGACAACGCAAACCTCTATACTGCCGAAGTGATATGTCATGGAGTGGTGTCCAATCTCATCTTGGACAAACATTTGGAATATAACCATGCTAACCAAATTGTATCGTTCCGCTCCAAGAGTTTGGGATGGGGGAAAGACACCTATATCACCGCCATTAAGGAAGGGAAAAAGATGATTCTACAAAACCGACATAAAAACTTCTTCTACCATGCCTTTACATCGGACACAGTAACTCGTCCCTCCTGCTACCAATGCCGGTATGCCACCATAGAGCGGGTGGCGGATCTCACTATGGGCGACTATTGGGGTAGCAAACAATCACAAGAAGAAGCAAGCAAAGGATTATCCCTCTTAATAGTGAACAACGCCCATGGACAGCAACTGTTTGAGAAATGTACCAATCTGCATACCGAAGCCACCGATTGGGAGATGTGCTTACCTCGCAACCCCCGCTTGTATTGCGACAAGCACGAATGCAGGGGCATATCCATCACCACACATCTGCACACTTTGTTTACCTATATGCCCCACTTTGTAGCTCAAAGCATAGCGGGACCGCACATCACCAAACGTAACCCCTTGGCCTACCTACGTGCCCGCTACGTGATAAAGCAGAAAAAAGTGATAGACCAAAAAGTGGAAACAGAACTAAAAAAAGCACTGGAAAAGATAAATAAAACAAAAAGAATGAAAAAAGTAGGAATATTGACATACCACCGTTCCATCAATTATGGAGCTATGCTACAAGCCTACGCCCTACGCTACACTGTACAGAAATTGGCTCATGAAGCCGAAGTGATAGACTATGGCAAGATAGGACAAGAAAAAATATTCTTTTGGTCCACCTTCTCGCTGAAAGCCATTGCAGGGTCGATAGTAAACAATTTCTTAAGATTGTTTGGTGAAAGACAGCGCATGGCCACCTTCAATAAGTTTGCAGAAGAAGTAATTGGGATTTCGCAAAAGCACTATTCCACCAAAGACGAACTAACGGCGGACTTGCACCATTATAAATCTCTCATCACTGGAAGCGACCAAGTGTGGCATCCCGTGATTTGCGAAGACGACATGAGCTATTTCTTAGACTTCCCCATGGCCGACAATCAAAAGATAGCCTACGCACCCAGCTTTGGTGTGAAACAGCTTACCAGCGAACAGCAGAAGAAATATACTCCTTTTCTGCAACACATCGGTCATCTATCTGTAAGAGAAGAAGCCGGAGTACAGATATTAAAAAAGATTCTGAACAAGGAAGTACCATTGGTAGCCGACCCCACGCTGCTATGCGACGCCACTGAGTGGAACGAGATAGCCATTGCTCCTGCCCGTAAAAAAAAATACATCTTGTTTTTCACCATTTTGGGCGACCCCGAAGGATCAGCCGAATTTGTCTCTTCCCTGAGCCGCAAATTTAACTACGAAATAGTGAAAATTGGTTCCATTCGTGACCTGGCCAACTGTCGGTATCATTCGGGAAGAGCAGCAGGTCCTCGTGAATTCCTAGGACTGGTGCGCGAAGCTGAATTTGTGGTGACCAATTCGTTTCACGGAACGGCCTTTTCCATCATCTATCGCAAAAACTTCTTCACGTTCCTCAACAAGAACGACCGTAATTCGCGTCTGGAATCCATCACGCAAGTACTTGGATTGGAAGCTCAACTCAAAAAGGGAAAATGCGCATTGCCGGAAAATCTAACAGTGGACTACACACAAGCCAAAGAACGATTGGCATTGTTAAAAAAGCAATCCTTATCCTTTTTAGAAAACTCTTTAAACTCATGAAATCTATCTTATTCTATATTGCACGCTACCCTGGCTATGGGGGAATAGAGAACGTCACCACTCTGCTGGCTAATTATCTATCATCGGAAAAGCTCCATAGAGTAAGCATCTTATCGTGCCATCAGCAAGCTGAAAAGGAATTACTGGCTAGACTGCATACAAATATAAGTTTTTTCAAATTGCCTAATCCTACCCGTGTAAATGCGGAAGAAAATCAAAACTATTATAAGCAAATAATAATTGATAACCACATCGACACCATCATCTACCAAGACAGTTACTACCCCAATGAATGTCTATTACTAAATACTCCCAGTAGAGACAGCATCAAGATTATATGCGTGGAGCATAGCGCTCCCAATAGCGGTTTAACTACATACCAGGCATTTAAGAAAAAGCCATGGTATAACTTTTATATGTACGCCAAAACAGCTTATTTCCACAGATTAGGAATGCTCAAAACGAAGAAGCGCAAACAGCAGTTATACACATACTGCGACAAATATGTAATGTTGTCGCCTGGATATATCCCCATCTTTATGAAGATGAACAGCCTTACCGATGCCAGTAAAATGGCAGTGATAGGAAATCCCATTTCATTGTCCTTATTAAGCGAAGTGCCCACAAAAGAAAAAAGCTGCCTCTTTATTGGTAGGTTTACTTCCTCCAAAGGTATCCCCCATCTACTGAACATCTGGAAAAAGATAGAACAGAGCCCTCGCTGCAACGAATGGAAACTGGTGATGGTGGGTGACGGCGAACAGAGAAACGAAATAGAAGCCTACATCCGCAGCAACCATTTGGAAAGAGTGCAACTAGAAGGATTCAAGAAAGAGGTAGCTCCCTACTATCAAAAAGCTTCCCTCTTCTTGATGACCTCTATCTTCGAAGGTTTCCCCCTCACCCTCCCCGAGGCCATGGGAAACGGAGCAGTACCTATGGCATTCAACAGTTTCGCAGCCATCCCCGACATTATAGACCAAGATGTAAACGGCATTCTTATACCTCCCTTTGACGAAGAGCAGTTTAGGATTCGCCTCACCGATTTGATGCAGGACGAGGACGAAAGAAACCGCCTGTCCCAAAATGCTTTGAAGAAAGCACAAAAATTTTCACAATCCGCCATTTGGTCACAATGGGATAAGCTGTTGGAAGAATGATCGGAGTTTACAAAAAATCAAAACAAAGCATTTATCTTGTGGTATACGCCACCATGGCACTTGCTCTCATCTGGGGACTCTATTTTCTTGCACCTACCCCCATCAAACTGATATTCTCGGCAGGTATGTGGGCTAGTATTTTTACATTCCCCTTTGTGTTAATCAAACACAATGACTTCTCGAAATGGGGAAACATACTATTACGGGCTTGTCTGCTGATGACTACAGTGCAAATAGCAAGGACGATATTCAATACCGATGCTGCCATGAATGCGTTTGGCAATAAATGGATCACCCTTTTTGGCAACGAATATACAGCTTTACTATTAATGCCCCCCTTATTTACTTATTTAGGCACTTTAAAGTACAACGTAGTTTTACTGAAAAAAGCCACCTGGATATACCTTGTGGCAGGTATTGTTTGCATTTTCGGATTCAACAATTCGCTAGGATGGATAGCCATCTATGGAGTTGTATTTTATCCATATGTGGACAAACACTATAGAGCACTTTTACTTATCGCAGTATTGGAAGGCATACTGAGCATTTTTGTTACCCGTATGTTTGTCATTATCACTGCATTCATCTTTGCAAGCTATCTGCTGGTATATGTAATAAACAAGCCACGATGGAACAAATTTTTTGTTACAGCCGTAGCCATATCCCCTCTAATATTGTTTGTTCCCATGCTGCACATCACCAAAGAGTTGACTCCATTTGAGAAATTGAGCATGTATCTCTCCAACAAGACTGATGATACATCCATATCAGCCGATACTCGTACTTTTCTATATGTAGAGATGGCAAGCGACTTGACAAACAACCACGCATGGCTCATAGGCAAGGGGGCATTTTCGCACTACTATTCGTTGTTTTTCGACCAATCAAGTATGGGTAAATACGGACGTATCACGTCCGAAGTACCTTTCCTTAACCATCTATTGCGAGGAGGCATTCTCTACGTATTGGCATACTACGGGTTAATTCTTTTAGCTGTTTACAAATCAACTTGGCAAGGAAATAATAAATTCGTCCGATCAATAGGTATTATTGCTGTAGGTTGGTATCTCAACAGTTTCGTAGGAGACATCACAGGATGCAGATTCTATCACATAGCTTTTTTCCTATTGATAGGATGCTGCTTATCAAGAAAATGGCTTAATTATACAGATATGGATATTAAAAAAATTATGAAGAAATGAAAATTGCAATCATACAATCAGGAAACTCCGGCTTTTTCCCTCGTTTTTATAAATCGTTGGCTCATGCCATAGAACAAAATCAGGATGAATGTATACTAATGGTGCCCAACAGTGGCCGCAACAAACGATGCGTACTACCCCATCAACAGATCTGGGGTACCCGGCTCAATTGGTTCATCCATTCACGTTGGTATAAGATGACCGGATTGCAAGATATATTTTCCGTTTTCGACACTCTGCATCTGTTGCACTTACTCCGCAAACATAAACCTAATGTGATTCACTTCAACATCATCAACGACAAATGCCTAAACATGCCTATGTTAGTGCGCCACGCTAACAAGTACCACATAGCCATAGTATGGACTATGCACGACTGCCGTGCTTTTACAGGTCAGTGTCCTTATTTTGACGAAGTGAATTGCAACCGTTGGAAAACTGGATGCGGGGATTGCCCTCAATGTGAAACTTGGATAGACAGCACCCAATACCAATGGCAGATACGCCAACAGTGGCATACCGCTTTCGAGAATCTTGTCATCGTTACCCCCTCACAATGGTTGGCCTCGTTCGTTAAAGAATCAATGTTCAAAAAAAATCGGGTGGAAGTGATTTACAATGGTGTAGACACAACTAAATTTACACAGAAATCCAATAGTGACGTACATAGCAAATATCACATTGACAAAGAAAAAAAAATAGTTCTGGGATGTGCTATCAATTGGGAACCCCGCAAGGGAATGACCTATTTTGAGCAAATGGCCGAATTACTACCCAATGATTATCAAATAGTGCTTGTGGGAAGTATTGGCGAAAAGAAAAAAAAATGTTTGGCCCAGAAAAATATAATTTGTGTAGGACGTACTTCCACTTCAGATGAAATAGTGGCATGGTATCAATCCGCCGCAGTATTTTGTAACCCCACATTAGCCGACAACTTCCCTACTACCAACATAGAATCACTTGCAGCTGGAACTCCCGTTGTTACCTTCCACACGGGAGGAAGCCCGGAAGCCATAGATACTAAGACAGGAATGGTGGTAGAACAAGGAAATCTGCAACAACTGTGTGAAGCTGTGAAACAGGTGGCAAGCCACAGAGATACCTATACCACTGAAAATTGCAGAAAGCGCTCATTGCTATTTTCCAATGAACAATACAAACAATATGTACAACTGTATTATCAGATAAAAAAGTAGTATGAATACCTCACTCTTCCCCGCTTTAAACCTCATTCGCACATTTGCTATTCTCCTAGTGATGCTCAACCACAACTTATGCAAAAACATAGGCCCACTGCAAGACATCTTCGTGGTGTTGGGCAAAGCGGGCGTGCCCTTGTTTCTGCTGTTAACAGGATACCTTAATGGAAGTAAAACAGTGGAAGACTACTATGTACACGGTAAGTGGAAACGTTGTATTGACATTATGATAGCCTATGTTGTATTGGGTACTTTGTGCTATTTCGGCGTAAGATTCTTCGATGGAAAAAGCTATAGTATAGGAAATTATATGCAGAAACTACTCTCCTATCACGCCACCGAAAACGGGTGGTACATCAACATGTGGATAGGACTGTTCTTTATGACACCGCTCATCAATGCCATGATTACAGGTCTTAAATATGCCAATATAAATTATAAAATAGGAGAGAAAAAGAAACAACTATCGGGCATCGAAATAGCTATCTTAACGTTCATTGCCCTTACCTCGCTGCCTGCATTCACCAACAGAAATGGAAATAACATTCTTCCTGACTACTGGATAATAGCTTTCCCCGTCACTTTTTATTTGATAGGGCATTACATCCGCTCAGTACAATGGAAACTCAAAAGAAATCATTTAATAACAGTAATAGCTACAATAGTCGTAGGAGAATCGTTAATGAATATAGTGACAGGAAACAAATGCTACCTTTATTTTTACGGAGGACACGACAGTTTAGTCTATCTGGTGCTGGCAGTGGCGTTATTCTTGCTACTCAAAGACTTCTCAATGGGAAATCGTGGCAGGATGGTGGTCAACAAAATAGCCGCACTTTCGCTAAACATTTATTTGATAGGCTACTTGTTCGACTCCATTTTCCATTCTTTGTGGTGCAGTAGCTTAGATTATCAATGGGCATACCTATATTTCCCTTACAACGTAGCTTGTTTTGTAGCTTCCATCACAGCCTCGCTAGGAATAGCATACTTATACGACTTGTTATACAAAAATATCAAAAATAAATTTCAAAGCATCAAAAATAAATGAAAAGACTAATTATAGCAGACGTGAAAAGTAATAACAATAAAGGGCATTGTACTGGTCACTATTTTGCTTTGGCACAAAACTATCTGGATCTCTATCAAGATGTGTGCCTTGTGCTAGTGGGAGGCGGGCCTGTCTATAAAATCAACTTCGAGGAAGAGGACTTGCTTGCTCTGCCTTACGACTCCGTAAATAGCAAGAGCGCCATTCGCAACAAGTGGAGGGTATTAATGAACTGCCACTATCTGTTCGGCATAACTACTCCCAAGGATGTGATTGTGTTGCAGATGTCGGGCGCAGTAACCACCTTTGTGGGGATAGCCTTGTTTGCCAAGAAGTGGAACAACATCCATTGCATTCAATATAGCGAAGAGTCTCTCTCATCGCCTATCAAACGGTGGATCTACAACTTGGCTAAAAAAAAAATTAAAGGAATAATCTGCCCCAACAGTCGCATAGGCCAAGCATACGACAGGCCATACTGTGAAGTGACAGACTACATCTACCCTCACTATGATCGGCTAATGGTCTCTACCTCATACTTTGAAAAAAAGTACGATTTTGCCATAGTGGGCAGCATTTGGCCGGACAAGGGGGTGTTGGAAGCCGCTGAATGGTTGGGCAACACTGGTCATCGGTTATTAATAGCCGGCAACACCCACGACACCGCCTACGCCCACGCCCTGCGGCAAATAGCCAAAGAACATGAAAACATAGAGCTACACATAGAGTTTGTATCCGACGACGATTATCACCGCTACATACGCCAATCACGCTACTGTATTCTCAACTACCAAGGGGTTTATAGCAACCGCAGCAGCGGTGTGGTGCTGGACACGCTGTTCAACTATACACCTGTGGTGGGTCGTCGGTGCAATGCGCTAAGATTTATCGAGGACGAGCAGGTAGGATATCTCTATGATGACATCCGCCACCTCTCTCCTGACCTGGTACTAAATGAGACCATCTACAGACAATACACAGCACACATCGAAACCTATCTACACAAGCAGAAGGAGTATAAAGAAAGAGTGATTCACTTCTTAAACCTTAAAAGCCAAGATTTATGAAAGTATTATATTGCAATCCCATATTTGCCGCCTACCGCATCCCGTTCTACATGGAACTGAATCGGCTGTTAGACAACAACTTCTATGTGCTCTATTCAGAGCGCCGTTACGAAAACGACATCCGCTTCCAGAAACTGAAAAACGACATACCCGTGAAGATGGGGCAACATGCCATTCCCTTCATCAACGAGAAGTTTTATTATACCAAGCTGATATGCCTCTCGCTTACCCGTGGACTGATACGCACCATTGCCCAAATAAACCCCGATGCGCTAATTACCGAAGGATTTGGGCAGTGGACACCATTTGTGATAACATACGCCACACAAAAGAAAATACCGGTATATATAGGCTATGAGCGCACCCTACATACCGAGAAGAACAACCCATGGGTAAAAACGCTACACCGTAAGTTAACCGACCATTTCGTAACTGGCTACTTAGTGAATGGAGCAGAATGCAAGAAGTACCTACAGTCAATAGGCATCAAAGAGAATAAGATATTCATTGGAGGCATGAACGCCGACAGTCAAGGACTGAAAGAGAATATAGCACACACCAGTGAAGCTGCCAAGCAATACCTCCGACAAAAGCTGAATCTCAATAGCAAAGGATTAAGCTTCTTGTTCACAGGAATGCTCATTGAACGAAAAGGTTTAATTTATCTACTCAAAGTTTGGAACGAGCATCTCACTAAGCATCCGCACGACCATTTGGTAATAGTGGGGACAGGCGATAAGATGGAGGAATATCAAAAAGAGTTCACCCACCCCTCCATCCACTTTGTAGGTCGGATAGAATATGACCAGATAGGGATTTATTATGACATAGCAGATGTATATATTATTCCCACGCTGGAAGATAACTGGAGCCTCGTGGTACCCGAAGCCATGGCATGCGGCCTCCCCATAGCGTGCAGCCAATACAACGGTTGCCACCCCGAACTAATAGATCAAGATAACGGTTATGTGTTCAACCCCTTAGACCCCCACTCCATCCGGCTATGTCTGGATTATTTCCACCACCAAGACTTAGCCAAGATGGGTGCACACTCCGTAGAGAAAGAAGCTCCTTTCAATGCGGAGAATAGTGCAAGAAGGGTGTATGATGTAATAATAAAAACTTGTAAAAAATAAGAAATAATGAGACAGCTTTATCTATTTTTGTATTATGCCTTGTTACAATATATCCCCATGCACCCCATGCCGGGATATAAGATAGGTTACTATCTAAGGCGACTTATTGCTCAAAAGTTACTCAAACAGTGTGGCATCGGTGTCATTGTGAAAAACGGTTGTTACTTTGGCAAAGGCGACCGCCTCACAGTAGGTAACCGCAGCCAATTAGGACAAAATGCTCGACTCACTGGTACCATCAGCATTGGCGACGACTGTGTGATGGGGCCTGACGTAGTGATGATGGCCACCAGCCACGGTTACTCTGACCTCTTTACTCCCATCAACCGCCAAGCAGGATACGAAAAAGAAATCACCATAGGCAACGACTGCTGGATAGGCACAAGAGTAGTGATTCTGCCAGGCGTGCATCTAGGCAACCATTGCATAGTGGGGGCAAATGCCGTTGTTACGCATTCATTCCCAGACAATTGCATATTAGGAGGGGTCCCCGCAAAAGTATTAAAAATCAGAGAATAACATAAAGAGAGAGGATTTATCAATATGAAAGAGAATAGTTTCATAAGCAATCTTTTTTCCCAGCTCATTAAGGAAGATATAGAATATTGTGTGCTCCGCAATTACCAGTCTCTTCCTAAGCATAGCGGAGGGAGTGACATTGATTTATGGGTATCAACCAAGGATACTCCCCATCTCTTTGCTATTTTAGAAAAGGTGAAGGATGAAACAAATAGTCATTTGGTATCGTACTTAATTGATACACATTGCCCTAAGGTTTGCTATTTGAATGAAAATGAAGGATGCCAAATAGACATTTTCAAAGGCAATATCTATTATCAGAACAATGTCATGATAACGGAAAAGTCTATTGAAACAAACCTCGCTTATTACAAGGATATAAAAATATTAGATGATTGTTATGCAAATATTATAGCATTTTTGAAAGAGATAATAAATAATGAAAGATGCGACGACAAATACATCATGCCTATATATGCAAACAAAAATGTATATCAAAAGGAATATTTGCAAATTCAATGTCCACTATTTACTCCTCTTTTTATTGAAAGATTCTACAATGCCATTCAAAAGGAAGATATCACTAAACAGATGTCTGTCTTATGTCAACTAGCTAAAAAATCAATCGTTAAAAAGAGTGTTAATTTCAATAGAATCAAAAAGATGAAACGTGTGTTCCAAAGGCCAGGCTATGTAATAGTTGTACTTGGAACAGACGGCAGCGGTAAGAGCACCATTATTAACGCCATCACTCCCATTATCAACGAAGCATTTCATAAAAGCGTAATCTACAACCACCTCCGCCCTAACGTGCTGCCGGAGTTAGGTGTGCTGCTAGGAAGAAAAGCGAAGACAGACAAGCCGATAGTAGTGACCAACCCGCATGCACAGAAACCATCAGGACCGGTGGGCTCGATATTTCGTTGGGGATATTACTTGTTAGATTACACTTTGGGATATATAAAGTCAGTATTTCCACAGATACGCACCAAGTCGAAAGTATTTATCTTCGACCGCTACTACTACGACTATTATATAGACCAGCGACGAAGCCGCACCTCGTTACCTCATTGGATATTGCGTTTGGGTGAATGCCTGGTACCCACACCAGACATCATACTCTGTCTGGGTGGTGATCCGCAAAAAATATACAGCCGCAAGCCGGAGACGAGCCTCAAAGAGGTGACCCGACAGACACGCATACTGCAAAAGTTCTGCCACAGTCGGCGTAAAGCAGTGTGGATAGACACTACAACTACTCCACAAGAGAGCATCATCGCCACCATGGAGGCCATTGTGAAAATGATGATTCCCCGATTTAAAAACACAAAGTTATAATGAAGATACTCGTAAACTGTTACGCTTGTTCGCCTTACAAAGGCAGTGAACCGGGAATGGGATGGAACTTCGTGAAATGTCTGTGTCGCCTGCACGAACTGCACATCATCACCGAAAGCAAGTTTCAACCTGACCTGAACCGATACTTCGAGGAACATCCAAAGGAGAAACCGTTCTATCATTTCTATTTTATAGAGAAAAAACGGCATAAAAAAATACGGAAAATATGGCCGCCATCGTATTATTGGTTTTACAAAGTTTGGCAAAAGAAGGTGCTAGCACTGGCCAAGACATTGGATAAGAAAGAGAACTTCGATGTGGTTCACCAATTGAATATGGTGGGATATAGAGAACCTGGATATCTGCATGAAATAGGAAAACCGCTGATATGGGGGCCTATGGGAGGATTTAACATTACCCCTTGGAGGTTGTTGCCATCAATGGGTGTATATGGCATCTTATTTTATGGCTTCCGCAACTTAATAAACCTATATCAGATGCACTTCTCTAAACGGGTGAAGGAGGCTGTAACAAAAAGCAAAATGGTGATCTGCGCCACGAGAGACGATGCAGATGCTCTGAAAAGACTATGGAACAAGACAGGAGTAGTGATTCCAGAAGTGGGGTTTACCCCGATGCCACAGTCCACAAATATAGCAAATAGAGCGGGTAAGCTAAAAGTATGTTGGTCGGGACTGCACATTCCTAGAAAATCACTGAACCTTCTGCTGGAGGCTTTGGCAGTATGTCCGCTAAAAAACGAAATAGAACTACACGTGATAGGAGAAGGATTTTGTACCGCTAAATGGAAAAGATTGGCCGAGAAGTCGCAATTAAAAAATGTACATTGGCATGGATGGGTAGCAAGAGAAAAGGCATTGCAAATAATGCAAGAATCCCATCTGTTTGTCATAACCAGCCTTTCGGATGCTACATCAACTGTATTGCTGGAAGCTCTTTCTTTAGGATTGCCAATCATTACCCTAAATCATTTAGGCTTCTCCAACATCGTCACTAATGGTTGTGGCATCAAAATAGACATCCACTCCAAGCAGCAAGTCGTCACCGACATAGCCCAAACCATAGAAAGTCTCTACCATAATGAGACAGAGCGCATGCGATTGGCCCAAGGCGCCTTGAAACGCTCTACGGACTTCGCTTGGGAAGAAAAAGCAGTACAGATAAGCAATATCTATCAACAAATAGCACACCAATTATGACCTACTTCCGATTTAAAACTTTCACCACCTCCTACTACTTTCCCACCCTACAAGCCCACCAGCAATACATGTACGGCCTCTACAGTGCCTACGGCGGCAAGCTATCTAAAATTTATTGGACCTTGTTCAAGAAATGTAGTATAGTGAGGGTACTGACAGCCGTGAACGAAGAACAACTGCCTTTCCCCCATCGCCAAATAAAGGAGGCGGACGGCACAGACTGCCTGATGGCGTTCAATATGGGTAGCCCAGGAGTGGAACAAAAAATATCCATCTTAGGATATGACAATAGTAACAACACGCCGTTCTTCGCCAAATTCTCACAGAAACCAGTGGCCAAAGTCTTAACTTACAACGAAATTGAAATCTACCGTCTGTTGAAAGACAGCTCCCTCACACCTCAACTCTTAGACTACAAAATATGCCCGGAGTATGTCTATCTGAAAGCGGAATTCGTAGAGGGAAAACGGCCAGAGACTACAGAACTCACGATGCCCATTGTCGAACTATGCTTACAGCTGAAGGAGCATCACCTTACAGCCGCTCACATTGACGACTATGGACTAAAACTTGCGCTGGCACACGGCGACTTCTGCCCTTGGAATATCTTGATGCAAGAAAACCACATGAAGCTCATAGACTGGGAACTGGCCAAAGACCGCCCACTGGGATTTGACCTCTTTACATACATTTGCCAAGTGTCACTACTGTTTGCTCCTGACATCGAACTGCTACAAGCTATAGACCGCCACAACACACTGATAGAGCATTACTTTGCGGCGTGTGACATAGACTGCTATCTGCCCTACCTCAAGGCATTTGCCACAGAGAAGGCTCTCTACGAAGAGGGCAAAGGCAACCACACTGCATACACCCAATATCACCTATTAGCAAACATTCTATCGTAAAATAGCATGAGACCTACTATTCTTTTCATTCTCCACCTCCCCCCACCCGTGCATGGCGCAGCCATGATGGGACAATACATACACGATAGTCAGCTCATCAATAAGAGCTTTAGTTGCAATTATATCAACCTCACCACCGCTAAGAGTCTACAAGACATCGGTAAAGGAGGGATATACAAATTATGGAAGTTTGTAAAGCTGCTGAACAAGATCGTGAAAACAGTATGCATAATACATCCCCAGCTGGTATATGTCACGCCAAATGCCTGTGGAGGAGCGTTTTACAAAGACTTCGTGGTGGTACAGTTGCTCAAGGTCATGGGGCAAAAGGTGGTGGTACACTATCACAACAAGGGAGTATCCACCCATCAAGACCGTTCTTTGGACAACTGGCTCTACCACCGGTTCTTCAAGGAGCTGAAGGTGATACTTTTGGCAGAAACTCTCTACAATGATATTAAAAAGTATGTCCCCTACAGCAAGGTATATATATGCCCCAACGGCATCCCAGAAACACCGCAAGCAGAACCGATGGCACGGAGGTACAACAGCATTCCCCGTCTGCTATTCCTTAGTAACCTGCTAGTGAGTAAGGGGGTACTGGTACTGCTCGATGCTTGCCGCATCTTGAAGGAGAAAGGGTACTTGTTTTTGAGCGAGTTTGTAGGCAGCGAAACAGCTGAGATAGATGCAACACGCTTCAAGGAAGAAGTGGAAAAGCGCAAATTGAATTGTATGGTAGTATATCAAGGACAGAAATATGGAAAAGAAAAACAAAGATATTTCGAAAAGGCAGATATTTTTATATTTCCTACACTCTATGAAACATTTGGCTTAGTTCTGTTGGAAGCCATGGAGCATGCACTTCCTTGCATCAGCACGAATGAGGGCGGAATACCGGATATCATAGAAAACGGAAAAAACGGATACATCGTACAAAAGCATTCACCAGAAGAGATTGCCCGAAAAATAGAGTACTTGATAGAACATCCTGAACAATGTATTGCCATGGGGAAAGCCGGAAAAGAAAAATTTAAAAAAGAATTTACACTAGATAAGTTTGAGAAGCGAATGAAAGATATCTTAGAAGATTGTGCCACTTCGACATAATTTTCTCGGGAAAAGCAAATATTATTCAGTGGCACGGACTGGGATAGCTGCACCAAGAGAGATTTACACATTAATAATAAACTGATTAAAAGAAAAAAAATCATGAATAAAAAGGTAGCATTGATTTCAGGTATTACAGGCCAGGATGGCTCGTTCCTGGCAGAGTTTTTAATTGAAAAAGGTTATGAAGTACATGGCATTATGCGCCGTTCATCATCGTTCAATACCGGACGTATAGAGCATTTGTATCTGGACGAGTGGGTGCGCGACATGAAAAAGGATCGTTTGGTAAATTTGCATTATGGAGATATGACGGACAGTAGTTCGCTGATTCGCATTATACAGGAGGTGCAACCGGATGAAATTTATAATCTGGCAGCCCAGAGTCATGTGAAAGTGTCGTTCGACGTACCAGAATATACGGCCGAAGCGGATGCAGTGGGCACACTCCGTATGCTAGAAGCTGTGCGCATCTTGGGCATGGAGAAGAATACGCGTATTTATCAGGCCTCTACTTCGGAACTGTTCGGGTTGGTGCAGGAAGTACCACAAAAGGAAACGACCCCATTTTATCCGCGAAGCCCGTACGGGGTAGCTAAGCAATACGGCTTTTGGATTACAAAGAACTACCGCGAAAGTTATAACATGTTTGCCGTAAACGGTATCCTCTTCAACCATGAAAGTGAGCGGCGCGGCGAAACATTCGTAACTCGCAAAATAACACTGGCAGCAGCACGAATCGCACAAGGATTGCAAGACAAATTGTACTTGGGCAACATGAATTCCTTACGTGACTGGGGATATGCCAAAGATTATGTGGAATGTATGTGGCTGATTTTGCAACATGATACCCCGGAGGATTTTGTGATTGCTACCGGAGAATACCATACGGTACGCGACTTTGCCACGCTTGCCTTCAAAGAAGCGGGAATAGAACTGCATTGGGAAGGTGAAGGCGTAGACGAAAAAGGCATCGACACGAAAACCGGAAAAGTACTGGTAGAGGTAGATCAAAAGTTTTTCCGCCCGTCGGAAGTAGAACAGTTGCTGGGCGACCCAACCAAAGCCAAGACATTACTGAAGTGGAATCCGCGTAAAACTTCCTTCGAAGAACTAGTGAGGATAATGGTAGCTCATGACATGAAGTTTGTAAAGAAACTGCTCATGAAGACTTTAGCTGAGAATGACAAATAACAAATGATACTTATATTCCGGGGAACAAGGACATACGTAATTGTCACATCAATGTGGGCACGGGAAAAGAAATCAGCATAAAGGAAGTGGCCGAAAAGATCGCAAAAGAAATAGGGTTTAAAGGTGAGCTACGCTGGAATGCTTCGAAACCGGACGGTACACTGCGCAAACTGACTGATGTAACTAAACTACACTGTCTGGGGTGGCATCATAAGGTAGAAATACACTTCGCTTACAAACTAAAAAACGTAAATACATATTCTATTTCAAATTTATGTTTATCTTTGCCTTACAAAAATAGGATTCATATATGGCTACTCTCAGAATAAAGAATTTTGGTGCAATCAAGAAGGCTGACTTCAATCTCAACAAAGTAAATCTGTTCATAGGATATACTTCTACAGGGAAAAGTACAGCAGCTAAATTGCTGGCAATATTCAACAGTACAGATGTGCTGACCATACCGGATGGGGATTTTGAGAGTTTCAGACAATTACTGACAGAGTATGACATAAACTTTGAATTCAAAGAAGACACTGAAATCTTTTTTGAACAAGATGAGTATTTCTGGAAAATCGGTCGGCAGACTCTACAAACCAATAATAAAGATGCCGAACTCTTCAGATACAGTGAAAATCCACAAATATTCATTGAACAATTCATCAAACAAAAAAAAGATAATATTGATTTCGCTGATGCCATAAAACAAGTAGAAGCTTATTATCAACAAGATAAAAAAACAAATCTATTAGATCATTTATATGCAAGTCTGGCAGAACTAAATATTGCCAGCTCGCATAGAATTCAATCACCCATTTATATCCCGGCCGAGAGAATATTAATATCAACTTTCTCCAATAGCATTTTTTCATTGCTGGAAGCAGGTGCTACAATACCTCAATGCATATCCCGCTTCGGTTCTCTTTATGAAAAGGCAAGAAAAAAAAGAAAAGAAACTGATATTGATATACTGAATATCAAGGTGAATTTCTCTAAAGAGGATGACAGCATCACCATGAACGACCAAACAAATATTAGTCTGAAACAAGCATCAAGCGGTATCCTTTCTGTATTACCTCTTTGGGTAGTATTGGAAGATAACAGCAAGAGTGATAGCAATAACCTGATTCTAATAGAAGAACCGGAATTAAACCTATACCCTTCTGTCCAATTAGAACTCATTAATTGGATTATGGGAAAGATAGTCACAACGAACAATAAGATTGTAATAACGACACACAGTCCATATATATTGACTGCTGTAGATGACTTGATTATGGGACAAGACGCCTATTCCAAACATGAACAAAATAATGGGATTATAGAGAAACTGAAAACTTTATTGCCGACAGAGTCTTTGGTAAACTTCAGCGATGTAGCTTCCTACTACTTCGATAAAGAGGGATCTGTAAAAAATATCAGGGATGTAGAAACACGAAGCGTAGGAGCCGAGTATTTAGATGAAGCTTCAGAAAAGACATCGTATATATTTAATGAACTTAGCAATTTATTATAATGGCGTGCAAGTGCTTTGAAAATATAGTATTACCGGCAAATCTGTCATTATTAGAAAAACTATCTATATGCAAATGCAAATGTACTGCACGTTTTTCTGCTGAAGAGAATAAAAGGATTTTTATTTTGAAGGACGCAAAAATAGAGGAGGTTGAAAAACATAAGATAGACGGAAGTATCATTAATGATACGCAGAGCAACAAATGTGACTTTTTATTCATCTGTAATAAACAAAAATTCTTTTTTGTCGAATTGAAAGGCACTGACATAAAACATGCATTGACGCAAATTGATGCAACAATGCAAGTATTTTATAAAGCAGGGATCATCGCCAATAAAGATATGCGCTGCTGCATTGTTTTCACTACATATCCCAAAGATAATGGAACATTCCGTAAAGAAGTAATCACGCTGAAAAAAAATTGGAGAAATAGAGTTGCCAACATTGAGGTAATTCAAAAAAGTAAACGGATGGAATATTCTGTAACACAAGATAAAATTATAGGATAAGCCACCTTATATAACAACAAAAAAGTATAGCTAAATTACATTTCCCTCGTTTTTCCTTGTTTATAACATACACATTCCATAAATTTGCCACATATTTCCGACAAAAGCTATATGCCTGTTCCCAATACCTTTCCATGTGACAGGCGACAGCGTAGCGTACTCTACTGACAAAAATTACTTCTCTATACATGCTGAAATTAAAAACTGTTTCTCTTCTGAAGCACAAAAGGGAACTTGACTCATTGCCCGAAGGCAAACTACTGATTAATACAATCAATGCACATTCGTACAACACCGCATTAAAAGATCCTGCCTTTGCAGAAGCTTTACTGAAAGGAGACGCATTAATCCCGGACGGGGCAAGCATTGTATTGGCTTTCAGACTCCTGAGACACGAAAAGATAGAACGTATCGCCGGATGGGATCTGTTTTTGCACGAAATGAATAAGCTGAACCGGAAAGGAGGAACCTGCTTCTTTCTGGGAAGCAGCGATGATACTCTAAGAAAAATAAAAGTGAAAGCTGTACGGTTATATCCCAACATCCTGATAGAAACCTATTCCCCACCCTATAAACCGGAATTTACAGAAAATGATAACCGACAAATGATAGCTGCCGTGAACCGCATACAGCCGGATCTGCTCTGGATTGGCATGACCGCACCCAAGCAAGAGAAATGGGCTTATGCACATTTAAAGGAATTGGAAGTGAACGGACCTGTCGGGACCATTGGAGCCGTATTCGATTTCTTTGCCGAGAATATAGAGCGAGCTCCTTTGTGGTGGCAGGAGCACGGACTGGAATGGCTATACAGGCTGATAAAGGAACCCAAAAGAATGTGGAAGAGATATATCATCGGCAACAGCCTGTTCTTATGGAATATTGCTAAAGAGAAATTTACATCTTGATACTAATAACAAACTGATTCAAAGAAAAAAATCATGAATAAAAAGGTAGCATTGATTTCGGGCATCACTGGCCAGGACGGTTCTTTCCTGGCCGAGTTTTTAATCGAAAAAGGATATGAAGTGCACGGTATATTGCGCCGTTCATCATCGTTCAATACCGGACGTATAGAACATCTTTATCTGGATGAGTGGGTGCGGGATATGAAAAAGAACCGCCTCGTCAACCTGCATTATGGAGATATGACAGATAGCAGTTCGTTAATCCGCATTATCCAGCAAATACAACCGGACGAAATCTATAATCTGGCAGCACAAAGCCACGTAAAAGTATCGTTCGACGTACCGGAGTATACAGCAGAAGCAGATGCCGTAGGTACATTGCGTATACTGGAAGCTGTTCGCATCCTGGGGTTGGAGAAGAAAACGAAGATTTATCAGGCTTCTACCTCAGAACTGTTCGGCTTGGTGCAGGAAGTGCCTCAGAAAGAAACGACGCCGTTCTACCCACGCAGCCCGTATGGAGTAGCCAAACAATACGGTTTCTGGATAACGAAGAACTATCGTGAGAGTTATGGTATGTTTGCCGTAAACGGCATTTTATTCAATCATGAAAGCGAGCGACGCGGAGAAAACTTCGTGACACGCAAAATTACGCTGGCCGCAGCACGTATAGCCCAAGGATATCAAGATAAATTGTACTTGGGAAATCTGAATTCACTTCGTGACTGGGGATATGCCAAGGATTACGTGGAATGTATGTGGCTGATTCTTCAACATGACACCCCGGAAGATTTTGTGATAGCTACCGGTGAGTATCATACCGTGCGCGATTTCGCCACACTTGCTTTCAGAGAAACCGGTGTAGAGTTGCAATGGGAAGGTGAAGGAGTAGATGAAAAAGGTATTGATCCGAAAACCGGTAGAGTATTGGTAGAGGTCGATCCGAAATATTTCCGCCCTGCCGAAGTGGAACAATTACTGGGAGACCCGACCAAAGCCCGGACACTGCTTGGCTGGAATCCGCGTAAAACTTCCTTTGAGGAATTAGTGAAGATCATGGTGGCACACGACATGAAGTTTGTGAAAAGGTTATGAGAAAGTGGTACATACTTCTCTCCCTGCTTTGCTGTACCCTAACAGCACAAGCCCAATACTCAATGGGTAACACCGGCCTGCTGAACATCCCGACAGCAGACATGCAGGAAACCGGTACCTTTATGGGAGGAGGGAGTTATCTTCCCAATGGCATGACACCGTTCAGTTTCAACACCGGAAATTACTTCGTTAACGTAACATTCCTGTCGTTTCTGGAATTGAGCTACCGATGTACTCTACTGAAAAGTAAACGGTATGACGGTAAGGAGGGCTATTATCAGCAGGACCGTTCCATGACAGCACGCATCCGGCCGTTAAAGGAAGGACGATATTACCCATCGATAGTAATAGGAGCGAACGATCCTTTTAAGGACACCGGAACCAATTACTTTGCCACCGCATACGGAGTGCTGACCAAAAGTTTCTCAATAGCCAAGGGAGACCGCCTTGCACTGACAGCAGGGTATTACTTTCCACTGAACAGTCACAGTATACAAGACGGACCGTTCGGAGGAATCAGCTACTCTCCTGCTTTCTGCAGAGAAGTAGCTGTTATGGCTGAATACGACTCGGACGGCTTCAACATAGGAGGCACTGCCAGGATATGGAAACACGTCTCCATACATGTATTTACAAGAGAATTTAATTGTATATCGGGAGGAATACGGTATGAATGCAGGCTTATACACTGAGAAGAAGATAAACTATATATACTCTGAGAGGAGATATCGTTTGAAATGTATTCTTTTTATATTATGCTGCTGTAGCTTTCCGACGATTCGTGCACAAGTAACAGAGAATCTGAAAGCTATCGGCATGGAAAATATACGATGTATACAAACATCGGATATAACCACCGTAAGCTTTGAAGACAATGTATATAGAGGAACATATCGTGGTGTAGGTAAGGCGATTGAGGCTTGTCTGCAAAGTAAAACGGAAGGCAATCTGCAACTGGTAGTGTTAGAAAATCAGATACCGAGACTGTGTATCAGCCTGCCGGACACTCTGATCAAAGCTTACAGACACGAAGAAATCAGCCTGGCACAAGTATATCAGCAAATGGGCATTACCGTAGATACAGACCGGGCTATGGAGGCATTAAAAGAAGCAGGTAAGGAAAAAGCATCTTCTGCCTGGAAAATGGATATTGTAGTGTATCCGGATCTGTTTCTGGAAAATAACACATTCGACGAATTGTACACTTATGCCATAAACCTGAATCCCGCCATAGAAATGGCATTATGGAAAGGAGGTCGGCTGACAGCTCAGGTAGTTCTACCTGTAGCTACCAATCTGAGTGGAGAAATGAAGCGGGTAAGACCGGGCGTGATTGTCTTGTCTCAAGATGTACGGTTAAGACACAACTTCTTCGGAAGATTAACCGTAGGCAACTTCACCAACAACCGCATCGGCGCCCAACTGGAAATGAAATACCGAAACAACAACGGGCGCATGGAATTCGGAGCTTCCATCGGTTCCACGGGATTCTCGGCAGTAACCTCGGACGAAGGATGGTACGTAAGCAGAAGACAACGCATCAATGCCTCCGTCACGACATCGCTCTACGAACCGCACACCAACTTGCAATTCGACTTGAAGGCAAGCCGATATGTGTATGGCGACTATGGAGTGAGAGGCGATTGCACCAGACATTTCGGAGAATATGCCATAGGTTTGTACGGTATCTATACAGATGGGGAGATAAACGGAGGATTCCACTTTGCCATTCCCCTGCCGGGAAAGAAGTGGAGCCGGAAAGGATTTGTCAGGGTAAAGCCCTCCGATTACTTTGCATGGTCGTACAGTATGATAGCAGATGGCAAATACATAGAAGAAAAGATGGGCGGCAGTTATAATGTACGTCCCGGTGAAAACCGAAGCAGCGGGTTTTACCAACCGGACTATATCCGGTATTTCCTGATCCGGGAGTTACAAAGAAAGAAATCAAGTTGAATATAAAATTATTGCATTTGTTTTATTTAATAACGAAGTATATGAAAAAGAAAAGTATGTTTTTAGGAAGTTTGTTGCTATTTGCAATAATCTTCAGCCTGACCGGTTGTCACAAAGATGACAAAGAAAATGAGATTGTAGAGGACCCACTGGAAACCAAGACGGAATATTACATTGTGGGTACAGTAGTCGATGCCAATGGTGCCGTATCGGGAGCTAAAGTGGAAATCAACAGCACAAACAGTACCACAACAGATGGTAGTGGTGTTTATTCGCTGACTGTAACAGAAACCGGTACTTATACGGTGAAATTTTCGGCAAACGGGCTGGAAGCGTATGAGGATCAAATTTCAATTGCCGGCAACGCTGCCAACCGCACGCAGGCTACTCTGAATGTGAAAATGGCCAAAGCCATCGACATAAGTAAAGGAGCATCTGCCGAGGTCAAAGAAAACGAAGACGTCGTTATAGAAACTCCGAATCAGGAGTCCGAAAGTGAAGAACCGGAAGCAACCATCAGTATTCCGAGCGGTGCTGCAGAAACAGGAACAACCGTTGCTGCCGTAGTATATGAAGAAGCACAGGCAGCTAAA
This sequence comes from uncultured Bacteroides sp., assembly GCA_902388495.1. Taxonomy (GTDB): domain Bacteria; phylum Bacteroidota; class Bacteroidia; order Bacteroidales; family Bacteroidaceae; genus Bacteroides. Next base: position 10,892 of record CABMPP010000013.1, on the reverse strand, counting down.
GCGGAAGATGCACCTCTAACAGAACAAAAAGAAACAACTTCTATCAGTAACGTTGCTATACAGACAACTCCGACAGACGCCAAAGCTAAAAGCGACATTGAAATCAGTATCCCCAATACAGCTGACGAAAGTGATGAAAGCTACTTCGATACAGACTTTATGGAGGCACAGAAAGATAACACCGTGACAAGAGCTGCTACACGATTCGGAGATGTTACATTCAAGAACAATAGTTATATAATCACCATTCCCCAAGGCGAAACCATCTCGGGAAAATACTCGGCTAAAGTACAGTATCAGAAAAAAGCTGAAGGTGTGCAAACAGGAAGCTACAATAAGATAAACGGGCAAAACGGCGTAGTAAAGTTTGAAAATAGAGAATACAGTGCACAAAACGTAAAGCTGACTGTTGAAACCATCTGCGGCTGGCAATACACAACCAATCCGACCGAGGCGCTGAGCGCCGCCGGTGCTTCGACCGACTTGGCAGCTTCCATTCAAAAATACATTATAGCCGGTGAAGGTAAAGAAGGAACTTACAGTGTAACCAAAGAATTGAATGCAAGCATCAGCGGTAACCATGCATTGCGGTTTGGTAGTAAAGCAAAGACTCAAGCCAAAACGTATACTTTCAACATCATTGTAAAGGGAGAGAAGAAGCAAGTAGCAGTCAAACTGTTATGCTATGTCGGCTATACCGAAGAGTATGCCAATGAACCTATCAGCCAGCACTCCGGTGGTGGAACAGGAACCCAGAACTAATGACCATAGCCATTGACTTTGACGGCACCATCGTAGAACACCGATACCCACAAATAGGAGAAGAAATTCCTTTTGCCGTCGCTACGCTGAAGATGTTGATAAAGGAACGGCACAAACTGATTCTATGGACCGTGCGTGAAGGTGAACTGCTGCAAGAAGCCGTAGAATGGTGTAGAGAGCGAGGACTGGAGTTCTATGCCGTCAACCGGGATTATCCGGAAGAAGACACGACGCACAATGGTTTTTCGCGTAAATTAAAAGCAGACATCTTCATTGATGACCGCAATCTGGGCGGCCTGCCCGACTGGGGAAACATCTACCGTATGGTACAGAAGAAGCTGACATTCGAAGACTTATATTGTGAGAATAAAGAGTCTGTAACAGAAAAGAAAAAAAATATCTGGAAATGGTTGAAAAAATAACGATGAAATACGTTTTTTGACTTATGTCAAATCATAACCCGCAAGAACCTTCTAACTTTGCATCATCAATAAGAAGTAATAGAGAAATTAGTTTTTATATAAGGTAGAGAGATTGTTTTTTTAGGGTACATTAAGAAATCGAGCAATATCCGTAAATGGATATTGCTCTTTTTATATCAATACAATTCCTCCTGACCGACTTCTACAAACAGCTTTACCAACTTTTCAATAACGGGCTTTAAGTAGCGTTCTCCTTTTTCGGCAGAAGCTTTTCTAGGATCCCCCACTCCGCTGTCTACAGTAGCTTTATCCCAATGACGAGGCGCCCAGCCAACTTTCTCATTCAAAGAAGGGATGGCAAACGGCTTGCTTTCGCCATCACCGGCCTCAGCCAGATTGACCAGTTCCGGGTGATAATACATCATGGCAGAAGTCTCGGATTCACCGGCATGGTCGTCAATCTCAGCCTCAAAATAGTCTTTCGGAGGGATGATGCTGAACCAATCGGTGGCAATAATCAGAAAGTCGGGATACGTAAATGCCAAATCGCGTATCATACCTTTGAAATTATTGCCTCCATGCCCGCTGAGGATTATCAGCTTCCTCATGCCTTGTGCATGGAGAGAGGCTACGATATCCTCCAGAATAGCCTGCTGGGTGGAGTAACGGGTATGAATGCAGAATGGAAGTTCCCGCTGTCCCGGATTGTGGGCACCGAAAGGAACAGGAGGCATCACCATGCATCGCACACCGGAACGCTGCAATGCGAGTGTTGCAGCATCTACAGCAATGTCGTGCGGCAAGATGCAATCTGTGAGATAGGGCAAATGCAGATTGTGAGGTTCTGTAGCTCCCCACGGCAGAATGACGACATCATACTTCACTCCTTTTACCTTTCCATAACAGGAAACGGTAAGATCAATTTCTCTTTTTTCCATGATCGTTTATTTTTATTGCCTGCGATATTCTTTGGGTGACATCCCGGTGTGATGCTTGAAATACTTGCCAAAAAAGGATTGATTGGCAAAATGCAGTTCATCGGCAATCTCCTGAATACTTAACTCGGAAGATTTCAGCAAGGCTTTTGCTTCCAATACAACCAGGCTATCAATCCACTCTCCTGCCGTCTTTCCACTAATCTCCTTCACAACAGTAGAAAGATGCTTGGCTGTCAGGAACATCTTATCGGCATAATAAGAGACGCTGCGCTCTTCTTTATAAGACTCTGAAACGGCACGGATGAAACGCTCGAACAAGTCTTCCTTCCGGCTTTTAGGGACGCGTTCCTGAATAACGTGTCCCTGATAAATATTGTATATCTCATAGAAAAGGGCCAACAGCAAACCTTGGGTTATTTCTTTGCGAAAAGGATTGTCCTTCAGCTTCACCTTGCTCCAAAGAAAAGAATGGTACTCCTGGAACGATTGAGATTCTTCGGGAGTAATGTGAATAAAAGGCCGCTCTTTAATCATGAAGAACATAGGAAAAAGTTGTTGCATGGTAGGTATAACCATATCCATGAAATCCCTTGATACAGCAATGAAAAGCCCGGAGAAGTCGGCGGAACGTTCTCCTTGCTGGATAATCTGGTCGGGAAGAATGATACCCAACATGCCTTCTTTAAACTCGTAATGCTGTAAATTAAGTTCCATCTTGCAGTAGCCTTTCAAACATACAACCAGGCAAGCGGCATTCAGACGGGTGGGATAAACGCTTAACGGTATATCCTTTATGTCGTTGAAAATAGCAAAATCATTGCCGATGAAATCAATCATCGGCAAATGATGTATCTGGGAAATATCTACATTCCTTATTTTCTTATCTTCCATTTTCTTCGTGCTTTGGCAACAAATGTAGGATTATTTTAGGTAATACAGTTCTAAAATTCCTTAAATGGAAAAAAGAGAACACTATTAGTTCATGATCTTAAATCCAATAAAGAACGTTCTCGGCTGTGTAGGCCCGTAAAAGTAACCGGCATCGCGGAACTCACCTTTATCCAGATCTTTCTGGAAACTATTGAAGATGTTCTGCACTCCCGTATTCAACTGAAACTTGATATGATCGCGAAGGACAAATGTATAGTTCAGCTTTAAGTTCATATCAAAGAACTGGGGAGTATTCTCCATACGGTCTTTTTCAATATATCCGGCATAGTGGGGTACAATCATCTTACCGGTATAGGTACCTGAAAGAGAGAAATCAAAATTCTTTGCCGGTGCCGATGAAAAGGTGAAATAACCATAATAGTCCGGTGTACGGGGCATACGCTTGGTAGTCAAATCTTCACCGTCTACTTGCGTCCAGGCTTCCTCGCGGGTATAGCGGCTGCGTTGTGCCGTAAAACCGAGTTGGAATTGAGCCTCCTTGCCGTGGGCAATCTTGGCATCCAGATTGGCACCATATACACGTGCACCATTTCCGTTACGGCGCTCTTTGATAACATCTCCTACTTCATTCTTGCCGATATCTTCCAGCACAAATACGTGGCGCAAATCAGTATAGAAACCTTCTACCAAGATATTTGCCTGCCAGTGTCCAAGATGCGTAGTCCAGTCCACTGAACCGCTGTAACTGTTGGAACGTTCTTCACGCAAGTTATCGGCCAACTTTATCTGTACGCCTTCACCACCTACAGCCGTCACGTGCAAGTCTTCATCATAGGCTTGCGGGGCACGGAAACCGGTGGAATAGGTCAGACGTGCCTGAAAATCTTCCGTCGGCTTATAAAGCAGATTCACACGCGGGCTAAAGATCAGTTTGTCAATCAGGTTATGCTTGTCCAGACGGGCTCCGACCAGCATGGTCAGTACATTCATCTTCCATTCATTCTGAACAAAAGCACTGGCAATGCGGACGTCTTGTTCCATATCACGGTGATAACCGGTCATGACATCATGCAGAGAGTTGTCCTGATATTCCAGTCCACCTGTAAAGGTGGCAGGAGCAAAAAAACAATTGTCCATATTGCCCACGTACATACCGCCTGCAACCCAAGTCAAGTCTTTCGTCTTACCATAGGCATTTGCATCCTTCTGAGCACCATAGTAGCTATTCCGATCGGTATGCTGGATAGAAGTATAGGCAGAGATTTTATGCTTGTACTCTTTCCAGAACAAATCATAGCTGATGCCTCCGCTATTGATAATATGTTTGGTTTGCTCGGTAATATCCGTTTCGTGGGGTTGCAGGTCGAATTTGTTGCCTCCACGACGGAATTCGTTAGTAGTATGGTACTCCAGATTGATGCGGCTGAAGTTGGTGGGACGATAATAGGCACGGAAACCGAAGGTATTCATATTCAGCTTACCCAACTCCGAGAAGCCGTCTCCATCGCGATCGTAAGGATTGCGGTTACGATAGCTTTCATAAAGAGCTATACCGTAAGAATTGTCTTTGGCAACCAACGATACATTGCCTCCCATGTACTGTTCCCAAGACTTTCCATCCATATTAGAAAACATGCTCGATATCTGGAACGAATTGTTGATAGGGTCCTTCGTGATAATATTGATCGTTCCACCTACAGCATTGGCACCAAACAAAGCAGAGCCGCCACCGCGTACTACCTCCACCCGTTCAATCATGTTCACAGGAATCTGCTCCAGCCCGTATACACCACTCAGCGCACTGATGATGGGACGGCTATTTATAAGAATCTGCGAATAAGGTCCCTCCAAGCCGTTGATACGTACCTGGGGAAAACCACAGTTCTGGCAGTTATTTTCCACACGCAAGCCCGATTGATAATTCAGGCTCTTTGCCAAATCAGTGGAATTGACCATCTCGAACAGCTTGGTACTCATGACATTCACCACCACGGGAGCAGACTTACGGCTCACTTCATTGCGGTTGGCAGATACTACCACTTCATCGGTCATGAAGCTCTCTTCCACCATCGGGAAATGCACAACAGCTGTAAACTCTTTACTTACCATCACTTCTTTCTCCTGCGTCTTATACCCTACCGCAGACACACGAAGTTTATACTTTCCTTCCGGAAGTTTGCGGAACTCAAACTGTCCCTCTTCATTGGAAACAGTCCCCTGATTACTGCCAACAATCAGAATGGTGGCATACGGTATATTCTCTTCCGTACCTTTTACGATGACATGGCCGGAAATCATATTGCCTTCCTTAATAGGATTTACGGCAAAAGCTACGCTGGTGCTTACACACGTAAGTACCAACGCTAATATGTATTGTTTCATTTAATTAGCGCTCTAAATTAAAAATAATTCAAGTTTGAAAAGAAAAAACAGATTAGACAAACTGGAATTCAGCAGGAGGAGCGCGTAAGGAAAGAGTTCGTATTACTTCCCCTTTTACCGTCGGAGTGGCCGGTTCTGCTTCGAGTACAGCCAGCAATGGACGCATCGGATGTTGATCTTCGTAAACATCAACTTCGGGAGAGCAGAACGCTGACAGACACCCAATGACAACAAGGGATGTTTTAGAATGGGAGTGTGTACCATGAAAAGGATGCGAATGAGTTATCAGCACCCCATTTATATAATGAACGTGAGTAAACGCAGTGATGCTTGTCTGGTACACTATAAAAAGTACCAGCAAGCTCAAAGCGCCTATAACTTTCTTTTTTTGCTTCACGTCCAAATACTTATGTTATGAATTGAGCCGCAAAGATAGCAAATTACTTTTTAACTTTACCAAACAGGAACTCATAATCGCGTTTTGCAGCCGGAACCACCCATTCTTCGGGGATAAACTTCCACTGATTCAATGCACGCGGCTCAATCACCTTCTTCTGTTCGATATACTGCATCAGGTAATAACGCAAGTCTTTATCGGTGGAGCTGATGATACGCTCCTTCAGGTCGTCCTGTGAAATACCCGAACCTTTTGTCAGCAATTCACCTCCGCCATTGCCGCGATAAGAATTCACCGCAACCTTATAGATTTTATCCATATCAAAAGGAGTACCGTCCGCCATGCTGAGAATAGTTACCTTTTCTCCATCCGGCTTTGTTACGTCCACCGTATAGATGATACTTGCTGCCGAATCAAAGTTGAAACTGAAGTTTTTGAATGATGCCCTATCTTCGGCACCTTCACGGCGTTGTTCACGGAACAGCAAGAGATGATCATCCGGAGACTTCATCTGATTGGTCCACAAATTATATGACATTTCCAAAGCATCATGTATCTCTTTCCCGGAGAGGTTCATGGTATAAAGCATATTTTCATACTTATACAAGTTGAACATATCACTTACAAAGATATCTCCTTCACTGATTTCCGTATCATAAGATAAAGGAGCAGCCAAAGAGATATCAGCTCCACTAATTTCCAACTGCAATGTATGGATAAGATCTATAAAGGCAGAAGAGCCGAAATAAGCAGGACGAGTCGAAATTGTCTCTGTAAAAGAACCGATTTTCTTGGAAACAAAATTCTGTACAGCGTCATACTCGGGCGCAAAGCGCTGCATAAATTCTTCGCTGACACCATAATTCTTGGTTTCGGACAATACACCGTTGACTTTCTTATCCACCACTTTGCCATCACGCAGCTTCAAGGTAACATCCACATTGCTGACTACGATGCCTGTACTGGCAGGGTCCATAATCAGCACCGAATCACCGGCAATATTCTCTATCTTTTTGCACTCACGAGCATGGTCATGGCCCATCAGCACAATATCAAAGCCCGGTACGTTACGGGCCACTTCCACCGAAGCATTTTCATGAAATTTACCTCCCATCAACTGGGCATCCTGTCCGGCATGGAAGATACCGATAACCAAATCCGGTTTTTCCTTCTCACGAATAATTTTCATCCATTTGCGGGCTGTCGCTTCCATATCATCAAAGCGCAGACCTTTCCACAGATTCTCTGACAGCCACACCGGAATGGCAGGTGTTATCATACCTAATACGACAATTTTCACACTATCACGCTCCAATACCTCATAGGGTTTGAAGTGCGTTTCTCCGGTAGCAGTATCTATAATATTGGCACCTAATACAGGAAAATGACAATCGCCTGCCCAGCGGTCAAAGACAGCACGACCGGTTTCTACATCATGATTTCCCATGTTTCCGGCATCATACCCCATAAAATTCATCATTTCCGCTGCCAGATGGCGGGTAACCGTATCAATATAATTGTAATAGTAAGCAGTGGGTTGTCCTTGAAGGATGTCACCGTTGTCCAGCAGAATCAGATTATCCTTATAAATTTCACGTTTCTTTTGTACAAAAGCATGCACACGTGCCAAACTTCCGGCAGCTTCCTTACGATGAATAAAGTCATAAGGATAGTAATTGCCATGAATGTCGCTGGTTTCTACAATCTTAAGTTTGACTTCCCGTTCCTGCGCAGGCAACACGCCCATCAGGAGGAAAATCCCGATAACAAAACAACTGAATCTTTTCATATTAGTCTTTTATTTTTTTGGCTGTTTATAAGTTCATTGGATGAGTAAACATAAATCGTGCTCCGTTTGTGTAAGTCGAGTCTATCCAAATCTCTCCACCCCACTTCTCTACGGTCAACTTGCAGATGGATAATCCCAACCCGGTTCCCTGTACATATTCGTTCAACTTTTCAAAGCGCTCAAACACTTGTTTCTGCTTCTCCAATGGAATGCCGCAACCGGTATCTGTCACTGAAAATACGGCCATTTTCCCAGTATCGTCGATATCCAGTCTCAAAGTAATCGTCCCTTCCTTGGTGAACTTGTCCGCATTGGAAAGCAGGTTGATGACAACTTGCTGCAAACGCTGTATATCTGTCCGCATTTCCACCACTTCACGATCGCACTCAAACAAGAAACGATTATTCGACTTACGTGCCTGAGCTACCGAAGCCACCACCTGCTGGCATACCTGCACTACATCGCAACTTTCCAGTGAAAACGTCACGCGGTCCGCTTCCAGGCGTGATACATCCAATATATCATTGATTAACCGGAGCAATAAATCCGAATTGGTCTTGATGATTTCAAAGAATCCACGCTGCTCTTCCTCCGAAGTTCCTCCGGAAGAGAGTACATCCGAGAAGCCAACAATGGCATTCAGCGGCGTACGGATTTCGTGACTCATATTGGCAAGGAAGGCACTCTTCAAGCGACTGGACTCTTCTGCCCGATCCTTAGCTTCACGCAATGCAGCTTCGGAGACTTCCAGCTCATCCTTCAGTTTCTTTGTATGATAATAGAAGTAAAGGGAAAGGAGCAGACCTACCAGCAGAATCAACAGAAAGGCAAGCACAGACCATATCTGATACTTATACTGCTCGTAGAAAGACGGAGTGACATTAATCAATTTTACAGGTTGCGAAATGCCGGATATATCTAACTTCTTTTCTTTTACAAGTTTCCCGTCCAGTATCGTTTCATTGGGGATTACTTCCATGTGTTCTTCTCCCTGCGGTTCGGTCAGCAAGTAGAAAGCTTGCCTCGCCATCTCCTTGCCCAATGCACGATAAGCGGGTACAATACCTCCCACCGCCCAATAGCCCAAGCCCACAGAGCTAAGAGAGAAAGTAGGCAATGTAGGAGCGGCTTCCATCATAGCATAGGTTGCATTTCGCATGAAGTAACCGTCATTCATATCTACACGCCATGTTCCCATCAGCAACGCTGTGTTTTCGGGCAGTTCATGCAACTTGTCACTGATCGTATAAATGGTGTTTACACGACCATCCAGCAGAATCAGGTTCAGTTCAGGAAACTTCTTCATCTCCTTCACTACAAAGGCTTGCATGGAGACGCCTCCGTAACTATTATCCGAAACAAAAGCTATATTTTCGGTCTTAGGAAACAGCTTCTTTATCAAGTCAATATTACCGGCTACATCATATTCGTATACAAAACCGGACCTAATAGGCGAATTGGGAAAGTCAGTAAAGAAATCCACGGATTCAGGCATCCATGTTTTCAAGTCAGCGGTACTATCCGGCAATAAGATGGCATTCCGGCTGGACAATGCACTCAGAGCAGGAGTATTACCTCGTACTGAATCATCCAGAGATAAATAGGCAGCCCATGCTTCTTGTCCGATAAGGACAATCAATGCCGGACTTTTGCTGCCTTGATACTTAGACAACAATTCCTCCATCCTCTGCTTCCACAACGGAGATTCGGAGAAACTTTTGCAGTTCATATTTTCCAACGCAATCGTATTTCTCCCCCCTAACCGCTGGAATTCTTCCATAAAGTCTGAGATATTGCCCGAGGTTTGGCGGGCATCCGGATTATAGGAACTGATTAATAATACCGGGTGCTGATCTCCCGCTTCAGGAAAAGCAGGTAAGAGATGGCATAAAAGCGCCATCAGGCATGGTAACACCCTATATATTATTTTTTTCAATAGATTCATTCAGTACCTCTCTAATTGGGGCAAATATACAGAAAAGTTGGAAGTTAAAGAAAAAAAGGTGATGAAGTTTTTATTCTTCATCACCTTTTCCAAACAATGGTTCTATCTGTTTTATGATAAAGGAACAGAAAATTCCCTAGGGACTTTTATCAGATTCTACAAAAAAACAGGTGGAATTGATGATTGATGCAAAACAAAGTATTTCTTCATGAAACCAACATAGACAAGACTAAGTAGCAGAATAGTACCCGACAGATACCAATAACCATAAGCCATACACCCTATATACCCTACAATTATGATGACTTGTACTATCATATATACTAATGATACCACCACATGAGGAACTTTCAACTCATTCGCCATGATCTGATATAAATGCTTCCGATGAGGTAAACCGATATTCTCATGAAGCAGCAGCCGATGAATGATAGTCAGAACACTGTCAACACCATAAACGGACAATAAGACAATCCAACTGAAATCCTCTGTCCGAATGATCAATTTACCAATCAGGAAAAGAAGAATGAAAGCGATACTAACAGAACCAACATCACCCGCAAAACATTTCGCTTTCTTACGGAAATTAAAGAAACAGAATACCAAGACAGAACAAAGAACCGTATAGATAAAGCCTTCTTCTACAAAAGAAACTATTTCTTTATTGATATAAGCCAGCGCAACAAGAATAACCAAAGAATAACCACCTGTGATGCCATTGATCCCGTCCATGAAATTATAAGCATTGATGATACCCGTACAAACTATTAATGCAACGATTATCCACCACCAGGATAAAGAGAATAATCCCCATTGATAGAACATCAAAGCCATAGCCGAGAAATGGAACAGCAACCGTAACTTCTGAGAAGTAGATCGGATGTCATCTACAAAACTGATGAACGCTACCAAAGTTAACGCCAACATAAACCAAGGATATTCAAAACCACTTGTCAGAAAATAAGCCAACGCTCCGAAATAAAAGATAATTCCCCCACCCCGAAGAGTTATTCGTGTATGTGAACTGCGTTCATTAGGCTTATCAATGATATTACACCTATCAGCCACCCTAAAATAAAAAAGTTCTGCCAAAAATAGCAGAACTAATACGATCAAATAATACATTCAAATAAAGAGTTTACATACCATGCCTATTCATCCGCACGGCAAATTGTACATTGTAAATTGTCAAATTGTAAATGACTCGATTGTCTTCCTTATCCCATCTTCTGCCCTTACAGGCATCCGTTCAATTCCCAAAGCAGCCTTGATCTTCACATTACTCACCACATAGTTTTCCGTCAACTTACACAAACGTTCCGTATTCAAAGGCAAATGGAGTAAGGTGCCCAATCCGGCACAACCT
>CABMPP010000012.1 GCA_902388495.1 uncultured Bacteroides sp. | reverse complement strand
ATACATCCAGCGTGGCGGCAGGAGCTTTCTGCACGAACAAGTCCCCGTTATGACCATGTTCAAATGCGTAGATTACCAAATCTACGGCATCATCCAAGGTCATCATGAAACGGGTCATGTTGGGATCCGTTATCGTAACGGGCTTACCATTCTTTATCTGCTCCACCCAAAGGGGAATTACCGAACCACGGCTTGCCATCACATTACCGTAACGGGTACAACAAATAGTAGTTCCAACTCCATCGCCGAGAGCACGTCCTTTGGCTATTGCAACCTTCTCCATCATCGCTTTGCTAATACCCATGGCATTGATGGGATAGGCAGCTTTGTCGGTAGAAAGTACGACTACATTTTTTACGCCATGGGCTATGGCCGATTCCAATACGTTATCTGTACCGATTACATTGGTCTGTACAGCCTGCAAGGGAAAGAATTCACAACTAGGCACTTGCTTCAAGGCAGCAGCGGAAAAAACGTAATCCACTCCCACCATTGCACTATCAATAGATTGACGGTCACGCACATTGCCGATGTAAAATTTCACTTTAGGATTTTGCAGGTGATGACGCATGTCATCTTGCTTCTTTTCATCACGGCTAAATATGCGGATTTCCTTGATATCAGAATCAAGAAAACGACGCAATACAGCATTACCGAAGGAACCTGTTCCACCGGTAATTAATAAAACTTTATCTTTAAAAATGGACATAATAATATTTTATAATTATAAAATCTATAAAATGGAAAAAGTACAACTTTAAGCTAATTATTCTTTTTAGCTAAATCCACACTACTATAAATAATATATTAGAGAGTATATTTCAACACATCAATCTGATTTTCATAAGCATACTGCCTTGCTGTTTCAAGCCCTAATTTTCTCATTCTATATAGTTCACACTCATCAATAGTAACTAATTCCTTAAATACAGAGATCAAGGACGAGATGCTATGAGGATTAAATAAAACTCCGTTCTTCCTATTATTAATTATATACGGAATGCTCCCTACAGATGTTGACAGGACCAAACAACCACTAGCCATTGCCTCTAAAATAACTTGAGGTAATCCTTCACTGTAACTAGGTAAAATAAAAATGTCATTAGCACGATATATATTCAATAATTCCTCTCCGTAAGTCTTATAACCAACCAAAGTAACCTTATTATCAAGATTTATTCTTTTTACTAAATTTATCATTTCTTTTTTGTATGTTCCATCACCAACTATAGTTAAATGATAGTTAAAATAGTCTTGTTCCGATAAAGCAATAATCAATTCATATAATCCTTTATTTATTTCTATCCGTCCAACAAATAATAAATTTACAGTATTATTAAAGCTTAAATTACCTATTCTCGAAAGAGGAACAATATCATTGATTTTATATCTAGAACTTATAAATATTGAACATTTAGAAGTAAAGTTGCAATACCTTTTAGCTATACTAGGTCCAAGAGCTAGAATTGTTAAATCATTTTTTTGAGTCAACATCTCAACTGAATGCTCTAAGTAATTCGCAACACAAGTAGCCAAAATTTTCTTTATTCCATTAAATCGCTGAGGAATAACAGCTCTTGTATCTTGTCTAACAAGGAGTCTCATTGGTTTTTCATATTTTTGTGCGATATGAATTAAGTCTATACTAATCGGAGATGGAGTCATTATCAATAAACAGTCTGAACTTTCCACAAACTCCTCCAATATTTTTTTATTAAAATATCTATATATCAAATATTTACAGCACAAACACACCAAATTTCGATAGGTAGACACTTTGTAAAACTTATCATATTTCACAATTTTATAGCTATATAAAGAAGCTTCTATGTCATCTGTAATACGACCCAGAAAAGATAAATTATATTCAAAGGATAATTGATTTAGTAGTAATGTGTATATATCACTACAATATAAATCGCCATTCTTAAATTGGTAATTGGCTTCTAAGTATACGCCAAGCTTCATAGTAGTAATTAAAACTAAATATTTATAGTCTTCCGTCTATCAAACCTTTATCACAAAAACCTTTTACATCAAATATAACATGCTTACTTTTAACTATCTCTTTTACATTTATTTTTTTAAAACAATCATGAGCTACAGCGAAAATAACCGTATCAAAATTTTGTGTGGACAATTGAGACTCTATGTTTAAGTTATACTCTCGATTAACAATTTCAACGTTTGCCCAAGGATCATAAACAGTTATATTCAGATTGTATTCTTTCAAAGCTCTATAGATATCTATCACTTTCGTATTACGAACATCTGGACAATTTTCCTTGAAAGTAAACCCAAGTATCAGTATACTGGAATTTAAAACTTGAAGTCCTTTTTTCAGCATCAACTTCACCACTTGATTAGCAACATATTCTCCCATGCCATCATTCATTCTTCTACCTGCCAAAATTATCTCAGGATTATAGCCATAGTTCTGTGCACACTGAGCCAAATAGTAAGGATCTACACCGATACAATGTCCACCAACCAATCCCGGTTTAAAAGGGAGAAAGTTCCACTTGGTACTTGCAGCCTCCAGTACATCCTGGGTATCAATATTCATACGAGTAAATATTTTAGATAGTTCATTAACAAAAGCAATATTTATATCCCGCTGTGAATTTTCAATAACCTTCGCTGCTTCTGCCACTTTCATTGTAGGTGCTAAATGTGTACCTGCTGTTATTACAGAAGCATAAATCTCATTCACTTTCTTACCTATTTCGGGAGTAGAGCCAGAAGTTACTTTCTTGATTCTCTCCACTGTATGCTGCTTATCACCCGGATTTATGCGTTCAGGAGAATAGCCAGCAAAAAAGTCTATATTGAATTTTAGGCCTGAAACTTTTTCTACTACAGGAATGCATTCATCCTCTGTTACACCCGGATATACAGTCGATTCATACACCACAATATCGCCTTTGGTTATCACTTTTCCTACAGTAGTACTTGCACTATACAAAGGAGTTAAATCTGGATTATGATTACCATCTACAGGAGTAGGAACAGCTATAATATAAAAATTGCAGTTACAAATATCTTCAATATTAGTTGTACATTTAAACCCATTTGCAATTGCAGATTGTAACAATTCATCTGATACTTCAAGTGTGGTATCATGGCCTGCCATCAAAGTATCCACTCGCGTCTTATTCATATCAAAACCTACTGTTTCATACTTAGTAGAGAATAAACGAGCCAAAGGAAGCCCTACGTAACCAAGACCGATTACGGCTATTTTTACTGTATCCATAAATTTTCTATATTTATATAAAAATTATAATGATTCAAAAGCCAACATCTTTATCTCTTGAAAAGTAAAAATGTAAAAATGTTCATATAAGTGAATTATTAAACTAAAATACTGTGAAATTCAGTTCTAAATACTAACAGTATTAAATTATATTCATAGGATTTAGACTAAACACTTAACAACTGTACAAACTCATTTTGATATGAAATTATGTCAAATTTTTCACCGCAAATCATTTTTGCATTATGACTCATTTCTTGGATTTCCTGTGGTGTAAGTTTTAATGCCCTTCTCAAAGTATAAGCAACATCTGATTCTTTCAACGATTTTACAATAAAAGAATTCTTTCCATCAATTAGAAAATCACCTAAATCCGATGATATATTACAAATAATAGGAGTCCCGCAGAAAAACGATTCTATAGATTTCGTAGGAAATCCAGCCTTTGCATATCGTGCATCAGAATCACGTAGAAAAACAGAAAAATTCGATTGGGCAATGATATTCAATGTTTCTTCTCGCTTCCTCTTTCCCATTATCAATAACACAGACGATACTTTCGAATAAACTTTATCCGCAACTAACGCTCTCAAAGCTCTATCATCAACCCCAACAATTACAACCCGAATTTGGGATAGCTCAAAGTCATCCAATAAAAATAATCCATTCAAAAAAGCATCTAGGTAGTCCTTTTTTCCTGGACTACCTGCATATACTATTTGTAATTTACCATCATATTTTTTTATGCATGACGGTGCTTCTTTCATATTAAAAAATATAGGGATACGAACTGTGAAAAAACCTCTTTTGGAAAACGAAGTATATAAATAATGACTTATCGAAATTATACGGGTTCTTTTCATTAAAAAATACTTATTCTCAAGATTCTTTAAAATATATTGAAACGAAAATATTCCTAATTTAAATTGTTTAGAAGAATACCATTCAACAACATCTTTTACCAATAATATCTTATAAAAGGAGCAATAGATTTGTAAACCCAATAAGACATCAGGAAAACTAGTTCCTAAAATGATACTATCAACAGACATCTTGTTTTTGATATTTCTTAGCATTTTCATCACTCGAAAAAGAAATAGAAAATAAGTTGAGTATTTATTGGCACTCCTTAACGTGTAATATTTGATCCCTTTATACAAGAGTTCATTGAAAGGTGTACCTTCATTGCCAAGTCCTATTACAATAACTCGATATCCTAAAGTCTGAAGAGAAAGAGCCATATTATAAAAACGAACAGAACCAGCATCACCTTCTGGAAATTTATACTGAGAGATTAATAATATTGTCTTCATGTTCTGCCTTTGCTCAGTAATCTATTCATTCTGCTTTTCATCGTTTTTACAAAACTATCATTTGAACCTACAAAAAAAATCATTTTTGCAATAACATTTAATTTTGCTTTCATCCTATAAATTAGTGGGAGTGTTATAATATTAGATATTTTAGATTCAAATGCCCTATCAATCATTACAACTTTGGGATGCTTTAGTGGAAACTCCATTGGTATGGTTTTCAACTCACAAAAGCGCTTTGTCATAATATTATCTAATGAAATTCCCCCATGAACAGAATTTAAATCTACTCCTATATTCCTAATTTGATTATACTTAGGAACTATGCCATATAATCCATGTACTCTGATAGAAAAAGCCATCTGAGCATCCCATGAATTAAAACGCTGTCCTCTTCTCAATCGATCAAGCTCCATATCCCATCTCTTAATATCTTGCTTTAATAAAACTTTGTTATCATATTTACTCTCTATCTCTTTACGGATATACTTATCTGCCCACAATTCTAAAAAACCATCATAATATTTATTAAATTTATCACTCCATGAAGCCCAACCACAAGGCAACATATTATGTGTAAAAAGATAACTACTCCCATCTTTTGGCTCATAGTTTATCAAATAATTTGTACCACAAATCCATAATATTCTACTATCGTCCTTATATTTATCCAAGAGTTCCTCACAAAATTGAAAAAATGAAATTTCAGGCAAATTATCATCTTCTAAAAAAATAGCCATAGGCTCTTGGCTAAATACCCATTTTGCTCCTAATGCTATGCGATTATACACACCTTCATTTTTATCTGCATAATTCTTCACAACAGTACAAGGCCAAGTTATAATATCTTCAACTTGCCTTCTACAATCTGCAACAATTTCCTTTTCTTTCTCAGAGCGTCCACCATCGCTTATTAAATATATTTTTTTAGGAGCAACTGATGATAGTTGACTTATTATTTTCTTTGTTTTCTCTATTCTTAAAAAGAAAAAAACAACAATAGGAACATCACTTCTCATTATATTCTTTTCAATAATTTATATTTTAACTCAAATTCCATACAGATATTTCTCAGCAAGAGTCCAATAGAAACAATTATAATAACTAAACATTCTGATAGAAGACTACTAAATGTATAAACTGTATATAGCGACAATAAAGATAAAAGAATTCCATACGTTGCTTGTCCTCTAAACAATGAAGCTGCATTAAGAAAGACAGATACTTGTGTATTCCATACATACAAGCCGACAAATAAAAGACAAGAAATTATCAATTCCATTGGTGGTATAATTTCCATATTTGTCCACCACAAAATAAAAGGTCTAGAAAATATCCCAGCTAAAACTAATATTATAATAAGCGAAGAGAATACAGCAACTCTCATTTTCCTCAATGTGCGCTTTATCCATTCTCTCTCTTTCTTAGCATATGCATCTGTTACTGCAGGCCAAAACGGCAATATGACCAAAGTATAAAATAATACAGCCACATTTAAAACGCGCATTATAACAGAATATGCAGCAACCTGATTTAATCCAAAATTAAAGGAAATCAACAGAGGAGTCAGTTGGGAAACTAAAAAAATAGAAATACCAGCACCAAGTCCTACTATACCAACTTTAAATATTTGCGTTAATTCATGAATATCGAATAAAGCCAAATCTAAAGTTAACGAATATCTTTTACAACAAAAAAAGATAGAGATAATTAAACAAATGTAAGGAGTACCATTAAAAACAAATACAAGTTGAGCTAATGACGCATTACTACATGTTCCCCAATATAAAAAAAATAGAGATAAAAGACGCGAAAACACATTAATATACCGATAAATATAACCTTCCTGAAAAGCATCAAATGTTCGTTGTATTATTCCCGCAATCACCCCCAATCCTATTATTAAACATACTGATATTATAGTTGGGGTTATATCACTGTCAATAGAAGAGTCATTGTACTTTATCCAATTGACAACAGAAGGGGCTATATAATTAACAAGAAAAAGAACTATACAAAAAAGAATTATGGCCATAAATATTGACATATATAATGATGATACAAAAATAGATTGAATTCTTATTCTTTCATTATTGGCAATACATATAGAAATACGATTTTGCATTCCTATCCCTAACCCAAAATCAGAAAAGGAAAGAAAAGAAAAAGCAGCAGCAAATGCTGCCCATAATCCATAACGTTCAACACCTACTGCGTTGATAAGAAGAGGTACACTTATAAAAGATGTCAGAATATTCACAAATTGGACTAAAAGCGAAACAATAGATGTTTTTATAGCTTTAGCATATCTAATATCATTCCAATTTGATAGCTTTATAAAGTTTCTCATTTCAAGGAAATATCAGATTATACTTAAATAGAGAATAGATCGTATCATCCAAATAAAGTATATAAAATCTCACAAAAGAGATGACATATAACAACAACAATAATTTATACTGCCATCTATATTCTTGACTCTTCAGATATTGCATATTATTTAGCATATATATAATATTTATAATAGCAATATGCCGAAAGACCCTTACTGTAATAGCCACAAAGGCATAAGATATAATTAGCAACAGTAATAGTACATTTATATTTAAAATATATGTATCAATATTGCTATGATTTAAATGCAAACGTCCTTTTATTGAATAAAAACACAAAATTGAATATACATTTATAATTTGAAAAAAAGAATTAATAACGAAGACTCCTGGTGTACTCGTATAATAATCTAATCTATCTGTTCCAAGCACACTCCCTATTTGCCCAACAAAACTTCTTCCAAATAGGAAAAAAAACATAGTAAATACTACAATTAAAATTATTGTTTTATTAACAGATAGTGGTTTTAATATAAATGCCAAAAACATTATTGCATAAAATATAGAACTACTATGAATGAAAGAAGCCAAAATTACAGCAAATAAAAATTTTATATATTTATATTTTGAGTTTATAAATACACTATACAAACCTTGAAGAAAAATAGAAATGGCCAAAAAATTCCTGAACAGCACATAATCTAGTGGAAAAAAAAACCAAAAGAAACAGATTGTAAACAGAGCGGGTGTAGAGGAAAATTTCAATATAAACCGCAACCATAATATTAAAATAGCTAAAGATATTATTATATAAAATTCCTGAAAAGTAAAGCCCAGTAAATTGAACCATAAAATAATAGCTCTAAACCCTACCTCATATTGACTTATATCCAAATTGAATATTGGATTATTATACATTGTTTCATATGCATCATAATCTCCATTGTAATAGTTCCAACCGAATAGGAGCCACATAAAACAAAAAAACAATATTGTTACAGCTTTAGAACGCTTAAAAAGAAGTGCAGAGACCGTCAACGCAAAAGCTATCGCACATTCAAATATCATTCTTACGTTTTTTAGTTTTCCTATTCTGCAAAATCATTTGTTTCACTCATAATATTGTAAACACATCAGTGCCACCACTATTCATTTTTTATTAATCCTCACACAATTTTAATTAATAAAACATCAACATACTGCTGACGGGAAAGGTTATAAGAGAATAGATTAAACAACATAAAGCTAATTACTATAAATACTCTTTATAATATATTCTTATAAATTTCGCCAATACCAATTACAAGCTTCTTTTAGCCCCTGACGTATAGAATATTGAGGATTATACTGCAAAAGCTTTCTTGCTTTGTCTATGCAGGCTAAAGAATGAGGAATATCACCAATTCTGTTGGGACCATGCAAAACTTCTACATTTGCTATTTCCGAATCAAACTCGCCCAAGTACTCTTTCAAATAATTGACCAGTTGATTCAGAGTAGTATGTTCTCCAAAAGCTGTATTATACACTTGATTGACAGCCTCTTGATTTGTAGTAGTCATAGCCAGTATATTCATTTGAATTACATTGTCTATGTAAGTAAAATCGCGACTATACTCTCCATCACCATTGATCACCAGACTTTCATGTAGCATTAATTTCTTCACAAACAATGGTATAACAGCAGCATAAGCACCAAATGGGTTCTGACGACGACCGAAAACATTAAAGTAGCGTAATCCTATGCACTCAATACCATAAGTACGAGAAAAAACATCTGCATAAAGTTCATTTACATATTTAGTTACAGCATAAGGAGACAATGGTTTGCCTATTATATTTTCTACTTTCGGGAGTGATTCACTATCACCATACGTAGATGAACTTGCTGCATATATAAAGCGTTTTACTCCTGCATCGCGAGCCGCAATTATCATATTTAAAAATCCACCGATGTTCACGTCATTTGTCGTTATCGGATCGTTTATAGACCGTGGAACAGATCCCAAAGCAGCTTCATGCAATACATAATTAACCCCTTTTACTGCTTTTTGGCAGTCAGCAAGATGGCGAATATCTCCAACTATTAATTTAAACGTATTTGGATATTGATTAAACAAAAATAGAATATTCTCAATCTTCCCCGTTGAAAAGTTATCTAGACAGATTACATTATAATTATGGGCAAGTAAAGACTCGCAGAGGTTAGAGCCGATAAAACCAGCTCCGCCAGTTACTAAAACAGTTTGCATATAATTATTAGATTTTGATCATGAATTTACAAATGTATTATAATAAGTAGATAAAAAGACGGAGCTATTTTTTTACTATTTTGTAAGTATACTTATAGTTTATAGTATTTTCCAGTTCTTCAACAGCTTCCATCTGTTCCGAAGTCAGTGCCGCCTTATCCCATGTATCAATAATAGAATAAGCTTGATCTGCTAATTCTTTCTCATAAACTGCTTCATGGCAGTATGTTAGAAGCTGAACCTTCAAAAGCGAAGGAGATAATTTATCCAGCACTTCCCAGCACCTATCCAGTACCCCTTGAATATGTTCTTGCTTATCCCCATTATCATAAGCTGTCGCATTATAGGCCATTAAAAGAGAAAGGCAGAGCTTTGCTTCCTCTTCAGGAGTAGCCCCACAGCAAGAATACAATTCATTGGCCAACTGATAAACTTCACGATTCAAGCGAGTAAAGTCATCGCTATAAATAGGTTTCCCATCCGTACCCAAGTAAAGAAGTTCATGGGCAAGGGCATACAAAGTTGAAACGTTGTCGTTCATTTATGATTGATTTTTAATTATTGTTCAATT
Organism: uncultured Bacteroides sp.; assembly: GCA_902388495.1. Classification (GTDB taxonomy): domain Bacteria; phylum Bacteroidota; class Bacteroidia; order Bacteroidales; family Bacteroidaceae; genus Bacteroides. The sequence goes on along the minus strand of CABMPP010000012.1, from coordinate 86,867 downwards.
GGTTCTATGAGGGAAGAATGTATAAAAGTAGTAGCAACAGCCATGACGCCTTCTATATTTACTACTACCCGCCGGTCATGGCGAATACGTACAAACTCACCTTCCACTCCTTCGAAGATACCACCGGTGATACGGACTTTTGTTCCTTTGGTTATATTGAGTTCGGTAGGTTCAAGATAGAGAACTGCCTGATCGTAAGTTCCTGAAACAGCAATGAAGCTACGCATTTGGGAATCCGGGATAATAATGGGTTGATGAGTTTCACGATCCATAATATAACGAATCGGAATATTCATTCCAGGTTTATTCTTAATCTCATCAATACACTCACGGGTGGAACGAACAAATACTAAATTGTGAATGGCAGGAACCAGTTTTCGCATGCGACGCTCGTTTTTCATAATGTATTCGTAGCGCATGGGAAGATAGTTCTCAATGCCTTCCGCATCCAGATATTCCTTGAAAACAAGCTCACGACTATAGGTAACACGCACTGCATACCAGTGCATTGCTATATTTTCGTTCACAAAAATATGTTATTGGGGGACACCGGAGTAGCGAAGTACCTCCCGGTCAAATTATGTAATGCGTTTATTATTAATGCTTTTGGTGCATCCATCTTATTTCAGAACCCTCCACCATCTCGGAAGGAAGGCGACGAAATAGTTATTTTTCAGTTATCTTGCGATAAACTATTATAAACGAAGCGATTATTAGCAAAAAATGGCTTTTAAACGTTCGTTTAATGGACGCAAAGGTAAGAGCAAGAAATGAAATTACAAAATATTCCAAGAAATAAAATGCAAATCTTTTTCTGTTAAAAGCATATATTGTTATTTATCAATTAATTAAGAGTGTACAAGACTCCGATATTTAACATCTGCTTCAGTGGAAATTGCGTGATATTGGAGTAGGTGAAAAAGAGTGTCCATTAAACGAACGTTTAAAGAACGCTTTTTCATCCTTGATTTTCAGGCAATTACCATCTCATTTTTATATAACTTCCCGCACAATAACAATCAGAACAGCCGTAATAAACATGCGAATCAATCGCACATAAATACCACATATACAATACATTATATCAATATACACATACCATATCTTCGTCCCTCAATTGTGGGCCGAACGGTTGCGGTATGGGGGCTATAGAGCCCACGAATGGAAACCGAAGAGCCCGCAATCGGTAAACGAAGTTAGAGATAAAGCCCAGCAACATTATCCATAAGCAAAAAGCGTAAAAAGGACAAGCTAAATAGAAGAATTAGCGCAACACGGCGGACAACAAAGAATGGAATATAAAGTTCTAATTATGAATAACATAAAGAAATGAAACAGAGAAAAGCCGCAAGTGGGTGTAGAAGAAATAAATTATCCTTATACACCTCATACATCTCTTATACACCCGTAATCGTCTATCAATAAAAACATTAAGCAGGAGGTGTAGGATGTAGGAGAAAATACAAAAAACAAAAAGGAGAAAAGATGAGGAAAGAATAAGTTAACATCGTGTTTACACGATACAAATAACGTGTAAACACGATATTAACTTCTTGTATTACAAGATATTAATTCTTTGCAATACAACAAATCAACTTACTGTCATTCAGAGCGTAGCGAAGAATCCCTTCTCTCTATATACGGTCATGTTATACAGAAGGAGTAGATTCTTCGCTACGCTCTGAATGGCATACGCTCTGAATAACAGATACTCTCGCTTTTCATTTCTGGGCGAACTTAATAATTACCCTTCTTCACCCTCCAAATTCTTAGCATACAAGTTATCAATAATACCATCCGCCAGACCGATCACCGGCACATGTACATATTCAGCCTTCACAATCCCCGCAATCGTCAGGAATATCTCGGCAGCAGGAACAATTACATCGGCACGGTCAGCCTTTAGACTGAACTCCTTCATACGTTGCTCGGGAGTAAGCGGCTTCAGCGCATCGTACAATGCCTGCAAGGAAGTAACGGGTAAACGGAGTTTCTTTTTATCCTTTTTGTCGGCAAGGCGATAGAGCTTATTGATATTCCCACCCGAACCGATGATATTGATATCCCGGAAATCGACTGTCAGACGTGTGAGGTCATCTTTCATCTGTACCCACACCTCTTCTTTCACAGCATTGCTCAGCATACGCACTGTACCTATATTATAAGAAAGGGACTGCACCAGTTCGCCATTAATCAGCAGATTGATCTCCGTACTGCCACCGCCAACGTCCACATAAATATAATTCCCGGCACGGTCTTCCAGGCACTCGATGTGATTATTGTATATCATACGAGCTTCTTCCTGTCCGTCGATAACCTCAATATTGATGCCCGTATCCTTCAAAATCTTTTTGATGATAGACTTCCCGTTCCTGGCATCGCGCATGGCCGAGGTAGCACAAGCCCGGTAGTCCGTAACCTCGTATATCTTCATCAGCTGACGGAAAGCCTTCATCAGCCTGCGCAGCTTAACTGCTTTCACCTCGGAAACCTCCCCCAAAGAGAACACGTCAAACCCCAAACGCAACGGCACGCGAAGCATCATCGCCTTAGAAAGACGTTTGTTCACCAAGTTCTCATTATCCTTGACATTCTTTATCAACAGCCGCACGGCATTGGAGCCGATGTCAATCGCAGCATAACACTTATTACTCATAAAATTTATAACTTATAGCTCTTATACAATTCTTCCTGCGACCGGAAAGGCACTTCACTGTCCGTTGTCCAGGGGCGGTTCTCCCCGCTCCCGTCCACAATGCTTCCCTGGCAGTTATCCCGAAGGCCGAAGTCGATGACCTTTCGTAAATCAGCTTTTATCTCCGGATCGTAAACGGGCGTTATCACCTCTACACGATTATCCAGATTGCGCGGCATCCAGTCCGCCGAGCCGATAAAAGTCTTGTCTTCGCCACCTGCGGCAAATATAAAGATGCGGGAATGCTCCAGATAACGGTCGATAATACCATTTATACGTATCGTGTCGCTCACGCCGGGAATACCCGTTACCAAAGAGCAGTTGCCACGTACCAGCAGATCGATGGGTACGCCATTGGCAGATGCTTCGTAGAGCTTCTTCACCATTGTAGCGTCGGTGATGTGGTTTATCTTGATACGGATATAGGCAGGTCTACCGGCTTGCTTGTTTTTGATTTCATCGTTAATCAGCCGGATGAACTTCTGCTTCATTTCGTTGGGTGAAACCAGCAGTTCCTTGAAACGAACAGGGGAATAAGGCTTTTCGATAAACTCGAAAACGTTATCCACATCACGCACCACATTGCGGGCGGCAGTCATCAGCATATAGTCCGTGTACATGCGGGCATTGCCTTCGTGAAAGTTTCCCGTACTGATACAGGCAATATCATTCCCCGTCTTCATACAGATATGCGTAATCTTGGAATGTACCTTCAATCCTTCCACTCCAAAGATGACATGAATACCCGCATCCTGCATTTTTTTGGACCATCCGATATTGGATGCTTCGTCGAAACGTGCCAGCAGTTCAATAACGACAGTCACTTTCTTACCATTGCGTGCAGCACAAATCAGTGCCTTCACAACCTTGGAGTCTTTGGCAAGACGATAGAGCGTGGTCTTGATGGCCTTCACCTCCTTACTAATAGCAGCTTCCTGCAGTACCCGGATATAATAGTCGAAACTATGATAAGGAACGTGGATAAACCGGTCGCCCTTCTGTATCAGCTTCAGCAGACTCTCGCCACTCTTCAGTTCGGGTTTTATAATAGGTTCCCATACGGGATATTTCAGATCTTTGCGACCGCAGTCGGGAAACGACATCAGGTCTTTATGGTTGTGATAGCGTCCGCCGCCCTGTACCGTATCGAGCTGGTCCAGACTTAGTTTATTCATGACGCGCTTCAACAGATCTTTCGGCATTTTGTTGTCATAGATCACTCGGAGTGCGTCTCCCTTCTTACGGCTCTTCACACCTTTGGAGATTTTTTGCAGCATACCGTTACGGAGGTCATTATCTATCTCCATCTCCGCATCCTTGGTAAACTTAAAAGCATACGCCTCAAAAGTTTCGTAATTCAAGCCGGAGAAAATCATCGGCAGGCAATAGCGTATCACATCATCCAGATACATCAGGAAACTTTTTCCCTCCTTATCCGGAAGACGTACAAAACGACCGCACTCAGCAACCGGAAGCGCTATCAGTGCATAATCGAAACTTTTCTTTCCGGTAGCCTGCATCTTGATGCCCAGGTAGATATTCTCATCCGTCTCGTCGGTCAGTTGCTTGACGGTCGAGAACCACACCGGACTGACAAAACCGCTCAGTCTTTGGCGATAGAATTGGCAGATAAACTGTTGCTGCTCTTCATCCAGTTCATCTTCTTTCAGCAGATAGATATTCTCTTCACACAGTTCACGGGTCAGCTTATGGATGGCTTGTTCGTACTCTTTTGAATACTTGTTGTTCAGCTTGTTTATCTGTTTGATGAGGTGCTTGGCGTGCTCCCGTTCCGAACGCAGGCTTCTCTCCTCACACTCGGCAATACGACCGAGCGTAGCCATACGAACCCGGAAGAATTCATCCAGATTGTTCGAATAGATACCCAAAAAACTCAATCTCTCCAATAAAGGCACATGTGTCTGGGTTGCTTCCTGCAAAATGCGGCGGTTAAAGTACATCCAACTCAAATCACGATCAACGTACGCTTCTGATACAACTTTCTTATTAGCCATCTTATCTTTCAAAATTTGCTACAAAATTAGGCAACATGCGTTACAAAACTATGTCGGGTATATTACAATGCGGATACGGGAAAACCGGAGTCGGATAATGCGAAAGAGACATGTCATTCTCAATATGCCGCAGGATGCGCCAATCGCAACTGCGCACCCAGTAACGGAAAGCGGCATCCGGACGATAATTTTCAGAGAATTCCAACAAACGCTCCAGATCAAATTCGTCGGAAACAACACCGGCACCGGTAAGGGCAGCGTCGTAAGCATTGCAATCCTGCTCAATGTGGGCAGGAACCATCAACAGAGGCTTGCCCAGATACATAGCCTCGCAGACGGACTCAAATCCGGCCGTAGTGGCGTATGCCTTGCAACCTGCCATGTAGCGTAAGAACTTGACATCGTCTATCTGGTGGAAACTTAACGTATCGTCCACCCGGCAGACTTCCTCTTCGTCTTGCTTGTCCCAAAAGAAGTGAAGAGGCACTTCGGGATGCGCGTTATGCCAATCTCGAACGCTCTCACCGAAACCGGCATTCACCATGTATCCATGAAGATAGTCTCCCGCCGTTCCCTCGCACGAAAGAACATCCCTGCGCAACAAAGGCGGAACGACATGGATATGTGCTTCTTCGTCATCCTCCATCTCGCGGAAAGAAAGCGCCAGCTTTTGCTGTGCACCCAAGCAGGTAAGCCGGGTGAAAAAGCGAAGCAACCACAGGTTGAAACTGCTTTTGCCGGGAAACTCAAAATCCCGATGCAGGAAGAGGTATTGATGGCCGATGCTGATTTGCGGTACGGAAGGACGGTAAAGCAGGTAAGTCAATCCCGTAAGCAGTTCATAGAAGTTAATGACCAGCTCGGCACCACTTTCTTCTATGCGATGGTGTATATAGTTCATGCTCTTGACGTAAGCAGGCAGTTTTATTGTATTATATGCCACACTGCGCGAAAGACTGACTCGCTTATTGGCCGGTGTAGGCAGAAAATTAGGACTCAGGAAGCGTTTCACCGGAGCTTGGATGCTGCGGTTAAAGAAACCGGGCAGACGGCGTGAATTGCTCTTGCCGACCAATACTTCCACTACCTCGTGACCATTGCGACGCAACAGCTCTTCCATAGTAATGGCTTGCGTCAGATGTCCCCGGCCTTCTCCTTGAACGATAAAAAGAATTTTCATAAAAGTTATGAGTTATGAGTTATAAGAAACAGCGGACTTTACTTTTTGTTTATATCAGTCTTGCATTTTTAGTTGTCGCAAATGTCACGCTTTTGTGTTACATACGGGTGTAAAGAATGTGACAATTCGGTTATAAAAACAAAAGCCACACCGGCATCGCACAGGCATGACTTCAAGAGAATTTATGGAATTAATACGTAAAAAGGATGAATTTGTTCGTGTGTAAAAATCAAAGCATCAGACAAATTCTTCTACCATATACATGTCACTGACAAAATCGTCAACGACTTGTTCCAGGTTCTTGCAGGCTTCGTCAGGTGTTTCGCCGTAAGCACTGCACAACACATTATTCATAAAATAAGCGTAAAAGCCACCGCCGGCCGAAGCCTCTACGGTATAGTCATTTCTGTTCAGTTTCATATTCGGTTCTCCTTTCTTTTTTTTACAGTGCAAAGGTGGCAAGAGCATGTTGCAAGAATATGTACATAAAGTTACAATAATAATAATTCGTCCTATCGCCGCCCCAAGAATAGGAAGAATACTTACTTATGTAGAAGAGTAGTTCATTTTTTATTTTTATAAGCACCATCATAAAACACAAGGCCTGGCATTTCTTCGTAAAATGCCAGGCCTCGTGTTTTGATAGTAAACATTCTCTTAGTAAGATCGTGCAAAAATCACACGGCAAGCAGACGGTTTACCGGTAACCATACACTTACCCGGTTCTTTGTCACCCGGAACGAAGGATTCGAAAGGAATACAGCGGATAGTTGCTTTGGTTTCTTCCTTAATCTTTTCCTCTGTTTCAGTGGTGCCGTCCCAGTGAGCCAGAATGAAGCCACCTTCTTCTATCTTTTCCTTGAACTCTTCGTAGCTATCTACGCTGGTGATTTTGCTATTGCGGTAATCGAGCGCCTTCTTATAGATATTTGCCTGCATCTCTTCGAGCAAGTCTTTTACATATGCTTCGATGCCCTCGCAAGAGCGGGTTTCTTTCTCCAATGTATCGCGACGCATCACTTCCATCGTGTTGTTCTCCAAATCACGGCCACCCATCACAAGGCGTACAGGAACACCCTTCACCTCGTAGTCGGCAAACTTAAAGCCCGGACGCTTGTTGTCGGCATTGTCATACTTCACGGAGATACCCATCGACTTCAGCTTGGCAACGATGCCTGCCACTTTCTCGTCAATCTTGGCCAGCATTTCCGCATTCTTATAAATAGGCACGATAACCACTTGTATCGGAGCCAGGTGCGGAGGCAGTACCAAACCGTTATCATCGGAGTGAGTCATGATAAGAGCACCCATCAGGCGGGTAGATACCCCCCAAGATGTTGCCCACACATACTCCAGCTTATTCTCTTTATTGACAAACTGCACATCAAATGCTTTGGCAAAGTTCTGTCCCAGGAAGTGGGAAGTACCGCTCTGCAAAGCCTTACCATCCTGCATCATCGCCTCAATGGTATAAGTATTGAGTGCACCGGCAAAACGTTCGTTAGCCGACTTCACACCTTTCACAACAGGCACTGCCATGTATTTTTCGGCAAATTCACCGTATACATTCAGCATTCTTACAGCTTCTTCTTCGGCCTCTTCGCGAGTGGCGTGTGCCGTATGGCCTTCTTGCCACAAGAATTCCGCCGTACGCAGGAAGAGACGGGTACGCATCTCCCAACGGAATACGTTTGCCCACTGATTGCACAAGATAGGCAGATCGCGGTATGAATTAATCCAGTTCTTATATGTATTCCAGATAATGGTTTCGGAAGTAGGACGGATAATGAGTTCTTCTTCCAGCTTGGCAGCAGGGTCTACTACCACGCCGCCGCCATTCGGGTCGTTTTTCAGACGATAGTGCGTCACTACGGCACATTCTTTCGCAAAACCTTCTACATGCTCTGCTTCACGGCTGAGGAATGATTTCGGAATAAGTAAGGGGAAATAAGCATTGACATGTCCCGTTTCTTTGAACATATCGTCCAACTGACGCTGCATCTTCTCCCAAATAGCGTATCCGTAAGGCTTAATCACCATACAGCCGCGCACAGCCGATTGTTCTGCCAAATCGGCCTTTACCACCAACTCGTTGTACCACTGAGAATAGTTCTCACTACGTTTGGTCAGGTCTTTCAATTCTACTGCCATTCTATTTCGTTTTTTAAAGTTTTCATTGATTTCTCTAAACAGTCGGCAAAAGTACAAATTTTAAAGGAAATTTATTTGAAAAACAAATAGTATTTTTAGTAGAATTGAAAACACACTAATCTATATATTCTATTTTAATCACAATCTTTCGGCTTTCAACGGGCTCTCCCTTTCCACGGACAGAGGGCTGATGGATGTCCGAAGGGAAAAATAGAAAGAAACTATCCACATCGGCAGAATAGTATCTTATCCGGGAAGACGTGTAAAAGGCAACGTCTTTCTGGGGATTATATTCCTGACGAACTTCGACATCACGGGCAAGCCCCATCTTCTCATTTCCCCGGAAGGTATACTGAAGATCGACAAAACGACGGTGGCTCTCAATGTTCCCCTTCTCCACTTCCTTCGGAATGTATTCGCTCACTGTAGCCCAACATTTTCCTTCTATAATGACATGATTGCCGACAGCCAGTTCTTCCAAATCATGGTCCGCAAGAAAACGGAAAGCGGCATCCCAAACATCTTTATTTTTTTGATATTGACTGGCAAATTCAATTGCATTGACTGATTTGTGGGGAGAGACAGTCCAACCATTAGCCCAGACATTACTCTTTATCCACTTCTTCGCATTTCCGGCAGTCCATGCCGGACTTGTCTGTGCTGATAAATACATACAAAAAAAGATTAATAAATAAATAATTGATATACGCTTCATATTTTTATTTTATCGTGAATTGAAACTGATCATATGATTCCGTACGCCATGCCTTGTCCTTGGTTTGGGGAGAAAAGCCGAAAAGCGGAGAATAGGTCCTGACCTGCACCGTGTGTCCGTCGGGCAGGAATTCGAGCAGACGCAGCCAGCCGTCTCCTCCGTTTCCACTCATGCCGCCACCCAACGCCTGGCAGTTGAACATCATCTGGTGTACATCGTGTCCGGCCGCATTCTTGTCGGTACGGAATCCCGTGGTATAGTCCCACCGTTCGTTCGGAGTGGCATAGTGTCCGCACAGCACAAGACGGATGTTGGCGGAAGGTTGCACCAGCTTCTGCCAGATGCCTTCACCCGTATTGGACGGAGTTATCTTATAGCCTTCCTTGTTGATACGCTTGCTGTCGAAGCCGGTAAGATAGGAATGGGTGATGAGAATCACTGTGTGGTCTTTGAAGCGTGGGGTAGCCACCAGTTCCCTTGCCCATGACAAGACCTCATCACGCGGGGCAAATTCAACGGCAATAATCAATATCCTCCCCCAATGCTCGTCCGTTATCTCCATAGCGGCATTCTCTAGCGTAGGCAGGCCGTTTCTATTATTGGTTGCAGCCACGATGGTCTTTTTCCATTGGCTGTTGCGCTCTATCGGGAAATATTCCGGGAAACGGGTCATCGAGTTCTCCGAACGGGTGTAGCCATAATCATGGTTTCCGGTAGAAATGAGATAAGGGACTTTGTTGTCCAACCGCCCGAAAGCCCGCGACACAAATGTCCACTGCTCGCGGCTCGTGAGATTCCCGAAACGCGGGAAGGGAGGGAGAATACATTCATTTTGATCTACCAGGTCACCCGTACAAAGTACTGCCTTCACATGGAGGGAGTCTACATGATGGGCGGTCCATGCCGTCATCAGTTCAAAAACCGGTTGGTTATAGTCATACTTCACATAGTTTTGCGGATCGCCCAGCAGGACGATGGAAAAAGAATTAGGATTGCACAAGTGCTGCTGGTTGGTATTGACTTGTGCCCGAAGCTGGAGGAATGCCAGCAGGCATCCCAAACAAAGAATGATTCTGTTTTTCATGGTTGCGTACTGAATTGGTAAATACATGTCTGTTTATAAATGTTTCCTTCACGTAATACGATGGAGGGGAAATGCGGATTGTTCGGTGTATCGGGAAAACACTGGGTTTCAAAGCAGACGGCGCTACGACGCGGATACACAGTGCCATGCATGCCCGTGAAGCCCGGCAAATAATTGCCGGTGTACATAATAAGCCCCGGCTCTGTGGTATAGACATCCATTCTGCGCCCACTGGACGGACTGATGCAGGTGGCGGCAAAAGAGAGCTCATGCAGTGCGGGTTTCTTCAGGACAAAACAGTGGTCATAACCGTGGCCGTTGAGCAGCTGCAAGTCTTTCCGGTTGATGCGTTCGCCTATGGAATGGTAGTCGCGGAAATCAAAAGGCGTACCGCCCACTGCCCTGACTTCGCCGGTATTGTTCGTATTCATGTCGATAGGCAGATAGAAATCCGCGTTTATCCTCACCAAATGGTCTTCAATGGAAGTAGTGGGAGTTCCCATGCCCGCCAGGTTAAAATAGGCATGATTGGTGGGACAGAACAAGGTGTCATGGTCTGTCTCCGCCTCATAATCTATGCGAAACCCATTGTCATCCGTCAAGGTATACATCATCCTTACCGTAACATTGCCCGGAAAACCGGCTTCTTCATCGGCATGGAAATGACGGAGAAGAAGTTGGTTTTCACACGGTTGCTGTGTTTCCCACACCACCGTGTGAAAACCGTTATCACCACTGTGCAGAGTATTAGAAACAGAGTTAAGCTGTAAGTGATAATCTTTTTCTCCTACACGGAAAGCGCCGTGCAATATGCGTCCGGCTACGGGGCCTATAGTAGCTCCTATATAATAGTCCTTGCTTTGCCTGCGGGCCTCTTCCAGCGTATCGAAGCCTATGACGACATTTTCAAACTTACCATGACAATCAGGAGCCATGATGGATAAGACGATGGCCCCGTAGTTCGTGACGCACATCTCCATACCGCTACCATTGCGCAGTATATAAAGGCCGGTATCCTTTCCGTTGATTACGGACCGGAAATCATCGGGATTCAATCCCGTCAGGTTGGTCTTATCTTTCATACTTTCTAAACTTCGGGATATTCGTTGCACAACAGATGTTCGGCCGGAACATCCTCTTCTATCTGCGGGAAACGCCCCTTGGGGGTGAGGAAACGGTTGTCCCTCATGTCATCGTTCACCGTAGAGACTTCGCCTACCAGACAATGGTCGTCTTCGGCCCAGAAAGTATGGTAGAGATAAGGCTCATAACAAATGCTTTGTCCGGGAGCAAGACGCACCGTTTCTCCGGGAGCTACCCGTGTACTGACTCCGTCGATGGAAACGACAAGCGGTTCTTCAGTCAGCGCTTCAGTTTCCTTGTCGGCCTTCCACAGACGCATGCAGAGGATTCCTCCACCCCGGTTGATGATGTCTTCCGTTTTCAGCCAATGGAAATGGGTGGGAGTAACTTGTCCGCAGCGGACAAACATAATCTTTTCACAATAGGGTTTGTCTTTCTTCTGCAAACTTCCATTACGGAGGGTTACCAGAGTCAGGCCGATTTTCAGGAAATCTCCCCAGCCGAAGTCAGTCAGGTCCCAGCCCATGGCTCTTTCCCGGATATCATTACATTCCGGTCCTTTGCTTTTCCAGTCGTCCGGAGTCCAGTCCGCCCATGGCGGCAGCATGAAGTGATACTTTGTCATAAATGCTTTGGCCTCGCGGATATATTGATTGATTTCACTGCGTTTCATATTTGTCTATTTTTTAAGGTGTTATACTTTTATTTCTTCAATAATTCTTTCAGCGGGATAGCCTGGAACTGAATGTCGGCTTGACTCCCCTCATAAAAGATGCCTATGGTATGCTCGTCAATGGAAGTCATGCAAGAGTACCCCGCCCCCCTACCTTCATCCAACAACATCCAATACTCCTCGGGCCAAGTTTGCCCGTCATCGAAACTCACCTTAATGGTAATGTTGTTACGGCGCTCTTTTGAATTAGGATTGGCAAAGAGTAATACATGACGTTCTTCTCCGTCTTCAATATAATCATGACGCAGCAAGGATGCCTGGCAAGCCGGTTCAATGAGAGCTCTGCGCGACGTGGGATGTTCCGTCCACGTTTTCCCCAAATCGGCAGTGACGGCAATGGCCCGCCCATTACCTTCCTGACGTCCCCGGTTGCTGCGCTCACGCATGTTCAACATCAAGGAATGATCTGAAAGTTCTACCACCTGACATTCGTTGGTATTGTAGTAGGCCGGTTCGCCTACGGTCCAGTTTTCGCCCTTGTCTTTACTCCACATGATTGTAGAGAACTGAAGCCCGTCTTCGTTCCGCCCCTCTACCGGAAATACCAATGTACCATCTTCCATTGTGATGCCACGACCCGGTCCGGGAGCGAGCAGCCACCATTTTTCCTTTTTTACTTGGCGGGTGATGTTACGCGGCTCACTCCAGGTAAGTCCGTCATCGGTACTCTTACTAATCAGGAATTGAGAACTTTGTTTGACACCATATCCCGGCTGAGAACCGTGCGCACGCCACTGGTGGTTCCATACGGTCGAGGTATCGGTAAGATTCTCTATCCATTTGCCCGTCTTGGGGTCCAAGACTCCGTGCATCCATAACCCTATGACATAGAGGTCTCCGGTGAAATCATCCGACAAGATGCAACCATCACTCACTCCATTATATTTCTGAGGTAGCCCGCCCCATTCTTTCATATCCAGAACAGTCTGCATAGGTTGCCAAGTCCGCCCTCCATCTTCACTGCGATTGATGGCAATATCAATGTCGCCCTGCAAATCGTCATCTCTTTCATTGCGTGCATCATACAAGGCCAGCAAGGTACCTTTCGTCGAAGTTACTAATCCGGGAATGCGGGAAGTATGTACTCCGTCCTGACCCGACTGCCGCAGGGCCACTCCTATACGGAGCGGCTTTACTGCGGGCAACTGGCGGATGCCCGCCAGCCCCAGATCTGTCTGAACACTATTGCATGAGATCTCAATCCTGCTTGTAGCCTGTGCCGCATCATCCCTCAATCGGAGTGTCACCCAGCATGTCAGTGTATCTTCCTCTATCTGCCGGCCTACCTTAAAACTCAATTGTTTGTTCACCGGTTTGGCACTTGTACAGACCTGCTCGCAATTCTCATCTAAGAACAGCGAAGCGGAAACGACATCGCCGGAACGGACAGTTCCATCCAAAGTGAAGTTTATCTTTTCCAACTGATATGCCACGCCGCTATTCCTAATCAGACGCAGACACAATACCGGATTATGCTCTTTCAACGTCAGCACCGGATATATCGGTTGCCGAATCTCCACCGTTATCTTATCCGTATAATTTTGGCATGCCATGATGCCCCAAGCAGACAAGACCAGTAAAAGTATAGTCTTACATCTCATATCATCTCAATATTTATTTGTAACCTTCAGTTTGTGTTATATTCGGATTAGTATTGAGACAGGCAGGAGCAATAGGCCACAACGTAACATTCTTCTCCCCTTCACGCCCCTTCAAGGTTTCAATAAGCTCGAATTCCTTATTAAAGCGAAGGTATGCCCACCATGCTTTTGATTCTGCAACAAACTCTTTCAGTATTTCGCTGATAATGGCATTGTCTATGGCATCCTGAGTCCTTACCGTATAGTAATTGTCTACCCCATAAGCACGCTTGGCCACTACATTCAGATTCTGCAGGGCGGCATCCGTATTTCCTAAGGCATTCTCCACTTCAGCTTTCAAAAGATAGGCTTCAGCCAAGCGATAGACAGGGACATCACTGTCAAAACTACGCGTATCATTGGCAAAGGAGCCTTTGAACTTCACAATCATCCTTTTAATCTGCACTTCTTCCGTCAGGAACTTATCCTTGAATACCCGTACCGAAACATCCGTACGCGTGTCACGTGCATCCTCAGCCAGAAAGTCACAATAGGCTTGCGTAGGCACAACATACTGGGCATGGGAACCGGCAGGAACCTCATCTTCAGTATATCCAGCTTCCCTCAACCGGGTTCTGTCACCGTTAAGTGCCAGATAATAGGCAAAAAAGTTAGGGGATGTTCCCGGAGTCACATTTTCATTGATGATATAGGGCAATGTCCAGATAAGCTCGGCATTGGCTTTATTGTTTAAATTGAAAATATCGGCAAATGCAGGAAGAAGCGCATATCCGGCTTTCAATACCGCATCAACAGAAGACTGTGCCGTACTCAGAGCTGCATTTCCTCCCCCCAGACGCTTTGCCTTCCACAAGTAATATTCGGTACGCAACATGTTGATGGCTGCCGGAGATGCCTTATGGAGAAGCTTGGAAGAAGCGGGCATCAACCTTAAAGCTTCTTCTATATCGGTTTCGACCTGGGCATATACTTCAGAGGCCGCCGTACGGCTGGGATACATGTCCTCCTGCTTTTCTGACTCAAAACCGGAAGTCAGCAGCGGGCAATCACCGAATACCCGCACCAGCGTAAAGTAGCAATATGCCCGCAGGAAATAGACATTGGCCATCACTTCATTGCGTATAGCTTCATTGGCGAAAGAGATTTCCGGAGTATGCTTCAGAATCAAATTTGCACTGTTTATTGTAGTATATATGCTACTCCAATTTGTACCTGCATCGCCGCTCAGCAATACGTTCGTACCCACTCTATTAAAAAACGCATCATTTACCGCCCCACTCTCATACCAGTTTGAGCGCATCTCCCCATAGATATTGAGCAAATCGGAAAAGGCGGAACGAAATTGGGTATATGCTCCATTTACTGCACTCGTAGCATCGCTCTCCTCTGTCCACATGGATAGGCTGGTGAACTGGCTGGGCTGTATCACATTCAGGTCTCCATGACATGATGTAAAAAACGAGACCCCACTTATAAGAAGAATGCCGGATAATATTTTTATTTTCATAATTCTTATTTTTCGTATTAAACTTCTTTTATCACAAAGTAACTTTACATCCGATAGAGAACTTACGGATAGGCGGATAGGTGTTGAAACTGCCGGAATAAGTGCTTGATGCACCTACTTCGGGAGAAAGGCCTATTACTTCCGTAAAATAGTGCAGATTGTTTCCGGCCAGGGTCAATACCAGCCCTTTCAGACCAATCTTTGCCAGCAATGCCTGAGGCAGAGCATATTGCAGAGAGATTTCACGGATACAGAGATAATCGGCTTTCTGGGTAAAAACATCGGAGTTGTCCCGGAAATTCTTATTCAACTCATCAGAGTCATTGCCTGAGAAACGGGCATACTTAGCCTTATTCGGGTCATCCCCCACATTCCAGCATTTCAGGATTTCGGCAGGCAGGCTGGTGTTTCCATTCATGAAATTACACATTTGGCGTTGCAGATAACCATTGGAAATGGAGTGCCCCAAAGCAAAATCAAGATAGACATTCAAAGTGAAGCCCTTGTAGGTGAAAGTATTGTTCAAACCTCCAGTTGTATGGGGAATCGTATTTCCCAGCAGGAACATATCATTGCTATTGATGATATTGTCTCCATTCAGATCTTTCCACTCATAGTCTCCGATTGTCTTTTTTCCGACACCCAGGCTCTTTTTCGTGGTCCAGTCCCAGCCTTTGGATGAGGTGTCATAACGGGCATTGGCAGCCTGCTCGGGAGTTGTAATGATAAAGTCTTTCTTATATCCATAGAAACGACCCAACGGTTCACCCTCGGCAACACCTCCGAATTCTTTGGTCGTGCCATCCTGCATTTTTACAGAGTATCCTCCCTGGCGGTTCTTGTCCCGTCCGTTTTCGGGCAGTTTAAGCACCTTGTTCTTTACGTAAGTAATGGTGAATTTAGATTCCCACGTGAAATCCTTCTTGGCAATGTTACGTGTTGTTATTTCAGCATCGAAACCACGGAAACGTACTTTTCCAAGATTGGTAAGGATGGAACCGTATCCCGACGTATTGGGCAATACTTTGGAAGTAATCAGGTTATCCGTAATCTTATTGAAATAGTCTATACCCAATATGATGCGGTTCTTGAACAAACCCAAATCAAAACCTAAATCCAATTGTGTGGAAGTCTCCCACTCAAGAGCCTTGTTGGGCATGGCAGAAGAAACAGTTGCCGCATCCTGATTGTAGCTGGTGGTAATGGCATACAGCCCCAAGGCATCATAATATCCGATAGAGTTATTACCCGTTTGGCCATAGCTGCCACGCCACTTCAAATTACTTATAAAACCGACATTCTGCATAAAAGGCTCATCACTCATAACCCATCCGACAGAAAGCCCCGGAAAAAATCCCCATTGATTGCCTTTGGCAAAACGAGAAGAGCCGTCCTCACGGAAAGTAGCAGTCAACATGTACCTTTTCAGATAATCATAGTTCAATCGGCCGAAATAACCGATATTCACATCTTCCTGCTTGGTCGACGTTGCATCGGAATAGACAGAACCTCCGTTCAATGTCGGTATCTTGTCGGAGCTGTGTCCGGTAGTGGCAGCATACACATACTTGTACAAATATTGCTGATAGGAATATCCTACCATCGCGCTGATGCTGTGTTTATCGGCAAACGTTCTTGTATAGCTGGTGTAGAATTCCAGTTTCTTGCGTTGCTCATCCGTCATGTTGGTAGTCGCTTTCCGCGTTCCATTCATCGGGTTGGCACGCATGAATGTATCTCCATGGCTGTTTTGCGTAAACAAAGAAGCTGTGCCCACAGCATGCCATCCTTTCAAAACTTCCCAATCAAGAGAACCTACCAGTCCCAGACGGTTAGCACGCTGGTTGTTATCATTGAAATACGAGTAAAAACTCGGATTCGGAGACGAAGAGTTGGGACCCGGGGTCGGAGTTCCGTACCATTCATTGTCAGATACCCAATATCTGCGTTGAACGGCCGGAGTCATCAGTCCGCGGGAAATTACCTGATACTGGCTGGCATATTCTTCACTATTCGTCTGACTATAATCGATGTTGCTGCTGAAAGTCAGGTTTTCTCTGATTTTGGCGGTCACATTAGTACGGGCATTGAAACGATCGAATGCCGTGCCTACACCTACACCGGAATCTTTCATATAGCCGATGCTGCCTACATAGCTCAATTTTTCCGTACCTCCTTCTATCCCCACATAATAATTTTGCCAAAGAGCATTCTTGAAACAAGTACTGGCCCAGTCATTATCTTCAAAAATCAAGGTCTTACTGGGATCCAGTGGATCAGCCACAGACTTCCATCCTGCCGGAATACTCTCTCCATCTCTCAGGTAACGGGTAGAAAACTTGGAAACATCCGTATTACCGGAGCTATAAGCATATCCGTCAAGGTATAACTTTTCCGGGCTGGGTCCGGAAGCCCAACGATCGCGCATGATAGTAACAGCTTGGGTAGCATCCAGATACTCAATCATTCGTTCAACATTCTCGTTTGCAAAGGAAGCCTCAAACGTTACTCGAGGAGCACCACTCTTTCCTTTTCTTGTCGTAATCAGGACAACTCCATTCGATGCACGCGAGCCATAAATAGCAGAGGAAGCGGCATCCTTCAAGACTTCGATAGATTCGATGTCATTGGGATTGATACCCGCCGTGCTGCGCTCTACACCATCAACTAATATAAGAGGAGAATTGCTCTGGCTGATAGAGGAACCACCACGAATCAGGAACGTAGCCTCTGCACCCGGAGTGTTATTCTCATTGTACACACGTACACCCGCAATTTTACCTTTCAGCCCTTCTCCCACAGTATTGATAGGAGTTGCCTTCAATGTTTCTCCATCCACTTTACTGATGGCGGATGTTACAGTACGCTTGGATTGGGTGCCATAACCAACGACCACCACTTCATCCAACCCCATAGTAGTCGGTTCCATCTGGATGTTAAGAATCTTTTGATTGGTAATCAAGATTTGCTGTTCATCATAGCCCACATAGGAAAATACAAGAGTTTCCCCCTTGCTTACTTTCAACTGGAAAGCACCATTCATATCCGTAATAACTCCTCGAGTCGTACCCTTCACAGCGATGGAAACTCCTGGAAGAGTTTCACCTGTGCTGTCCACTACTATCCCTGATAGGTTAAATTCTTGTGCCCAAAGTAAGAATGGACAAAATAGTAGAAAACTTATGAGGGGAAAATGAAATATTTTTCTCATCTTTGTTACGATTTTAATAATAAATTGTTTCGGTAATTTATTTTGGGGAGAAACGGGAAGTACCAATACTCGTTTCTCCCTCTCCTTTTAAGTTTCAAGCTCTATTCGGCTAATGAGCTATTTCTTTAGATACTTTATTGCATTATTTCCATAGGCATATCATTTTTAGTTAATTAATATATTTAAAGAAGTCAGTATTCTTTAATTCATTTCGCGTTTCTTCCAATTCTTTTTCGAAACAAGGAGCTATCGGCAAGCGGCACGGACCACAATCTATCCCAGCCAATTTCATGAAAATCTTACCGGCTCTGACTCCACCACCATGTTTTATCAGTATATCAATAATTTCTACAGCCTTCCACTGCATCTCACGAGCCGTATCAATATCTCCATTTTCCATGGCTTCCATCATACATTTATATATCCCCGGAACATAATTATACGTACTTCCTACTGCAGATTTAACTCCGATTGAAAGTCCGGTAATCAATATTTCATCAAAGCCATGTAAAACTTCAAAAGCTCCGTTATCCACATGGATACATTGCTGCATCTCCATCAGATTGTTGTGAGTAAACTTCACTCCTACCAAATTTGGAATCTGCTTCTTACCTTCCGAAAGAAAAGTATGTACCGGTAATGACACGCCAGTAATAGATGGCATGTTATAGTAATAGAACGGCAGTCGGGATGCAGAAGCCGCTATCGGTTTAAAAAAACTTATCAAATCATTCACAGAGCCAGGTTTGAAAAAACAAGGCGCCATAGCTGCTATCATATCTGCCCCGATAGTTTGAGCATGGGCTGCCAATTCAGAACACTGAACTTGTGACATACCACCTACATGCACTATAACCTTTAACTTCCCTTTAGCTACCTCGATCCATTTTTCTGCAACAGCTTTACGTTCTTCTGTTGTCAGAGACACAGATTCTCCTGTCGTACCACAAATAAATACTCCCGTCACGCATTTCTTTTTAATTAAAAACTCCGCATACGGCTCGATCACCTGCAAATTTAAGGAACCATCTTCGTACATTGGCGTAAATGGCGCAGCAATTAATCCTGTTAAAAATTGTTTATTCATAAATTAGAGTAATTATAATTAATGAAAGGTTTAAACCTCCTTTTCTTTGAAGAACAAACTTGCCAAATAACCAACGAAAAAACATGAAATGAATCCGGAGGCTGTATATAAAAGCAAGTGAAACATTTGAAATTTAGCCACAAATAGTTGTACAATGATACTCACTACGATTCCTATGATCGCTCCACTGGAATTGGCGCGTTTAGTGAGCATTCCCAGCATAAACAGCCCTCCCATACTTCCTAATATAAGCCCAAGTATCTTGTTGAATTCATCCCATAATGATGCAATATTCCATGTTGCCATAAGAAAGGCAAAGGACAAACTGATTATCCCTATTACACATGTTGCAATACGTGCTGCACGCAATTCGTTTCCGTAATCGCCTTTGTGCAGAAAACGGGAATAAATATCTACAATATAAGCTGTAGCTGCCGAATTCATACTACCACTAAGAGTAGACATTGCTGCTGCAAAAATACCCGAGATAAGCAATCCAACAACACCGATTGGTAATTGGGTAAAAATGTACCAAGGGAAAATAGCATCGCCATTAGGAATACTAATAGTTAAATTTTCAGGGTATACTTTATAATATGCATAAAGTGAAGTACCTATAAAGAAGAAAATAAGAGTAGCGGGAACAGTCAATATCGCATTGGTCCACACACTTTTCCGGGCTTCTTTCATTGAGGAAGTAGTGAGATAACGCTGTACCATACTTTGATCAGTTCCATAGGTAGTAAGGTGCGTAAAACATGCAGCAATAATGACAGTCCACATCGTAGCATCTTTTAAATTAAAATTTGTCGTTCCCAAATCAAATTTACCATTTGCTACTGCAATATCAATAGTCTCGCCCAAACCGCCAGGGAGAGAACACGATATATATACCACTGCAAATATAGCTCCTCCTAACAAGATAATTACTTGAATAGCATCGGTCCATACTACAGCTTCTATTCCTCCAATCATTGTATATAAAATGCTGCAGGCACCCATAATGCCTATACATAGGAATATATCCAACCCTGTTACAACATTCAAAGCAATAGAGGGCAGAAAAAGCACAACTCCCATACGCCCAATCTGGAAGATAATAAAAGCCATACTACAAATAACACGGATAAATGCATTAAAACGTATTTCTAAATATTCGTAGGCAGTCGTTATATTCAACTTTCGGAAAAAAGGAATAAAAACAGAAACAATAATTGGTGCAACAAGTAAAATGCCAATATTGAACAATACATAGCTCCAATTGGTGGCATATGCCTTAGAGGGTATGGCCATGAACGTAATGGCACTCAAAGCTGTTCCAAAAAGGCTCAAACCAGCAGCCCACCATGGAATACGTCCTCCACCCTTAAAATAATCGTTTGTATTTTTCTGACGACGTGAAAAGTAGATTCCTATTCCAGCCAATACAGCAAAATAACCAATAATCACAAGGATATTGACAACACCCAACCCTTTTTTAAAAGGAATAATATCACCTTGAAGGCCGTACAATTTATTTGTGCCAAAATTGGCATCATTACCTATTATAAAGAATGATTGATTCCGATACAAAACTTTTGCAATGTCATATGGATATGGTATGACTTCAGACTTTATCAGAGTTTGCGTAATTGTATGGTATTTCCATAAAATATTTTCCTTCTTGAACTGCACTGTATCCCCCGATTCTTTCTGAAAAAGAAGAACATGGTTGGCCCCACTAGAAATGGCTGCACATAATCCTTTAGGAAAGTCTGAACCTAAAGAGCTCCATCTATTTAGCTGAGGATTATATACATATCCATCAGTCAAATAGGATAAGGAATTTTCTTCCGTTTCCGTTTGCCCCCCAATAAGATACAAACAAGGAGAAACACCATTATTCTGTACTACACAAATTGCATTCTCTCGAACACCTCCTGGACATACCGGTAATTCTCTCCATCCTCTTTCTTTATTTGATAAATCCAAAACAAAAAACGATTCTGATAATTTAAAAGGTTTGATTGATTCTCTTCCCCCAATGATATAGACCTTATTATCAAGTAATACTCCTGCTGCATTTGACAATGGAATGGGAAGCAACGGCCAATCCTCCGAGATTTTGAGTTTACCCTGTTGCTTTGTAATAAGAAACACCTCCCTATAACATTTATGAGAATCGCGTCCTCCAATACATAATATGCCATCAGGAAGCACTATAGAAGTACCATAAGCTAACGGTCTGAATAAGATATCTTCATATAAATCGAACCCAACGTTTCCTGACAAGCATATTGCATTTCTTCCCCACTGACTAAAATCGGCAGAAGTTCCGCCTGTCAGAACTATTTGTCCATCAAGTACACCTCCAAAAGTTCCTAATAGACCATTTCCTTCGTAAAGAATACTCTCCGTACCCCACTTTATTTGTTCAGTATTAGAAGTATTCGCGGCTCTCAAACTCTGATACCCCAACAAGCAAAGACATATCAATGCAACACCATAATTTATAACTCGTGCCATTTGCTACACTTTTTTTCGTGATTAACCCTTATTTCGTTCTCCCAGTACGACTCTATCGTAAATCAACTTCTTATATACATAAAAATGTTGCTCAATAGCATTTCTATAGCCCATTTCATTCTTATTTTTGATAAAATTCAGTAAATCGGTATGCGTTACTATTTGCCCCTTTTTCTCTAATTCTATATTAATGGTTTCAACCAACTCCCTCAAATTAGTTTTCACAAAATTCATTACTGGATGAATTATACTTTGAAATTGCACGATTGTTTTATTTCCTGTTATCTCATACAATTTTGAATGAAAAGTATATTCACTGAGATTAGCATATTCGTTATTTCCCAATGCAACACCAGCATTTACAATCTCTTCTAATTCTATAATATCTTGTTCCGTGATATGATGGAAAATATCGCTGCTAATTCCAATTTCCAGAGCAACCCTGAAGCCAAGAAGATCAAGAAGAGATTCTTGACTCATAATACGAGGATCGACTACCCTCTTCATGCCTCCCAAAATAAAAGGTTCAGTTAGAATCATTCCACGTCGTGTACGACTTTCAATCATTCCCATCATCTTTAAACGGCTAAGGGCTTCACGAAGAACACTACGAGCTACGCCCAATGCTGACGCTAACTCTATTTCATTAGGAATAGAATCACCTACCTTCAAATCTTGACTTTTAAAGTAATTCAGTAATTTGTCTTCTACTTGGTCAACCAAAGTGATTGATTGACCATCAATTTTCAAGTTCTCCATATACCAAATTGTATTATTATTAATCCTATTAGTATTATTTGTCAGACAAATAAATGAATATTTTTTAGTAAAAGCAACATATAAAGAATATATTATTGTATATTTCACTATTATTAACTATAAAGCCATTGTGTTTTTATAAAATTACAATTCATATATGTAATATCTATTTCGCTTTTATTACACTATCATACAACTAATAAAGAAAACTAAAGCATCAGGAGAAAAATACGCTCACAAACTATTTAATAGCTAGCAAAAAATTAATAAAGAGAAAAAATATGCTTAATAATAGAGAAGGATCTTTGCTACGAACCGACGATAAATTTCAATCAGTTATAAAAAAAGCAGCTACTTTAGTTGTAGCTGCCTGATTTTCAGTCGAGCGGCAAGCGAGGTTCGAACTCGTGACCCTCAGCTTGGGAAGCTGATGCTCTACCAACTGAGCTACTGCCGCAAACTGTTTCATAATGCTATGCTATGAAAACGGCGACAAAGTTAATAAATTCTTTCAGAAAAGCGCAAAAGATTCTTGAAATAATTGCCCCTTTATCTATATTTCTTAACGCATCCCTCTTTCTTTTTAATGTCAATCCTTGCCACTGCCACGGAAATCATGTACATTTGCTTCCCGTAAAATCAAGGTATCACATGAAACGAATCATATTAATCACCGGAGGAGCCCGTTCCGGCAAAAGCACACATGCCGAGGAATTGGCGCTCAGCCTCTCTCCCAACCCCGTTTACCTTGCCACAGCACGCATCTGGGACGAAGAGTTCCGCCAACGGGTCATCAGGCACCAGGAACGGCGCGGACCGGAATGGACAAACATTGAAGAAGAAAAAGAACTCAGCCGGCACCGGTTGGAAGGTCGGGTTATCCTGATAGACTGTGTAACCTTATGGTGTACCAATTTCTTCTTTGACCTGAAATCCGATATAGACGGTGCACTCACTGCCGCTAAAGAAGAATTCGACCGTTTCACCGCGCAAGATGCCACCTTTATCTTCGTGACCAACGAGATAGGTATGGGTGCCACTTCCGATAACGAACTGCAACGAAAGTTCACGGATATGCAAGGCTGGATGAACCAATACATTGCCGCCCGTGCAGACGAAGTGATATTGATGGTATCCGGCATTCCTGTGAAAATCAAAGAATAAGAATTAAAATCATAAGACTGATGAAAACATTTCATATCACCCGCCCGGACGAAGCCATACGTCCGGCTTTAATTGATAAGATCAACAATCTGACCAAGCCGAAAGGCTCGCTGGGTACGCTGGAAGAACTGGCTCTTCAAATCGGCCTCATCCAACAAACATTATCCCCCACCCTGGAACATCCTCAAAATGTTATCTTTGCAGCCGACCATGGCATCGTGGACGAAGGTGTCAGCCTCTCTCCCAAAGAAATAACCTGGCAACAAATCAGCAACTTCCTCCATGGAGGTGCAGGCGTTAATTTTCTCTGCCGGCAACATGGATTCACTTTAAAGATAGTAGATGCAGGTGTAGACTACGACCTGCCTTATGATAAAGGCATCATCGATATGAAAGTGCGCAGAAGTACCCGCAACTATCTACACGAAGCAGCCATGACAGAAGAGGAAATGGAGCTTTGCCTGGAACGGGGTGCCGAAGTGGTGTGCCGCTGTCACGAAGAAGGCAGTAATGTACTTAGTTTCGGCGAGATGGGTATCGGAAATACGTCGTCATCGTCCTTATGGATGACTTGCTTCACCGGCATTCCTTTGGAGCAGTGCGTAGGTGCAGGGAGCGGACTGAATAATGCAGGTGTCCGCCATAAATATAAAGTACTAAAACAATCGCTGGGGAATTATAAAGGAGACGGTTCCCCCCGGGACATTATCCGTTACTTTGGCGGGCTGGAAATGGTAATGGCAATAGGCGCCATGCTGAAAGCCGCCGAACTGAAAATGATTATTCTGGTAGACGGATTCATCATGACCAACTGCATCCTGGCTGCCAGCAAACTATATCCCGAAGTATTGGATTATGCTATCTTCGGGCATTGCGGCGATGAAGCCGGCCATAAACTGGTGCTCGATGCCCTGCATGCCAAACCGTTATTAAACTTAGGTCTGCGGTTGGGAGAAGGAACGGGAGCTATTTGTGCATATCCTATTGTTGACTCTGCCGTGCGGATGATGAACGAAATGGATAATTTTGCACATGCTTCCATTACCAAATACTTTTAAATTCATTACGGAGACACAACGTTCTACAGATTTTAAACAGTTAATTATGAACAATATCCTGGCAGCATTTATATTCCTCACACGACTGCCTTTCTGGAAGATAAAAGAGGTGCCGGCAGAAGCCTTCAAGCACGTAGTACCCTACTGGTCGTTGGTGGGTTGGCTGACGGGAGGCATCATGGCCGGTATTCTGTGGCTGACGGGACAGATATTGCCCGTATCGCTTGCCTGGATAATGGCCATCATTGCACGGCTGCTCATCACCGGATGCCTGCACGAAGATGGCCTGGCAGATTTCTTCGACGGCTTTGGCGGAGGGACATCCAAGGAACGAACCCTTGCCATCATGAAGGATTCGCATATCGGAAGTTATGGTGTCATCGGGCTGATATTCTACTTCCTGCTGATACTGCAGCTCCGTGATTTACCCTTGAATCTTCTTTGTGCCCTCGTTTTCAGCGGAGACTGCTGGTCTAAGTTCTGCGCATCGCAGATTGTCAATTTTCTGCCCTACGCCCGAAGAGAAGAAGAAAGCAAGGCTAAAGTAGTATACAACCGGATGAGCAAGGGAGAATGGACAGTCGCCCTTATTTGCGGAGTATTGCCATTTGTTTTGTTTCTCCCAATGAAGATGTGGCCTGCCCTCCTATTTCCGGTACTCACCTTCTTCCTGCTCTGCCGTCTGATGAAACAACGCTTACAGGGATACACCGGCGACTGCTGCGGAGCTACTTTCCTGCTCTGCGAACTATCTTTCTATATCGGAAGCCTAATAATAAACTATATATAATATGGAAGTAACCCTTATTCGTCACACCTCAGTAGACGTCGCACCCGGAATATGTTACGGCCAGACGGACGTCCCCTTGAAACCCACATTCGAACAAGAAGCCGCCGTTACGGCAGAAAACTTGAAAGCGTATCTTCCCTTCGATCATGTTTATACCAGTCCCCTCACCCGCTGCGTGCGCCTTGCCACTTACTGCGGATATCCGGATGCCGAACGAGATAAGCGGATTATGGAAATAAACTTTGGTGAATGGGAAATGAAGCCATTTGACGGCAACGATGATCCGCGCCTACAGGAGTGGTATGCCGACTATCTGAATGTAGCCGCTACCGGCGGAGAGTCCTTTATGATGCTATACCAACGCGTCAGTGGTTTCCTGAATGAATTGAAAAACATGCCTTACGAACGGGTAGCAATCTTTGCCCATGGCGGCGTATTGATTTGTGCACAAATCTATGCCAGCACTCTGAAATGGGAAGAAGCCTTCGGAGCGCTGACTCCTTATGGAGGCATTGTCCGCATCCACATCGGGAAAGAATAACCACTACTGACAAGTAGCAGCTCAACGCTGATAAGGAATAGTAAACGAGATGGTCGGCCCTTCTGCCGCCTCGGCCTGCACTTTGTAGATTCCTCCGAAGTGGTGAATGAAGTGTGCATTGATTTCATGGCGGATCAAGCTTGTCTTACTCTCAAAATGCATTTTGGCAAGCGGAGCATTTATCACATCGAAGCAAAGAACAGACTTGGTCCTGTCCTTCTTAATACGGACAAGGGCCTGGTAATGTTCCGCGTCATTTTCCAATGGGGTCAGTATGCTGGTAAGCAAGGTTTCAAACCATCTTTTGTCAGTCTGTACCTCTTGCCTGTCTATATCTGTCTGCAAAGTAACGAATACACATAAGTTCTCCTGCTCATTGATGAACCGCATCGCCTTCTCGCACAGCTGCAATACATCGCACTCCTCCTGCACGTATTGGGTCTTACCGGATTCCAACCGGGAGAGTTCCAAGATACTGTTGACATAGCTCAGCAAGCTTTCTGCATTCGTCTGAATGATTCGTCCGTATTCTTTTTTAGTCTCTTTGTCCAGCTCTTCCGTTCCGGTCAGTAATTCGGCAAATCCTACCACCACATTCAGCGGCGTACGTATGTCGTGGCTGATCTCCGACTTCAAACGATCTTTTGCGATGTTGTCTGTCTCGGCCTGTAGGGCTGCCTCAGCAGTCTGCTTCTCAACGCCTGCAATCTTGGTGGAAAGATAGTGGGTATAAAGATAAAAAAGTAGTGCCAGCAACAGGACAATTATCAGGAACATAAATCCTCTGCGGTAATTGGTATCCTGAATCTTCTGCTTCTCCAACAACAGTTCGTCAATGTGATAGATTTCCTTGACCTGCTGTAATTGATTGGCAGAAAAGGCGTTATTCAGAGAATCTTGCTTATGTATCAGATAGCGGTAGCTTTCGATAGCACCGTCGATATCTCCTTTTTCGTACTGTATACTTGCTTTGTATGTTATCAGTGTGGCAAAAGTGGATACATAATTATTCAGTACCGTAGAAGTAACCTCGTCTATCAGAGCAATGCTCTTGTCGGGTTCGTTGGTTCTGTTATAGTATTGAAGCTGTATCAACTGCACATTCAGCCAGAATACCGGATCGACATGCGGGCCAAGCAGTTGCTTCACCTTTTCAATATGTTCGTGCGCCTTGTCAAGGTCCACGCTAAAATAGTGAAGAATATACTTTATCTGGCAGTCGATCTCAAAATTAGCCCAATTCTTCCGGGTCTCCGGTTCGTTGGAAATGACTTCCTGCAAAGTGCTGTCCATCTCCAAAAGGTAGGGAAGCCGCAAACTGTCATGTCCGGAATTGCCGTATACTTGGGCTATACGCGACAGAATATCAATCTTCAAACTTGCCTTTGTTTGAGGCGAGAAACTTTTATAGGCTTCCAGAAAGACATTCAGCGCTTCCTTGGTGCGACTGGACACGCCATAAGCACATCCCAAACTGTTGCATGCCGCCACCTTTCCGTTATTGCTGTGATGCTGCACTGATTCTTCCAGCGTTTCCTTGGCCACATACACCGCTTTTTCTATCTGCCGTTTGGAGGCCAAAGCACGACTGATGGCAGCCTTCTGTTCCAGATAATAATCGTACGTACCGACTTGAGGAACAAACTCTTTCAGGATATTCACCCAATAGGCCAGACTGTCTGCATCGTGCTTCTTGTCATAGCATGATGCCAGATAGTAAGCTCCCAGATTTTCGTAGAACACATTCTTCTGTTGTTTCGCTTCTTTATAAAGGCGGGTAGAGAACGTCATATTATAAGGTGCATACTGGTGTCGGTAAGTCATATCACGAAGATACGTCAAACGGGCCAGAGTGGCAGGCAGAGCATCGGCCACCTGCAAGATGCTGTCCTGATAGCGGAGTGCATCGGCATCTTCGGCCATCAAAGGACAGATCCATCCGCAAAGCAAGCTGTATATGATAAGTAGGATTCGTTTCATGGTGCTGTTTCTTGGTGTGATGCAGGGTTATACTTCAAAGGATGTGTGAAGCAGAAACGCGCACCTTGTGTGTACTCACTGTCCACCCACAACCTGCCGTTCATATATCTAACGATGAGCTGGCAGATAGAAAGTCCCAGTCCGCTTCCTTGCACATAATCATTCAGTTTCTCGAACCGCTCAAAAATCAATTGCTGCTTTTCCAGCGGAATACCACATCCGGTATCGGTGACAGAGAAGAATGCTGTTTTGTCATCGGTCTTTTTCAATTCTAAAACAATGGAACCTTCTTCTGTAAACTTGGTAGCGTTGACCAGCAGGTTTATCAGCACCTGGCGAAGGCGGGCGTCATCCGTATCGAGCATCAGGACAGACAAGTCGGTATCGAAACGCATTTCTACTTCCATCTTGCGGGAAGCGACCACAGTCTCCACTACCTCGCGACATAGCTTCACGGCATCATGTTCTTGTATATTGAACGTGATGTTGTCGTTCTCGAAGTCAGAGAAGTCCAATATATCATTAATCAGTTTCAGCAGTTGGAAAGAGTTCACTTTAATAATCTCGGAGAACTCCCGGCGCGATTCATCATCAAAAGATTCGTCATCGTCAGTCAATACGGCAGAGAAGCCGACGATGGCATTCAGCGGAGTACGTACCTCATGGCTCATGTTCGAAAGGAAAAGATTCTTGCGCTGTATGGCTTGCTCCGCTCTCTGCTTCATTGCTTCCTGGCACTGCTGGGAGCGCTTCAAGCGGAATATTTTTTTCCAGCCGAGAATAAGAAGAACTATCAGAAGCAATACAAAAAAAATGATACCTGCCAGATAGAAACGCATAGAGACAATGCGGTCGTGTTCGTTCTGATAGGCCAGTTGGTCTGCCTGAAAGCGGGTGGAGAGTTGGTCAATCTCCTTCGGATAATTCTTGTCGAAGGAAGACTTGATGTAGGAGAAGGCTTCACGATACTGATTGTAAGCTTCCTCTTTATTTCCCATCTTCAGCAGCAGATCAGCTTCTTCCTGAAGTGTTTCCTGGTAGAGGGTATGATTAATCCGGGCATAATCGGTTTGCAAGAACTTCCGATACGCATCCAGCGCCTTTTCATAATCTCCGGCAGCCTCCAGGTAGCGGGCGTTCACAATCAAAAGATATTCCTGAATACCGGGGATTAATCTCACTTGAAGCAGCTCCAACTGATCCAAATGCTGACGGGCAGTTTTTATATCTTCCTTGAACAGTTGATAAGAAGTATTAGCAATGTGTCGCATGGCCACTTCCTGGGTAGACAGTTCTTCCTTGGGATAATGGTTCAGGCGGGCAAGGTAATGCGAAGCGGCACTCTGGTTCTGAATGCGCAGATTATAATCTATCAACTCAATCAACAACAGACGGATACGCACATCCTCTCCCGTCATGTCATCCAGCAGTTCGAGAGCTTTTTCGTAGGCAATACCGGCTTCCAGGAGCCGATCCGTATAAGTGTAGACCTCCCCCATGGCATTCAAAGCAAGAGCATTCCCGAAGGGATAGGAAAGGGCGCGGGCTTTGGAATACATCTGGTCGCTCAAAGCGATGGCAAGACGAACTTCCCCACGAAAGAGGTAGGATTTGGTCAATATCCGGCCAAAGTCAAAATAGGCATGATAACGCCTCGACTCATCCAAATCGGCCAAGAGGCTATCGGCATTCAGCGAGTCAATTTCTTCCTTGGTAAGGTAATCGAAACCAATGCTGTTGTGAAAAGTAGAAATAACTTCGTACGCTGCACTGTTCTCATTCTCTTCCAAAGAGTCTTCAATGTCAGTTTCGGCTGCTGAGGCAAGCAATGTACTGCCGGTACAAAAGAGAAGAAGAAGCGTGTATTTTAATATTCTACTCATGAGAGTTATTTTGTTTGTTCGTTTTGTGTACCGGTTTGCCTCCCGGATGCAACATCCTCTGCAAATATATCACAAACTTTTCAACGGGCAAAGAATCTGTAAAAATAACAACGTCTTAAAAGTAA
The DNA here is from genome assembly GCA_902388495.1 of uncultured Bacteroides sp. Classification (GTDB taxonomy): domain Bacteria; phylum Bacteroidota; class Bacteroidia; order Bacteroidales; family Bacteroidaceae; genus Bacteroides. Next base: position 57,000 of record CABMPP010000012.1, on the reverse strand, counting down.
AAAGAAACGATAGTGGCAATCAGCAGGGCTATTACTATCATCAATGTCTCTGCACGGCGATTGATACGGATGGCCAAACGCATATCCCCTGTGGAGAGAGGACGATTGTTATATCCGATGTAAGGTTTCCAAACTTCCTTGCCGAAGTAATTATGAGGACCGCCGAAGCGACAGTTGAGAATACCGGCAAGGGCAGCCTCAGGATAACCGGAGTTAGGGCTGGCATGCTGGTGTCCGTAGCAGCCTACAAAGGAGAGTAGAGAAAAGCGCCCGGAGGCAAGGACCATAAGGAAAGCGGTGAGCCGGGCAGGGATGTAATTGGCAACATCGTCCAGCCGGGCGGCAAAACAGCCAAAGCGGCGATAACGTTCGTTGCGATAACCTATCATCGAGTCGAGGGTATTCACCATCTTGTAGGCGAGCATGCCGGGGACGCCGAGAAGAATATACCAGAATAGAGGAGCAATGACACCGTCGCTCAAATTCTCGGCAAGGGTTTCGAGGGCGGCGGTACGTACTTCCTGGGCTGATAGTTCGGAAGTATCGCGGCCTACGATACGGGCTACTTGCTTCCGGCCTTCGTCCAGTGAGCGGTCCACAGCCTCGAAGACCATGCGAACTTCACGAACAAGGGTGGTACCGGCCAGGCAGTAGAAGATAAGGAGTATCTGCAATCCCAGAAGCACTTCGGGAGAAAGGCGCGCAACGTAACGGAGCAGCAAGGAAGACAGAAAGTAGACGGCTGCCACGAGGAGCAATGTCGTGAAAGCGCCCTTCAGGAAACGGGCACGTCCGTGGTTCAGACGATGCTCAAAGAAAGAGATGGCACGACCGAAGGCAACGACAGGATGCGGCAAGCGAACGGGGTCGCCCAGCCAGCGGTCCAGCAGCCAGGCTGCCAGCAGCGGCAGGTTTAGGAGGAAGGCAGAGCCTATAATGAGAGAAAGATGTTCCATTATATTGTTTTATTTAGCATTCGATATAACTGTACTGTCTGTCATTCAGTCACATTAAGCTTCAAGCCACTGCCCTATTGCTTCCACCAGCCGGTCATTCTCCTCGCACGTCTGCGTGGCTATGCGGAAGAAGCCGGCGTCGAGTCCGTCAAAATTGGAGGCATCACGGATGAGGATGCCATGCTCCTGCGCAAGGTAGTCTTTCAAGGCAGAAGCCTTACCAACGCGAAGGCGCACCAACATGAAATGGGTTTCGGTGGTCCATACCTCCAGTCCTCCCAGCGCTTCGAGCGCAAGGCGCAGGCAGGAAGCCTCTTGCAAGTAGGACTCCACATCCAGCGGATTGGGAACATCGTGTTCCAACAGATGAAGCCCCGCTTCAATGGCAAGCTGGTTGACCGACCAGGGCATGCGGTTGGTACGCAGGCGGTGCAACAAATTCGGCGCACCGGTAACGTAGCCCAGACGCAGGCCGGGAACGGCATAACGCTTGGTCATGGAGTGCAGCAGCAGGACATTGGGAAAAGCCGCCGCTTCGGCCGCAGAGAAGAGCGGACGCAGGGTGAAGTATTCGTATGACTGGTCGATAACGAAACAGACTTGCGGGTTGCGTTCGATAAGCTCCGTCAGATAGTCCTTATCGACCACTGCGCCCGTGGGATTATTGGGATTGCAAAGCCAAAGCATACGTACTTCTTCCGGCAAAAGTCCTCCCTCGTGCACCGACGGGAGTTGATAAAGCGAGGTCACCCGGTGTCCGTGCATGCGGCAAGCATCGGCATACTCGCTGAAGGTAGGCTGAAGGATGGCGCTGTTTGTGCCGCGGAAGGTTTGTGCCGTGAGATAGATGGCTTCGGTGGCACCGTTCGTCACGCATACAGCTTCGGCAGGAAGACGGTGGCGGCGGGCAAGGCGGGACTCGAGCGTGTAAGGCTCCGGCTCGGGATAGGACGAAAGGGAGCAAGAGACAGACGAAGCAGAAGCCGACAAAGCCGACGTCGGCAAGTCAGAAGCCCCGTCGCCGTTGATGCACCGGCACAGATGCGCCTTCAGGGCAGAGAGGTCTACGCGGCTGTAGACGTTCGAGCTGAAATTCGCCGTTATGGGGCGCTGATATTTATAGGAGTCGTCTCCGTGTCCTTCAATCATGGTTTTTTGTCAGTATTTGGTAGACGAGCGGCAGGTTGACGTGGCGGCGCACGTGGTCGGCAAGCTTATCGTATTGTTCTTCTTTGAATCGGTGGTAATCGAAAGTATCTGCTGTTTCGGACAGCTTGTCGGCAAAGGGGCGGAGCAGGAAGTCGATGAATGCCGGGTTGTCCAGAATGCCGTGGATGTAAGTTCCCATACAGCTGTGGTCTACGAAATAGCCGTCGGCGCTGCCGTCTTCCAGCAGATTCAGAGGGGAGGCAGGAGCACCTTCTACGGGGAGGGTTTCGCCCATGTGAATCTCGTACCCCTCTAACAATTGACAATTGGCAGTTGTCAATTGAAAGCGTACCTGCTGCGTCACCTTCTCCCCCGTCATGCGGGTGCTGACGGGCAGCAGCCCCAGTCCGGGCAGGCGTTCGATGTCCCCCTCCACGCGGTCAGGGTCGCAGACCTCCTGCCCCATCATCTGATAGCCGCCGCAGATGCCCATCACCGTGGCGCCTTCGCGATGGGCGCGGATGATGGCTGCGGCTACGCCGTTGCGGCGCAGTTCGCAGAGGTCGTCGAGGGTGCTTTTGGAGCCGGGCAGCAGGATGATGTCGGCTTTGGCCAATTCGTCTACGTTGTTGGTATAGAAGAGGTGCACGCGCGGGTCGCGCTCCAGCACGTTGAAGTCGGTAAAGTTGCTGAGGTGGCGCAGCAGGACGACGGAGATGTTCACTTTGCCCTGCTCGGCACGCACGGACTTGGTGGCCAGCGCCACGCTGTCTTCTTCTTCGATATAGATATCACGGTAGTAAGGCACTACGCCTACCACGGGGATGCCGCACAGCTCTTCGAGCATCGTGATGCCGGACTCAAACAAGCGGATGTCGCCACGGAACTTATTGATAAGAATGCCCTTGATGCGCTCCCGCTCATGGGGACGGAGCAGCTGCAGCGAGCCGTAGACGCTGGCAAAGACGCCGCCACGATCGATGTCGCCCACGAGGATGACGTCGGCGCCGGCATGCAGGGCCATGGGCAGGTTGACGAGGTCGGTGTCGCGCAGATTGATTTCGGAGATGCTGCCGGCGCCTTCCAGCACGACAGGATTATAGCGGGCGGCAAGGCGATCGTAGGCAGCACAGACTTCGCGGCGCAGTTCTTCGCGTCCTTCCTTGCGGAAATAGTCGTAAGCGTCGCGGTTACCAATAGGACGCCCGTTGAGGACGACTTGTGAGGTGTGGTCGGAAGAGGGTTTCAGCAGTAGCGGATTCATATCCGTATGACAAGGCACACCGGCCGCTTCGGCCTGCACGGCTTGGGCGCGGCCTATCTCGAGGCCTTCGGGGGTGGCGTAGGAGTTGAGCGCCATATTCTGCGCCTTGAAGGGGGCGGGCCGGTAGCCGTCCTGGCGGAAGATGCGGCAGAAGGCGGCGGCAATGATACTCTTACCTACGTCGCTGCCCGTACCGGCCAGCATGAGGGGATGAAGTTTCTTCATATTTCATTCAAGCTTACGCCTGCAAAGGTACAAAACTTCATGCAGAATAGCAACTGGGAGGGATGAAAGAAAAAACATCCTATATTCTTTGGTTGTTTCAAATGAATCTGTAACTTTGTGAGCTACAAATACTAACTAAACAAAGCATGATCCTCAAAAGCCAAAGCCGCCTGCCGCACACGCTGCATCCGCTTCGACAAGCGGGTTTAAAGGCTTTTACCCCCCCCCCGTCAATGTAAACATTTACGAATACACACCGGTCGTCTTGCACAACCGGACTTCCTTGCGGGCATCTGCCTGCAGCACCTTCACTGCGTGCTGCCGACAGATGCCCGCTTTGCATTTACATATCCAACTAATCAAACAAAGTTATGAAAAAAGAAAAAACCACAAAGAAACAGATGAAGCGGGCGACGTACCTTCCCCCTTGCATCGAAGTGATTGAAATGGCCGTAGAAGGCAGTGTAATGGTAGGCAGCGTCAGCGGAAGTGCCACAGCACCAGGCTACAGCGAAGGCGGAAGCATATTCGGCTCCGCACCAGCGAAAAGGTCCAACTCCTACAGCGCCGGCATTGCAAGCGATATTGAAGACTTAATTAACGATATCCTTACCATAGAGCAATGAAGACACTGAAGAAAAGAATACAACAGACGGGTGCAGGCATGTCCTTCGCCCTGGGTCTGACGCTGCTGGCAACCGCCTGCACCAATGAGTTGGAAAACACCGCCACCACCTCCGAAAACGAAGGAAAGAAAGTAACCTTACATGCCAATCTGCCCCAGAGCGGTGCACAGACGCGCATGAACTTCACGGACGAAGGCGAAGAAGGAGTAAAGACCACCTGGAGCGAAGGAGATGCCATTATGGTATATGTCATGGAATCAGAGTCACAATCTTCTTTTCAGGGCTACACTTTCACCTTGACAGAGGGCGAAGGAACAATCGACGGAACCTTTGAAGGGATACTGCCGGAAGACGAAGCAATGGGATATTTGATTGGATATCCGGCCAGCAAGATGCCGGAGGTATTCACAGAACACTCTCCACTCTCCATCCTGGGGAACGTACAGGATGGAAATGGAGACATGAGGCATCTCTCTGACTATAATTTTATTTTTACCCAAGTGGAGGATCTGAAAAGCAAGGTTACTTTCATTACCGGTCTCACGTTATTGACCTTCGACCTCACGCTTCCCACAACATACAATGCCGTAGAAGACGGAAGCCCGATAAGGCTGGATATAAAAGGATACTTCGGTACGGGGGGATTCGGTGAGTCAGAATCAATTAAGATGCTTTCGTTGGGATTACAGAACATCAGCATACAGACCGACCGCAAGCTGAAGGCTTATATGCTGACCTCTATTGAAATGGATAGCGGAGATGAAATGCAAATCACCCTCACTACAGACAACGGAACAATATATAGCTTCACAAAGAATCTCGCCAAAGACATTAAGCAAGGAGGGGTGCGCTATACCGCCACCATCGGTGAGGACGATTGGGACAATATCTCCCTCAAAACTTTCGACAACAAAACTACAGAAGCCTCAGGCTTCGGCACGAACGCCCAAGGCAACCCTGGTGACGGCAGCGAAGCCAACCCCTACCTCATCACCAATGCCGCCGAACTGATGTACTTCGTGAAGCAGGTGAACGGAGGAACGAAGTATTCCGGCGAATACATCAAGCTGACCACCGACATCTATGTGACGGCGGACGAGTGGACACCGATAGGAACAAGTAGTTCCATATATTTCGCAGGAAACTTTGACGGTGACGGGCACACTATCTATGGAAAGCTGCACGCAGCCAAAGCAGAGCAAAACCATGAAATATACTTCGGTTTCTTCGGCTATATAAAAGGTGCCACCATACAAAACTTGAACATGAATGCAGAAGTAATAGGAGGAGCAACAAGTGATAACTATTATTGTACCGGCAGTATTGCAGGGTATGATAGCTCAAGCTCAGAAGTGAAGAACTGCCATAACTACGGCAAGGTGACCGGAGGCAAATCAACTGCCCAAACATCCTGGACCGGAGGCATCGCAGGCAGTTGTACAACCATCGCCAATTGCAGCAATCATGGAGAAGTGACAGGAGGTACGGGAAAAAACACCAGTGATACCGGAGGTATTGTAGGAGGCTGCTCTAGCAGCAACTACACCATCACAAACTGCATGAACACCGGCAAGATTACGGCAGGCTTAACCACCGGCAGTAGCTACACCTACACCGGAGGCATTGCAGGATCCAGCTACAATTTGGTCGGCTGCACCAACTACGGAGAAGTGACAAGCCCCGACACCGAAAATAGCTTCTCCTTGGGAGGAATCATCGGAAATCTGAGCAGCAATCGCACCATGCACACCTGCCTGAACGTGGGAACGATAAAGAAAACAACAGCAAGCTCTTGGGCAAATGCCGGAGGACTTGCCGGATTCAATTCCGGCACCATCTATTCCTGCAATACCCATGCCGGCACCGTGCTCGAAGCTGACGGCGCACCGACCCCGGGTAATCCGGCAATCGGAATAAACTATGGCAGCACCCCCACTTGCGAAGACAAGACACACAAACCCCGTTAGCCCCTCCCCAAACAAATCTCTCTCCCCCCCGATACAGAAAAACGGGGGGGAAGAAAAAACACCACATATTCCTTGACCGTCTCGAATGAATGTGTAACTTTGCATGCTGTAAACATTAATAAATAAAACATGACCCTCGAAAGCCCAATCTACCTGCCGCACACGCTGCATCCGCTTCTACAAGCGGTTTTAAGGCTTTTACCCCCCCCCCCGTTAATGTAAACATTTACGAACAGTACCCGGCTATTTTGCGCAGCCGGACCTCCTTGCGGGCATCTGCCTGCAGCACTTTCACTGCGTGCTGCCGACCGATGCCCGCTTTGCATCTATACATCAAATTAATCCGATAAAGTTATGAAAAAAGAAAGAACAACAAACCAGCAGATGAAGCGGGCGGCATACCTTCCCCCTTGCATCGAAGTGATTGAAATGGCCGTAGAAGGCAGCGTAATGACGGGCAGCGCCAACGGAAGTGCCACATCACCCGGCTACGAAGATGGCGAGAGCATGTTCGGCTCCGCACCGGCGAAAAGAGCCAACTCCTACAGCGCAGGCACTGCCAGCGATATTGAAGACTTGATTAACGACATTCTTACCATAGAACAATGAAGACACTGAAGAAAAGAATACAACAGACGGGCGCAGGCATCCTCTTCGCCCTGAGTCTGACGCTGATGCTGGCAACCGCCTGCACCAACGAGTTGGAAACATCCGCCAACACCCCCTCCGGAAACGAAGGAAAGAAAGTAACCTTACGCGCCAATCTGCCCCAAAGCGGTGTGCAGACGCGCATGGACTTCACGGACAACGGCACGGAAGGAGTAAAGACCACCTGGAGCGAAGGAGACGCCATCATGGTTTATATCGTAGAATCAGGATCCCAATCTTCTTTTCAGGGCTACACTTTCACCTTGACACAAGGCGCAGGAACAGACGACGGAACCTTTGAAGGGAGACTGCCGGAAGGCCAGGCTGCGGGATATATGATTGCATATCCCGCCAGCAGGATGCCGAAGATATATGATCCCAACCACTCTCCGCTCTCTATACTGGAGCAGGTACAGAATGGAAATGGAGACATGAAGCATCTATCTGACAATAATTTTATTGCTGCCCAAGTGCTGAATCTGGAAAGCAAGGTTACTTTCGGTACCTATCTCACGTTATTGACCTTCGACCTTACGCTTCCCACAACATATAATATAGGAACAGACGGAAGCCCGATAAGACTGGATATAAAAGGAAACTTCGGTACGGGGGGATTCGGTGGTGGAGCATCAGAAGCAATTGGTATAGTCTCGTTAGGATTGCAAAATATCGACATACAGGCCGACCGCAAGCTAAAGGCTTATATGCTTACCTCAAATGACATGGAGAACGGAGATAAAATGCAGATCACCCTCACTACAGCCAACGGAACAATATATAGCTTTACAAGGAATCTCATCCAAGACATCTATCAAAAAGGGAAGCGCTATACCGCCACCATCGGCAAGGACGATTGGGACAAGATCGATGACAAGACTTTCAGCAATGATATGCAACCAGCCCAAGGCTTCGGCACGGGCAGCGGTGACGGAGACAGCGAAGCCACCCCCTACCTCATCACCAATGCCGCCGAACTGAAGTACTTCGTGGAGCAGGTGAACAAAGGAACATCCGCCGGAGGAACAGACTATTCCGGCAAATACATCAAGCTGACCACCGATATCTATGTGACGGCGGACGAGTGGACACCAATAGGAACAAGTTATTATATACCTTTCAAAGGAAACTTTGACGGCGCCAGGCACACCATTTATGGAAAGCTGCATGCAACTACGGCAGAGCAAAGCGGTGAAATACATTTTGGCTTCTTCGGTTATATAAATGATGCCACCGTACAGAACCTGAACATGAATGCGGAAGTAACAGGAGGAACAACAAGTGGTAACTATTATTGCACCGGCAGCATTGTAGGGAGTGGGAATGGTTCAAACACAGAAGTGAAGAACTGCCACAACTACGGCAAGGTGACCGGAGGCAAATCAGTTGCCCAAACATCCTGGACCGGAGGCATCACAGGTAGTTGTACAGCCATCACCGATTGCAGCAATCATGGAGAAGTGACGGGAGGCACGGGAGCATCCTCTTGCGATACCGGAGGCATTGCAGGAGGCAGTTCTAGCAGCAAATACATCATCACAAACTGCGTGAACGACGGCAAGATTACGGCAGGTATATCAACCGATAACTACCCCAACACCGGAGGCATTGCAGGATCCAGCTACAATTTGTCCGGCTGCACCAACTACGGGGAAGTGACAAGCCCCAACACCGAAAATGGTTTCTACCTGGGAGGAATCATTGGAAATATGTCCAACAATCGCACCATGCACACCTGCCTGAACGTGGGAACTATAAAGAAAGCAACAACAAGCTCCTGGGCAAATGCCGGAGGACTTACCGGAAGGAATATCGGCACCATCTACTCCTGCAACACCCATGCCGGCACCGTGCTCGAAGCCGACGGCACACCGACCCCGGGGAATCCGGCAATTGGAAACAACTATGGCAGCACCCCCGATTGCGAGGACCAGCATCAAGCCCCATAGCTCCTACCCGCCGCCTCCCGCCCGACACGGAAAAACGGGAGGCGCACGGCGCTGAAAACGGAGATATCTCCCGTTAAAAATAGAGATATACGCATTTTTCACGGGAGATATCTGGCGTTAAAAATGGAGATATGCGCATTTTCAACGGGAGATATCTCCGTTTTCTAAAAAATATAATTCATATCTATCTCGAATATTTTATTAACCCGAAACCGGAAGCCGGCAGACGAAACTACAGCCACATCACCGTGTGACAAGACACCGACGGAAAGCTTCACAATATATTTATAATTATGGCTAAATACAAATTGGCATTCAAGAAGAACCCCATGAAGAAAGACGAACCAGGCAAATGGTACGCCAACCCCTCCGTAGTGAACCGTATGGACACCCGCGCCGTATGCAAGGTCGTGACCCGCAACACCACTACCGCCCCCACGGAACTGGAATCGGCCTTCAACCTCGTATGCGACGGCATCCCCCACGAGCTACAGCAGGGCAACAGCGTCCGCCTGGGCGAACTCGGCACCCTCCGCCTCAGCTTCGGCAGCGCCGGTGTCAGCTCTCCCGAACTTTTCGACGCCGCCACCATGATGAAGAACGTCAAAGTCATCTTTACCCCCAGCAAGGAACTGCTGTCCGCCGTCAAGAACGGACTCTCCTTCGAGAACGTCGGCATCGTGGAAGAAGGCTTCTCCTACCCCTCGCTCAAGGCCTACCAGGAATACAAAGTGGCAGCCCGCAAGCCCGGACAAGGCGGTGACGGTCAGCAAGGCGGCTCCGGTGAAGGTAGTGGCGGCAGCGACGGCGACCAAAGCGAAAATCCGCTGGGATAAGCCGATTGCACAAGAACATTCTTCAGGCACGGATTACAGGGAATTCACGGTTGCTTTGCATAATACTAAAACCGTGAATTCCGTGTAATCCGTGCCTGAAATCATATCATCGGTAAGCACTCATATCAGACCTCGGTATCCTCCTTCCCCTCTCCCGAACAATTCTCCTTCTCCCTTGTTACAAGGAGCAAGAACCCCTAAACCGAACGAACTTATGAATAATCTATCATGCCGGAAACTGCTTCCGGCCCTGGCCGCCATGCTATTGGCCAGCAACGGGATAACGGCACAAGACGCCCGGCCCCTTGCCTCCGACGCCGCCCAGCCCCTGAGCTCCGCCGCCCTCCCCCTGAGCTTCGGCGACGCCCTGCGGCAACTGCACACCGGCAACCGCAGCCTGAAGATAGCCGACCGCGCCGTAGAATCCGCCCGCGCCGAGCGCGACAAACTGAACGCCCTTTGGTACCCCTCGCTGCAAGGCGCCGGCACCTACGTCCACCTCTCCGAGAAGATAGAAGTAAAGCAACCCCTCTCACAGTTCACCGACCCGGCCAAGGATTTTGTACACACCGTCCTGCCGGACGACCGGTTCATCAGCGGTATCCTCGACCAGATAGGCGCCCACACCCTTGCCTTCCCCCTCGCCCCCCGCAACCTGACCACCGTAGGCCTGACCGCCGAATGGATCGTCTTCTCCGGCGGCAAGCGCATCCGCGCCTCCCGGATAGGCAACACTATGATAGACCTGGCCCGCGAGAACCGCGAGCAGACCGATGCCACGCAGCGCACCCTGCTCGCCGAAAGCTACTTCGGACTGCAGCTAGCCCGGGAAGTAGTCCGCGTGCGGCAGGAGACTTACAACAGCCTGACGCGCCACTACCAGAATGCCCTGAAACTGGAAGCCGCCGGAATGATAGACAAAGCCGGACGCCTGCTGGCACAAGTGAACATGGACGAGGCGCAGCGGGCACTGGAGGCGGCCCGGAAGGAAGTCAGCGTGGTGCAAAGCGCCCTGCGCACCCTGCTCAACCTGGAGGACACATGCAGCATCCACCCCACCTCCCCGCTCTTCATCAACGACCGGCTGCCCGCCAAAGAAGAGTTCGTGCAGGCCATGCAGGTGGAGAACTACACCGTGCAGCAACTCGGCCTGCAGCAGCACATCGCCCGCCAGCAGCTCCGCATCGACCAAAGCGGCTACCTGCCGGACATCGCCCTCTTCGGCAAGCAGACGCTCTACGCCCACGGCATACAGAGCAACCTCGTGCCCCGCACCATAGTAGGCATCGGCTTCACCTGGAATCTGTTCGACGGCCTGGCACGCGAAAAGCGCATCCGCCAGTCGAAGATAGCCCAGCAGACGCTGGCCCTGGGACAAGAGAAGGCAAAGGCGGACCTGAGTGTAGGCATCGACAAGCTCTACACGCAACTGCAAAAGGCGCAGGACAACGTCAGCGCCCTGAACACCACCATCAGTCTGAGCGAAGAGCTGGTGCGCATCCGGCAGAAATCATTCGCCGAAGGCATGGCCACCAGCACCGAGGTCGTAGATGCCGAGACGATGCTGGCCACCGTGCGGGTGGCGCGTCTGGCAGCCTACTACGAATACGATGTGGCGCTGATGAACCTGCTGGCGCTGTGCGGCACACCGGAACGGTTCGAACAGTACTTCGTTGAATGAGAATTTAACAACATGAATATGCCTACTAAAGTAACTTCATTCCCCTCCTCCCGGGAGGAGGGGAATGAAGATAGCACTGCTACGTACTAAGCCCCATCAATAAAAAAGTAGAATAATCTAAAACCCTAACCAATATGAGAATCAGTAACAGAAGCATCAGCATTGCATTCGTCATCGTCCTGGCAGCAACGGTCATCGTGTCCGTGGCAGGGATGGCGCTCATGAGCCGGCAGCCCCTTGTGCTGCAAGGCCAGGTAGAAGCTACCGAAATCCGTATCAGCGGCAAGCTGCCGGGACGTGTAGACTCGTTCCTCGTCCGCGAGGGCGACTGGGTGAAGGCAGGCGACACGCTCGTCGTCATCAACAGCCCCACCATCGAAGCCAAGTATCGCCAGGTGAATGCCCTGGAGCAGGTGGCCCAGGAACAGAACAAGAAGATAGATGCCGGTACCCGACGTCAGATCGTGGCCACCGCCCGGCAACTATGGAACAAGACGCAAAGCGACCTCACCCTGGCCCGGACTACCTACGAGCGCATCGCGACGCTGTACCGCGACAGCGTGGTCACCTCGCAGCGGCGGGATGAAGTTAAGGCCATGTACCAGGCAGCCCAGGCAGCCGAACGTGCCGCCTACGAGCAGTATCAGATGGCCCTGGACGGTGCGCAGAGCGAAGACCGCGCCTCCGCCCGCAGCCTGGTAGACGCTGCCCGCAGCACGGTGGATGAGGTCTCCGCCCTCCTCGTCGACTCCCGCCTCACGGCTCCCGAAGACGGGCAGATAGCTACCATCTTTCCGAAACGTGGCGAGCTGGTGGCACCGGGCACGCCCCTCATGAGTCTGGTGGTGATGAGCGACGCGCACGTGGTGCTCAATGTGCGCGAAGACCTGATGCCGCAGTTCAAGATGGGCGGTACGTTCCGGGCCGATGTGCCGGGCATTGGGGGCAAGGATATAGAGTTCCGCATCTATTATATCAGTCCGCTGGGCAGTTTCGCCACTTGGAAGTCGACGAAGCAGACGGGCAGTTACGATATGCAGACGTTCGAGATACATGCACGGCCTACACAGGCGGTCGAGGGGTTGCGGCCGGGGATGTCGGTGCTGCTCAGCCTTCCCGGGAGCAGAGGACGAGAGGCTCCGCCGCAAGGCTGAGACTCAAAACGCAGGCGTTTCATCTCTCCGCCGCAAGGCTGAGACTCAAAACGCAGGCGTTTCATCTCTCTGCCGCAAGGCTGAGACTCAAAACGCGAGCGTTTCATCACTCCGCCGCAAGGCTGAGACTCAAAACGCGAGCGTTTCATCACTCTGCCGCAAGGCTGAGGCTCAAAACGCGAGCGTTTCATCTCTCTGTAGGGCTACGGAGGCTTAAAACGCTTGCGTTTCATCTCTCTGTAGGGCTACGGAGACTCAAAACGCTTGCGTTTCATCTCTCTGTAGGCCCCCGGAGGCTTAAAACGCTTGCGTTTCATTCCTCTGTAGGGCTACGGAGGCTTAAAACGCCTGCGTTTCATCACTTTGTAGGGCTACGGAGGCTCAAAACGCTTGCGTTTCATCTCTCTGTAGGGCTACGGAGCCTTATTTCGGCCTTTGCGCTGATAGAAATGAAGCAAATGATAAGCATGGGTATCTTAAACTCTCCCGCCTGAAAGGGGGAGTACCCCGTAGGGGGGAGGGGGTCTGGCATCAGCGAAGAGTAACTCTGTATTGTGAACCCCCTGCGGATCTGCCCCTGCGGATGTAAGACCCCTGCGGATGTGCCCCCTGCGGATGTGAGACCCTTGCGGATGTAAGACCCCTCCGCCCTACGGGCACCTCCCCTTTCAGGCGGAGGAGTTTGAGATACTCTTGCTCATTTTAAACTTGAGATACTCTCGCTCATTTTAAACTAAAAAAATATGAAACAGAAGAATCTTTGCCCATACAGCACCCTCCGCATCGCCAAACGCAATGCTTTCCTCCGCATCGCCAAACGCAATGCTTTCCTCCGCATCGCCAAACGCAATGCCCTCCTCCACATCGCCAAACGCAATGCTCTCCTCCGCATCGCCAAGCGCAATGCCCTCCTCCGCCTCGCCCTGCGCCCCGCCCCCCTCCTCCGCGTCGTCCGCCGCGAGCTCCGCCGCCTCACCTCCCGCCGTCTTTATTTCGGCGTCTGCCTCGTGCTGCCCCTGTTCTGCCTCCTCTTCATGGCCACCATCTTCGGCAACGGGCAGATGGAGCGCATCCCCATCGGCATCGTGGACCAGGACAACACGGCCACCTCGCGCAACATCGTCCGCCGCATCTCCGCCGTCCCCACCTTCAGCGTCGCCCGCCACTTCACCGACGAAGCCGCCGCCCGCCAGGCCGTGCAGCGCAAAGAGATTTACGGCTACCTCTCCATCCCGCCCCGCTTCGAGCAGAAAGCCGTAACGGGCGGCCCCGGCGGAGCAGTCGGCACCGGTGCCCCCAGCCCCCTCGGCACCCATGCCCCCGGAGCCGCCACGCTGACGTACTATTACCACTACGCCCTCCTCTCCGTGGGCAGCGAACTGATGGCCGCCTTCGAAAGCGCCCTTGCACCCGTGGCCCTCTCGCCCATCATGGTGCAGGCCCAAGCGCTGGGCGTGGACGGGGAGCAGATGCAGACCTTCCTCCTGCCCGTAGAAGCCAGCACCCATCCGCTCTATAACCCGGACATGGACTACTCCATCTACCTCAGCCAACCGTTCTTCTTCGTGCTCTTCCAGATACTCGTCCTGCTGGTCACCGTCTATGCCATCGGCAGCGAACTGAAGTTCGGCACGGCGGCGGAGTGGATGGCCATGGCGCGGGGCAATATCCTCACGGCCGTCGCCGGAAAGCTACTGCCCTACACCGTCATCTTCTCGCTCATCGGCATCCTGGCCAACTATGTACTGTTCGGTCCGCTGCACATCCCCTTTGCGGGCAGTCTCTGGATGATGAATGCCGTGACGGTGCTGTTCATCATCGCCACCCAGGCGCTGGCGGTGTTCATCTTCTCCATCTTCCCGAGGATAGCCTACACCATCAGCGTAGTGTCGATGATAGGCTCACTGGGGGCGACGCTGTCCGGAGTAACGTTCCCCGTCACGGCGATGTACGGAGTGGTGCATGCGGCTTCTTACCTCTTCCCCGTGCGCCACTTCACGGAGGCGGCGCAGGCGATGATTTACTTCAATGCAGGGTTCTGGGCATATTGGCAGTCGGTGGCTGTGCTTTTCCTCTTCCTGCTGGGGGCGCTGCTGATGCTTCCGCTGTTGAAGTGGTGGATGCAGAAAATGGCAACGGGGCACGAAGCAGACAAGGAGTTGACAAGGGGGGAGGAAGTTGACAAGTTGACGAGGAAACAAAGAGACGAGGGGCTGCGCAGTTCCTTGTCAACTCCTTGTCCCCTTGTCCCCTCATCAACTTGTCCCCTTGCCCCCTCGTCAACTCTCCCCGCCGTCATCCGCCGCGAATGGCGCGCCATCGCCACCAATCCGGCCATACTCCTGGTGCTGGCAGGCGGCATCTTCCTCTACGGATTGCTCTACAACTATATGTACGCCCCCAACGTGGTGCGTAAAGCCCCCGTTGCCGTAGTCGACCTCTCCCACTCCGCCCTCAGCCGCGAGTACACCCGCCTGCTGGACGCCACTCCGCAAACCTCGGTCTACGCCCAAACGCCCAACATCCTCGAAGCCCGCCGCTGGATGGAGCAAGGCCGGGTAGACGGCATCCTCTACCTGCCTGCCGACTTCGAAGCACGGGTGGCACGGGGCGAGACGTCCGTATTCCTGCTATACGCCGCTACGGATGCTTTTCTCGACTTCAAAGGATTGCAGGAATCCAGTTCCCGCGTGATGCTGGCCCTGAACGACGCCCACCGCATGGAGGGCATCGTCTTTCTGCCTCCGCAAGGGTTGCTGGCGGTGGCATCGGCTGCTCCCATCCAGGTGTCGGGCACAGCCCTCTATAACTATACCGAGGGGTATGGCTCTTACCTGATTCCTGCCGTGATGATAATCATTATCTTCCAGACAATGCTGATGGTGATTGGGATGCTGACGGGGGCGGAGGCGGAAAAGAGAAGGAACGGAGGCTTATCTGCCGCCTTTTGCGGGCATCCCTCTTCCCCGAAGGAGAAGCATTGGAAAGCGGCGTTAAGAGACATTGCCGGTAGAACATTTGTGTACGTCCTGCTCTACGCCATCTTCTCCCTCTTCCTGCTGGGACTGCTGCCGCACGTCTTCAGCATTCCCAACATCGGCTGCGGATGGGACATCTTCACCATGATGATACCTTATCTCATAGCCACCAGTTTCTTCGGCCTCGCCGTCTCTCGCTGGTTCACCGACTCCGAAGCGCCGCTACTGATGATAGCCTTCTTCTCCGTCGGCTTCATCTTCCTTTCCGGCGTCTCCTATCCGCTGGAACTGATGCCGTGGTACTGGCAGGCTGCGCACTACATCTTCCCGGCAGCCCCCGCCGTACTGGCCTTTGTAAAGCTGAACTCAATGGGTGGAACCCTGGCCGACGTCTGGCCGCAAATGCTGGTGATGTGGATACAGGTCGTCGTATACGGAGCCTTGGCTATTTCTTCCTTTTATAAGCGAATGCCTGCCACTTCTCTTCCGGCCAGTCCTGCCGCTGCATCTCCATACGCGCCATGACAAAGAACAGATCGGAAAGGCGGTTGACGAAGCACAAGATCTGCTCGTCAACCGCATCCTGCCGATGGAGCGTCCACAAACGGCGCTCGGCGCGACGGGCCACGGTGCGGGCAAATTGGAGTTGGGCCGAAACGGGTGTACCGCCGGGCAAAAGGAAATAGCCGTGATCTTGCAGCTCAGCAGTCATCGAGTCCATCTCCTGTTCGCAACGCAGCGTGAGCGCTCCGGCCAAGAGCGGATTGGGATTCACTACCCCCGAAGGAGTTGCCACATGGCTCATCACCACCATCAGTTCCCGCTGGATGGCATGCAGCAGTTCCTGCCACGCATCGTCTGCCGGAAGCAGGGAACGCACAATGCCGATAACCGCATTCAGTTCATCCAGACAACCGTTCGCCTCGATGCGGATATCATCCTTGGCTACGCGCGTACCGCCATGAATACCCGTCGTACCCTTATCTCCTGTTCTTGTATAGACTCTTTTCATACTGATAACTACTTAAATAAAGACATTACATCAATCTCGCCCCAATACAGATGGGTATAGCTGGCAATCGTATTTTTGTAGCGGAAGACGGGCGTGTCCACCGGCTGCCCCTTGGCATTGTACACCTGCACCACGGAGGGCGGAACCGTTCCCTCGCCATGACGGTCGAACTGCGTGTAATGGAACTCGTGTCCCCGCAGATGCTGGCCGTTATAGTCGAACTGCCGATAACCCAGCGACAGCTTCCGATCGCACGTTCTGTTCGAGACGGAGAAAGGGAAGATGCCCACCATCATTTCACTGCACGGATCTTGAGACTCCCAAGTATCGCAGCCGATGCCACGGGAAAGGTACATCATTCCGCCACACTCGGCCAGCACCTTGCCGCCGGCTTCAATATATTCGCAAATGGAAGATCGGGCACGCCGAGCCTCGGCCAGCTCCCTCAGCCTGTTCTCCGGATATCCCCCCGGCAGATACAGCAAATCGGTCTCCCTGGAAATGGGACGATTGTGCTCAGGATCAAAAAAAGAGACAGTCCCCAGCCGGCGCAGAATCTCCAGATGCTCTTCGTAAATGAACGAGAACGACTCTGCATTGCGGGCCACCAGGATGCGTAGCGTCCCCGGCTCCCGAGGCTCTTCCGGCAAGGCGGCGGGCGGCAAGGCTTCCGGCAAAGGAAGTGTCGTCTTCTCCAGCAGCAGTTCCCAGTCTACATACTGTTCCAGCAGTTCCGTAAGCTGTTCCAATGCATCCGTCACCTTCGATTGGCTGAAGTCAAGCCCCAGATGGCGCGATTCCTGCTCCAGACTTTTCTGTTTGGGCAAGTAGCCGAAGCAAGCAATATTCAAGTCCGCACAAACCTCCTGCAACATCTCATAATGCCGCGGCGAGCCCACACGGTTGAAGATAACCCCTGCCACCCGTACCTCCGGGCGGAAATGGATAAAGCCCGACAGTAAAGCTGCCATGGAATATGCGGCAGACTTGGCATCCACCACCAGCACCACAGGAATATCCAGCAACTGCGCTATTCCGGCCGACGAACCCAGGTCACGGTCGTAACCGTCGAACATCCCCATCATACCCTCCGCAATGACGGCATCCGCATCGGCCGAGTGGCGCGCATAAAGCTCGCGTACATGCTCCTTCGATGCCATAAAAGTGTCGAGATTGATGGACGGACGCCCGCAAACAGCCGTATGATATTTAGTGTCGATATAATCGGGACCGCATTTGAAAGGTTGTACCGTCAGGCCTTTCATTGCCAGCAATGCCATTAAGCCGCGGCTGACGGTAGTTTTACCGCTGCCCGATGTAGGAGCTGCAATTAAGAATTGAGGAATGGAACGCATGTTGAGTTATGAGTTATAAGTTATGAGTTATTCTTCGGGGGAGCATTTTCCTGCCGCAAAGGTAAGCATATCTCCGACAAAAGCTTTATCTTAGCTGCCAAAATAAAACATCTGTTATGATTACCGAAGAACTAAAGAAACTCTACATCGCACATACCGGACACGAACCGGAACTGATTGACGAACTCCCCTCCTCCGGCTCCAACCGCCGCTACTTCCGCCTTACCGGCCGCCCCACACTGATTGGTGTCAGCGGCGAGTCTGTTGAAGAAAACCGTGCCTTCCTCTATATGGCCGACCATTTCCGTCAGAAAGGCCTGCCCGTACCGCAAGTATTCATCCGTTCCGAAGACGACATCTACTACTTGCAGGAAGACCTGGGCGACGCCCTCCTCTTCAATGCCATCGAGAAAGGCCGCAAGACCAGCGTTTTCGGCGAAGACGAGAAGCAACTGCTGCGCAAGACCATCCGTCTGCTGCCCGCCGTGCAGTTTGCCGGAGCCGACGGCATGGACTTCTCCTACTGCTATCCGCAGGCAGAATTCAACAGCCGCTCCATCCTTTGGGACTTGAACTACTTTAAATACTGCTTCCTCAAAGCCACCGGTATGGATTTCCAGGAAGACCGCCTGGAAGACGACTTCCAGAAGATGGCCGATGTGTTGCTACGCAGCAGTTCCGCCACCTTCATGTATCGCGACTTCCAAAGCCGCAACGTCATGGTGAAAGACGGCGAACCCTGGCTCATCGATTTCCAGGGCGGACGCAAAGGCCCGGTATACTACGACGTAGCTTCCTTCCTGTGGCAAGCCAAAGCCAACTATCCCGACAGCCTGCGCCGGGAGCTCCTGGTAGAATACATCGACGCCTTGCGCAAGTACCAACCCGTAGACGAGGCCTACTTCTACGCCCAACTCCGCCACTTCGTGCTGTTCCGCACCATGCAGGTACTGGGTGCCTACGGCTTCCGCGGTTATTTCGAGAAGAAGCCCCACTTCATCCAAAGCGTCCCCTTCGCCATCGAAAACCTGCGCCAACTGCTGCACGAACCTTATCCCGAATACCCTTACCTCTGCAAGATACTGCGCGAACTCACCGAACTGAAGCAATTCACCGACGACATGCAGAAACGCCGCCTCGTGGTCAAAGTCACCAGCTTCGCCTACAAGAAAGGCATCCCCGAAGATACCTCGGGTAATGGTGGCGGTTTCGTGTTCGACTGCCGTGCCGTAAACAATCCCGGTAAATACGAGCGCTACAAACCTTTCACCGGACTGGACGAACCCGTCATCCGCTTCCTCGAAGAGGATGGCGAAATAGCCGTCTTCCTGGAGCATGCCTACGCTCTGATCGATGCTTCCGTGAAGCGCTACATGGAGCGAGGCTTTACCAATCTCTCCATCTGCTTCGGCTGTACGGGCGGGCAACACCGTTCCGTATACTCGGCACAACATCTGGCCGAACATCTCAACCAGAAATTCGGCGTACAAGTGAACCTGATGCACAGAGAGCAGAATATTGAACAGACCTTCAAAGCAAAGAACTAAATGAAAGCAATGATCTTCGCTGCCGGGCTCGGCACCCGCCTGCGTCCGCTGACGGATAATATGCCCAAAGCACTCGTTCCTGTAGCCGGAAAGCCTATGCTGGAACGAGTGATACTGCGGCTGAAAGAAGCCGGATTCAACGACATCACCATCAACATCCACCACTTCGGCCAGCAGATTATCGACTTCCTGCATGCCAACAACAACTTCGGTGCCGACATCCACCTCAGCGACGAACGGGATATGCTGCTCGATACCGGCGGAGGCATCAAGAAAGCCCGTCCCTTCCTGGATGGCAACGAACCCTTCCTGGTTCATAATGCCGATATCCTCTCCGATATCGACCTTGCCGCTTTCCATCGCCATCATCTGGAAAGCGGTGCCGAAGCAACCTTGCTCGTCAGCGAACGGAAAACAGCCCGATATCTCTTGTTCGACAGCAACTATGCCCTACATGGATGGATCAACAAGTCTACCGGAGAAGTGAAACCCGAAGGATTCGTCTATCGGGAAGGTAATGATTATCAAGAACTGGCTTTTGGCGGCATGCATGTCATTTCCCCCTCCCTATTCCCCCTCATGGAGGAAGAACAGTGGATGGGAAAATTCTCTATCATTCCGTTCTATCTCTCGGCCTGCCAAAAGGTACGGATACAAGGTTATCCGCTACAAGGGTTTCAATGGTTCGATATAGGGAAACCCGAAACGCTGGAAAAGGCGGGAAGGTATCTATCAGAACAAAATATAAACTATTGATTTAAATACAATTAATGTCACTTGATATACTCTTCAAGAAAATATTTTGGTGAAACAACCTTTATTGCTGAAAAGCAGAAATCCTTTTCGTTTCTTGTCACGATAACATCTGCTTGCACATTATTGGCAGAAAAATATTGCAATGCATCTTCAAAATCATTCGCTCGCAGTTTCAACGCAGATTCAACATTGCCCGCAGTCAAATCAACTATATTAAAAAATATTTTCAATTTATCTAATGCATTATAGAGTTCCTCCCCCTTGATCTTTTTCCGAAGGATATAAGCAACATTTGCCATTGTCAATGATGATAACCATAAAGAACATTTTCGCTCTTTTTGACATAACAATATACTTGCAGCTTCTTGATAGCCTTCCCTCTTTAACAATAGATCAATCAACACATTCGTATCAATAAAAACTTTCATCATTTTCTTAATAGGTAATTGAGACGTTCATCTTCAGGATCATTCACATCCGAAACAATACCTATTAAACTCTGTATATCCTCGGGTAATGCAGTCTTATCTTTTACAATTTTAGACTTTCGTGTATGTACATGATGCCTATTTTCACTATTCAACAAACTTTCTGATAATTTATTTATGATACGTAACTTCATATCATCACTCAGTGATAATAACTTTTCTAAATAGTTATCCGGCAAATTTATAGAAGTATCCATATTAATTTCTCCTTTCAATCACAAAGATACTACTAAATCTTCAATCCTCAAGAGAACATGAATTTTATTTTTCAATCAGATTTTCCTACACTAAAAAAGGCGGTGAAGAATCTTACTTCCTCACCGCCTTCTTTCCAAACTATGGCATCAAACTACAAATTCATCGCATTGGCCCCTAAAGCTCCCAGGATTGCCGAAGCTACAGCAATCACCACTTTCAAAATCTTATCCCAAACCGTTTTCTTCATAAGAGTTATTTTTTAGACGTTATAAATTCGGTTGGCTTTTTATCCCAGTGGATTCTCCCCCTGGTCACCATCAGAACCTCCACCGGAGTTTCCACCACCGGAATTACCACCATCACCGGTATCATCCTTGCCATCCGCAACCGTACCGGTCCATTTCTCGAACTCCACACCTTGAATCAGGGCACGTGTAGTACCGATAGCCGCCGGGCGGGTATATTCAGGAGTAAACTGGCAACGCAAAGCAGTCACCTGATTGGGATTCACATCTTCAGCCTTCGCTACCCCCTTCCCGCGTGTACGCACTTTCATCGTAAATGTACCCAAACCATCCAGCCGCACCGTACGGCTATTCAGCAACTGACTGCGCATCACCGTCATCAGGTTTCTGATCACATTGTGTACATCACCCGGCGTCAACGAAGACTTCTCGGCAATTACCTCAGCCAGCTGTTGAGCATCCACAGCTCTTCTCACTTTCTTCAAACTTAAATGCCACAACTTGGCACCCTCTTTTGTCGCCAAAGACGACTGTCTTGCATAATAAAATAAAGGCATAATCTTTCTCCTTTTACATTTAAATTCAACATTGTTTTAATTTTCATTTCGTTGATCAACGATGCAAAGGTGAGGATATATACGCTCTAAAACAAAGGAAACAGCCCCGCGGGAACTGTTTCCCAAAATAAGTTTATAAAGTACTGATTCATATACCCTTATATACACTACAAAATATACGAGAATGAATCACTTTAAAGAATACACCAGCGAAATAGCCGCTTTTGTCGGTCCCAGGTAATTCCTTTTGTACTGTCCTTGCCGGTCGCCGCAGGCATAGCAACTATACCGGTTGTAGCGGGTATAGAGGTACCCTAATCCTGCAGAAAAGTCCAGACTCCATCTCATGGATAATGGAAACTGATAACCTACCGTCAATCCGGCACCGGCAGCCCAGCCTTTGTATCTTCTCTCTTTCAAGGCTGGTATAAACCGGATGCCTCCTGCGTTGTATTCACCACCGAATACATTGATTCCTACATTCCAACCCAGAAAAGATTCGCAGAACCAATACCTTGTCTCTGCCGATGCCAGCCAATGGTGCAGTTTCGGATTGACTGTATTTCCGTTTGCATCCGCATATTGTGCAAATCGGAAAGGATTATAAGCAGCCATCAGGGAAGCAGTATAATGCCTGTTCATCTTCCACTCCACACCGATGTTCGGGGTGCTGGTGGCAAGATACAGCAGATTTGTCTTCAGCTCTACATCCTGTCCCCATAGCGATAAGGTCAGTAATCCGGCTAATACCAATAAAGAGAATCGTTTCATTGCAGTTCTATCATTTTGTCAATCCCATTTCGTTCCATCAGTTCACATCCACATCCGTACAGGTTTTCTGTCAGCCATAGCTTTGCATGCTGCATCCACGGTTGATATATACATGAATCCGTATATTCCACCATACCTGCACCCCGTTTTCCGCAACGCACAGCTACCATATCACCTTCTTTCCCGTTCAACTCACGCAGATACATCAGATGTCGCCACTTTCCGTTCACCATGATGGGACGCAATACCTGCCGGTTTACCCCGTCGCTCAATATGGGGGTGAAGAGCCGGAACTCTCTCTTCCCTACCTTTACACTATCCAGCTTTATCCGCAAATCCACTTTCAGAAACGTGTGCTCCACTGTACCGGCTTTTGCCTTAACGGTCATGTCCTGTGCCTGTATCCCCGCATTCCATAGACACACCAGGCTTATTGCCAAACTTATATACCTTATTTCTTTTTTCATCCTATTTTATTTCCCTTTTTCTTTCAAACTACATTCCAATCGTGCAGACGCCGCAGACACATCACCTATCACTAACGTAAACAGATAATTCCTCCGGATATCGAACTTTGCCCCTCCATCAGTTACCATCGGTATGCTCAACGTGTTTTCCGCACCGTTCAGCGTGTAGCGCAAGTAGAGAGTAGGAATATTTTTCGCGCTCGTCGCCAAATATTCATACAGATACAGCACCTTCTTCAAGTCTCCGTTTTCCATATCCACCTGCGAATTTTGTTTCTGCGATACAGGTTTCTTGTAGTCCCATTGCTTGGCAGTGAGCTGCTGCTTGCTATCCCGGCCAAATAGATAGCCCACCGGTGCACAATTCTCTATCCATATATTCTTCAAGCGGAAATTCCTGCTTTCCGGTACATTGTTTTCCACATCCAGCCGTGCCATAATTCGTTGCAGAGATACTTTGCAATCCAAATCCCCCGTGATACTTTCTATCGTCACCCCTGTCATCACAGGACCGTTTTCCATCAGTGCATAGCAACTTTCACCATCTTTCAGACGGCGGTTCGAGGGACACTTTCTCAGTTCATCTATCCGGCTTACCTTTATCTGCATGATGGAGTCGAAGTGCGTGAGCCCCGTTTCGTTGGCAACGAATGCAAAGGCATGTTTTTTTCCCGTTACGTCGACGGGTAATGAGAGCCTGGCAGTACCGCCTCCGCTGTTACTGGTGAAGCTCCCCACGTCCGGCATACCGGGCACATCGCTTTTCACAAGGCTCTGCATGCCTACCAGTACTGTATCCACATCTATCACGAAGTCGTATACCTTCAGCCTGTTTATCTCCCACTCCGATGCCTCCTGGTTGCCCCGCGTGTACTCTATCTCGTCACCCGGCGGAACGCCCAGTCTGAAAGTGATAACCGCTTCGTTTCCGGTCTGTACATCATCAGTCGTCACCTCTTCGCTGCATGCCGCCATCAGCCACAGCATCCCGCCGCCAATCATCCAAAATATAAATCTTCCCATCCTTCCCGTTTTTATAATTCTCGATTCTCAACTCATCCAAAGCTTCCTCCGTCCATCCAATCCTGCACACCTACCTCCGCTTCCAGTTTCACGCCCACATGTCCGTCCAGATATACGGTAACGATGATTCCGTATTCCTGTCTTTCTACTGTAGAAAGCCGGTATCCCCATGCTGCAAATGCTCTTTTTAAATCTATCTCCGGTGTAACGGGGACGTATCCTTCCTCTTTCCGGCACCACACATTCAGCAGAGGGGCGTTATCATTCGTACATCGCAGGGTGATGAAGTTCGCCTTTAGTTCCAGACTCTCCAAAGCACAATCCAGATGATGCTCCCCTGTCCAGTCCGAGGCATACGGTATATGCTTTTCTCCCAACGGATACCCTTGTTTCCCGTCCAGCTCGTACGTGGTGGCACATCCACTGAGTGAGATCCGGTAGCAAGGCTCGTTGCTCATCAGCGGAGGCAGGTTTTTCCAGACTACCTTTATCCGCAGTTTACAGTGCACGTTTGCCATGTGGGTGACGAAGTGCTGCTCCCTGCTGTCGCTTTTCATGTTTAAGGTGAAGCGCTTTATTCCGTAGTATAGCGGATCGGCATTCTCTCCTTTTGTACCAGCTATATGCAGTAAGAAGTCTTCCGCATGGCTGCCTTGTTCGGGCGTTTCTATTAAAGTAGACTGTCCGGCATTACCTACAGTTATCATGGTGTAGGTTCCCGCCTCCATATCATCCAGATATTGCAGTTGCAGGTTCCCTTCCGATGGCACTTCACGCACGAAGCGTTCGGAGTCATCGAAGAGGAAATGCCGCATGGAGCGTATGTTCTGCTTAAACAGCTCTTTTCCGTCTGTCAGATAGATATATTCCATAACGACGTGATCGCAGCACAAGTCCCGTTCGTCACCTACATCGCAGGCAACGAAGAAAAGGCAGAAAAAGGCAACTATAAAAATATCATATCTGAATGGCTTCAACATCGTTCATTTCTTTTGTAACTGCAATTAGTTTGAAAAGAAAGCGGTTGAAAGGTTGGGGAGAGAAAAAAACTTTCTATTTATTCAATAGGATAGAAATCGTTCTTTACTAAATCATAGAAAGCCGATGCATGATAGATAATACCATGCTTAGTTATAAATGAGTTATTCCAATTATTATCTTCAATTATTTCATAAAGGAGTTGCAAATTTGATTCCACGTTCTTTTGCCGTTTGTTTTATATCATCTCCTTTTTGAATACATTTACGTATAGCACGTTTATCCTCCAATATTTTTTGGAAGATTGACGTAAACTTATGTTCTGCATTTTTGCCCATAAAAGAAGGTTCTCTAATTTTATAAAAAAACACACATTTATTACTTCAAAGAGAAATGTTTTGTTTCAAATCACAAGCAAAATCAACTCTTTTTTGTTCCAAATCACAAGCAAAATTCGCTTGATTTTGTTGCAAATCACAAGCAAGTTGATTTTAATTGTACCTGTAAGGATAGAAATCGGATCAGTCATAAAACCTGGTAGATATCTTTCTATGAGTTATGTGATGCTTACTATTATTCATAGCGGGACTGACAGGAGTTATATATTTTTAGACAGAAGAACAAAAGAACAAAAGAAGAGACATAAATCAGATAATCTGCATAGAAAATTTGTTCTTTTGTTCTTCTGCCTAAAAATAATTCCTTTCTCATTTAACTCATAATGCGAAAGAAATGAATGAAATGATAAACATGAGTATCTCAAACTCTCCCGCCTGAAAGGGGGAGTACCCCGTAGGGGGGAGGGGGTCTTACATAAGCAGAGAGTAACTTTGCAATAGATAAGTCCCTTCGGATGTAAAACCCCTCCGCCCTACGGGCACCTCCCCTTTCAGGCGGAGGAGTTTGAGATACTCTTGCTCATATCCTGTCCGAAATGAAGAAAATGTCAGCCAGTAGTAGCTAAAACCACCAGGTTTTGCGACTGATCCTAGAAATCATTTTTAAAAGTATATACCTCTGAAAATGAAGAATGATAGTTCGAAAAGTCAATAAAATAAGCATGATAGATAATACCATGCTTAGTTATAAATGTCATCTTTTGTTTTCATACTCTTACTCATCTTTCCACTTGCCGAGATGTTTTTCTATCATCTCTTCTGTTTTCTCTTTGCGGACGTTTTTGTTAGCAACAACAGAAGCAGTGAGTCGGGTGGCCAATCGCAATTTAATGTCATCATTCAGCGATTTTAGCATTTCCCAGTAGGTATCGGTTAATTTTAATGTATTATCCATACTTGTCTGTCTTTATTGTAACAAAGATACAGCTTTCTCTTCAATATACAACAAACCTTCTCTCTTTTTCTTTCCCCAACATTTCAAAGACCGTTCTTTTTCTTTTCCGACTCCACGACCGGATTACGCGAACTACGCGGAATGAAACGGACAAACACGGGCTCTCTATGGAGAAAACGTATTTGTCCGTTATATATGCGCTTGAAGATTGCTCTAAAAGGCTAATACTGGGCGAATAAAACCAACCGTATATTTCTCATTTAAGCCAACATTAAAATGGGCTGCAAATTGATTTTTGTTGCCATTCCAGAATCCTCTTGCAGCGTATATAGGACCTTGAGTGGTGGTGTATAGCCAATCAGTCCCTGATAAAGGCATTGCATCATATTGACTATCTTGCAATCCTCCGAATAATCGTTTTATATTCTGGGAGACATTCTCTGCTCCGTAATATTCATTTGTTGCTTGGCCTGTGTTGAGGGTTGTTGTGCTTGAAACATTAGCATAAGTAAAATTACGGGCAATAGCTACTATTTGTCCGAGAGCGGGAAGATACCAACCACTTGTTTTTGAAGTGGGTACTTTTACAGAATAATTCATAGCATATTCGAAAACCGGGTATTCGTTCAGTTTGTTGTTGTCTTTTATGTTCTTGCAATTAGTGTACCCGTCTAAGTCATTTATGGCATCCTGCATTGTAGTATATGTCGGCACATAAGTCGATAGTCCTTCTGTGCTTTTCCATTGGGTATTAGTAGCAGTAGTTATATTTTTCAATGCAACAATATATCCTCTCGTAAATCCGGCATCTTTATCTTTTTGGCTCGGCATATTCGAGAATATGATGCCAATGCAGTTTCTGGTGGCATCGGGTCCCGGTTTGGTAGCAGCCCATTCCAATCGCCCGTTGAACTTCATTTTCCGCAATCCTCCATCACTGAAAGTTACGTCATCTTCGCCTTCGGTATAATATACATAGTCACCAATCTTCCCTAAGAAGTTAGCATTTCCTTCTTTATACTCAATGTCGAGTTCACTATTATGTATATTTACTCTTTCACCTGTAGTCCAGTCTATTACTTCCAGCGTATAAGTTCCATACGTGCAGTTCAGATTGATACGGAAAAGAGTGTTGCGCTTGGCGGCAAGACTTACATCTTCTGCTTTCAGATAGATGATCATCTCTTTATTGTCCGTACCACCCAGTTTGTAGCTCACCTTGACAGCGGTGGCACCGTCATTCTCGGTTCCGGTATTGATGTTTTCGTAGCTATACAAAGTTAATGTTTCTGCCTGAGTTGTTGGGTCAGTAACCACATTGCCTCCGCTCTCTGTGTTCCATGCCACTGCTTCCGAATTATTAATGTCATCCTTATCCATCGTAGTAGGCGTAACTATGCCCGATTTCGCAGGCGCTTTCAGCAACTGCACGCTGTTTATTTTAGCTCCTTGTCCTTCAGTAGCCGTTCCGTCCCCCGGTTGTGAATTCACAATATCGAAGCGTACCGCCAGACGTGTCAACAGAATGGTACCGCTGCTGGTGGGCGTATCAGATGCAATGGTGATGTTCTTTCGCCCGCTGGACATCAAGAAAGAGCCTGCTTCTCCGGTTCCACTTTTGGATTGATCTGCGGCAGCTGTTGTTTCCAATGCCTCGAAATCGGTAAGCGTAGCCGTTACAGGCGTCAGAGTCTTCATGGCAGTCACCAGGTCTGCGTCCGGATTGGCTATAAAGTAAGCGGTATAATCGCCTGCATAATAGGGCTGGAAGGTGTAGTTGCCATCATCACCTTTAGTTATCTTGTCATAATCCACCGTTCCGGGCTGGTCTGTTGTTTCGCTTTCCGTACTGAATAGCTTGTACAGGCTCCCGTCCTCAGTGAACAGGGCAATGTAGAGTGACTCTACATTTTTCTCCTTGTCTTTAGCTTCCGACGTGGCACGTGTAGTGGTTGTGCCGGCTGCCGCTCCACCCAGATTGAATGTAAAAGTACCGGCTTTCCGGGTGGCGTCCGGTATACCGGATGCCAGATCTTCTTCGTTGCTGCATCCGCTCAGTAGAGTAGCGGTGCAAAGCATCATGCCGCTCATCAGTGCCATGCCGATGCGTTTCAATGTCATTATGTTCGTTTTCATACTTTACTCATTTTTTTATGTTTCAAACAAATTTATTCAAGATTAGAATTGATTTCATTGTATTCCCAGTCGCTCACCTTGATGCTGAATGCTAATTCCTGGCCTTGCTCCTTAGTGTCACCTATCTGAAGGGTGTAGATATAATTGCGAAGAATATCAAAACGCTTGTTGTTGGTGCCGTCCACCAATTTTATTTCTACGGTATTGGGCGCTCCATTCAGTTTATAGCCGACAAGCAGGGAGGGAGACGGAGTGGAAGTTCCTCCTCGGGTAGCCAAGTATTCGTAAGCATAGAACACTTTCTTGTACCATACTCCGGGACGTCCGTTGTCGCTGATGGTGGCTCTGTTGGCATCCGGCAGCGTCGAATTGTATCCCGTTGTGGTGAATACCGGATTCTGGCCCAACGTCAGAGGGGCGGGAGTAACATAATCCCAAATGCTGGCCGTCCTACCGCCGTCCATGTCCTTATCAAACAAATAGCCATTAAGGGCAGCATTTTTCAGCTGCAGTGAGATTAGCTCGAAGTTGCGTTGCTCACTTACGTACACTTCTGCGTCGAAGCGTGCCACAAGGCGGGTCAGAGAGATCGCATTTTGTTGCGTGTTTTCGCCTGCTTTAAGTGTTATTTCATCTGTAATACCTGTCATGGCAAGTCCATTCACAGTGCCGAGGAAGTCGGCTGTGGTGCTATTGTTGGACATCATTTTGTCCGCTACGCTTCTGCGAAAGGTATTGAGAGTAGTGGTACCCACCACCATGGCATCCTCAAAGGCCGTACAGCCGTCATTCGCCAAAAATGCAAATTGATGCACTTCACCTATGGAACCGGGGATGGAAATGCGTACCTGATATTGCGCAGTGGTAGCAGTGGGGGCATAACTACCCGAAGCCAACTGGTCGGTCGCTTCCGCTTGTTTCAGCGTATAGACATTTGCCAGTACCATCACATTGGCATCATTCTTTTTAAAGTCGTACACTTTCAAGGAGTTGACGGTACGTTCGGATTCATCTTGCATGAGAGGGGCGTCTGCGCGCGTAAATTGTACTTCGTCTCCCTGCGGAAGGCCCAAATTGAACACTACGGAAGCATCTTTGCTGTTACCATAGTCACCATCCGGTGCCTCATTGCTGCATCCTGCCGTCAGTAACGCGGCAGTGCACAATGCAAACATAGTCTGCATGATTTGTTTGTTGCTCATAATTCAACTGTTTTATTTGTTAATAAATAGAATATTTTTGAATTCCGATTAAAGGTCGAATAACTTAATGTCCTTCAGATAGAGTCGTGTCATTTGGTTCACCACACCGAGCTTTTGTGCCGCCCGTCCGTAGCGCATGTAGAACTGTTCGGTAGTGGGATGGTTACAGTTCAGATGTTCCCCGGTCGCTTCGAGAATATCGAGCAAGGAGATTTCACTCGATTTACGTAAAAGGCGATAAGAAGCGGGTAAATGCGGTTTTGCCTTGTCAGTGCAGCATATAAGTCCTGCATTCGCAAGTTTTTGTAGAAGGATGCATTGTGCATCTTCACTCAAAGCATATTCCTTGATCTGGAAATGGTCTGCGTCCATATAAATGTCATTCAGCATCGCAATTGCGACTTGTGTCATTGGTGTTATCATAAGGTTGATTCTATATGTTTTGTACATGCTTTCCGTTCCGATTCTTTGTAAGAAGGGGGATGGAACGTTTGTAAATCAATGTTTTACATTTTAAACGGCTATTTTGACGTTTGGTACACTTTTAGTCGCTTATCTTTCTGATTATTATACACATAGAAGGCTTAAAGTGTCCAAAAAACGTTCGTTTTTTGGACGTCAATATTTAGAAAAACAGAAGTATCGAAGTTTAATAAAAGAGAACGGAAATTTAAATTATAAAAAGCAAATGGTATTATACTAAATATCAACATATTATATAATAAGCAAAAGAGCACTACGAAATATTTTTATTAAACATTTTGCAGATATAAAAAACTACATTATCTTTGCGTCCATTAAACGAACGTTTAAAAATCATTTTCTCATCACCTTTAATAATATCTGAATATCAGAATATTATCCTCTATTATTAGATTAGAAATTAAGTTTTGCACCCACATCACTTTCAAGAAATAAAAAAGAAATATACCTTTGCATTTATTTTACATTTTAGAATAATTTTAATTATTAACCAAAAAAGAAGTACAAATGGATGCAAAAAAAGCATTAGAAAGTAAAGGAAAAAAACGAAAGTCACTTCGTTTGAGAACAACGTAAAGAACAATGTATCAGATGTAAAAGGGAATGTAGGAAGGCCAATAAGTGGAACGGTTATAGGAATACGACCGGAATGCAGAAAAAAGGTCATCAAGCTAATCATCATAGCACATTATAGGAACTTCTTTATAGAAGAAAATCCAACAAGCATAAAAGCTTTGGCACATTGGGCTTATACAAGTATAACCTTCATAGGCTACAACAATAAACCACTGTCAGAGAACACAATAACGCAAGAATTTGGAGAAATATGGAGAGAGATGAAGAAAAACAGAGTTATATAATAATGGATAAGTAAGAGAAGAATATCGGACAATATTTAAAAATTAACAACGTATAAAGATTTAGCTTTATCTTTGACGCCACTTTAGCAAAGATCAAGCCACAACTGAAAAGATGCCGCTTCCTCAAGAAAACGGCATCTTTCTTTTTATACCTGATTATCTGCTGAATAAACAACAAATTTATTAATTCAAATTGAACAAAATGAAGAAAATGAAAAAGCCCGCTTCACTTCACGAAGCACTCAGAAATCTATGGAAAATACGTATCATGCTTGAAAAGGGGTACACGGAAACGTGTGCCTCTTGGATGGCAGAAAGAATCGAAAGTCTTATCGACCACATGCAATACGGCTACGCGCTCATTGCCTATCACAAACAGGACGGGACATTCAAGCTGGTAAAAGCAACCCTTCGGTTCTACGAAACAAGCTTCCAAAGAGAGTATAACATCACCAAAGTGACAAGTACCATCGTCTATTGGGACGTGGAGCTGCAAGCATGGAGAAGCTTCCAAATGGAAAACTTCCTGGAATGGAGACCGATTAATTGAGAACGAAAAGTGAAAAATTAAAAGTGAAAAATTAAAAATTAGAAGAAATGGCAATGACGTATGGGGGAATGCTATATTTCCCGTTTAAAGTAAGCTTCATGGACGAAGTACCGATAGAATTGGCAGAAGCTAAATTCGGATTGAAAAGCACAGCAGCAATTATGAAGCTGCTGTGCAAGATACACAAAGAAAACGGATATTACCTGAAGTGGGATGAAGAGCAATGCCTGCTCTTCACCAATAAGGCGGGAAAGGACATCAACGAGCAAGAGATGCAGGGCATTGTGGATATTCTGGTGGAAAAGGGATTCTTCGACCTGAAAACATACCGGGAACAGCAGGTACTGACTTCCATTGAAATACAGAAAGTATGGCTCGAAGCCACCAAGCGGAGAAAAAGGGACTTACCATCCCTACCCTACATGCTGGTTAAAGCAGAGGGAAGCGAAAAAGATGACAAAGATAATAAAGGCGATACAGGCAACGAAAACGGTAATTGTACGCAAGAACAGGGAAATTGCACGCAACATGCAGACAATTCCTCCGAAAATGCATGCAATCCACAACAAAGCAAAGAAAGCAAAGCAAATGAAAGTAGAGCAAACGAAAGTAAAGCACTTCCCCCTCTGACTCCCCCGGGGGAGAACGGAGGAAATCTGACGGGTAATTCTGCGATAGAAATTCCGGGATATGCCTACAACAAGCAGACCCATAACCTGGAATGCCTGCTGCTGGACATGGAGCAACTGCACATCAACAATCCGGACGAACAGAAAACCATCCTGCGACTGTCAGACTACGGCAGACTGGGGCATCCCGTATGGAGAATCATCCACGATACACGATGGAGCGTAGTAAACACCAAAGGAAAGTACCTCATCGCAGCCCTCGCCAAAGAGAAAAGAAACATCAAGGGAACAAATTAACTTCGTGTCGCCCAAAGTATTAATATCGTGTCATACAAGAAACAAATATCGTGTCGGCAGGAAATTAATTTCCTGTTGACACGATATTAATCTCCTATTTGGAGGTCTATAAGAAGTAATACTTTTTGGGTTTTCATTTTTATGCTTTTAATATTGTTTACAAAGTTAAATATTTGCTATCTTTGCGTCAAGTATGTATAAATATTAGCATGATGCATACTAAAAAGAAACTTATGCTGAATACAGAAACCATACAATCACTCATTAATAGCGGAGAAGGTTATAATGTAGAGTTCAAAGTCCGTGTACCCTCAAAAGTTCGTGAACTAACAGAGGAAATTTGCGCTTTCGCTAATGCAGACGGAGGATATTTATTCATTGGTATAGATGATAACGGACGGATTATTGGCACAGATTTAGAGAATGACAAACGTTCAGCCATTCAAGGTTCTATCAGTGAAATATCTCCGGCTCTTCATTGTAATATGTATGCGGTAAGTATCGAAGATAAGACAGTTTGGGTAATTGATGTTCCGTCAGGCAAAGATAAGCCTTATATATTTTCTGGTTCTATTTTTGTGCGTGAGGGAACAAACTCACAGAAGCTTCGTACTGTCGAAGAAATGCGTAGTTTCTTTCAGGAATGCAACAAAATATTTTTTGATACTATCCCTTGTTCGTGGTTCAACATCTACACAGATGCAGACGAACAAGCGATAAAAGACTTTCGCACGGAAGCAAAGCTAAGTCCATTGACTGCTGACAAACAGATATTTGAGAATTTGGAACTATTTACGGATAAAGGAATAGCCAAGAATGGTGCAGCCATGTTTTTTGGAAAACAACCTGAACGAAAATTTCCACACGCAGTAACAAGATGCGTTCTTTTCAAAGGAACTACTAAGGTATATATCATAGATGATAAAAGCTTTGGTGGTCCGCTGTACCAGCAATATTTGCAGGCTATGGCATGGCTGAAAAGTAAACTGCAAGTAGCTTATAAAATTGAGGGAGCAGGACCGAGAGAAGAGATTTGGGAAATTCCTCTTACAGTATTTAAAGAAGCCATTATTAACGCCCTCTCCCATCGTGACTATTACGAACAGGGAGCAACCATTACTATAGAAATGTTTGATGACCGAGTAGAGGTTTCCAATCCCGGAGGACTTTTACCTATCGTAGCCAAAAATTTCGGGCATAAAAGCATGACACGTAATCCATTAATCTTTGGATTGTTTACCCGTATGCATTTGGTCGAAAGGGTGGCATCCGGCATACCCCGTATGCAGGAAGCCATGAAGGAAGCTAATCTTCCTGAACCTGAATTTCATACGGACGGGATGTTTACAGTAGTGTTCAAACGACAAAATGCTAACTCTGCCAACCATGACATAGTAAATGACATAGTAAATGGCATAGTAAATGAGAATGAACAAGCCATTATCAATTTATTGGCGACAACTCCTGGCTCAAATGCATCTGAAATCAGCAAACATTTAAATAAGAGTTTGAGAACAACAATGCGATACATCAAGACTTTACAAGATAAAGACTTAATAGAGTTTAGAGGTGCACCGAAAAACGGAGGATATTTTAAAAAAATATAGTTCTAAAGAAAGCAATAAATACAGAAGATGTCGTAGAACAGAACGTATCATATAATAGCTGACCTGGAGTAATACATGCATAATTTTACATTTTTTGAACACAAAACATGAAATAATATAAAATTGTCCTTATCTTTGCGTCGGAATTGGCAATCGGGAAGACAAACCTGCCTACCGATGCAAGGGAATCCGGTGCAAAACCGGAGCTGTACCTGCAGCTGTAATCCTCACAGAAAGATGCCTGTAACTACAAAAGCCACTGTTGCGACGGCGCAATGGGAAGGCAGTACAGGCAGAGGAGAGCCAGAATACCTACCAACTTCCATAACTTGAGTACGTAGCTTCCAGGGTTAGAAGCGATGTCCCCATATAATAATAATAGGTAGCCTATTTTATTCTTTCGGGTCATTACCATTCATGCATAGAAGCAACGTGCCGTTTTATTTATTCAAAAAAAATCGGCTGACGATGAAATACAAGTATTGGCTTGGGGTAGTATTGTTATGTGCAGCACAAACAGCTACCGCACAGAGTATTCTGAAAGATAAAGACGAGAAGGTAGGTGTAATAGCACAAAACAAGGTTGTTCTATCAGGAACTGTTACCGACAAGCATGGCACCCCTCTGCCACAGGTAACGATTGCAGTGGAAAATACAACCTCCGGCACATATACCGATGACAATGGCAGGTATTCCTTACCCATCACGCCCGGCAAGTACACACTGGTCGTATCATACGTGGGCTACCAAACCCTGAAGACCTCCCTCAACATTCAGCAAAACAAGAAAGCGGACTTCACCCTCGAAGAAAGTTCCGTCACCCTCAACTCGGTCGAGGTGTACGGCAAAACACAAACACAGCGGGTGAAAGAAGGCGCTTTCGCTGTCAATGCACTCGACATCAAACCGATCATAAACTCACTGAACAACCTGAACAGCCTGGTGAACCGCACCACCGGCATCAAGGTAAGAGAGGAAGGCGGGGTAGGTTCGGACTTCGACCTCTCCATCAACGGAATGTCGGGCAACTCAATCCGCTACTTTCTGGACGGAGTACCCTTGGATACAAAAGGAAGCGAAGTTTCATTGGCAAACCTGCCGGTAAACATCATAGACCGGATAGAGATTTATAAAGGAGTAGTCCCCGCCAGTCTGGGTACAGATGCCTTAGGCGGTGCAATCAATATCATCACCAAGCAGGAAAAGAAAAACTACCTGGACGTGTCCTACGGCATCGGCTCTTTCCATACACACAAAGCGGACTTGAACACACAGTTTGTGGAGCCTAAGACGGGATTGATCATCAAGCCCACCATCGGAGTAAACTACTCCAAGAACGACTATATGATGAAAGACGTTGAAGTTTGGGACGAAGACGTACGCAAATACGTCCTGACCAACCGCAGACGTTTCCACGATGATTACTTCTCGTTCCTGGGACAAGTAGAAGTAGGCTTTGCCAACAAATCATGGGCAGATGCTTTTTTTGTTTCGGGATCCTACTCCAAAGTCAATAAAGAGTTGCAGACCGGTTCCGTTCAAAGCAAGGTCTACGGCATGGCGGAAAGGGAATCGGATGCCTGGAACGTTTCGGCACGCTATCAGAAGCATAACTTCATTTTGAAGAATATGCAACTGAATGCTTTCCTGTCTCACACCTGGGATCACTCGCTGACTACGGACACCGCATACCGCAAGTACGACTGGAATGGCGATTATATTGTAAGTTCACGCAATGAAATAACGGGACGCGGACGCTCCATGCGTCACTACAAGCGTCCGTTGACCATTGCCCGCGCCAATCTGAATTATCAGCTGAATCACCATCACAGCCTCAACCTGAATTACCTGCTGAGTCGTACGGGAAACAACCGCTACGATGAAGTAGACGTTGACTTTGAAGCCGCCAACGACGTCCTGGCAAAGCATGTGCTCGGTTTCTCCTATAACCAGTCCTTCTTCAATGGAAAAATGAACAACACCTTCTTTGCCAAGGAGTACATCAACCACCTGAACATCCGGCAAACAGATTTACCCAGCATCACAGGTTCAAAGAACATAAGCGGTGCCGTAACCAAAGAGTACTACGGATATGGTGCCGGGTCACGTTTCACACTTGTAGAACCTTTCTCCATAAAACTCTCCTATGAACATAGTGTCCGTCTGCCCCTTGCCCGCGAATTGCTGGGCAACGGTACCACCATTTATGCCAACGTAGCATTGAATCCCGAGAGCAGTGACAACGTCAACCTGGGAGTCTTCGGGACGTGGCATCCGGCATCGGGACACACCATCTACTACGAAGCAAACGGATTCCTCCGCTATGTGGACGACTATATTCAAGCCACCGTATCGGAAAAGGAAGGCATGATGCAATACGAAAACGTTCCGGCAGTCAACATCAAAGGCATAGAGGGAGAAGTGCGCTACGACTGGCAAAGCAAACTGCAACTGGCCACCAACGTCAGTTTCCAGGAAGCCCGCGACCAAAAGAGATATAAGACCGACGGCAAGCCATCGGCCACTTACAATAACCGCGTACCCAACCGTCCGTGGCTCTTCGGCAGTGCCGAAGCAAGCTATGTATTCCGCAACGTAGTGCTGCCCGAAAGCAAGTTACGCCTGGGATGCACCTATCAATGGGTGCATTGGTTCTTCCTGACTTGGGAAGCCTACGGTTCACGCGATAGTAAAGCCCGCATCCCGGCACAGCACATCTACAACGCCGATATGACTTATTCATGGAAACGGGGACAATATAACATCTCACTGGAATGCGTAAATATATTAGATAAGTTGGCCTACGACAACTACAAGTTACAGAAGCCGGGCCGCTCCTTCTTCGCTAAATTCAGATTATTTATTAACTAATAAATTTTATTCAAATGAAAAAGTTACATTTGCTATTCAGTTTCCTTATGGTCATGGCTATGACCGTATCGTTCAGTGCATGTTCCGATGATGACGATCCTGCAAAAAAAGAAGAACCGACACCCGATCCGGATCCCGACCCCACCCCGGAGAAATCCAATTACCACTTCGATATCTTCATGAGTATAGACAAGCATGGTGGCATGAACCAGGGTAACGGTACCATCGTAAAGAGCGTAGATGCCCTTACTGCCGACCAAACCATGATCGACATCAAGAACGACGGTGTTGAATTCAACAACAAGGAGGGTAACAACGTATACTCCATAGAGAACATCGTCAAAGGAAAATATTATTATCAGGTACCTAACTCCGGCGAACGCTTCACCAAGTTGCAGATCATAGGAAACTCAGTTGTAGTTAAGCAGGAACAACCTTTCGTAAAGAATACCTATAAAGTACGTTCCTATACACACGCCTGGACCGACGACAATACCCTTATCATCATGGCAGCCAATGGCGACGTGGACAAGATTCTGTGGACCAAGCTCAATGCCGATGATTTGAGAATCCTCGACGAGGGTACTCTGGACCTTCCTCTTCCCGAAGGTGCCAAAGCATTTACGACTTCAGGCATCCTTACTTACAATGAAAAAGCAGGTAAGCTCTTCTACTTCTACTTTGGCAAAACCACATCCGGTAGAGGCGGCAAAGCAACGTCCAACTTTCTGACGGCTACCATCAATCCTTCTACTATGGAGATAGAGACCATCAACGTCAACACTCTTGCCGCCGAAATGGCAGGCAGTGCCTACGGAGAACTGTTACAGAACTGCGTGATGTACGACGAAGAAGGCAACCTCTACCTGGCTGCATATACCGATGCCAATGATATGGAGCAAGGACACCTGATCCGCATCAAAAAGGGAGAAGTAGACTTCGATACCACTTATGAAGGCTATCCCGACGCTGACGGTAAGTTGCTTACCGTTCAGTACCTGGGCAATGGAAAGGCATTGGTATATGCCCGTAACGATGCTGCCGGAACTGCTATTGATGATTACAGCCACTACTACTCAATCGTAGACCTTACTACCGGAAGCAGAACACGCTTAAGCTACGACGGTAAAGAAATAGCATACAGTGGCGGACGTTTTGCGCAACGCACTGTAGTCGTTGACGGAAAAGCATATATCGGTGTAAATACGAAAGATGCCAATCCTTGCATTTACATCTACGACATTGCAACCGGCAAGGTAGAGAAAGGCGTGGAAATTGCAGAAGGCTATTACTTCGACATCCTCAGAGTGATAGAAAACGACAAATAATAAGCCGATTCATGAAAAAAGTATTCTCTCTCCTAATGATACTGACTATCTCCCTCCTCTGCCGTGCGCACGAGGGAGGTAATCATGAACACAGCGATATGCTGGCAAATATGAAACCCGGCGACAAAGCCGCCCTGCTCATGGTACACTTCGGTACGACGCACGACGATACCCGCGCGTTGACCATCGATGCCATCAATGCCAAGGCACAAGCCGCCTTCCCCGAACTGAAATTCCAAGAGGCTTATACCTCACGCATCATTATCCGCCGACTGAAACAGCGCGGCATTGATAAAATTACTCCACTCGAGGCTCTGCTGCGCCTGCGTGGCGAGGGTTACACACATGTCATCGTGCAGAGCACTAATATTATAGATGGTGTAGAAATGGAATCCCTCCGCCGCGATGTAGAAAGCGTGTTGCCTTTCTTCAAGGAAATCCGCGTAGGCACTCCCCTGCTCTACTCCACGGAAGATGCGGAAAAAGTTGTTGAGATACTTGGGAAACGTCTCGATGCACCTGCACAGGGAAAGAAAACTGCGAAGGAAAACTTCGTCCTCGTAGGTCATGGCACTTATACGCCCAGCACCGCCATCTACAGCCAGATGGACTATATGCTGAAAGCTGCCGGACGGACGAACTTCCATGTAGGTACCATCGAAGGCTATCCTACTTTCGAGACAATGCTGGCACAACTCAAAGCTGCGAAAGCTAAGAAAGTAACGCTTGTCCCCTTTATGTTCGTTGCCGGCGACCATGCTAAGAACGACATTGCCGGTGAATGGAAGGAAGCACTCGAAAAAGAAGACTTCACGGTCAATGCACGTCTTGAAGGCTTGGGACAAGTACCCGAAATACAGGATATATTCATCGAACACATCCGTTTCGGGCTGAAACACCGGATGCTGGACATTATGACCAAGAAAGCCGCTTATGCTGCCGGAAAAGACCCGGAATAAATATATAGTCCTATTTCTTGCTTAATTCCCCCACTATTTAAAATGTCTTCTTTATGAATAGAAAAAGTTTAGGAATAATCCTTTGCAGCATAGCCATACTGATAGCAGCTTGCTTTGCAGCCTACCAATACTGGTGGGCACCTACCCGCATCCTCATCATCAACCCCACGCTTGCACAAGCAGCAGACATTGCACTGAACAACGATTGCGACCGGATAGACGTGACCTGCATCAAGAAAGAAGACGTGAAAGACCTTTCCGGCTACGATGCCATCATGATGTACAGCAGAGGCTTATTCCTTGACGAAACACAAATAGCCGAACTGGAAAGGGTAGCAGCCAAAGGTGTGCCTATATTTACAAACACCTTGCGGAACTTCAGCTATTCCGTCAACCACAATATTACCGATGAAGATCAAGCTACTTTGCGCGAATACTTCAAAAATGCCAGCAAGCATAACTATCGGAACGCCCTGCGCTACCTGCGCCATCTTGCCACTCCTCAACGATGGGGTTATCAAGATTACGAAGCTCCGATCCCTCTGCTGGAGAATATGTTCTATCACCGGGAATACGGGCGCTACTTCAAGACTCCGCAAGAAGTAACCGACTACCTGAAACAAAAGAATCTTTATCACGAGAGCGGTTGCAACCTCGCCTTTATTTCGGGACTCAACTTCCCGATGGAAGGTAACCGTGCCCATGTAGACACCCTTATATCCCGCTTGACAGAAGCAGGCTTCAACGTCTATCCATTCACCGCAGGTGGCGAAGAAAGGGCAAACATGATACGCTCGCTCCATCCCGACGGGCTTGTTTATCTTCCGATGGGACGGCTGGGCAACGATTCACTCATCAACTGGCTGCACCAGGAAAATATTCCTCTCTTTATGCCTTTTCCCCTGATACAGTCTCACGAAGAATGGTTGGATAGAAATACTCCGGTCAGTGGAGGCACACTGACAGCCCGCGTAGTAGTGCCGGAAATAGACGGTGGCATGGCTCCCCTCTGCATTGCCACACAAAACGAGAACGAAAAAGGCTATTACATGTACACCGCCGAAATGGAACGAATCAATGCACTCGTCGATCACATCAGCAAGTACATGTCCTTGCAAGATATGCCGAACCAGGATAAACGCGTCGCCATCTGTTACTTCAAGACACCCGGAAAAGATGCCCTGCTGGCAAGCGGCATGGAGGTGATTCCTTCACTCTATAATTTTCTGAAGCGCCTGCGTAACGAAGGATATGACGTTAGCGGACTGCCTGCCACAGTGGAGGAGTTCGGCAAACAGATTCATCGCGACGGTTCCGTCATGGGGTCATACGCCAAAGGTGCACAAGAGCAGTTCCTAAAGACAGCACATCCCGTATGGTTATCTGCCGGACAATATGAGCAATGGGCACACGAAGTTCTTCTCCCGGAAAAATACAAAGAAGTAACCGACCGATATGGAGATGCTCCGGGTAACCTCTTGGCTACCCAAGACAGCATTGCCGTTGCCTGCCTGCAATTCGGAAACGTACTGTTGTTCCCCCAGCCCCGTCCGGCATTGGGAGACGATGAATTCAAACTGGTGCATGGCATGCCGGTAGCTCCTCCGCACAGCTACCTTGCCTCTTACCTATATATGCAAAAAGGGTTCAAGGCAGATGCACTCATCCACTTCGGTACGCATGGCAATCTGGAATACACACCCGGAAAAAACGTAGCTCAGTCACAATCAGACTGGTCGGACGTATTAGTGGGCAATCTTCCGCATTTCTATTTTTATACAACCGGGAACATAGGCGAAGGCATCATTGCCAAACGTCGCACACATGCCGTGCTGGTGACCTACCTCACTCCGCCTTATGCGGAAAGTGGCATGCGCCAACGCTACTCCTCCCTGCTGGAAGATATCCATAAAGTCCTGGACGAAGGCACGGAAAAATACCAAATGCTGGGAATACGTATCAAGAAAGAAGCAATGCGCCTGGGCCTGCATCGCGACCTCGACCTGGACTCTATACCCGACAAACCCTATACGACCGAAGAACTGGAACGCCTGGATGCCTTCACCGAAGAGATAGCCAATGAAAAGATGCAGGGTGCCTATTACACCATGGACGAACCTTACTCCGAACGCGACCTGCTGACAACAACTCTGGCCGTTGCCGCCGACCCTCTGGCTTACGAAACCGCCCGCAAAGACCGGGATAAGAGAAAGATTACCACGGAGCAGTTACAGGACTTCACCTACATAGCCCACCATTACCTGCCCGGTGCCAGAAAACGGCTGACAGCCCTGCTGCAAAATCCGCCCAAAGACACGGCTTCCGTAGCACCGGAACTCCGCCCTGCCCTACTCTATCGTAAGCAACTGATAGCATCGACCACAAACGAGTTGAATGCCATGGTACGTGCACTGGGTGGTGGCACCGTCTTTCCCGCTCCGGGTGGTGATCCGGTACTGAATCCGAACGTACTTCCTACCGGTCGCAACATGTACAGCATCAATGCTGAAAACACACCGAATCCCCGTGCTTGGGAAGACGGAAAGCGCTTGGCAGAAGCCACACTGAAACAGTACATCAGCAAGCACGGCGAATATCCCCGGAAAGTAAGTTATACATTCTGGGCTGGCGAATTCATCAATACCGAAGGTGCTACATTAGCACAAGTATTCTGGATGCTCGGTATAGAACCCATACGCGACGGACAAGGGCGGGTAGTAGACTTGAAACTGGTGCCAAGTGAAGAGTTGGGACGCCCACGTATCAATGTCCTGGTTCAAGTTTCCGGACAGCTTCGCGACATAGCCGGTTCTCGCTTGAAACTGCTGACCGACGCCGTGCGCCTGGCATCGGAAGCCAAAGATGAAGTCTACCCCAACTATGTAGCATCGGGAACACTGCTACAGGAAAAACTGCTGGTAGAGAAAGGGGCCTCTCCCAAACGCGCCCGCGAAATGTCCGTAATGCGTGTATTCGGCCCGGTAAACAGTGGTTACAGTACCGGCATAATGGCATATACCGAGCATAGCGGTTCGTGGGAAGATGAAAAGGAAATAGCGGCAGGCTATCTTAATAATATGGGAGCCACTTATGGCGACGATAGTAATTGGGGAGATGTACAGGAGGGATTGTTTGCCTCTGCCCTGTCCGAAACGGATGTCGTCATCCAGCCTCGCCAAAGCAATACATGGGGACCCATTTCGCTGGATCATGTCTACGAATTTACGGGAGGCTTGTCTCTTACCGTCAAGACCGTAACCGGCAAGGAACCGGATGCCTACATGGCCGACTACCGCAACCGCACCAACCGCCGTATGCAGGATGCCAAAGAAGCCATCGCCGTAGAGACGCGTGCCACTGTCCTAAATCCTACTTACATACAAGAAAGGATGAAAGGCGGTGAAGGTACGGCGCAAATGTTCGGCGAGATTTTCCGCAACATCTTCGGTTGGCACGTCATGCGTCCCTCAGCTATGGACAAGGAACTTTTCAACGACCTGTATAAGATGTATATACAGGATGAGAACAAACTGGGTATCCACGAGTATTTTCTTCGCGTCAATCCGGCTGCCTTCCAGGCCATCACAGCCGTAATGTTGGAGAGTGCCCGCAAAGGATATTGGAAAGCATCCGAAGAACAACTGAAAACTACCGCCGCCCTGCATGCACAGACCACCCGTGATAAAGGTGCGGCCTGTACCGAGTTTGTCTGCGACAATGTCAAACTGCAAGCATTTGTTGCCGACCAGCTGGACAGTAAAGATAAACAAACCTACAACCAAAATATGAAAAGCGTGCACGAAGCCGCCACTACCAAAGGAAAGGACGTTGTTCTGAAAGAACAGAAACTGACTCCGGAGCAAGTGACACGCAAGCATAAAATTAATGGTGTTATTATCGGGGCCATAGTAATCGCGGCTTTCATTGGTCTGGTGGTGTTACTGAAAAAAAGGAAGAAGGAATAATCTAAAGTATGGAGTACGTGATACACCTTCTGGCTGTTTTCGTTACCGCCAGTTTCCTGCTGAAAGTCGGGTTCTACTCCCGCTGGGGGATATTGGCGGCAGCGACTGGTTGTGCCCTGTTCGCCTGGCTGGTCACTCCCTGGATGACGGAGCAATCTAAAACGGTGATGAGCGCCTTTTTTACATCGCGTGCGCAAATGCTGAACCTCTCTGTTTGCGTCACGCTGGAAGCGGTATTGATGATTGCCTTCTGCTTCGACTGCTTTGCAGAGATACGTACGC
This sequence comes from uncultured Bacteroides sp., assembly GCA_902388495.1. Taxonomy (GTDB): domain Bacteria; phylum Bacteroidota; class Bacteroidia; order Bacteroidales; family Bacteroidaceae; genus Bacteroides. The sequence goes on along the minus strand of CABMPP010000012.1, from coordinate 13,711 downwards.
GCAATACAGTCTTCAAACAGGCAGTAACGTTCTTTCTGAAACTCTACCCGGGCGTATTAGTGGGCGGCGTAATCTGTTATGCACTGGCATTACTGCTATTCTCCTATCCGGGCATAGATTTTGTCAACCTCTCATGGATAGCGGCACTCGCTGCTTTCCTGACGGTCTGCCTTGGTAGTCCGCTACTCCACCTGCTTCTCGGTGACAAATCACTTCGTCTTGAGGTTTTGTTCATAGTCAACATCTTCATTGTCATTCTAAGCATCATCGCCACCGGCTATTAAAAAGAAATATAAACTATAAATCATACCATCATCATGGAAACAATTTCAAATACTCTTTTCTGGATCTCCAACGGATTACTGGTTCCGGTCGTAGTCCTGCTGCTCTTGTTTTTCCTCCGTGCCATTATTCTCGCAGGAGGTTTCTTCGGTGAATTTTACCAACGGATAAAATTACAAAAACAATTTACTGATATACTGGAAGACATCAACAGCGAAAATAGGGACGAACGGTTGCAACAGCTTCCTCCGGCAGGCAACTCCCCTCTTCTCCGCTGCCTGAAGAAGTTGTCCGAACGACGCGACAATGCAGATTACTGCGAACGTCTGCTGGCCAACTACGAGGTGGATGCCGGAAAGGAACTGGGCCGTTCGCGCACCTTCATCAAACTGGGTCCTATGCTGGGACTTATGGGAACACTGATCCCGATGGGTCCCGCTCTAGTAGGACTTGCCGCCGGAGATATCTCTTCCATGGCCTACAACATGCAAGTAGCCTTTGCCACCACTGTGGTAGGCATGGTCATTGCAGCCATCGGGGTGGTCACCCTGCAAGTGAAACAACGCTGGTACGCCCGCGAGATGAACGACCTGGAATATCTGTACAAGGTACTCAGTACTCCGGTAATTGCTTCTAACCCCATATCCCCCATCCAATGAAACGAAACCGACTCCTCCACAACAACACGGACTCCGACCCGATGGGTACGGTAGCCAATCTTTTCGACGTGGCCATGGTCTTTGCCGTGGCCTTGATGGTAGCACTCGTCTCCCGCTTTAACATGACAGAAATGTTCTCGAAAGAAGACTTCACCATGGTGAAGAATCCCGGAAAGGAAAATATGGAAATCATTACCAAAGAAGGGCAGGAAATAAAAAAATATACCCCCAGCGAAGAACAGCAGCCCTCCGGCAAGCGGGGTAAAAAGGTAGGCGTTGCCTATCAGCTGGAAAATGGAGAAATCATCTACGTGCCGGAATAGAGAATTCACTACCTACATATAGTTATTCCGCACCTCTATTATGACAAGTTTTAAGTATTTCAGAGCCTCAAAATGATGCCTACCTTTGCTGCGTTATATAAAATAAAATAATATATGGTAAAACAAAGATTTCTGATTGCCCTCTTGATGGGCGGATTCATCGCTACCGGTGCTTATGCACAAGCCGAAAAAGGCGAAAGCGAGGACATGACAAAAAAGACTTATGAGTTGAATCCGGTTGTTGTTACAGGTACAGGTACACACCAGCGACTGAAGAATACACCGGCTCCGGTGTCGGTCATCACTGCCAACGAAATAAAACGTGCCGGCATCACCGACTTTCAGGAAGCTCTGACCAGGATGGTGCCATCCATCTCTTTCCGTCCCAACGCCATGGGATCGTACCTGATGATGAACGGCCTCTCCAACAAGCACGTACTGATACTGGTGAACGGACGTAAAGTAACGGGAGACATCACCGGTAACATCGATCTCAACCAGATAGACATGACCCGCATAAAGCGTATCGAGGTACTGAACGGAGCTGCTTCCTCGCTCTATGGTTCAGACGCCATCGGAGGTGTAATCAATATCATCACCAACGAACCGAAAGATGTGGTAGCTTTCAGCAGCAACAGCAGCTACACCCGGAAGAACCAGTTCTCACAAGGACTGAACCTGGACATTTCCCAAGGAAAAATAAGTTCTTATACTTCTTATAAATACGACCATTCCGACGGCTGGCAGAACAACTGCCTGACGGAAGACGGCGAGGAGCTGATTGAAACTATTGCCCCATTGTCCATAGGATATAGTTCCAACAATCTCTCGCAGAAGTTTACTTACGATGCCACGGACCGGCTCTCTTTCTATGCCAATGGCGGATATTACAACCGTGGTCTGGAACGTCCCGTAGAACAGGAAGATATAACTGGCGGCAGCAAGTACAACACCACTTATGAGGGGTATAACTGGGGAGCGGGAGCCAAATATAAGCTCAGCAAGCGCAACGTCCTCCAGTTCGACTACTCGGGCAATAACTATGCTTCGCGCTATAAATACATGATTGAGAACAGCGGTTACCTGCCCGGACAATACGCACTCACCAAACTCCAGAAATTCCACGATGCCGAGTTGAAAGGTATTTTTGGCTTCACCGCCAACAGCACCACCGTATTTGGTGTGGATTATCGTCGTGAAGTGCTGCACCGCCCCGACTCCGACCTGGACAAAGGCGTCTACACCGCATCGGCCTACGGACAACATGAAGTAAAGCTATGGGAGCACCTCACCGGCGTTGTGGGAGTGCGCTATGACCACCACGAACAAACCGGTGGCCGCTTCACCCCGAAAGTGGCAGCCATGTACAACGTTGGCAACTTCAACGTACGCGCCACGTATGCAGCCGGCTTCCGTGCCCCGGGAATCGACGAACTCTATTACCACATGTTCAAGCAGACGATGGGTACCAGATCTACCATCTCATTGGGAGACAAAGACCTGGACCCCGAACACAGCAACTACTACTCCATAAACATGGAATATCGTACCAACCGTTTCAGCGCTTCCGTTACCGGTTATCTGAATTATGTAAAAAGCATGGTAACTTCCAAGTCCACCAAATTCGACGATTTGCCCGAAGCCGAGCAAAACCAGTTGCGCAAGGAGTTTCCCGAAATTGGCGATCTCTCGTCCACCAAGAACTTGAGTGTGAAGAACTACTTCAACTTCGACAAAGCCACCGTCAAAGGTTTTGAAGTAAACCTCAACGGCAATCTGTTCTCCGGATTCACCTTGGCCGGAAATTACACATACGCCTACGGACGCGGTCTGAACGAAGGAGGCGAATGGCAAAACATCGAACGCAGTGTGCGCCATACAGCTACCATCACCGGAAACTACATACACAGTTGGAGCGACTACACCCTGAACATCAACCTGAACGGTCGTATTCAAAGCAAGGTCTACTATCCGGGAGATGCAGACGGAAATGCTCCGGGTTACGGCATCTGGAGCCTCAATACTCGCCATACCTTCGACGGTTTCCGCAACTTCGTAGTAGAGCCGGGTATCGGCATCGACAATATATTCAACAAAAAGGACAACCGCCCGCTGAACAAGAACTTTGCCCTCTATTCTCCGGGACGTTCGATCATGTTCAGCCTGGCACTCAGACTTAAATAATCTCTTTCTAAACATTAAAGATATGAAGCATTTTTTCATTACTCTCTGTTTACTCGGCACCAGCCTCTTCTCCTCCGCACAAGAGGAGAAGGCGGCTTTGCTTATCACCCATTACGGCAGTTCGGACCCGCAAACGCGCGAACTGACCCTTGACGTCATTACCCGTGAAGCCAAAGAAGCCTTCCCGCAATTCGAGGTGCGCGAAGCATACATCTCCCCGATTGTGCGAAGAAAACTTGCCAAGGAAGGCGTCGACAAAGACAGTCCGACGGATGCCCTGCTAAAACTTCGCGCCGACGGCTATCAAAAAGTCTACGTACAAAGCACTACTCTGATTGAGGGCAGCGAGATGACATCCGTCCGCAGAGACGCAGACAAGGTGCGCCCGTTCTTCAAGGAGATAAAAGTCGGCAATCCCCTGCTGTACTCCGTAGAAGACTGCGAAAAGGTAATCGGTATATTGACGGCCGAACAACCGGACAAGAAAGAAGATGTGGTCTACGTGGGGCACGGCAACCAGCTACCCAGCACGGCAACTTATGCCATGCTCGACTTTATGATGAAAGCACATGGATTGAAGAATTTCCATGTCAGCACCATCGAAGGTTATCCTACGTTGGACGCTACCTTGCTACAACTGAAAGAGACACGACCTAAAAACATAACATTGGTCCCGTTGCTGTTGGTCTGCGGCAATCATACCAAAGAAGACATTGCCGGTGTGTGGAAGACAGAACTCGAAAAACAAGGCTACCGGGTAAATGTACGTATGCAAGGTCTGGGTGAAAATATTACCATCCGCCGGATATACATCGACCACATCAAAGCTATGCTAAAAGAATGACAAACAATAGCCGTAAAAGGGGGTAGGCCTTTTACGGCAGATTGTTATCCTATTTTTTCGGTTACATCAGATTTAAGTCCTATCTTTGTACTCCAATAGAGTATACAGATATGAAGCAACCCAAGATAATAGTTGCCGGCATCGGACCGGGCAACGAACTAGACATTACTCCTGCCGTCATTGCCGCATTGCAAGAATCAGATGTGGTGGTAGGATATAAATACTATTTCCGGTTTGTAATTCCCCACCTCCGCCCCAAAACAGAATGCATAGATACCGGGATGAAACGCGAACGCACCCGTGCCAAACAAGCTTTTGAACTGGCGGAACAGGGAAAGACAGTCTGCGTCATCAGTTCCGGAGATGCAGGCATCTACGGCATGACGCCCCTTATCTACGAAATGAAGCGCGAACGACAGAGCAATGTAGAGATCGTTTCCCTGCCCGGCATCAGTGCCTTCCAAAAAGCGGCATCATTGCTCGGCGCCCCCGTAGGGCATGACTTCTGTGTTATCTCCCTTTCGGACCTGATGACACCTTGGGAACGTATTGAAAAGCGCATCATCGCCGCCGCTACGGCCGATTTTGTAACCGCCGTCTACAATCCGAAGAGCGAAGGACGCTACTGGCAACTCTATCGGCTGAAAGAACTCTTCCTGCAGGAAGGACGTGCACCGGAAACACCCGTGGGATATGTGCGCCAGGCAGGACGGCCGGAGCAAGAGGTGCACATCACGACTTTACAGGATTTCAATCCCGAAGAAGTGGATATGTTTACTGTGGTACTGATAGGGAATTCGCAGTCTTACGAATGGAACGGGGCGTTCATTACTCCCCGAGGCTATTATCGCGAAACAAATACGGAAGCCAAGGGCATCGGGCAGGATATTATGATACGCAGTTTCCGTACTATTGAAGAAGAGTTGAAGAATAAGGATATTCCCCTCGACCACAAATGGGCATTGCTACACGCCATACATACGACGGCGGATTTTGAAATGGAAAATCTGCTGCATACGGACGAAGGTGCCGTGGCATCGCTATACCGGGAGATTGAAGCCGGAAAAATCAAGACTATCATTACTGATGTGACGATGGCTGCCAGCGGCATACGCAAAGGGGCTTTGCAGCGTCTCGGCGTGGAGGTGAAATGTTACCTCGGCGACCCGCGTACAGCAGGGATGGCAGCAGAGAAAGGCATCACCCGCACCCAAGCAGGTATTCGGCTGGCAGTAGAGGAACATCCCGATGCACTGTTTGTGTTCGGCAATGCACCCACGGCGCTGATGGAACTTTGCGACCTGACGCGGAAAGGCAAAGCCCGGCCGGCAGGCATTGTTGCCGCCCCCGTAGGCTTTGTGCATGTGCAGGAATCGAAGCACATGGTGAAGCCGTTCATAGAGATACCGAAGATTATTGTAGAAGGACGCAAAGGCGGCAGCAACCTGGCAGCAACGCTGGTGAATGCCGTGCTATGCTATAATGACGCGGAGCAATTACGACCGGGAAGGGATGTATAAATGGAACGAAATTTTATCATCATAGGAATGGACGATAGCCGGGAACCTTTCTTCCCGCCTGAAGTGCTGGCACACATCCGGCAGGGAAAGGTGTTCTCGGGCGGCGTGCGGCACAAGGAGATAGTCAAAGGGCTATTGCCGGAACATGCCGAATGGATTTCCATTACCGTACCTTTAGAGAATGTATTTTCCAGATACGCAGAAGTACGGACAGGCCAAACCATTATCGTCTTTGCTTCCGGTGATCCGTTGTTCTTCGGCTTCGCCAATACCATCAGGCGGAAGCTTCCCGATGCGGGCATCCGCCTCTACCCCGCCTTCAACTCATTGCAGACGCTGGTACACCGCCTCGTGATGCCTTACGACGACATGCGCACCGTCTCTCTTACCGGCCGCCCGTGGCAGGAATTCGACCGTGCCCTGATAGAAGGCGCTCCGAAGATCGGCGTCCTGACCGACCGCGAACATACCCCGGCAACCATTGCTGCCCGCATGCTAGAATACGGTTACACCTATTATACAATGTATGTAGGCGAGCACCTCGGCAATCCCGACAAGGAACGCATCCGCCACATGTCGCTCGAAGAGGCGGTGAAAGGAGAATTTGAGCACCCCAACAACTTGCTGCTCTGCGCAGGCACTATCCCTGCCCGTCCTTTCGGTATCCCCGACGGAGAATTCGCCCTCCTTGACGGACGCGCCCGCATGATCACCAAAGCCCCCATTCGCCTGCTCACCCTGCAAGCGCTGGAACTGAACCGCCGCCGCGTGTTTTGGGACGTAGGTTTCTGTACCGGCTCCGTCTCTATCGAAGCACGGTTACAGTTTCCCCACCTTACGGTAGTCTCCTTCGAAATCCGCCCCGAGGGCCGGGAACTGATGGACATCAACAGTCACCGCTTCGGCGCACCGGGCATCACGGCAGTGATCGGCGACTTCCTCCAAACAGACATCAGCCCCCTGCCCCGTCCCGATGCCGTCTTCATCGGCGGCCATGGCGGACACTTGGGTGAAATGCTGGAAAAGGTAAAAGAAGTCCTCCTTCCCGGAGGCTGCATCGTCTTCAACTCCGTATCCGCCGAGAGCAAAGAGGCATTCGTCCATGGCACCGAAGCCATCGGAATGGTGTTGCAACCCTCCGTGCGCATCGCCCTGAACGACTATAACCCTATTGAAATTATGAAAGCTACGCTTTCTTAAACATACACACCGATTATGAAAACAGCTATTATCCTCATCTCCGAAGCCGGCCTGGACATTGCGCAATCATTGCTCAACGAGCTCGCCGAATCTGAAATCTTCACCCCCAGGCACGAAGAGGGGTGCACACATATCGAATCGACCGGCAAATTCACCGCCGAAAACTTCAACCATTACGATGCCTTTGTCTTTATCGGTGCCATGGGCATCTGCGTCCGCTCCATTGCGCCATGCATAAAGAATAAATACACCGACCCGGCCGTGGTTTGCGTAGACACCACTGGTCGCTACGCCATCTCTGTCCTCTCCGGCCACATCGGCGGAGCCAACGAGCTGACCGATCAGGTAGCGGGCATACTGGGCGCCGAACCGGTAGTAACCACCCAAAGCGACCTTACCGGTCTGTGGGGACTCGACACCTTCCCGAAGCGTTTCGGCTGGTTTCCCATCATCAACGCCGAACCAGCCACCCTGCTGATGGCAGAACTTGCCAAAACACCCGAAGAGAAAATGCGTGCATGCATGAACGAACACATCAGCCTCTTCGTCTCCGGCAAACCCACCGCCCTGCTGCTCAACATCCGCGACGAGGGCACCGACTGGCTGGAAGCACATCTGCCGCCCCATGTCAAGGTGTTCTATCGCCTGAAAGACCTCAAACCGGCACGCTTCAAACTGATACTGTGCGTATCGGCCCAAGTGCCCAATTTCAATGAGATGCCGATGATATGCTACGTGCCCCGCGCCGTACACCTCGGTATCGGTCTGGCACGCCAGGCAGGTCCCACCCGCAAGATACAGGACGACATTCAAGAAACTTTGCGGCAATACGGCATCATCCTGCCTGCCATCGCCTCCATCTCCACCATCGACGCAAAGAGCGGCGAACCCGTGGTGAGGGCGCTCAACAAGCAATATCCCGTACACTTCTACACCGCCCAGGAACTGGCACAGGTAGAGGTACCCCATCCCAGCAAAACAGTGATGAAACACATGGGCACCCCCAGCGTGAGCGAAGCAGCAGCACTGCTCACGGCCGAGAACACCGAACTGCTGATGCCCAAAAAGAAAGGTGAGAACTATACCCTGGCCGCAGCACTGGACATCAGTGTGGTGCGCCGGGGACACATCGAAATAGTGGGCGCCGGACCGGGTGACCCGGATCTGATCTCCGTACGTGGACGGCAGATGCTGCAAAAAGCCGACCTCATACTCTACGCCGGTAGCCTCGTGCCCCGCGAACTGACGCTCTGCGCCAAGCCCGGCGCCACCGTACGCAGTTCCGCCTCGATGGATCTGGAAGAACAATTCACCCTGATGAAGGAATTTTACGACCGGGGCAAGTTCGTAGTGCGCCTGCACACAGGCGACCCGTGTATCTACGGCGCCATCCAGGAGCAGATGAACTACTTCGACCAGTACGGCATGAGTTATCACATCACGCCGGGCATTTCCTCGTTCCAGGCTGCCGCCGCTGCCCTGAAATCGCAATTCACCATCCCGGAGAAGGTACAGAGCATCATCCTGACCCGCGGCGAAGGCCGTACCCCCATGCCCGAACGCGAGAAGCTGCACCTCATGGCACGCTCGCAAAGCACCATGTGCATCTTCCTCAGTGCAGGCATTGCCCGGCAAGTGCAGGAAGAACTGCTGCAGGAATACCCGGAGACCACTCCCGTGGCCGTCTGCTACCACCTGACGTGGCCGGACGAACGCATCTTCCGTGGTGAACTGAAAGACCTTGCCCGGATTGTGGAAGAAAACAAACTGACACTGACCACCATGATTGTTGTTGGCGAAGCCATCGGCAACCGCGAAGGGTTGTCGAGACTATACGCACACGAATTCAAACATTTATTTCGTAAATAACCCAAACAATATGATACTGATTCTAGGCGGCACTACCGAAGGTCGCGTCGCCGCACAAACCCTCGAAGAAGCCGGGAAACCCTTCTACTACTCTACCAAAGGCGACGAACAAGAAGTGACGTTGCACAACGGCATCCGCCTGCAAGGTGCCATGGACACCATTACGCTGGAAAGATGTTGCCTCCATCACGGCATCCGCCTGCTGATAGACGCCGCTCACCCCTTTGCCCAACAACTGCACGAAACCGTAGCCCAAGTGGCACGCCGCACCGATATCCCCGTCATCCGCTTCGAGCGCATTTATCCCGAGCGCGACCAGGAACATATCACCTGGTGCCAAGGCTATGACGACGCCATCCGCCGGATAAAAGACGAAAACATCTTTACCCTGCTCGCCCTTACCGGCGTACAAAGCATCGGTTCCTTAAAACCGTTGTGGCAGGGCGATAAAGCCTGCTGTTGCTGCCACTTCCGCATCCTCGACCGCGAAAGCTCCCGACAGTTGGCACGTGAGCAAGGCTTCTCCGAACAACACCTCTATTACTACCACGCGGGAGAAGACGAACGTCTCCTGATGCAACAGCTCCATCCCGAAGCCATCCTTATCAAAGAGAGCGGCACGTCCGGCGGTTTTGTACAGAAAGTAAAAGCAGCCCGCGAACTGGGCATCCGTATCTTCGCCCTCTGCCGTCCCGAGACGCCCGAAGGCTTCCTGACCGTAGATGGCCCCCACGGCCTGCGCCGCATGGTAGAGAAGCTTCTGCCCGACTTCTACCCCTTGCACAGCGGACTGACTACCGGTACTTGTGCCACTGCTGCCGCCGTGGCTGCCACCTGGGATCTCTTCAATGTCCAATTCCAGTCCCGCCCTACAGAGTTTCCCGTCATCCTGCCCGACGGCGAAACCATCCTCGTACCCGTACAGCCCAGCCCCGCTCTTCCTAAATCCGACTTTTTCAATGATGACTGGATGATGGAGGCCAACGCCAGCGTCATCAAACACAGCGGCGATGACCCCGACATCACCGACGGCATGGAAATCAAAGTCAACGTTGCCGTCCCCTTCCGCATGGACGAGCCCTCGCCCAGCCCGGAAGTCCTCCAAGAGGATTACACCGTAATTGTTTGCGGCGGCGAAGGTGTGGGAATGATCACCATGCCCGGTCTGGGAATACCGCTCGGCGAAGCAGCCATCAACGCTACTCCCCGCCGTATGATCGAAGACAATGTGAAGCGCTGCCTCCGCAAACTCCATATCCCCCGAGTGGCAAACCCGTTCGTAGTCACCATCTCCGTTCCCGGTGGCGAAGAAATAGCACAGCGCACTTTCAATCCGCGCCTGGGCATCGAGGGAGGCATCTCCATCATCGGAACGTCGGGCATCATCAAGCCTTTCTCGTCCGAAGCATTTATCAACTCCATCCGCAAGTCCATGGAAGTGGCGCGTGCCACCGGAAGTCCGCGCATCGTCATCAGCTCCGGTGCCAAAAGCGAAAAGTACATCAAAGCCTATTATCCCGACCTGCCTGCGCAAGCCTTTGTGCACTACGGTAACTTTATCGGCGAAACAATAAAACTGGCAGCCGAACTCGGTCTGCCCCGTCTCACCCTCGGCGTGATGATAGGTAAAGCTGTGAAACTGGCCGAAGGCAATCTGGACACGCACAGCAAAAAAGTAACCATGAACAAGGCCTTTATCCTGGACCTTGCCCGCCAAGCCGGTTGCCCGGATCAGACTGCTGCCGCCATCGAGTCCATGAACCTCGCCCGTGAGTTGTGGGACCTTATCCCCTCCGACCATCTGGAGAGCTTCTGCAAAATACTGATAGAATGCTGCCACCGGCACTGTGCCCCCTTACTGCCGGATGGCGAACTAACCATATTATTAATCACTGAAAACGGAGAAATATACGTATGAGAAAAATTATCATCACCCTCTGCCTCGCGCTGGCCGCACTGAGCGGAACGGCACAAAATCCGCTCTCTTTTCATGCCAAGGCCGGCATCGGAACATCCTACTTCCACGGTAAATATACGGGCAGGGAAACCAAGATTGCCTATAAGGCCGGAGTCGGTGCAGAGTATATACTTAACAGAACCTGGTCTCTGCAATCAGCACTGGAATTCGTATCTATCGGCGGCAAGAAAGAAATAGAGTACATGGGCAAAGCGGACATAAACGAGCTGTACATCCAACTCCCCATTATGATAGCCGCCCGTCTCAACCTGGGCAAGGATTATCATGCTTCGTTGAGTGCAGGCCCCTATGTAGCCATAGGTGTAGGCGGCAAATCATCCGGCGAGATAAACGACTATGCAAGTAGCAGCATGTCATCATCCTACCGTTTCAAGATAGACACCTTCGGCAGTATGATAGATGGCAAGATGGGTAACAACCGCTTCGATGCAGGTCTTGCCATCGGGCTTACGTTCGACTACCGCCGGTTCATCATCGGTGCCGAAGTACAAGTTGGATTTGTCACAGTCAACAAGCAACTCAATCAAATGATACAGGAAGAATACGGAGGATATGATAAATACCTGCCCAAAAACTTCGCTTCATTCTTTACGCTGGGATATCGCTTCTGGTAAGGGCTTCTTTCCTCTTCATCTCCGCCAGCACCCCGCACGTCAGCGGAATGGCGAGGAAGAAGGTAAGCATATCGGCAACGGCCTGGCACATCTCCACCCCCTGTAACCCCAGGAAGCCGGGCAGAATAAATATCAGCGGAATAAAGAACAGCCCCTGTCGCGCCGAAGATAATATCGTGGCCCGCACCGGCTTGCGGATTGTCTGCAACATCATGTTGCTGACCACAATCCAGGCACCCAACGGAAAAGTGATGAACTGCCAGCGCAGAGCGGCCGCACCGGTAGCTATTACCGCAGGGTCGCCCTTACGGAAAACGGAAACAATCTCCTCGGCATAACCCATGCCCGCCACTGCACAAATCAGCAGGAAGAAGAAACCTACTTTCACACAGAACCAGAAGCCCTGACGCACGCGGGCATACAGTCCCGCCCCATAATTGAATCCGCATACCGGCTGAAAGCCTTGCCCGAAACCTATCAGGAACGAATTGATGAACATGGAGATGCGCGTCACGATGGACATACCTGCAATGGCGGCATCACCGTATGCACCGGCAGCCACATTCAAAAGAATGGTTGCCACACTCGCCAATCCCTGACGGGCAAGCGAAGGCGTACCTCCACCGATAATTTCTTTTATAAAAGCCCGTGTCGGCGTGAAGTTTTTATAGCGGATTCGGATATTTCCGCCCTTGCGCCCCATATACAGTAACAGGGAGAAACTGCAAAACTGGCTGATAACCGTAGCCAGCGCCGCTCCGGACACACCCATGTTGCAAACAAAGATCAATATCGGATCCAACACCACATTGATAACCGCTCCCGTCACAATTCCCACCATAGCGTAAGCTGCATTTCCCTGAAAACGTATCTGGTTGTTCAGCACCAAAGATGCTGTCATAAAGGGGGCGCCAATGAGGATGATGCCCAAATAGCGTTCCGTATAAGGAAGAATGGTCGGCGTAGAACCTAATGCCAAAGACAGAGGGGTGAGAAACAGCAATCCCAGCACTGCCAGGAATGCTCCGATAAATAATGCGTAGAAGAATCCGGTAGCCGCCATCTTCTCCGCATTCTCCGTCTCCTGCGCTCCAAGTTTACGGGAGATATAGTTTCCCGAACCATGTCCGAAGAAGAATCCCACTGCCTGAATAATGGACATCACCGAAAACACAATACCTACCGCTGCCGTAGACTGAGTATCTATTTTACCCACAAAATAGGTATCTGCCATATTGTAGAACGAGGTCACCAGCATACTGATGATAGTCGGTATAGCCAACGAGATGATTAACCGCGGAACCGGTGTCGTAGTCAGATGGACATAATTGTCTTTTGCTGAATGATGCATCATGGGGAGTTATTTTTTCAGGTTACAAAGATAAACAAAAAATCTTCTTATATTTGTAGCTATTACAGTCTATTATAAAAATTCATTTATTTGTTATGACGATAGAAATCAAGTATTTTGAAAACAGAAAAGATTGGCGAAAATGGCTGATTGAAAACTTTGAAACTGCTAATGAAGTTTGGTTTGTATTTCCCAATAAATCTTCGGGCAAGAAAGGTATTGCATACAATGATGCTGTTGAAGAAGCCCTTTGTTTCGAGTGGATTGACAGCACAATAAAGTCGCTTGACAAAGAACATAAAATTCAGCATTTCACGCCCAGAAATCCTAAAAGCACATACTCGCAAGCCAATAAAGAAAGACTTAAATGGTTATTGGAAAATAAAATGATACACCCTAAATTTGAGGATAAAATACGAAATGTTTTATCTGCTCCTTTTGTTTTTCCAAATGATATAATCGACAAACTGAAAGAAGATAAAGTTGTATGGGAAAATTACCAACACTTCTCAGACTCATATAAACGCATCCGAATTGCATACATTGAGGCTGCCAGAAAACGACCGGAAGAATTTGAAAAGCGATTGAACAACTTTATCAATAAAACAAAAGAAAATAAAATGATAACAGGATTCGGTGGAATTGGAAAATACTATTAATTCAATAAAGCTGAAAAAAGAAAAATCGCCTTCACATCTACACTCAAACACCGGAGGTTTTTAATTGAAAAATCTTGCTCATTTATCCTTTCATAATCGAAATAATAGCAGCTGATTCTACAAAAGAATTAGTAACGTCTCTATATAAGAGACAGCACAAAGCACTGACAAAAGTATTAATTAGTGCAGACATTAGCAAATATAAGCAAGGAAAAATTTAATAAAATT
>CABMPP010000011.1 GCA_902388495.1 uncultured Bacteroides sp. | reverse complement strand
CACCAAATTCAGCCTTGTGAAGACGCTCCGTAGTGCATCCACCGAGTCCTGATAGTACTTAGAATGTACCGTGATAGTACCTTCCAGCACGGGTATAGGGTCTTCGCCAGCAAGTCCTTCGGCGGACAAACCAGAATAGCTTCCATCTGAAAGCAACGCCAGCATGTCGAGTGCATCGGCGGTGTAATACTCTTCAGTAAAACCGACGGCGCGGATGTGCTTCAGGGCGTGACTGACACTCTGAGATTGTTGCGCCTCTATGATGTCGGAGAGCAGCTTCATGGGAGCCAGCAACGGGCAGTTTTCAACCCAAAAGTCTGTGACATTGGGCGCGCACTGGCCGATACGCAGGCCGTCAGTGGTAAGCAGAGGGAAGTTCTTGAAATTGATATACTTGTTGTTGGCCGGGTATTCGATCACTTCCAAGCTACCGCCTTCCGGCACTTTGATTTGGCTGAGGTTCGTGCCGTCAGCATATATCTCGCGGATATTTTGGCAGGCACTGAGGTCAAGCGCACCTTGCAAGGTCTTGATGTTAGATACAACTACCTTCTGCATGCTGCCACAGTCTGATAACGTGAGCCCAGTAATGGAGATAACAATGCTTTCGGTCTTGCTTCCAAGGATAAGATCGGTAAGGCGCTTGCCACGCACGATCATGGTGCCTGAAACATTCTTCTTGTGCCAATCACCGATGCTTTGCAACCAACTCGCTCCCTGGATGGCATTCTGCTGGTCGGCACTTCCTCCGAGGTCGATAGTTATCTTGCAGGCTTCACCGGCTTTGGTTCGCGCTCCTTGTACGATAGATGTACCGTTAGCGATGGCAGGGTACATGTCAAAAGCGGGAGTTATCTCGTAATCGATCAGATCACCGGCTGCACGAACGATGATAGTGTCGGTGCCGTCAGCGCTAAATAGCCCGTAGTTGTACTTCGACATGATGTACATGATACGCTTCTTCATCCACGCGGTTTCAGCGGAGCGGAAATCACCGTGGCTCTGCGTGATTGGGTCGGTATCATTCGTATACTGTCCCTTGTCATAGGCTATCTTGGCTATCTCGTACCGTTTCGCGTCGGCGTTTACAAGAGTGGCGGGGAAGTAGTCTTTTATTCCGAGATAATACTTCCTGTAAAAGCCGTACACCTTGTCATAAGGTGTTCCGGATGACTGCCCGCTAAGACTCTCCATTGCAGACAACATCTTCTTCATACCGGCAGCGATTTCCGCGGAATAAGCCAGTTCGAGCATATTCCAGAACACGGATGTCTCACCGTTCCAAACGGGCTGGCCGTTATCGTAAAAGTCGTGCATTTCGCAATAGTATGGTTTTCTGTCCTGACCTTGATTATCAATAGGCATAATTGTATCGAGGTCATCCTGACGCCACTTCCACTTGCTCCCGTCGTTCCCGAAGCAATAGGGGTAGGTATTCTTTGCCCGGTTGTCGGTACCGGCAATAAACTCTGTAAAGTTGTGGTGAAATACTGCATCCGGGATGTCGAAGTACTCCGGGACAGTAGCACGGAACAACTGCACACGTGCAACGCTGAAGAATCCGTTTATCTCATACGAACTGTAACCGGATAAATCAGAAGGAAGATAAGCCGCAAGCTGTGTGCGCAAATTGATAGCACCATCGCCCACATCAGATGAAATAAACTTTCCCTCTGCGGCCTCATAATAGTACAGGTTATACAGGTTTGCATCTCCTGCCTTCGCAATCCAGTACTCATAACCCGTACTACGATAGGCGGTGACCTGAGCATTCAGTTCATCCAACGTGCCGTTAAACGGCTGGATTCGGTTATTACACTGATAGACCGCATTGTAGGCGTCAACCCATTTTTGCGTAGATATAGGTTCTGTCTCGTCTGCATTCAATTCGCCCGCATCGAAGTCCCAACAATTGGTATTGTTGTACTGGAATGCCTCTTCATCAGCGTTGTATGCCCAATATGATTTACTGCGATTCCAAGGCACGCGGAACAAAGCCCCGAGCGGAGCATTATCCGAACCTTCCACAGATATCAGGTTCGGGAATTTATCGGTGTCATAACCAAAGCAAGCGGCATCCCCCTTATCCGGGCCGAAGGTAAATTCTCCCATACACGTATATACATCCTGACCCTCTTCATTAACAGACTTTGAAAAACCAATAAACGGCTCTTGATATACAGAGACACGTACATCATTATCCTCTTCCATTGCCTCATTTTTCAGACCAAGCGCTTTGAATAAATCGGTGTAGGCGGCCACGCTGCCGGCCTTATGGTCTTGCATGGAGCTTGCCCAGTTCTTCTTCGCAGTCAGTTTACTGGCCTTCGGCACACCCTCAAACATGCGTACCTTACCAAGTTCAGTTGTACCGTCAGCGTAGGTCACAAGGGATTTTATTTTATTCCCCAATGCATCTTTCATCGCATTCGCCTTGAGACGAACGTTCCACTCATAATATTTCTTTGATGATGTTCCTTGACCTTCAATCAGTAAATTCAACCAATGAAAATTATACATCGGCTTTTCTTTGAAGAAGACTTCAAGGTTTCCATAAACACCGGCAGGGTTATTCAGATTTGGGAATGGCTGGTCGATAACAAAAACATTTTTCCTTTTTTTTGTTGCTTCAAAATCAACATTAACGCCTTCCGCATCCTTCACATCATTGGCTTCTTTCTCAATCAACTTCTCATCCGTAGTTGTAAGCTGATTGATGAAATTCTTATGCACCGCTTCTTCTGTCAGTGCAGCGTCATAGACGCGTAAGCCGTACAGGTAAAGGTTCGCGTAATCATTTCCAAGCGTTATCTTACCGTTGTTGCGGAAGTAATCATTGCTCAGATATGCGTACTGTCTGTTCTTCCTCCCGTCGATGTAGATACATACGAGGTTAAAGCCTGCGTTACCGTAAGCATCAGGCATCACAGTTACCGTCAAACGTTGGCGTACATCGTTGTCGATAGGCACATCCTGCGTAGTGCTGTCATGTCTCGACTGGGAAAACATGGAGATATTTTCGCCTGATACCCGCAAACCTACATTGTTTTCCGCAATGGTGATAATGTCCTTGCTGGCATCTGCGGCGTTTTTCACCTTATAATCGATCTCGATAGTCTTACCGCGACGCGCGGCTTCCGTGGCGAAGGGCTGGTAGTCAATGATTGCTTTGCTTCGGGCGAATATTTTCAGAATCTTCACTCCGTCTTCGTCCGTTCCCCAGCCGTCGTTTCCCCAGTTAAGGTTTTGCCAAGTAACAGGGATGGTGGACTTATCCACCTCGTTGACGACGCTTTTATAGTTGGTCTGAGAATTGCTGCGAGTCTTTGGATTGATGTATAGTACTGCACCTGCTGTCGCGGAGTAGCCAAGTGAGTTGTTGACGGCTATTGTGATGGGAGATATCAAAGCCGTGTTCCCGCTCGTTGCTTTCACGATAACCTCGAAGTTCCTGTCATCGTCGGTCTCGACCTCCATCGGATAAACTAACGTATTCTTGGCATTCGTGACAATGGCGTTGTTCTCCGAATAAAAGACTTCCTGATCATCTTTGGTAACCGAAAACCGTGCATCTGTCAATGCCGATAACCCGTCGTAGATGGCATAGTTGAATAGAGTGTTATCCTGCCAGTTGGTAAGCAGCTCTGCCACATTGTTTACACACATCAACTTCACGGATTCGCCAGCCGTCTTGATACACATAATATTGACTGATACGGCTTTCGTCTGGATAGTATTGTCCGAATTGGAAAGATAGAAACTCACATTGTATACTCCCGTGGCTCCCGGATGCTCCAACGTATAAATGTACGGAGTATCAAGGTATACGGCAGTACCTATCACCTTATCGTAGCTCTTATTATATCCGGTACCGGTGACCGTCACGTGCAGCGTCTTGTTGATGTTGCCGTTGATGATCATCGGGATGGAGATACTACCGGCGAAGGCCGTCCACCATGCAAAGTTCGGTGCGCTAATGCCGAGTGATGTCAACTGTACGATGTACGTTACCGGTGCAGTAGTTTTATCAGTGTTTTCGCCTTTGATGGTGATCTTAATGTTGTTGCTACCGGATGATAGCCATTCCGAAACATCCTGCTTGATAGACACGCCGGAAGAAACCTCCATTTGCTTGACTACGGTGAAATCCGCATATTTGGCATTCTTGACCATGATAGTACACAAACCGAGTTCACCCGTGGCTTTATACGGCTCACTGATGTCATCCCGATATTGCGACACAAACGTAAAGTCAAGCACGCACTCTTCGCCGTATTGGCTGGCGAATCCCAATGATTCCATATTGTTTCGCACGTACACGCTATACATCGTCCCGGCACCACCACTCAGTTCCCGGACAAGTTGTTCAAGTGCTGCACCGGAACCGCCATCGTAGGCCGTGCCAGGAGTTGTGCCAATCACAAGCCCGCTGCCGCCTTCCTGCAACTCCGTGACAGCACGAATAAGTTTATTGAATTCATCTGCTGTCAGCTTCCCGTTCCGGTTAATCCCGCCGTTCTCTACCTTATTACCAAGTCCAGATATATCTTCCATATCCCTAATTATATCAGTTAAAAAGTCATCGGGAACGTATACGGGAATCCGTTCTGACGTTCCTCAACTAAATCTTTCGTTCCGGCAAGAGCATTCAGGATGATCGGCAGTTCATTACACTCCAATGGTGTCATGGTACTCTCAATCATCCGGATATCAGCGCGACGGGTTACCCCGTCCTCGTCTTTCTGCCCTCCGTGGATGCGGAACTTTATGTATTTGAGCATGACACCTCTGCCAAAGTTTTCTCAAAGTCATCAAACATTGCTGTGCGCTCTTCCGAGGTAGTCGCATCAAACAAGGAAAAGGCATATCGCTTTGTAGATGCTACATAAGAGATACTACCTATGTTTCGGGTCATTTCTTTAGACTCCTTCTTGATTTGTGCTTCAAGGTTAGTCACTTGATTTTCTCCATTGTATGAGATTGAGTAGTTCAGTCTGAAATCACCAATTGCAGACTGACCGGTCTTGATTACATCACCTGTAAATTCCATATTATGCCTCCTTTGGGTTTAATTGGTTAACGAGTTCCCGCTTGATACATGCAAGCAGGCCTGAATTACGTATTACGGCTTCAAGAGCCTTGCGATAACGTTCGGGAATTTCCACTTCACCTTTGGAAAAGAAAATTTCCTCTGCCAACTTTTCAAAGCCGATATCCAATAAGATGGTACCGTTGTACTTCATTAAATTACCAACATCTTCAGTTACGTCGAAAGACTTTTTATCACCGTTGAAGGAGGTTTCCGCCTCCAATTTCTTAAAATTGATTTTCATAATTCATATATTTAGTTTATTTCCTGCTATAAGTTTTGGTAAGATTGAAATTCTCATAGAATTTAATACCAATAAGCGGCGATATTTCTACAGAGTATATATTACCACCAGAAGTATGTTGTAAGTATAGAGAGTCGGATCTAATAATAATTTGCTCATTATCATCTCGAAGTACCATCCCCATTTTTCCACCAATATCAAGCCCTGTGATATATCCAAATGCTCCAACTTGATTACCTTGACCATCATATATTTTCAACCCATTATCTTCTGCTCCAGGAGTACTAGATAGCTTATCAACCCCTACAACAACATAGTTACCTCCAGAAGAAGATGATGATTTTATGGTTCCTACAAATTCAGCCAAACCTTTATCATCCCAAGTTATATTACCACTCGCCAAACTGCCGCTACCATCGTTTTCCAATAGTATTTTATTAGCGATAGAAACCCTTCCTTTAAATTCTCCGCTATTGACAATGAAATTATTAGCTGTGACATTGTTCATGGTGATATCGCCGGATGCATTCCAAGAAATATTTCTATTTACCAGATAGCCGGTATTATCATTCCCTAAGTACCAAGCACCGTTACTATTGTATATTGATCCGTCAGCTCCAAGTACTATATTATTTTTGTGAATGCTATCAGCATCAATTATCCAGCCGCCCATATTACCTGATATTGATGTAATTATGCCATTAAACGTACCACTTTCTACGACTACATTCTTCCCGTGGAAAATGCCTACAGAATCAATATAGAAGGGGTCTGCTGCCGTATTGATGTTCTTTACTGAGACATTCTGAAACGACCCGGAAGTAGCGTTTACTTTGCCGTTAAATGTTCCGTCTGTAGCGGTAATTGTACCCTTTACAGTAACAGCGCCAACAGCATCAATATAGAGGTTGTCAGACGGGGTGTTAATGCTCTTTTTCAGAGTTATGTTCTCAAATACTCCTTGCTGGAATGAACCGTACTTGAAGGTCGCATTTGTCGCGGTGATTTCGCCGGATATGGTTGCATTATCTACTCCCATGCTGCGGGCATTTAGATAGCCCCATTGGTCAATATGGAACGGATCACCCGGACTATTGATATTGCTTACAGTCACATTTTGGAATGATCCGGCAGTGGCGTAGACTGTACCGTTGAACTCTCCGTCAGTAGCATTCACTGTACCATTAAATACACCGTTGTTAGCCGTAAAGTCGGTCATCGTCACATGCCCGTTGGTGTCAACGACGAACTTTCCGTTAATCATGGTCTTGCCGATGAAGTCAATCTTATCGGCGCGGATTACGGCGTTTGAAGTGAACTTCCCGTTTGCATCGGAAATAAAGGTTGCAATCTCAGCTTTGCTGACAACACCGGCATCATCAGCATAGGAGGACATGAGGGCCGAGAAGTCCTTCGTGAGCACCAAACCGTTCTTGTTAATCGAAATGATGTTACCATCCTTATCAACACCGGTCACCTGCACAGCTGCTTCTATCTTATCCTCCATCTGTTTGATGTAGGAGGAGGTCACCTTGGTAGATGCACGCCAGTGAGCGATGCTGAATGCTTCTCCGGCTTTCTTTGCCTTGATACACACAAGCGAATCATTATCGTACAAAGTAGAATATGTAGCGTTGACCCACATGTCTCCAATATCATAGTCGGATGCAGTAGTAGGTTGAGTTAGGAATACACGCTTCTTGGACGCAGCAGCTTCCAGTGCGGCAATGGTGTCTTTGTCGGTGATTTCGTTCCAAGCATACACACCGGTACTGAGTACCTCCCAGCGATAACAGCGACCGCCACCGACAGCCGGGTTCTTGCTTGTATTGTAGAAAAGGTCACCCTCATGCAAGGATTTGGATTCTTCGTCTTTCCAGTCGCTTGCCGGGGCATTGGTCAAGGTAGGCAGATAGTCTCCCTCCCAAATGACCATGAGTTTATCCGACACGTTGCGCAAATCATCGATGTCAGCGCCAAGATTACCTACTTCCTTATTGAGATTGCTCAGACCTGTGTTAAGATTACCCAAATCTGTACTGAGATTTCCTAAACCAGCGTTAACATCGCCAAGGCCAGTGTTAATATTGCCGAGCTCTGTATCAAAATTCCCCAGTTCTGTTTCTACATCCTTTCCGCTGGCAGTGAGGATGCTCTTAGCTTTGATTACCAATCCATCTTTGGTATACTTTAAGTAAGAGCTTTCGTCACGAGCACCAATATACGCGTCACCATATACACGCATGTAGGCGCTACTGGTTGACTTATTAACGCCGAAGGAAATAATGTCCTTTTTCGTCAAGTTGAAGTCGTTGATGCCGGTGTATAACGTGATGGACGGGGATGTCTCATTGGTTGACGAAAGCACTATTGCACTCTGAAGGTCTACGTCTGTACGGTGTCCTAAACCGATAATATCGTCACCAGCGGCCGGCACGTCGCTTCCTTCGTCACAGATGCTCTTAGATACGTCGATATAGTCACGCCCTACAGCCATGACCTCACGCCAGTAGTAGCGGTTGGAAGCGTTAAGGGTTGTACCTTCGACAATGTTGCACTCCTTGGCTTGTGCCAGCGAGCCGACAGAAAACTCGTTTGCTATCGCTTCGCCATCTTGCTCGGCAAGGAAGTAGCACCTGTAGACACTGGCGAGTTCTTCCACGCGGACACACTTCATGCCGGCATGGGTGATAATCTGCTCACCGCCCACGTGGGTGGCTTTCTTTACCTGCAACTCGTCAAATACGGCTTTGATCTTCACGTACAGACGGTCAACAACGGCCTGGCTGGTGCCATCTTCCCGCAAGGTGATGCCGCTACCGTTCTTGCCAATCAGCAAGCCTTTGAGAAACGTGATAATCTCTTCCGCTTCATCCGGGGCATTCTTCCGGAGGAACATCCGAAGGGTGCGCAGTGCAGAAAACACATTGAAATTGCTCGCAGCCGTCGAATCGTTGGTCTTGATGACATAGATGTTACTGCCTCCCGAACTTGTGAAGGTTTGTCCCTTGAATGTCAATTCCTCAACCTTGCCCTCAATATCAGATATGCGCGAATAGGCAGCGCTTTCGCCGATAGTGTACTGCGGGGAGTCATAAGGAATATCCAGTTTGATTTCAAAACCTATAACGCGAGATTGACGCCCATTCTTGAAATAGGCGGGATTAATCAGGTTGATACGCTGACCGATATCGAAGCTATGGTTGATTTGGTCTTCATGTACCCAAATCGAGTTGAGCGTAGCTGTATAGGTGCCGTCGTCGATGCTGAGTTTGGCGAGGTACTTCTTCGCGGTGGCAAGCAATTCCTTCTCTGCGGAAGCGATTAGCCCCAACTCTTCAATCTTCTCAGCATTCCAACCACTAAGTACATAGGTATTCCCGTTTTCGGGAAGAAGCACCTCATCAGGCAATGGCCTGCCGTAGTCCTCATTCAATACGATTTCCCACAACTGGGCGTCTGGGTTCCAACTACCATCATCGTTCTTCTCGGTCAGTCCAAGCGGGTTGAACATAACCCCGAACTCCATGCCGTTCAATTTACCAGACTCAAACTTAATTTTGAGTTCGTTTCCCTCGAGTATGTAGTCCTTGGAGAAGTTAATACCGCTATCCTTGAATCGATAGAAGGTAGCTTTTGTCTTCGTGCCGTCCTCATTCTCTACCTCACTTTCGTAAGAAGTGACGTCGCTAATGGTTCCAACTCGGTGAGGATAGATATCATCAAAGACTACTACCGCTTCGATAGCTTCCAAGTCGGTTATCCCCTCATAAGCATCTATGTAGGGCGTGCCGGCCGGTAGCATCAAACGCTTCTGTACGATGCCACCAACCACCATACTGCTGTCTACCAGGCGATAGTTAGTAGGGATATTCCGCGTTGAGCCGAAAGGATAAATACGAGTAGCATAAGTACCCTTGCTGTTACTACGCGTCATGTCCTTTGCCTCCTTGCCAAGTTCGATCGTCACAGCGTCCGAAAACTCACAGCGTCCGAAATTAATTACGTGATCTGTCACCCAGCAGTCACAGCCCCATTTATCTGCCATGCTGAACACAGCATCCAACAAATTGGTATTGTCGTATGACATCAACTTAGCCGAGTTCTCGACAGTACTATCTATGGAAAACTCGAAATCCTTTCCCTCGTAAGTATAACCAAGAGCTTTAAGATTGCGAAGGAATACACCCATCTGGACATCCAGCGAAGCGGTGAGGTTCCAAGACGCTTCTTGGCCTCCGACTTCCGGGGTGTACTTGAAAATCTTTGTTTTCCATTTGATATAGTAAGCGT
Source organism: uncultured Bacteroides sp. (assembly GCA_902388495.1). GTDB lineage: Bacteria > Bacteroidota > Bacteroidia > Bacteroidales > Bacteroidaceae > Bacteroides. The sequence goes on along the minus strand of CABMPP010000011.1, from coordinate 94,067 downwards.
CGAGACGGAGTTCGTATTCATACCCGGCAGTAGACGTGTTATACTTCGGGTAGGACATGTCTACGATATCGTAGATTTTAGCCAATTTTCCGCCCATAGAAGCATCGAGCACACCGCGCAGGTCAACGTAATCACCGACCTGGAAGTCAATCGGAGAGTTGGAGTTAAAAGGCAATACAATATAGTCCTCTTTCTTCATAGAGAACTTCCCCTTCGCCCCGGGATTAAAGCCGATAGAGAAGCGGATATTGCCTTGTATGTCTTTGATATCTATCATAACGTCCTCAAAGGTCGGAGATAAAAAAAAGAAGCCCTAAAATTTAGAGCTTCCATATTTCACAATGACATAATAGTGAAGAATTAAGTCCTTAGACTTGGATTAGGTTCGCAAAATTTTGCTGAAATTTTACAAAATGTACGATCAAAACTCTGCGCAAAAGAGATACTTTTCCCAAGATAAATTAGATGGTAAATATCACTACCGTTTGCCGGGACTTGGATGTTAATTGCCCCCTTATACAATTCCTCATAGAAAGCCTTTTTCTTCGTTTGGAAATCAGCTTGTGAACTGCCTACTATGGTAAACACAAGAGTAAACTCCCGTTCATCAAGTTTTGGGTTGTCTGTAATAACTTGCTTACCATGCTCTAAACGTGATTTATTCTCTATGAATTCCTTCATAGGTACAGGTGCTCCCAACACATCAAGAAAATTGTCTCCCATCCTAACGCTCCACTCTTTAAAGGCGTCTTTGTTATTAATTATTAGCTCTGCCATAACTATATTGCATTTTTTATATCTCGTTTAATCTCATTCGTATTATCAAGCACTTTTGGGCTATTCTTGGCAAGGATAGCAGAGTTCTCCACTATGTCCTTACGATCCAAATTTCCCTCTACTTGAAACGTTCTCATTTCATCTACAATTCCTCTCAGATTAGATACTTCGGTAGTCAAAGCATCAATCTTGGCATCCGGAAATATAACCGTCATTTGCGGCTGATAGCTACTCGCAAGAACTTCCTTTGTCCGTTCTGCAATCCCCGGAGAGGCCGTAGCCGTCAAAAGGGGAAGGTTTTGACTTGTAAGATCAAGCAATGACATCTTGTCGTTTATTGACGATAACAAAACGGTCTGCTTAACTGCTTGATTTTTAATCTCCTCCCCTGCTGTTTGTAAAGCAGTAAATCGTCCATTAAGTTCCTCACCAGTATCTTGAGACATAGCTTCAAAGCCTTTAGAAGAAGCTTGCTGAGAATACATAGAATCGAACATCTGGTTAATGGCGTCTACCTCCTTCTTCATGTCATCAACCATCGTCTGCTTCATGGAATCAAGGAGTTGTTTTTCTTCGGAGGTAAGTTCACCGTCGCCCATAGCACGTTGCCACTCATCATACCATTTCTTCATCTGAGGTTTGAAGTTCTCAACATACATAGCTTTAATGAGAGCCTTACGCATGTATTCTCCCATGTTATCAGAAATATCCTCAGCCTTAGCTTCGACATCATACAATGAGTTCAGCATGTCATCAGAGAAGGACTCCCATTCCTGCTCAGCTTCGTTCCTTGCATTCTCCATTTCTTGAGCGGCTTCCTCTGCGCGCTTTATTGCACCGGTATCAAGCGAAGGGAATAGACTGTTGGCGGCATCGATAATCTCAACACCTGCCTTCTGAATCTCGGCTATCATTTCGTCCAGAGTCTTGCGTTCCTCAGAGTCGATGGCACCATCTTTCATGAATTCAGTGTACTTGTCGTACCATGCTTGAATCTGTGGTTGAAGTTGGGCTGCAAACATGGAATCAACGAGAGCGTTTCTCATGTACTGATAGATGTTATTGGCTACATCTTCTGCTGTGGCTTCCGCGTCATAAAGAACCGACTTTATGCTATTAGAGAACGAATCGAACGCCTTCTTGACCTCTTCACCTGAATCCGTCCAAGCATCACTGATTTCTTTAGCAGCATCGGCTACCTCTTTACCGATTTCGTCAATATCATTCTTGATATTGGCACGTTCTTCGTCAGTTACAAGACCGTCAGACGAGTATTCCTTCCATTTATCCCAAATGGCTCTAATACGTGGCTCGTACTGCTCGACGTACATAGCTTTAATAAGCTCCCTTCTCATGGAATCAGCGATATTCTTGGCGACCGCTTCGGATGTCACTTCTGCATCATACAGAGAATTCAAAATGCCATCTGAGAATGACTTGAATTCCTCTTCAAGCTCTTTTCTTAGATTATTGGAAGTAATACCAAGCGTATCAGATAAGATGTCTTTAGCGGCTACGATATCGTTGGCAAGTTTCTCCGCTTCGCTTCTCAGAGCATCCCGTTCACTATCGGTTATATCACCGTCAGACATGGCCGCTTGAACTTTCTGATAGAATGCCTCGATCTGCGACTGGAAAGTATCAGCAAACATCTTCTCAACCATTTGCTGACGGATGTACTCAAAGATATTGTCTGTCACATCCTCAGCTGTGGCCTCAATACTGGACATGGCAGACTTGACACTCTCAACGAATGATTGCATATCTTCAGCATCCTTTAATTTGTCGGCAAACAGGCTGTTTACGCTCTCAACCCCCTTCATCATCTGCTCAATGTACTGGTCTACTTGGGATCCAAGTTGTGCCATATCATTCTCTGATAATCCGTCTGCTGAAAGAGTTTCAAAGTTCTTATACAACTCTTCCATCTTGCTCTTGTATTCCTTATCATACAGAGCATTTATCATAGCTTGCCGGAAGTAATCGTAGATGTTGTCGGAGACATCCTTAGCAGTTGCATCCAAAGAAAGAAGAGAACTTTGCATTTGACTGACGAACGATTCAAATTCTTGAGAAGAAGAAGTATTATACCCAATGGCAGCAGCTATGGCGTCTCTTTCAGCAAGAGCAGCATTAGTTATTGCTTCATATTTGGCTTGTAGATTTGCCATTTCACTATCAGAAATTCCACCATCCTTATTCGCATCTGCAAACTGCTCATACCAGCCTTTAAGCTGTTCTTGGAACTTATCACCAATTGTATTAGATAAAACAGCTTTGAACATATATTCCCGGAAATCATCTGAAAAATCTTTGGCCGAAGCATCCATATTCATCAGAGTATCAAGAAAACTGCTATAGACATTGTCAAATGTAGTTGCCGTAAGCTGCTCTCTCACGGCTTCCTGAATATCTTCAACACGTTTTTCTCCTTCTATAATTTTGTTCAAGTAATCTTGTACATCATCATCCAGCTTCGCCCAAAATGTTGGTGCTTCAGACTTTAGTTTATCCAGTTGCTCCACCGACAAATTGAAGAGGCCAGTCATACGTCCATCTCCGATTTTATTTTCATCAAATGCATTGCCTAGTGCAGCCTTTGCTTCATTCCATCCTTCCGATGACATTCCTTTACGAATACGAACACCAATAGAGTGAGAGCCAGTACTTGCGCCAGAGTTCAATCTTTCCAATCCGAGAGTACGATATGACTCAATACTTTTACGTACGAGTTCCTCTGCCTCTTGTCCTACCTTATAAGCTTCTGCTCCATAGGACATTTCAATATACTCCTTCTTCTTGTCAATTAACTCATCCCATATCTCATTCAGATTGTTATACTCCTCGACCATATCGTCATAATCGGAATAGTCCGCTCCTTTGAAAAAGCTCATATCCAGGAGTCCGAATGAAGTTTTTTCTATATCCTTTATTGCTGCATCCCGAAGACTACTAAGCACATTACTTACAAGGTCGGTAACGAAGTCAGTAATACCTTTATCGCCTATCGTGTCAAGTATTGAAAGAATAGCAGCGATAATACCTCCAATTTTACTTTTTGATTCCCCAAGTACATCTACAAGACTCGACACAGCATTACCTATATTACTCAAACTTACATCTGTACCGCTGAGTTGTTGCATGGCACCAGCTACAGAATTCAAGTTACTAACGGTTTTATCTGCTGACGTTTGTACATTGGTTTGTGCATTTTGAAGCTTGATTTCTGCAGCATTTTTCTTCTTCGTAGCCGCCTCTTTCTGCTGGTCTGTACCATTCTTCATAGCCTCATTATACTCTTCTTGGGCTTTATTCAATTCCCTTTGAGCATCAGCAAGCTCCTGTAATTGATTGGGTAAATCACCAAGCAATCCCCCTTTATCAATGATAGCAGTTTGTATATTGTTTAATGATTCATCAATGATTTTCTTATCTTCAAGACTCATTGATTGGTATTCGTCAGAGTCCTTGAACTCTTTGAGTTGCTTTTTTACTTTATCAAGGCTCTTCTTTGATGCTTTGCTCAAATCACCGAATACCATTTCCCAGTTGATTTCCTGCTTCAACTTATTCATATCAAGAGAAGATAAGGCTTCTTCCATTTGCTTTTGATAAATCGCAGCATCACCAGCAGTAGAGGCCTCATTTATCTTCATCTGATACTCTTCAGTTATAGCTTGGCGTTTCTGTAAGAATGTACCATATTTAGATAGATACTCATTCCAAGCAGATTCTTGGTCGCGTATTTGATCATCAAGTTGACGATTTTGGGTATTTCCTATAATTGTATCAAAAGATGACGTATTGACAGATACAGAACTGGCATCAAAAGTTTTCTTCACATAACCTTTATTTTGCTTTGCCTTCAATTCCTCTTGAGCATTAAAAAGATCCTTCTGAGCTTGAACATAAGCACGGATATAGTCTTCTTTCTGACGTTTCAAAGCTTGGAGTTCCTTCTTGTTGTTAAGCTCCCGTTGTGCTTTTCCCTTTTCGTAACCATTAGACATCGCATTAATCTTCGACTGAGAAACTTGATTCTCTAAATCTTCTTGCTGGCGGCGGCGATCAAGCGCCTGTTTGGATTCCATCTGAAGAATCTTTTCATTTTGGGTACGAATCTGCGCTGCCTGTTTCTCTTGCTTGGAAGTATTAGTAATGCCACCTAAATCTTTGTAGGCTTTTTCGGCCGTTTCCTTACGTTTTTTTGCATCATCATACTGTTTAGACGTAAATTTATCTTTGTCCTTTTCAATCTCTGACAAGGCTTTCTTAGCATCTTCCCAATCTTTCTTTGCTTTATCATAGTCTTGCTTATAGGTGGATTTCTTTTCTGCCAATGCGCCATTTATTGAGGAAATAAGACTTTCCAAATTTCCACCTTTAACCATCATTCCACCAACATTAAAACCATTACGCTTTGATGCAGAAGATTGGGCCATTTTTAATTCAGCCTCTAATTTTTCTTTAGAATAGTTTTTAAGATTGGCCTTATATGCAGCAATGTTATCATCGAGGACATCTTTTTGATACTTCTTTAAAAGCTCAGAGTTTTTTTTAAGTTCTTCTTTTATACGATAATACGACTTGTCCCCTCCATTGATTCTTAATAATTCTTTGTCTTCCTCCGACATATTTCTTTGCAAGGTCGGATTTTTAATCAAGCTCAAATATCTTTGTTGCTTCGCTATCTCTGCTTTCAAAGTGTCATAACTATCCTTTCTCCCCTGCACTGAACGCTTTGAGTCTTCTTCATTGATTTGCTGCTTCAACTTTAGGATATCTTCCAACTTTAACTTCTCAATATCATATTGTCCAAAAATTTTCGGATATTCTTTGCGAAGTTCTTCTAACGATTTTTGTCGAGTGAGAGTAGCCAGACTTTCATCTCGTGCAGCCGTAAGAAGTTTCTCTATTTTCTGCTTATGCTCTTGCTCTTTTTTTGATGCAGCGTCTTTAATGTCATTGTATTCTTTTTGGGCACGTGCGGCAGCAGTTGTACTATCAGACATTGCCCACATTGCAGCACCTAATCCAACTACAGCAGTAGCCAACAGTACATAAGGATTGGTAAGCATGGAAGCATTCAATGCCAGTTGCGCCTTCCTCGCCAAGACACGGACATTCGTTAAAGCAATCTCTGCCAATGTATGTTCGTTCGTCGCAATAGTAGAAAGCATCACGGCCGTACGATACGTACCATAAGTTATGACCAATCCTGCCAATACTTTGCCTACTATTTCATAGTTTTCAATTAGGGAGGTAGTCATCTGGATGCCAGACATGATAGCACCCTCTCCTTTCGTCCCAAGTTCATTAAAGACATTATCCAAAGCATCTTGCATCATGGAAATCTGACCGTTGATAGTCTTTGACGCGTTTTCGGACATATTATAGAACTTCCCACCAGCAGCAGTAGCATCAAGAAATGCCTGTTGTACCATTTCTGCGGAGATCGCACCTTTTGACATCTCATCTTTCAGCGTAGCAATGGATTTACCTGTCTTTTCAGAAATGGTTTGCAACGGATTAAATCCGGCATTAATCATTTGATTGAAATCTTGCCCCATAAGTTTACCAGCAGCCGACATTTGACTGAAAGCCAAAGTGAGCGAATTGAACTTTCCAGATTCTCCCATTGAAATATCAGACAAAGCTTTCAGATACTTTATAGTGTCCTCTGCCTGTATGTTGAATCCAAGCATCATCTTTTCGGCACCAACCATATCCGTCATAGTCAATGGAGATATTTTAGCCAGTTCTTTAACTTGCGCCATGAGCAGCCCAGCTATATCCTTGCCTACCATCGTTTCCATAGCGGTCTGCATGGATTGAAACTCACCACGCACGCGAATAAGTTCAGATCCTAATGCTTTCAAAACACTCACCCCGCCAATGACAGCCAATGCCTTTTTCCACGAAATAGCAATGCCGTTATTCGTCTCAACCACCTGTTTGCCTTCATTCTTATAGAGGGAATACTCATCGCGGAGTTTCTTAACAGAAAGCCGTGCTTCAGCTTGCTGTTGGGTAAGTTTAAAAAGCGCATCCCGCTCTTTTCCAAGAGCTTTTTCCTGCTCTCTGATATGATTTAGTAATTCTTTATCTTCACCGCCTCTTGACACTATCGTTTTATACAACTCCTTATTTTTACGAATTGTTGTTTGCAGAGTTCCGATAGCATTTTTTTGAGCGATAATCTTCTCTGTAAACCCATTTACAGACTGTGAAGCATCAAAAATTTTCCTCTTGAATCCGTTCTCCATCTCCGCACCAGCTTTAGCGGCACCGGCTACTAACTCATCCATTCGTTGAGTGGATGCGGCAAGGTGAGTATTGAGTGTTTTGAAAGCAGCAGGTGATTGCGTACTATCCATACCTTTCAATTCCTGCTTTAACTTGGCTATCTCATTTCTTAATTTTACGACTTCCTCCCAATCGGAAGCCACGCGGAATACGAGCTTTGGCATATATTATTATTTTAATGGATTTCTACCCTTTGTTTTAAAAAACTCTTCTTCTGAGACTTCCTCCATAACATCTCCGTAGACTGTATGGAGCCTGTCTTTCTGCATGATAACCATGTTCCGATATGGTATCTTGTACACGACTTCATCATAAGACAGATGCAGATTTTCCATGAACGATGCGATCTGTCCAAGCAAGCAATTGTTTCCTATCGCTTCTGCTTTGCTGTCAGATTTGCTACGTTCTTGGCTAAAACTGACAGCTTGTAAAAATTTTCAGCAGAAATTGTTGAAAAACCTATTTCCAATGCTTCTATCACTTCATCAAATCCTCCATGAGATAGCTCTTCGTAAAGACTATCATCACCTTGTATAATCCATGAAAGTGCATGGGAGGCTACGCTAATATCTTTTAAAGAATGAAGCACATCCACAACTGTGGCCGACTCTTTCAAATCAGAAAGATAATATCCTGCGCCTGCTATCTTGTGAATTGTCAGTGGATGGATCACATAGGCTTCCCCATTCACAAATACCGTCTCAAAGTCTTTCCCTAAAACGGCTGCACTTACTATTTTTGATGCGTTATTTTCCATATCTAAACTAAAAAGGCGGTGAGCAATCACCCACCGCCATCCTTAAACGTTACTTTTACCTTAATTATGCCGTAGGAGCATCTACTTTTTCACCATCAAACCAGTATTCTCCGGCTACACCTTCGGCGGAGTTCTCCATTGCGACAGCAGAAACACCCAAACCGATATTCTTCTCAACGAAGTTACCCTTACCGATTACTGCGGCATTGGTAAATACGATATAGTTACCAGTCTTAGTCATTCCGACAACTGCCTTATTGATGATTTCCGCAACCTCCGGTTCCTGCCAACCTACGACAGTATTACTTTCTTTTACAAGCTCACCGCCTTGCAGTTCCTTCTTGTCTTCAAAGGCATACTCACCCATAGTGAACGCCATAGTTTTTGCACCTTTGGCAGTCACATCCTTGTAGTACACCTTTCCAGTCAACTCATTGATGTAATCAGTCGTGGTCGGGTCATCTTCTGTGTAACCCCAAGTGTCCTGATGGGAGTTTTTCACTTCTGTAGCGGTTCCTAACCACGTTTTCAGAGTTGTAGGAGTAACGGCAGCAGTAATAACCGCACCGTACCAAATCTTTTTAATTCCAATAAAAGGTTTCATATACTTCTATTTTACATTTAATACTTGAAATAAAATTCTCACATTCACATAATGACACTTCAAAGCAGTGTCCGCTTCTCTTGACATCCAGTTATCACCACCATTCTCATAAGAACAAGTAGAGCCATTATATTTAACTACGTCTCCATATTTGAAAACTGGTTTAACTATCTGTTCTATTTCATTAAGTCTAACGGTGTTTGCGCTTCCATCGACATTCAAAGGAGTACAGAAATTGATATTGATGAATGATTTCTCCCATATCTTCCCATTACTCTGCGAACCTGTCCGTATCACAATACGTTCGGATTTGATTTTTCCCTTCGGCTCATCTAACCCGTCATATATTTCTGCAATACCAAATTGCTCACAAATCTTACGAAGAATACAATAAACATCACCAGTCGTTATCATTTTCAAATTCTTCTTTTAGTCGTTTCTCCGCAAATAAAGCGGCACCACTTAAAACATCAAACCCTTTAGATTCCACGAATGAGGCGTATTCTGCTTCATTTTTCAGAGTTAACCCGTCTTTATCAACATCGTAGTCATTGGATGTTCTCAAAGTGAGTGTATGGTCTTGATAATCGCCATGTTCTTCCGCGTATTTAACAGCTTCATCGCCCACATCAATCATTTTCTTCTCGACTTCCCATTCTCCATCTTGAAAGAACTTGTCAACATCCGAAAAATCTGCATCTACATCCATATATCACACCTCCCTTTTAGGTCCTCGATATAACACTCTGCATTTTTCTTAACCTCGCCTTCTCCAACTGTTTTACCGGTAATCTTGTCCAAGCAACGGACTTTCGTACCTAATGCTATCTTCTCCCCTTCATATACTACATGATAAGAATACACCCAAAGAACACCATTGATAGAAACCTCCTTTGTTTGGGAATTATCATGGCAGAAACATTCAGTTAATTCATCCCACGATTCGCCACCAGTGCCGGGTATTGGTCTGCCAAACTCATCTTTTTCAAGCGGAGTAACCGTCCTAATGACTAATATATGTGGAGCATCTTCTAACATTATAGAAAAGTCAATTTAGGTTTGTTGATATTAAGTTCATCCTTGACACCAAGTTGTTTACACATGGCTCCATAGAAATTCAAGAATCCTTCTTTATTAAACGCTACAGATTTCGAGTGACCGTTTTCAGACACAGAATAAGATTGAGGACTTGCTACAAGAAATGGGGCAAACTTCAAAATACCAAATATGATTTTATTGAATTGCTCATCACTGTATTCCTCGTCTCCTGAGATTCCCGAATAATGGGCAATCGTTAAGAGTGCCGCATTATTCAGGTTTATCTTTATTCCTGCAAACAAATCCTTTATGTAGTCGTTTACCGTCGTCATACCTCAATACCTAAAGCCTTTTTCAAAGCCAAAGTCTTTTCTTCGTCCAAAGCGTCCACATTCACAAGAAGAGTTTCCTCTTTCATGTTCATAGTACCTTTTTCACCGATAGACTTCAACGCTTCAACCAACTCTTTCTTCTCAAACTCCTTTTCAAAGAGGGAGATTTTAACCTCCTTCTTTTCTTCGGGAACTACAACACGTTCAGCCAACTTGCGACTTTCCAAGTCTGCAACGCGGGCTTCATCCTCAATTTCGAGAACTTGCCCCGGTTCGTAATACGTACCAGTGAACTTGTCACGAAAGACTTCTGTAACTTTTACTTTCATAGTCACCTCCTTATGCTGATTGGATTGATGCAATATCGCTCAAGTCGATATTGGTAATCAAGTCCGGGTTACTGATTTGCGGAATCCACTCTGCCGTATATTCCATGTAACGACCGTTCTTGTCACGGTAGTTGGAAACAAGCATCTGACCGTCTGCCGGAGTATAAGTACGTCCTTGTACCGGGTCTGTAGCTTCATACGGGGTGTGGTGGCGCATATAACCGATTTGGTCAGAAGGTAACAGAGAAATACGGTTGTCCGCATAAATCTGTACGTTCTTACCTGTCTGGTCTTTCACGTAATCTTCCTTGATTTCAATACGAGGCAAACCGATGCCGGTGAACACTTCGGAAGCCAAAGCAGAAGAAACCAAACCGGTACTCAACTTCATCTCGTTAGTGCCGAGAATCATCTTGTACTGTTCGCCAAATTCAGAAGAACCAATCACGTGCTTGTTGAATGTCGCACGTGTCATAATCATCTTGGCGTAAACCCCATAATCAGGAGCCAAAGAATGCAGTTTCTCTCTCAAATAAGAGATAAACATATTCTTGCTGTCAACAACAACATCAGCTTTGGCAGGTTTGATGAAGTTGAACGGAAGAGCAATCTCCAACAACTTGTTGTTGGTCTGGCCGGAAGTGATTGCAGCGTCCTTATTATAAACAGTGGCTTCACCAAGCATCAACAGAGCACCGACAATGATATCCATGCGCTTGTGAGCAGCAAGGGTAATCTGACGATAATCATCTGCCAAGAAGCTAACAATCTCCTCCATAGCCGCCATTTGGTCGGCAGGTTTGGCAACATTGAACTTGTCAATCAAATCCTGCAACTCGGAAAGACGGTCAATAGACATCTGGTAAGCATCACCCAAGTAGGCGATTTCACCATATCCGGAACCGATGTTCCTGCGTTCGCGGATTGGTTTCTCTCCAAAACGGGAATTGATAGAACCGGCCATCACGCCAGTTACAGAACCGATATAATCCTTGAATACACGGGTGGTCACTCTACGGAAAGTAAGATACTGTTGCCAGTAGATCGTGTCCTTACGCGTTTGGTTTACACGTCTGATGATCGCGGAAACAATGTTTGCATCATCGAATAATGTTTGAATCGTTAAAAACATATCTTACCTCCTTACTCGTTAAATTCAAACCATCCCTTCAAATTAGCCTTGTCATTCTCGGAGAACGGCATAACCAACTTTGAAGGCTCAATCTCTGCGGCTGTACGAAGCAATGACACCAGTACGATACCATCTTCCACTTTGGTACGGTTGTACAAAGCGGAGTTTGAAACATACTTCTGTTTCGTGCCATCTACTGCGGTAGCCTCGAAAAGAACTGCATCCTTAGCGATGTTTTCACCGAAAGCTGCTTTAATAGTCAAGACATCATAGTCTTTGTTTGACTTGTCGATAGAGTCTACTTCGGCGCCATTCTTGCCGTTCCCGACAAACATTCCCTTATAAGCCAAAGAGTTCTTGGCAATCTTGATAGACAAAGCCGTATCACCGGTGGTATAGGCTTCGATAACTTGCACATTGATTACCGCGTATGAAAACTTGTTTTTCAAGTCTGCATAAATCGGGGTAAATACTGGCAGGAAACTTCCCACCACTAAGTTCGTTGTGTCGAGCTTGTACGGACCGCGTCTACGGATGCCTGTTTGGACATCGTAACGTTCCTCTTGCTCAACAGGCGGAACTAAATCATACTTAAATCCTGCTGACATAATTAATTCTTGTTTTGTTCAACAATAGTTTTTGTTCCCTCGTCAATCATCTTGGCAATAGATTCAGACTCTTTCTCAATCTTTTGCTCTGCTGATTCGGGAGGGGTTACGCCTTTGAAACCGTCATTTGCAAAGTCCTGCTTCAAATCCTTGAAATAAGCATCCAAGTCTTCATCGTCTTTGATGGCACATCTCTTAGCGTAATTTTCGGGAATTCCGTACTCCTTTGCCTTTGCCAAAATCTGCTCTTGACGGGTAGCCTGTGACTTCTCAGCCTTGAACTGGGTAAACTCATCGGAAAGAGGCTTGACAGCAGCACTCACCGCGTTTGCAATGATGGTTGTAATGTCGGGCTGTTCTTCCGGTTTCGGATTTGGGTTAGGATTTGGGTTAGGGTTCTCGATTGGCTTACCGTCTTTAAGGTTATGCTTCTTCTCGTAGTTCAGAACTGAAGTACGGGTAGCATCCCCGGCCCGGAAATCGCCATAGGAATTTAACACGTCCGGAAAGCCTACTCCATCCACGATTGTCTGTACTTGGCTTTCGTCCGTTACACCCTCTGCCTTTTTAGTGGCGATCCGGGTGAGAATAGCAGCATCCACCCCAGTAAACTTGGTTTGAAGTCCTGCTAAAATAAGTTCTTGAATATTCATACTGTATGAATTAAATTGTTATTTGAAATTCGTGGTATAAAAGTAGGAAGTAAGTAGGTGGAAGGGAAATAATTGGATAGTGTAGAATTCACTAAGAAGGGATTGTGAAGAAATAGCATAAAAAAAGCGTGAAACCGGGTAGGAATCACGCCTAAATAAGTTTGGAAAGAGAAGTTTTATACTCCCAGCACTATATTAGCATCAATATTCAATTTCCGGCTCATCTCACGAGCAACCTTCAAGGTCGGCTCACACTTCCCAGAGAGATACTCACTTACACGTGACGGACTAACATTCAACAGTTCCGACAGCTTCGTTTGAGTAAGCCCAAGTTCATACATACGAAGTTTAATAACATCAACTAAGGAAGGTGCTTCTATTGGATAATGTTCTTCTTCATAATCAGCAACTAAATCAGATATTAAGTCCAATTCAAGATAATTTTTATCATCAATTGGAGTATCATTGCCAACAACCTTTAGCAGTTCTTCGACTCTTGCGCAAGCCGCCTTGTACTGTTTTTCTGTTTTTATCTTTGCCATATTCTAATATTTTAAGCGTTAGAACAATCTTTATTATCATATTCTTTATGAGTACCAATCCAGCGGATAAATACCTTTTTAGCGGCAAACAATACCAGTGCAACCAATCTGTAATCGTTACCTTTGATATTAAAAACAAACCTGTCATTGCCTACATAATCCACACTGTTGAATGTTTTTTTAATGTCAGCCAAACATGACCAATCTGCTTTTTCAGTCTTTTTATACCAGTCACGTAGAGGCACGTCAGAATCAGCGTGCTTTATAACATAGTTTCTTATAGCTGCAAATGATATTATTCTCATAACATATTTATTTGAAGCAAAGGTAATATTCATTTTCTGAAAATCAAAACATTTTTCTAATATTTAGAATATTAAGCAAAAAAAAATAGCGGCAACCCTGTCGAATCACCGCTATCCCAAAGGAAGCCTAACAGCCTTTACCTTTTTTCTTTGAACCTTTCTTCTTTCCCATAATGTTCTATTTTTCTTATACTAAAATTATTAACCCCGCAATTTTTCTGACTACGAAGCTATTTTCTGTTCTTTATTTCTGGTTTGAGTATTCTTTGCAGCTTGCTCTTCCTTGATTTCAGCAAGTTCTTCTTCTACCCTATCAGCATTCCCCGCGAACATGATACCTTCACGTGTTGACCAAATGCCACCACCCACTGCGGAGACAGCCGTAGAAACCTTATCATCCAAATCATCAATCATATATGGAACAAGATCGGTTTCTATATCAATCGTCTGTGAAACTTTGTTGAACTCAGAAGGATTGATTGAGCCTAAAGCGGAAACAATGAAATTAACCCTACGTTGCAAGAACTCTCCGATAACCTCACCGTGGTTTTCGACAGCCATGTGGGCACCCATGAACATAAAACGAAAAGCTGTACCGGACGCTTTTCCCACACCTTTCAATGTCTCAAAGGAGATGCGCGGAGTATTTGACATATCATAAGCCATGTTGGTAAGCGTTTCAGCTTCAAATTTGATTGTATCCGGCACTTGGTTCCAAGTTAGATATGAAGCACCTGCTCCCTGCCCTGTAAGTTTAACCATCCTATCTTTAACCTTTCCCATAAAGCCTTCCACATCACCAATAAGTTGGAGTATCGGGAAGAAATGATAGTCGATACAATCGGCATAGTTTGAAAGAAGTTTCTCCAACCGCACGCGGAAGGTCTTAATCTTCTTACAGAATGTTTCGCGACGGTAAGCATAGATAACCGGCAGTTTAGGGAATCCATGAGCGAATGAAGATCTTTCCTCATACCCCTTAGACAAATCCCATTGGTAGACCATCTTATCGGTAATAGTCATAAAGCAGGTAATTTCCGAATCATCCATGAGCTTCTTCTTATACTCGCGGGAGAAAGCAATCATATCACCTTCATCATTGAAGAACGGGTAGAGTGTATCGCCTCTGAATGGAGACCATAACACGCTTTTCAACTTCTTGGCAGGTTTTACCTTGCCTCCGAAGGTAGTCTTTACTTTCTTCCAAAACTTATTCCAGAACGAATCATCATCGGCAACATACCAATATTCGGCAACCTCTTGCTCGGAGAGCCAGGAACGGACTATCTTCTTGTTTTGGTACTTGATTTTGTTAGACTTGAATACGGCTTTAACGGCATCCAGAAGTTTCTTTTCATCATCATCCGTTGGAGTGCAGTCTATTGAAGGCTCAGTGCCTACTGTGAAAGCTGTTTGAATGTTAACAATATCCTGTTCCAATGGAATGGAGATACGGTTTACCGGCTCAGTTTTGTACTGTGCTTCAACCTCGCAAGTCTTACCAGTCTTCTCATCGAAAACTTTTTCCGCATCCTTTTCAAGCACCTTTCTGTCCGGGTACTTCTCTTTGTCTACCATGATTTCATGGCGTTCAGGATTCCAATCGTCCCAAAGTTTGCAACGGTCAGGAAGTTCGGTCTTTCTTCCTTTCTTTAGGTAGCTTATCTTCTGCCCGATGTCGGGTAATGCTAATATTTCTTCTAAACTTTTGACTCTGCTATATTTTTAATGTGTGAATATTCCAGTTAAATCTTTCGGCTTCAAAATACGTCCGAGAATATGTCCCAAAATATAGTACCTAATGGGATCGATACAATGATTCCAAGCGTCTACCGGTTCATTGATGTAATGCCCGTCTTTGTCTTTATCCCAAACATATTTCCGAAGTTCCTCTATAATATGGTACGAACGTTCTGTAACATACAACTCCATTTCATGGATTTTATCTATACCTGCTTTAATCGATCCGGGGAACTTATCTACCGGGTAGATGTTCACACCTCGATTCTTAATTTCTTGTATCAAACGGGGATCGGCACTATCTCCATATACTTTTAGTCCCCACGGCTTTAGTTTCTCGGCAATGGCATTGGTTAGCATTCCAGTTTCATAGAATAGCTCATCTACATACAACCGATTATCTACAATACCGCAACGAATACCGGTTGATGGGTCATTAGTATAACCCCAGTCAGATGCAAGAGCCACTTTCTTTGCATAAGAAGGAAACTCTTTCACGATACCCCACTTCTTGAACACCGCACCTTCCGCAACATCAGCCCAACGCCCGATAACCACATGGGCGTACTTTTCGGGGCTATTCAACTTCATATCCTCTACCTCTTTCAGGAACTCAGGAGAAAGGTTCTCCAAGTTGTCGAAATAGGTAGTATGAATGTGGAGCACGTTCGGATGAGTGGAAATCTGTACCTGTACTCCGTCAATCTCTACAAGCTTATGAGTATTCTCGATGTATTTCTTGTAAATGAAGTGATTGGAGTCGCAAGGGTTCATTATGATGATAATCCGGTTCTGAATCCCTTTCTTACGGATAGAGAGCATTATCTTGTCGAACTCTTCTTCATTCGTCCACTCTTCCGCTTCATCGCAGACGAAAGTAGTAATACCCTGAATTGATTTCAGCTTTGCCGTCTGATTACCTGATGAAGTTTTGATACCCCGGAACATGATACGGCTTTTCGTCATTTTATTGACTATATCCGTCTTGGTGGTTCGGAAATACTTCTCTGTTCCGTCCAGTTCTATCTTTTCCATCATTTCCGGAATGATAGACATACCTGCGGAAACCATCGTATAACGGGTATAGAGAATCTGGTGGACTATCTTCTCGGCTTCCGTCATTTCAAAGGTAAGACGTTCGATGAAGGTGGAAGCATTGAAACTTTTTCCGCTACCTCTTCCTCCGGTGACAAGGATAATAAATTTCTCCTTATCTTCGTATAATGGATGGTAAATTTCTTGGGGTACTATCATTTCAGCTTATCTTTAATCCATGAATCAATACTGATACCGTGGTTTATGTCTGTGGGAATGTCGGCATCTTCATCCTGCTTACGCTCTATCTTCCTCCATTCTTCATCGTAATGGTAAAGCCAAACAGACTGTGCTTGCAAGCTGGGAGCCAGTTCACCTTCTACGGTTTGAACTTCTTCCTCACCCGTTAGGTTTCCTTCCTTATCCTTGATTTTCCGGATAGTGGTGCTTTTTGTCTTGACACCACCCAAAGCCATAGCAAGGAACTTGGCACGCACCAGTGAGTTAATTGCACAACGCGCGCGTGATAGTACTTCGCTAAATTCGGGGTATTCGTTCTTCTTCTCACAGAATGTTTGAGGACACAGTCCAATAGCATGAGCAATTTCCTTGTCCGTGAATCCCTTTTTGGCATACGACTCTACGAGAGAAAGAAAGTCCTCGCTTGTGTAATCAAACTTAGGCTTTCTTCCTCCTTTACCTTTTGTATTTTGAGATTCACTATTACTCATATCATTTATTCATCCCACGGATTTTCGCCTTCTTCCTCAACGTATATCCGCTTTAATTTTTCAGAAACCTCTTTTAATTCACGTTTCATTTGGCTTACATGAAACTCGGCTGGCATAGGAATTTCCAATGCACCTAATAAGTTATCTATCGTGTCGATAGTTTCTCCAAATTCTTCTGATGCTTTCATTTTAATCAATCCTTTCTACTTGTTCATCGAAAACTTCTCCTTTTATAAACTTCATATCTGCGTCATACCCGAACCTTTCACAGAAAGCAGCTTTCGCCTCGTAGGTATCAAAGGACAACATCACATAGGCATCCATATCCTCAGCTGTCTTCTGTGCGTTCTCTTTTACTTGTTGCTTGACTTCCTTCATGTGGGCTACCTTTTCGGCACGCTCTAATTGCTTGGCGGCTTTATCTGCTTCTTTCTGTTCGGTGACCGGAGCCATCATATTAGACAGAGCATCTGCAATAGAACTTTCCTCTTCGGTCTGCAACAGATAGTCAACGCCAATCATATTCAGGTCAGCATCGGTCAAACCTGCGTCTTTCCAATCAATATCGGGAACAATCTGGGCAAGTGCATCGAAATCCCATGTACCTTGCGCATTTGGATTATTCATAAGAATGTTCAACTCCTTTTCCTGCTGTTCGTCCACGTCAATTACATCAACACGGATGCGATAGTCATTATCGGGAAATTTCTGCAATTCATCCATGACGGATAAACGCTGGTGTCCACTGACTACGGTCAATCCAGTACGCTTGTTCACGACAATTCCACCGACTAACCCGAACTTCTTGATGCCACGCTTTAAAGTTTTACGTGATTCATCAGAAAGTTTTCTTGGATTATAATCGGCAAAGTGAATGGCAGAACGGTTAAGTTCTACCGATTCACTCTTTATGTATTTACTTAGTTCCATTGTCATACTCAAATAAAATTCTTTCACTCATGGGAAATACCTTATAAATCTTCTGTAAGTCCTGTGGATAGTTGGCACGAATCCATAGCATACAATCGAGATTGAAGCCAACACCTGAACTGGCTTTCAATGAATATCGTACCGGTTCGGGCAGCCGGTGCATTTTCATGTAGGCAAGAATATCCTTTTGCGTCCAATCGGCCAAAGGATAACACAGACCTTTATTTTCGTATCCGTTTACCTCATAACCTTTCAGCATCAACCTACGGTTCATACCGTCCGCTTTCTTCATACCGAGAAAGGTGTAATAGATACCATACTTCAGTTGCATGGATTTCACCACATCGGCAAGCTTCAATAGTTTTACTTTCGGATTAGGCACGCAATACATACCAGATCGAAGAATGTATGTCAAGTTCCAGTGAGGCACTTGTACAAATTCAATCTTTGGATATTTTGCCTTTACCCAACCTATCCATCTTTCGATGTGATCTAAGCCTTCAACGAAGCACATGAACACACAAACAATCCGGTCAAACTTCGGATAGATTAAATCAAGCAGAACCAGTGAATCTTTACCGAGACTACAAAACAAGATAGCCTCACTCGATTTTACTCGAATGAGGTCTATATTACTGTATGTCTTCTCAAGTAAGGTCATCCCCCACTCATGCCTAATCCTCTGCGGATATTACCATACTGCTGTCTACGGGTGATAAATCGACCACCGTTTGACGTTCTACCTGTACCGGGCACCGTTAGCCCTCTACGACCACCTCTGTAGTTAGAGGTTGCAAAACCTGTTCTTTGTCTGACTCAGCTTTTTTAATTAATAGTTAAACATTCTTCTCTATTATTTCACCAAGGTCATAAACGACCTGTGCAGCTAAATAACTTTCACCTTTATCTTTATATTCAATGAGATTACCATCTTCGTCCTCAAAGAGTTCAATCTTCGCACCTTCAACCTTAACCAAAGCCGAAGCACGGTCTTTGTTATAACCAACAAAGAAACGAATTGCATCATACTTGCGAGGCTGCAATACACCGTCAACTTCTTTGCAAAATCCTTCATTATCCAGTTCGCAATATTTTGCTTGACTATTCGGACGTATCTCTCTGAACTCTTGTTTTTTCGTGCCTTTGATAATCTCATCAAAGAATTTTTGCTTAATGATAAGCGTCAAAATTTCCATAATCGTGTGTATTTTAAAAGTTAATAATCATTGTTGCGGGTAACGGATTCGAACCGCTGACCTTCACCAAGTCAAAGTGACGAGCTGACCACTGCTCTAACCCGCGATAGTACCCCAAAGGTACTACCGCAACCAAAGATAACGAAATATCTTCAATCTTCATTCTTCACAATGGTGTTATTGTGAAAGACTTTTCAGCCAAGCGTCTCTTTTCTCTCTGCACGCCTCTAAAGTAGGCGCACAGCAAGCGAACAGATCACCACTTTCAATACGATAGTCGTACTGGTACATTCTCACTCTCTTACCTCTTAACTTGGTAGTGTAGGTACAATAGTTCTCTTTACCGGGTTGGCATACGCTGCAACCGTTTACGTTTATTGAGTCCATAAGCCTTGTTCTTTTAATTGTTTTTCAATATGTTTTATTGTAGATAATAATTGCTTTGCTTCTTTTGATTTGGGTACATACCAATAATTAGGTGGATATTCACCGGGATTCGTAATACCCCAAGTAGCTTTTTGATAATATTGTTTTACCAATGCAGGCAAAATGAATTGAGCATCAAAAGCCGTCATTTCAAGAATAATTTTTGTGTTATTGGGTACTTTCATAATCACTACTATTTAGGTTCTACAATAGGCATATAATGAGTAACACAAATTACATTACCGCAATCATCACGCCATTCGCCACTATTTTTGTCGTATAGCCCACGCTGAATATATTTGAAATACTCAGAGCACCAGCATCCGGTTATCATGAGATCATCGGATTCTGGCAAGCTGTCCTTTACGCTTATCCACGGATTCTTAGGATGAGCGTCTGCCCATTCAGCACCGGCGAAAAAACCAAGTCTTTTGCCATATTCTATATAACTACTATAGCTATATGGGTTCGCTGCATATATTTCTTCTTTTCTATCCATAATCATTTATTTACAGTTTATAATTTCATTTATCTGCTGAATCTTGGACTCGCAAATAGATATTTTTCTATTATAGAATACTATTGACTGTTCTTCTGCAAATATCAATTCTTCTAAATCTTTCTTGTAATAGTCCAAAACGAAGGTTCTACCATTATCATTAAGGATGTCCCATATACCAAATAGGTTAACAAAATTATTATAAGGATTTTGAAGATTCTTGCCATATTTTATACAATCAAGCCACTCTACTTCTTTATACCACCCACCTTGCATAATTAGCGATCCCGTGTCGTTTTTACGGTATGACCACCCCATGTCGCTACCAAGACCATCTGTTTTATTTAACTTCACGGTAATAAAAGATAGAAATTGATCCATCCGAATCACGCCACCTGTTTTATTTATGCCATAATTATCAGGTAGTTTTTTAATTATATCACTATTTAGTAGTTGAGTTGAAATTGCTTTCATAATCGTGTATATTGTGGTAGCCCGAAGGCTACCGGATTAAAATTCAACCAATATCATTCTTTCAGAATAGCCGTGTTCTTTCACCCACATACAATTCATCTCGAATCCATAATCAAAATAAAGCCTTAAATAGGGGACTCTTACGCACAAACAATTCATGTTCACTTTCAACTCATCTTCATAAGAAGAAGATGTTATCTCATTGATAATTTGAACAAATACAAACATGCTCATTTCTTCGCAATTCATTAACGGATTTTCTACTATCGCTTTCATGATTCAAAGGGGTTATGGTAGTCTTTTGGCTACCGGATTAAAAGTAGATTTTTACTTTGCAATACAAATTAGTGATTGACTGCTTTGCATATACCTCACCATTGGCAAATTCTATTCTATTGCCATTATCGTTGATAATAGGATTCTCAACTGTCGCCAATTTATAAACTTCTTCTTTTGTCATAATCTTCTATATCATGCAGGGCTTTCGCCCTGCCGGTTAAACTTCTTTTTACAAGTAAATTATCATTTAGCTCTCAATACAAACCTCACCTTCTTCACAGGGATAGTACCCAGGCAATAAGTATCACCGAATAAAGATCGTCCCATAAATCGATCTATACTTATATTGTTACGACATACAGTCTTCAACAACCCATCAGCATCCAAAATGGTATCACCTACTTGTATTGTGCTTATATGCACGTTTTCAACTTCGTATTGATATTGCCCGTTTCGCTCTTTCATAATCGTATATCTTTTAATTGTTATTACTTCGTTTCTGATGATGCAAAGATAAAGAGAACTTTATTAAAAGCAGCATTTTTGATATAGTTTTCTTTATCAGTTAAGAATATTTAATAAATAAAACTTTATCAATATTAGGTTATATGATAAAGTTCACATTACTTTGCGGAGTAATCAAAATAAAGTATAGTTTATGGACTTACGAATAAAAGAATTTATGAGTGAACGCAATGTTACTTCTGCGTGGCTCGCTGAACAAGTTGGTATCTCAAAGGTGGCTGTCAGCAACATTGTAACCGGAAAGTCTTCACCTTCTTTGGATAATCTTCTAAAGATTGCCAGCGTTCTCAATGTGCCTATCACTGAATTGATAGGAGAAGAAAAAGAGGAGCATACTATCACTTGCCCTCACTGTGGAAAGAAGATCAAAATAGAGAAAGGAGAATAAATATATGGCACAACATTTTATTCCAATAATAGGAGAAACCTATTACTATCTGACTCTTACAGAGAAAAATGCGATAATTAGTATTCATCCAATGCCAATTGTATATGATGGGAACGAAAACACGCTTTCCGATTATAATCTTTTTCGAAATATAGATAATGCTTTAAAAGCAGCTAGCGAAATAAAATCAGTATTAATAAATAAGCCGGAGCGCTAAACTCCGGCTTTCACTTGATTAGCCCTTTGATTTTTAACCGATTAATAATTTCGGTGTAAAGATAGTCTATATCCTGCCTATGGGATTTATACTGCTGATAGAAAAACGTCACATCTTCGCAATTGTGAGAAATTAAAGAACCGGTACATCCGGTAACTTCCGCTATCTTATCCCTCAACCCTACTTTCATCTTACCGCCTGCCAGCGTACTGGGAGAATACAGGAAAAGGATTATGAAGATGAACTTCTTTCTCTGTGTTGGACTATCCACACATGGAGGCAACAATAACCCGGAGAGCATTTCTTTGAACCAAGAGTATATCTCCTCAATAAGCGAATAGTCATGTAATAGAGGCTCTGATAGTTCTTGTTCTCTCTCTGAAAGTCTCGACTTCTGTTCTCTGATAGATTTAAGCTCTACAACTGCTGAAAATTCTTTTTGCATAGCACGATTATTTTAAAAGTAAATAGTATATTTGCATCATAATCGTGTGAGGAGAAGAGATTCTCCATCATATGAAGGGGAATTGGGTGGTCGTGCGCTTGGTTCCCTTTCTTTATTCCCCTGGAACATCAGTAGCCTTGCTCTTTTCATCAATCCCCCTACCCCACATCATAGCAGCATAGAGAGCACCAACATATAAAAAGAGTTCCTCACTATTTGCAAGGAACTCCACTTTCAAAGCCATTCTCATTGCGTCATAATGTACGTTGTTATCAATTATCTTTTCCATTCTTCTTTTTATTAATTCCATATTTCTGCAAGTGATACGCAATAGTTCTGCTACATACTCCTATAGCATCAGCAGTTTCTTGGAGTGTCTTTCCTTGAGTGATATAGAGGTTATACAGGTTATTCTTAGATAATCCCTTCATCGGCCTTTTTAGGCAAGATTCATCCTGAATACTCATCCGTTTCTTATATTGCTCCACATATTCAGAAGTGAGTTTGTCTTTCGTCACATAGATAGTAGTCCGGTGGTCTATACGCAACGGGAATAACTTCTTCTCAGTCTTTCTGTGCTCCTCCACAAGACGTTCAGCGTCTCCATTGACAGAAGTATCGACTTTCTTACGATCATCAGGAAGGGCTTGTTTATTACGCTTTAGTTTCTTATCTACTGCTCTCATTCTCTAACATTTATTTGTTTCAGATCCTTTGCTTTCGCTTCCCAAACATCCCCCTCATTGCCTTCAAAGTCGAGATAGATGTCTCCGTCTTTGAATATGGCTACGACATCCATTGGGATCGTTTCTCTTATTCCCTGTGGGGAAGGCAGCAATTCTACTACCTTCATTCCTATATGCAAATCTTCTACTTTCATGACTTAGTATTTCTTTCCATGTAACTTAGGGCGTAATTCATTGTACGCCATCTTTTTCTCGATATGCCAAAGCAAGTCTATTCCAAGTATATCTGCAAAGGAGAACACTTGTGTAATCGCATAATTAACCTGCTCTTCCAATGAGTATTTATAGTTCATTATGTCTTTTACAATAGCATAGATGTTTTCCGTAAAGGTCTTTTTCTTTGAAACCACATTAACAAAGGCAAACCTGTTAAGATTGAGATTTCTCAGACCGGCCAAATCAAATAGGCGTATACAAGTATCAGCAAGCTCATCCTCTACTGTATCTTTAATGAAATTGCAGAATACGTAATCAAATTCTTTTCCTAAGGAAAGTAGCCTCTTGCACTTATCTGTTTCACAATAATGATTCTTTCTATCTGCTTCCACGGATTCTGATAGTTCAGTAATCACTAACATGATACAGTGTTCGTTACTTAATTCTTCATCATGGAATCCATGATCGCAAGCGCACTTATAAGCGCAGTCGCGTAAGTGGTTCAAATTCATAGTTCGCCTCCTTTCAACAATTCAATATTATCGTGTATGTTTCCAATAACAAGGCAATCATAATTGCTAAATGCTTCTCCAAAGAAATGGAGATATGCCCAACCTTTTTTATCAAGTGCAAATCCGGCATAATGTGCGCTATATACGACCTTACAAATATCTCCGTTGCATTCGATAATATCACCTTCATAGATTTCCTTACCAGCCTTATCAAGTAGTCCGGTAAATTGTTCCACTGTTGTAGGAGCAACTTCAGAGAAATCAACTGTACCATAACTTATATAGGCATTTTCTCCTTCTAATGCGAGAGAGCCATCTATCCAACTGTTATTTATAAGGCTCTTTCCTCTAAATTTTATTATTCTCATTGTTTTTAAATTATTGATTATTTCCTCCAAAAACTATCACCAGATATGGCACGTGCCGTATCTTCCGATGTCAAACGTATGTAGCGGAAGAAATTCTGTTCGGACCGGTGCCCGGTGAGTTTCATAATCTCAAAGGTCTTCATGCGACCGGTCAGATACATATTGGTTGCAGCGCTTCTTCTCGCTGTATGACTACTAATTAATTCCCACTTCTCACGAGTGACAGTGATTAGCTTCCCACCCTGGGTATATGAATAGGTGATCTTATCCGTCAGACCGATTTCGCGCATTATTACCTTCAGGTACTTGTTGAAGTACTGAATGCACAAGCCACTTGGAATCAGTCCATGATATTTCTCGAATATCTCCAATACGTAGTCATGGGCCGGCACCTTGACATCAACGTTAGTCTTCTTTGTCCGCTTCACAATATAGCCTTGCTGTAAGTTATCTGCTGTAAGGGTAGAATAATCAGAATAGCGTAAGGCGGTAAGGCAACCGATAACAAATAAGTCCCGGATGCGTTCCTTAGCTTTCCGCTTATCCTGCTTCAAAAACTTGTAATAGTAGATACGCGTAATCTCATTCATCGAAAGAAACACCGCATTTGTCGGCTCCTCCCGTAAATCAATCTCATCGTAGGTCGTATCTACTGCATAGTTATACTGGCTGGCCCGTCGAACAAGTGATTGAATCTTTTGGATATACCCAACAATTGTGTTATGCCTTAGTCCCTGGTCTTCCAGGTAGATGATGAAATCATCCAAGAACTCCGCAGTAATAGAGTTCGTGAATATGTCGCAATCAAACTCTTCAGAGAAGTTATCAATATGCTTGATAATAGCATCGTAGACGGCAGCATAGTCCTTTGACTTGCGTCGAGATCGTTTTTCCAAAACTTCCCGAATGAAGCCAGTGAAGTATATACCTTCTAAAGGCTTCTCCTGGCGGAAGTGGTTAATGTAGTCCTTCCTCGCCTGGCGGGGCTGGACCGGGGTAGATACTTGGAATGTTTTGGTATTTCATTTTAAAGGGTTAATTACTTTTCAATTTTTCAAGAAATGCATTATCACCAGTATAATCAACATCAATAGCTTTCTTGCTTTCAATAATTTGCTCTACAAGAGATATCGCATCATCTTTCAGCTCCTTCATCCGGTCATATCCACAAGCGTTATCAATTGCTGCTTCTATTGGCGATTGGGGATAAGATAGCTTTTTATTTAGTTCTTCAAGCCTCCAATAACAGAAATCAATGATGGAAATATGCTCTAATTTTTTCATTTATCTACTTGTTAAGAGCCTCATGATGGGTGAACATCTATTTAATTGCCGGATTCCTACCGGTCCATCCGTTATTGGCTCGTTTCTATATCGTTTTACGCTAATTCATTAATAAAATCTTTCAACTCGTCACAGTCACACTTACCAGCATCTTTTTTAATCTGGCAACAGCCGGACGAACCAAAGCGACAAGCGTTTTTATACGCTTCAATAGCTTTTTGCTTCATGAAGTCCATTCCCTGTTGATATTTCATGTGCCCATTGAATACTGACTGTTCAATCAGATTGTTGGCGCCTTCTTCACGTGCCATATCTACGGCTTTAAGAGCATTTTCTTTTGAGATAACTGGATAATCAGGATTGACTACCACAAAGCTCTCATTCTCGATATATTCTTCTGATTTATTCATCTTTATTCAATTATGAATTAAGTTTTTCAATAAATCCTTTAACATAAGGGCAATCCCTACCCATACATACATCCGGTTCAGAAAGGATTGCTCCACGAGCTTCCGCACAACCGCAACACCAATCTGATTTGTACTCGCAATTTTCGATATAAGATTCAATAGCTTTTTCCTTCATCGCCAACCGTGCCATTGCAATAGCAATTCTTGCATGGCTTGGGGCTATTAAATCTTCCTGAACAGCTTCAAACCACTCTGTTCGCTCTTCCAAATATTCTTCTGCTGTTGTATTCATCTTTTTTCTGAATTACTTTTTATCAGTACACTCATTCCATCTCCGAGCTATCTCTTCGCCGAGCTTCTGTGCATCCTCGAAATTATTGGATGAACAAAAATCGAGTGACGCAATACATACGTTCATTGATTTTTCGTCCTTATCGGTCAAGCATAAATCTACTTGGTGATAATGTGGCTTTGATGGAATAGATATCATCTTGATATCCTTGGTGTCAAAGTCCATTTTGATGTATTTACTTTTTAATTTTATTCTCATGGCTCATTTTTGTTTCAGTTTAATCAATTCGTAATCATCTGGGTGAAAATCGAAACAAACTCCTAATTCTACTTGAATACCTACACGATATTCCCCCTTATGTACATCTTTCCGTTCTTGAAAGATAAGAGTACCGCCATCATGGTATTGCTGATGACATTGTACATTATCTTTGATTCTAACCTTGGTACCCTTGGGATACTTATAGATCTCACCTTGCTTCAATATCTTACTCATAATTCTTGTTTTTATAAATAAGTTCTTAAACAATAGTCCGCTATCCAATAACAGATAAAATAAAAAGCAACGTATGCTGCCAATACGGACAGGATAGTCGCAACAAGTTTGAGGTCTTTCATCTTCTACTCTTTCCTTCCATTTTGATTACGTTGAACATTTCTTTTACTCGATCAGTGACGTAAGACTCGTAATATGAAGAAAACTCAGTATTAGGATCTAGATTTGTAGTAATATGAGTATAAAAATCATACCTCTGTTCATATCTGAGTTGAAGAACAGTTTGTATAACATTGATGCCGGTGCCAAAATATTTAGATTCCATAGGCTCCCGTCCTACCTCATCAATAGCAAGATGATGCATACACCCTCTATCCGTATATCTATTCAAACAGGTTATGCCCTTTTCTGCAAATTGTAAGGCAATCTCGGCAGCACTTATAAATTGAAAAGTATCACAGGTATTCTTATCACAGATACAATATCTGGCGACCTTTGCAGCATAATGTTGCATACCTTTCAACAATGTGGATTTTCCGACTCCAATAGGGCCATGAAGCAATATCCCTTTGGTTACGTCAAGAGTACCAGTCATTTTCCACATCCAGCGATAAATAGCATTGAGTAATAATCGGTTGCTATCGTCTACTGTAAAACTTGGTGAGACAGACTTTATGGATGCAACAAACTCACGTTTCCAATAAGCATTTATTTTCTCATTACTCCATTGTTGCTGTATAGATTTACCCGCCAAAGGTAATTGACTTGATACCAGCGGATTCTTCTTCTGATTTGCTAACAAGTTTCCTATTGTTTCCATGTTTTCGATTTAGCCATTCTTTATATTTTTGTTCAGTGCCAGGAAATACCACCCCAGTCCAATCTGATTCAATAGCACGATCCATTAGTTCAATGGCAAACTCCTCTTCAAACTTTCCGAGTTTGTTTAGTGACATCTGGAGGGCCAAGTTCATTTTCTTCTTCCACTTCGGTGTATTACGAAGAGCCTCCCAAGTGGACATGAAACGCAGTGAGGTGAAAGGGAATACCAGAGGCTTCTCATCACCCTCTTTTTTGCGAGAAGACTTAGCCTTCTTGGGTGGGGGACTCTCGTGCGTATGCGCGAGACTCTCTCCTTTGTTTATAGTTTTAATATCTATAATAGGTGGAATTTCCGTTTCATACTCAAAATTTGCGGATGATATTGAGGATGTATCTTTTTTATCATCCGCAATTTTTGCGGGTGATTCTGCGGATGATATTGAGGATGATCCCGGAATATCATTGATAAATCGGCCTTCACGGTTATCTATATCTTCATCCTTAATATGATCCGCAATATCATCCGCAGTTTTTAAGGATGATATTGCGGATGATTCTGCGGATGATACAATGTCGTTACTCAATTTCTTAACGAATGAGTAATAACATCCTATACGCTTGTCTTTACTTGTTTCATAATAAATAAGACCAGAAGCAGCTAAACTACTTCTGGATTTACGCAAAGTATTATCAGACATATCTAAATTACCGCAGAGAACATTACTACGGACAAAAAACACATCCTTCCACTTCATTTCATTACATATCGCAACAAGCTCATGGTACAAGGCTTGCGAGGCGGTAGTAAGGTAAGTGTCATCCCGAACTTTTCGAAGTTTGGATATTAGTTGATAGCTATTCATAAGTGAAAATATCTATTTGCCGCACATTCATCAAAAGACTTCACACGCTCAATCAGCCGCTTTTGCTTTTGTCTAAAAGACAAATTATTGTCGTACTTGTTATGACATTCACGGCACAATCCGACGATATTGAGAGGATTGGTGTAATGTTCTGGATATTCCGATTTCGGAACCAAATGGGCAGCATCGGACATTGGTTTACCACAAATAGTACAATAAGGAGACAATGCTTTCTTTATTTTCGCTACCTCACTATTTCGCTGGGCTTGTTTTTTACTTATCTGTCTCATATATCAACATTTTAAATAATTGTCAAATAAAAGCCCCGAAGCGGATTCTTCGGGGCTAAACAACAACTCTTCCGCTACTTCATAGAAACACTCATATAGTTCTTCGGCGTCTTTCCGTCGTGTATAGCCGTATATTTTGGCAGCCCGTAAACTATATAAGCCTGTTTGTTTCTACTTCTGCTTCGTCCATTCAAAGGCTTGTGGAAACGGGTGGATTCGAACCACCGACCTCCGCTTGTGGTGCTCTCCCGTTAAGCTAAGAATCTACTTGAGAGACTCGAACTCCCAACCTTCCACCACACACGGCGCTCTATCCACTGAGCTACGCTCCCATGTTTGCCCGCTATATCTTCACAGACCGAGCAGGCAGGTTAACAAAGCTATTTTTTACCATGAACTTTTGCATGGCAATCCTCACAAAGCGTCATCAAACAATGCAAGCATTCAAGTTCATGCCCTACAATGGAAACGCCTCCAATCTTGTAGACTTTGTGATGAACTTCCAAATTATAAGTCTTGCCGCACATTTGACAGCGATGCCCGTCACGAATGCGAACTTTACGCTTTACTTCTTCCCAATAGGGATTATTCTTCAGACTCGTCCGATACTTCGACGGCCTCCCCTTCTTGTGTTTCAGTCTCGCCATTGTCATCCTCCTTTCTCCACGGGCTTTCTTCAATCGCTACCCTATGCCATTCATGGCGCTGGATAGGAACCACTTCACCATTATCTTCGTCAAGGAAATCTTCAATCCAATGTTCTAACCAAACGTCTTGACCGTCTTCTTCCCAAACCTCTACTATATCTTCACCTTTCCCAAACTTGCGAAGATTCTTACGGGTGTCTTTAACTTCAATATCCGGCAACTCATACCCAAGAGCAACAAATGCTTCCTGATTCATCTCTCCTGAATTAAACAGGTCGTTATATTCATGCTTTGGAATCTCTTGCACCAAAGCCAAGCGAAATGCCTCATTCACCCATGAGTAATACAAGTAATATCCCATCACAGGAATACGGAAAGTATCAATCATCTTTAAAGGATAATCCTTAATACCTTTCTTCGCCAAATTAACGAGGTCTTTGAATTGAGTATTTAAAGCAGAAATCTTTGCCTCAAAGTCTTTTTTCTCCGCATTGAACTTTGCTTTCAAGCTTTCGAACTGGCTTTCCAGTTCCGGCATCTGTTCTTCTGCTATCTCACCATAATTTGCACGAATGGTAGATATTTCATACTCATCCATTACCCGGTTAGCAACTACATCTTTTTCCTGAACAGTGACAAAATTCTCTGAGAGTTTTTTCTTCACATCATCCATGCAGACACAATCTGCGAAAATCACTTCTGGAAATTTCACTGTAACCGGCAGCTTAAATTTAATTTCTTCCGGTGTATAATCTTTTAAGTCAATCATCTATCTTTCAGTTTTAAAATTAGTTCATCTTTCTGTCTTATGATACGGGCAAAGCCTCTCATTCTCGACAAGGATGCGAAATACATCTGCTTATAATAGCTTGCTTCAGAGCACGCCTTTTCAAATTTAGCTTGTTCTTCTGATGCAAACCGCCCATGACGATCTCGTCGATAAATCTTCTGACTGTAATTTGCATCCTCATCGAATAATGTTTTCATAAGTTTCTATTCAAAGTCTTCAATAGCTACCGGATGAAGAAGTTTTTTACTCCAATCAGGAAGCTGCATATCAATAACACCACGAGCGCCTTCTTCCGCTTTGGCATCGTAGCCAGGAAACCACTTCTTATCAAAGCAATCCTTTACGATTGAAAGAGCATAGTGATATTTATACTTACCATTTGCCAAATCATCGGGAGACCAGAAAAGAACAGCAATATCATAAGGCTCAACCGTCTGCAACATAATCATTATCGTTACATTGAAGTTTCGCCCTGTAACACTGCTCATCACTTCCTGATACATACCTTCTGACAACTCATATTTGAGCTTGGCACAATCATAGTAGAACTTGCCGAGATCATCGGCTCGTGTGGTCTTGAAAGAGATAACAGCATTGACACCAATATTCTCTTCAACATTGAAATAATCCGGCCTTACCCTAACGCTCAACCCTGTTTCCTCATCTGTCCCATAAAAAGAGACTTCCGAAAGTGCACCTTTCAAAAGCTGCTGAATAATGCCACTGCCATACCAATAATAATTTCTCTCCAGCGCTTTGATTATCATGTCAGTTTCTTCGCTTATGAAAGAATATCCCAAATCAAGGCACTTCTGCTTCCTGCTGTCTCGATAGTATTTCAGATCGTTGAAATTCCACCTTTCAGAAGGATGTTCTTCTTCAACATCAGGAATGTAGTCCTTATCTTTTGACAAAAGTTCATCATAGAACTTAATCATCCCAATCACACCTTCTTTGGAAGACTGGCTATACTTTGGTTCCACCCTCACGAGATCAAACAGACGAGGTTCAAGAAATGCCATGTGCGCGAATGTGCCTAATTGGAAACAAGGTTTTTCCTTCTCTTCAAAAACTCTCTCATAGTCATAATAAAAAGAGCGTGGAGTTTTAAGGGCATTTTTAAGATTCGAAGAGGAAATATATTTGCTTTGGAGATATAATTCCATCGGATCGCGCTTTACTGTACCATTTCTACTCAATGATTTCAAATCAATATTGACTGGCTTTTTATTACAGTTTAGCGCAATGAAATCTAAAATAGTTTCTTTTGTTGGGTAATCATCCGGATTATAAGCAGAAGGGTTAAGTTCTTCCCCTTCTGCGAATCCATCTAAGTCAAATGCCTCCATTACCGAACAACTGGCAGGTTAATACGAAGCGGTTTTACAGACCAGTTGTCAGACTGAAAATTATTGGTCTTATTCTTTCTTTTTCCCATGTAGGTAATTTTTAATGGAGTCCCTGTTTTAAGAGAACCATTTTCAATATACTGCTCAAGAATACCAACCAGTCTGCGAGAACCATTTGTCACCGTCTGCACGGTTCCATCCTCTGTTTTTTCCAAGAATGTCGCACAATCCAAATCTATCAATTCATCCGGATTGGTTGCACTCAGCACTCTTTGCGGCTTGATTTCAACAAAAAACATTTTCCTAAATTCACCGGCATGTTCCGGCGTCCAATAGTTACCACACAAATCAATCGGTAATTCTTGTGCATCCTCCAAAGACGGAAGGTCACTTGTACTCAAATCTGCCGCTTGAATTTCAAACGAAGATTCCTGCTCTTTTAGAGCTAATTCTTTTTCATTACTCATAATCGTAAAAATTAAAGGGTTAATTATTTTCTTTCTGTAGAATAGCATCTACATCGCTTTTCTTGTACAATCTCTTACCACCAATTTCCAGTCTACACAAATACCCGATTCTATGCCATCTCCATAAAGTTGACTTATCAGTATGCAGAATTTGGCTCGCTTCTTTAATAGTAAGATAATCTTCCTCCGACTTGATGAAAGAATCCTTGATACTTCTCACAGTCTTCTTCACAAGGTGCTCCGCAAATTCTTTCAAATCAGTGGATTTTATAGTCAAAGTAACATTGGCACCACTATTTAAGATATCTTCAATATTCATTCTATCCTCCTCACTCTCTCTATTCGTTCAACTCTCGTCCTTCTTGGCCTTCTCATGTCACTTTGTTCGTGGTAAAGTGAAAGAGAAAAGACACACAGTAAGCAGCAGGCAACCGCTGAACGTACAATCGGTGCAAAATCCATCGTGAACTTCACTCCACTAATCCGCTCGTAAAGCATAGTTGCAAGCTCTCTCCCATTCCGTACATGCAAAACCTCAAATGCCCTTTGCAGTTGGTTATTTACCGTACTGACAGCTCTACATTTGAGATTGGCAATCTCTTTCTTCTCATACCCTTGTGCGTACATTCGTGCTGTAATCTCGCATTCGGGGGTGAGTTCTGTAAATACTCTATTCATAATCGTGTGGTTTAAAAGCCTACTTCTCCATGTTGTTGATGATGTACATGGAGTTCGTGTACTTGTTTTTGGAGATAGTATAAGCCGGCTTGCCATTGGGAATAAGCACTCCCTTATCTTTCAGTTCCTTGCTTATCACGTGAGCCTGCTGCCGATAGCCAGTCACATCTACCTCTGATAGCGGGATAATCTTCTGCTTACCCGGCTTTACTTTCAAAATTGTTTCTCTGATTGTTGCCATAAGATTTAAAATTTAATTAATGATTTGTGGAGAAGCCCGGACTCGAACCGGGATCTGTTGCAATCAGTCTTTTCGTTTCAGCTTCCGATTGTACGTGTGTCGGGCGTTAATAGCATGATTACCCAACTCGTGATGCTATCCGTGCATTTTTACTACTGAAACTAAGCGTCTACCAATTCCGCCACTTCTCCAAATAAGAAAGGTGCACTATTCTCACGAACGGTACACCCGGTATAAACACAAAATAAAACACGACAAAACAGTTTCTAAGTTACTATTACTTGCTACTCATTTCTTATCATTCTTAAACTTATGCTCTTGACACCAATTGGATTTACCAACCTTAAAACCACCAATTCCACAACGGAGATTCTTTTCACACTCCCAATAACTTCCTGGCATGAAAGATTGTTCCTTAACTATTTCACTGGTAAAGTGAAGACAATTGCTACAGCATGGGCATTTCTTATGAAAACCCTGCTTTTCTCTGTTTTCTGACTGTTTACTCATAATTCTACTTGTTAAGAGCCTCATGATGGGTGAACATCTATTTAATTGCCGGATTCCTACCGGTCCATCCGTTATTGGCTCGTTTCTATATTGGTTTACGCCTTATTTAATTGGTCTCTTAAATCTGCCATCGCCAAAAATGGAGTATTGCCAAATCCGGCAATTCCAGCCTGTAAATCTTCGCCGTACAAGGCGCACCATTGGTTACCATCTTTGTATGGAACGATTGCCAGTTCTTTCATTAATCGCAATACTAACACTTCAAATTCGTTTTCTTGCGCCCGCCTATCTGCAATATCAGCGTAATGCGTTAGGGTGGATAGATACTGATATTGCTTTTCTTCACTTAATGCTTCAATCATATTTTTGTTCCTTTCTACTTTGTTATACGTTAGATTTAAGTTTCTTAATCACATCATCAACAACCTGTAACGCCTGCGATGACAGTCCATCATATTCCCAAAATGACAATTTTCCTTTTGCAGGAATAGGATTTTTAAATAATATAGGATTAGCCAGTACCCAGTTATACACACCCTTTTCAGCCCAAATGGAAGGATGATTTTGCACACAGTCCACTATTTCAACGCTGCCGATAATAGATCCAAAAGGCATATTGCCGAACATAGTTTCTTTAGCTATCGTAGAAAATGCGGCTTTTGTCTGTTCGTCAGTCAAATCAATGGAGAACTTTCTACCATGAGACCCAGCGGCATGAATGAGAACACGTCCACGGAAATTCGTTTTCCAACTCCGGTTCTCAGTGTCCTTAATACCATGGGCTATTAAGGATGCCCACGGTTGCTTTATTGTTATTGCTTTCATTCGTTACTTTCTTGTTTTGAATATTACCACCAAAATATACCGCCCCAAATTGCGGTAAATATAATCCCTAATATAATCCATAAGATTATCGCCCAATCCCTTGAAGAGCCAAACCAGCCAGGTATATTATCCCTTGTTGCTGCGAATGCGTATGTACATACCAATACCAGTACATACACAATGAAATTCCATGATATTGTTATCATAATCCGTATTTTTCGTTAAACATTGAGTCTGCTTGCTGAAATTCCTTCGTGAAGCAATTTTCTATAATACTGTCTTTTACCGCTATCGATTGTGACAAAGCATTTATATACTCTTTTTGAGCACGGGCAATAAAGAGTAGAGATAAAAGCAAACACAGTGCTATGGCACCTATCAAATCTCTAATTCTTATTTGTATCATTACCTAAATCAGTTTTAAATATTTTGATACTTGTATGAACATTTTATTTCACGATATTTTGGGGTAGATAAAGAGTATCTACACAAACAAGCACAATAGTAAGAGCCTACAAACTTTCCTGCTATATAAGGGCATTTGGTAACAGAAAACTTTCCTCTGTCCCTCTCAGTAACCTCGTAGGGTATAACCTCATATTTTACTTCTTGCTTCATATCTAATTTGTTTTGAACATTATTACTTTTCTTCTTTCAATTCTCCATACGTCACTCTGACGGAAACCAGGGATAGCCCGCAAATCAAAAACATAAAGATGATGCCAGTGAAATACATTGGGCTATCCTTGACGATGGCGCCACACAGCATGACTACCGCGCAAACAAACACGAGTAGTGATAGAGCAAACATGATTACTTTCACGGCAGCACCCCCTCTACTTTATTAAGGGTAATCTTAGAGTTACTTATTGCATCATCAATATGGCGCATAAGGTCATCCATTTCTCTTTTTCTTCGAATTGATAAAGCTGCTAAACAGTCAGTAGCGGCTTCCAAATCCGATATAAGCTCTTTTACTGTATCTTCCAAGAACTTCATATATTCGTCTTTATCCATAAGAATAAGTATTAGTTTGTGCCCCCGATACCTTTTACGGATTCTTTCACGTATCGTGACGTGAGGGGCCATATATTAAAGCAAATGCCTTGATTTGCCGACCAAAGTCTAACTGTTTATTTTTGCAACGATGCTGGTTTGACCTTTACCACAGCATACATCGTTGTCAAGTTATGCCTATTCACGTCGTCCGTTTTCAGCAGAGGATAACTTGCAACCTCTATTTTACCAATACGTCAAAGAGCTAATCAATTGCGCCCGTGTAGAATATTCTCTACGTCTGCACGGGCAAGTCGTGCGTTTATAATCGTGAGTTACCAACACAGGCATGGCATATCTGCCGTTCGCCTGTAATTTGTTTCTCGATCTTCATAAGCCTCAAGTTCTTCGAGTTGGTCTTCGAGGCTGTCAATCTCTTCGATTATTAGCTGGATATATTCTTGCTTTCGATCAACGTTGTACGTCAAGCATACTGCTTCTTCGCTCATGTGCTGCACGCTGTCAAGTTCAGCGTAGAGATCATCCAGTTTCTTCTCTATTTCTTTCATGGCTATGCGATATTTAAAAGGTTAGCTTTCTTGTAGCTTCTAAACTTACCGCGCTCAGTATCATAGTAGCATTGAACAGTGTCGTTCTTCGCTCTCTTATCGGTGCCAGTGATAGCCGGCATTAACTTCTCGTTCAGCGTACCGTATGCTTCGCGTACAGAGCCGTCCACTTTCTTAAAGTAGAACTTCACAATCCGGCTCTTCATTTGAGCCTTCAACTTCATGTTTGCCCAGGCTACTTTCAAGGCTTCGCTCATAGAAAAACCGTTTCTCTTTACGAAAGACCATGCTAAACTCATGACCTCTTTCATCTGATTCTTAAAATTCGTGCTCATAATCGTGTGATTTAATATGTTTATACTATTGTTTATAATCTCAAAAATGACGTTCTTTGCAAAAGTGATTACGTTATCACTGTTTGACGATGCAAATATACTAACTTTTTTAGTACTATACACTTTTACATCCTAAAATATTTAGTATATAACATTGTTTAACGATTACTTTATTTACTCATTATTATATGAGTAGTAAGGCTCAATCATGAGATAGCCAGCACAACAATAAAAATATTCATTATTTCATTTGCGCATAAATACTAATTATATTAGGATAAACAA
This sequence comes from uncultured Bacteroides sp., assembly GCA_902388495.1. Lineage (GTDB taxonomy): Bacteria > Bacteroidota > Bacteroidia > Bacteroidales > Bacteroidaceae > Bacteroides. Next base: position 57,869 of record CABMPP010000011.1, on the reverse strand, counting down.
CATACAGTTATGATAAATAGGGAAGAACTAAAAAAAGCAATTACTTCTGTTAGATTAGAGCGACTTAAGAAAGCAATAGCATATTTGATTTCAACAGAAAGAGTCTCCCAGAAATCTACGCAAAAAGATATTGCAGAACAGATGGGATATAACAATCAAGTAACTATAAGTAATGCGCTTAATGGAAATGTCAAATACTTAACAGAGTCTTTTCTTAAAAGATTCTGCAATACGTACAACATTTTTAATATAGAGTGGCTTCTTACTGGAGAAAAGGAAATGCTTGTGGATTTTTCTCCAACACAAAGATGTATCTTATCTCAAGAAGAATCTATTCCTAACGATGTTAATTACAAGCTTGTCCCAGTCATTCATGTTGATAGCGTAGGAGGTGTACATTCAAGAAATGACATAGTAAGTGAACCACAGTTCGTTGAAGGGTATGTTCCATTTGTCAATGCCCAAGATGATGACAGAGCCATATATCAATCAGGAAACAGTATGATACCTACAATTCCGCCCGGAAGTCTGTTGCAAATTCGTGAGGTTTCCAATTGGAAAGAGTATTTCGGGTATGGGAACATATTCGTAATTGAGCTATCTGACGGCCGTAGGATAACAAAAGAGATTAATAAGTATGAAGAGAACCCTAAAGAGTATGTTTGGTGCCACTCTCACAATCCTAATGTAGCAGATGAAGAGCTTCCTAAAAATATGATTGTCTCTGTCTGGAAAGTTATCAAAATACTAACAGACAAAGGTTGGTAATTCTATGAAGTTCGAACAATACACATGGAATTTATATAAGCAACTCCCTGACGGACAAAAAGTCATAAAGGAGTTTGCAGATGCAGCAGAGAATATGTCAGAATATGATTTGTTCGTTAAATACAATTCTGCATTTGCGAAATTTATAAGCGAATCCGATTTTAAAGAAGCTTGTGAAGCTATATTCTGTTATGGAATATCGGAATACAGAAATCCTAATAATGCCCAAGAGGCAAAAGCACTATACAATAACCTTATTACCTTAGGCATCAAAGTCGAAGGAGAGTCTTATATTAATCACGGAGATTATCAGTTAATGCTGCAAGCAAACTCCGTCATTTCCTTTTTGCTATATTATTATGCACCAGAATATTTCTTCCCAAATTTATTTGTATGCAGGCAGTTTGATTTAAACAAGATAGCTGACACATTTGAGATAGAATTACCGTCTATGCCTAAGAAATCTGACTATAGAGCAAGGTGTGTGTATTACTGGCAACTATGTGAAGTATTCTATCAGTTCAGAATAGAAAACAATCTGTCTCCTGCTGAGTTATGCGCTTTCTTATATGACTTTGCGCATAATTACACTTCAAAAGAAATAACAAACATCCCCAAACCTGCACAATCTTGGTTTATAGGTGGGCTTATATCACCAGAAGAGCAGAGTTTAAACAGCTCATTTTGGCAAGCCAATCCAGAAACAAGAAAAGGAGATATTCTCGTTCATTACGAAACATTCCCTATTAGCGCAATTACTTGCATTTGGATAGCGCAAACAGATGGTGTGGTAGACCCATTTTTTCACTATTATAGTAACACCTACATAAGTGGGAAAATAGAAATACCGCATATTACCTTAAAAGAACTTCAGGCTGATGAATATTTTTCTAAGCATCCGCTTATTAGAAAAAAGTTCCAGGGTGTAAACGGATGGCCGATGAGTAGCGAGGATTATTCAGAACTTATTCGCATGATAGAAGATAAAGGATTTGACACAGAAGCCTTGCCCAAATTATATGCTCCTACCCTACCCCAAAACGTAAATATAGAGCTTGAGCATGATGTAGAAAAGCTGTTGTTAGAACCATTGCTAAATGCTATGGGATTGCATGAGAATAAAGATTTCATTCGACAACTTTCTTTAAAAGCAGGAAGAGGGCATAGAATATTCCCTGATTACATTCTTCACTATAACGGGAAAGAAGATGATATAAAAGCAAATGTCTTGATTGAAGCAAAACTCTATATGAAGAACAATCAAGAAATAGAAGAGGCATTTCTACAAGCTCGTTCCTATGCCAGATTACTTGAATCTTCGGTGATTGTCTTATGCGACAAGTTTTATCTTTTTGTATATGAAAAGATGCAAGGATTCGACCGAAGTAGATACAGGAGATATGCTTGGTCAGACATGGAAACCTCCGATTTATTCAACGAGTTAAAGAACAAACTAAATATTTAAGATTATGAAGAAGTTTTTATTTATACTGGTAGCAATTCTGCCAATAATGCTGTTTACAGCTTGCGACAAAGCGGTATCTGAAGGAAGAACAACATATAAAGCCTACTTCAACCATATACTAAAAGACCCTGATTCATTTAAAATATACAGTGAAAAATATACAAAAGATGGGGAATATACTGTAAATTGGGAACTTGATTACGGAGCTAAGAATTCGCTTGGAGGTATGGTGAGAGAGCAAATCTCTTTTGAGACTGTCGGAACGACAATACATATAGATGGAAATTTCTATGAGTTAAAGGATTTGAGGTAATATTCAATAAATAGAAATATCTCAGAGATTAAGAAGAAAATAGGAAGCAGGATATGTCCCAACGCCTAAAATCAGCGAGGGAACAAAACCTATAATGTAAGTTGGGCATCATTCCCCAGCTTTTCCTTCTCAAAATATGAATGCGGACAAAATGCGGACTATTCCAGAAACAAGAAAACCGTAAACATTTGACAAACAAACATCTACGGTTTTACTTTGTGATTCCGTTGCGATTCGAACGCAAGACCCACGCCTTAGAAGGGCGTTGCTCTATCCAGCTGAGCTACGGAACCATCCTTAATTGCGGTGCAAAGGTACGCTTTTTTACGAATACTGCAAATTTTTATATCTAAAATATTTGTTGCTTATAGAGAAAATCCCCTTTACCATTGAGGAAGAATGATTAAGATCCATCTTTTCTATATAAATTTTCCAGAACATTTACAACTGAATACTTGTTTTACTATAAACAATAAAAATAAAGAGTATGAGTAGACGTTCACAATTGGAGCATGAGGTTTCATTAGCTCAGAAACGCATCAAAGAAGCTCCGAAAGATACACCGGAGCAAGTCCGGAAGATTTGGGAAAAAGAGTTGGTCGATCTCGAAGTAGAGCTTAACAACCTGACTGATGATGAAGAAGATAACAACGAATAAATCCAAGAGGCATGAAATGGGATAATCAGTTGATAAAGCATCTGCAGTGGTCGGCCCCGATTACAAACAGAGTAAGCAAGGAACTTGTTGCCCATGAAATGGCACAATTGGCCAAAGAAGGCGATATCATCGGGGCAGGCTCCGGATCTACCGTCTATCTTACTTTATTGGCATTGGCCGAACGGATTCGCAAAGAGGCTCTGCACATAGAAGTCATTCCGGCTTCTACAGAGATTTCCATGACATGCGTACAACTTGGCATACCGCAAACCACCCTTTGGAGCAAGCAGCCGGATTGGACGTTTGACGGAGCCGATGAAGTAGATCCTCAGCACAACCTGATAAAAGGACGCGGAGGAGCAATGTTTAAGGAAAAACTTCTGATTAAAAGCAGTGGCAAAAGCTACATTGTTATCGATAAAAGTAAAATAGTCAACAAATTAGGATGCAATTTCCCCATACCGGTAGAAGTTTTCCCCGGTGCCCTCAATCTTGTAGAAAACGAAATACGCCAATTGGGTGCTTCCGAAATAACCTTGCGCCTTGCCGGTGGAAAAGATGGCCCCATCTTCACAGAGAATGGTAATTTCATTCTTGATGTCCGTTTCAGAGATATCGCTCCCGATTTAGAACGGGAGCTGAAATCAATCACCGGTGTCATTGAAAGCGGCCTTTTTATCGGCTATGATGTTGAAGTAGTAGTGCTATAGTCCCAATGGCAAGCCGCTGATATACCAAAGTACGAACAATGCCGTCCAAGCCAGGAGAATGGCCAGCGAGTACCTCCACGTGTATTTAAGCAGGGAGCCGTACGTGGACTGCTTGTCGTATTGCTGCATATAAGTCAGCACCAGCGGCATGTAGAACATAAAAGGCGTGATGGCATTTGTGGCACTGTCGCCGATACGGAAAGCGCATTGCGCCATATCCGGAGAAATGCCCATACCGGCCAATACCGGCACAAAGATGAAAGCCATAAAAGTCCACTTTGCCGTAGCAGACACCATGATGAGATTGACCAGAGCCGTGAATAAGATGAATAGAATCAATATCCACAGGCTGCCCAAACGAACGGAAGAGAGCAAATCCGCTCCCATAATGGCAATGCATTTATCCAGATGGGAATACTCAAAGCAGGCAAACATCTGCGAAGCAAAGAAAGCTATCACGAAATAAACGCCAAGTAGTTTCATAGGCTGAGTCAGCCCCTCAATCACATCACCGTCCGTACGGTAGCGACCGGAAGCAAATCCATACACCATCCCCATCAGCCCTATACCCAAAGAAATCAGGAACAGGATGCCGACAATGAACGGAGAACGGATCAGACCGCCATTGACACTCCGCAATATTCCCCATGAAGAAAAAGTAGCCCATAATATAATTGCCGCATACAGCAAACCCACAGTGACCGCACTTATCATCGCCCTCCGCTCCTTGCGCGACAATTGCTTGTAGCCATTAAAACAGATATCGCCTTCATACGTGCCCAGCCGCGGCAACAAGCTCTTACGGGTGATATAATAAATAATGAATGCAAGCAGAAAAGCCGAAGCGAACAGAAAATAATAATTGCACAACGGTCCCGTTTGTCCGGGAGCTATATTTACCATATCGGCCGCCTCTTGCGTCGTTGCAGAAAGCATGGCATCCAGGGTACTCAGGAAGATATTGGCGCTATATCCGCAGGACACGGAGATATACGCCGCAATGATGCCTCCTACGGGATGCAGTCCGACGGACTGGAACAGCGTTGCAGCTATAGGCAGCAAGATGATGTACCCTGCATCTCCCACTACATTGGACAACAACCCTAACACAATCACCCAAAGAATAATGCGCCAGGGATCACGTTGCCGCCGCACCCCTCTACGGATGCAGGCATCAATGAAACCCGAATGCTGCGCCACCCCGATGCCGAACATCGCCACAATCACCAATCCCAGCGGAGCAAACCCAGTGAAGTTGGTTATGACATGACGCAACAGCCAGCGGATGCCTTCCGGACTCAGCAAGCTCTGCACGCGTATCTCCTCTCCCGTCTGTGGCAACACCACCTTCAGGCCATAGACATCGAATATCCAGGACAAAAGGATGACTGCCAGCGTCAGCAGGAAGAACATCGTTGCGGGATGTGGCATGCGCCATTTATTCCTCATAGGTCGAATTTAAAATAAAACTTATTCGTCGTCCGGTTCCAGGTTGTCAATGTCCAGGATGCGAAGTTCCAGTGCGCGCACTGCCAGGCGCGTGGCATTCACCCCCACTCGTTCGCTGGGTGGAAAAAGACGCCCTACCAGGTCATTCTGTCGCTTCTCCAACGATTTCACTCCGAACGGCATACCCTTCAGATTGGCAATCATCTCCTTGGTGTACCCCAATGCCAGATGACGCAGGAAACGTTCGTCATATTCGTCGATGTCGTAGCTGATGACAGCTTCCTGGCGTTTGGCATCATTCAAAACCGATTTTTTAAAGCGCTCTACTATCTTCTCCAGGATCGGATAATTGAAAACCAGCTTTTTGCCATCCATCACGGCCTGTACATCCGTCTTGGTAAGCAGCTCACCGGTCTTCAGAATAATGCCGTCTGCTCCGGCTTCGAGTACATCGACCCATAATTTCTCATTCAGAATCTCTCCGGTAAATATCAGTACATGTACTCCCGGATAACGTTTGAAGATATTCCGGCAGATATCTACGCCGATAGTGGTGGAACCTCCCAACCCTAAATCGAGCAGGACGAGATCGGGAACACCCGCCTCAATCAATGTCCAGAACTCTTGTTCGGTCATGGCAGTGCCTATGACTTCTGCATTGGGAATTTCGTGACGGAAGATTTCTTCCGTACCTTTCAGTTCCAACTTAACATCCTCAACGATGATAACTTTAAATTTCTTGTCTTCCATATTCTATTTTTTCGGTAGTGTGAAATACACAGTGAAACCTCCTTCTTTACCCGCTTCGGCATTGATGCGGCATCCCCGGCGTCCGGCGTACTCGTCGTGGTCGCGAATAATCTGCTTGCAAACCAGATACTCCGTACCACGCAACTCGCCCTTCTCGCCGGCCGTCATACGTGCCAGATTGGGATAGAACAATTGGTTCAACTCTTCACGGGTTTTCTCCCTGCGCATATCTGTAAATAAAAAGCGTACAAATTCATCCTCCTCTATTGCCGTCAGATAAAGGTCTCCATCCAAAGGAGCGGAAAGGGCTTCGTCTATTAGGTTCTCCAGTAGGAAACGCAATTGATTCCAATCACCCACCACCCGTTCGTCCTGCACCGCCACATGGAGGTCTATTCGCAATTTGCTCCCCTTGCTTGCTTTACGAAAATACTTCTCGGCAGCAGCCATCAGTTGCGGCACAGCTATCACCGTCCGGCGGAAAGTTACTTCTTCCAGTTGACGGGAAGCGCACGAACTGAGTATCGTAAATATACCTTTATAATACTCTATCAGTTCACTGATGGCAGCCACAGTCTCGCGTTCTTCATCCTCTGTCGGTTGTCCGGAACGAAGTTTCCCTATCAGTTGCTTGATTTTATTCGGATAATAAATCGTTTCATGCTTGATGGTGGAAAGGCAGTTATCCAGCACCATATTCTGCACATGCAGCAGGCTGTCTTCCCACGAAGCGCGTCGGGCTTCATCCTGGGCAGTTTCGATATCCCGGTATTTTGTGGCAAGCTTCACCACTGCATTGAAGATGACAATAGCCACATATCGCGCAATCAATTCCAGCAGCAGATGGTCGGTCTCCTGCTCCGTTCCCTCCCGGCGTTCCAGGCACAGCACACCGATGCAGCGGCAGGCACTCCCGGCATCTACAATGAGCGGCAATGCTTGCATTCCCTTTTCAGTCAGATACGTCTGTTGTTCAAAGCAACGCTTCATGAAAACCTTCCAGGGCATTTCTTCTTCGGCTGTAGTGTCCTCTGCCGGATTGGATGTATATTCCAGGCGATGGGTCGCTTCATTATAAACTGCGATGCTCAGCCGGTCGATGCTCAACAACTCGTTCACGGCATCGAAAGCCGAGTTTACAATCTGCAACGGAATTTCTTTCAGGGTATCTTCTTCGCGTTGCAACATTTCTTCCGTCTCCGTGACGGGCAGCAAGGATGCCTTAAATACCCTTCCATTGATTTCGAGTACCTGCTCCAAATTCCAGCGGTCGACCAGGCGTTTGCGGAAGTTGAGGATGTAATACCCCAGCCACAGCACAAACAGCAGGATAACGGCCAGCAGAATACCCACCATTTTGTTATTGGTGGAGCGTTCCAGTTGCCGGCAATAGTCTTCCAAAGACTGGTCTTCTCCCAACAATTTATACATAGTGGTATAAGCCGCGTTATTGTAACTATAAGCATCCCACTGTTTCAGTGCAAGGAAAGAAACTGCCGCTTCATTCCTTATATCCAATATTACATGGAAGTCGGAGTTGAACATTTCGTTCCACCAGTCCAGTTCCGCTGGTGCGCCTTCGCCCGTCAAGGTCATGTAGCGCTGCGGAGAAGATGCATACTGCTTATAGTGTTCGTTCAGGCAATGCATTGCCGAGTCAACGTACTGCAACGCCATTTCGTACTCTCCGTCCACATTGCAATAATAGGCCTCGTTGGCATAATCGGATGCATGGTCAAGCAACACTTCGTACTCATCCTGTGCAGCCAATACCAAAGAATCCTGCTCCATGCTTTCCGGTGCAGCACTTTCTGCCCTATTCTGGCACGATGATACTCCCAAAGACAGCACAAGAAGCAATACCGACAAAGTCTTGCGGACTCCGGCCGGCAAACGGAAGTAAAACCGGCTCCCCTCTCCCAATGTGCTCTCCACATCGAACAAGCATACTTTGAACAAGTCGTTCGTCTTACGGTATTTTTCGATAATCCCTTTGCAATTCATCAATCCGAAGCCGCTACCCTTATTCTTTCTCAGTTCTTCCTTGTCGGGAGCATCGTTCATGCCGATTGCTTTCGAGTCATACACCTTCTCACCCACAATGCGCGCCACGTCTTCGGCAGATAATCCGCAACCATTGTCCTCTACCGAGATCTCTACATAATTCTCCGCCCGACGCGCATACACTTTCACCGTGCCGCCCTGAGGAGTATATTTGCGGGCATTCTCTGCCAACGTATTTATCATAAACAAGGTGAGAGCCTTGTCAGCCTTTACCCAGGCATCCGTAGGCTGCACTTCCAGACGTTGGTGCTTCATTTCAAAAGCACGGTTTCCTTTCCTTATCAGTTCAAAGAGCTCATTCAGCTCAAAGCCTTCGATATTCAGGCTCAATGTACCTTGCTTCATCTTGATCCACAGGGCCAGAATATCGTTATATTCGTTGATGGTTGTAACTAACTCGTCAATGTACTGGTACTTCTCCCGTTTGATGCGTTCGTCCTCTATGAATCCTTTTTGAGTGAGCTTGTGCACCTCATTAATAATACGGTCTATATAAGGGTGAATGCCATTCACGATGGACATGCATGCCTTCTTTATCAGATTCTGTCGTTTATTTCCGGCTATATGCTGTTCGTAGATGTAACGCTGCTTTTCCAGCCTCCGGCGTTCATCGCCCAGGGAAATGGATGTCATACCATTGTCGAGCGCCCACTGGATGTAGGGAGTTATCACACGCAGCATTGCCTGCTCTTCTTTACCCATCTTATGCGGAAAGATCACTTGGCTGCCTTCAATGCGTATGTCTTTCACTCCGAATAGCTTTTCCAGTTCCGGACAAACGGCGGTCTGAATGGCATCTATGATTTCTTCTTCCGTCTGTGCATCTGTGGGAATGGATGCCGTAATCTTCTGGCAGATATCCAGCATAAGTTGCAAACGCTGAAGATGCAGCTTGCTCCGTGTTTTGGAACGCTTGTTGAAGAACCAGAAGAAAACGAACACCAGGACAAATCCCACGATAACCAGCGAAAGAAGGGCGTTCAATTGCCTCGATTCTTTTTCCAACGCCTGATAGCGGCTTTCCAGTTCCTTATCCTGGCGTGTATCTTCCAGAATATCCAGATAGATATTACGGTTATAGTCAGACTTCTCCTTCATTTCGAGCCCGGCATACGTCACACTCAGCTGCTCGCGGATGCGGGATATCCACTCGGGTACGGTCTTCAGTTTATGTTCTATCCATGCTTTTTCGGCACAGATGGTATCTCTACGGTCGAACGCCTTCAACCAGTCCAGGCTGTCGTGGCAATCATAAAAGCGGCGGTGATGGTCATTCACGCACTCCAGGGCCAGCGTCAATGTATCCAGGGCTTCCGTATATTTACCGTGTGCATTCAGGTATTTGCCGATGGACACGTAGGCTCCTGCTATCTGATACAAGTCGTTGTACTGGCGGAATTTCTGCAAAGCCAGCTGCCCCAACCGCATCGGCAGCAAGGAGTCCACCGGCACCCCGAAGCGTGTCAATGCATGCGAACGGCGGTCTTGGAAAAACTCGTAATTATCTGGCGAGGCCATCAGGTTGGCAAGTCCCTGCACGCCATTCCCTTCAAAGTAAAGATAACCTTTCCGCGATGCCAGGCGCCAGGTAGTATACAGTTCATCAAACTCACGCAGCCGCTGTTCGTCCGGCGTCTCGCCTTCGCACAAAGCGGCAGAACCTTTGATATAATGGTAATACAGCAACTGGTTGGTGTCCGCCAGCAGTTCCTCATTTTCGGGTACTTCATTGATGGACGCCACAGCTTCCGGACGTTGCTGGAGATAATAATAATAGACGGCAGAAACAATATAGAATTCCGAGCGCGCATAATTCAGACGCAACCGCTCGTGTTTGTCTACAAAGAGATTGTTGTCCTCTGCGATTCGCTTCATGCGGCGCAGGGCACTGTTACGATAGTCATAAAACTCCTTGTTCAAGGCAGTCCGCTGATAAATCTTCATCAAACCGATGTCGGCAATCAGAAGTTCCAGCTCGTTTTTGGTCAGGTCGTAAACTTCCAGATGATACTTCTCCGCCTGCTCAAAATCCATGCGCATGAAAGCGCAAAAGCCCAGATTATTGCAAGCTTCCGCCTTGCCTTGCTTGTAAAGGCTCACTTCGCGGTAAGCCCTTGAAGCAGCATGACAAGACGAGTCGAGGTCTTTATAACGATAAGTATAGGCAGCCTGGTTGAGCGAGTCTATAAGGCGTACTTCCTTCGTGGGAGCCGTGCCCACGCACGAAACCATCGCTGTACAAAGATACAACAAACCTGCAAGCATTATCGAAGAAAGTCGTTTCATAGAGCAAAGCTACAAATAAATTCGAGAAAGAAAAATAATTTTTATACAATAACTCTTGTCTTATGTAACGGGAAATTCATACCTTTGCAGGCAAATTAACAAATAGGTAACATCTATTACACAAATGAGCGAAAAAGCACCCTTTATGGTATTCTCCGGAACAAACTCGAGATACCTTGCAGAGAAAATCTGCGCTAGCCTTGACTGCCCTCTGGGAAAGATGAACATCACCCATTTTGCCGACGGTGAGTTTGCAGTTTCCTATGAAGAGTCTATCCGTGGCTCGCATGTATTCCTGGTTCAATCAACCTTCCCTAATTCTGACAATTTGATGGAGCTCCTGCTGATGGTTGATGCTGCAAAAAGAGCATCGGCAAAAAGCATCGTAGCTGTTATTCCCTACTTCGGTTGGGCACGTCAGGACAGAAAGGACAAACCCCGTGTATCCATCGGCGCCAAGTTAGTGGCCGATCTGCTCTCTGTTGCAGGTATCGACCGTCTGATTACGATGGATCTCCACGCAGACCAGATTCAAGGTTTCTTCGATATTCCGGTAGACCACTTGTATGCATCAGCCGTATTCCTTCCTTATATCGAATCGCTGAAGCTGGAAGATCTCGTAATTGCTACTCCGGACGTGGGCGGTTCAAAACGTGCCAGCACATTCTCCAAGTACCTCGGTGTGCCTCTGGTGTTGTGCAACAAGACGCGCGAAAAAGCCAATGTCGTTGCAACCATGCAAATCATCGGTGACGTAAAAGATAAGAATGTAGTATTGATTGACGATATCGTAGATACAGCCGGCACCATCACCAAAGCTGCCAACATCATGATGGAAGGAGGAGCCAAATCCGTTCGTGCCATCGCCAGCCACTGTGTGATGTCCGACCCTGCTTCTTTCCGCGTACAGGAATCATCCCTGACGGAAATGGTCTTCACGGACAGTATCCCCTACTCCAAGAAATGTGCCAAGGTTAAACAACTGAGCATCGCCGATATGTTTGCCGAAACCATCAAGAGAGTGATGAACAACGAATCCATCAGTTCACAATATATCATCTAAAGTAAAAAACGAAGGATGAAAAATGAAAGGCTGCGCAATGTTCGTTTGAACCGCGCAGCCTTTCATTTTTATTTTTTATTCCCAACTTTTTAATTAACTTCCAGTCTCCCCATCTTGTAGGTTCCTTTCCGTATCACTTTTCCGTTTTTGTCCGTCTCCACAAAAGGCCCGTGTTTCTTTCCTTGCTTGAAGAAACCTTCGTAGCGGTTGCCGTTCTTATCTTCCTGCACACCGTTACCTTCTTCCAAGCCATTCACAAAGCCACCTTTGTATTTGGTTCCGTCCGTCAGGATCAGAGTGCCTTGCCCGTTGAATTTATTGTCTTTCCATTCGCCTTCGTAAGAGTCACCTACATTCCATTTGTAAGTACCGCGTCCATCACGTTGGTTGTCTTTCCAATCACCTTCGTAGACAGCACCGTTAGCCCAGGTAAAAGTACCATGTCCTTCTTGTTTGCCATCCTTGAAACTTCCCACATACTTGTTGCCGCTTGCATGGTAGTAAATGCCTTCGCCGGTGCGCTCGCCTTGTACATACGAACCTTCGTAACGGTCGCCGGTATGGAAGAAGTAGATACCCTTGCCATGTTGCATGTCTTCTACCCAATCGCCCACATATTTATCACCGTTGGCATATTCGTAAGTACCTTTGCCGTCGCGGACGTCGTTTTTCCACTGTCCGTCGTACTTTGAACCGTCATTCCAGGTCAGTACGCCTTCACCATCTTTCTTGTCATTTTTCCACGAGCCGACATATTTGGAACCGTTCTTCCAGGTATAAGTTCCCTGGCCTTCGCGCTTGTCGCTCACCCAGTCGCCTTCGTAGGTATCGCCGTTATAATAGTACATCGTACCTTTACCTTGCTGGTAATCCTGAAACCACATACCGTCGTAGCGGTTATTGTTCATGAAGTAATAAATACCTTTTCCGTGTTGCTGATCCTGGAACCATTGTCCTTCGTACTTCTCGCCGTCGGGGAACATATAAGTACCAAATCCTTCACGCTTGCCTTTTACATACTCACCCTCATAGACGTCTCCGTTCTTAAAAACGGTCTTGCCTTTACCGTTCGGTTTGCGTCCTTTCATTTCGCCGGTGTACACAGCTCCGTCTTTAAAGGTGTATGTACCGATTTTAATCTCTGAAGAGAACGTATTCTTCACTTTGTCGAAAAAGCCACCTTTCTTTTCCTGAGCGGTAGCTCCGCCTTGGCACAAGAAGACCAGAATGAGTGCAGTATATAGATATTTCATTGGAATTTAATAGTTTACATTTTAAATTAAAGAATGGCCGGACACCGGCATCATATTTAGAGGTTCACAAAAGCTTCACCCTGATAAAAAGGACGTATTTGGGATGCAAATTGTTACACTTCCCCTTACATCGTATGCACAAAGATACGATTTATCTGCTAAAACCAGGTGGGATGTTACGCTTTTTATGACATTTTTTTGCCGGACACGACTTCTTTTAATGTCTCTTTGCAAAAATGACGTTCCGCAAGTTCACGGATCTCCTGCGGAGTAACGGTCTTCACAGCCTCCATAGCTTCTGCAAAATGCGTGTCCTGCAAGTCGGAAGTCTGCACGAAAATCCATGCATCGGCCGATGAGAAGGCGGATTCGTAACTACGGCACATATCGCCCAGCATATAATTCTTTACCATATAAAGTTCCTCGTCGGAAACCAGGTCATTTTGCAGGCGGTCTATTTCATGGTAGACCTCGGCAATTAAAGGCTCCACAAATTCATTGGCAGTTTCGGCACTGATAACCAGCACTCCCTTTCCCGGATAGGGCATGATACCTGCCGAGATGCCATAAGTATATCCCTTTTCTTCGCGGATATTGGACATCAGGCGACTGCCGAAATACCCGCCGAACAAAGTCACCAACACACGCATCTTCAAATAATCGGGATGATTGCGGTCTAAAGAAAGCATCCCCATGCGCACCGCACTTTGCAACGCATCCGGACGCTCTATGAATATGCGTTTTTCAGAGGAAGAAACAGGTGTATATTCTATCTTCTCCGGCTTACGGAAGTCTGTACCGAAAGGTTCGTTCCCAAAGAGCCTTTCTATCCGGCGCAGGCAGTCATCATTGACTTTGCCCGAAAGATAAATGCTGCAATTTTTGGAATGATAGTAACGGGTATAAAACTCACTCAGCACAGCAGGATTGACACGATAATAATCTTCTTCCTGCACCAACCGGCCGCAAGGATGCTGCTCGCCATACAAGGACTTTACCAGTCCGCGATGTGCCAGGAAATCGACTTTGGAGGAATTGACCTGGAATTGCTGGATATTATTTTCGACAATCACGCCCAGTTCTTTCTCCGGAAATACCGGTTCCTTAATAATGGATTCCAGCACATCCAATGTTTCGGGTAGATATTTATTCAAGGAATACAGCGTGACGTAAGCATACTCCGACGCACTGGACAGTTCCAGCCAGGCTCCGTAATAATCCAGTTTCTCTGCTATCTCGGCAGCCGTATAGCGCCGGGTTCCCTCGCGCAGCATCCGGTTTGTAAACAATGCCTGCAAGACCTGTGTCTGATGCCAGCGTCCGCCTTCCATCAAAAGGTCCACGCGGACTACTTCACTTTCACCGGCATTAAGCACATTCAGAGGGACGCCGTTAGGCAGTACCATCCGTTCGGGCTTTTGTATGGCCAGATGCTCCGGCTCCAGGATTTGGGGTTGATTACTTCGGTCTAACATTGGTTTCTCTTTAAAAACTCTTCTGCCCGTTCCAAATCCTGCGGCGTATCGATGCCGATGGTTTCCACTTCGGTAATGCCGGCCTTTATTGTATATCCATTTTCCAGCCACCGCAACTGTTCCAACGACTCGGCCAGCTCCAAAGAAGATTGGGAAAGAGACGTTATCTCTTTCAGTACCTCTACCCGATAGGCATACAGGCCGATGTGCTTGTAATAGGTATGATTCTTCAGCCACTCCGCTTTCTCCGCATTGCGTTGGTAAGGAATAATGGAACGGCTGAAATAAAGTGCATTCATATTCTTGTTCAATACCACTTTGGGAGAATTCACATTTTCTAATGCTTCAAAACCATTATCGGCAGTGAAAGGCTTTACCAAAGTCGCTATTTGAGTAGTGGGGTCATCAAAACAAGTCTTGACGGTTTGCAACTGTGAAGGTTGGATAAAAGGTTCGTCTCCCTGGATATTCACAACGACGTCAAACTGTCCGCCAATCTTAGTGCATGCCTCATAGCACCGGTCGGTGCCGCTTTTATGATCTACGGAGGTCATCACCACTTTTCCTCCGAAGGCTTTCACTGCAGCTTCAATACGTTCGTCGTCAGTGGCTACATAGGCATCATCCAAGACGCCTGCCACTTGTTCGTATACCCGCTGTATCACTGTCTTTCCGCCCAGCATAGCCAAGGGTTTGGCAGGGAAACGCGTAGATGCGTAACGGGCAGGAATAATTCCTAAAAACTTCATTATAGTTACAAATTACTGATTACAAATTAAGATTGCTTCGATTCCAGTTCCTCCAAACCGCGAAGAATATAGTCTCTTTTCAAATCCTCCGGTTTGTAAACCACCGCATCGCAGGACAATAGATCAATATCCAGCCGGACAATCTCCTGCATTTTCTCTTCGGGCATCCTTCCTGCTTCCTGCTCAATAGCTTTCAGCCGGGAAGTGACTTCTCCCGTCGGACAGTTGGAAGCAAAGCGTGCCACTTGATTGGAAAACAGATTCGGGCGGCGAAAGAACAAAGGTTTCGTCTCCTCTTCCTTCGAAAAACGGATTCCCGGGAAAAGTTCGGCCAAGCGCTTGCGTGCCAGTGCCAGATTATCTTTCTGGTGCTCGTTACTGCCAATGCTGATTGTATAAATCATTCCTTTAATGAACCATTCTCCATTAGTTAAACAATTCATCCAATCCCCCTATCGGTTCTTCGGTGCGTGGCTCTCCTTCTACAGTATCCTTGCAGGGGTCATAACCTTCGGGCAACTGGAATGTCTCATTCTCATCATATCCCAAAGACTTGTCACCAAGCACTTTTACCATATATTTAGTCCAAATGGGCAATGCCATAGAAGCACCCTGCCCATGCAACATCGTATCGAAATGGATGTCACGGTCTTCGCCGCCCACCCAGCAACCGGATACAAGCGACGGAGTGAAGCCCATAAACCAGCCATCGGCATTATAGTTCGTTGTTCCCGTCTTGCCACCCATATCGGCCTTTACACCCAGACGGCGTACACGCCCTCCGGTACCTTCGTTGACAACGGCACGCAGCATAACCAGCATTTTATAGGCACTGGACACGCTGATAACTTCCTGCATTTCCGGTGAGAAGGTTGCCAGTATATTGCCACTGTTATCTTCTATACGCGTCACGAACAGAGGAGCAACCCGGATCCCCTTGTTAGGGAATGCCGTATAAGCACTCACCATCTCGCCGACGGAAATTTCGCACGGTCCCAGACAGAGCGAAACGGAAGGAACAATTTCACGATTGCGCACGCCGAAAGTATGTATCAGGCGCTTGAGGTTATATGGGTTCAGTTTACTCATCAGATAAGCGGTTATCCAGTTATCCGAGTTTGCCAATCCCCACTTCACGGTCAGCATTTCACCATAGCGTTTCTTATTGGCATTACGCGGAGTCCACGGTTTTCCGTTTTCGTCAATCAACGTATATTCCACATGGCGCACTTCGTCGCAGGGCGAGAAGCCGTTCTCCATAGCCAGCGTATATAGGAATGGCTTGATGGTAGAACCTACCTGGCGACGACCTACCATTGCCATGTCGTATTGGAAATAGTGATAATTAGGTCCACCTACATAAGCCTTCACATAACCGCTGCGCGGATCCATGGACATGAAGCCGGCACGAAGGAAGAATTTGTAGTAACGTATGGAGTCCATCGGGGTCATGATGGTATCTTTCTCTCCCTCCCAGCTGAACACGGACATTTCTTCCGGCGTATCGAAAGCCTTCTTTATCTCCGCCTCGGATGCACCGTTTTTCTTCATGATGCGGTAACGGTCGGACAGCCTCATGGCACGTCCTAAAATCTCATCTACTTGCTCCTGGGTCAGTCTGAATGTGTATGGAGCCTTCTTGGCGCCTTTTTTCTCTTTGAAGAAGTAGCCTTGAAGTTCTTTCAGATGTTCGGTCACGGCATCTTCGGCATACTTCTGCATACGCGAGTCGAGGGTTGTATAAATTTTCAATCCGTCGGTATAAAGATTGTATTTGGTACCGTCTTTCTTGGTGTTCTTTTCGCACCAGCCAAACAGCGGATTGTTCTCCCAGTCGAGCGAATCTTCGTAGAATTTCTGCATTTGCCAACCGCGATAATCGGCTTTGTCGGGTTTCTTGGCAGTGAGCACACCGCGCAGGTATTCGCGGAAATAAGTTGCCAATCCCTCTTTATGGTCTACACGGTTGTATTTCAGTTTCAGGGGCAGCGCCTGCAGAGAGTCGCGTTCTGCTTCCGTGATATAACCGGCTTTGCGCATCTGATCGAGCACAACGTTGCGGCGTCCGCGTGAACGCTCATTGTAGCGAACCGGATTATAGAGCGACGGATTCTTGCACATGCCTACCAGCGTAGCGGCTTCTTCTATCTTCAAATCCTTCGGTTCGCAACCGAAATAGGTGAAAGCGGCTGTTTTTACACCTACCGCATTGTTCAGGAAGTCGAACTTATTGAGATACATCGTGAGGATTTCCTCTTTGGTATAGTAGCGTTCCAGCTTCACGGCAATCACCCATTCGATGGGTTTCTGAAAAAGACGTTCCATTATATTGTCGGCACTGGGCGAATAGAGCTGTTTGGAAAGCTGCTGGGTGATGGTACTACCACCACCGGCATTCTTCTGCATCAGGACACCACGCTTCACCAGCGCACGAAACAATGCTATGGCGTCAATGCCCGAATGTTCGGCAAAGCGCACGTCTTCCGTAGCAATCAAAGCATTGATGATGTGGGGCGACAAATCATTATAGCCTACAAAAACACGGTTCTCTTTACTATAAGAATACGTACCGAGTACCTTCCCGTCATCGGAAAGCACTTCTGTGGCAAACTTGTAATTCGGGTTTTCCAGGTCTTCTACCGGGGGCATATAGCCTATCCAGCCTTTAGCAATAGAGAAGAATATAAAGACACACACCAATGCAATCAGTGCAATGAAAATCCAAAGGATTTTGACGATTTTCTTTATCATGTTTGGTTCCTAAAAATCAAAATTAAATAATAGGGCAAAGGTAGGGAAATATAGTAGAAAACTCGCTCTTTTCAAGTGTTTTTTTGCACGTTTTGGGGCATTTTATGTATAGGAAAACGCATATTCACACTTCATCGTCCCAAATACCACACTTCAAACGGCGAAGTGTGGCATTTCAGAAACCGACGTTTTTTCTTGCAAAAAGTTCCCCTGAGATTTCCATAGCCCGTAGATTTTCCGTAACTTTACACTCTCGAAAAGTATAAATGAATTCAACGATATGGAAAACAGAAGTTTAGTCACCATTGCCGAACACAGCAGAGAAAAAATCCTCTACATGCTCGAAATGGCTAAAGAGTTTGAAGCGCATCCCAATCGGCATCTTTTGGACGGGAAAGTAGTCGCCACCCTATTTTTCGAGCCTTCCACCCGTACCCGCCTCAGTTTTGAAACAGCAGCCAACCGCCTCGGAGCTCGCGTCATCGGATTCTCCGATCCCAAAGCCACCAGCTCCTCCAAAGGCGAAACGCTGAAAGACACCATCAAGATGGTGAGCAATTATGCCGACATCATTGTGATGCGCCATCACCTCGAAGGAGCTGCACGGTATGCCAGCGAAGTCACCACCGTCCCCATCGTCAATGCCGGAGACGGAGCCAACCAGCATCCCTCGCAGACGATGCTCGACCTCTACTCCATCTACAAGACCCAAGGCACACTGGAAAACCTGAATATCTTCCTGGTGGGTGACCTGAAATACGGACGTACCGTCCACTCCCTGCTGATGGCCATGCGCCACTTCAACCCCACTTTCCACTTCATCGCCCCCGATGAACTGAAAATGCCCGAAGAGTATAAAATATACTGCCGCGAGCATAACATCAAGTACGTGGAGCACACTGACTTCACCGAAGAAACCATTGCCGATGCAGATATCCTCTACATGACCCGTGTACAACGCGAACGCTTCACCGACCTCATGGAGTACGAGCGGGTGAAGAACGTGTATATCCTGCGCAACAAAATGCTGGAGCACACCCGCCCCAACCTGCGCATCCTGCACCCCCTGCCCCGCGTCAACGAAATAGCCTACGATGTGGACGACAGTCCCAAGGCATATTACTTCCAGCAGGCACAAAACGGACTGTATGCCCGCGAGGCCATTCTTTGCGATGTACTGGGCATCACGCTGGAGGAAGTGAAGAAATTTACAATTTGACAATGTACAAGGTACAATTTGCCATGCGGTATATAAGGAGATTGTACATTGTAAGTTGCTAAATTGTGAATGTAATAAATTGCACATTGTAAATTGCTAAATTGTAAATGTCAAAGATGAACGAAAAGAAACAAGAACTGCAAGTGGCCGCTTTAGAAAACGGCACTGTCATCGACCATATCCCTTCCGAGAAGCTATTTACGGTAGTTTCCCTGCTCAGCCTGGAGCACATGAATAACAATATCACCATCGGTTTCAACCTCAAAAGCAAGAAGCTGGGAACGAAAGGCATTATCAAAATCGCCGATAAGTTCTTCTGCGATGACGAGATAAACCGTATAGCCGTAGTGGCTCCCAATGTAAAGCTGAACATTATCCGCGATTACGAAGTAGTGGAAAAGCGCGAAGTCAGTCTGCCCGAAGAGCTGCGCGGTATCGTGAAATGTGCCAATCCGAAGTGCATCACGAACAACGAACCGATGCCGACGCTATTCCACGTGGTAGATAAGGAGCATTGCGTAATCAGATGCCATTATTGCGAGAAGGAACAAAAAAGGGACGAAATAGAAATAATCTGAAGTGAAAGAAGACTGGAAACCCGGAACGATGATCTATCCGCTGCCTGCCGTATTGGTGAGCTGCGGAAGCACTCCGGAAGAATATAACATACTGACAATAGCATGGACGGGAACGATTTGCACGAACCCGCCCATGTGCTATATATCCGTACGCCCCGAACGGCACTCCTACGATATCATCAAGCGGAACATGGAGTTCGTCATCAACCTGACCACGAAAGACATGGCGCGTGCCACGGACTGGTGTGGCGTACGTTCCGGCAAGGATTACAATAAATTCGAGGAGATGCACCTCACTCCCGGCAAAAGCACCATTGTCAGCGCACCGCTTATTGAAGAGTCACCGCTCTGTATCGAGTGTCGGGTAAAAGAGATAGTGGCACTTGGCTCGCACGATATGTTCATTGCCGACGTAGTGAACGTACGCGCCGATACCCGCAACCTGAATCAGGAGACCGGCAAACTGGAACTGGCAGAAAGCAATCCGTTGGTATATGTACACGGCGGATACTATGAACTGGGCGAGAAGATAGGCAAGTTCGGATGGTCGGTAGAGAAAAAGGGAAATAAGTAACCAGTGAAGTATTTGAAAAAGATGAAACCGAAAATATTCTTTATCTGTTTATGCCTGCAGGCTCTCTCCGCAACGATGTGGGGACAGACTCCCGTTGTGCCCGGCACGGCCGATGAAGAACCACCCAAGCGCACCAACGAACATCCGGTGAACTTCGGTGTAAAAATAGGTTTCACCTCTTCCCTCTTCCTCGTTTCCCAGTTCAGCGTCAATGATGTGGCTATTGACCAGGTGCAGAACAATTATAAAATCGGTTATTTCGGTTCTCTCTTTATGCGGATAAATTTTGACCGTCATTTCCTTCAACCGGAGATTTCGTACAACATTAACCGCTGCAACATCACCTTCGAAAAGCCACTGCCCGATGATGTTCCTGCCGGAACCATCCCCGAAGAAGCCTCCATCACATCTTCCATTCATAGTATTGATATTCCGGTAATCTACGGATATAATTTCATAAAAGAAGGCCCCTACAGCCTTGCAGTTTTCGGTGGTCCCAAGGTGCGCTATATATGGGACAAAAAAAGTGAAGTTAATTTTGAAAACTTTGACCAATGGGGCATTCGGGAAAGACTACGCCCCTTAAACCTTAGTTTCACGGCAGGAGTCGCAGTCACCATTTCACGCGTATTCTTCGATTTCCGCTACGACATAGGGCTGCACAACATCTCCAAGAGCGTAACCTACGAAATCCCCGCAAGCAACGATGCTGCGGAAGAAACCGCCAACGAAATCCGTTTCCACCGCAAAGACAACGTACTCAGTTTTTCTTTCGGAATACTTTTTTGACAGTAAATTTCTGTCTTTTCCTTCAATTTATTCATTTATTTCACGTAAATTTGTACGCTTAATAAGAGAATATAGATTTATCAAACTTATCCAAATAAGCAGAATGAAAAGAGACGATTTAATTTTCGACATCATCGAAAAAGAACATCAACGTCAGCTCAAAGGTATTGAACTGATTGCATCAGAGAACTTTGTAAGTGACCAAGTTATGCAGGCTATGGGTTCCTGCCTCACCAACAAGTATGCTGAAGGATATCCCGGCAAGCGTTACTATGGTGGTTGCGAGGTAGTAGACCAAAGCGAACAAATCGCTATCGACCGTCTGAAACAGATTTTCGGCGCAGAATGGGCCAACGTACAGCCGCACTCCGGTGCACAGGCCAACGCTGCCGTATTCCTTGCCGTTCTGAATGCAGGCGACAAATTCATGGGACTGAACCTTGCTCACGGCGGTCACCTTTCTCATGGCTCTTTGGTCAACACTTCCGGCATCCTTTATACTCCTTGCGAATACAATCTGAATCAGGAAACCGGACGCGTGGACTACGACCAAATGGAAGAAGTTGCTTTGCGTGAAAAGCCGAAAATGATTATCGGCGGCGGTTCTGCTTATTCCCGCGAATGGGACTACAAGCGCATGCGCGAAATTGCAGACAAGGTAGGCGCTATCCTGATGATAGACATGGCTCATCCCGCCGGACTGATTGCTGCCGGCGAACTGGATAACCCCGTGAAATATGCTCACATCGTGACTTCTACTACGCACAAGACGTTGCGCGGTCCTCGCGGTGGTGTCATCATGATGGGTAAGGACTTCCCCAACCCGTGGGGCAAGAAAACTCCGAAGGGCGAAATCAAGATGATGTCTCAGTTGCTCGACTCTGCCGTATTCCCCGGTGTTCAAGGCGGTCCGCTGGAGCATGTCATTGCAGCCAAAGCAGTTGCTTTCGGTGAGATTCTGCAACCCGAATGGAAAGAATATGCCAAGCAAGTAAAGAAGAATGCAGCCGTACTGGCACAAGCATTGGTAGACCGTGGTTTCACCATCGTTTCCGGTGGTACGGACAATCACTCCATGCTGGTAGACCTGCGCAGCAAATATCCCGACTTGACGGGTAAAGTTGCCGAAAAGGCATTGGTTTCTGCCGACATCACCGTAAACAAAAACATGGTTCCGTTCGACAGCCGTTCTGCTTTCCAGACTTCCGGTATCCGTCTGGGTACTCCCGCCATCACTACCCGTGGTGCCAAGGAAGACCTGATGCTGGAAATCGCTGAAATGATTGAAACAGTGCTCTCCAACGTTGAAAACGAACAAGTAATTGCTGACGTCCGCGCACGCGTGAATGAGACAATGAAGAAGTATCCATTGTTTGCATACTAAAAAAACAGACCATCTGTTCAGCTGAAACAGATGGTCTATATGATACTGACAGATGGTCTGTTTACCTCAAACAGACCATCTGTTTTTCTATATATCAACTCAAACCTTCGATGTTGCCATCTACAATATCAATATGCTCGGCCTGCGGTTGCTTCGGCAAGCCCGGCATACGGAGGATCTCACCGGCAATGGCTACAATCATTTCCGCACCGTTGTTGACAACAATGTCCTTGATATGGAACTCAAAGTTATTGACGGCACCGTATATCTTCGGATCGGCAGAGAAAGAATACTGCGTTTTGGCGATGCACACGGGGTAATGGCTGATTCCCATTTTCTCAATCAGCTTTATTACTTTGCGCGAATGAAGACTATACGTCACCACACTTGCCCCATACAGGTTGCAAGCTATCTTTTCAATCTTCCGTTCTACGCTGTCATCTTCATTGTATGTATAGTTCAGAGGAGCCGACGGCTTGTTTTCAATGGTATCTACCACCAGGTTGGCAAGGTCTACCGCTCCCTCTCCTCCTTCCATAAAAGCATTATTGATAGCAAATCCTATGCCCAGCTTTTCTTCACAATGCCGGCGGATAGCTTCTACCTCTTCATCCGTGTCACTGGCAAAACGATTGAACGCAACAATTACTTCCTGACCAAATGAACGCAGATTCCGTATATGCTTGTCAAGATTGCCAAAGCCTTCTTTCAATCCTTCCATATTAGGTTCTTTGATACGGTCGAGACTGACACCTCCATGCATTTTCAACCCTTGTGCAGTAGCTACGATAACAGTCAATTTAGGTTGCAAACCGCTTTTACGGCATTTGATGTTGTAGAACTTCTCTGCACCCAAGTCGGCACCGAAACCGGCCTCCGTCACTACATAGTCGCCGAATGTCATCGCCATCTTCGTGGCAAGAATCGAGTTGCAACCATGTGCAATGTTTGCGAACGGCCCTCCATGAACAAAAGCCGCAGTGCCTTCGGTAGTCTGCACAAGGTTCGGATGAATGGCATCTTTCAGCAAAACAGTAATGGCTCCTGCTACTCCTAACTCCTTCACTGTAAAAGGAGTACCATCAAAACGGAAACCAAGAATTATATTCTCGATACGGCGGCGGAGGTCTTCAAGGTCTTTTGCCAGGCAAAGAATGGCCATTATTTCGGAAGCCGGAGTAATATCGAAACCAGACTCTTCGGTAACACCGTTTGTACTCGGCCCCAAGCCGGTGACAATGCTGCGCAAGGAACGGTCGTTCACGTCGAGCACGCGGCGCCAGATGATTTCTTTCAATCCGAAACCGTCCGCCTGATGTTGGTAGAGATAATTGTCGAGCAAGGCGGAAATCATATTATGTGCCGAAGTTATGGCGTGGAAATCTCCCGTAAAGTGCAGGTTGATTTTTTCCATCGGGAGTACCTGGGCATATCCTCCTCCGGCCGCACCGCCTTTCATTCCGAAGCACGGCCCCAGCGACGGTTCACGCAAAGCAACGATTGCCTTCTTGCCTATCTTGTTCAGTCCCAATGCCAGGCCAATGGACACGGTAGTCTTTCCGATGCCCGCCTTGGTGGCAGTAATGGCAGTTACAAGTATCAGATTGCTCTTCTTTACTTTTTCTTCATCAATCAGGTGTGTGGGGATTTTCGCAATATAGCGTCCGTAGTTCTCTACTTCCTCACGCGGGATGCCTACACTCTCGGCCACCTGCTTTATCTTCTTCAGCTCTATGCTGCGGGCTATTTCAATATCCGATTTCATACAGAGTCTTTTTTCTTTAAATAACAACTTTACCTTTTTGAAAGTTGCAAAAGTACAAAATTACTCTGAATACTTATACATCCTGCCCGCATTAAGATATAATCTCTGAACTGTCGTACTATACCGTATCGTCACCCGCCTTCGCAAATTTAATGCGCACCGTCTTATGAAAAGGGATAAAACGGGACACGACGGCAATCACTATCGCTATGACAAACAGATATCCCAGGATTTCTTTCAGCGCCAATAACAAACTCTGTTGTTGCAACGTAGAGTACAGGCTCATGGTGGCCATCTGTGCCCCCTCAGCATATCCATGCCCTTTTGCCAGGTTGCTGCTCAATGCCGTGGCATACTTGGAAGCTGCCAATGGATCGACCAGTGTGAAATTCTCTGCCAGGGAGTGCATATACTTCTGCTGCAAGTTGTAGAGCAGGTTACTATAAAAGGAAGTTGCCATGACGGGTGCCAATACCGAACGGAAGATGATCAGAAAAAAGGCGTTAGATAAGAAAGCCTTCGGCTGCAGGTTTTCCACCGCAAACAATGCAAAGGCTATAATCAGCACCAACATGCCGAAGCCTCGCAGAAATATCGGGAAGAACAGCATCTCGTACGTACTGTCCGGCGAAACGGTGAAATAAAGGATGCCGAAGAAGACTGCAAAGCAAGCCATCCCTCCGGCTATCAGGAAACGGAAACGCCAATGCTGCCAGCGAAACCACCAGAAACAGACGAATGCCCCCAATACATACCCCGGCAGCAGATAAATATAGATAGAATACGTGCGCGTGGAATCTACATGCAGAATGGTGGACATATAGTTGGTCATCAGCGTAGTGGACGTACTGAAAAACATAACCAGTATCATATAGAAATAGCCCAAAAGCGTCTTGAAATGATAGAGTGGCGCCAATGTGACATACGGTGTCTTGGAGTGATATTGTATCCATACGAAGAGGGCTATCAGCATAGGAGCCACCACAATGTACAAGCAGATACGGGGCGACGACATCCAGTCGAGCACCTTCCCGTAATTGATGACATACATCAGCATCAGCAATCCTGCGGAGATAACCATCATCTCGCGCAGATGCAACTCACTTACCGATATCTTCTTCAACGAACGGTCGTGGCGGAAACAGATAATCACTGCCAGGATAGCCAGCAGGATAAGCAGCATCATGAAGTAATACATGTACTTCCAGTTGTAGTAATAAGCCAGCTCTGCCGTGATTATCATGGACAACTGCCCTCCCCCGTACACCAGCGGATAGAAATAGGAATAGAACTCACTGCGCACATTGTCCCGGCTGAATATCTTTTGTGCCCGGCGAATGAACCACAGCATCAGGAAACCTTTCAGGAAGCCGATGAAGAAACTGCTCACAATCAGTATATCCACCTGCTGGGAGTGGGCACATATCCAGCTCAGAAAGAACTGGATCAGCATATTCTGCAGCAGCAGGAACTTGGAAGAGAATGCCCCCAGTATCTTGGGAGCGATGGGATAGGCTATCGCCATACCTGCCGAAGCGGCATAATATCCCATTGTGATGTCCTCTTTGTTTGTGCCCAGTGTGCTCGATACTTCCAGCATACTGCCGGTATAAGAGCCGTTCAGCATGGTCACCGGGAGGATGATGAGAAAAAGACATACCAACCCCAGCCAATCCGGCACCCAGTTACGGACGGGTAGTTCCAACTCCGCCATTGTTCTCATGGGCGCAATGCTTCGGTTTCAACCATCATACCTGCACGGAGGTTCTGCATATCCTGGGAAGAGACTTCCTCCAAGTCGATACGCACGGGGATGCGCTGTTGCACTTTCACGAAGTTTCCTGCCGAATTGTCTGTTGGGACCAAGGAGTATTTAGAGCCGGTAGCTTCTGAAATGGCAGTTACTTTGCCTTTGAAGGTCTTGCCGGGCAAAGCATCTACCTTTATGAACACTTCCTGACCGATGAAGATATGCGCTATCTGTGTTTCCTTATAGTTGGCGGTAATCCATTTGCCTTGATCGCGGGTCAGGTACGAAATGGTTTGTCCGGCTTGTACAAACTGTCCCGGTTCCAGAGTGCGACGACCCATGTAGCCGTCATAAGGAGCTGTCAGTACGGTATACGAGAGATTAAGGTTTGCCAGGTCCAGATCGGCTTCGCGGCGAAGGATGTTCGCTTGGGCTACAGTGGTCTTTTTGCTGGCTTCGGTGTATTGCGACATGGCGGCGTTTTTCTGCCCTACCAATGCCCGATAGCGTGCTTCCGCTGCTTCGTAGGCAGCCTTTGCCTGCTCGTATTGCTGCTCGGACACCGACTCTTCTTTCAGCAGGCGCTCAAAACGGTGGTAGTCCTGTTCCAGCTGCCAGAGCTTCGCTTTTGCCTCTACGATATTGGCATCCTGCACAGTGACATTCATTTGGGAAGTCTGTATGCCGGAGTGAATCACGTCTTTCGAACCGACTGCATCCATCAAGGCAGCTTCCGCTTCTTTTACTTTGATCTGATACTCGCGGTTATCCAGTATCAGCAGCGTATCTCCTTGGTGCACATATTGGTGTTCCATGAAACGCACATCCTGGATATAACCCGAGACACGGATGTTCAACGGGGCGACGTACTGGTCGACAAAAGCATCGTTCGTAATTTCATAGTTGATATAACGCCAGAAGTAATTGGCGGTGAACCAAAGTCCCGACCCTGCCAGGATGATGCAAGTTGCGTTCAGAATGATATTACGCAACCGGTGTTGCCGCAGTTTCTTTTGTTTCGCTTTCCATTCACTCATAATGATAAACTGTATTTAATCAGAGACGGCCGCATGCCTTCTGAAGTTGATAATAAGTATAAATAACACGTGTACGGGCTGTTGTCAGTTGCAGTTCTACATTCAACCGCACGGAGTTGGCGTCCAGCAAATCGGTCAGTATGACCAACTGGCTGAGGTAACGGTTCTGCATGATGCGGTAGTTCTCCTCCGCCTGGCGGACGGAGAGTTTCAAGGCTTCCACTTGCCGCAATGCTTCCTGATGGCGCAAGTATGCCGTACGCACATTCACGCGGATGGTCTGCATTTTTTGCTCTTCCGCATTCCGGCGGAGGGTAACAGCCAGTTTACTTTCTTTCAGTTTGTGGTTGTTCTTATAGAAAGAAGACAAGGGGACGGAAACGGCCATGCCGACATTCCAGTTATTGTTGTACATATCTTCCAAGGTACGCGAAAGAGGGCGCGCCAGGGTATTCGATGCATACAGCGACACGCTGGGCAGGGAAACGGCACGGGTCAGCCGGACATCGTTCTGTGCAAGTTCGGTTTGCTTGCGCAGCTGCTTCAGGCCCGGTGCGTTGGCAAAGGCTTCAGTCACATAATCCTCGTAAGTTTCGAGGGCTACGGATCGAAATAACAAGGCCGTGTCCGGTATCAGCAGCAGATTTTCTTCTTGTCCCAAAAGGATGTTCAGATGCTGGGATACTAATGCAATGCTGTTCTCCGTCTCTTGCAACGACAAGCGGTCGTTGGTCAGCTGCATTTCGCTGCGCAACACGTCGTTGTTGGTAATCAGTCCTTCCTGCTTCATCCGGATAATGTCGTGCAAACGGCGTTCCGATTCCTCAATGTTCCGCGTCAGGACTTCATATTTGCGGTACAGGCTGAATAGATTCAGATATTGTTCCATCAGTCCCAGTTTGACTTCCGCCTGGTCGGTCTGTGTCTGCAAGGAGGCGAGTTCTTGTTCCAGGTCTGCTTTCCGGATGCCGGAATGTATCTTCCCTCCCTGATACAGGGGTTGTGCAAAGTCGATGGCATAGTTCTGTGACCAGTCGGGCACATCAGGATGGACAGCATCCGTCAAGCCATGTTGGAAAACGGTCGGTTGGCCCACGTATCCGCCTTTCAATCCTACCTGCAAATCCGGGAGTTGTGCCGAGCGGGCGGTCTGTGTCCGTTCTCCGGCAGCTTTCTCTTTCAAGGCATCTGCTTGCAGCAGCAAGCTGTTGCGCACCCCGCGGTCAAACAGTTGGTCTACCGTCAGGAAGAGAGAATCGGCTTGTGTCGTTTGTGCCTGCATCGAAGACACACAAAACAAGGCCCCCAGCAATCCAAGTGCCGAGGGCTTATAAACTTTCCAATACATCGTGTACATTTTTTAATCCTGATAACATCGTCTCGATGTTATCCAATCCGATAATATGCCCTACTTGTGTATAGACTTCATCTAATACCGGGAGCAGGTCTTTCCAGAACTGTTCTCCTTCGGGAGTAAGAAACACAAGTTTGCTACGACGGTCTTGCGAACCTTCTTTCCGGCAGACGTATCCCTTCTTTTCCAGATTTCCCATCAGGTTGGTCAAGCAAGCTTTGTCTTTTGCCGTGCGTTCGGCAAGCACTTGTTGCGTAATGCCTTGCTCACGCCATAAGCAACTCAGCACTTGCAACATTTCAAACGTGATACCCGCCTCCTTCTTCTTCAACGTACGCTGCATACAACGACGAAACGCCATACGCGTACGGAATATTTGCAGTTGTAGTTCTCTAAACTCTGCACCTTCTTTTTGCATAAATCTTCTTTTTACCTTAAAAACGGGCGCAAAGGTAAAAGAAATTCTTTAATTAGTCAAATGTTTGACTAATATAGTTTAACCTCGATCGTTTTATTGTTCAACTGCGGTACCTTTCCGTCAGTATGCACCCGTCCATCATCCGGACGATTCGCCCTGCTTCGCGGGCATTCTCTTCCGAGTGAGTAACCATTACAACAGTAGTGCCATCCTGATTCAATTCTTTCAGCAAAGACATTACTTCGTTACCGTTTGTCGAATCCAGATTACCTGTAGGTTCATCGGCAAGGATAATGCGGGGATTGGTGACGATGGCACGGGCAATGGCGACACGCTGCTGCTGACCACCCGAAAGTTGCTGCGGATAATGCTCCGTGCGATGAGCAATCTGCATCCGTTCTAAAGCCCGATTCACACGTTCCACACGTTCGCGAGTGGAGACACCGGCATACAATAAAGGAAGCTCTACGTTTTCAAAAACGGTCAGTTCATCTATCAGGTTGAAACTTTGAAAGACGAAACCAATATTGCCGTTACGCAAGTCCGTCCGGTTGTTTTCAGAATAACGGGAAACTTCCTGATCCAGGAACCAAAGTTCGCCGGAGGTAGGATTGTCGAGCAGTCCCAACATATTCAGTAATGTGGACTTTCCGCAACCGGAAGGTCCCATGATAGCTACAAACTCTCCTTCGTTGATTTCAAGGCTTACTTCGTTCAAGGCGGTGGTTTGCACGCTTTCGGTGCGGAATATTTTGCTTAGGCTGATTGTCTTTATCATGTCTGTTACTATTTTAAGGATGATTATTATTCAAATCTTAATGACTTCACCGGGTTCTGCGATGCTTTCCTCCACGTCTGTCCGATAACCGTCAGCAAGGTGATACCTGCAATAATAATTCCGGCCAGCAGGAACAGCCACCAGCTGATGCCCGTCTGATAGGCAAACTCACTCAGCCAACGGCTCATGAGCAAATATCCCATAGGGCAGGCTATGACGAAAGCAATCCCTACCCACTTTAGGTATTCGCGGCAGAACATCCGTACAATACGGTCGGAATGCGCACCGTTCACTTTGCGGATGCCGATTTCCTTGGTCCGCTGCTCCGTAGAGAGGGCAACCAAACCAAATACTCCCATCATGGCAATGACAATAGCAAGTATAGTGAAAAACAATAACATGCGACTTTGTTGTTGCTCTTTGGCGTAATTTTTATTCAAGGCATCGGAGAAGAATTGATAACGGAACCCTTTGACGATAAGGTCATCACGGGCAGCCATTTCTTCATATTTATCCTGTATGAACTTCAGTGTTTCCTGCCGATGTTCGGGAGCTATCTTAATGTGCAGATACTGCAAGCTCTCTGGTGTATAGTATAGCACTGCAGGTTTAATTTCCTCGCGTAAAGACTGAAAATTGAAATTATTCACAACTCCCACTATACGCAATTTGGCCCAGTAGAATATCTGCAACTCCATCCCGATAGGATCAGCTACTTTCATAGCTTTCCAGGCAGCCTCATTGATGATGACAGAAGGGGTGGTATTCCCCCAATAGTGATCAAAATCAGCATCCATCAATTCGCCTTTCAACAAGTTCAGATTGAAGGTTTTCACAAAATCGGCATCTGCATAAAGCACGACTATCTTCAGGGAGTCTTCCCTACCGTCTACATCCGTCCAACGAGCCAACGTACCATTTCTGTTCTCTGTGTTTTCTTCAAAACTTTCAATCGGTGCTCCCATTGAAACACTCCTCACACTCGGATTCCTTAATAATTCCTGCTTAAACTCCGCAACATTGTACCATAGATTAGTATAGACCGATACTACGTTTTCTTTATCAAGTCCCAGATCCTTGTTCTGCATATAATGAAGTTGCTTGAATACAATAGAAGTCATTAACATCAGCACAAGGGCTATGATAAACTGTACACATACCAGTCCCTTGATAAGCCCTCCTTTCCGACCTGTCTTCTGTCCGCCTTTGAAAGCAAGCAGTGGATTAATGGAAGAAAGATAGAACGCCGGATAACTGCCCGCCAAGCATCCCACTCCGACAATACCGAACAAGATATAAAATATAACACTCCAATGCAGACTTAGAGATATGTCAACACCCATAAACCGGTTGAACAGCGGTAGCATCAGTTCCGTCAACGCCAGAGCTAATACCAAGGAAATGAATGCTTGTACCAGACTTTCTAAAAGGAACTGCCTGATCAGTGTTTTCCTTTTAGCTCCCGTCACCTTCCGCACTCCTATTTCTTTGTAGCGCAAAGATGCACGTGCCGTAGAAAGTGTTGTAAAGTTAAAGGCACCCATGAAAATAACCAATAAGGCCAGAGCTATAAACAGATAAATAGTTGCCATATTGCCATGGTTCTTTACATTCGGATCGGGGAAAGTAGTATGCAGATAGATATCACTGACCGGCTGGAAACGCAGCAAGGCATGTTTCTCTCCGAAATAACGAAGAGCGCGGCTCATGTTTTCCTGTTCTTGTCGATACATTTTGCCATTATCACCCGATTTCATTTTTAAATATACATGTAATCCATCACGGCAAGGGGCATCCCAACTCCAACCGTGCGCTCCATACATATAGCCATCAATAGGGACAGCTACATCAAAGCGAATATGGCTCTTTGTCGGAATCTTCACAACGGCCACAACCGTATATACTGTTTTGAAATCTTTAAACATAGATTCGGAAAGCTTCTTTCCCACAGCCGAGGCATTGCCAAAAAGCTTCCGTGCTACCGGCTCTGCCAGGACGATATTGTTCATATTGTCGCTGATACAAGCAAGATCACCTTCTATTACGGGAAATGAAAACACTTGGAAAAAAGTAGTATCTACATAGGCCTTATCTACGTTTACTTTTTTATCGTTTTCTGCTTCCATGAAGTAGTTTCCTGCATACAAGATAGAAGTGGCATCTTCTACTTGTGGAAAATCTTTTTTCAGAACCTTTGCAAGCGAACGTATAGATGCCGGAGCTTCTTTTATTTCTCCGCTCGCTTCCTTCCTCACTTCAATAGCCCGATAAATGCGGTCTACATCAGAGAAACAGTCATCATAGGTCAGTTCGTGCACCACCCACAGATAAATAAGGAGTGCCGCCGCCATACCGAATACAAACCCCAGCATATTGATGGAAGAGAAAAGTATACTCCGCTTAATAAGACGAAGCGCCACTTTGATGTAATGCTTTATCATAGTATCTATTTTTAGTCATTCTACGAAAGTTTCGCAAGAACCATACCAAAACTTTATTCCATTATTTATCAATGTTTTAAATCAAATAAAGCTACACAAAAATGCACGGTATCGTACACCAAATGCACGCTTCCGTACACTTTCCTTTCAAAAACTTTCCTTATCTTTGCCCATGTCAGGAACCGAAAAACTTATAAATGCCCTGATACCGAAAATTATGAAACGAGGCAGAATACTGATTGTAGATGACAACGAAGATATCCTCTTCACCCTGAAAATGCTGTTGCGCTCATTGGCAGAAAGCATCACGGTCCTTTCTGATCCGCGGGAACTGTTACCCCTTATCTCCCGCAACCATTTCGATGTGATTCTGCTGGATATGAACTTCCGACGCGATGCAGTCAGCGGAAAGGAAGGCTTTCATTGGCTGGAAGAGATTCTGAAGTTGGATGCAAAAGCAGTGGTTATCTTCATCACCGCCTATGCCGATACAGAAAAGGCGGTGCAAGCCATCAAACAAGGAGCTACGGACTTTATACCGAAACCGTGGCAGAATGAGAAGTTACTGGCTACCGTATCATCCGCCATACAACTCAGTTTCAGCCGTGCGGAAGTGGAAAACCTGAAGATGCAGAAGGATAAACTGAAGAAACAACAAGAGACATTGAAAGAACAAGCCGAAACACTCTCCGCACCTGCCGAACCGACAAAGGTTATCGGAGAATCGGCAGCTATGCAGGCCATCTTCAGTACGATACGAAAGTTCTCCGAAACGGATGCCAACCTCCTGCTATTGGGAGAAAACGGAACTGGAAAAGACCTGATAGCCCGGTACGTTTATGAACAATCTCCCCGAAAGAAGGAAGTATATGTGCCGATTGACTTGGGCAGCATCCCCGAAACTCTATTCGAGAGCGAGCTTTTCGGCTACGAGAAAGGAGCTTTCACCGATGCGCATAGAAGTAAACCGGGACGGGTTGAAGTAGCTTCGGGAGGCACTCTGTTTCTGAACGAAATAGGCAACTTAAACTTGCCGCTACAAGCTAAGTTACTTTCTGTCATTGAGCAGCGAAGAAGTTCCCGGCTGGGTTCTACAACTTCTTACCCGGTAGATGTACGATTGATCTGCGCTACGAATACAGATTTATATGCTGCTATTGACAACGGACAATTCCGCCAGGATTTGTTATACCGCATCAACACGATTGAGATCCGCATTCCTCCCCTGCGCGAACGGGGGAACGATTTGTTCCTGCTTGCCGATTTCTTTCTGCAACGCTACAAAAAGAAATATAAGAAAGACCTACGCAGCATATCGAAAGAGGCGCGAAAGCAGATGCAGCTTTATCGTTGGCCGGGCAATGTGCGGGAGTTGGAGCATGCCATCGAACGTGCCGTCATTCTCTCTAACGGCACACTGCTGGCAGCAGAAGATTTCAACTTACAGAACCGACAGCCGCAAGGTGTGGTTTCCGAGAAAGAGAGATATAACCTGGAACGGGTGGAACGGGAGAACATCAACGAAGTACTCCGCATCTGTGGTGGTAATATCACGTTAGCAGCAGAAATGTTGGGAATAACGAGAACATCACTTTATAGAAGGATTGAGAAGTTTAAATTATAAATAAGGCTTTGTATGAAAAAACAAACCTGGCTAAAAGCCCCTTTTTGGCTAACTATCGCCCTGCTATCGTGTTGCTTCGCCACTGCCTGGCTTGCCCTGCACGGTTTCTACATCAATCTATGCGTCGCTATCTTCCTGACGCTGACCGTTGCCTGTTCCATCTACCGCTATATTCTCCGTTCCGCCCGTGCCATGGCACAATTCATCTGGGCCGTACACTATTCCGAATTCCTCTCCTCCCCAATACAAGGAAAAGAAAACCACCACTCCCTCCCACCGGAACTACTAACAGAAATGCAAGATGCCCTGGACCACTATCGCAGCAACCTGCAAAAGAAAGAAAGCCGTCTGCAATACTTCCAGGCTCTTGCCAATCATATCGACATCTCAATCCTCGTCTATACTCCCGACGGAGCCATCGAGTGGATGAACGAAGCAGCAAAGCGACTAATCAGTTCCCATACAGAAGACATTGCCCTCAAAGCCCCCAGGCACATCGAAGACCTCCGCCTCTTCCACTCCGAACTGCCCGAAAGACTGTACAAACTGAAAGCCGGCGACCTCTCCGTACTCCAAATAGACCGTGCAGAAGAGGCCATTCAGCTGGCTCTCTCCGGCATGGAGTTCGCCATCGAAGGCCGACGACTCATCATAGCCAGCATGAAGAACATCCACTCCGCCCTTGACAGTCAGGAAACGGAAGCGTGGCAGAAGCTCATCCGCGTACTGACCCACGAGATTATGAATTCCATCACCCCCGTCATCTCCCTTACCGAACTACTGTCCAAGCAAATCGAAGAACTGGAAGGCAATGAAGAAACCAAAAATGAAATGCGTCAGATGCTCCAAACCATCAGTCGCCGCGGCAACGGACTGGTACATTTCGTCGGCAACTATCGCGAAGTATCCCATCTGCCCCAGCCCATCCTAAAGCTGCACACTGCCCAAGACATCCTGCAAGATGTCCTGCAATTCATGCAGAACGAGCAGAACGACCTGCACCTCTCGCTCCCCAAAGCCTCCCTGCGTATCATTGCAGACAAGAGCCAGATTGAGCAAATCCTTATCAACCTCATAAAGAATGCCCGCGAAAACGAGGCGAAATATATCACTCTTTCCGCAGGCATTACTCCTGCCAACCACCCTTACTTGCGGGTTGCGGACGATGGAACTGGAATCGAACCGGATGTACTGGAACGTATCTTCGTCCCCTTTTTCACCACCAAGCCCTCCGGTTCGGGCATCGGGCTCACAATATCCCGGCAAATCATGCACCAACATAGCGGCAATATCACTGTCAGTTCGCAACCCGGAACAGGAAGTATGTTTACACTACTGTTTCCGTCTATTTAAGCCATAAGGTTATCTTACTTCACCAAGAAATCATAAAACGGCTTGTACAGACGGTTATTAACCTCCAAATAAAGATATCCGTTTTTGAAATCATACGTCTGATTAAAGCGTTGCAGCAGGTTATTTCCCATTACCCCATCCATTTCCATGCTGGCTTGTGCTCCTTCCTTAATAGTAGA
Organism: uncultured Bacteroides sp.; assembly: GCA_902388495.1. GTDB lineage: Bacteria > Bacteroidota > Bacteroidia > Bacteroidales > Bacteroidaceae > Bacteroides. The sequence continues at coordinate 22,872 of CABMPP010000011.1, read as the reverse complement.
AAGAGCTCCGGGAATGCGTGGCAACGTAATGCAACCTAAAGAAACAAAATCAAAGAATACATTCTCAAGCACTCCATTATCATCCATAGTACCCGTAATACGCGAAATAGCAAAGGGCTTTTGCTTGCCACGCAAGTGATGCTGCTCTACGAAAGGAGTGTTCAAATCGAGTGCACGATCCGATCCGGTATCTACCTCCAATTGTACTTGATACGATGTCCCATTCACATTGACCTCCACAAGCACAGTAGGAACATCCAGCCGATAGGTTATAGGCAGACGGACGGCATGAACCGGGGGAATATATCCTTCCGGACGGTAAAGGTAAATACACCGGCTTCCATAATCAATCCGCACGATGAACGAACGAAAGAAACTGAGCCCCAGCACTCCATCCCAAGCCTCAGGCGGATAAGGAATAGATACCAGCATAAGATGGGAAACGGTACTCCTTCCTAATCGAACAGTCTGTGTAGTATCAGTCACTTGCAACATTTCAACGGAATTGGCACTGTAGTTCTCTACCTGGTTTGAAAAAACAACCAATGAATCTACCCGTGGGGAATTTGAATTAATAACCACATCGGTAGCTCCGGTATCGAACAAGAAGCGCAGAGGTGTAGAACGCTCATTGACAAAGCAGGTTACATAGATACGATTGTCTGCACCGATCTCAAAAGGAATGGTGTCAAGAGGCAATGTTTGCGACCATACAAACGGCATACAATATACTAACACCGCCCAAAAAACCAGAATATTTTTTCTCATACTATTTATCTTATTTAAACCGCGACGTATCCACCGCCTCCCGTTGTTTCTCCTTATACCCGCCGAACTTATACGTCAGCGATACACCGAACTCACGGAAGCAAGAGTAATGGTTCGTCACATTCTGCGTCTTGAAGCGGATGCGCGGAGAGATCTGTCCCGTCTCGAAGATATCGTTGCAATAGAGGTTGAGGATGGCTTTGTTTTTGGCGAAACCGTAGCGCAAAGCAACGTTTACATTACCCGATGTAGGCAGGTCGTAGATGCCCTGAATGGCTTTGCTATGTACAAAACCGGTAAGCGTCAGCTTCAAATCGGGCTTTGTAGAGAGAGTAAAAGTATTGTTCATCTGGGCGATGCCGTAGCACTGCTTGCGGTCGAAAGGAATGTCCCAGAAGTCTTTGTCTTTCTCGTGATGCCACAGACCGATAAGGGTCAGACGGGAGTTCAACCAATTCTTCACTTTAAATGGAATAGATGCTTGTATTCCTGCTTGTTGCTTATAATCAAAATTCAGTTCCTTGTATATCTCTACAAGCCGCTCCGAAGACTGGTAAAGGGTCTGTACCGAGTAATCTTTGGTATGATTGAACCAGGCACTGAAGATGTATTTACTCTTCAAAATATAGGTCAACTGAAGCTGGTAGTCTTGTGCCGGTTTCAGGAATGGATTGCCATGCAGTTCGGAATATTCTCCGCCGATATAAGAGATAGCGTCTTGCACAGCCCAATAATCGGGATAATCCTTGTCGCTGCTCAAGGCCAGTTGCAGCATGTGGCCGGGTGCAGGGTTGTAATTCAAGTTGATGGTAGGATACCAGTCCCACTGATTCCATACCACCGTCTTGTAATGCTCCACGGCCAGAGAAGCATCCAGCGACAGCTTGTCGCCGAAGCTCTTGTTGAAGCCGGCGTAGAAGTTCAACGTCTGTTCGCGGCGACGAGACTTCATATTGCTGATGGAACCGGAAGATTCGAGCTGTCCGCCAGTTGCGGGATCATAGTAGTATTGGTAGCTATTATCGACGCTGGTGGTATAGATGGCACCGTAGTTCAGTCCCCAGCCCTGCCCCAAGTCGTGTTCCTGGGCGAGGAAGAACTTCCAGCGGTTGATGCGTTGGCAATCTTCGGTATAGAAGTCCAGTTCTTTGTCCTGCAGGTGGCTGTGCAGCAACTGGTCGGAGGGAGAACGGTAATAGGTCAACTCGGCACCGGCTTTCAGCCCGAAAGGCGTGCGGTAATCCAGGCGACCGTTATGCAGCCAGTCGGTGCTGTTGCTGCGGGTGGTGGAAACTTGCGTGCCGGCAATACTCGTGTTGTTATGAGAAGTGACGTACTTGCCGTTATAAACAAAGCTCAACTGATGGTCTTTGGCAATGTTATAATCTGCTCCCACACGGAAGTTATGGGTATGGGAGCGGCCTTGGTGCACCTCATCTATAGTCATGGGGTGCACCGAGCCGTCTGCCAGAGAGTGCAGAGCCTCTTTGTCGGTGGTAGAGTACCCCCGGCCGTGGCTGTGCGAGTAAAGAAAATCAGTAGAGAATTTATTTTTGCTGTACACCAAGCTGGCGCGTTCCTCAAAGCCCTCGTTGTGGCTTTGGCGATACTTGCCGTAGACTTCGCCCTGCAGGGTGCTTGGGCCGCCTATCGATTGTTTCAGCGTGATATTGATGAGCGCACCGCGCACCTGATAGCGTGCCGGGGCGTTGTACATCACTTCCGCATTCTCAATGCGACTGGCGGGAATGCTTCGGAGCAGGGCATTAAGCTGGTCGGCGCTGAGCGTAGTCACCTTGCCGTCTAGAATGACGGTGACGCTTTGTCCTGCCAGTTGCAGATTACCGTCCATTTCTATCACGCCGGGGAGTTCTTTCACGGCATCGTAGGCATTGTCTACGGGAAGGTTCTGAATAAGCCGGGGCAGGTCGTACACCAGTTTGCCTTGTGCGGCTTTCACGATGGGGCGTTCTCCGGTAACCATTACCTCCGGCAAAGTTTGGTAGAGGCTGTCCAGGCGGGCATCTGCCGTGATAAGACTGTCGGCACTGAGGATGCGGTCATCGTCAGAAGAAGTTGTACTGCCGGTTTTCTCTTGTGCCGACAGAGCCACGCTCAGAGCACAACAAGCAATAGATAGTAGTAAAATTCGTTTCATATTTCTTTTCTTATTTATGTGTTATACTTGCTTTTCAGATTCAAGAACTATCTTCGTCTGCAAAGTACGGCAGAATCGGCGAGACCTTGTGTTATCACCGGCTTACCGAGTGTTATCCAGTGTTATCGGAAGTGTTATTTAGTCTTACCGCATGATGATGCTCACAATATAAGTCTTATCTTTGCCCTAACGAAATACTCCCTGAAACAACTATGAAACTGCCGTTTAAATATATTGCCATACTTGTCATCGTCTCCCTGGCCGGCATCTTTGCCTACCAAGCCTACTGGATCACGGGACTTTACCGCACCATGCACGACGAGATGGTGCGGAGCATCAACGAAGCTCTGCGCATGAGCGACTATAACGAAATGATGATGCGCATCGAGAAAATGCGGAAAGAACATGCAGAGCATGGAGAAGTAAGCGTATCAGCCGGATATGATGATGACGGAAAATCGTTTGTACGCAGCAGCACCACCGTCAACTACGAAGATTCCCTGGGACACTCTACCCTGCAAAGCAAGCTGATGCCCAAGCCCGACAGCGTCTCCATAAGTTATCCCAACGACTCTACCCGCGTAGAGGTCAGCGTCCGGAAGAGCGCCCGACAGAGTATGGAAGAAGCCGTAACTGATACCCCAAGGGCTGCATTGACTGCACAAGGAGGCCTGGAAGTGATTCTGCGCAACCAGAACAACATGCTGGAACTTGCCACCTACCTCCAACGCGGACTGCATTCCGGTCTGGACATCCTTACCGACCCCGATGTAGCCCTTTACGACAGTCTGCTGACCGTGCTGCTGCAAGAACGCGGCATCACCCTGCCCCACCGATTGATACATCTGCACAAAGGCAGCAGCCCGGACTCTACATTTGTGTTTTTAGATACGCTGGAAGTGATAACTACCCCCGGATACATCCCCGGTCCCAAAGCCATAGCATACAATTACTCTTTCGACCTCAACACCAATCAGAGTTACCGCCTGTTGATGGATCCCGTAGACTCGCTGGTGTTACGGCAAATGTCGGGCATCCTTGCCACGTCGTTCGTCATACTGATTATACTCTCCTTCTCCTTCTGGTTCCTGATCCGTACCATCCTGAAGCAGAAGACGCTGGAGGAGATGAAGAGCGACTTTACCAATAACATCACCCACGAGCTAAAAACCCCCATCGCCGTGGCATACGCCGCCAACGACGCCCTGCTCAACTTTGACCAGGCCGAAGAGAAAGCGCAACGGGATAAGTACCTGGGCATCTGCCAGGAGCAGCTTCAGCGCCTTAGCGGACTGGTGGAACAGATTCTCTCCATGAGCATGGAGCGTCGCAAGACGTTCCGCCTACACCCGGAGGAGTTGTCAGTACAAGAAGTCCTGGAGCCGCTCATCGAGCAACACAAGCTGAAAGCCGAGAAGCCCGTGCACGTCACGGTAGACATCGAACCGGAAGACCTGACCGTACTTGCCGACCGCACGCACTTCAGCAATATCATCAGCAACCTGATGGATAATGCCATCAAATACTCGCACAGGGAAGCGGAAGTAAGCATCCGCTGCCGCACCGTCAGTACCGGGCAGGACGTGCAGACCGAAGTCTCCGTCAGCGACCACGGCATCGGCATCGCCCCGGAGAAGCAGAAGCATATCTTCGACAAGTTCTATCGCGTACCTACAGGCAATCTGCACGACGTGAAAGGGTATGGACTGGGATTGTTCTACGTGAAGACGATGACGGAGAAGCACGGAGGCAGCGTCAGCGTGAAGAGCGAACCGGGGAAAGGAAGTACATTTATAATAAGGATATAAATGGGAATTTAAAACAATATACAGCTAATGGAAAAGATAACCGTTCTACTGGTCGAGGACGAAGAAACCCTCGCCATGATTATCAAAGATACGCTGGAAGGTCGGGACTTCATCATCCACACCGCCTCCGACGGCGAAGAAGGCCTGCGCCTGTTCTTCGACCTCCGCCCCGACGTGCTGGTGGCCGACGTGATGATGCCCCGCATGGACGGCTTCGAGATGGTGCGCCGCATCCGTCAGACAGACAAGCGCACCCCGGTCTTGTTCCTCACTGCTCGTTCTGCCATCAACGACGTAGTGGAAGGCTTTGAACTGGGCGCTAACGACTACCTGAAAAAGCCCTTCGGCATGCAGGAACTCATGATCCGCATCAAGGCACTCGTGGGCCGTGCTTTCTCCTTTACGAGCGAGGCGCCACGGGAAGTCACCAGCTTCGAGATAGGCGACTACCGTTTCAACTCCGTCACGCAACGGCTCACCTTCATCGGCACCATCACCTCGCCGCACGTCGACACCGAAATGGAGCTCTCCCACCGCGAGTCGGAAATACTGAAACGCCTCTGCGAAAACCGTAACCAGGTAGTCAATACCCAAAATGTACTGCTCGACCTCTGGGGAGACGACAGCTTCTTCAACTCCCGCAGCCTACACGTCTTCATCACCAAGCTGCGGCACAAACTCTCTCAGGACGACCGCATCCGCATCGTCAACGTACGCGGAATAGGCTATAAACTGATAGTAAACTAAAAACAAACTAAACTACTATTTATGAGAACATTATTATTATCTGTATTCATTCTTTCTTCGCTCTGCGCCTATGCCCAGAACGAGCTTCCGGCAGACACGATAAAGAACCGTCTTCCGGTGAAGCAAGAGCAAGTTCCTGCCTTCCCCAAGCAGCACACACCGCCCAAGCGGACGGGAGGAGCTTCCGAAATTCAACCGGAACAGGGGATGCAAACGCATCAGCAGGACAGCGTAAAGTTTCATTTCACTCCGGAGGAATACATCGAGCCTCTTCCCTGGACTGACATGGAGAAGATTCATTTCAAAAGTGATCTGTTTGATGCGGACTTCCAGCGCTATGCCGACTTTCTGCTCTCGCCCGGGGTCATACTGACAATGTACGGCGACCACTCCACCTATCCTGCAATGGGTTCCATGATGCAAGCCGGAGCGGGAATCACCTATTACAGTCCCGATGAGCATTGGGAACTGAGCGGAGGGGTATATGCCGCCAATTACTCGATGGCTACGCCTTCTTCCATATCAGGGGCCCGGTATGCCAAGCTTGATGCTCCAAGGGGCACTCAATGGGATTTAGGGCTGAATGCTTCGCTTGCCTACCGCATCAACGACCATTTGCGCGTGCGTGCCTTCGGGCAATACTCGGGTTATGGTAAAAGCAATTCCTTCCACGGATATATGAACCCGATGTATCCTCAGAGCAATTACGGCATAGTGATGGAGTATAAAATAAACAACCACATCGAGATACATGGCGGCATGGAGCGTGTATACGACCCTACGAAGATGAAATGGACCACAGTGCCACTACTTTATCCGGTCATCCGCCTCGGCAAATAAGTATCTATATTGGTAAGTAAATAGAAATAATGCAAAGAAATTTCACGGAATAGAGGGAAAAAAGTATCTTTGTTCAACTTAAATAAGAACAAGGTATGAAACGAATCTTCTTCTGTATCATTGCTTTGCTTGCAGGCATTTCCACCGTCGGTGCCCAAAATGAGGTACCTACCGATAGCGTACGGGCAACGTCTGTACCCGGAGGTGTAACTCCCGAAGGCATTCCCCTGTCGGAAGGAAGTCCTTTGCCGGACGTGAAAAACTACGATGGCTTTCTGCTCGATATGGGGCTGATGAATCTGTCTGCTCCCACTCTGCCCCGGTTCACTTTGGAGATACCCGATGCCAGCAAAGATTACAACCGCATCTTCCAGTTGAATCCGAATGTCACTTATTCGCAAGGGCTCTCCAATATATTCTCTCTCAACAATTCGCGGTACTTCAGTTCGGATCCTTTCGGTCTGAACAGTTTCTGGGGCTCTACCGATAACTTGCAGATGGGGAGCTTTACGCTGAAGAACGGTATGCGGATTAATACATACGGAGAGTACGACAAGGATGGATGGAAAGTGCCCAATCCTTCGGCCCTGCCTTGGGAGAAGAATAATTTCAAAGGAGCATTCGAGATGAAATCGGCAAACGGTGCGTTCGGCATACGGATTGAGGTGCAGCAAGGAAGAGGAACGCCAAACTGGTAAACAAACGAAATACATTATGAGAAAGAAAATACTAATCATAGGCGCCAACGGTTTCACCGGCCGCCGCATCCTCGACGATCTCTCCCGCAACCTGTCCTATCAGGTTACGGGCTGTTCCCTGCACGATGACATTTGTCCCCATTCGGGAGATTACCGCTTCATCCGTACGGATATTTGCGACAGTGCTGCATTGGAAGAGCTATTCAAAGAAGTATGTCCCGACGTTGTTATCAACACCTCCGCTCTCTCCGTTCCCGATTATTGCGAAACGCATCACGACGAGGCAGACGCCATCAACATCACTGCCGTAGAGCACTTGGCAAACTGCTGCAAAGCGCACAACAGCCGCCTTATCCATCTTTCCACAGACTTCGTGTTCAGTGGCGACACCGACCGGCCATACACGGAAGAAGACGTTCCTGCTCCCGTCAATTATTACGGCTATACCAAGCTAGAAGGTGAAAAGCGTATCGCTGCCATTTGCCGGGATTATGCCATTGTGCGCGTAGTGGTGGTCTACGGCGCCGCCCTTCCGGGACAACATGGCAACGTTCTCCAATTAGTAGCCAACCGGTTGAGGAATAACGAAGAAATCTTCGTCGTCTCCGACCAGTGGCGCACCCCTACCTTTGTCGGAGATATCTCTCAAGGAGTAGAAAAGCTGATAAACCATCCGCACAACGGCATCTACCACCTCTGCGGAAGCGATTGCCTGACGATTGCTGATATAGCCTACCGCGTAGCGGACGTATTAGGTCTGAACCGTTCTCTTATCCGCCCCGTCACTACTCAGGAAATGGGAGAAAAAACTCCGCGTCCCCGTTTCAGCGGGCTGAGTATCGAGAAGGCAAAGAAGGAGTTAGGATATCGGCCGCATACGTTGGACGAAGGAATAAGACTGATGTTTGAACTCTAAAAGAAGCATTTACTTCTTCCGTCATGCAGAGCGAAGCGAAGCATCCCTTCTCTACGCGTAAAGAGAATATTAATATCGTGTCGTGCAACAAATTAACTTCGTGTAGTACAAAAAACAAATATCGTGTCTGCACGAAGTTAATTTCCTGCAAACACGATATTTGTTTTATCTTACTATGCCTTCAGGCTACAATAATTCCGGCTCCGCCAGCCCCTTCTCTTTCCGATAGCTGCGTACCATTTCCAGAATCACGTCTCCATACTTCTCCGCCCCTTTCTTACCGAAATACGGAATGCGCACCAGCATCGCCTTGTCCGAAGGCAACAGATTACTGATGCCCAAAATCGCTTTCTGCTGAATGACCGTATACACAGGCAATCCCAACTGCGAAGCTTCCGCATTGCGCCACGCCACCAGCCGGTTGTATAGTTCCGGATGCAAGACGTCCGATGGCACCTCGAAGGCAGACGCCTTTCTTTCACGCGTATTCTTTCCTGCACCATCTTCTGCTCCTTCCTGCCGTGCTTTCTTCTGCGATGTTTCCTTTCCGGTAGCAGTTTTCTCCTTCCCCTTCCCTTTCTGAAACACCGAATTATCAATAGACAGAATTGCCTTCTGCTTCAAATACTCCGTCACATGAAATCCACACTGACAGACGTAATTCAACAGTTCGGACTTCAGATCGAAGATATCTATCAGCTCCTCCATCGTCTCCCGCAACTTCTTCTTCAACTCTTTGTTATCCGAAGCCACCGTATTCCCCATCATTGCATCCAGCGGTTGCAACTCATCCTGAAAATAAACCGCCCCGGCATGAATACGCTTCTGCAACGTCTCATCCGTTGCATAATCCTCCGAAGCATCAACCAAGCGGGTATATTGCAGGCTGAACTTCTGCGCCACCTTCGTCACTTTCTCGTGGAAACGTTCCACTTCCTCTTTATACGCCGCCAGTTGCTTGGGGAAGAGCTTGTACAGATGCTCGTCCACCAATCGTACATACCGCCTTAGCGCCTGCTCCAGCGGTTGAAAATCGAACAAGCCCGACAATAGTTCCAGGAAATAAGTCTGCTGTAACGAACGAAACCGCTTCTCATCCGGCTCACTCTTCCGCGCCTCCATCGTAAACGTATCTACCGCACTGTCACTGATTACCGCCCTAGCCGAAAGCGGTGCACTGAGCACCACTCCTTCCAATGTCTTGCAACGGCTCAGTGCAACGTACGTCTGCCCGTGTGCAAACGAGGCGCTGGCATCTATAATGGCACGCTCAAACGTGAGCCCCTGGCTCTTATGGATCGTAATAGCCCAAGCCAGTTTCAACGGGTACTGGCGGAAAGTTCCCTCGATATCTTCCGTAATTTCTTTCGTTTCCTCGTCCAATACATATTTTGCATTCGTCCATTCCTCCTCCTGCAGGGCAAACCGGACATCACTTCCCTTACTGCGCACTTCGATGCCACTTGCCGAGACATCCGTCACCTCTCCGATCATACCGTTGTAGTAGCGATGTTCTCCCGAAGTATCATTCTTAACGAACATCACCTGGGCACCCCGTTTCAATTCCAGCACCTCGTCCGTAGGATAAGAATATTCGGGAAACTTCCCGCCAAGCGTAGCACGGAAGGCGTACGAACGTCCCGGAAGCTGTTCCAACTCATGGTCATTGATGCGTTGCGCCTGGTAGTTATGGGTTACCAGACGGATGTAACCTTCTTCTTTTTCAGGCTCAAAATTAGGGATATAACGGCGGTTCAATGCCTCCATCACTTGCGCGTCACAACGGTTTTCGCGGATGCGGTTCAGCAGTTCAAGGAAAGCCCCGTCACTCTGCCGGTACACTTTCTTCAGTTCTATAGTGCAGTATTCCGTCTGCTTCAGTGCCTGGCTTGAAAAGAAATAAGGAGTATCGTAATACTTGCTCAGCATCTGCCAGTCATCGTCCTTTGCTATGGGAGAAAGTTGCTGAAGGTCTCCAATCATCAGCAGTTGCACGCCGCCGAAGGGCTTGCTCCGGTCACGGAAACGTCTCAGCACAGCATCTACGGCATCCAGCAAATCAGCGCGTACCATACTGATTTCATCAATCACCAGCAAGTCCATGCTGCGTATAATATTGATCTTCTCCTTCCCGTACCGGAACCGGTAACTTGCCTTGCCGTCCGTGCTGAACGAACTCTCCGGTACATAAGGGGCAAAGGGTAGTTGAAAGAATGAATGAATTGTTATTCCGCCCGCATTGATTGCTGCTATGCCCGTCGGTGCAAGCACAATCATCCGCTTGGGACTCTCTGATTTCAGTTTTCGCAGGAAAGTTGTTTTTCCGGTACCTGCCTTACCGGTCAAGAATAGATGTGTGCCTGTGTTTTCAACAAATTGCCATGCAAGCGCCAATTCAGTGTTTTGTTCCATATTATATACGATAATAGGACAAAGATAACGCTTATTTCGTTATCCTTGTCCTATAATTATACTTATTTGCAAATAACTACTTCAAGCTACCGCCGATAATGTCCAGCAACTCATTTGTAATTGCCTGCTGACGGCTCTTGTTGTACTGCTTCGTCAAGTCCTGAATCAGTTCATTGGCATTGTCCGTTGCGGTCTGCATGGCAAGCATGCGGGCGGCATGTTCCGAGGTATTGGAGTCGAGGAGCACTGTAAATATCTTCTGACTCAGCACCTTGGGTAGCAACTCCGCTATCAGTTCCCCTACCGACGGTTCCACAATATAATCATTGTTGAAACTCCGTGCAGCTTCCCCTGCTTCAGTTCCTTCCGCCGCCTCTTCCGCCACATGCGCCAAATCGATAGGAAGATAATTCTCGCGAAGCAACACTTGCGAACCCATTGACTTGAAATGATGATAAATCAGTTCCACATGGTCAACACGTTTCTCCACAAACTCCTTCATCAACTCCCCTGCCAGCGCATACGCATCGACATACGAAGGTTTGTCCGCCATCGTCTGATAACTGCCTTGCGGCTCATATCCCAACTTCTTGACGGCTTCCTCCACTTTCCTGCCCACGGGATAAATCAGTATATTCTCCTTACCCAGCGACCGGTAATCCTCCAACACCCGTTCCAGCATCTTCGCCACGTTCGAGTTGAAGGCACCGCACAGCGAACTGTTGGACGAGAACACCACAATCGCCACCCTCGCCACCGTCCGCGTCTCCGTATAGGGAGACTCGAACGAAGCATCCGTACGCAGGAAGTTCGTCAATATCTCATTCAGCTTCCGTTGATAAGGCAGCATATTTTCAATCCGCCCCTGCGCCTTGTGCAGTTTGACAGATGCCACCATCTTCATCGCCGATGTAATCTGACGCGTACTCTTGACGGAGCTAATTCTATTTTTTACCTCTTTCAGTGAAGCCATATCCTGCTATTTACATAAACTGTCTTGCAACTACCTCTGCCGTCTCCTCAATCTTCTTGCAGACATCATCGTTGATAACGCCCGACTTCAATACATCGAGCACCTCCATCCGATAATTCATTTCAAGAGATTCAAGGAAACTACGTTCAAAATCCCTGACCTTGTCCAAAGGCACATTCTTCAGCAACCCGTGTGTGCCGCAATAAAGGATAGCAACCTGCTTCTCTACCGGCATCGGGCTGTATTGCGGCTGTACCAGCAGACGCGTGTTCTTCTGTCCCTTGTCAATGGTCAGTGCCGTCACGGGGTCCATATCACCGCTGAACTTGGTAAACGCTTCCAGTTCACGATACTGCGCCTGGTCTATCTTCAGCGTACCTGCCACCTTCTTCATGGCCTTGATCTGTGCGTTACCACCTACACGGCTCACGGAGATACCTACGTCGATGGCCGGGCGGTTACCCTGATTAAAGAGATTCGTATCAAGGAATATCTGTCCGTCCGTAATAGAAATCACGTTCGTAGGGATATACGCCGATACGTCTCCGGCCTGCGTCTCGATAAGCGGCAATGCCGTCAGCGAACCGCCGCCTTTCACCTTGCCTTTCAGACTCTCGGGCAAGTCGTTCATCTCGCGCGCCACTTCTTCCTGGCTGATGATCTTTGCCGCACGCTCCAGCAGACGGGAGTGCAGGTAGAAGATATCACCCGGATATGCCTCACGTCCCGACGGACGACGAAGAATCAGCGACACTTCACGATAGGCCACCGCCTGCTTCGACAAGTCATCGTACACCACCAGCGCATGTCGGCCGGTATCACGGAAATACTCTCCGATGGCAGCCCCCGCAAACGGTGCGTAATACTGCAATGCAGCCGGGTCGCCTGCCGTGGCAGCCACCACGATGGTATAATCCATAGCGCCGTACTGACGCAGCGTATTTACGATGGAAGCAACCGTAGAACCTTTCTGGCCGATAGCCACATAGATACAATACACCGGATCGCCTGCCTCGAAATTGGCACGCTGGTTGATGATGGTATCGATGGCAATGGCAGTCTTTCCCGTCTGGCGGTCACCGATAATCAGCTCACGCTGTCCGCGGCCGATAGGTATCATGGCGTCCACGGCTTTCAGTCCCGTCTGCAACGGCTGGTTCACCGGCTGACGGTAGATAACTCCCGGTGCCTTGCGTTCCAGCGGCATTTCGCAGAGTTCGCCGCCTATCAGTCCTTTGCCGTCCAGGGGCTCGCCCAGCGGGTCGATGACACGTCCCAGCATACCCTCGCCCACCATGATGGAAGCGATGCGCTTGGTACGTTTCACGATGAAGCCTTCCTTGATTTTGTCCGTAGGTCCCAGCAACACGGCACCCACATTGTCCTCTTCCAGGTTCATCACGATGGCTTTGATACCGTTGTCGAACTCCAGCAACTCATTTGCTTCGGCATTGCGCAGTCCGTAGATACGTGCCACGCCGTCGCTGACTTGCAGCACCGTGCCTATTTCATCAAACTGCACCCGTGCGTCAATACCTTCGAGCTGCCTGCGGAGTACATCGGAAACTTCGCTTACTTTTATATTTTCAGACAACATAACTTATTCGTTTTATACAATTCTTCTATTCTTATCAATGAACTGCTGTTTCACCTTCTTGAGTTGTGTAGCGATGCTGGCATCCAGCCTGAAGTCGTTGATGTCGAAGATGAAGCCACCTTCGATGGAAGGATCTACTTCGGTCTGCAACTCCATGCCGGCATGTAGCAAAGTAGCGGCACTGTCGCGGATACGTTCCCACACTTCCCTGCTCACCGGTACGGCTGTAATCAGCTTTCCTACACCGATGTGCTTGTCTTTCCGGTACAAGTCCAGAAAGCTCAGGCAGATATACTGGAGGAAATTCTCCCGCCGGTTTTTCAGCACCAGGGTGATGAAGCGGGTGAACTCGCGTCCGGCAGGGGTGTCGCCCACGGCAGCGGTACAGATCAGTGTAAACTTCTCACGTATCGTCAGGATGGGATTCGCCAATGCTGCACGCAGATCGGGATACTTATTGATGTTACGTGCCAGCATACGAAACTCCCGATACAAAGTCTCCTCTGTATTCGTGCTCTTGGCATACTCCATCAGTGCCTTCGCATAGCGCATTGAAACAATTCCTATATCCATATTCTAAATTCTAAGTTAAAAATTAAAGGCAGAAGCCCGGTTTGCCGCTTCCGCTTTAATTATTCCTACTTGCTGCCAGCACTTCATCCAGCATCCGGTCAATCATTGCCATCTGCTCCTGCTTCCCGTCCAGGTTCTTGCGGATTACCTTCTCGGCAATATCTACCGACAAGACTGCTACCTGGCGACGAATGTCGCGGATGGCTTCTTCTTTCTCTTGCTGTATCTGTCTCTTCACATCGTCCAGCTCTTTCTGCGCGGCGGCTTCCGCCTGCTTGCGTGCCTCGACGATAATCTTGTCACGCTCGTGCATCGCCTCCCGCAGGATGCGTCCTTGCTCCTTGTTGGCAGCATTAATCAGTGCTTCGCCTTCCTCTTTCAGTTTGGCGAGCTGGATGTTTGCCTCTCTTGCCACTTCCATGGACTGGTCGATGTAGGTCTTACGGCCTTCCACCATCTTCGTGATGACGGGAAAGCCGTACTTGGCCAGCACTACAAACACCACGCCGAATGAAAGGAGCATCCAGAACAGCAGACCACTATCGGGTAATAACAATGACATAATTTTAATTATAAATTACAACTTACAGGAAGAAAACTAACAGACAGACAACGACTGCCAACAAAGCAACGCCTTCAATCAGGGCGGCAGCGATAATCATGTTCATACGGATATCTCCCGAAGCTTCCGGCTGGCGGGCAATGGCTTCCATGGCAGAACCACCGATTTTTCCAATACCTACACCGGCACCAATAACGGCCAGACCAGCACCTATGGCTGCTCCTAACTTACTAACTCCCACACCTGCCGCAGCAGCTTGCAATAATACAGATAGTAACATAACTTTCAGTTTTTAAATGGTTATTTTTTTATTAATATATTGTCAACAATCCTATCACTCTATCACCCTATCACTTCACCACCTTCCCCTTATGCTCTTCCTGCGCCAGACCGATAAACACTGCCGACAGCATGGTGAATACATACGCCTGGATAAAGGCAACCAGCAGTTCCAGTGCATTCATAAAGATGTTGAACAGCACCGAAGCCACGGTCAGCGTTCCGTTCAGGGCGGGGCCCATGCTTGCCGAGATAAAGATCAGGCACGTCAGCACCAGCATCGCCATGTGTCCTGCCAGCATATTGGCAAAAAGACGGATCATCAGCGCGAACGGTTTCGTAAAGATACCGAAGAACTCGATAAACGGCATCATCGGCACCGGCACTTTCAGCCACCAGGGCACGTCCGGCCAGAAGATGTCCTTCCAATAGGTCTTCGTACCGAAGAGGTTGACAGCCACGAACGTACACAGAGCCAGCACCATGGTGATAGCGATGTTTCCCGTCACGTTGGCACCACCCGGAAAGAACGGAACCAGCCCCATCAGGTTGTTGATGAAGATAAAGAAGAACGCCGTCAGCAGATAGGGAGCAAACTTGCGGTATTTGGGTCCCACACAGCTCTTTATGATATCATCGTTCACCATCATGATGAACATTTCCATGAATCCCACGAAGCCGCCGGGTGCCGCACTGTCCTGCGGATGCTTGCGATACCAATGTGCCACGCTCAACACAATGACAAGCAGCAGCAGGCTGTTGATGAGCAGGGCCAGCGTCACCTTTGTGATGGAGATATCCAACGGGCGTACTTCATTGCCCGCTGCATCATGTTCCACCAGTTTGCCCTCGTACTTGCTGCCTTCGGGAGCGATGGAGAAGCCTTCGTAACTTCCGCCGTTCTCTTCCAGGCGCGAGGACAGAAATACATGCCAGCCGGTAGCAGAACTGTGGACGATGATGGGCAGCGGAATGGTAATCGGCGTATTGCCCCAGGTAGTGATATGCCACTCATAAGAGTCGCCGATGTGCCCGAATACAATCTCCTTTACGTCCACCGTATTCTCCTTCTGCTCGGCAGGAGTCACATTGTCGGGGATGACATCGGCTTGCGCGGTGGCAGGCAGCAACACTCCCAGTGCCATCAGGGTTCCTATCAGTATGTTACGCAATTGTTTCATTTTCTTTTTTCTTTTTCAGTTTCCGGTTTGCTTCAAAGGTGAAGAAGAACCAGGAATCATAAATCAAGTATATCAGATAATTGGCTATAAACGTCAGCAGAAACAACTTGGCTTCCTGGCGCACGGCCACACAATATGTCAGCATTACAATCATCGACACCAGCATCCTCATCACGCGCATCAGCAGATAAATCTGCAACATCCGTCCCGGCATCCGCCGGCGGCAACTCTCGACCATACTTATCATGAATGCGCCGAATATAAAGAAGAAAAGCGGAATCAGCGGATAGCCGCCGAAATAGTGGTGCGGATTAATCGAATAATACACCCAGCCACCTACTCCTCCTACCAGCAAAGTCAAGATTGCTGTTTGCAACAAGTAATTTCGCTTGGTTATGGTCACGATGATAATTAAAAATTAAAAGTTAACAATTTAAACGGGGGGATCAGTCTACGCAGACAGATACGCTGTTGCTGTTCATTTCGATGAAACCGCCATGTATCTCGTGCGTATGTTCCTCACCGCCTTCGGTCACATAAGTCACCACGCCTGCTTGCAACGATGCCACGATGGGCGCATGCTGCGGCAGAATGGTGAACGAGCCTATCACACCGGGTAGCGTCACACTCTCCACTTCTCCGTCAAAAAGCTCCTTCTCGGGCGATACAAGATTTAATCGTAATCCCTTCATTTCTTTTATTTTTCAATTCATTCAATGTTTATTTCTTCGCTTGTTCCAGCAATGCCTTTCCTTTCTCTATCGCCTCTTCAATCGTCCCCACATTCAGGAAAGCCGGTTCGGGCAGATAATCCACCTCGCCGTCCAGAATCATCTTGAATCCTTTGATGGTGTCTTCTATGGAAACCATCGTACCGGGAACGCCCGTAAACTGCTCGGCAACAGCAAACGGCTGCGACAGGAAGCGCTGCACGCGTCGGGCGCGGTTCACCAGTGTACGGTCGGCATCCGAGAGTTCCTCCATACCGAGGATGGAGATGATATCTTGCAATTCCTTGTTGCGTTGCAGAATCTGCTTCACGCGCTGCGCCACTTCGTAGTGCTCCTCGCCCACAATGTGCGGGTCCAGAATGCGCGAAGTCGATTCCAGCGGATCTACCGCCGGATAGATGCCCAGCTCCGTAATCTTACGGCTCAGCACCGTGGTGGCATCCAAGTGTGTAAAGGTAGTGGCGGGTGCAGGGTCCGTCAAGTCATCGGCAGGCACGTACACAGCCTGCACGGAGGTGATGGAACCGTTTCTTGTGGAGGTAATACGTTCCTGCATGGCACCCATCTCCGTGGCCAGCGTCGGCTGATAACCTACGGCGGACGGCATACGTCCCAGCAGCGCCGAAACCTCGGAACCTGCCTGGGTGAAGCGGAAGATATTGTCGATAAAGAACAGGATGTCGCGCGATCCGCCCGTTTCCGAACCCATATCGCGGAACGACTCTGCCACAGTCAGTCCGGACAGCGCCACCGACTGACGTGCACCGGGAGGCTCGTTCATCTGGCCGAATATCAGAGATACCTGAGACTTGGCCACTTCGTCATAGTCTATCTTGGAAAGGTCCCAATGTCCCTCCTCCATGCTCTTTCTGAATTCCTCGCCGTAGCGGATAACGCCGGATTCAATCATTTCCCTCAGCAGGTCGTTACCTTCGCGGGTACGCTCTCCTACTCCGGCAAACACAGAGAAGCCATGCTGCTTCTTGGCGATGTTGTTGATAAGTTCCTGGATGAGCACCGTCTTTCCTACACCGGCGCCGCCAAACAGACCAATCTTACCGCCCTTGCTGTATGGTTCCAGCAAGTCGATAACCTTGATACCCGTAAAGAGCACCTCTTGTACGGTCGTTAAATCTTCAAACTTCGGGGGGTCGCGGTGTATGGGGTAAGCACCGGTACGGTCCAGTTCCTTCATGCCGTCGATGGAGTCGCCTACTACGTTCATCAGGCGGCCTTTGATCTGTTCGCCCACCGGCATGGTGATAGGTCCACCCAGGGGATATACTTTCATTCCTCTTTGCAGGCCGTCCGTGCTATCCATGGCAACGGTTCGCACAGTGTTTTCACCGATATGCTGCTGTACTTCTACAATCAGCCTCTTTCCGTTCGGCCTCTTTATTTCCAGTGCGTCGTGAATACTGGGCAACATTAATTCTGCGTCCGTACCTTCGAAATAGACGTCTACGACAGGTCCGATTACCTGTGAGATATGTCCAATGATTTGTGACATAAGCAATCTTTTTTATTCTGTTTTCCTTAATTATTTCAAATTGTATATCGTAAGTCGCGTATAAGTGATCGTACTTATTAACGTTTGTCAGCGATGGTTTGTTCATCCCAATAGTTACATAGACAACTTTGCAAATGTATAAACAAAATCGCTCTGGTTGTTCTCTTGTATAGCTTTTTTTGCCAAAAAAAGACTATTTTGAACGATTAATACTACAAATGGAACAATTTGTCGCGGGTATGATAACGTTGGTTAACAATTGACAGAAGAAGAAGTGCTTTTTGTGAGAAAAAAAGACTATCTAAAGTTCCGCATTTGAATCTTTTTCATAACTTTGCATAGGTCGTATTTATAAATATATAGGAGATTGAATTATGACATCCTTACAATTAGAAGCAGATAAAGCCCGCTTGGCACATGCTATACTGAGCATCGACAATACCTCGTTACTGGAAGAGGTGAAAAAGCATCTCAACGGATTATTGAATCTGAATACAGCAACTACTCCAACCACCTCCCGACGCACCCGTAAAATCTCAAAAGAGGTACGGGACATGGTAATCGGAGAGCTGCCTGCGGATATAGATGTAGAGAAAGAAACAGATAAGATGTGGTAAAATTCAGTTTTTTTGCGCCACTCCTGCGCCACCCTTTGCGCCACTCATACACGTTGAATGCCAACAGCATGCAAGCGTCTTGCGCCAGGCTTTGCGCCACTTGGCGGACACAACATAATTAAGTAAGAAGATAAGATATACTTCGTATATCTATGGGGCGGACGATTGAATTTTAAGAAACGCATGATGCACTTCGCCCCAACAGATGATGCATTCGCATGAAACGCACGATGCGTTCATCTTGAACAGATGATGTGTTTTTTCTTTTTCCATTTACTATTAGTTATACAAATCTCTACACACAGCTATGCTCTGAATGACAGGGGATCTTCTCCCCTATCACGCCTCATGCACATGAAGCATTCCTCTTTTTTATCTCACCTTATGCACATACAGCATATCTTCGATCATCACATGGAGTTCGGGTTCGGTGATACTGCCGGGGTAGAAATGGAAGTAGTGGTTGAGGATGCGGTGTACTTGCTTGACGCAGCAATCGGAAGAGGTGCCGTGCCACTTACCTACCTTGCCCTCATCGAGCGCACGACGAATAATGGCGACGTAAGGCGCGATAAGCGCACGCACATCATCGCCTGCACGGACTTGTATCTTCTCTTTGGGTAAGATGATGGTGACTTCGGGATGACAAGAGCGGACAATGCGCAAGGCTTCCGTCCAACGATAACCGCAAGCTATTACATCGCGGGTGTCTTTTTTTTTGAATCGTCCTCACTCGCACATACCATTTTCACGATTGTTTTAATCTTTCTTTGCATGATAAAAAACATTTAAGTTATTAATAAAAAAAGAGAAATACATTTTAATACGGATCTGCCAGATAATCGTCTACCATCTTATCAATATTTTCAATAAAGAAACTTTGGGATGATATAGCATCGACAATCATGGCCCGGGGACCTTTCATGGAAAGATTTTCTCCACTAATCGTTGTTATTGTGATGCTTGGATCCCAATGTTTCATCATCTCCAGAAATCCTCCATCCGGATTGATGATACTCCACTTCTCGGTAATCGGATCTCTGTAACAGATATCTATCCCATCGGTTCTGCCTGCCAGTGCGTAGTTTCCGTAAATGGCTATCGGTTTGCTCTGATGCGCTTTTGCAGTTGCTCCTTCCCATTCTTCTTTCTTTCCTGTTTCCACATTATAAATATATACATCGGATTGTGTGCTTCCATTTTGGAGAATTACTCTCTTTCCGTCAGTGGCCACACGTCGGGTGTTTCCATATACATCACTAGCACTAGCACCGGGCAAAGACTCCCATTCTCCCTTGTCCGCATTATATCTATAAACGCCTGTATTAGTAGCTAATACACCTCCGTAAATAGAACATTTATAAGCTCCTATACCTTTAGGTGTATCTTGCACGGGGCCTAATTCACCATTTTCATCAATCGGATAAATATAAGAGCGACCGGCATTAGGTGCACTGGATACGTGATTTCCACCAACCAAGAAATCCTCACTGATGCAGACGCCATATCCACGTCCCTGAAGCCTTCCGTTTGCACAATACCATTTCCCGGTCTTCTTGCTTTTCTTTATGAAATAGAGAGAATTGTTGTCGGCATTGGTACCCAGTACGACGTAGTCTCCAGACATCTCGATTGCACCATCTCTTTTCAGAATGTTACTATATGTTTGTGTCGGAAACTCTATTGTTCCCGCTTCGTCCTCATATACCAATACTCCCTCTCCCCACGAACCATCCGGTTGCTTGTCATACACACGGTAACGATACTCTCCACTGGCATCCTTAATGGCGCAAATCAAGCGATTACCCGAAAAGGCACTGTTTGTCGCATTGGGTATTGTTGTCAGTTTTGGCTTGAAAGAGGCATCTCCACTTGCTTTTAATTCAGCAGAAAGTGTCATTTTCTGTCCCGCCTGCAAAGTTATCTCATTGCTTATCTTGCAAACATACTCCTTTCCATTAGCCAGAGTAATAATGATGTTCTGACCTGCACCCAGCGTTTGGGGTGGTAACAAGCACTCGAAATCCAGATGATAGATCTCCTGATCCGACCATGATCGTTTCATGCGAATACTCTGCTTACCTGCCTTGTCGTCCGAAATGACACTCAATTGATATTCACCGGAGACATCCGTCGTTATCGTTCCATCTGCATAGATGTGGCTGATTTGTGCCGCTGCATCCATTACGTCGGTCTGCGTCACTGCATCGTCTACAATATCCACAGAGAGAAAAAGGCGTGCGGTGAGATGATGAAAAGAGAAATCCAGCGCGTTAGTCGTAGGAGATACCGACTTACGCGCCGCCATGCAGATGGCGGATAACAGTTTGCTCTCTGAGGTTTGGTCTTGAGGAATGGAGATGGTTGCATCCACTGCAGGGAGGCTGCTGCTCATGGTTCCATACCAGGCATATACCTCTACCGTCGTGGAAGTATTATGTAGCAAATCAGACCATAATCCCCGGTCGGCATCGGTAGCGTTCGGGACGAATACATTGTTCACTCCCGAACAGAGGTATTTATAAGAAGCACTTCCATCCCACCCGATAAAAATCTCATCGTTTTCGGTGAAAGAAGTCCGATCATTTCGGTCCGCTACACGAGACGCGATACCGTTATCCTCAATAGAGGCTGTTATCCGGAAGTCCCGGCTGTTCTGTTCGTCGTGTTCCGCATCGTCCGTGCAGGAAGCAGGAAGCAAAAGCAGCAATGCTATAAATATCTGAGATCTTTTCATATTTCAAATCCTAAATATTATCTGTATAAATTCAATACAACCTGTTCTACAGTATTGTCCACTGTATTTGTAACTTCTTTCCAAAGTGCCCATCCCGTGTGCTTCTCCGCTTCTGCATTCAATAGCGTACATAGTCCGGTGAAGTCAGTAAACGTTGAAATTCCTGCAGATGAATCGTACGGCGTACAACCTGCGGCAGTACCTCCCGAATTATAGTGGCAGGTACTGAAATTGACTCCCATCTTGTTGCCAGCCAGCCAACCGGCAGTAGGTGTGTTACTACCGGCTTGATTGCTCAGTCCGGAAAGCTGCACATAGCAGTTGTTCACGATTTTGCCCGACGCCAAGCCCCCTACCAGTCCGCCGATACTGCTTCCTGCCGACGCTTGACTGAAACTGACTACGGAAGCCGAACCCGGATCCGAACCTTCGAAAACGGCGGAATTCAGGATGTCTCCACTGCAATAGCCCACCAGTCCGCCCAGATACATGACATCTGTAGCAGAAGTATTAGAGTTAACCACCGTTGTTTTGATAAGTTCCACTGAGCAGTTCAAAATGTTTCCGTCTACTTTGCCTGCCAATACTCCGGCATACGTGGCGTTTGCCGACTCGATACTGCTTCCCGTGGAAGCACTATTACTAGGGATAGTCTTTACACGCAGGTTGCTGATGCCAGCCTGCGTATAGCCCACGATACCCGAATATGTTCCTTCGATACGTTGGGAATTGTCGCGTAAGTCAATGCCGATTTCCCATCCTTGCCCGTCGATGGGAAGGGTAAGCGGGTGAGCGTCCGTACCCACAGGTACATAAAGGTCACCTGAGGTGACACCGGTCAGCATGAATGGAGCAGTCAGCTTGATAGTGAAAACCCGGTTTGCTCCGTCTGTTTCATACCAACCGTAATCCTCGTAAAGTGAATAATCGGGAGTTCCGTCGGCCAAGGTAGGTAACCCGTTAGCATTCCAAAGTGTGGCAAAAGCGATCCAGTCAGAAGCGAGGCCAATACCCTTTTCTGTTCCCGATATGTCGCCTCCCGTCCCGGAAGTCCACTCCTGAGCCACTGTAGCGGTCATCTTTCCGTCTTTCTTTATATTGAGTTGGTAGTTCACGCCTCCTCCTTGCGTCCATACAGTAGGAAAAGCAACATCGCTTTTGGTGATTGTCATGGAAGGAGAACCGTCTTGTACATAAGTGATGGAGAATGTGGCGGATGCTTGGTCGGGAAAGAGGAAGAAGGTTGCCAATGTTTGGGCATCGGCAGCATTGGCTGCTACATATATGCCACCATTGGCAAGAGTTGCCGTACAAGTTTTCGTGCCTGTATAACTCCCCCAACTGAAACCACTCTCTGCAAACGTAAGTTTTGCCGTCGCCGGAGCGTTGTTCACTGTCAGGGCAGTCACTGTAATACCAACTTCACTTTTAATACTGAACTTCACTCTGCTCAAGGTGTGCTTCATAGTGAAGCCTATACTGCCGCTTGTTCCTTGATAAGTCTGATTCATCAATGGAATGGAGACAAGCAGGTCTTTTTGGTCGGCTTCTACCGATGCCACAGTATAAGTTAGCGTCGGAAATCCTTTCGCTACTGTTTTATCAAGAAAGGCAGGGTTACTTCCGCCTTCAGCTGTTTCGTCTACATAAGGTGCATAAGCGAAGAAACTCAGTTTGTCCGCAGGGTTATTCGGCCAGTACCTCAAAGGAGAATACGTCCATGCAGCTTTGTTTTCCGTCCGTTCCACCTTTTGGTTGAACATGA
>CABMPP010000010.1 GCA_902388495.1 uncultured Bacteroides sp. | reverse complement strand
GGACGACCTGACGGGGAAAGCCCTCACCCCGGGCCGGCAACTGGTCTTCACCTTCGGCAGCACCGGCGAGAAGTTCTATTGGGACATCCCCGCCGGTAAGAGCTTCAATGCAGGCGAGAAGAACATCTACGACATCACCATCAACCGCAGAACTCTTGATGTCTCCGGCGGCATCAGCGACTGGAACGAAGGCAACGGTGCCGGCGAACCTGGCAGTGCCGAATGACAAAATGAAAAATAAACATGATAGCAAATTAATCAAAGTAAAAGTATGAAAACAATTTTTTTTATGAGCATGGCAGCTGTCGCAATGATATTGGCAGGTTGCAACAACGAAGAGACAGACACGTGGGCAGGAGAAATCCGCCTGAGCAGCGGAGTGGAAGCCCAACAAGTGACGCGCAGCATTGCAACCGACTTGCAGGGCATTCAGATTGCCAAGGACGTGCATGTAGGCTTCTTCATCAACGAAGCCGTGGTGAGTGGTGCCGCTACCACCTACACCCAGAATCTGAACTATAAGGCCAACGGCTCGGGGAGTTTTGAGGGCACTACCGTCTACTTCCCTCAAAGCGGCAACGGTGTGAACATTTACGCTTACGCCCCTTGGAAAGCCGATCTTGCCCTCAACGGCACTTACGCCTTCAGCATAAAGGCAGACCAGAGCACAGATGCCAACTACCTGGCCAGCGACCTGCTGTGGGGACAGCCGATGAAGCTGAAAGAGGGAAGCACCACCGAATACGAACTCGCCAACCCCGTGGCTCGCACCAAGGAGAGCGTGAACGTCAGCTTCAAGCACCTGCTCTCTAAAATACAGGTGACACTGATACCCGACCAAACCAGCGGCCTCACGGAAGACGACTTCAAAGGCGCAAAGCTGGAGATACTTTCCGTGATGCCCGACGTTACCCTGAACCTTGCCGACGGTAGCATTTCCGATGCTTCGGGCACAGCCACGACGGTCATTGCCGCCACCTACGATGCGAATACCACCCCGTCGGCCCTCACCGCCGCCGCCATCGTTGCCCCGCAGAGCTTTACGAAAGGCACGAAGTTTATGAAAGTGACCTTAGCCACCGGCGGAGAACTCTTCTACACGCTGCCAAATGGCGCCTCTGACAGCAACCTGACCCTTACAAGCGGCAAAATCTACAAGTACGAAATCACCGTGAAGCTGACCGGACTGACCGTAACCTCCACGATTGACGACTGGGGCGTAATTGGCAACGGTGACCCCGTCGAGGGTGATGCCGTAATGGAATAACCCGACTCTTGAAATAAAACTCAACACCGTCGTGCCCTTTTTCCCTTGTTGCCGACAAGACGTTCCCGAGTCAGCGACAAGACACGCTCGAGTCAGCGACAAGGCAAACCGGGCTCCGGCGGCCATTATACTCACATTTAAAAGATTCAACATTATGCCCTTCTGGAAAAAAATGTTCAATTCAAAACAAGCGGTTTACTACCCCCGCGCCATCGTGCAGGGCAAACCGGTAGAAACGGAAGTTATCGCCCGAGACCTGGCGAAAATCTCCACAGTAAGCAACTCCGACGTCCAAGCTGTGCTGGGCGACATTGCAGGCGTGATGCACACCCGCATGTCTCAAGGCAAGAGCGTCCACCTCAAAGGCCTCGGCTACTTCCGCTACGTGCTGGACACGAAGGGCGTGAAAGACCTTGCGGACTTCAACTTCGACAAGCAGGTGCAAGCCGTCCGCATCGAGTTCATCCCCGAGCGCAGCAAGCTGAGCAACGGCATGTACACCCGTGCCCTCGTGGATAGCGACACGTTGGAATGGATAGAGCTTTCGCCCGATACCGAAGACACTACCCCCGGCGGCGGCGACGACAGCGATGGCGACCAGGGAGAGAACCCGCTGGGATAAAGTTCCCCGTTCCATAGACTCAGCCACCGCCGGGCATCAAGCGTAAGCCCGGAGTAAGCCACCCTATAAGGCAGCAACTGCCTCTCTCGCCGGAGGCGGTGGCACATAGAAAAAAACATAATGATTAAATATTATACAATGAAACGATTAACAGTACTACAGACCGCCTGCGCATTGGCATCCTTCCTGATGCTCGCCGCCTGCACGCAGGACGAACAGACGAACGGCATCCGCCTTGCAGAGGGTAAATACCCCTTGGAACTGACCGCCGCCGGGCTGCAAGCCGTGGCTACACCTGCCGGAGCTTCCACCCGTGCCACCGTGGACGGTGATTGGGAGGGCGTGCAGAACGTAGCTGTGAAGGTGGGCGGCACCACAAAGGAATATAAGGTAACCCCGGACGGAAGCAACAAGAAGATTGCCACCCTGTCCGTAGCTGATGGCGGCACCCCATTCTACTGGCAGACTACAGCCAACCTCACCGTCAACGCCTGGTATCCCTACAGTGAACAGAAACCTGCCGATGACGCCTTGACCGTGGAAGCCAACCAGAACGAAGCCACCAATTATCAGGCAAGCGACTATCTGGAAGCAAGGGATGCCTCCGTGACGTTTCAAGAACCGAAACTCACCTTCACCCACCGCACGGCAAAGGTCGTGGTGACACTGCAAACGGGCGAAGGCATAACCGATTTAAACAATGTTACCGTTACTTTTGTCAACCAAGCCGGTGTGAAGGGAGATGGAAGTACAGTCACCCCGAAAGAGGAAACGAAGGACGGCGTAACCACCTATACCGCCCTGCTCGTCCCGCAGAAGATACAGGGTAGTCCTTTCATCAAAGTAACCTTAGGTGGCTACGACTACTTCTATACCCCGACAACTGGCGATGAAGCCAATCTCACAGCCGGGCAGCAGCATACCTATACCATCACCCTAAAGAAGACCGGGCTGGACGTGAGCTTCCAATATTTTCCCCAATGGACACCGGGCAATCAGAGTGATGTATCCGGCAATGCCCAGACCGTGACACCCGGCACGGACGGCAACGGAAGCGGTTGGAGTGAAGACAGCGGCGAAACTGTAACCGGCAAAGTGAAAACCAATTAATACAAAATCCCTCTAAAGATTTCCGGATATGAAAAAGAATGTATTCCCACTCAGCCTTTCGCTCCTGCTGTGCATTGCAGTTTTATGCGGTTGTACGGAGGGCGACGAACCGATAGCTGCCACCGACGGCAGCACCCTGACCATTCATGCCACGGCCGACGGCTTCACAGCTGCCGACGGTGCGGACACACGCGCTTCGGAGAACGGTTATATCACCAAATTTACTATCGGCGACGAAATCGGCGTGTTTGCCGTTGATAAGGACGGTGCAGTCATTGCCGACTGCAAGAACGTGAAATGCACCCGCAATGCCGATGGCTTCTGGACTGCCGATGCTTCCGTTCCCGTATATTATTATACAGGTGCAAAATATTTCGCTTACTATCCGTACAAAAGCGAGCTGTCTGCGAAGAACATTACGAACGTGAGTGGTATCGTGGACTATTTCAATAAAAACATCGTTACCGACCAAGGCACCTACGACAAGTATACCGCTTGCGACCTGATGACAACACTCCACGTACCACCGATCGTTTTCGTCGGCAAGAAAACCCTCAGTTTCACCTTGACCCATCAGATGTCGTTGATAGAGATTTCCCTGCCTGTGCAGAAGTACAAGACCTCCGATGCTGCCGATGCTTACGAGTATGCCGAACCTGCCATCAATGCCACATTCAGCATGACTAAAGAAGGCGGCGCTACCTCGCCCATCACCCCTTACAATATGGGTAATGGTATTTATCGTTACATCGTTCCCGGCAATACTACTTGTACAATTGAAGGTGAGTTTCATCTGAACAGCAAGGTCATCAACTATAAAAAAGAGATTTCTTCCTTGGCTTCCGGCTCTTACGAAAGGGTAAATGTCACTTACTCTGATGGCTCGGCTACGCCTGCCGTCCGTCCCCTTGCCGTAGGCGATTTCTATTACTCTGACGGCGGCATTATCCCGGGCACCACAGATAATCCTCCGGTGGAAGGTTGCATCGGTGTCATCTATTGCGTGGACAATAGCTTCATAACGAACAATAGTACAAAAAAGACCGATGGCGGTTATACTCACGCTCTTGTAGTTGCTTTGAAGGATGCGAGTACTTCTTCTACTTGGGACAATGCCGGTAGTGCTGTTTCCGGTTATCAAACTACGGTAGCAGTTCCTTCCAATAGTAGCGGTTGGTATTGGCCTAACTATGATGAATTGAAGTATATCTGTTGGGGAAATAATAGTAGCCAAAGTATGAATGGAAAGGATGCCTTGAATACTCAATTTGTAAAATTGAACACGGTGAGCAGTGGCAGTGCAGATACTTTCGTCAACGACGCCTATTGGTCGAGCACGGTGCACAGCGACTACACCGCTTACCGCGTGGACTTCACCGATGACTACGCTGTTGGGAGCAGTAAGGGCATCAACTATAGAGTTCGTTGTTCCTTGGCTTTTTGATCATAAAACAAATCCCCCTAAACATTCCGAATATGAAAAAGCATTTATTCCAACTCAGCCTCTTATTCTCGTTGTGCACCGCAGCCTTGTGCAGTTGTGCGGAACACGATGAACCGATAACCACCGCCCACGGCATCCCTCTCACCATCCGTGCCACGGCCGCCGGCTTCACCTCTGCCGACGGTGCGGACACACGCGCTTCGGAGAACGGTTATATCACCACCTTTACTGCCGGTGACGAAATCGGCGTGTTTGCCGTGAAGGACGGTGCAGTCATTGCCGACTGCAAGAACGTGAAATGCATCCGCAATGCCGACGGTTCCTGGTCTGCCGATGCTCTCGCTCCCGTATATTATTATATAGATGCTCAATATTTTGCTTACTATCCGTACAAAAGCGAGCTGCCTGCAGAGAACATTACGGACGTGAGTGGTATTGTGGACTATTTCAATAAAAACATCGTTACCGACCAAGGCACCTACGACAACTATACCGCCTGGGACCTGATGACAGCCGCCCTCGTTTCGCCCGACGGAAACAAAACCCTTAGTTTCAGCTTCACCCATCAGATGTCGCTGATAGAGATTTCCCTGCCTGTGCAGAAGTACAAGACCTCCGATGCTGCCGATGCTTACGAGTATGCCGAACCCGCTATCGGTGCCACATTCAGCATAACCAAAGAAGACGCTCCTATGTCCATTATCCCTTACAACACGGGTAAGGGCGTCTATCGTTACATCGTTCCTGCCGAAACTTCCTGTACTGTCGCCGGTGAATTTCAGAATGTAGCGGGAACGGCCATTAAGTATGAGAGCAGCACACTTTCTTTGTCTACGGGCAAGTACAAGCGACTAAATGTTACCTATGATGGTGCTCCAACTACTATCAAAGAACGCGCCCTTGCCGCAGGCGATTTCTATTATTCCGATGGCAGCATTGTACCGGGAGAGGCACAAAGCCCTCCCTCAACAGGTTGCATCGGCATTATTTTTTGGGTGGGTGATGCTACCGAGTATGACAGAACGTTGAAAACTGACCATAAGGGGTGTACCCATGGGTTAGTGATAGCGCTGACAGAGTATCTGCAAGTTTGGCAGACAAAAGACACCAGCGTGCAGAATTGGTTGGATAACAATAAAAGGGATGTGTATCTCTCTATTACCAATACCAAGGATAACATTCAGGGTTATAACAATACCAAGGCTGCTGAGGAATTTAATAAGGGCATAAATTCCAACTATATTGTTTACGCTGTAAATCAAGTGATTGATTATCGTAAAACAGTCTCTGCTCCCAGTACCAGCAGTGATTGGTATTTGCCTTCGGCGAAAGAGCTGACTCTTTGGGATAAGGATGCAATTAATAGTAAATTAAGCAAAATCAGTGGTGCTACAGGAATAAGCGCTTCCGACTATTGGGCGCTTACGGAAGACGGTTACAACAATTCTGCTTGGGTTATGACTTACCAGCGCGGCCTAAACAAGCTGGCAACCAGCTCAAAGGAATCCCGCTGGTACTGGAGACCCATTCTTGCTTTCTGATTTTATTTACCTATTACGGCGTAGCTGTCGTATGAGCATCCGTCCCAGCGGATTTGCAATCCGCTGGTTATGAGCATCAGGATTTTCAATCCGAAATAGAGAAAAAGAACAAAGAAAAGTATAAACAAAACAAGCAGATACGCAATGAAAGTATTAATAGACAACGGCCACGGAGCGGAAACTCCGGGCAAGCGTTCCCCCGACGGACGCTTGAGAGAATACGCCTACACCCGTGAGATAGCTATCCGGGAAGCAATGTGTGACGGACATCATGGCAGAGGGTATCATAAACTATCTGAAAGCGATAGGATAAAGGTGATTCAATCATAGTTGCAGTATCTGAGGTATAAGTAAAAAGTGAAATCAGTAACAATAAAAAGTTATGGGAATATTCAGCAAAAAGCCGAAATACGCATTCTCGGATATTCTGAAAGGCCTGTACCATGCAGTAGGTAGTGCGCAAGAGATGTTGCAAGCCCAGCAGGTGCAGAACCTGAAGAAATTCTGGCAAGACACGGACGGAAGCCCGATTTGCCAAAAAGTGAAGGTCGGTGATAAGGAAATAGATGTCCCGTTGATGGCATTGGTTTCGCACTGCCAAATGGACGACATCAAAATGGCAGACAACGATGTGATGGATATAACCATCCGATTCAAATTGAAGGCAACTTCCGCTGCCTAAAGGCGTGCTTTCAGTTCTTGACATATATACGTATCAGCCAATAACAAAGATAATAACTATTAAAAAAAGACATTATGCAACAGACTCTGCCTTGTCCTAATTGCAGTACTGCAATTCCATTTAATGTATATTTATTACTGCAAGGTCACAAATTTGAGTGTCCCAATTGCCATTGTACAGTATCTATGCCATCGAGCAGTAAGCCTCCGGTGGAAAAGGCGATAGAGCAGTATGACAAGCTAATGAAACAAGAAAAGTGATTTGCCTGATCTCACTTCTGTTTCAAAGTAAATATATTCATCTAAAAACCGGATACAATGATAAGTTTTAAATTATTTGTTGAAGCCATACACCGGGCCGTTAGTGAAGCCGCCGACTCACTGGTGAAAAGGAACGAGGAGTTGTTCGATCGGTATTTTTATAAAACATCTCCGGCAGGTGATGCCAATGCCGAAAGTCAGGCTCTGACTCCCAAGACGATAAGCCTGGAATATCCGATGCTGGATAGCGAAGGCGGAGTGGTGAAGGGGGAAAAGGTTTAGACTTGCTGATAAATGGCTACAATAACATTTTAAAACGTCAAATCTCATAATCTGATGCAGAAGGAGGAATGCCTGCTGCTAATTGGAAACAAGAAACTTTCTATTGCAGGGGTATATAACAAGTTAATATCGTGTTTGCAGTTTACTAATATCGTGTTTACACGATATTAACTTGTTGTATTACATCTTATTAATATGTAGTGAAGCATGATATTAACTTCCTGTCCGTAACCTTTCTATAGGATAATCACCACTTGTCACTCGCATTATTGCCCTCTTTTATCAACGCTTCGATGCTTTGTTTGTATCGGTTTGCACCTTCCGCTATATTCTTGGCTGCATCTGCTGTACCCATGCCATAGGTAACAAGAGGCGTCTGCCATCCCATCCCTGCATGTATGGCACTTGCCTGGTAGGGTCTCAGCAATTCATCCATCGTAAAATGGTTTCTTCCACCGCTTCGATAAGCCTCGTATTCAGAACCGGTAGTGGCGGCCACCATCAATGTCTTGCCAGCTACAGCAGGAGTTCTTGCCAGATAAGTAAATACCTCATCCATCCATTTCTTCAGCAAAGAGGGGGCCGACATCCAATAAAACGGGAACTGGAAGACAAGTGAGGTGGCATGGGAAACGATGGTAGTCCATGTTTCTACATTGAACGCCTCTTCGGCACGCATCTCATACAAATTGTATACACTCACTTCTTCCATATCGCTGATAGCATCCATCAATGCCTTGTTGGCCTGCGATTCTTTTATGTTAGGATGCGCTAAAAGAACCACTACTTGCTTAAATTCTTTCTCCATATTGTTTTTCTTATTAGAATTGTCTGATGATTACAAATGTAGGAAAATATAGGTATATAACAAAAAAGGAACAACTTTTGTTGTTCCTTCTTAAGTACACCCTCAGGGATTCGAACCCTGGACCCACTGATTAAGAGTCAGTTGCTCTACCAACTGAGCTAAGAGTGCATGCTTGCTTTTCTTGTTTGCGGGTGCAAAAGTAGTTCTTTTATTTTATCAAACCAAACAAAGTAGCGTATTTTTTCGATGAAATCGGCATTTTTACTCAAATTCATATAATTCGGAGGGCGTAGTACGCTTCAAAGCACACAGTTGTACGTCTTTTCCCACGATGACTCCTTTTTCCCGCAACTTCCATTCTACCGTTTTATAGGCCAGTTCCGGATGGTTGTTGTCTTTGCTCAAGTGGCAAAGCCAGATATATTGCAGGTGTTCCGTGATATTTTCGGCCAGGAACTCGGCTGTTGCAATGTTGCTCAGATGTCCCGTGCGGCTAGTGATCCGTTCCTTCAGGTACTGGGGATAAGTGCCCATACGCAGCATTTCTTCATCGTAATTGGCTTCCAGTATCAGGTAATTGGCTTTGCAGATATACTCTGCGGCAGTAGGGGTGATTTCGCCAAGGTCGGTGAGGAAAGAGAAAACCTTGCCGTCTATTTCGATACAATAGCCTACATTGTCCGTGCCGTCATGGGGAACTTCGAATGACTCGATACGGAAATCTTCCAACTGCATCGGTTGCTGTTTCTCCAGATAGCGGACAGACGAATGCAGCTTCTCCGTCATGCAATAACTTCTGTTGATTCCCTGATGGATGAGGGAAGTAGTATATACGGGTATATTCAGTTTCTCGCCCAGTCCGCCTACAGCCTTGATGTGGTCTGCATGATCGTGGGTGACAAACACTGCGCGTATTGTTTCCATGCCGATGCCTACCTCTTTCAGTCCTTTCTTGATTGTGCGCACCGCAATGCCGGCATCGATGAGTATTCCATATTTCTCTGTGCCTATGTAGTAGCAGTTACCGCT
Organism: uncultured Bacteroides sp.; assembly: GCA_902388495.1. Classification (GTDB taxonomy): domain Bacteria; phylum Bacteroidota; class Bacteroidia; order Bacteroidales; family Bacteroidaceae; genus Bacteroides. The sequence continues at coordinate 127,161 of CABMPP010000010.1, read as the reverse complement.
GCTTCCACTTGCAAGGCATATAAACTTTATTTTCATCCTATTCTCCTTATTTACAAAAAAAGCCGTCGCTTTTAGAAAAAGTGACGGCAAATATACAAAAAGTATACAATATATCGGGCTTATGCCTTCTTCTTTTTGTCGATGAATTCGGTGGTTTTTGCGAAAACCAGCAGGGCGATTGCGGCAACCAAGCCGATAGCGGCAAAGTAATACCAGATGTAATGTGCATTCACACTGGCAGCTTCCCATGCTTCGCGGGTTTCGAACAGGGCAGGGTCGGGGCAGTATTTCGTCAGAAGCACACCGGCTATACCGAATCCGAAAATAGAGGATAAGAACGAGTGAAGATGACTGAAACCGAGATACATGCCTTCCTCTCCTTTAGGAGCCTGCAATGAGAAATATTCCAGATAGCGCGGTGAAATGAAGCATTCGGCCAAAGCCTGCACCACAATACCAAGTATCAGCATCAGTGTAATGTTGCTCATGCCGGAAATGAGATCGTTGCCCAATAAATTTCCGCAGGCCATCAGCAGCGCTGATACCGGAATGAGGAACATACCCACGTTCATGGAGGTAATAGCTGTGCGTTTGGCCATCCAGCGGGTGATGAAACTAACGCAACAAACTACGACAAAGGGATTTACATTGGCTATCCATCCCGGTTTTGCGGTTTCGCCTGCCATGCGGATAACGTATTTGGGCATGGTGGCATAGAGTTGCTGCTGCACCATCCAGAATCCGGTGATGATAAGGATCAGAATCAGCAGGCGCCAGTTGGTGATAATCCGCAGGAAGCCTTGCCCGATCTCATGCATGCTTTTTCCTTCGCCTGCCGTATGTGCCGATTTATACAATAAGATAACGGAAAGCAATGCCAGAATGGTCATCGTGGCAGAGAAAAAGTTGATGTAGATGTAGGCTTGTTCACCCATTACGCTACGCAATGGATCGACCACGGTCTTTCCGGTGAAGGCTCCTATGTTCACCATCATATAGAAGATGGAATAGCCGCGTGCGCGGGTAGCTTCAGTCGTCTCTTTGGCTACGGAGGCCGATATGATGGACTTAATAAACGAACCGCCCACCATGATGAGGAGCAGGATGGGGATAATCATCCAGCGGTCATTACTATCGGGCAATCCTGAGAAACGGGTTATTTCGCCATATTCCACCAATCCGGCAGCTTCAAGCAGGGTAGGGAGTAATCCCAAACCCAGATATCCGGCAGAAAGCAACGAGAAAGCAACGATCATTGATTTCCGGAATCCTATTTTATCGGCGTACGCTCCCGTAAATATGGGCAGCAGATAAAGTCCGCCCGAGAACAGACCGGAGATCATACTTGCTTCAAAATCATTGAAACCTAAAATACTGGAAAGATAGATGGTGAGGACAATAAATACGGCATAATATGCCATGCGTTCGAACAGTTCTACTGTGTTGCTTACCCAAAAGGCTTTCGTGAAGCCCTTGGCAGCGGTTTGGGGTGATTGAGTCATCCTTTACTATTATATGTTTTTATTGATAAATGAACGCAAAAGTACGGTTTTAAAGGATAAAATGCAAAAAAGAGTGCCACCAAGATTGCTTGATGCCACTCTTTCCCTACAGTTATTAAATCAGAATTAATTCCTTCAAATCTATTTAGAATTGGAAGAACTTCTTAGCGTTATAATAGCTGATATCTTCAACCATCTGATTCACACGTTCCATCTCCGATACCGGAATTTCACCATTCTCTACATCACGGCCGATGAGGTTACACAACGTACGGCGGAAATACTCATGACGCGGGTAGGAGAGGAAGGAGCGGGAATCCGTCAGCATACCTACGAAACGGCTCAAAAGACCAAGTACGGAAAGTGCATTCATCTGTTTCTCCATACCGTCCTTCTGGTCGAGGAACCACCAACCGGAACCGAACTGAATCTTACCGGCAATAGTGCCATCCTGGAAGTTGCCCAGCATCGTAGCGATAACCTCGTTGGCACACGGGTTCAGGTTATAAAGGATTGTTTTGGTCAGTTTGCCTTCAGAGTTCAAGCGATCCAGGAACTTGGACAATGCCTTGGCAGTGTTGAACTCACCGATAGAATCGAAACCGGTATCGGCACCAAGCAACTTGAACATCTTGCTGTTATTGTTACGGATAGCACCGTAGTGGAACTGCTGTGTCCAGCCTTTCTCCCAATCCATCTCACCGAATACAACCAGCATGGCCGACTTGAACTTCAGTATTTCTTCTTTCGTCAGCGCAGTACCGCCATATACCTTATTAAATATAGCTTTGATTTCAGCATCCGTATAGTCTTCAGCATAGAACTCCTCAATACCGTGGTCGGACAACTTGCAGCCTTGGGCGGCAAAGAAATCGTGACGTTTGCGCAGAGCAGCAACCATATCATCGAAGTTGGAGATGGCAACGCCGCTTACTTCTGCCAACTTTTCTACGTATGCACGGAAGTCGGCAGGAACTTCTACCGCCATAGCCTTGTCGGGACGCCACGTAGGCAACATCTTGATTTCAAAGCCACTCTCGCGGGTCTTGATATGGTATTCCAAAGAATCAACCGGGTCATCCGTCGTGCAAACCGCTTCTACATGATAACGGCGCATCATGCCACGGGCTGAGTATTCGGGTTGTTTCAGCTTCTCGTTACATTCATCGTAGATTTCGCGGGCTGTTTGCGGATTCAGTATTTTGTCGATGCCGAAAGCTGTTTTCAGTTCCAGGTGAGTCCAGTGATACAAAGGATTGCGGAAAGTATAGGGTACGGTCTCTGCCCATTTCTCGAATTTCTCCCAGTCGGTAGTGTCCTTGCCGGTGCAGTAACGCTCGTCTATGCCGTTGGTACGCATTGCACGCCATTTGTAATGGTCGCCGCCCAACCAGATTTCCGTCAATGACTTGAATTGATAATCGTCTGCCACCATCTGTGGGATTAAATGACAATGATAGTCGATAATCGGCATTTTAGCCGCGTGTTCGTGATACAACTTTTGTGCAGTTTCTGTCTGCAGCAAAAAGTTCTCATCCATAAAGTTTTTCATCTTCTTGTATTTTAAGTGTATAAAAATATTATCTCCTTGCTATTACACCTATATAGTATTGATTGTAAAGCTAATAGGTTTGATAACTCTTTTTGCTTTTATTAACCGTTATCGAACACAAAAGTAGAAATTTTACTTGGAGAAACAAAATAATTCGTATCTTTGCGGCAAATATTTATAATATTTAAGTTTTAAATCGTAGAACCTTTAATGCCTTGGAGAAGAAACAAGATGGAAAACAAGAATCATACCATTAAAGACATAGCACGCATGGCAGGCGTATCTGCCGGTACGGTAGACCGCGTGTTGCACAACCGCGGAGATGTATCCCTTGCCAGTAGGGAAAAGGTTCAGAAGGTGCTGGACGAAATAGATTATCATCCCAATATGTTCGCCATCGGTCTGGCTGCCAAGAAGCGCTACCGCATTGTCTGCATCATACCTTATTATGTAGAACACGATTATTGGCATGCCGTTGCAGAAGGCATCAACCGTGCAGCACAAGAGTTGCAGCCGTTCAATGTAGGGGTGGATTACCTGTATTATATCCATGCGGACAAATCCACATACGAGAAGGCATGCAAGGCCATTCAGAAAGAAGCGGTAGACGCCGTACTGATTGCACCGAACTTTCGGGAAGAGACACTGAATCTCACAACTTATCTGGAAAGACACGACATACCTTATGCATTTATCGACTTCAACATCGAACAAACGCATGCCTTGTGCTACATCGGACAGAATCCGAGGATCAGCGGATATATTGCAGCCAAAATCCTGATGCGCAGCCATGAAGAAGGGCAGGAGCTCGTGCTTTTCCTGAACAATCAGAAGAACAGTCCGGCAGAAATCCAGATGCAGCGCCGCTTGGAAGGCTTCATGCAATATATGGAGGACGAGCACAACGACCTTGTTATTCACGACATAGTGTTGCACAAAGAAGATGCTGCAGTCAATAAGCAGATATTGGATTCCTTCTTTAAAGAAAACCCGCGGGCTGTTTTGGGGGCTGTCTTCAACTCACGCGTTTATCAGGTGGCAAGCTATCTGCACGAAAAAAGAAAGAAACTGGAAGGGTTGGTAGGTTACGACCTTCTACAGAAGAATGTGGAATATCTGAGGACGGGCGAAGTAAACTTCCTTATCGGCCAACGTCCCGGATTGCAGGGATATTGCGGCGTGAAAGCCCTATGCGACCATGTCGTTTTCAAGAAACCCGTGACAGCCGTAAAATACATGCCGATAGATGTCATGATGAAAGAGAACATAGACTTCTACTTCGAGTTTGAATGACCTACTGTCCGAAGCTCAAAATCAGCAACTTATAATTAATATCATATCAATCATTTAAATTGTTTTTAAGATGAAAGCATTAAACAAAGAAACGGCTCCCAAAGTACAACGTCCGGAGCGCATCATCCAGTTTGGCGAAGGAAACTTCCTGCGCGCATTTGTAGACTGGATTATCTATAACATGAACCAAAAAGCTGACTTCAACAGCAGTGTAGTGGTTGTTCAGCCCATCGACAAAGGCATGGTGGACATGCTGAATGCACAAGACGACCTTTACCACGTCAACCTGCAAGGTTTGGATAAGGGCGAGACCATCAACAGCCTGACAATGATCGACGTCATCAGCCGCGCACTGAATCCTTATACACAGAACGACGAATTCATGAAGCTGGCCGAACAACCGGAAATGCGTTTCGTCATCTCCAACACAACAGAAGCCGGAATCGCTTTCGATCCTTCCTGCAAACTGACGGACGCTCCGGCATCCTCTTATCCGGGCAAACTGACCCAACTGCTGTATCACCGCTTCAAGACCTTTAATGGCGACAAGAGCAAAGGTCTGATCATCTTCCCCTGCGAACTTATCTTCCTGAATGGCCACAAACTGAAAGAGACCATCTATCAATACATCGAACTGTGGCAGTTGGGTGACGAGTTCAAGACTTGGTTTGAAGAAGCCTGCGGCGTATATGCCACTTTGGTAGACCGCATCGTTCCGGGTTTCCCCCGCAAAGACATCGCTGCCATCAAAGAGAAACTGCAATACGACGACAATCTGGTAGTGCAAGCCGAAATCTTCCACCTGTGGGTTATCGAAGCTCCGCAAGAGGTTGCCAAAGAATTCCCGGCAGACAAGGCCGGCCTGAATGTACTGTTTGTTCCCTCGGAAGAACCGTATCACGAAAGAAAGGTAACTCTGCTGAATGGTCCTCACACGGTGTTGTCGCCGGTGGCTTATCTGTCCGGTATAAACATTGTCCGCGATGCCTGCCAGCACCCCGTTATCGGTAAGTACATCCACAAAGTGATGTTCGACGAACTGATGGAGACGCTGAACTTGCCGAAGGACGAACTCAAGAAGTTTGCCGAAGATGTATTGGAACGTTTCAACAACCCCTTCGTAGACCATGCCGTGACCAGCATCATGCTGAATTCATTCCCTAAATATCAGACTCGTGACCTGCCCGGCCTGAAGACTTATCTGCAACGCAAGGGTGAACTCCCGAAAGGTCTCGTACTGGGTCTTGCAGCTATCATCACTTACTACAAAGGAGGTGTGCGCGAAGACGGTGCTGAAATCGTTCCGAACGATGCTCCCGAAATCATGCAGTTGCTGAAGGATTTGTGGGCAACCGGAGATACACAAAAGGTAACCGAAGGCGTACTGGGTGCTGCTTCTATCTGGGGCGAAGACCTGAATGCCATTCCGGGACTTGCTGCCGCCGTAAAGGCCGACTTGGATGCTATACAGGCCAAGGGTATGCTGGAGACAGTGAAAAGCATCCTTTAAGCCAAGGAGAAAACCTCGTATACTATGTTGATTTTGTACTTTTAGCTTGTGCAAAATACAATTATGTATATTCCAATACTTCGTTTTTCGGGCGTGGGCTGTACGGTTTCCATACGTAGGCTGTTCGGCCTGCAACTGTAAACTGTAGAGCCCGCAGCTGAAAATCGAAGTTCTGAATAGTGCATATATACAAAACAGACCGTGCAAAACTGTATTTAGCACGGTCTGTTTGTATATTTATAAAGGAGGTTTCGGATGATTATCCCGCGACTTTCTGTCGGGATAAAGCATGCTTTCTATTCTGCGGTACGCAGGATGAAGGTAGTAGCGCCGATAGTAACAATCGCGCCGTCTTCAATGCGGATACGGTCTTTGTCGTTCAATATCTCATTATTAAGGAAAGTACCCGTCAGGCTGGGAGCATCGCGCAGGGTGTAGACCAGTCCGCCTTGCTTGTTGCGCTTCACGTTGATGATGCAATGACGACGGTCCATACTCATGTCCGAGCTTTCAATGGGAACATTGATAACGGTGCCTACGCAACGGCGGCCAATCACATTATCGCCTTCTTCCAGCGGCAACACCTGCTTGAAGCCAAATACGTTTTCAATCACCGTGATGCTGCCGAAGGCTTCCTTGAATTCCTCCTCATCCGGCTTCTCTTCTTTTTGGGGAACTTGCATCTTTGTCTTGCCCAGACGAATACTGAACTGCTTCTTGCATTGATCGCAGACAAAGACCAACGACTGCCCTTCGGTGTATTTCGTTTCATCAAACGTCAGGTAATTCTCACACTTGGGACAACGGATTCTCTTCATTTGTTATATGGAATTTATGAGTTTAAAAATAGAAAAAGAGTGCGGAAGATTATTTCTTCAACACCCATGCATTCTGATAAGTTTCATCCTGGCGGAGCCTGTTCAATGTTTGATAGGCTTCTACCTCAGTACCGCAAGACTCTATGCTGACACGCATCTTGCCGTCACCGATAATTGCTTTAGCACCGGCAAAACCTTTCTCAACCAATTGTTTTGCCATCGCCTCGGCGTCCTTCTCCGTACCCACACTGGCTACAATGATATGATAATGTCTGACGGGAGCAGCGGATGTCTGCACTGCTTTTGCCTCCGGTTTGGGAGCGACGGCAGAGGGTGAAGGTGCCGTTGTATTCTTAGGTTGGGCAACGGGAGCCGATGTTGCCGTCTGCGGTTTACCGACCTTTACTTCTTTCACAGCCACCGGAACGATCTCTTTCTTCTTGGTTTGCGCCGACTTGGATTGTGCCGAAGCTTTGGAGTTCTTTGCCTCCTGACGGACAACAATCGGAGTAATAGCCAGCGACTGCTTTTCTATCTTCTCGAACAGTTCTTGCGGAAGCAGCTGGGCGTAGTTTCCTTCTATCACTTCCGTATTCTCTATCGGCGTGGACAGGAAGAAGAACAAGGCAATCACTGCAATCATTGCCACCGCATTCGAGAGATACGAACGGTTGAACTTGATTTCGAACTTCCGCTTTCCTTTCTCCACTGCAGCAGGAACAGCAACGGTCTTTTCCAGGTAGGGCTTCTTCAATTCAGAGAGCTCCTGCATTTCAAAACTGTCCAGCCCATATAGATAAGGAGTTGTTATTTTATTGTCGTAAGGAACAAAATCGTAGGTGCCATGAATGGAGTAACGCAGTTCGCCAACATTGGGAAGCTCCACTTTTCCGTCTTCGTGAAGAGCGGCAAACACTTCTTGCACTTCTTTCTCTACAATCCGGGTAGCATCGGAGAAGTTGGTATCGTACACAGCCATATAAGATTGTACCAGCAATCCGTCATTCATCTTCAGTTGCGGATTAAAACCGATGATACGGGTGGGAGGCAGGAAAATATTCTCTTCAGCCACTCTCATTGCCGGCGTATAGTGGGCTACGAAGCCACCCAGTCCCGGAACAATGACACAATCATTCTCCAATAACAATACTTCTATATGTTGTGCTAAATCAATCATGCTACAAAAGTAGCGGAAATATCGAATATACGCCAGTTGCAAGCACTTTTTCTTATCAACAAATTATAAACATGCCCATTTTTTTCCTACTTTTGCAGCGAGTTATCATAAACATATTGAGAAATGAACTATATACAGACTGAAATCGACGGCGTATGGCTGATAGAACCCAAGGTATTCACCGATGCACGCGGATATTTTATGGAAGCGTTCAAGGAAGAGGAATTCCGTACGCATATCGGAGAGGTACACTTTATCCAGGACAATGAGTCCAAATCTTCGTTCGGCGTATTGCGCGGCCTGCATTATCAGAAAGGTGAGTGCAGTCAGGCCAAGTTGGTACGTGTCCTCAAAGGAAAGGTACTGGATGTGGCCGTTGATTTAAGAAAATCGTCCCCTACATTCGGGAAGTACGTCAGCGTGGAACTGAGCGAGGAAAACAAACGCCAGTTCTTCATTCCACGCGGATTTGCACATGGATTCCTGGTGTTGAGCGACGAAGCTGTCTTTACTTATAAAGTAGACAATGCCTATGCACCGCAATCGGAGGCTTCTATCCGCTTCAACGACGAAACGATCGGCATAGACTGGCCCATTGCAGAAGAACAACTTATATTATCAGATAAAGACGGACACGCCGTATCGTTCAAGGATGCGGAATGTTTTGAGTAATCCCCATGAAGATAGCTATTGTCGGTACAGGATACGTCGGTTTAGTAACCGGCACCTGCTTTGCAGAAATCGGTGTCAACGTGATATGCGTAGATACGAACAGTGAAAAGATAGAGTCACTGAAAAAAGGTATCATTCCCATTTATGAGAATGGACTGGAAGAGATGGTAATCCGCAACGCAAAGGCAGGACGCCTGCAATTCACAACTTCCCTGGAAAGTTGCCTGAACGAAGTGGACGTAGTGTTCAGCGCCGTAGGTACGCCTCCCGACGAAGATGGCAGTGCCGATTTGAGCTATGTACTGGCAGTGGCGCGTACCATCGGACGCCACATGCAGAAGTATGTCCTGGTGGTTACCAAGAGCACAGTGCCTGTGGGCACGGCCAAGAAAGTACGTGCCGCCATTCAGGAAGAGCTTGATAAGAGAGGAAGCGACCTCGTCTTTGACGTAGCTTCTAACCCGGAGTTTTTGAAAGAAGGTAATGCCGTCAACGACTTTATGAGCCCCGACCGCGTAGTAGTGGGAGTGGAGTCGGCACGTGCCGAAAAAATAATGAGTAAGCTCTATAAGCCATTCTTGCTGAACAATTTCCGTGTTATCTTTATGGATATTCCTTCTGCTGAAATGACCAAATATGCAGCAAACTCTATGCTTGCTACCCGCATCAGCTTTATGAACGACATAGCCAACTTGTGCGAGCTGGTAGGAGCGGACGTAAACATGGTGCGTAGCGGTATTGGTTCCGATACTCGCATCGGGCGCAAGTTCCTCTATCCGGGCATCGGTTACGGCGGTTCCTGTTTCCCCAAGGACGTAAAGGCGCTGATAAAGACTGCAGAGCAAAATGGCTACAAAATGCGTGTACTCCAAGCCGTAGAAGAGGTTAACGAGAATCAGAAAAGCATTTTGTTCGAGAAACTGCAGAAGCATTTCAATAATGACCTGAAAGGAAAGACCATCGCCCTGTGGGGATTGGCCTTCAAACCGGAGACGGATGATATGCGCGAAGCTCCTGCCCTGGTACTGATAGAGAAGCTGAAGGAAGCAGGCTGCAAGCTCCGTGCTTACGACCCGGCTGCCATGAACGAATGCCGCCGCCGCATCGGAGACTGCATTTATTATGCAACAGATATGTACGACGCTGCGCTGGATGCAGATGCGTTGATGCTGGTGACGGAGTGGAAAGAATTCCGTTTGCCATCATGGGCTGTCATCAAGAAGACCATGGAGCAGCCGCTGGTTCTGGACGGTCGTAATATTTACGAGAAGAAAGACATGGAAGAGCAAGGTTTTACGTACTATTGCATCGGGAAATAAAGTATAGAACAAAGAGAAAGTCAGGGCGCTATGATAAAATGGGGTACAGTTCTCATTGTACTTGCTGTTTCGTTGGCATCGTGCGGCAGCAATCAGAGTAAAGAGGTTTCTGAGAAAGAAGATCTCACCGCCAAGCAGTTGTTGCAAGGTGTTTGGCTGGACGACGAAACCGATATGCCATTGATGCATATTGAAGGAGACAGTATTTATTATGCCGATCCGCAGAATGCCCCTGTTTCTTTTAAAATAGTTCACGACACGATTTATGTGTATGGCAACGAAACCGTAGCCTACAAGATAGACCGCCAGACGGAATACAGCTTTTGGTTCCACTCCCTGGCGGACGAGATTGTGAAGTTGCATAAATCGGAGAATGCAGAGGACAGCCTGGTTTTCACCAATCGCGAAGTAGAGGTAATACCGACCACGCCGGAGGTGATAAAGAAGGACAGCATTGTGATGTACAAAGGTACAAGATACAGAGGATATGTGTATATCAATCCTTCTAAAATGAAAGTTATCAAGACGTCCTATTCCGAAGGAATCAGCCTGGACAATGTGTACTACGACAACGTAATACACATCTGTGTGTACGAAGGAAGACAAATGCTTTACGGGCAGGACATCACCAAGAAGATGTTTGCAGATATCTTCCCGGAAGAGTTTCTGAGTCAAACCATCCTTGCCGATATGAACTTTGCAGGAGTGGACAGCAAGGGATATCACTACCAGGCAACACTCCGTATTCCCGAAAGTTCTGTATACAATCTGATTGATATGACTATCGGCTTCGACAATAAACTGAACATAAAAAAAGCGGAATAATCCGCTTTCTATCTCTTTTCATTGTTTTGTGGACGCCTGGGTTTGGATCTACCACTATTTCCGCTATTCCGGTTGTTTCTGCTGTTTCCTTGTTTGCGCCCGCCGTTACCGTAGCTGCCTCGTCTGCCTCCATCGCCTCCCGAACGCGGTTTATACTCCGGAGCTTCTCCCAGTTCTTCGGGAACCGGTATCTTATAAATGTCTTTATCCAGAAACTTCTCGATGTTCTTAAAGTTACCTTGTTCCTTTTCGGAGATGAAGGTTATGGCAACACCGTCGTTATTGGCACGCGCCGTACGTCCGATGCGGTGCACATAGTCTTCGCTGTCATGGGGTACATCGTAGTTAAGCACCAGGCGGATGTCGTCGATATCAATACCGCGTGCCACAATATCCGTTGCTACCAGGATGTTGATGCGGCCGGCCTTGAATTCGTGCATTACTTCCTCACGCTGCGATTGTTCCAGGTCAGAATGCATTTCTCCTACATTCAGCTTCATTTGCTTCAATGATTTCGTCACTTCCTTTACTTTGAGTTTGGAAGAGGCGAAGATGATGACGCGCTCCGGCGTCTCTTCGGCAAAAAGGCTACGGATAATGCCCAACTTCTGATTTTCGTAGCATACATAGGCAGCCTGTACTATCTTCTCGGCAGGTTTGGAAACTGCCAGCTTTACTTCAGCAGGGTTATTCAGAATATTGTTTGCCAACTGCTGGATTTTGGCCGGCATTGTGGCAGAGAACATAATTGTCTGGCGCTCTTTAGGGAGGTATTTCACAATCTGCATGATGTCGTCATAAAATCCCATATCCAGCATACGGTCTGCTTCATCCAGAATAAAATAGGAGACACGCGAAAGGTCCACATAACCGAGGCTGAGGTGAGCAATCAAGCGTCCAGGAGTAGCGATTACGACATCGGCTCCCAAAGTCAGTCCTCTCTTCTGCTGCTCGAACAGAACTCCGTCATTACCACCGTAGACAGCTACACTGGAAACCGGCATGAAATAAGAGAATCCCTCCATCTGCTGGTCTATCTGCTGCGCCAGCTCGCGGGTGGGAGCCATCACAATGCAGTTGATGGCATCTGCCGGATGTCCGCCTTCGGACAACTGGTTCAGTATAGGCAATAAGTAAGCAGCTGTTTTTCCCGTTCCGGTTTGAGCTACCGCTATTAAATCTCGACCTTCGAGTATGACGGGTATTGATTTTTCTTGTATGGGAGTGCACTCTTCAAAGCGCATGGCATCCAATGCTTCGAGCACCTTGCCATTTAATTTTAGTTCGGAAAACTTCATGTGTCTCTTTTGATTTGTCGGCAAAGATAGGAAAAAGACTTCTAAAATAAGCCCTTACCACTAAAAAATAAGTTCTTAGGATAATTAATTACCCCAAGAACTTACAGAAGTATTGCAAAAGCCCCTTCTTATCGGGGAATATCGATATACGAGTCTTTGAAACCGAGGAAATAAAGCACTCCGTCCAGACCGATGGTATTAATGGATTGCTTGGCATTTGCCACCACTTTGGGCTTGGCATGGAAGGCTATTCCCAACCCGGCAACTCCAAGCATCGGCAGGTCATTGGCACCATCACCCACGGCAATGGTCTGGGCAATGTCCACCTTCTCAACCTGAGCTATCAGCCGCAGGAGTTCGGCTTTACGTTTACCGTCTACCACGTCACCCAGATAGCGGCCGGTCAGTTTTCCATCCTCTATCTCCAGCTCATTGGCGTATACATAATCTATTCCGTACTTCTTTTGGAGATATTGCCCGAAGTAAGTAAAACCTCCCGAGAGGATGGCTATCTTGTAACCGTATTTCTTCAAAACGTACATCAAGCGGTCCACACCCTCCGTTATCGGCAACTTTTCTGCGATTTCCTGCATCACAGATTCGTCCAGACCTTTCAGCAATGCTACCCGTTCGCGGAAGCTTTCTATGAAATCTATCTCGCCACGCATGGCACGCTCTGTAATGGCTTTTACCTGATCGCCTACGCCTGCACGCATTGCCAGTTCATCAATTACTTCCGTTTCAATCAATGTGGAGTCCATATCGAAACAAATCAAACGGCGCATCCGGCGATACATATTGTCCAGCTGGAAGGAGAAATCCATTTCCAGGTCAGTGGCCAACTGCATCAGTTGTTCCTGCATGGCAATGCGGTCTTTCGGCGTTCCACGAACGGAGAACTCGATACATGCCCGCGTACGGGACTCACACTCATTCAGTGGGATACGTCCCGTAAGGCGCTTGATGGCATCGATATTCATACTTTGTTCTGCAAGGATACGGGTGACTGCCGATATCTGGCGGGCCGACAGTTTACGCCCCAACAAAGTCAGAATGTATCGGTTCTTGCCCTGCATGTTCACCCAGTCTTCATATTCTTTTGTAGAGATAGGGTAAAAGCGGACAGTCACTCCCAAAGACGAAGCCTTGAAAAGCAACTCTTTCATGATAAAACCCGAATGTTGCTCTTCCGTCTTGCACAGAATACCCAATGAAAGGGTGTTGTGAATGTCTGCCTGGCCGATATCGAGAATAGTCGCATCATACTTGGCCAGAATCTCGGTGACAGAAGCCGTCAGGCCCGGACGGTCTTCGCCCGTGATACGAATAAGGATAAGTTCAGTGTTCAATGGTTGCATAAGTCATCTATTTAATAAGAGGCTACAAAAATAATGTAAAAACGAATGCAAAAGAAATTTATCCCCATTTTTACTGAGATAGAGTTCTTTTACAGTGAACAAAAGTAGGGGAAAATATCGTCAAATATGCTAAATAACATAAAAATCAATATCAAAAAAGTGAGAAAATTGCTTGTTTATTTGGAACTTAATTCGAGAATTACTTACCTTTGCAACCGATTTCAGAATTAAAGGCTTTGAATATCAATGAATTCCTATTCATTGCAGAGTCCGAAAAGACAATGTTCCGGGAAGAAATCACTGTTGAAGGACAGTCCCGGATAGTATTAACCAAAACCGTAGTGCATGAGATATGCTAAATGGATTTTTGTTGTATTACTAATAAGTTCCTTGACTTCTTTTGTAGAAAAAGACAAACCAACCGGAGGTTTGAGTGTGGGTGACATAGCCCCGGATTTTAAGATCCAATCTATGTCGGCCGAGCAATTCAGAACCGACCTTTCCGACATGAAAGGTAAATATGTATTGCTTAGCTTTTGGGCAAGTTATGATGCGCAATCCCGGATGCAGAACGCAAGTTTAAGCAATGCGCTTCGCTCTACCGCCCGTAATAATGTGGAAATGGTTTCTGTTTCGTTCGATGAATATCAGTCTATCTTCGAAGAAACCATTCGTAAGGACCAAATAGTTACGCCCACTTGTTTCGTGGAAACTAAAGGCGAATCTTCCGGCCTGTTCAAAAAGTATCGCTTAGGCCGTGGATTTACAAACTATTTACTGGATGATAATGGTGTGATTATTGCCAAAAACATCTCTGCTGCAGACCTTTCTGCTTACTTGAATTAAGTTGCTCTACAACAGCTTAAAGAACCTGTAAGAAGAAAGCAGGGGTTCCCTTAAAAGCCGGCAATGCTTTGCCGACTCTCAAAGAGAACAGAACAAAAGAGGAAAATGAATACAACAAAAAGCCCCTCCCGCACTTGTGGTAACACAAGAGCGGGAGGGGCTTCTTATTTTCTGTCTATTTATTAATTCTTTATTTATTATTTCGGCGCCTTCTGATACAGATAAAATGCAATGAATGTATAAAGGACATTCGGTATCCATACAGCAATCACCGGAGGAACATTACCATTTACTGCAAAAGTAGAGGCAATGGTCTGGAATAGAATATAAGAGAAACTCAAGCCCAAGCCTATACCCAAATGAAGTCCCATTCCTCCTTTTGTCTTCTTGGACGACAGGGACACGCCGATCAGCGTCAGGATGAATGAGGCAAACGACATGGCAATACGCTTATGGTATTCTATCTCAAACTCCTTGATATTGGCAAAACCACGCTGCCGCTGCCGGTCAATGTACTCACTTAACTGGGGACTGGTCAGCATTTCCTGTTGATTCTTCATGATCAGGAAGTCGGCAGGTTCCATAAAAAGGGTAGTGTCAATGCGGTCTCCTTTTGTGATGCTTTCTTTCATGCCGTCCATTTGGCGGATCATGTAGTCTTTTACAATCCACTTATGTATAGAAGTCGTATCATAAGTAATGGAACGTGCAGTAAGATGAGAAACCAGTTGCTTGTCGTTGAACTTATCCAAAGAAAAACGATAACCGGTTTTGCTATAGTCCTCAAATCGCTCGATGTATGCAATCACACCCGAGTCGACTTCCAACTGAATGTTCCGTGCCGTATTCTGCTTACGGGGTTTGTAGTACTTATCCTCGAAATTGATACGCGTCACACTGCCTTGAGGAATAACGTAAGAACCCAAACAAAATGTTACCACGGCAATAATTGCTGCCGACACCATATAAGGACGCAACATTCGCTTGAAACTCATACCTGTGGAGAACATAGCAATGATTTCCGAGTTCTCCGCCAGTTTGGAAGTGAAGAAGATTACGGCAATGAAGACAAACAACGGACTGAACAGATTGGCAAAGTAGGGGATGAAGTTCAGGTAATAATCAAAAACAATGGCATTCCACGGCGCTTCGTGCGACATGAAACGGTCCATCTTCTCGTTGAAGTCGAACACTACCGCAATGGAGATAATCAGCACAATAGCAAAGACATACGTACCCAGGAACTTCTTAATGATGTACCAATCCAGCCGCTTGAGGAATTTACCGCTCGGCAGCTTGATATCCTTCCATATCTTCCAGTTGAATTTTCTCATAGTCTCGTTGATACACGTTTCACCATCATCGGTTTCCACGTAGAGAAGTCACCGGCAATGATATGTTTGCGGGCTTCGCCCACCAACCATAAATAAAATGCCAAATTATGAATAGAAGCTATCTGCATGGCAAGCAGTTCTTGCGCATGAAACAAGTGCCGCAGATAAGCTTTGCTGTACATCACATCTACATAAGAAGCACCGTCGGCCTCAATAGGAGAGAAATCCATTTCCCATTTCTTGTTGCGCATATTGATGATACCGTCTTTGGTGAAGAGCATCCCATTACGTCCGTTACGGGTGGGCATCACGCAGTCGAACATATCGACACCGCGTTCAATGCCTTCCAGGATGTTTACCGGAGTTCCCACACCCATCAGATAGCGAGGTTTGTCTTTGGGAAGTATCTCATTCACTAATTCAATCATCTCATACATCTTGTCTACAGGTTCGCCTACCGCCAATCCGCCGATAGCATTGCCTTCGGCTTCCTTGGAAGCGACAAACTCGGCAGACTGCGTACGCAAATCTCTATAAACACAACCTTGCACGATAGGGAACAGTGCTTGCCGATAGCCGTACTTCGGTTCTGTTTCATTGAAGCGCTTGATGCAGCGGTCCAGCCAGCGGTGTGTCAGTCCCATTGATTTCTTGGCATATTCATAATCCGAATCTCCCGGAGGACATTCATCAAAAGCCATCATAATATCCGCACCGATGGTGCGCTCAATATCCATCACTTTTTCCGGTGTAAAGATATGCTTGCTACCGTCAATGTGCGAACGGAATTCAGCGCCTTCTTCGCGCAACTTGCGGATGCCGGATAATGAGAATACTTGGAAGCCGCCGCTATCCGTCAGCATAGGACGGTCAAAGCCGTTGAACTTGTGCAGTCCACCGGCTTTTTCTATTACTTCCAGTCCCGGACGTAAATAAAGGTGATAGGTATTACCTAATATAATCTGTGCCTTTATATCCTCTTTCAGCTCGGGCAGATGTACGCCTTTTACGGTTCCAACCGTACCTACCGGCATAAAGATAGGGGTCTCTATCTGTCCGTGGTCAGTCGTAATCAACCCGGCACGTGCATTTGTCTTGCTGTCTGTATGTTGTAACTCAAATGTCATTCTGCTTTCGTTTCTGTCTTTTCTTTTTTTACGGACAAGTCAATGGCATCGGCTACTTTCTCATCAGTCAGCGCAATGGCAAATACTTCTTTAACGTCTTTCACATAATGGAAAGTCAGTCCTTTCAGATATATTTCTTGTATCTCTTCTATATTCTTACGGTTCTCGTCGCTCAGGATAATCTCTTTGATACCCGCACGCTTGGCAGCCAGGATCTTCTCTTTGATACCACCTACGGGGAGTACTTTACCGCGAAGCGTGATTTCGCCCGTCATAGCCAGATTCGCCTTCACCTTCCGCTGTGTAAGGGCAGAGGCAAGAGAAGTGGCCATCGTAATACCGGCCGACGGTCCGTCTTTCGGAATAGCGCCTTCGGGCACATGGACATGAATATTCCAGTTATCGAAAATCTCTTCATCCAGATTCAGCAGGGAAGCATGAGACTTGATATATTCCAGTGCCAGCATAGCCGACTCCTTCATCACGTCACCCAAATTTCCGGTCAACGTCAGGCGTCCACCTTTTCCGCGGCTCAAGCTGGTTTCCACAAAAAGGATTTCTCCGCCTACAGCTGTCCATGCCAAGCCTGTTACCACGCCGGCATATTCATTGCCCTGGTATTTGTCGCGCGTATATTCGGGAGCTCCGAGGAATTCATACAAATCTCCCGGTTTGATCTCTGTCTTGGCAAAATAACCGTCCGTAGCATATTGGCGGGCCGACTTACGAAGAATCTTTCCGATTTTCTTTTCCAGTTCGCGTACGCCACTCTCGCGGGTATAGTTCTCAATAATGGCTTCCAATGTATTCTTCGGAATCTTGATATCATTCTTCCTCATACCATTGGCTTCCAACTCCTTCGGAACCAAGTGGCGACGGGCTATTTCGATTTTCTCTTCCGTGATATATCCGCTGACTTCTATCAGCTCCATGCGGTCCAGCAATGGTCCGGGGATTGTATTCAGATTATTGGCCGTAGCGATAAACATCACCTTGGACAAGTCAAAATCCACATCCAGGAAGTTGTCATGGAACGTCGTGTTCTGCTCCGGATCAAGCACTTCGAGCAGGG
This sequence comes from uncultured Bacteroides sp., assembly GCA_902388495.1. Taxonomy (GTDB): domain Bacteria; phylum Bacteroidota; class Bacteroidia; order Bacteroidales; family Bacteroidaceae; genus Bacteroides. The sequence goes on along the minus strand of CABMPP010000010.1, from coordinate 109,458 downwards.
CAGAGGAGGGGTCTCCCTGACGGTCGGCACCCACTTTATCTATTTCATCGAGAATAAACACAGGATTGGAAGAACCGGCTTTAATCAAGCTCTTGATGATTCGTCCCGGCATTGCACCAATATAGGTCTTACGATGTCCGCGGACTTCTGCTTCATCATGAACGCCACCCAAAGACATGCGAATATATTTCCGTTTCAAGGCAGCAGCAATAGAACGTCCCAAAGATGTTTTTCCTACTCCCGGAGGGCCATACAGACAGATAATAGGCGACTTCATGTCTCCTTTCAGTTTCAGTACGGCAAGATGCTCCAAAATACGTTCCTTGACTTTTTCCAAGCCATAGTGGTCTTTATTCAGTGTCTTTTCTGCATTGGTCAGATTCAGATTATCCGCGGTATATACTCCCCACGGCAAACTGAGCATCGTTTGCAGATAGTTCAACTGTACGCTGTAATCGGGAGATTGCGGATGAGTGCGCTCCAGTTTATCCACTTCTTTCAGGAAAACAGCTTTCACTTCCGCATTCCACTTGATGGTCTCCGCCTTCTGGCGCATTTCTTCTATTTCTTGCTCTTGACCGCCGCCACCCAATTCGTCTTGAATGGTCTTGATCTGCTGCTGCAAGAAATATTCGCGTTGTTGCTGGTCTATATCTTCACGCGCACGCATTTGGATAGATTCCTTTATTTCGGCAAGCTGTACTTCACGGTTCAGAATTTCCAGCAAACGATAGGTACGTGCGCGCAAGGAATCGATGCGCAGCAACTCTATCTTTTCATCCTTCTTTAACGGAAGGTTGGTACAGATAAAGTCAACCAGGAACATCGGGTTGCTGATATTCTTGATAGCAAATGCCGAGTCTTGCGGAAACATATCGGAAGACTTTATATAGCGTACTGTCAAATCCTTGCATGCTTCGACCAGTGCATGAAACTCCTTGTCCTTCTTTTCTGGAAGTTCTTCATTCAACGTAACCACACGTCCTTTCAAATAAGGAACCATATTGGTTACTTCTTTCAGTTCCACGCGTTTGGAACCCTGCAGAATGACCGTAGTTGTCTGGTCCGGCATTTCGAGCACGCGGACTATCTTGGCAACCGTACCAATGGTATGCAAATCTTCAAACAGAGGTGCTTCTGTCTCAGCAAGCTTCTGACACACTACAGCTATATAAGAATTTTTCTTTTCAGCTTCGCGCACCAATTTAAGGGAAGACTTTCTTCCAATAGACACCGGCATAAACACACCCGGAAATAAAACCATGTTTCGAAGAGGTAATATGGGCAGAATCTCATCTACTTCAATATCCATCAGTTGTTCTTCATTCCCCTCAAAATCAGCTATTACAGAGAAAGCATTTCCCCCCCTATCTTCGATATCACTCAGGTAATCTCTTTTCTTCATTTCTTTGCTTTTTAGTTTATGTCATATTGGCAGGCCAATAAAGCGCCTGCAAAGTTAAGCTATTTCTTCATAAATAGAAGTTCTTTACCCTTTAAAAACACAAAAACAGTGCCAAATTTACGTCTATTCGACCTTCTTTGATTATTTTTGGGCCCGGTTAAAGAAGATAAATATGTCAAATCCATCGTTTAAGTTCAAACAATTTACTATCTATCACGATAAATGTGCCATGAAGGTTGGCACAGATGGAGTGCTTTTAGGGGCATGGGCGCCCGTAGATAGTACCAAACGCATACTCGATGTTGGTACTGGTACCGGACTAATAGCCTTGCAATTAGCGCAACGGAACCAGCAGGCAACGATCACTGCACTCGAAATAGCTGCTGCTGCCGCAGAACAAGCGACAGAGAATGTGCAGCGTTCTCCATGGCCGGACAGAGTAGAGGTTGTATGTATTGATTTCCGAAATTATCAATCAGAAGAGAAGTTTGATCTTATAGTTTCCAATCCTCCCTACTTTATAGATGCTTTGAAGTGCCCGGACGAACAGCGTCGCATGGCAAGGCATACAGGAGGTTTGAATTATGATTTGCTATTCCGTCGCTCAGCGCACCTGCTTGGAGAGCAAGGGCGCGTAAGTATCATTATTCCGGCCGAAGCTGAAAGTGCAGTGATAGATGCAGCTTGGAATCATAAGCTATATCCGTTGCATCGCACGCGTGTCTTCACAAAACCCGGCAAACCATGCCGCCGTGTATTATTAACTTTTAGCTTTCAGAATGAAGGATGTGTGGAAGACAGCCTCTGCATAGAAATGGAGAAGCACAATGAATTTACTCCTGAATACAGAGCACTGACGCGGGATTTCTATTTGAAAGGGTAGGGAGGATTGATTTAAAAACTTTCAGGTACTAAGAGAAAAAGTACTGAAGATAAAGAGAAAACTTCTTTGTTGTAGGGTATGTTCTCTGTTCAAAGCTTGCGAACGGATATTCGCAATGCTTGAATATGTATTCGCGCAGTGCGAACAAGCATTCACAAGGTATAAATAGAGTAGAGAAGGAAGCAAATAAAAAGAGCCGATGTAAATAACATCGGCTCTTTCATTTCAAAGATCAAGACCTTCGTCGGGGTAGCGGGATTCGAACCCACGACCCCCTGCTCCCAAAGCAGGTGCGCTAACCGGACTGCGCTACACCCCGAATGCTTTACTTCTCAAAAGCGAGTGCAAAGGTAAAAACATTTTTGATATAGACCAAGTATTTTGAAACTTTTGTGTATAACAATTTTATAAAAGACTGAGAAACAATAATTAGTAAATGAAAAAAAGAGATTCATTTTGCTTCCATATCTTTTATTTCTACTTTTGTAAAAAGAACGTGCGATAAATGAAGGAAAAGTACAATATACATTCAAATAAAAAATGATATGAAGAAACTTATTTTTGGAGCAGCTGTCATAGTTATGGCATTGGCTGCATGTAATAGCAAGAAGAGCACAGACTCTATTGTAGGCTCATGGGTAATGCCCATTGAAGGCCAATCGGGAGTGCAAGGAATCAAATTGGAAGAAGACGGAGAAGCATCTTCCATCAACATGGCTACATTGGTCTACAAATATTGGGATCAACAAGGTGACAACCTCTACCTTACCGTAAAAAGCATCGGAAACGGCATCGAAATAGAAGGAATAGACACCCTGAAAATAGAAAAGCTGACTGCCGATTCATTGGTATTAAATTCCAATTACGGATATACACTGCGCTACGTAAGGCAAAAATAACAGTGTATAAGAAGCAAGCTTCTTCAGCATAGACTAAGCGGATGGAACGGATTTAAAAAACAGCACTATAAAAAATCCACTCCATCCGTTTCATCCGAACTGCAACGTAAAGCAACTACCTTCTCCTACAACAGACTGCACCGTAATATTCCCTCCATGCCGGTTCATGATCTGCTTGCACAGACTCAGCCCGATGCCCGACCCGGACGACTTGGTCGTAAAGAACGGAACAAAAATCTTATCCTGCACTTCCGGTAAAATCCCTTCGCCATTATCACGAACCGTAATCAGGCACTGCCAAGAAAGGGCCGGAAGCATCTTTACTTCTATCAGCGGCCGTTCTTTCTTTCCACATGCCTCCTTGGCATTCTTTATCAGATTGATTAAAACCTGTTCAATCTGTGTCCGGTCTATCTGGAGCGTACGGTCGGTTTCCGGCATCTCAATATGGATATACTCCTCAGAAAACAATTTCTGCAAGTCCTGCAACAATTCGCTTACAGACACCGGCCGACGGACGGGAGCGGGGAGACGCGTCAGTTTCCGGTAATTCTCCACAAACTCCAACAAGCCTTTGCTACGCCGATGAATGGTCTGCATGCCTTGCCGCATGACGGGATAATTCTTCTCCGTCATTTCGCGTTCGCTCAGCGTTTCGGAGAGGGAGATAATGGGAGTAATCGAGTTCATGATTTCATGCGTCAACACACGTATCAGTTTTTGCCACGCCTCCATCTCATTACGCTCCAGCACGCGGGTACGGAAATTCTTCATTGCTTCGGAAAGTTCGTCCACCATATCCTCCATGGAACGGTTGCGATAGGGCGAACGGAACGAAAGCATCATGTCGTCATAGCGCAAACTTTCGGCCAGATGCCGCATCATGCGCACCTGCACCATCTGCATGCGATACAAATGGATGGCAATGGCCGCCAATATCAAGAAAGTCATCAGTGCACTGAACCACAGCTGCGCATCTATCAGCAAGTAGATGCCAACCGATAGTAAGGCGATACCGATGATGTGCAACACTACGATGAACGAATACCGTTTCATAAGCCTAATTTTTCAAGTTTCCGATACAAAGCAAAACGGGTGATACCCAGATATTCGGCAGCACGGGTCACATTTCCCTCGCTCAAACGCATGGCACGCTCCACAGCCTGCCTTTCCAGCTGTTCCAGATTAAGCACCTCTTCCTCCTTTTTGGGTCGGGATGCCGAAGCCTGGAATACAAAGTTCTCGGGACGCAGCAGAGAACCGTCTCCCAAAATCACAGCCCGTTCCATGGTATGTTGCAGTTCGCGTACATTTCCCGGCCAGGCATATTTCAGCAGTTTGTTTTTCGCCTCGCGGGTCAGTCCGCGCATCTCTTTCTGATATTTGCGGGCATAGCGTTGCAAGAAATGTTCCGCCAGGAGGAGGATGTCATTTCCGCGCTCGCGCAAAGGCGGAATATGCAATTCTATTGTATTGATGCGGTAGAGCAGGTCCTGACGGAATGCACCATCTTCCACCAAATGACGGATATCTGCATTTGTCGCACAAATCAGACGTACATCGATGGACAGGGCTTGCGTACTTCCCAAACGACTGATTTGCCGTTTCTCAATGGCAGTCAGCAACTTGGCCTGCATGGGCAGGGAGAGGTTACCTATCTCATCCAGGAAGAGCGTGCCGCCGGTAGCCACCTCCATGCGCCCGGCTTTCGGTTTGCGGGCATCGGTGAACGCACCTTTTTCATAGCCGAACAACTCACTTTCGAACAGTTGCTCCGGAATACTTCCGAGATCGATGGTAACAAACGGCTTGCCGTAGCGGGGAGAATTGCGGTAAAGCAGGCGAGCTATTACATCTTTTCCCGTACCATTCTCACCCAATATCAGGATATTGGCATCGGCATCGCGCAGTTTGTCTACCGTAGAAAAGACTTCCTGCATAGCTCCCGATTCTCCGATAATGGTCTCCTCGGAACTTCCACTGACGCCGCTGCTCAGTACTTCCACTTGCTCTTTCAGCAGATTGATTTCACATCGCGAACGCCGGAGTTTCATACCGGAAGAAAGCGTAGCCAGCAGTTTTTCCTTCTCCCATGGTTTGGGAATAAAGTCCGTAGCACCCGCCTTGATGGCACGTACCGCCTTGTCGGTATCGGCATAGGCGGTCATAAAAATAACCACAGCCTGCGGGTCGATGGCCAATATCTGTTTCAGACTGTTGAAACCTTCTTGTCCGCTGATGGCATCACGGCTGAAGTTCATATCCAGCAGGATGATATCCGGCTGAAAAGTCGTCATAAAATGTTCTATGCGGTCGGGGGTCACGGCTACTTTTACTTTCTCTACATACGGTTCGAGGAGGAGGTTCAGCGCGAAGAGGACATCTTCGTTATCATCCACTATCAGTATCTTACCTAATTGTTCCATATCTAAACTTTTATATGTCCACAAAGATAAGTATAATATCAGTGTGTTGTGCGTGCATTATCGCACTATTTTTGTGCGTATTGGCACACACTTCTGTGATTCAAAGATGGAACAATATGCTATTATACAGATAATTACGATTATGGCATAGTATTTGAATCCTTTTATGCAAAAAAGAATAACTATGCACCGTAATATATTTCTGATACTCATAGCATGTGGCATCCTATCGACCGCTGCTGCCCAAGAACACACTATAGAGCTGACCTTGGGACAAACCATTGAACGCGCCCGTCAACAGTCGCCTGATGCACAGAATGCCCGGCACAGTTTTCGTTCCGCCTACTGGAACTATAAGTATTATCGCGCCAATTACCTGCCCGCCCTCAAACTGACCTCGAACCCTTATCTGGACCGTGCCATCAACAAAGTTACACTGGGCGACGGTAACGTCAAGTTCGTGGAACAGAATCTACTGAGCACCGACCTCACCTTGAGCCTGACGCAAAACATCCCCTGGACCGGCGGTACACTGTTCGTTGAGACTGCCGCCCAGCGCCTCGACCTCTTCAGCAACGATACTTACTCCTGGCAGACGTCGCCCATCAACATCGGATACAGCCAGTCTCTCTTCGGTTACAACAGCCTGAAGTGGGACCGTCGCATTGAGCCCATCCGCTACCGCGAAGCCCGGAAGACGTATGTAGAAACGCTCGAACTCGTTGCCGCCCGCGCCACGGAGAAGTTCTTCGACCTTGCCCGGGCGCAGAGCGACTACGAAATAGCCAACACCAATTACGCCAATGCCGACACCTTATATATATATGCGCAAGGCCGCTACAACATCGGCACCATCAGCGAAAACGAAATGCTGCAACTCGAACTCAACAAACTGACGGAAGAAACCAACCGCATGAATGCCCACATTGAAATGGAGAACTGCATGCAGGAACTCCGTTCATACCTCGGTATCCAGGAGGATGTTGAACTCAAAGCCGATGCAAGCGACCACGTTCCCGACTTGCACATCGACCTCAACACTGCCTTGATGCTTGCCAATGAAAACAGTCCGGAAATTCAGAACATGCTTCGCCGTAAACTCGAAAGCGAAAGCGCCGTGTCCAAAGCCCGTGCCAATGCCGGGCTGAAAGCGGATATCTATCTGCGCTTCGGACTGACCCAAACTGCCGAAAAGTTGAAGGATGCCTATCAGAATCCGTTGGACCAACAGTACGTCAGCCTGGGCATAACGCTCCCTATCCTGGATTGGGGACGGGGCAAAGGACAAGTACGGGTGGCGCGTTCCAACCGCGACTTGGTTTATACGCAGGTGGAGCAGGACAAGACGGACTTTGACTTGAATGTACGCAAACTCGTCAAGCAGTTCAACCTGCAAGCCCAGCGGGTGAATATTGCCGCCCGAACCGACGAGACAGCCCAACGCCGTGCCGAAGTGGCCCGCAAGCTTTATCTCCTTGGAAAGTCTTCCGTGCTCGACCTCAATGCCTCCATTACCGAAAAAGATACCGCCCGAAGGAACTATATAACAGCTCTTTACAATTACTGGAGTTTGTACTACACCTTGCGAAGCCTGACGCTCTATGACTTCGAGAAGGATGCACCGCTGGCGGAAGAACTGGAGAGGATTATAGCTTCTACCTAAGATGAGAGGCATTCAGTATATAGGTGAGGCATATTGAGTCATAGGTTCAGGTAGGAATCATCCGGGATGATTGTAGTAATCATGTAGGATGATTGTATGAATCATGTATGATGATTGTATGCTCTCCCTAGGACTAAGTATAGATGAAGTAGGGACAATGCCGCCCTAAGTCAGTAGATAAACAAGATTATTAAAATACACATTATGGATATCAAACTCGAAAAGAAGCCCTGGTACATCCTTTACCGTTATTATCTGGCAGGAGGCGTCGCCTTCCTTGCCTTCCTCGTCTACGTCATCACTCTTTCTTTCGGCCCCAGTAAGCTGCGCATCGAACGGGACAACTTGCAGATAGCCGAAGTGAAGAACGGCAAGTTCATGGAGTATGTAGACGTGGAAGGACTTATCCAGCCTATCCTCACTATAAAAATCAATGCCCGCGAAGCCGGAAGTGTAGAACACATCATAGGCGAGGAGGGAAGCCTGCTCGAGAAAGGTGACACCATTCTCGTTCTCGAAAACCCCGACCTCCTGCGCAGCATCGAAGACCAGCGCGACGACTGGGAAAAGCAACTCATCACCTATCAGGAAAAAGAGATAGAGATGGAACAGAAAAGCCTGAACCTGCAACAGCAAGCCCTGGAAACCAACTACGAGCTGGACCGCCTTCGCAAGAGTTTCAACCTCGACCAGGAAGAATTCCGCATGGGCATCAAGAGCAAAGCCCAACTGGAAGTGTCGGAAGACGAGTATAACTATAAAGTGAAGAATGCCCGCTTGCAACGCGAAAGTCTTCGTCACGATTCCGCCGTCACCGTCATCCGCAAAGACCTCATCAAGAACGATCGCGAACGAGAACGGAAAAAGTACGAACGTGCTTGCGAACGGATGAGCAATCTGATTGTGAAAGCCCCCGTCGCCGGACAACTCAGTTTTGTGAAAGTAACTCCGGGACAGCAAGTTGCCTCCGGCGAGAGCATTGCTGAAATCAAGGTGTTGGACCAATACAAGATACATACCGCCCTGAGCGAATACTACATCGACCGCATCACAACGGGACTGCCTGCTACCATCAATTACCAGGGACGGAAATACCCGCTGCGCATCACCAAAGTAGTGCCCGAAGTGAAAGAACGCACTTTCGATGTAGACCTCGTCTTTACGGATGATATGCCCGACAACGTGCGGGTGGGGAAAAGTTTCCGTGTGCAGATAGAGCTTGGCCAGCCGGAAGAAGCACTCGTCATTCCACGCGGCAACTTCTATCAAAGCACCGGAGGACAATGGATTTACAAACTGAACGCTTCGAAGAGCAAAGCCGTACGCGTTCCTCTCAGCATCGGACGCCAAAACCCGCAACAATACGAGATCACCGACGGTTTGCAGCCCGGAGATTGGGTAATTACAACGGGATATGATACCTTTGGGGAGGCGGAAGAATTGATACTGAAATAAAACATATAAACATGAAAACACTGAAATATGCCTGGCGTTTCCTGATACGCTCCAAATCATATACCATTATCAACCTGCTGGGATTGGCCTTCAGTCTGGCTTGCTGCATCATCCTGCTCCGATATATTCATCGGGAACTGACGGTAGATACGCATTGCATTGACCGGGAGCAGGTATATGGCGTGATACGTAACATGGAAGGCAATCGGGCATTGGCAACCATTACAAACTACAAAGACAGCATGTATATCGACAATCGCTATATCGACAAACGTACGTCAATCATTCCATTGGATAAGGACTATATTTCTCATAATCAGAAACGATATCCCGCCCGGGTACTGGTTACCGATAGTTGCTTCTTTCAGTTATTCCCTTACCGGGCACTGCAAGGCACTTTGTCGCTCAGTGCACCGGAATCGGCTTTGCTAAGCGAATCTTATGCACGAAAACTTTTTGGGAAAGAAAATCCGGTAGGCAAGGTCCTTCGTTATACCAATGGCAAAGACGTCACCATAATGGGCATAGTTGCTGCTCCCGACAACAAGACAGCACTGCAATTTGATGTTGTATTATCTTCTTCTTTAACAAGATATTGGGAACGTATGCCGATGGAATTCATTAAATTCACGCCGGGCACCGATATAAAATTAATGGACGAGATAGGCAACCATCCTCGTTGGATTAATCCTCAATATAAAGAGTATGATAATCGCCAATATACATTTTCCTTTATGCCCGTGGCCGATATATATTGGGATAATGCGATTATTGAAGCCACAGGATGCCCCAATATATTTTCCTTTGGTAACTATTCCCATATCCTTATTCTTTCAGGATTGTGCTTGCTGTTATTGCTCATGGGAATTATGAACTTCATAAACATCTACTTGATTTTCATGTTGATGCGCAGTAGGGAATATGGAATCAAGAAAGTATTCGGTTCCAATAGGACTACCTTGTTTCTGCAAATATGGATAGAAAATTTCCTGTTAGTATCCTTTGCGCTGCTAATGGCATGGTTTATAATCGAAATTATGTCAACCCCCATTGAGCGGCTGCTTTCTTACCCGTTCTCTTATACAACATTTGATATATTATTATCGGTGGCAATACTTGTATTCCTGCCATTGTTTACATCCCTTTATCCTTTTATGAAGTATAGCTACACACCGCCTATGGTTTCCATCTGCAATATCAGTACCGGCTTCCAGTCCGTACGCATTCGCATGGTATTCCTGGCGGTACAATATGTATTTACCTTTTTATTGATTACACTTTCGCTCTACTTCAATGAACAATTATCACTGCTTCTACATACCAACCCGGGCTTTCGTACAGAGAATATCTTGATTGCCAAACTGGCATACGAATCAAGCGATGCCGAAAGCTACAGAGATCCGAACGCTCGTAACGCACAAAAGCAACGCAAGCAAGAAATGGTAAATGCTTTGTCTCAATGTCCCTTCGTCGAACAATGGGAACTTAGTTATGAGACAATTCTTTCTTCTACATTCGATATCACTTACCAAAATGATAAAGGGGAAAAAGTAGATTTGAAACACTGGTATGCCACTCCCGGCTTCTTCAAAGTATATGGACTGAATATCCTGGAAGGAGCTTTGCCGATGCTCAAGGACAGCGAAAGAAGGGAAAGCATAATTGCAGTAAACCGTGCTGCATTAAAAGCTCTGCACTATAGCAGCCTTGAAGGGGCAGTGGTGATAGAAGATAGTGAGCAAAGGGGAGATGCCAATGCCCAAAAGACACCTATCGTTGCAGTAATAGAAGACTATTACAGCGGGCACCTTACTGCCGGACAACAACCTACAATATTCCGCATAGGCAATAGCTGGGGCGGTGACCATTTTCAGATAGCCTACACTCCGGGACGTTTGAACGATTTGCTTGAGTATCTTCGTAAATTAGAACTTCAATTGTACGGTACCGAAAGTTTTGAATATTCTCTACTGGAAGATGATGTAAAAGCGATTTATAAAGAAGACAGACAAGTAGCAACTGTATATTCTATTTTCTCCGGCATTGCCATCGTCATTTCCTGTCTCGGATTGTTTGGCATTTCTTTGTTTGATATCCGCCAGCGTTACCGGGAGATTGCTATCCGCAAAGTAAACGGAGCACAATTACGAAATCTATATCCATTGCTTTTCCGTAAATATATGATAGTGTTGAGTATCGCATTTCTATTGGCTATCCCGCTTGCATGTTATATAATTTACGAATACACAAAAGATTTTGTAGTTAAAGCTCCCATTTCTGTCGGGATATTTGTCAGCGGATTGATAGTCGTTATCCTTATCTCAATCGGTACATTATTGTGGCAAGTATATAGGGCAGCCAATATCAATCCGGCTGAAATAATAAAAAGCGAATAATCGTATTAAATAAAAATAACCCATGAAAACACTGAAATATGCCTGGCGTTTCCTGATACGCTCCAAATCATATACCATTATCAACCTGCTGGGATTGGCATTCAGCCTGGCTTGCTGCATCATCCTGCTCCGATATATCCATCGGGAACTGACGGTAGATACGCATTGCATTGACCGGGAACAGGTATATGGTGTGAAGTTAGAATTAGATGGTAACAGTTATTTGGGAGCTGTTATAAACAATAGTGATACTGCGGTTATAGACCAACGCTATATCAGCCGGTACAGCCGCATCATTCCATTGGAGAAGGATTACGTCTCCATTGAGTCAAATCGCTATCAGGCACGTATTCTTGTGACGGATAATGTGTTCTTTCAGCTATTCCGGTATCCGTTGGTGCAAGGTAACATCGCACTACGCTCTCCGCAATCGGCTCTGATTATGGAAACATTCGCCCGTAAACTGTTTGGCAAGGAGAATCCGGTAGGCAAGGTAATCCGCTGCTCCAATGGCAAAGATGTTACCATAGAAGGCGTATTGGGCGATCCGGAGAACAAGACTTTCATGCAATTCGACATTGTTCTGTCCGCTGCTTTATCCGATAATTGGGAACGCATGGGCATGGAATTATACTCGTTTATGCCAGGTACTGATATAGAAAGGTTGAATAAGGCAGCCAGTGTCTCCCGTTATGTTAGGCCACAGGAAACGGGAGATACCCGTATGTATCGTTTTTCATTTGTTCCGGTGAAGCAATTCTATTGGGAGAACTCTATTGCCAATGAAAATAAGCAAATGTTCTTTACCGGCACATATTCCCATTTAGCAATTATGGCAGGACTTTGTCTGCTGATATTGCTTACGGGCATTCTCAATTTTGTTAATATCTACCTGGTTGCCATGCTCAGGAGGGGAAAGGAGTATGGGGTGAAGAAGGTATTCGGTGCAAGGGGGAAAGAATTGTTTATTCAGATATGGACCGAGAGTACACTGCTGATATCGGCAGCATTGCTGGTGGCTTGGCTAATTATAGAAGTAAGTACCGTTCCGGTGGAACATCTGCTCAATTATAATTTCAACTACACAGCATTCGATTGGAAAGTGTCGCTGGCTGTTTTCTTGCTGTTGCCATTGCTTACATCTATTTATCCCTTCGTGAAGTATAATTACGCTTCTCCTATCCTTTCTATCCGTTCCATCAATACGGGGAATAAATCTGTCCGTTCACGTCTCTTGTTTTTAGGAGTACAATATCTGCTAACCTTTCTGTTAGTGGTGCTTTCGTTCTATTTCAATGAGCAACTGAGGCTTTTACTTAATACCGACCCCGGATTCCGCACCAAGGACATCATTATTACCAATTTGGTCTATGAATCCCAAGATCTTAATTACTCCGAGGAAAGAGCAAGGCAACGCCAGGAGCGCGTCGAGGCACTGGATAATGAACTGGCTACCTGCCCCTATATAGAAGATTGGGAAGCCAGCTATGCTGATATACTGAAAGGCGATTATAGCAGTAGCTTCCTGAATGACCGGGGTAAGAAAGCGACCCTGAACGTTCGTTTTGCAACTCCTCATTTCTTCAACATCTATAACATCAAGATGGTGGAAGGAAGCTTGCCCGACTTAAAAGATGCCGGCTTCTTAGGAGTCGTTGTTGCCAATCGCGCTGCACTTAAAGCATTGAATTACACTTCCTGCCAGGGAGCCGGTATAACAGAAGAAAATTCATATATTATAAGAGACCGTAAAAATCCACTCCAACCCATTGTAGCAGTAGTAGACGATTATTACGGCGGACATTTATCGCAAGGCCAAAAGCCGACCATCTTCTTTGTGAGCAGCCAGATGAGTGGGGATGTATATCAGATAGCTTGTGTACCCGGCAAAAAGAAAGAAGTGGTTGATTTCTTGCGGAAAGCGGAACTGAAAATATATGGCAGCGAAGACTTCGAATACAGTTTCTTGGAAGATAGTGTGAAAGAGATTTATGCAAAGGATCGCCAGATAGCAACTATCTATTCTGTCTTTGCCTGCATTGCTATTATCATTGCCTGCCTCGGACTGTTTGGCATTTCGCTATTCGACATCCGCCAACGTTACCGTGAGATAGCTATCCGTAAAGTAAACGGTGCACTGCTGAAAGACCTTTATCCGCTGCTTTTCCGTAAATATATCGCAGTACTGAGTATCGCATTTTTATTGGCTATCCCGCTTGCTTACTATATTATCCATGAATATACGAAAGACTTTATAGTAAAAACCCCTGTTTCTGCCGGTATATTTATCATCGGATTGGTAGTCGTTGTACTTATTTCATTGGGTACACTCTGCTGGCAGGTGTATAGAGCGGCAAAGGTCAATCCGGCGGAAATAATGAAAACCGAATAAAAACAATACTAATAATGAAGCTCATACAATTATCCATACGGACATTATGCCGATTCAAGGTGTACACTGCAATCAATATCATCGGATTGGCACTAAGTCTGGCATGCGTCATTGTTATCTCCCGTTATGTGAAGCAAGAAATCGGTGTGGATTGTTACAGTCCGGCTAAAGACCGGATTGGAGTATTAGTGCAGGAAACTAAGGATGACGTTGGCAGAGCAGCCGTCATCGGAGGTCATTTTGAGGATGTAGATATAGAAGCTATGTCTACCTTTATGTGGATAAACAAAGATTATATCGTTGCAGAAAAAGAGCAGATTGATGTGGAAACCATCGTAGCGGACAGCTTATTTCTAAGAGCAACCGACCTGCCGATGAAATACGGTAAAGCGGAATCATGGGCTTCTCATCCACAAACCACTTTTATCACGGAAGAATTAAGTGAAAGGCTGTTCGGTACTGTCAACCCCATAGGAAAAACAATCCGGTATTCTACCGGAGACCCGCTTATCATAACCGGAGTTATCAGTAAAGAAGGAGGGAAACGCTCTTTTCATTTCGACATACTTGTACCCGAAACCTTGCAAGAAAATTGGGATTTCCACTTTCCTATGAACATTGCAATGATCCGTCCGGGGGCTACATTTACAGCAATAAACAAACGCCACGCTGCATTTCAACAATCTCCCCAAAGCCCCATTGAAGTCAGATATCAATTACTACCTATGCGTGAAGTCTATTTTCATCCGGCTATTGACACCTGGCAGGATATGCTACGAAAAGGAAATCAAACTCATTTGAATTTACTGATACTGGTTGCTGCATTAATTCTAATCGTAGGCATCTTTAATTTCATGAGCCTCTATACCGTTGTTTTATTGAGACGTGGAAAAGAGTTCGGGCTCAAGAAGATTTTTGGCAATAACTCCAAACAGTTATTTACTCAATTGTATACCGAAAATTTCAGCCTGACACTCTTTTCGCTGTTCATAGCCTGGTTCTTAGTTGAGATATCAGCCAAACCACTCAATCATTATCTCGAACTGACCCAACAATCAGGCATCAGATTTGATGTTGGGATCACAGTAGTTATCTTATGCCTATTGCCATTACTCGCTTCCATCTACCCGTACCTGAAATACAGATATAGTATCCCCATACATTCTTTGCAGAAAATACATACGGGAGGAAAATCTATAATTATCAGGAACTTATATTTAAGTATTCAGTACATTGTGACTTTCATTTTGATAGTTGTTTCTCTATTTTTCGCAAAGCAACTGTACGAAATGACGCATACTAAGCTGGGGTATAATACAGATTCTATCATCAAAGTAAATTTTGAGCGTTACGAACGTAAGCAGCCTACTACCGAAGAAGAATATCTGAAACAGAGAGATTTGCGTCAATCTTCCGAAGACCGTATTCGTACTTCTATGGATGCATCGCCCTTATTCACTGCGTGGAATTTCTCCCTGTCTCCCTATGAATATTTCACAGAGAGGTCGGTGGAGTTCCGCATCCCCGGTGCTTCGAACTTCCAGTCATTATGCTGTATTCCAATTACTGACAAAGAAATCAGATTCCACGGCTTTCTTTTAATTGAAGGGCGGTTATGGAATGCGGACATTGATCATGAAGGAGATGCCAAACTCATTCTCAACAGAAAGGCGATGCAACTATATGGATTCAAAAACATAGCCGATGCTCAGTTGGAGCCTCAAACTCCTTTATGGCCGCGGAAGGATTTATCTGCGTATCAGATTATCGGCGTTGTCGAAGACTTCTATTGCGGACATTTATCCAAACCAATACTTCCGATGGCCTTTACGTATGGAAATACATATCTTCCACAGGTTCCTTTGCAAGCAAAGGTTGCTCCGGGACATCAAGCAGAAGCTATTGCTTTCTTAGAGAAACTGCATCGTGAAACTGCCGAAGGGGCTTTCAATTACACCTTTGCTAAGGATGAAGTCAAAAACCTCTATAAAGCAGACAGGCAAACGGCCATCGTATATTCTTTCTTTGCGCTAATGGCCATTTTAATTTCTTCCATCGGTTTATTCGGACTATCACTGTTTGATATCCAACAACGTTACCGGGAAATAGCTTTGCGGAAAGTGAACGGAGCTACCATAAAAGAAATATTGCCTTTATTACTAAAGAAATATGCTATCATTTTGACCATGTCGTTTACGGTAGCGATTCCTCTCTCTTATTGGGGAATAACAGTTTATCTGGAAAATTATGCATATAAGGCGAATATCAGTGGATGGCTGTTTGCAATAGCAGCAATCATTGTATCACTGATATCCGGTCTTACTCTATACTTTCAAGTAAAGAAGGCGGCTCAAATCAATCCAGCAATAATAATGAAAACCGAATAACCCAAAACAAGTACAAAATGATACAGCATTATTTGAAAATAGCATTTAGAAATCTGCTGAAATACAAGATGCAGACGCTTATAAGTATTGTCGGCTTGGCTATAGGCTTTACCTGTTTCGCCCTTGCTACACTATGGATACATTATGAAATGACGTATGATAACTATCATGAAGGAGCAGAACAACTATATCTGCTGTATAAAAAGAGTACAGTCAATTACAACGGATACGACACAAAAGCTCCCAATACACTGCAAGCATTGAGGACAGATTTTCCAGAAGTCGAAGCAGTATGTAACATTGATTTGTGGGAAAATCAAGAAATGGAAGTAAAGGGAAATACTCCGTTGGTAGCCAGAGCATTATTGGCTGACTCTACTTTCATGGAGATGTTTGACATTAAAATATTAGCAGGAACAAAAGACTTTTTATACTCGGAAGACAAGATTGCCGTTACTGAAGAAACAGCCAAACGCTTGTTCGGCACAACGGACGATGTAGTAGGAAAGGAGTTAAAAGCATTCAGCAACGTAACAATATGTGCCGTAATCAAAGGATTGCCTCATAGCAACTTGACATTTGACTTTTGGAGAGGGGAGGATAACTCTCAACGAAATACCATCATATTCCGGCTACGCAAAGGAACTGACCTGCAAAATTTCCGTCAGAAACTGGACAACTACAATCAATTATTAGATGGAAAGGAAAATTATATATTCAAAGAATTGCAAATAATGCCGTTATCCAAGTATCATTATTCTGATGTGAACAAAAACAAGTCGATAAAATTCACCTATCTGATTTTATTCTCCATCATTGGATTGCTGGTGATACTTGCCTCTCTATTCAACTATATATCATTGTTTGTGGTACGGATGCGCATGCGTTATCGGGAAATAGAACTGCGACAGGTATGTGGTTCAACCAAAGGAAACCTATTCTTGATGTTTGCGATAGAATATGTATGGATGATATTGCTTGCTGGTCTGTTAGGAATGACTCTGACAGAATTGCTGCTTCCTGTTTTCAGAAAAATATCTGGGGTTACCGGTGATGTTTATATGGAGATGTTTCTTTATCTTCTTGGAATACTTATCGTCTCCTTATTTTTACTATTACCTTTTGTCATGCAACACGTAAAACAGCACACCACCCAAAACTTGCAATTTCGCAAGTTCAGTGTCTTGTTTCAGGTTGGAATCAGCATTCTCTTTATTTTTATTACGAGTGTAATGATGAAACAAATATACTTCCTGACTCATACTGAACTGGGATGGGAAAGAAAAAATATAGCCGTATTACGTATTATCAAAATGGAAAACAGTGAAGAAGATTTTTCCTGCTATACAGCAGTTGCCGATAAACTGTCACAGATGCCATGTGTCAATGATGTTCTGGATAACCATGCAGGACTATTGTTCGGACAGTATCGAGGACGCAAAATAGACAATTGGGACGGAAAGCGATTGGATGACGCAGATATATCTATTGAATTGTTTTACGAAAGTGGAATCTTTACGCGGTTTTATAATCTTAAATTAGTAGCAGGTAAAATGATGACTCCGAAAGATGCTAATTATGCTGTCATAAACGAAACTGCAGCCAAAATGATGAATATGCATTCTCCGTTAGGAAAACATATAAACATAGGAAAAAAGCAACTCGAAATTATCGGAGTTTTGAAAGACTTCCATGTGACTGCCCCTACAGTACCTATATCTCCCATCTTATTGATAGGAGAAAATGGATTCGGCTTTAAAGCTTTAGGAGAAAAGAGCGGAATGATCATGCATTCCGGTTTGTTTCTAATAAAATACAAAGAAGGTCATTGGGAAGACTTGAAGTCTCAAATAGAATCGATGGCGAAAGAAGTGTCTATTCTGAGATATCAACTGGATAAAACAGAAGATGTTTATAAAGAATATTTGCATTCAGAAAGTCTTTTACTAAAACTTCTGAGTATGGTTTCCGGTGTTTGCATTCTGATCTCCGCACTCGGTATATTCTCGTTCGTCACACTTAGTTGCGAGCAACGACGTAAAGAAATTGCTGTACGAAAAGTGAACGGAGCAACGATAAAAGATATTCTTGTTATGTTTGTGAAAGAATATCTGCTACTGCTAATTATTGCAGCCGCAATAGCTTTCCCCATAGGCTATGTCTTGATGAAGCAGTGGTTGCAGAATTACGTTGAACAAACAAGTATGGATGCTTGGATTTATCTGGCTATCTCCGTAGGCATTGCTTTCGTCATTGCCATCTGTATAGGGTGGCGTGTATGGCAGGCGGCACGACAGAATCCGGCAGAAGTGATAAAAAGCGAATAGAGTAAAGTGTATTTTCGCACGATACTCGTGCGGAATAGCACAGTTTTATGAATATAGCCAAGAAGGCTTTTAATTGATTATAAGATCATTAGCACTTTGGTATGATATTTGATTTCATTCTCTACAAAAAGATAAGATATGATATGCCACTATTTTAAAATAGCATTTAGAAACTTGCTCAAATACAAGACACAGAGCATTATCTCTATCATTGGCTTGGCAATAGGCTTTACTTGCTTTGCCTTTGCTACACTATGGATACATTATGAGATGACATACGACAAAAGCTATAAAGACGCCGAAAGATTGTATCTTCTTTATACCCCTTCGGTTTATATGTCAAGTGGTTTCAGTACTCAACTTAGCTATACCATTTCTGAAATACTGAAACAAGATTATCCAGAAGTAGAAGAGAGTTGCGCTTTCTTTTATTGGCACGGTTATGAGCTAAAGTCCGAAGAGAAAACGAAGAACGTAACCTTGATGGAAATGGACTCTTCTTTTATCAGTATGTTTCAAGCCAATCTTTTGAATGGCAATATGGATTTTATGCATGATAATAAGCAGATAGCGTTAACAGAGAAGACTGCTTTAAACTTATTCGGCACAACTGGCGTGTTAGGAAAAGAAGTAAAATTGGATGACCAACCAAAAACTGTTTGCGCCGTTTTAAAAGGACTTGACCACAGTAGCCTGAACTTTGACGTATGTGGTTTTGGTGCTGATTTTCAAAACTATAAAAAGATAGATGGATATCTATTATTCCATACAGTCATCAAATTACAGAAAGGAGTGATGCCGGAAGCTTTCCAACAGAAATTGACTAATGCTACCGGACCTCAATCGGCTCGCCTACGCGATCTTCGCTTGATGCCGCTTTCTGAATATCACCGTTCGGAAATCAACGTGGACAGAGATATTAAATTCTACTATCTGATACTCTTCTCCATAGCAGGTGGGTTGGTTATCCTCTGTTCATTGTTCAATTATCTTTCACTTTTCATCACCCGTTTGCGCTTACGCAGTCGCGAATTGGGAATTAGGAAGACATGCGGTGCATCAGCAATAGGATTATGGGGAATGTTAGCATCCGAATATCTGCTGATGATCGTTTCTTCCGGTTTAGTAGGATTCAGTATGATTGAACTACTGTTACCCGCATTCCGCAGAATATCGGGTATAGAAGGAAACATTTATAGCGAATCATTCCTCTATCTACTTGGACTTGCATTACTATCACTGTTATTACTGATACCTTTCATTGGACGATATTCCGGCAAAAACAACAACTGTTATCAACAAAAGCCATTTTTGATACGCAAGTGCGGCATTCTGCTTCAATTATTCATCGGCATACTTTTCATCTTCTGTGTGAGTATACTGATGAAGCAAATCTATTATCTGACCGATACAGACTTAGGCTGGGAGCGGAAAAACAGGGCTTCTTTTCGCTTGTTTTATCCGAGAGATAACCGAAGTGCGGTGGCGGACAAGATTGCCAGAATGCCTTATGTAGAGAAAGTCTTGAAAGAACGAATTGGTCTGATGCCCGCCACGGTTGTTATGAGCTATGGTATTGTTGACTGGCCTGATAAGCCCGACTCTATAAGATCTTTGGACTTTATGGTGTATGAAGGAGACAAGGAATTGGCAAACTTCTATCAATTAAAACTTTTGGAAGGAGATATGTTGGAACCGGGTGACACAGCGCAAGTATTGCTAAACGAAACCGCTGCTAAAATACTCGGCTTGCGTCATCCCGTTGGACAACAGATTGCAAATGCAGACGACAAAGGACGTCACATATTAACAATCAAAGGGGTCTTGAAGGACTATAAGCTCGCTCCTCCCACGATGCCAACAAAACCATCTTTGTTTATCCAGCGGCAAAAAGACAGACAGAGCCTTTGGATGCCGCTAATTAAGTACCAAAATGGAAAATGGAACGAACTGAAACAAAGCGTTGATACTCTATTTGCACGTGAGTTTCCCGATGTAAAGTATGAACTCGTAAAGGTACAAGAAGTTTACGATGAATATTTGCAGTCGGAGTATCTGTTACTCAAATTACTGAGCTTTGTATCTATAGTTTGCATTCTAATCTCTGCTTTTGGTGTCTTTTCACTCGTCACTCTTAGTTGCGAGCAACGACGCAAGGAAATTGCAATACGCAAAGTAAACGGAGCACAGATAGGAGATATCTTATCAATGTTTGCCAGGGAATATATATACATACTGATTATTGCATCCGTTATAGCTTTTCCCATAGGCTATGTTCTGATGAAGCAATGGTTACAGAGCTATGTCGAACAAACAAGTATCGATGCCTGGATTTATCTTACTATCTTCGCAGGCATTGCTTTCATCATTGCCATCTGTATAGGATGGCGTGTATGGCAGGCGGCACGACAGAATCCGGCAGAAGTAATAAAGAACGAATAAAACATTAAAACCATGATAGCACATTATATAAAGGTAGCAACAAGGAACTTGTTAAAGTATAAAGTTCAGTCAATAATCAGTATTTTGGGATTGGCGGTAGGCTTTGTATGTTTTGCACTGTCACTCTACTGGATACATTACGAAACGACTTATGACAATTTCCGTCAGGATGTAGACCGTATCTATATGATACGTACAAATGATGAATATGCGGAAGGGCAAATTTCACCCCGAGTTCCTTATTCACTTGCCACCTACCTGACGGAGCATTTTCCCGAGATAGAAATTGCTGCGCCTTTTCATATTAGTTCCTCTGAACGCATTAGTGTAAACGGCATATACCAGGATGTCGCATTTTCATCAGCAGACAGTGCATGGATGCAATTGATGAATATTCGGATTATAAAAGGTAGCCGCAACTTTATGCTACCCAAAGATAATTCAGAGGTTGCTATTACCGAGAAAGCAGCCAAAGAATGGTTTGGTACAGAAGACCCGCTGGGAAAAGAAGTGGAGACGTGGAGCCGCAAAAAGAAAATCGGAGCCATTGTTCGAGCCGAAGATACACATACCAACTTCCCATTTAAGTTAATCGGTAATCCCGAATTGGGAAGAACCTGGTGGTATATCACTTGGAACATGCTGATAAAAGTAAAGCCTGGCACTAATCCCAAAGAACTTGAAGCAAAAATAACGGCCAATATGCCACATGAACTGCAACAAGTAACCGATACACGAAAAACCGGAATAAAACGGATCTACCTTACACCACTCTCTGAGTTACATTACGCCCAAGACTTTCGGAAGGATAAAGAAGCAGCTATTACCTTCAATTATATAGTTTACTTCTCTGTTGCAGCTATTTTGATTATTGTGTGCGCACTCATCAATTACCTTACTTTGTTTATCAATCGCATGAGAGTTCGCCAACGCGAAATGGCTTTACGGATGATTCACGGAGCTAACGTTCGTTCTCTCATATCATTATTGACTATTGAGTTTTTGCTCCTATTGGTATGTGCCATCTTTACGGGATTCTTCATTATAGAACTTTGCCTACCTCAGTTCATCGAACTGACAGGAATAGATGCTCCGAAGTCGGCATTATATGGCGAAACATTTCTGTTTGTCCTACTGATTTCTATCATTATATTAGCTGCTATCATCGGATTGCTATATTTTCTATATCACCGCTCTTTACACCGTTCGTTACGCCACGATGCAGGACGGCGTACCGGTTCGCTACTGCGCAAGGGAAGCATCGTATTACAACTTTTTGTCTGCTTCGGTTTTATCGGCTGCACCATTTTAATGAACCAGCAACTGGATTACTTACGCCATCGCGATTTAGGAATGGAATTTCAGAATAAAGGAAGTTTCTCTGTAAGAGGTGATTTCAATATGTATCCACTGGTGGAAAAGGTGAAGAACTTACCTATGGTAACTGAAGTTTTGCCTAATGATTATTCTTCACTGATAGTACAAATCCAAGCTATTGGGCAATGGGATAATTGGGACGGACTGGATACACCACTCAATGCACCTATACCTGTAAATCTGTTTTTGGGCAGAGAAGATTTCTTTCGCTACTATGGTATTACATTGCTGACAGGCGAATGGCTCAACGACTTCTCTACATATGATGAAATCATCATTAACGAATCATTGGCACGTCGCATGGGATGGACTCCCCAGGAAGCCATTGGCAAACATGTCATTACACCTTACATAACCTATACGATTATCGGTGTGGTGAAAGACTGCCACTACACAGCACCCACTTTACCAGTTCCCAACACAGCTTTTATAGTTGGAGAGGATATGGGATATATGCAAAAGAGTGCCGGAATCTTATTCAAATACAAAGAAGGTACTTGGAATGAATGTCGCCAAGCTCTCGAAGCTATTTGTCGCGAAGAGTGTCCGCCCGACAAGATTCTGCAAATAAACAGCGAAGAAGAAATTTATAATAACTATCTCCGTTCCGAGGATATGCTGACGCGTTTGCTTAGCTTTGCCTCTTTAGTATGTATATTTACTGCTATGTTCGGCATCTATTCGCTGGTTACGCTTACTTGCGAACAGCGCCGTAAGGAAATAGCGATACGCAAAGTAAACGGTGCCAGCGTATGGAGTATTCTACTCATGTTTTTCCACGAGTATATAAGTATGCTTTGTGTTGCCGCACTCGTAGCTTTTCCCATAACCTATGTTATCATTAAGCACTGGATAGAAAACTACACCCGCCAAGTCAGCATCAGCTTCCTGCCTTTTGTGCTTATTTTTATAGGATTAGCATTGGTAGTCATTGCCGGCATCAGCTGGCGTGTATGGCGGGCAGCAAATGAAAATCCGGCAGAAGTGATTAAGAACGAATAAAATATTAAAACGATGATAACACATTATTTTAAAATAGCATTCAGGAGCTTATGGAAGTACAAGACACAGAATATCATTTCCATCATTGGCTTGGCAGTAGGCCTGCTTTGCTTCAGCATCTGCATGTATTGCAGTCGTTTCGTGGAAGATACAGACCGATGTTTCAGCAACTATAAACGTATTGCTGAATTGAGTTTATATAACAACAATCAAAGGTACTTCTCCGGTTCTCCCGCACCTTTGGCAGAAGAACTTCGCACATGGGCTACGGGAGAAATAGAAGCTGTTACGTGTGTAACGTATCCACGTACTTATCCTTACAATGTAACGCTATCTCAGGACAAGATATTACCTTATGAATTGTCCACATTCGAAACAGATACTTTCTATAATGAAGTGTTTACTCCGCAAATAGTGGCCGGTAGCTGGGAAACGGCAAGCCGGACCCCCAATGCTGTCATCATGAGCCAATCGACTGCTACGAGAATATTCGGCAAGGCAGAAGAGGCCATCGGCAAACAATTGACTTTAACAAGACGCCTCGGTACTTCTCCGGAAAGTACCCCGAGAACAGGAGGAATCGCCTATACCATCCAAGCTGTAATGGAAGATATTCCTCTGAATAACAGTTTCGCATTTATGGAGCGGTTGGATATGCTGACTCTGAATGACAGTGAAGGGCTTTTGCAAAGTCCTAAACGGTATGAAATAACTGGAGCCAACAATTATGTCCTGCTTTCTCCACATATCACAATGAAGGGTTTGGAAAAACAATTCAGTAAACGAAATTATACTTATACACTCTATAGCGAGAAATATACAGTTACAGTTCATCGTACGGATAATACCCCCCAGATGAAGAGCATTATTATACTGGAATGGATTACCGGTATTGTCGGACTGTTGATATTACTGGTCGGACTGATGAACTTTTTCCATTTCCTCATCGGTTCCTTCTTCAATCGAACCAAAGAATACAGTATCATGAAGATGACCGGATGTAATTGGAGACAACTGTTCTCATTACTCTTTGTGCAAAGTTTGCTTGTAATCAGTTGCTCTTCTTTCCTGGTATTATGGGGTATAGAGTTGATAGGAAGTCATCTGAATTTTTCCATAGCAGAGATCACCATGAACTTTGATACCCGGTTACTCCTGATCCATGCACTACAGTACATCGGACTACTGATACTGCTTTGTGCCATCATCTGCCTGTTTGTAGCCATACGTATTCATAAGATTTCGGTACAGATGGGTATTAACGGAGGCAATAAGCGTCGCGGCAAACAATGGGGGCGCAACCTTATGCTGGGCATCCAGTTCTTCATCTGCTGGATATTTGTGGCACTGTCTGTAAGCTTATACTTGCAATCCAGAAAAACAATGAATACATTATTTAGCACTCTGAGTGTTCAAGAGAAATCAGAAATCTTCAGTGTCCCGTTGGATTATACCTTTATGAAGAATGCAGAGAAGTTGGCAATGGTGGAACGCTTCAGGCAACATGCCGGAGTGAAAGATATTCTGCTGTCTGATGTCTCTTACATGGATGGATTCTCCGGCAACCAACTGATGACAGAGAAAGGAAACGACAATTCCTGGATTGAAATCATGCTGATGGCTGTACCTTCCAATTTCTTTTCTTTCATGAATATTCCCATCGAGCAAGGAAGAGAAATACATACTAAACAAGACATTGTAGTGGATAGGACCTATCAAGAGACGCAGAAAAAAAACGTCATCGGTATGAATCTCTACGATCAGCAAAATGACTATACTGTTTGTGGTATTTGCGCACCCTTTGAGACGAATGTTTACAACCATAGCAATGGTTATGCATTTATTCCTTACGAAACTTCGGGATATATCGGTCATTGTTACATTAAGTGCTATCCCGGGCAAATAGGGGAGGTAAAGAAATGGGTGGAGAAGATTCGCCGCGAAATGCTTCCCGAAAGTGTATCCTGTGAAGTAAGAACTCTGATGAATGACATTTACGAAATGCAGGCATTGGAATATAATCTAAAAGATATTATACTCTTTTTTGCCATTGTCAGCATCATCATCACCTTGCTTGGTGTCTATTCCAGCATTACACTCGATACCGAACGCCGGCAGAAAGAAGTTGCCATCCGGAAAGTGAACGGAGCCGGC
This sequence comes from uncultured Bacteroides sp., assembly GCA_902388495.1. Lineage (GTDB taxonomy): Bacteria > Bacteroidota > Bacteroidia > Bacteroidales > Bacteroidaceae > Bacteroides. The sequence goes on along the minus strand of CABMPP010000010.1, from coordinate 84,250 downwards.
ATTCCTCAAATCATATTGCTGTTTTCACGCCTCTACATTGTATTGCTGGCAGGCAGTGCCGTCATCGCTTTCCCGCTGATATATGCTACGTTGATGCTGTGGAAGCAGATGTACACCGTATTTTTTAACTGCGGTTTCTTATTCTGGTGCTGCATATTCCTGGTGGTTACGTTTATTACGGCCGTCACGATATTTTTCCGTATTCTTCGGATTGCAAGAAGTAATCCGGCAGAAGTTATAAAGAACGAATAATAACATACTGAAAAGACATAAGCAATGACCATACTCGCAACCCTGAAAATAATCGTCCGTAGTTGGTGGAGAAATAAGATTTTCTTCCTGATTTTCTATTGCCTCTGGTGATAGTTTGGGGAATATCCGTTATCACCGTCTGCCTGCAAGGCTACCTGCTGAATAAACAAATCCGATGGATTGCATTAAAACAGAATAAAAAATTGATATATTTGAAATCTAAAATAGAAATGATAAAACATTATTTGAAAGTTGCATTACGCAACTTATTGAATCATAAACTACATAGCTTTATATCGGCCATCTGTCTGGCAGTAGGTATCACTTGCTTCAGCCTGATGAATGATTTCATTGATACCGTGTCTGACAGAGAAGATTTGCCGAATTACGAACATCGTATCGGATTTACATTTTCTTCATCCATTCAAACAATAGCAGACACCTATTGTTTGAAAGATGACATCAACTATCTGGAAGAACAATCACTCTCAGGGATAGACACATTGATAGCCTCTTCCTATTCTTCCATAAAGGCGGAAATTACAGTCATTGACAAGAATCAGCAAGAGTTTCCGTTCCTTATACAATACAAATGTGTATCGCCTTTGTTCTTCTCTTATTACAATAAAAAGCTGAAGAATGGAAACACTAAGATCATAGCTCCTGACGAGGTTATCATCTCCCGAGAGTTTGCCCGAAAAGTATTTGGAGAAGAAGATCCTACGGGCATGACTATCCATCTGGAAACGGAGAACCATTACTTGCCCAATCAGATAAAGGACTATAAAATTATAGACGTAATTACTTCTGAAGATAAGTCATCTAAGGCACGGACTACAGACTGTTATTTCCCATTATCCATGAATCCTCATTTACCGCTCAGTGTAAGTACTTACCTTACCGGGCAGGCAACCTTAGAAAGTCTGAACAGACAACTGGAAAAAATAACATGGAAACGAGGAGAGATGGATATACATGCATGTGCTTATTCGCAGGCAAAACGCAAAAGTGATGTACAAAGAAATATCAGTATACTGCTGGCCCAGTTCATTGCTTCCCTTATTTTGTTATCCGGACTGATTAACTTCATGAAATTCATCATCCAGATGTTCTACAACCGCCAACGTGAACTGGCACTTCGCAAATGCATGGGTTCAGATATCAAGGGACTGTTCATGTTGCTTTTTGCCGAAATATTCTGGATGATGTCTGCTGCCTTCTTTCTCTCATTGGCTGTGACGGAAGTCTTCCTCTCTCTCATATATACTTACATGCCGAAAGAGGATATGATTCGTTTCTCCCTGGCAAACGTATATAGCTCGCAATTTTCCCTATATATTATTCTGTTATTAATATGTTTATTCATAATCATATACCCCATCTATCAGTTACGTCAATTAAGTATTATCCATCATATTGTACAAAAGCAGAAACGGCATGTGTTTCGCAACATTATGATAGGCCTTCAGTTGGCTGTTTCCATTTTCTTTGTAGGAGGTGTATATGGAATAACCATTTCTTTTAATGAAATTTTTAGAAAGATGTATAGCCCGTTGAATGCGGAGGAAGAAAAACAAGTAATATCTCTTTCAGTCAACAGTATACGTATGCAGCAGAATATAGATGCCATCCTATCGGATATAAGTTCACTGTCCGAGATAATAGATCAGACCACTATTTCCCAAGGATTTAATTTCAATTCATTTACCTATATGAACTATAGCAAGGATGAACATTCAATAGGACAAGTCATTATGGTACAAGGCAACCCTCATTATTTTAACTTTTTCCATATCCCGATGGAAGGGAAAAAGGTGGATTACAATGTTAAAGGTACAGTATATGTAAGCCGAGAATTTAGGAAACAACTACAAAAAGACAGTATAGAAGGAGCCGTCAGATTAGACGGGGCGGATTATCAGATTGCAGGGACTTATGAAGCTCTGTATAAAGAGGAAGTTGAACGTAAAAAAGTCATCGGCTCCATATTCATGGTGAGCCCCGAAGCATCCACTTACTTTTTTAAAGTATCTGATTCCGGCAAAACCTCCGAAGCTGTTAAGCAGATAACGGAAATATGCCGACGGTATATTCCCAACACCCTGCCATTAGACATTCGCAACATCAGCAACACCAGACAGACTACCATAGGTGCAATGGAAATGATGCAGAAAGCCTCCACATTGTTGGCTATAATCAGTGTGCTCCTTGTGATGCTAAGCGTCTATTCTGCCATTTCTATGGATACAATAAGCCGTCAGAAAGAGGTTGTCATCCGAAAAATTAATGGTGCCAGTCCTAAAACTATCGCCTTATTATTCGGCAAGATTTACCTGATTATCTATCTTACTGCTTTCTGCATCATCTATCCATTGTTGCGGTTGATGTTGATAAAAATGCTGGAAAGGTCAGGCCTTGAAAATATATACCGTTGGGACTGGGGAATACTATTGTTCCTTACCATGGCATTTTTGATATTCCTTATTACAGCATACAAAATCTACAAAGTGATGCATCTCAATCCGGCAAGTATTCTGAAAAAGGAATAACCAAATGAAGAAATTGATATATTTATAAACTATAAAAATGAGACATTATGATTAGAACCGTAAATTTACAGAAGATTTTCAAAACTGAAGAAGTACAGACTTTAGCTTTGAACAACGTGAACATTGAAGTGAAAGATGGAGAATTCGTTGCCATTATGGGACCGTCCGGTTGCGGAAAATCCACTTTGTTGAATATTCTCGGCCTGCTGGACAATCCGACAGAAGGGGAGTACTACCTGAACGAAAAAGAAGTTTCCAAATATACGGAAGCACAGCGCACCAGCCTGCGCAAGGGAGTCATCGGCTTTGTATTCCAAAGTTTCAACCTGATTGACGAACTGAACGTATACGAGAACATCGAACTGCCCCTGCTCTACATGGGCATCCCCGCCGCCGAGCGCAAACGCCGTGTAGAAGCAGCCATGGAACGTATGGCCATTATGCACCGCAGCAAGCATTTTCCGCAACAGCTCTCCGGTGGTCAGCAACAACGCGTAGCCATAGCCCGTGCAGTAGTATCAAACCCAAAACTAATCCTTGCCGATGAGCCTACCGGTAACCTCGATTCCAAAAACGGAAAAGAAGTTATGGAACTGCTAAGCGAACTGAATAAAGAAGGAACCACCATCGTAATGGTAACACACTCCCAGCACGATGCCGGTTTTGCCGGACGCACCATTAATCTGTTCGACGGACAAGTGGTGACGGAAACGAGTCTGTAACAGACTTATTTCATCCGTGCCGCAATGGCCAACAATACACCCAGCACTACACCTAAAATGGCTGCAAAAAGCACCCGCATTTCTCCCGGCAGGAGAAATGTGATGGTGTGGGCCGGATACCAGAAGAAAGGAATGCTTTTCTTAAAAACGAAGTTCCATTGTGCATCCCAGTTCAGATGTGTGATGATGCGAGTCATTGGGATGGGGGTGAGGAGGCTACGCAGGGAACCTCCACAATCTATGATATGTGTGTCGGTAATCTTATGAAATGTCATAAATACCGGTGCAAAGATGGTATTCATGGCAACAGATATGGCAAATGCAATCCAAAACTTATCCATACAGAACTCTCCATTTATAATAGTGGTGGCATTTGCCATTCCCATGTATTCCATGAATTGTGGCACCCCTTTTGAGAAGATTATCATGGCGGCATTGATTCCCATTCCTAAAAGTCCCCATACCACCGCACGAGGAAGCACACCAAAACCCTTCCTATTGTAAACTCCTGCGCTGATGCGAAGCCCCAGTACCTCACCCATTGTAGCAAGAATTCCAAACTTAAGAAAACTCATCACCATGCCATGTGCAGCATTGAAGGACTTATACCATTCGTAAACAGTATCACTCACAAAGAACGGTAAGAAAATTATCACTAAGACAAAAATAAAGATGAAATCTTGCTTTTTCATACAAAAGTTATGCTTTTCATAAATAATGCAGCAAACATACTAAAAATATTTTAATTTGAAAGTAAATCGTTATTCTTATTTATAGATAATGAGCAAAGTAAAGATTATTATTTCAATTAATCAAAATCCCCAATATCATTTGTCTAACTGAACTAAAAATCAGGGCACACATCTTGCGGAAACGGGGCTCTGGCAGGACTACACCCTTTCCTGCGGATGGTGTAGCCATCACCTCCAAAGGGTGTAGCCATCCGGGAGAAAGGGTGTAGCCTTGTAAAAGGTGGGATTCAGGTAATTCCTGATCCCACCTTATCTTTATAATAGCAAACTTGCTTTATTGTTTGTTTTTCGTATACTCATCCGCATGCTCCTTGGCACGAGCTACACGCTTTGCCGTGTCCGGATGGGAAGAGAACATTTTCTGGAATTTAGAATCCTGAGGCGCACCTTCCGAAAGCTCCAACAGCTTGTTCAACGCATTGTACATGGCATACGGATCCAGATTGTGCTTGATGCTGAACTCAAATCCGTAATCATCCGCTTCCGTCTCCTGCTTTTGAGAATATTGTGCACCGGCCAGAGCTTCTGCCATGGCACCCAGTTCAGAGTCTGTCAGTTTAGAAACCGTGGAACTTGCAGCACCGGCGGCATTCTTCACAGCCGAACGCATGTAGGCATTCTTCATGGCATCCTTAGAATCGGTGTGGATTACGTGACCGATTTCGTGTCCGACAACCGCCATCACTTCATCGTCCGTCATGATATCCATCAATCCGGCACAGATACGCACACTGCCGTCTCCACATGCAAAAGCATTCACGTCCACTACTTCGTAAACACCGAAGTTCACCTTCAGTCCGTCCACTTCCTTGATGTGGCCGGTCAGTTTTTCCAGACGCTTGCCGTATTCACTGTCGGGCTTCGTCAACGGGTTGTGTTCATCCATCCACACCATATACTCCTTGCTCATGGCGGCAATGTCTGCATCCGATAAGGTAACGGCTTTCACGGCATCAGTACCTGCCTGAACCACTTTGTTTACATTGATTTTCTTTCCACCGATCTTAAATTGTGCATAAGCGGTGGTAGTACAACTCATTCCGCACAGCATAGCGGCAATGATAATAAGGTTCTTTTTCATCTACTTTTAAGTTTAATGGGTTTTAATTCAGTTTGGCTATGTTTCATTATAAATAAAAAACCGTCTAATCTTGTTACTGACTAAACGGTTTCTTTGAATATTTTTTCTTTAAATCAGCTTACTTGATGATATCCAGTGCCTTGAAGCACTTGGTCAGCTTCTCTACGGCATAATCCACTTGTTCCACAGTGTGGGTAGCCATCAACGCTACACGCACCAGTGTGTCCTGCGGACCACATGCGGGCGGAATAACCGGATTGATAAAGATACCTTCATCGAAAGCCAGTTTCGTCACCGTAAAGGTCTTCTCGGTATCGCGTACATAAAGCGGAATGATAGGTGATTCGGTCTCACCGATTTCAAAACCTGCATCACGGAATTTCTTCAAAGCGTAATTGGTGATGTCCCACAAACGCTGAATGCGTTCGGGTTCGGACTTGATGATGTGGAGTGCTTCGCGGGCGGCAGCTGTTGCAGCCGGCGTGCTACTTGCCTGGAATATATAAGAACGGGCATTGTGACGCAGCCAGTTGATGACTTCCTTATCTCCGGCAACGAAACCGCCGATAGAAGCCAGCGACTTGCTGAATGTACCCATTATCAGATCTACTTCATCAGAAAGGCCGAAATGGTCGCAAACGCCACGTCCTTGTCTGCCGAATACACCCAAGCCATGAGCTTCATCTACATATATACTGGCATTATATTTCTTTTTCAGACGGACGATTTCGGGTAAGTTGGCCAAGTCGCCTTCCATGGAGAATACACCGTCTACAATAATCAGCTTCACTGCATCCGGTTCGCATTTCTGAAGTTCCTTTTCCAGATCCTCCATGTCGTTGTGCTTATACTTCAACTGTGTAGCAAAAGAAAGACGGCGTCCGTCTACAATAGAAGCATGATCACGATCGTCGCAAATGATATAGTCTCCACGACCTACCACTGCAGGAATAATACCTTCGTTCACCGTAAAACCGGTAGAAAAACAAAGAGCTTCGTCTTTTCCAACGAATTCTGCCAGTTCCTTTTCTAATTCTACATGTATGTCGAGAGTACCGTTCAAGAAACGAGACCCTGCACAACCTGTACCGTATTTTTTTGTGGCAGCTATTGAGGCATCAATAATTCTTTGGTCATAAGTCAGCCCCATATATGCATTTGAGCCGAACATCAGGACCTTTTTGCCATCCATCATCACCTCAGTATCCTGATGGCTGTTAATAGTGCGAAAATAAGGATATACCCCCTTTGCCATAAACTGCTGGGGCAAATCGTATTTCGCAAATTTGTCTTGTAGTAAACCCATGAAATATCTTTTATATAATGAATATTTAATTCTATTAAATACAAGTCCTAAAAAACAGGGGGCAAAGATAGCAAAATATGTCGGTATATGTTCCATTTACTCTAAAAAAACTGTTTATCTCCATTTTAAAAAGACCAATATCGCTAATTTTTCAGATATTTGTATTACTTTTGCCAGTTAGAAAATCTGCAAAGCAACAACCCTTGCATGGACGAAAATAAGAAAAAAATAGTATTTATTATAAATCCCATATCCGGCACTCAAAGCAAAGAGCAGATATTGAAAGCGCTTGATGAAAGACTGGATAAGGAAAGGTATGCACAGGAGGTGATTTATACCGAACGGGCAGGACATGCCGTAGAAATAGCTGCGCAAAAAGCTGAAGAAGGTGTATTCGCAGTTGTTGCCATCGGCGGAGATGGTACAATCAATGAAATAGCCCGTTCGCTGGTGCATACGGGAACGGCATTGGGTATCATTCCCTGCGGCTCGGGCAACGGATTGGCGCGCCACCTGCAAATTCCGATGGAGTCGAAGAAAGCCATCGACATCATCAACGACGGGATGATAGATATCATCGATTACGGTAAGATCAATGATGTACCGTTCTTCTGCACTTGTGGTGTGGGATTTGATGCATTCGTAAGCCTGAAATTCTCCAAAGCGGGCAGGAGAGGCCCCCTCACTTACCTGGAACAGACACTGCGCGAAAGCCTGAAATATCGTCCGGAGACCTACGAACTGGAAATGGACGGCAGCACTTCGCGCTACAAGGCATTCCTCATAGCCTGCGGAAACGCTTCACAGTATGGAAACAACGCATATATAGCTCCACAAGCCACACTGAACGACGGGCTGCTGGATGTTACGATATTGGAACCGTTCACTGTGCTCGATGTGCCGTCATTATCTTTTCAGCTATTCAACAAAACAATCGACCAAAACAGCCGTATCAAGACTTTCCGCTGCCAGACATTGAGGATACACCGCTCCAAGCCGGGCGTAGCCCATTTCGATGGTGATCCGCTGATGATGGGAGAGAATGTGGATGTGAAAATAGTAAAGAAAGGACTGCAAGTCATCGTTCCCCGGGATGCGGAGAAAGATTCCTCGAACGTCCTGCAACGGGCACAAGACTACATCAACGGACTGAAGCAAATCAACGAAACGCTGGTGGAAGACATAGCCCACAAAAATAGAATGATAATAGATAAAGGAAAAGAACAGATAAAGAAACTGACTAAAATCTGAATCATAAAAATAAACTACCCTTCTTTGGTGCGTCATATTATATGTTTTATGTATTTTTGCACGATATTTATACAATGTATCTTGTTACGCAGTAAAGAACCATAAATTGTAATTTATAAAACAGTATATATAATATGTATAGATCACACACCTGCGGAGAACTTCGTATCTCCGATGTTAATAAGCAAGTGACGCTGGCAGGCTGGGTACAGCGCAGCCGTAAGATGGGAGGCATGACTTTTATCGACCTTCGCGACCGTTACGGAATTACCCAATTAGTATTCAACGAAGAAGTGAATGCCGACCTTTGCGAGCGTGCCAACCGCTTGGGACGTGAATTCGTAATTCAGGTAAAAGGCACAGTGAACGAACGTTTCAGCAAAAACAGCAATATACCGACCGGTGACATCGAGATTATCGTATCGGAACTGAGTGTCCTGAATGCTGCACTGACTCCTCCTTTCACCATCGAGGAGAATACGGACGGCGGCGACGACATCCGCATGAAGTACCGCTACCTGGACCTGCGTCGTGCCAATGTACGCAGTAACCTGGAGCTTCGCCACAAAATGACAATCGAAGTGCGTAAGTATCTGGACAGCCAAGGTTTCATTGAAGTGGAAACTCCGATCCTGGTAGGTTCTACTCCTGAAGGCGCCCGCGACTTCGTAGTTCCTTCGCGCATGAATCCGGGACAGTTCTATGCTTTGCCACAAAGCCCGCAGACGTTGAAGCAGCTGCTGATGGTATCCGGTTTCGACCGTTACTTCCAGATTGCCAAATGTTTCCGTGACGAAGACTTGCGTGCCGACCGTCAGCCGGAATTCACGCAGATAGACTGTGAGATGTCTTTCGTTGAACAGGATGATATCATTAACCTCTTCGAGGGCATGGCCAAATACTTATTCAAGGAAATCCGCGGTGTGGAACTGACGGAACCGTTCTTGCGCATGCCATGGGCAGATGCCATGAAATACTATGGCAGTGACAAGCCCGACCTTCGTTTCGGCATGAAGTTCGTAGAACTGATGGATATAATGAAGGGACACGGTTTCTCCGTATTCGATAATGCCGCTTATGTAGGTGGTATCTGTGCAGAAGGCGCTGCGAGCTATACCCGCAAGCAGCTGGATGCATTGACTGAATTTGTGAAGAGACCGCAAATCGGCGCCAAAGGTATGGTATATGCCCGCGTAGAGGCTGACGGAAATGTCAAGTCGAGCGTAGACAAGTTCTACACACAAGAGGTATTGCAGGAGATGAAGGCTGCATTCGGAGCAAAACCGGGTGACTTGATCCTGATCCTGAGTGGTGACGATGTAATGAAGACCCGCAAGCAACTGAATGAGCTTCGCCTCGAAATGGGTAACCAATTGGGCTTGCGCGACAAAAATAAATTTGCCCTTCTGTGGGTGGTTGACTTCCCGATGTTCGAGTGGAGCGAGGAAGAAGGCCGTCTGATGGCAATGCATCATCCCTTTACGCATCCGAAAGATGAGGATATTCCTTTGCTGGATACAGATCCGGCAGCGGTTCGTGCCGATGCTTACGACATGGTGTGCAACGGTATTGAAGTAGGTGGCGGTTCTATCCGTATTCATGATGCACAGTTACAGGCGAAGATGTTCGAAATACTCGGATTTACTCCGGAGAAAGCTCAGGAACAGTTTGGCTTCCTGATGAATGCCTTTAAGTATGGTGCACCTCCTCACGGTGGTCTGGCATACGGTTTGGACCGTTGGGTCAGTATCTTTGCCGGTCTCGACAGTATTCGCGACTGCATTGCATTCCCCAAGAACAACAGCGGACGCGATGTGATGCTTGATGCACCTTCGTGCATTGATCAGAAGCAATTGGACGAATTGAATCTGATTGTAGAAGTAAAAGAATAAGAAAGATACAGAGTAGGAGAGAGTGAAAGAGTCCACGCGTATTTTCCGGTTTGCAGTAATCGGTACGTTGAATGCCTTGATTATAGCCGTCACCGTTTGGGTGATGATGGATGAATTGGACATTAATTATCTACTCTCCAATGTAACTGCTTATACGCTTGCACAGATTCATAACTTTGTCTGGTGCAAGTATTGGATATTCCCCTTAGAAAAGAAGAGCAACACTTGGCGACAAGTGCTGCTCTTTTCTATCGCTTTCGGAATGGCTTATGGAGCTCAATTCCTTTTCCTAATCGGACTGGTGGAGGGCCTGAACTGCGATGAATATCTTGCCCAATTCCTGGGATTGTTTATCTACGGAGGAGTTAACTTCGTGATGAACAAGAGGGTAACGTTCAAGTAAGTCCCTTTTTTAGTCGAGATATCGTTTAGTCAACCCTTCGTAGGCATCAATTCGGCGGTCGCGCAAGAACGGCCACCAACGGCGTACATTCTCCGAACGTTCCAAATCTACCTCTACTATTATATTTTCCGAGCGGTCGTTTCCGGCTTGTGCCAGAAATTCACCCTGCGGTCCGGCTACAAAACTGTTTCCCCAGAATAAGATACCGTTCGTCTGCATGGAAGGATCGGGTTCGTGACCGACACGGTTCACCGAAATAACCGGCAATCCGTTGGCTACAGCATGTCCGCGTTGCGAAATAATCCAGGCATTGAGTTGGCGGGCTTTTTCGTCTTCCGTATCGCTGCTTTCCCAACCAATGGCAGTGGGATAGATCAGAATTTCAGCACCTTTCAATGCCATGAGGCGGGCGGCTTCCGGATACCATTGATCCCAGCATACCAATACGCCCAATTTGCCTAAAGAAGTTTGAATAGGTTCAAAGCCCAGATCGCCGGGAGTGAAATAGAATTTCTCATAATAGGCAGGATCATCAGGAATATGCATCTTACGATATTTTCCGGCAATACTTCCGTCACGTTCAAAGACAACGGCAGTGTTATGGTACAAACCGGCAGCACGCTTCTCGAACAAAGAAGTAACCAGTACTATATCATTCGCAGCCGCCAGTTCGGAATAGAAACCGGTAGAAGGACCGGGAATCGGTTCTGCCAAATCGAATACTTGCGTGTTCTCCGTCTGACAGAAATATAAAGAGTTATGCAGTTCCTGTAATACCACCAATTGGGCACCATGCGCAGCACATGCTTCAATACTTTTAGCCAGATTCATCAGGTTTGTCCGAAGATCTACCGTATTGGCTTGCTGGATTATACCGACTTTGATTTTTCTCATATTCGTTTATTTATCTTTTAATATTCTATTTAATAGATTATCCAATATCATTTCAGCACTCCTACCAGATATTGCATCGTAACGCAATGCAAAGAGCCATGCTGCTTAATCAAGGCACGGCAATCTATACCAATGATTTCATAATCGGGGAAAGCAGTTTGCAATACATCTTTGGCACGGGCATCATTTACCGGTTGACAATACGTAGGATAAAGCACTGCATCATTCATTATCAGAAAGTTGGCATAAGTAGCAGGAAGTCGTTCTCCTTCTTCCTCTATCTTATCGACCATGGGCAAAGCTAATAGACGATAAGGCTCTCCGCTCAATGTACGGAAGGTTTTCAGTTGCTCTTCCATCTTATGAAGTTCCTCGTAATGCTCGTCTTTAGTATCAGTACACTGCACATAAGCAATGGTGTCCGACGAACAGAAACGTGCCAGCGTATCGATATGACTATCCGTATCATCACCCGCCAGATAACCATGATCCAACCAAAGTACACGTTGAAGATGGAATACGGAACGAAGGTATTCTTCTATTTCCACCCGGTTCATCTGCCCGTTACGATTGGGAGAGAGCAGACATTCGGAAGTAGTGAGCAGCGTACCCATACCGTCGCTTTCGATGGAACCGCCTTCGAGCACAAAACCCAACCGGTTTGCATATTTTCCTTTCAACACTCCGGCTTCTACTGCACGACGCGTAATCAGATTATCTTTATCGGATGCAAACTTCAATCCCCAGCCGTTGAACTTAAAGTCGAGTAGGGAAGGTCCTTCGGCATCCATCAGCGTGATGGCTCCGTGATCGCGTGCCCAAGTATCATTTGTTTCGCACTCCAGGAAACGGACATTCTCCATATTGACTGTAGCAGCGATCTGCTTCTTTACCTCTTCCGGTTCGGGAGTGACTATCAAGAGCTTTTCGCGCCTCGCTATTTCACGGGCAATAGGCACGAAACATTCCTGCACTTCCCCAAGCATATATGCCCAATCCGTTTCTGCATGTGGCCAAGTCAGCTGCACGCCGCTTTGAGATGCCCACTCGGCAGGCAAAGAAGGAGCACAGGTTTCTACAGTCACATTCTTACCAAAATGTACCTGATAATCTTTTTCTGAAGCTCCACCGGTTGGTAGTCCGACAACGATTCCCATTATTTTTTCTCCTCTTTCGGTTTACGGTCGAAGAACGGATTCTTGGACGATGCACTGACCGGAATAGCAAAGACAGATGTACAGCCTTTCAGCCAATCCAAACGTTGGGCAGCAAGTCCGGCAGAAAACATCACACGTGTATCTACCCTCAAATCGGCGGCCATAGCACATGCCGAACCGATAGCGATACCTACATCTACCGAGTTTATGGCACACGGCACACCTTCCGAACGTCCGGCACAAGTAGCGAAGCCGCAATGTCCGCAATTCAATCCTTGAGCCAGTTCGTGCGTACCTATTATAATTACACATTCGGCCTGCAAGATATTTTCCGCATCACGCAAAAAGAACTTCATACCATGCTCTTCGACCATGGCAACCATCTTTTCGGACAGTTTTTTAAGGTCTTCGCCCGTAACCAATGCAGCTTCTATCACATCAATACCTTTTCCTTTGGGTGCTGTACGCGCTGCGGTCATCATTTGCCTTGCCACGTCGAGTACATGCTCATGGCGGCAATCCCGTTCATTCTGTATCATAATTTTCCTTTTCTGAATTAATTAGTGTAGCAAAGATAGCACAAATATTTTTTTCTCTATCTTTGCGATACAGAAAGATTAAAGGAATAGCATGTTACGAATAGAAAATGCCAGTATTGCATACGGCAACGATATACTTTTTTCAGGCTTCAACCTGCAACTGAAACAAGGGGAAATAGCCAGCATCTCCGGTCCGTCGGGATGTGGAAAGACTTCCTTGCTGAATGCCATACTCGGATTTACGCCGCTAAAAGAGGGACGTATTCTTCTGAATGATCTTCTATTGGAGAAAGGAAGTATCGATGCAATCCGTAAGCAAATAGCGTGGATTCCACAAGAACTGGCATTGCCGTTGGAATGGGTGAAAGATATGGTGCAACTGCCTTTCAGCCTGAAGGCTAACCGGGGAACTCCTTTTTCTGAAGCCCGCTTGTTTGCATGTTTTGAGGACTTAGGTCTGGAACAGGAGCTGTATTACAAACGGGTGAACGAAATATCAGGCGGTCAGCGCCAACGGATGATGATAGCCGTAGCTTCCCTGATAAGCAAGCCTCTGATTATCGTTGACGAACCGACTTCCGCACTCGATTCCGGTTCAACGGGAAAGGTACTCTCTTTCTTCCACCGGCAGGCAGAAAAGGGGAGTGCTATACTGACAGTATCACACGATAAAGGATTTGCCAACGGATGTGACCAACATATAATCATGGTGTGAAATCTCTAAAACTTAGAAACTATGAGCTTTGCAGGATTTGTATTCGATATGATAAGGCGCGACAAGGAAAACCGCGATTTACGTAATCTCCGGCGCGAACGTCTGGGCAACCGCCTTGACAAAATGCACGGAGGACACAGTATGCCCCAAAACACTACAGTTGAAGACATGGAAGAAATTGCAAAGCAGACTACCAAGAAAGAACAGTCAGAACTTAATTACAGTGTGAAAATGACGCTGCTCGTTCTCGCTGTCTGTATTGTAATAGCCTCTATATTAGTAATATTGTTCATCAAATAAGACAGAATAAGATTGGGAACTATCGACATATCATATCTCAGCCTAGGCGTCGGGTTATTACTGTTATTAATACCGTTGTTCTACATCTGGAAGTTCAAAACCGGACTGCTGCGTGCTACCATAATAGGTACAGCCCGCATGATTGTACAGCTTTTCTTCATCGGTGTCTATCTGAAATATCTCTTTCTATGGAATAATCCGTGGATTAACTTCATGTGGGTGCTTGTCATGATATTCGTAGCCTCACAAACAGCACTGGCGCGTACCCAATTAAAACGGAAAGTACTGCTAATACCCATTTCTGTAGGTTTTCTATGCAGCGTAGTATGTGTAGGCATGTATTTCATCGGTATTGTACTGCGCCTGGAAAACGTGTTCAGTGCCCAATACTTTATTCCTATCTTTGGCATACTGATGGGTAATATGCTATCCAGCAACGTCATTGCCCTCAACACATATTACAGCGGACTGAAACGGGAACAGCAGCTTTATCGCTATCTTCTGGGTAATGGAGCTACCCGCGCGGAAGCACAAGCACCCTTTATTCGCCAAGCTATTATCAAAGCATTCAGCCCGTTGATAGCCAACATTTCCGTAATGGGACTGGTGGCGTTTCCGGGCACTATGATCGGACAAATATTAGGAGGAAGCAGCCCCAATGTAGCCATTAAATATCAAATGATGATAATGGTGATTACATTCACGGCATCCATGCTTTCACTGATGATTACCATTTCTTTGGCTTCCCGTAAATCATTCGATGCATACGGCAAGCTGTTGCCCATTACGGTAGAAAAGAAAGAGCATAAATAATGCTCTTTCAGATATCACCTGCGATGTTTTTCCATATTATCCGGTACATAGCGGAGTTGTACATACTGCACTCCCGGCTTAACAAAACCGCTATCCAACATTACCTTTTTCACCCGAAACACTTCCAGCCTGTACTGCAAATAGCTTTTAACCCTCGTGCTTTGTGGCTTGACGTATGACAATAATTCTATCTTACCCAAGGAATCAATATCTACCTTAGCTTTGACAGTACGTAGTGAAAGGGGTTTACCCTCCTTCTGAGCCATATTATCCTTTGCTTTATCTATCCAAAAAATAGTAGTAGCTTGAGGAATAGTGTCCACGGATTCTTCCATATCATCCGAATCGGCAGTCTGGGCTCTGTTCGTCTTCTGGCAAGACAGAAACAAGAATAAAGAGAAGAATAAGATAAGCAGTGTCTTCATGATAATAAAGGTATTTATGGGGGTTAGAAAACAAACTAAATCAATATTGTAACAACAAATATAGTGTAAAAAAACATCAAAACAATTCCTTATTCATTGTTTTTTTCTATCTTTGCAACCAAATTTTCTGCTAATAATGAAAATTAAGGAGATAGTAAGCGCCCTTGAACGGTTCGCGCCTCTGCCATTGCAAGACGGATTTGATAATGCCGGCCTGCAAATCGGATTGACAGATGCGGAAGCAACAGGGGCTTTGTTGTGTCTTGACGTTACTGAAGCCGTACTGGATGAAGCGATTGCGTTAGGGTACAACCTGATCATCGCGCATCATCCTCTTATCTTTAAAGGATACAAGTCCATTACGGGACGGGATTACGTGGAGCGCTGCATCTTGAAAGCCATCAAGAACGACGTCGTCATCTACGCTGCCCATACCAATCTGGATAATGCACCGGGAGGGGTAAACTTCAAGATTGCCGAGAAGATAGGTTTGAAAAACGTACGCATTCTGGAACCGAAAGAAAATGCACTGGTAAAGTTGGTAACGTTTGTCCCGACCGACCGGGCAAAAGAAGTACGGAAAGCCTTGTTCAATGCTGGATGCGGTTGCATTGGCAACTACGATTCATGCAGTTATAACCTGGAAGGAGAGGGAACATTCCGTGCACAAGAAGGTACGAATCCGTACTGCGGAAGCATAGGAGAGATGCATCAGGAAAAAGAAGTGCGTATAGAAACCGTACTGCCCGTCTATAAAAAGGCAGAGGCTATCAAAGCATTGCTAGCAGCGCATCCGTATGAAGAACCCGCTTTCGACATTTATCCCATACAAAACTCCTGGTTACAAGCCGGAGCAGGTATCATCGGCGAACTGGAAGCACCGGAGACAGAACTGGAATTCCTGAAACGCATCAAGAAGACCTTTGAAGTGGGATGCCTGAGACATAACAAACTTATCGGCAGGGAGATACAGACAGTAGCCTTGTGCGGTGGTGCCGGGGCTTTCCTGATGCCACTTGCCATACGCAACCGTGCAGATGTCTTTATCACCGGCGAAATAAAGTATCACGACTACTTCGGACATGATACCGACATACTGCTGGCAGAGATAGGGCATTATGAAAGCGAACAATATACGAAAGAAATATTTTATACAATAATCCGGGATTTGTTTCCTGACTTTGAAGTCCAAATGACCAAAGTAAACACAAATCCCATAAAATACATGTAAGTAAAATGGCTAAAGAAGCAAAAAAAGATCCCCAGGAATTGACAGTAGAGCAAAAGCTGAAAGCATTGTTCCAATTGCAGACTATGCTCTCTAAAATTGATGAAATCAAGACGTTGAGAGGTGAACTTCCGCTGGAAGTGCAGGACTTAGAAGACGAAATAGCCGGTCTGAGCACCCGTATTGATAGAATTAAGGCAGAAGTTGCCGAGTTGAAGTCTTCTATCGCCGGAAAGCGAGTTGAAATTGAAACAGCAAAAGCTTCAGTAGCAAAATATAAAGACCAACAAGACAACGTACGCAACAACCGCGAGTACGACTTCTTGAGCAAAGAAATCGAGTTCCAGACATTGGAAATAGAACTTTGCGAAAAGCGTATCAAGGAATTTGCCATAGAGGAAGAAGAAAGATCCCGGGAAGTGGCAGAAAGCACTGCTGCTTTGGAAGAAAGACAAAAAGACCTCGATGTAAAGAAGAGCGAGTTGGATGAAATCGTATCCGAAACCAAGCAGGAAGAAGAGAAGCTGAGAGACAAAGCCAAAGAGCTCGAAACAAAAATCGAACCGCGTCTGCTTCAGTCTTTCAAGCGTATCCGTAAGAACTCACGCAACGGATTGGGTATTGTATATGTACAGCGTGATGCTTGTGGCGGTTGCTTCAACAAAATCCCGCCCCAGAGACAATTGGATATCCGTTCCCGTAAGAAAATCATTGTTTGCGAATATTGCGGCCGTATCATGATCGACCCGGAACTGGCAGGTATAGCTCCCGAACAGAAAGTAGAAGTTGTGAAAGAGAAACCAACAAGAAGCAGAAAGAAAGCTGCAAGTGCAGAGTAAAATTCTTCTGTAGAAACGAAATAAAGGCGGTGACGGATAAACATCTGTCACCGTTTTTTGTTAAATAAACTCACAGAAACCTGCCATTTAAGAAAAAAGAAGTAGTTTTGCCAGCTAATAATTAATAGAACTAAATAAAAAGAAGCATGAGACTGAACAAATTATTCATCCTTTATTCGCTTTTCGGAATATTGGTAACATCGTGCATAAAGGATGAAGCTCCCAATGCGGAAGCAGATATAACGGGGATATCCTTTCAGGATGATATCCTGGCAAACTCATACATAGATTTAAACCCGTCTTACGACGAAGTTTTAAATGCCTATCCGGTACGCATCAATGTAAAGGAGGGTACGGATCTCACAGCACTGAGTCCCATATTCGAACTGACTCCCGGTGCTACCATTGATCCTGCCAGCGGGAGTAGTCAGGACTTTACAAACCCGGTACGCTATACCGTCACCTCGGAAGACAAGAGTTGGAAGCGTGTTTATGCCGTCAGCGTCAGGGAACAGAAAGCAAGTAATATCCCGACAACGTTCCACTTTGAGAAGGTCAGACTTATTAAAGGCAAATACCAGCAATTCTACGAAGAACTGAACGATGATGAATTGACATGGGCAAGCGGCAACGAAGGATTCAACTTTGCCATGGGCAGCGCTGCAACCGATGAGTATCCCACCGTACAGTATGCCGACGGGAAAGTAGGAAAATGCGTAAAGTTGGAAACAAAGCTCACCGGCTCTTTAGGAGAGATGGTTAAGATGCCTATTGCTGCCGGAAACTTATTCATCGGCAGCTTCAACATGCTGAACGCCATTAGCAATCCGCTTGGAGCCACCCGCTTCGGAACGCCCTTCTACAACAAACCCCAGCGGCTGACCGGTTATTACAAATACAAAGCCGGAGAACAGTTTTACGAAAACGGGGGATATACCTCCCGGAAAGATATGTTCAATATCTACGCCATCTTCTACGAAGTGACAAAAGACGTTGATATGCTGGACGGTACCTTGCCGAACAACAATTACGGACATCCCAACATGGTGGCCCTCGCTTTAGTATCAGACCCGCACGAGACGGACAAATGGGAATACTTTGACATTCCTTTTGACTACGAACGCTACGGAAAGAAGATTGATGAAGACAAGCTGGCAAGTGGCGGATACAAGATAAGTATCATATTTGCTTCGAGCAAGGACGGCGCCACCTTCGAAGGTGCACCGGGAAGCACATTGCTGATAGATGAAGTGGAACTGATTTACGAATAAACAACTCTATAGACTAAGACATCATGATAAAAAGAATAATAGCATTCATCGCACTGGCAGGTAGCATGCACATCGCTCTGTGCGCCCAGGAGAGCCAGAACCAGACGTTAATAAACGCGGCTCTGCATGGATGGGAATATGAAATAAGGGCCGGCATCAGTATTGGCGGAACGGCACCGCTGCCACTACCCGTAGAAATACGAAGCATCGACTCCTACAACCCCACATTGGCTTTTATAATAGAAGGAAATGCCATCAAATGGCTGGGAGAAAAGAAGCAATGGGGGGTAATAACCGGTGTAAGGCTGGAAACTAAAAATATGATTACCAAAGCAACGGTAAAGAACTACGGCATGGAAATCATCGGGAGCGACGGCAATCGTCTGAAAGGAAACTGGACGGGCGGTGTGCAGACTAAGGTACGTAACTCATATCTTACAGTACCTGTGCTGGCAGCCTATAAAATTAGTTCACGATGGAGAGCCAGACTGGGTGCCTACGTATCCTACCTGATGGATGGAGAGTTCTCGGGCTATGTGTACGAAGGTTACTTGCGTGAGGGAGACCCTACCGGAAAGAAAGTGAACTTTACAGACGGTGCCATTGCCACTTACAACTTCACCGGTGATATGCGTAAGTTTGCCTGGGGACTGCAAGCCGGTGCAGACTGGCGTGCCTTCAAGCACCTGAATGTCTTTGCCGACCTCACGTGGGGCATGAATGACATCTTCAAGAAAGACTTCAACACCATTACTTTTGCCATGTATCCCATCTACCTGAATGTAGGTTTCGGATACGCTTTCTAAACTTCTTTTGCACATAAAGAGAGTAGATTCTTCTCTTTATGACAGGCGATAAACAAATAAAGGTTTAGGTTGTTATCAATCCCAAGATAACAACCTAAACCTTTTTATTTTATATGAAGATAAAATCCTGGAGCACTGCGCTGCTCACTCTATGTCTGTGCTCTGCGGCAATGGCACAGAAAAGCGACCGCTATCTGGAAAAGCCGCTTCCACAAGGCTGGGGGACTGATGTCTCTCATGCCATTCCCGGAGATGACACTCTCTTCAGCGAGCAGATACAGCCCGTAGACGACCAATGGTGGAAAGCATTCGGCGACCCGATGCTGGACTCTCTCATCACCGCGGCATCCACTCAGAACTATTCCGTACTCTCTGCCCTGGACCGCATGGCAATGGCAAAAGCCAATCTGCGGATAGAGCGCAGTAACTTTTTCCCCTCCGTCTCCCTGGACGGCGGATGGGCGCGCCAGCAAACCAGCGGCAACGTCAGCCAGCTGCCGCAATCCATCACCGGAGCATACAGCGCCTCGCTCAATGCCAGTTGGGAGATCGATGTATTCGGAAGCATACGCCAACGGGTGAAGGCGCAACGCGAAAACTTCGCTGCGAGCAGGGAGGAATATACTTCCGTCATGATATCCCTTTGCGCCCAAGTGGCATCCGCCTACGTCAACCTGCGCGAACTGCAACAAGAGTTGAGCGTTGTGACGCACAACTGCAATACCCAAGCAGCAGTACTCAACATCACCGAAGTGCGTTACCGGACGGGACTGGTATCGAAACTGGACGTCTCCCAAGCCAAATCGGTATACTACAGCACCAAAGCTTCCATCCCCCAACTGGAAGCGGGCATCAACCAATACATCACGACCCTTGCAATCTTACTCGGTACTTATCCCCAACATATCCGCCCTATATTAGAGACATCCGGCAAGCTGCCCGACTACATGGAACCCGTCGGCATGGGTATTCCTGCCGACTTGTTGCTTCGCCGCCCCGATATCCGCCAAGCCGAACGCCAAGTCAACGCGCAAGCAGCCCTGCTCGGTGCATCGAAAAGCGACTGGCTGCCGCAAGTATTTCTGAAAGGTTCCGTAGGTTACTCCTCGCACGACCTGAAAGACCTGACCAAGCGCAGCAGCATGACTTTTGAGATAGCTCCGAGCCTGAGCTGGACGCTCTTCAGCGGTGGTAAGCTACTGAATGCCACCCGGCTGGCGCGTGCACAACTGGATGAATCCATTCATCAGTTCAATCAGACGGTGCTGACTGCCGTGCAGGAGACGGACAATGCCATGAACGCCTACCGCAACTCCATACAGCAGATTGTAGCCATGCGTGAAGTTTGCCACCAAGGGGAGGAGACGCTGAACCTGTCTCTCGACCTGTACAAACAAGGGTTGACGCCTTTCCAGAATGTGCTCGATGCCCTGCGCTCGTTGCTGACATACGAAAACCAATTGGTGCAGGCACAAGGCAACTCGCTGATACAGCTGATATCGCTCTACCAAGCGCTGGGAGGGGGGTGGTCGGGCAGATAATGCGAATCGGCAAGGATTGCTTTTTAAGATGCGGCGCCGTTCGGTTGCCTCCCCCGGGAAAAATTGAGGCAAAAGTAACGTTCGGTTGCATCCCCCGGGAAAAATCGGGGCAAATGTAACGTTCGGTTGTATCCCCTGGGAAAAATTGGGGCAAATGTAACGTTCGGTTGCCTCCCCCGGGAAAAATCGGGGCAAATGTAACGTTCGGTTGCCTGGATTTTCATTTATAGAAGCGCCATGAGCTACAGATTCCCCCTAAATAACTAAGAGTATAAATAAACTAAAGAAGCTGATATGAAGAATCTAATGTACACCTCCCTGCTTCTCCTGCCGCTATTGGCCGGATGCGGGGACAAGAAAGAAGCGGCACGCACGATGCCGACTCCCGAGATAAGCGTAGCCCGTCCCACCGTGCAAGACATTACGCTGACCAAAGAATATCCCGGCTACCTGACATCCGAAAAGACCGTAGACCTCGTGGGCAGAGTCAGCGGAACACTGCAAACCGTGGCCTACGCACCCGGCAGCCGCGTGAGGCAGGGGCAAGTACTCTTTGTCATCGAGCCGACGGTCTACCAAGACAATGTAAGCCAGGCAGAAGCCGAGCTCAACACCGCCCGAGCCAACCTGGAGTATGCCCAAAGCAACTACGCACGCATGCAAGAAGCTGTAAAGAGCGATGCCGTCAGCCGGATACAAGTATTGCAAGCGCAATCGAACGTAGCCACCTCGCAAGCTGCGGTAAGCAATGCGGAAGCTGCCCTGAATACGGCACGCACCAACCTTAGCTACTGCACCGTTCGCGCCCCCTTCGACGGAACGGTGAGCCGCAACCTGGCAGATGCCGGAAGTTACGTCAGCGGTAGCGTGCAACCCGTGGTACTGGCCACCATCTACAAGGACGATCATCTGTATTCTTACTTCAACGTAGCCGACAACCAATGGCTCTCCATGCTGATGCAGCAGGGAGACAGCATTCCCCGCCACGTCACCGTCAGCCTGGGTGAGGACGGGCTTCTGAATTATCCTGCCGCGCTGGATTACCTTTCGCCCAATGTGGACCTCAACACCGGAACCCTGAACATCCGCGCCCGACTGGACAACCCGAAAGGACTGCTGAAAAGCGGACTCTACGTCAGCATCACCTTGCCTTACGGAGAACAGAAGAATGCCGTGCTGATACCCGATGCCTCCATCGGCACCGACCAACTGGGCAAGTTCGTCTACGTAGTCAACGACTCCAACATCGTGCGCTACCGCCACATCGAAACCGGGCAGCTGATAGGCGACAGCCTCCGCCAAGTGAAGCAGGGACTCGCCCCGCAGGAACGCTACGTCACCAAAGCACTGATGAAGGTAAGGGACGGAATGCACATTCTACCCGACACCCTATCATCCCATCACCCTATCACTTTATCACCCTATAACCCTTAACGATTATGTTCTCAAAGTTCTTTATAGACCGTCCGATATTTGCCACTGTGCTGGCGCTGCTCATTGTCGTGGCAGGACTGGTCACACTGGGCATACTGCCTATCGCACAATATCCCGACATCACGCCGCCCACCGTGACGGTCAGCGCCGTGTACCCCGGAGCCAATGCGCAGACGGTGGCACAAACGGTGGGCATCCCCATCGAGCAGCAAGTCAACGGAGTGGACGGCATGCTCTACATGTCTTCCAACTCTTCATCCTCGGGCGCCTACTCGCTGACCATCACCTTTGCCGTGGGCACGGACATCGACATGGCCACCGTGCAGGTGCAGAACCGCGTCAGTGTGGCACAATCGTCGCTTCCGGCGCCGGTAGTGGTGCAGGGCGTCACAGTGCAAAAGCAATCGAGCAACATTGTGATGTTCCTCACCATGAAGTCCGACACCCCCGAGTACGACGGACTCTACCTCAGCAACTACGCCAAACTGAACCTCACAGACCAGCTGACGCGCGTGCCCGGCGTAGGTGCCGTCAATGTGATGGGAGCGGGGGACTACTCCATGCGTATCTGGCTCGACCCCGCCTTGCTGCGCATCCGCAACCTTTCGCCGCAGGACGTTTACCAAGCCATACAGACGCAAAACGTTGAAGTCAGTGCCGGAAACGTGGGCCAGCCCATCGGTACCGACAACAAAAATGCCTACCAATACAGCCTGACCGTGAAAGGCCGGCTGACTTCGCCCGAAGAATTCGGTAACATCATTCTGCGCACCGAGGCAGGAGGACGGGTGCTCCGCCTGCGCGACGTGGCCCATATCGACCAAGGCTCGGCATCTTACAGTGTAGTGTCGCAACTCGACGGCCGCCCCACCGCCGCCATTGCCATCTACCAGCAACCGGGCAGTAACTCGCTGGATGTATCGAAAGGCGTTCGGGCCCGGATGAAAGAGCTTGCACAAAACTTTCCGGCAGGTATCCAGTACAACGTGACGCTCGATACCACGGACGTTATCCACGCCTCCATCGACGAAGTGATGGTGACCTTCCTTGAGACGACGCTGCTCGTGGTACTCGTCATCTTCCTTTTCTTGCAAAACTGGCGGGCGGTCATCATTCCCTGCATCACCATCCCGGTGTCGCTCATCGGTACGCTGGCGGTGATGTCACTCTTCGGATTCTCCATCAATACGCTGACGCTCTTCGGACTGATACTCGCTGTTGCCATTGTGGTAGATGACGCCATAGTGGTGGTAGAGAACTCCACGCGCCTGCTGGACACAGGCCGATACAGCGCGCGGCAGGCGGTGACGGAGGCGATGGGGGAGATTACCGGCCCTATCGTAGGCGTGGTGCTGGTACTGCTCGCCGTGTTTGTGCCCACGATGCTCATCAGCGGCATTTCGGGACAGCTTTACAAGCAGTTTGCCCTCACTATTGCCGCCAGCACGGTGCTGAGCGGTTTCAACTCGCTGACTCTGACGCCGGCGCTCTGTGCGTTGATGTTGCAACCTACCGCTCCCTCCAAATTCCCGCTTTACAAAGGCTTCAACCGGCTATACGACAAGGCACAAGGCGCCTATGACAAAGTAGTAGGGTATCTGCTGCCACGTCCGGCCTTGGCAGTAATTTCGTATGCAGTACTCACACTGATTGCCATCTTGTTGTTCGTCAAGTGGCCATCTACCTTCGTACCCGAAGAAGATGACGGGTATTTCCTTGCCGTGATACAGCTTCCTCCGGCGTCAAGTCTGGAACGTACGCAAGCCGTGGGGCAGCAGATCAATGCCATCCTCAATACCTATCCGGAAGTAAAAGACTACATCGGCGTGTTCGGCTTCTCCGTGATGGGAGGCGGGGAGCAGAGCAATGCTGCCACTTACTTCGTGGTACTGAAAAACTGGAAGGAGCGGAAAGGGAAAGAGCATACCGCAGCAGCTGTGGTAAACCGCTTCAATATGGAGGTTTACGGCATTCAGGAAGCCGAAATCTTCGCCATGGTTCCGCCAGCCATCCCGGGGCTGGGAGCTACCGGAGGCTTGCAGCTCCAACTTGAAGATCGCAACAACCTCGGTTCCGGTGAAATGCAGCGTGCCGTAGAGGCATTGATGGAGAATTATCACAGTTATCCCGCTCTGGCCAGCGTCAGCAGCCAATATCAGGCCGACGTGCCACAATATTTGCTGAACATCGACCGCGACAAGGTACAGATGATGGGCATTCCGCTGAGCAGTGTTTTTACCGCACTGGGGTATTACATGGGTGAAGCATACGTAAACGACTACGTGCAATTCGGCCACATCTATCAGGTGAAACTTGGTGCGGGCGACCGCGCACAACGCGTCATCGACGATGTGCTGAAGTTGAGCGTGCCAAATGTTTCCGGTGCGATGGTGCCTTTCTCGTCTTTCACACGGGTGGAAGAACAGCTGGGTATGGACCAGATAAACCGCTACAACATGTATTCCACGGCTGCCGTGACCTGCAATGTGGCTCCGGGCAGCAGTTCGGGCGATGCCATCAAGGAAGTGGAAAGCCTGATTAAGGAACAGTTGGGCGACGAGTTCGGTTACGAGTGGACATCGGTAGCCTACCAGGAAACGCAGGCATCATCGACCACCAGCACTGTGTTCCTGATGGCGCTACTGGTGGCATTCCTGGTGCTGGCTGCGCAATACGAGAGTTGGACCAGCCCCGTAGCGGCAGTGATGGGACTGCCTGTGGCGCTGCTCGGTGCCATGCTGGGCTGTTACGTCATGGGCACACCGGTGAGCATTTATACGCAAATCGGTATCATCCTCCTCGTCGCACTCTCTGCCAAGAACGGCATTTTGATTGTGGAGTTTGCCCGCGACTTCCGTGCGCAGGGCAACTCGATCCGCGAAGCAGCCTTCCAGGCGGGACATATCCGTCTGCGACCTATCCTGATGACATCACTTGCCTTCGTCTTCGGTGTGATGCCGCTGCTTTTCGCTACGGGAGCAGGAGCGGGGAGCCGCGTGGCACTGGGGGCTGCGGTAGTCTTCGGCATGGCGATGAACACGCTGCTCGCCACGGTGTATATTCCGAATTTCTATGAACTGATGCAGAAGTTACAGGAGAGATTTAGCAAGCGACGGTAACGCATCATCCGTTTGCCCGAAACACATCATCTGTTCACCCCAAACGCATCATCTGTAAGCCTTCAACGCATCATGCGTTTGGGGCCAACAGATGATGCGTTTTTTAATAGATATTACTATCTTTGTCCACAAAACAAATTCTCCAACAATTCTTTTGAATATGAAACTCAGAATCTCCCTTGTTTTTCTGCTTTCCGCTTTCCTGTCCATCGGCCTGCATGCGCAGACCGAAACTTTGGAAAAACAAATTGCCGAATACGCCAAAGGCAAGAAAGCCACCATCGGCGTCGCTGTCTTGACCGACCGTGGTGAAACGATTCAGTACAACAACGAACTCCACTTTCCTCTGCTCAGCGTCTTCAAATTCCACATCGCCCTGGCGGTACTCGATAAGATGGACAAAGCGGGCATCTCCCTGGAAGACACTCTTTTCATAAAAGCTTCGCAGATGCTTCCAAATACATACAGTCCTCTGCGGCAGAAGTTTCCCGACCAAGACTTTACGATCTCACTCGGAGAACTTCTAAAATACAGCATTGCCCAAAGCGATAACAATGCCTGCGATATCCTCATCGACTATGCCGGTGGTATGAAGCACATCCAACGTTACATCCAACGTCTGGGCATCCTCAACTGCCAGCTCATAGATACCGAAGCCGAAATGCACGCCACCAATAATCCCCGGCGCAACTGGAGCCAGCCCTCCGAAGTAACCCGCCTGCTGCAAATAGCCGTAGAAAAGTCCCTCTTTGCTCCCCAATACAAGAATTTCCTCCTGCAAACGATGATAGAAACCCAAACCGGTGCCGATAAACTGAAAGCCTCGCTGCCTACAAATGTGACAATCGGACACAAGACCGGCTCTTCCGACCGCGACGCCACCGGCATGAAGGTTGCCGACAACGATGCCGGCTTCATCACGTTGCCTGATGGTCGCAGATACTACATCGCCGTCTTTGTGACAGACTCGTACGAGACCGACAAAGACAACGCAGCCATCATCGCCACAATTTCTAAAATGGTATACGAAGCGATTTCGTTATAAATCCCCGTACATAGGGATATCTTGCAGGAAAGTATAGCTATTCTTCTCGTAATTGATGCGGCAGCAATAGTGCTGCAGTCCGTTGCTCACTATCAGGTAATCGACCTTCAGTACCATATTGTAGCGGGTTATCTGGTCGAAAACTTTCTGCGTGATTTCTACGTCGGGCGCCTTGTACTCCACAATCATGCGTGCCGTCAAGTCCCGTCGGTACAGCACGGTGTCACAGCGTTTCTTTGTTCCGTTGAGCAGTACCTGCACCTCGTTTGCCATCAATGCTTGCGGATAGCCTTTATGCTCCAGCAGGAAGTGAACGAAATGCTGGCGCACCCATTCTTCGGGTGTCAAGGCCACGTAACGGCGACGGATGGCATCGAAGATAACGGTCCGTCCGTCTCTCTCGGCTACTTTGACATCAAATGCAGGCAAATTCAATGATAACATAGGCTTATATAATTTAAATGTTCGCTGTACTTCTTCTCCTCATGAACGCACCTCCTGCTTTAAGGGGTGGACGAAGACGAAACGGCAGCCTTGGGTGTATTCGGAATCTATCCATATATCCCCGTTCAGGCGTTTGATGATCAGTTGGCAGATGGACAAGCCTAGACCGGTTCCCTGTGCCTTCTCATTCAACTTCTCGAAACGTTCGAAGATGCGGGCCTGCTTTTCCAGGGGGATGCCGCAGCCGGTATCTGTCACCGAGAATCTCGCCATACCGTTGTCAGTCTTTTCCAGTTTCAGCGTAATGCTGCCTTGTTTCGTAAATTTGGTGGCGTTGACCTGAAGGTTGATCAGCAACTGCTGCAAACGCTCTACATCCGTATCCAGTTCCAAGACGTCCAAGTCTGTCTCGAATATCATTTCAGCATCAGTCTGCTTGATGGCACTCAAGGTCTTTACCACGTTCCGGCAAAGAGCTACGGCATCGCAGGGCTTGATATTGAATTTCATATTGGCAACGTCCAGACAGGAGATATCTATCACATCGTTTATCAGCTTTAATAACAACTCCGAATTCAACTGGATAATATCATTACATTGCTCACGCGTTGCTTCATCAATCTCGGGCATGGTCAGCACTTCTGCAAAGCCGGAGAGGGCATTCAGTGGCGTCTTTATCTCATGGCTCATATTGGACAGAAACAGACTTTTATTGCGGATAGACTCTTCGGCCAGAGCCTTTGCACGGTTCAACTCTTCACGAGAGTGCGCCAGCCATCTGTTCTGCCGCCTGATGTAGAAGAAACATCCCACAAATACCACCAAAAGAATGATACCGGCAATCCATATCAGACGCAACAAGCGGTTCTGCTGAAGGTTTCTCTGCAACTGTACCTCATCTATTGAAAATTTGTTGCGCAAGTCTTCTACCTTGCGCGAATTGATGTCCTGGTATGTGGCTATCGCATAGTTGCTCAAATCCAGATACAGGCTACATGCCTTCTCATAGTGTCCCTCTTGAAACTCCCGGGCGGCAACTGCCCAACGCAAGCTATCACTATCCTGCTTCTGAACATACTCTTGTGCCCGAGAAATACTGCTTGACAAACACAATAATAACAGTAATATGCAATGTTTCATCCTGTTTTACTTTTATGGTCCTTGTTCTTCGAAGGACAAAATTAATCAAATATTATAAAGCTACATTCAAATAGGATAGGTAATAACAATCGTGTGGCCTTCTTTTTCCAAAATATAGCTCCCTTTGAACGTCTCCAGGAACAACCGGTTAATGTCGTGCTGTATCCCGGGCGATTGTTCTTCCTCCTCCGTCAGCCTGAATAGCGGACTTCCGTGTACCACAATCTTCAGCATCTCTGCTTCACGGCTCAGTGTATAGTCCACCCATGCCATTTCCCGATGCCTGCCCGAAACGGAAAGCACTGACGAAAGCAGTTTCATGAAGCGCCCGCTGTCTACCTTAATTGGCAACACATCCAAATCTGTGTAGAACTCCAGGTGGATCGCATTGCCATCCTGCATCTCTACCATCATCTTGGCATCACGACACAACTGCACTGCATCACATTCCGTCACCGTGAACTTCATCATCCCCGACTCCAAACGGGAGAGGTCGAGCACATCGAAGATCAATTGAGAAAGCTGATTGGCATTCTTCTTCACCAGTCCCGCATATTCCTCCATCTGTTCCGGTGAAAGATCCTGCTCTGTAGAAAGCACCTCTGAAAAGCCTACCACTAAATTGAGCGGCACCCGTATCTGAGAAGTGATGTTGCGCAAAAAGACTTCTTTCATCTTGTCGGCTGCTTCTGCCGTCTCCAAAGCCTCACGCGTCTCCTGCTCCGAGCTACGCAAAATACGGCGCACGTAGAGGGCGCGCCACAGCAATATCGAGAAGGCAATAATCACTACTGCAATCAATGCCACGCACAACAGATAATACCGTTTCTCGGCCGTTGCCCGATCCAGCAGCGCCTGACGTATGATATAGTTTGCCTGGTGGGCTTCCTTATGCAAGCGCAGCACGTCGCGATTCAGAGAATCCATCTCTTGCACACCGCGAAGATAGTTCTCGGCAGCTTCCTTATATCTTCCGGCATATTTCAAGGCATGCCCTTTAATCATGCGTACTGTCATCTTGAACAATGGCTGCGTGTTGTCAAACGATGCCAGAGCGGCATCATACTCACGGAAACTTTTGTCCCACTTTTCAGTCAGGCAATAGTAACCACCCCACATAATGTGATACTTGATGCGATAGGAAAACAAACTGTTCGGCGAATAGTATTTCTCAGCCTGTTTCAAGTGCTTCAGCAGGTTATCGAGGTCGGAAGTATCCAGATAAACCGCACTGTAGGACAATTCCATGTCCAGCAACTTATCTCTGTAGCTATCTGCTTTTTCCGGTGCTTCTGCCAGGGCTTGCTCCATCATGCTGCGTTGCATGTTCAGTTCGGAGATGGCCATGATGTATTCTCCTTTCAGGTGGTAGATGGTGTAAATCTCGTTATAGACCGTTGCTTTGTCTACCTTGTCCAGATGGGGCAGTTCCAGAGTCTCCCTATATTTTTCGATGGCTTCATCTTCGTGCTTGGAAGCGCGCAGAGCCCTGGCTGTGGTCAACATGGAGTAATAGATACCGGTCCGGTTGTTTAACTTTTGCGCTTCTTCTTCCATACGTCGGGCTTCCAGCAGTACATATTCCGTATCTCCACGCACCGTGCTGAACTGAAGGATATCCCCCCATGCCGCAAAATAAAGGTCGTACATCTTGTACTTCCGGCTGACGGCTCTCAATGTTCCGAAAGCCTTGTTCATCTGCAATGTATCTGCCTGATATTTATAGTGGCGGTAGTAGTCATAGCGAATACCGACTTCTTCTTCTTTGTAGCGGTTACCGGCAGTTAATGTCAAGGCAGAATCGAGCAATTCCACCGCCCATTTCTTTCCGATATTCTTCTGCAACATATTGCGCATGAACTCGATACGACTGACTGTATCTGTCATGGAATGGTATCTGTCAAAAATGCTGTCACGCAACTGCTCGTCTTGAGCGCGCAAGACATTACTTGAAAAAAAGAGTAATAATAGTAGCAATAAATGTCGTTTCATTCTATTTCTATTTCCTGTTTCTACTTCCTTCTTCTACTTTTGAAGCTTTTGGGACTGAATGATCACTCCTAAAATCCTTAGGGAACAAATTTAATCAAAAATCATGAGAATCAAGAAGAAATTACAACTAATTGAATATAAAGCCAAACAAACTCACATAACAATATGCTTAATGAGCTCCAATAGGGTAAATAATAATAATTTTCCGTTCCTCTTTATTCAGGATATAATTGCCTCCAAACGTCTTCAGATAAAGGCGGTTGATATCATGTTGTATACGGTGCTGTTCTTTGTCGTCTACCACTTCCAGCAACGGACTGCCCTGCACGGTTATTACCAGTTTGTCGGCTTCGCTCGCAAGCGAGAAGCTTATAGAGGCTTGATCTTCATAATCAATCGGAGCGGAGAGGACGGAGACCAGCAACTTCATGAAGCGGGTGCTGTCTGCTTGTATCGGCAGATTCTCCAGTTCTGTATGAAACTCTATGTGCACGGTATTGTTCTCCTGCATCTCTACCATCATCTTGGCATCACGGCAGAATTGTACGACATCATACTCCTGGACATTAAACTTCATCATACCCGACTCCAAACGGGAGAGGTCGAGTACATCGAATATCAGCTGAGACAAATGATCGGCATTTTTCTTTACCAATACTGCATACTCCTGCATCTGCCCGGCTGAAAGACCGCTATCTTCGGAAAGCAACTCGGAGAATCCTACAACAGCATTCAGCGGCACTCTGATTTCATAAGTAATATTTCGCAGAAAAACTTCTTTCATCTTATTGGCGGCTTCTACTGTCTCCAGCGCTTCGCGTGTCTCGCGTTCCGAACGACGCAGTGTTCGCTGTACATACAATCCACGCACCAGCCATATCGCCAATGCAACTACCAGTATAACGACCAACGCTACCCATATCTGATTGTAATGTCTTTCCGCCATTGTCTTATCCAGCAAAGCCTGGCGGATGGCATAATTGGCACGATGCACTTCTCCATGACGTTGCAGGATATCCCGGTTCAAAGAGTCCATTTCAAGCGCGGCACGGCTATATGTTTCGGCAGCTTCCTTATGCCGTCCGGCATCCTGAAAAGCTTGTGCCTTCATAAGCCGTATAGACATTTCATGCAAGGGCTGTGTTCCCTTGAAATGATCCAAAGCTAAATCATACTCGCGAAAGCAAGCATCCCACTCATGCACCAAACTGTAATAGCCGGCCCAAACCGTATGGTATCTTATGTAAAAAGAAAACAAACAGTCCGGAGTATAATACTTCTGCACCTCTTTCAGGTGCTTCTGCAAGTTCTCAGCATCGGGAACAGACAAGTAGATTTCACAGAAAGACAATTCCAGGTTCAGCATTATGCCCCTATGAGATTCTTCCTGCTGCAATTTCCGAGTCCCATTACGCAATGCCACCTCGCGTCCTTTTTCCAGTTCGGCGATTGCCTTTTCGCTATCATTGTGCCACATGTATATGCCCGCAATCTCACTATAAATCATCGGTCGGTCAATATCCGGGAAATCGGGCATTTCCAATATTTCCCTGAATTTGGCAATAGCCTCTTCTTCTTGCTTAGCTCCTCTGAGAGCTCTGGCTACAGCCAGACGAGAGTATAAAATACCTTTGGTATTGTTCAGTTTATGGGCAGTTTCTTCCATGCGTTTCGCTTCCAGAATAGCATATTCTGTATCTCCGCGAACAATATTAAATTGAAGCATGTCTCCCCAAGTAATAAAATAAAGATCATAATCCTTGTATTTCTTACTAAAGAATTCCAACTGCTTAAATGATTTACTCATCTGTGCCGTATCCACCAGATGCTTGTAATGACGATAATAGTCGAAATAGACTCCCAACTCTCCTCGGGTATATTCACTACGAGCAGACCAGACAAGAGCGGAGTCTAGAATTTCTTTCGCCCACTCTTTGCCTATATTTTGCTGGAATATTTTTCGCATGAACTTCACGCGCAAGGTATCTTGGGTCATAGAGGCAGATACTCGGAATACACTGTCGCGCAACTGGCTGTCCGAAGTAGAAGAAGGTTGTTCAGCCTTTATAGTAGTAACCGCCAAAAGATGGCAGATGATGATAAATATTATCTTTTTCATAACCGCATCTCCTGCTTCAAGGGGTGAACAAATACAAACCTGGATCCTTGCGTATAGTTGGAATCAATCCATATATCTCCTCCTAAACGCTTGATAATAAGCTGGCAGATGGACAAGCCTAATCCGGTGCCTTGAGCTTTTTCGTCCAACTTCTCGAAACGTTCGAAAATGCGCGCCTGCTTTTCCAACGGAATGCCGCAACCGGTATCAGTCACCGAAAATTGCGCCTTTCCATCTTCTGTCTTTTCCAGTTTCAAGGTTATGGTACCTTCCTTGGTAAACTTGGTTGCATTGACCAACAGATTAATCAGCAGTTGTTGCAGACGCTCTATGTCGGTATCCAGTTCCAACGAAGTCAATTCGGTTTCGAAAAGAATTTCAGCATCTGTCTGCTTGATGGAACTCAGTGTCTTCACCACATTCCGGCAAAGCGAAACTGCCTCGCAGGGTTTTATGTTGAACTTCATATTGGCAATGTCCAGGCACGATATGTCTATCACATCGTTTATCAGTTTCAATAGCAGTTCGGAATTCAACTGGATGATTTCATTACATTGATTCCGCGTACCTTCATCAATTCCCGGCATGGTAAGCACTTCTGCAAAACCGGAGAGGGCATTCAGCGGTGTCTTTATCTCATGACTCATATTGGAAAGAAATAGACTTTTGTTTCTGATAGAGTCCTCAGCCAGCAATTTTGCCTTATTCAACTCTTCACGGGAACAGGCCAGCAACTTGTTTTGCCTTCTTATATAGAAAAAGCAAATAACAAACATTCCTACAAGGACAATACCGGCAACCCATGTCAGCTTCAGCAGACGGCTTTGATGAAGATTCTTCTGCAACAGCACTTCATCTATAGAATATTCATTCCGCAAATCTTTTACCTCACGCGAATTTATTTCTTGGAAAGTAGATATTGTAAGATTACTCAAGTCAACGTAGAGACTGCAGGCTCTGTCATAATGCCCTGCTTGCATTTCCTTTGCAGCATCCGCCCAACTAACGCTATCACTATCTTTTCCCTGCGCCCACAAAACACTACTTAACAAACAGAATAGCAATAGTAATAAATGTTGTTTCATTCGATTTTAATTTCCAGTTTCTACTTTTTTTTGTACTTTTGTGAGTTAAATAATCGCTCCTAAAAGTCTTTTCGGAGCAAATTTAATAAAATCTGATGAAAACGAAAGAAGAAATCGTAGCTAATTGGCTGCCCCGCTATACAAAACGTAGTCTGGAGGATTTTAGAGAGTACATTCTGTTGACCAACTTCAACAAGTACGTGGAAATATTCGCGGAGAAGTTCAATGTTCCCATTCTTGGCAAAGATGCCAATATGATCTCTGCCAGTGCAGAAGGAATGACTATCATCAACTTCGGTATGGGAAGTCCTAATGCCGCTATCATTATGGACTTACTGAGTGCTATCCAGCCTAAGGCCTGCCTGTTCTTGGGCAAATGCGGAGGTATAGACAAGAAAAACAAGATAGGGGATCTCATTCTTCCTATTGCCGCCATCCGTGGTGAAGGTACCTCTAATGACTATTTTCCCCCCGAAGTTCCGTCACTTCCGGCATTTATGCTGCAACGTGCCGTTTCTTCCGCTATCCGCGATTATGCCCGTGACTATTGGACCGGCACTGTTTATACCACCAACCGCCGTATTTGGGAACATGATGAGAATTTTAAAGAATATCTCAAGAAAACCCGTGCAATGGCTGTCGACATGGAAACTGCAACCCTGTTCAGTTGTGGTTTTGCCAATCATATCCCTACCGGCGCTCTTTTGCTGGTTTCCGACCAACCCATGATTCCGGAAGGAGTAAAGACCGATAAAAGCGATAATATAGTCACCCAGAATTATGTGGCAGAACATGTTGAAATCGGTATTGCATCCTTGCGCATGATCATTGATGAAAAGAAAACAGTGAAACACTTGAAGTTCGACTGGTAATATGGCAAAACAAGAAACGACATGCGATGATATTCTGAAAGAGCTAAGGGCCAAGCAATACCGTCCCGTCTACTACCTTATGGGCGAGGAATCGTATTATATCGACCTTATCTCTGATTACATCATAGACAATGTTCTCACCGATACTGAAAAAGAATTCAATCTGACCGTTGTCTATGGCGCAGACGTTGATATCGCTACCGTTATCAATGCTGCTAAACGATATCCGATGATGTCCGAACGTCAAGTTGTTGTCGTCAAGGAAGCACAAGCCATCCGCAATATGGATGAGCTTTCGTTTTACCTGCAAAAGCCATTGAACTCTACTATCCTCGTCATCTGCCATAAACACGGCGTGCTGGATAGAAGAAAAAAGTTAGCTGCTGAAATAGAAAAAGTAGGGGTATTATTTGAATCCAAGAAGGTAAAGGATGCCCAACTCCCGGCATTCATCACCTCTTATATGAAACGCAAAGGCGTAGATGTTGAGCCCAAAGCTACTTCCATGCTAGCTGATTTCGTCGGCACTGACCTCAGCCGCCTTACGGGAGAACTGGAAAAGCTGATTATTACTCTTCCAAAAGGTCAGACACGCGTCACCCCCGAACAGATAGAGCGTAACATAGGAATCAGCAAGGATTATAATAACTTTGAACTCCGTAGCGCCATTGTAGAAAAGGACATACTAAAAGCTAATAAGATAATAAAATATTTTGAAGAAAATCCCAAAACAAATCCCATTCAAATGACTTTATCTTTACTTTTTGGGTTCTTCTCCAATCTAATGTTAGCTTATTATGCTCCGGATAAGTCGGAGCAAGGCATTGCCACATTCTTAGGTTTAAGAAGCCCGTGGCAGTCTCGTGAATATATGGGCGCCATGAGACGCTACAATGGCGTAAAGACAATGCAAATAATCGGAGAGATCCGATATGCCGATGCCAAGTCTAAGGGAGTGGCTAATTCTTCCTTAAGCGACGGAGATATTCTTCGGGAACTGGTCTTTAAAATCCTGCATTGATTCTTCAATAAACTCTCTTTTTCCTATAAAAAGGAAAATCGTAAAATAGATCTATTTCGTACCATTTTGTCACATTAAGGGAGATTATTCTCCCTTTTTTCTAGAATGAACATCTGCACTGACAAGAAAATTGGGCGTAATATCCTTTCTTTCAGATATATAAATCAAAAATAAGCCTCTCAGAATCGTTTTTTCTCAATTAATCGGTCATTCGTACGGAAATAGAGCAAGGATTCACTAGTTAAAGAGCAAACAAGAAAATAACCCTCACTATTTTTCTTTAGTGTCACCTATTTTCCTCCAAACAGATGACTTACCGAAATCCATTTCACCATTCAAACAGATAAAATAGTTGTTCTTACAACAGCCAGTATTTACTCCTGTAAAAACATACATTTCACATTTGTACTTAAATACATTTTTAATATTACAATAATAACACAACAACGTAAAACACAATTGTAAACAGCCAAATTCAAACTAGTGAAGATACAGATTACAAATATATAGAGTAGGGGGTTAACCTCATCTTATTTATGCTATAATATGTTATATATCAAAATTATATACTATTATAATGAAGTATCAAGCAAAATAATGCAAAGAAACACATAAAAACAATTGTAATACACTTGCATCAATGAAATATGATATATATATACAGTTGTATACCAATGAATTACACAATATAATTAAAGCTTAAATAAGAGCTTTTATTTACTCTATTACTACGGATTACATTTGTACGCATTACTATTGAAATACACAGTATACATTTGTAAACTTTGAGTATTTACAGATTTAATTTGCATTTGTGATTTCTATTTTTTACTTTTGTAATCGATTAAAATCAAAATACAATTGTAATCACACCTATATCATGAGCATAAAAGACAGATTTAAAATGATCATGGACCGGGAGAAATTAACAGCTGGTGCATTCGCCGAAAGTATCGGTGTAGCCCAAGCTACAATTTCACATATCTTAGGTCCCCGTAACAAGTATCCAAGTACAGAAGTGATTCTTCGATTACACCAACGGTATACCGACATTAATCTTGAGTGGTTACTTACCGGAGAAGGCAGCATGAGTAACAATTCTAATTCTGCAGGAAGCAGTGAATTCGACTATCCTCTATTTGCTGAGAATCCGGAAAATCTGACCGATGAGCCGAGCGAAATGGAAAATCGCAAGGAAATTGCATTAGAAACAGTACAACCCCCCCCTAAAGAGATTGTAAAACAAGAGATTATCTACAAAGAAAGACCTCCAAGAAAAATCACCGAAATAAGAATTTTCTTTGATGATAACACCTATGAAACATTCAAGCCCGAAAATTAAGGAGTAAGAATAACAGTTTACACAATTTCCCGTATCTTTGTACCCGAAAGACAATATTCCTCTTTATAGATAATATGAAAAAATATATTTTAGATCTGACAGTGACTGAAAACGTCCGATTGCATGCCAACTATGTGTTGCTGAAATTGACTTCTTCGTCCCCGCTTCCGGAAATGCTTCCGGGACAATTTGCAGAGATCCGTGTGGATGGCTCACCAGCTACTTTTTTACGCCGTCCCATTTCCATCAATTATGTAGATAGACAAAGAAATGAAGTATGGTTTCTTATTCAACTTGTAGGTGACGGAACTAAGCGTTTAGGAGAAGCCCAAAACGGTGATACAATTAATGTAGTGCTTCCCTTGGGAAATTGCTTCACAATGCCCCAAAAGCCCTCCGACAAGCTTTTATTAGTAGGTGGAGGTGTAGGTACGGCACCTATGCTTTATTTAGGTGAACAATTGGCTAAAAACGGCAACAAACCCACCTTCTTGCTGGGTGCCAGGAGTGACAAGGATTTGCTTCAATTGGAACAGTTTGCCGCTTATGGAGACGTTTATACTACCACAGAAGATGGCAGCCATGGTGAGAAAGGTTACGTAACCCAGCACTCTATATTAAATAAGGTGAACTTTGAGCAAATATACACCTGCGGTCCGAAGCCGATGATGGTAGCCGTGGCAAAATATGCCAAAAGTAAAGGTATCAACTGCGAGGTATCTCTGGAGAATATGATGGCGTGTGGTATAGGCGCTTGCCTATGCTGTGTGGAAAATACCACAGAAGGCCATTTGTGTGTATGTAAAGAAGGTCCGGTTTTTAATATAAACAAACTATTATGGCAGATTTAAGTGTAAACATTGGTGAACTACAAATGAAGAACCCGGTTATGACGGCATCCGGGACATTCGGGTATGGTGAAGAATTTGCCGATTTCATCGATATATCGCGAATAGGTGGTATAATTGTAAAGGGCACTACCCTTCACAAACGTGAAGGCAACCCATATCCACGCATGGCGGAGACTCCTTCGGGCATGTTAAACGCTGTAGGACTGCAGAATAAGGGTGTACATTACTTTGTTGAACACATCTATCCACGCATCAAAGACATACAGACGAACATGATTGTGAATGTTTCGGGTTCTGCCATTGAAGATTATGTAGAAACGGCTTCGATCATTAATGAACTTGACAAAATTCCTGCCATAGAGTTGAACATCTCTTGCCCTAATGTGAAGCAAGGTGGAATGGCATTTGGCGTCACAACAAAAGGAGCCGAAGAAGTGGTAAAAGCCGTGCGCTCAGTTTACAAAAAGACACTTATCGTAAAGCTCTCACCAAACGTTACAGACATCACGGAAATAGCCCGTGCAGCCGAAAATGGTGGCGCAGACAGCGTGTCGCTCATTAATACGCTACTGGGAATGGCCATAGATGCAGAGCGCAGGCGTCCCGTGCTTTCTACCGTCACAGGAGGTATGTCCGGTGCAGCCGTAAAGCCCATCGCATTGCGCATGGTATGGCAGGTTGCCAAGGCGGTAAAAATCCCCATCATAGGTCTGGGAGGTATCATGAACTGGAAAGACGCAGTGGAATTCATGCTTGCAGGCGCCTCTGCCATCCAAATTGGTACGGCAAACTTCATAGATCCGGCCATAACGGTGAAGGTGGCAGAAGGTATCAATGACTATCTTGAGAGACACGGATTTAAGTCTGTACAAGAAATAATCGGTGCGCTTGAGGTATAACTAAAAACAGAAGATTGCCATTCGCAACTATATTTCATAAAAAAGGACATTCCCACAAGAATGTCCTTTTTCTTTTTATTTACATCAGTAAATTACTCTCCTAATAAATCTGGGCGCAGTTTTCGGGTTCTTTCCAATGACTGCTGAAGCTCCCATTCCTTAATTTTTGCCTCATGGCCGGAGAGTAAAACATCCGGAACTTTCCAACCCTTGTATTCTGCAGGACGCGTATATACAGGAGCTGCCAATAAATTATCCTGGAAGGAATCGGAAAGAGCGGACTGCTCATCGGAAATGACCCCGGGAATAATACGCACGATGGCATCTGCCATTACGGCAGCGGCCAGCTCACCTCCAGTCAGCACATAATCGCCGATGCTCACCTCTTTGGTTATGAAATGTTCGCGAATACGGTAGTCTATTCCCTTGAAATGACCACAAAGGATAATCAGGTTTTGGGCTAACGACAAGGTGTTCGCCATCGGCTGGTCGAATTGCTCGCCATCCGGAGTGGTAAAAATCACCTCATCATACTCCCGTTCAGCCTTCAGGGCATTGATGCAGCGCTCAATAGGCTCTATCTTCATGACCATTCCGGCAAAGCCTCCAAAAGGATAATCATCTACACGACGATATTTATCTTCCGTATAATCGCGGAGATTATGAATATGAATTTCTGCAAGCCCTTTATTCTGAGCACGTTTCATAATGGAGCAATTGAAGAAGCCTTCAATCATCTCCGGCAAAACAGTGATGATGTCGATACGCATAAACTTTAATTTTTTGCAAAAATACAAATATTCGGGTAGAAACCCGTATTTTTGCGTTCAAACAATCCGAAATCGCTATGACTGTAAAGGAAAAGATAGACCAACTGCGTGCCGAGCTGCATCGGCACAACTACAATTATTATGTTCTGAATGCTCCCGAGATATCTGATAAGGAATTTGATGACATGATGCGTGAGCTACAAGATCTGGAAAAGGAACATCCTGAATATCAGGATGACAATTCGCCTACCATGCGCGTAGGAAGCGATATAAACAAGAATTTCACGCAAGTAGCACATAAATATCCGATGCTTTCATTAGGAAACACCTATTCCGAAAGTGAGGTGACAGACTTTTACGACCGCGTAAAGAAAGCACTGAATGAAGACTTTGAAATCTGCTGCGAACTGAAGTATGACGGTACTTCTATTTCGCTGACTTACGAGGACGGTAAGCTGGTGCGCGCCGTCACCCGTGGTGACGGTGAAAAAGGCGATGACGTGACAGATAACGTAAAAACAATACGTACCATCCCACTGGTTCTGCATGGAGACTATCCTAAGCTATTTGAAATCAGAGGGGAAATCCTGATGCCCTGGGTTGTATTTGAAGAGCTGAACCGTGAAAAAGAAGCACGGGAAGAACCGCTCTTTGCTAATCCCCGCAATGCGGCTTCGGGAACATTGAAACTGCAAAACTCTGCTATCGTAGCTTCGCGCAAACTCGATGCTTATTTATACTATTTGCTGGGAGAAGAATTACCTTGTGACGGACATTACGAGAACTTGCAAAAAGCAGCCAGCTGGGGATTTAAAATCTCAGAGCACATGAGAAAAGCACACAGCCTGGAAGAGATATTCGAATACATCCGGTATTGGGACACCGAACGCAAGAATATGCCAGTAGCAACAGATGGTATTGTGCTAAAGGTCAATAGTTTGAAGCAGCAGAAAAACCTCGGTTTCACCGCTAAATCCCCCCGTTGGGCCATTGCCTATAAGTTTCAGGCAGAACGGGCATTGACACGCCTGAATAAGGTAACCTACCAGGTAGGACGTACGGGTGCCGTAACTCCGGTGGCCAATCTGGATCCCGTACAGCTATCCGGCACCATCGTGAAAAGAGCCTCCCTCCATAATGCAGATATCATAGAAGGACTGGATTTGCACATAGGCGACATGGTTTATGTGGAAAAAGGCGGAGAAATCATTCCGAAAATAACCGGAGTGGATAAAGACGCCCGCAGCATACTTATCGGTGAAAAGATAAGATTCATCACGCACTGCCCCGAATGTGGCAGTAAATTAATACGTTACGAAGGAGAAGCGGCCCATTATTGCCCCAATGAAACAGCTTGCCCGCCCCAGATAAAAGGCAAAATAGAGCATTTCATCAGCCGTAAGGCCATGAACATAGACGGACTGGGACCGGAAACCGTGGACATGTTCTATCGGCTGGGGCTGATAAAAGATACAGCAGACCTATATCAACTAAAAGCAGACGACATCAAGAACCTGGAACGAATGGGGGAAAAGTCTGCCGACAACATCATTAAAGGCATTGCCGCCAGCAAGGAAGTTCCCTTCGAAAGAGTGCTTTTTGCATTGGGCATCCGCTTTGTAGGAGAAACCGTTGCCAAGAAGATTGCCAAGTCGTTCAGAGACATTGAGGAATTGGAAGATGCCGATCTTGAAAAGCTGAAAAACATCGATGAAATCGGTGAAAAAATAGCGCAAAGCATCATTCTTTATTTTGCTAATCCATCCAATCGGGAGTTGGTAAACCGCTTAAAAACAGCCGGATTGCAATTCTTCCAGAAAGAAGAAGACCTAAGCGGATATACCGATAAGCTTGCAGGTCAGTCCATCGTCATCAGCGGCGTATTTGCCCACCATTCAAGAGACGAATACAAAGATCTGATCGAGAAGAACGGAGGGAAAAACGTAGGTAGCATCTCTGCCAAAACCAGCTTTATCCTGGCGGGAGAAAATATGGGGCCTGCCAAACTGGAAAAAGCCCAGAAATTAGGGGTGAAGATAATGAGCGAAGATGAGTTTTTAGCCCTGATATCCTAACAAATTTCTACGAAAAGCTTTTTTATGGCTTATATTTGTAGGGGAAATCGAAAAAATTCGTACTTTTGCGAGTCATTTAATTAGAGATTACTTTATAATACTCATGATACAGACAAGATTGAAAGGAATGGGGGTAGCGCTTATCACTCCATTTAAAGAGGATGAAAGCGTTGACTATGATGCGTTGATGCGTTTAGTAGACTATCAACTTCAAAACAATACCGATTTTCTGTGCGTGCTTGGCACCACGGCAGAAACTCCGACACTGACGGAGGATGAAAAGAAGAAAATCAAGAAAATGGTCATCGAACGTGTGAACGGAAGAATACCTATTCTGCTTGGTGTAGGTGGAAATAATACCCGTGCCATAGTAGAAACACTGAAAAACGATGATTTCACCGGAGTCGACGCGATTCTTTCCGTTGTTCCGTATTACAATAAGCCTTCGCAAGAAGGTATATACCAACATTACAAAGCAATTGCCGCAGCAACCGACTTGCCTATTGTGCTTTACAACGTTCCCGGCCGTACCGGTGTGAACATGAAAGCCGAAACTACCTTGCGCATTGCACGTGACTTCAAAAATGTGATAGCTATCAAGGAAGCCTCGGGGGACATTACACAAATGGATGATATCATCAAGAATAAACCTGCCAATTTCGATGTTATTTCGGGCGATGATGGCATTACCTTCCCCTTGATTACCTTAGGAGCAGTCGGCATTATCTCTGTGATTGGAAATGCTTTTCCGCGTGAATTCAGCCGCATGGTGCGTTTGGCATTACGTGGAGATTACGCAAATGCATTGACCATTCACCATAAATTTGCAGAATTATTCAAGCTTTTGTTTGTGGATGGCAATCCTGCAGGCGTAAAAGCCATGTTGAATGTAATGGGAATGATTGAAAACAAGCTCCGACTGCCATTGGTACCCACGCGAATCACCACTTTTGAGGCCATGCGCAAGATTCTGGACGAGCTGAACATCAAGTGCTAAAAACAGAAGAACAGAAAATTAAGCTATAAAGACGCCATCAGTTTGCAGTATTGACGCAAGCTGGTGGCGTTGTTGTATACAACAAGTTGCAGAGCTGCTGCGAACAGGTAGAAGAAGAATGGTGTTCACACAAAAAACCTCCACAAGAAAACTTGCAGAGGATTTTGTGATCGCGACAGGATTCAAACCTGTAACCGGCTGATCCGTAG
The DNA here is from genome assembly GCA_902388495.1 of uncultured Bacteroides sp. Taxonomy (GTDB): domain Bacteria; phylum Bacteroidota; class Bacteroidia; order Bacteroidales; family Bacteroidaceae; genus Bacteroides. Next base: position 42,100 of record CABMPP010000010.1, on the reverse strand, counting down.
TCAGCTACTCTATTCAGTTGAGCTACGCGACCGTTTGTTATTTTTAGAGTGACCGCGACAGGATTCAAACCTGTAACCGGCTGATCCGTAGTCAGCTACTCTATTCAGTTGAGCTACGCGGCCTTTTCGTTTAACGGGTGCAAAGATACGTACTTTTTCCGAATTAGCAAACTATGCGCAAACTTTTTTTGAAGAAATTTTATTCCACGAAGCGGTAGTTAAACAATTGCCAACCGATGCTCAATCCCACATTCCACTCCCTTCTCGGTGAGCTATAATGATTTACATAAGCTGATATGGCACCAAAAGGCAGTTGGCAGATTACTGAAACTTCTCCCATATATTCAAAGTGAGAAAAGGCTTTTCCATAATAAGCCTTATTCTGGCTGTTCCTTTCTATTGGAAAAATCGGCATAAAACCATAAAACTCGGTACGGAACTGGAACATGTCATTCAATACATAGATCGGTTTAATACCGGCCGCCATGAACTGATTGGCACGGAAAGCCTGGTTATACACCAATTTGCTATGCGGGGTTGGTGAGAATTCTCCCGCTTGCATCATTGTTGCCGTATAGTTTTCAGAGAAATTCTTCGATGAATACAATGCTTCTGCCATCCATCCCAACGTGAATTTAGGCCCCATCGTATGATAAGCTTCTTTCATATAAGAAATTTGCAGCCACGACTGTCGGTCTTTTACAGAACTTCTTTCCTTTGGATTTCCCGGATCAAATTTCTCTTTTCCTGTGAAAATCTGGGCAACCAGCTTTTCTAAATATCCCTTGGTGGCATATTGCCGTGTATTAAGAGTACTTCCATAAAAACCTATAGATCCCCCAAACAATCGATAAGTACTTCTATCGGAACGGTCTTTATCAAAATCTATAATGCTGGATTGAAAGTAATTATCTTCCAATTTGCCATACCCCAAACTAAACTCAGCACGCTTATTAGCCAGGAAAGGCAAGGCAACCATAAACTTTACGAAACGCTCGTCTTTCGAGTTGAATGACGGTTTGTCATTCTTGGAGAATAATTTATCCTTCTTATAGTAATCGAACGTACTGATAGAGGCTATAAAACGATAAGACGTCGGAATATGGGTGGGAAAATCAATCCTCGCCATAAACTGGGCATTATTATAAACCTTGCCTATCTGTCCATCGAAAGTGAATTCTTTCGAATTATAATTCAGGTTCTGATATCCCAGTCCCAAGTACACCTGATTGGAGCTGGTAGTGGAAACACTTCCGCCCACCCGTACGGAGAGGTTATCTTCCATCTTGACTTTCAAATGCAACTCATACAAGTCCGATTCAGAATCATAAACGGCATGAGGAACTATTTCCGATATCATATTGTCGGCCAGCAAGCGGAAATAACCGCGTTTCAAGTCCTCATAAGTAAAGACCTCATAATCTTCATCATGGAATTCTTTCTTGATATAAGCTTGCTGCTGGGCATTAGCTCCGTCTATATAGATATCCCGAAAGCGGAATTGAGGCAGATTACTCCGAAAGACCAGACGCCTCAGACGCACATTATCGGGGTTCACCCTTCGATGAATGCGGCTTTTTATAGAATCCATCATGCTGATAGTCCGGTTATAGCCAATGTCATGCAATTCCTGCAAACGGTCAAAATCCAGCAAATTGACGTCATCATATTTAAAATTCATCACTATCCCCAATGAGTCCGGAATGGAGTAATCTGTCTTTTGCATAATCATATTCTCCAACTGACTCATCAAGTCATTCTCTTTAGGCTTACTGGGATTGGCAGCTACCACACTGCCGATAATAACTTCCGGATGAAAATCCTCCCGCATCACATCTGTAGGGAAATTGTTGTAAATACCTCCGTCATAAGCCAGTACACTATCTATCTCAATCGGTTTAAAGACAAACGGAAAGCTCATGGAAGCACGCACAGCGTCCCCTAAATCACCGTTCTTCAAGATAAGCGGCTTTTTATTGTATACATCGGAAGCAACACAACGGAAAGGGACAAAGAGATTATTGAAGTCACCGTCACATGCAGCCGTAGCACGCGCAAACAGTTCTACAAATACCAGGTTCATCTGTATCGGATTGACCATACTGGTAGGAAGTATCTGCGGCTTTACATGCATCGAATCCTTAAAGGCAAAACGAATATTGAAGAACTCCGGCGAAGGGCGGTTTTTCTTAAAATAATATTCATATTCCGGCTCTACCTTACCGGAGTACCAGCGTTTGAAGTCGGGCGAACGCAGCAATGCTTCCATATCATCCGGAGAATATCCCATAGCATAGAGAGAACCGATTATGGCTCCCATAGACGTCCCGGTAACGTAATCAATGGGAATGTTGTTTTCTTCCAGCGCCCGGATAATGCCAATGTGCGTCATACCTTTTGCACCACCGCCACTCAACACAAGCCCCACCTTCTGAGCTTGCAGAAGCGGCAAGAGACATAGAAGAAATGACAAAAACAGAAGAAACCTTTTCATGTCTATGATATTCCGAGTAAAATATATGTTAAACGTTCAATGCTCAAATATAGGCAATAGTTTCCAAAAACTTCGTATTCAACGGAAAAAAACGTAATGACAGCAGCAAAAAGAAATAAAAAAGGGTATTGCAACTCTTACGAATCACAATACCCTTGCATCTATTATATATGCAAATTTAAAGGGGCTTACTTTATCAGGTCGATACTTCTCTTGACGAAGTTGTTCAGAGCTTCACCTTTCAGCATTCCATTTTGCAGTAGTGCCAAATCTATCAACTGGCGAACCACCTTGTTATTAGCTGCATAACCTGCAAATATGCCTTCTTTCCGGGCTTTCAGTTCATCCCACTTCTTATCCAGTTCGTTCACCTCATCTTTTTCGGCTGTAGGAATATCCTCGTCCTTCTTGCCTTCTTGTTTCTTCTTCAGCTCATTGCGACGTTTGTCCACATCCTCCATTTCCTTCTGAACCGGAGCAACAGCAGCTGCACATTCCTTGTCTTCATCTGCCAGTACCTCTTTCACCAGTTTATGGTCTGAGTTCAATACCAGATTGAACATGTCAGGCATTTCGCCATAGAAACTCATTCCGGCCTGGATATTAGCCATTTCCTTCATACGGCGCATGTACTCGCTCTGAGTGATCATAACCGGAGAAGCAGTTTCTCCCAAGGCTTGTGCCATGATGTTAAACTCTGTCTTATCCATCTTCGGCAGTTGGCTCTTGAAGATGGCAGACAAGGCTTCTTGCTTGCCGGCTTCCAAAGTTTCGCCTTTCTTTTCTTCCTTAACAATCAGATTGTCAATCACATCACTATCTACACGAGTGAAGCGGACTTTCTCGAACTTCTGCTCCAGCATGCTCACCAATGCAATATCCAGTTGGCCGTCCATCAGCAACACGTTGTAGCCTTTGTTTTTAGCTGCTTCGATGTAGCTGAATTGTTCATCCTTATTGTTGGCATACAGATAAATCAGGCTTCCGTCCTTATCTGTCTGATTGTCTTTGATCAACGTTTTATACTCTTCAAAAGTATAATGCTTGCTGTCGGTATCGGTGAAAAGGGCAAAATCTTTGGCTCTGTCATAGAAATCCTCTTGAGTAAGCATTCCGTAATTGATGAAGATCTTCAAATCATTCCACTTTTCTTCGAACTGCTTGCGGTCGTTCTTGAAGATAGACTGCAGACGATCAGATACTTTCTTTGTGATATATGTAGAAATCTTCTTCACGTTGGCATCGCTCTGCAAGTAAGAACGGGATACGTTCAACGGAATATCCGGTGAATCGAGCACACCATGCAGTAGAGTCAGGAAGTCGGGAACGATACCTTCCACTGAATCCGTCACATACACCTGGTTACAATAAAGTTGTATTTTGTTTTTATTCAGTTCGATATTGCTCTTTACTTTCGGGAAGTACAGAATACCTGTAAGATGGAACGGATAATCCACATTCAGATGAATCCAGAACAATGGCTCGTCGGACATCAGATAAAGGTCGCGATAGAACTTCTTATAATCCTCATCTTTCAACTCACTGGGTTTCAGTGTCCACAAAGGATTTGCATCGTTGATTATATTATCTTCGGCTGTTTCAACCTGCTTGCCGTCTTTCCATTCTTTCTTCTTGCCGAAGGCCACAGGAATAGGGAGGAAGCTACAATATTTCTTCAACAGGGAAGAAATACGTGCTTCTTCAAGGAATTCCTTGCAATCATCGTCAATATAAAGAACGATATCCGTACCGCGGTCTTCCTTTTTTGCATCTTCAATCGTAAACTCAGGACTACCATCGCAAGTCCACTTCACAGCCTGGGCACCTTCCTGATAGGATTTAGTGATGATTTCAACCTTCTTGGCCACCATAAAGGCAGAATAGAAACCAAGTCCGAAGTGACCGATGATGGCATTTGCATCGTTCTTGTACTTTTCCAGGAAGTCATTGGCTCCGGAGAACGCTATCTGATTGATGTATTTGTCGATTTCTTCTGCAGTCAGGCCAATACCATGATCGGATACGGTAATCGTATCTTTTCCCAAAGAAACATGTACGGTTAAATCGCCTACTTCACCTTTGAATTCACCGATAGAAGACAGTGTCTTCAACTTCTGAGTGGCATCAACGGCATTAGACACTAACTCGCGAAGAAAAATCTCATGATCGCTGTACAAAAACTTTTTGATGACGGGGAAAATGTTCTCGGTAGTTACCCCAATATTTCCTTTTTGCATACTACATTTATATTATTTGGTTTATATTTTTAGTGTTACGGCAAAAAGAAAACAAAAAAAATGCCAACCCGCAAGGACTGACATTTTGACTGTTTCATAAGAGGAAGAGAGCTATGCCTTTTGGATACTCAACTCTTCTTTTTCCTTATCTACAGAGATATTTACGGCATCACCCGGTTGCAATCCGGAAGAGATAATCAACTCGGAAAGACCGTCTTCAACATAAGTCTGGATAGCGCGCTTCAGCGGACGTGCACCAAACTGCACATCATATCCTTTCGTTGCCAGGAATCTCTTAGCGTCATCATCTACAATCAGCTTATAGCCAAGCGATTCAACCCGGTCGTACAACCCCTTCAACTCGATGTCTACAATCTTTGTAATAGCCTCCAAAGAAAGCTGATCAAAGGTTATAATCTCGTCGAGACGGTTCAAGAATTCCGGAGCAAACGTCTTATTCAGAGCCTTTTGAATCACATTGCGAGAGTGTTCGTTGTCATCTGTACGATTCTGTGCCGCAAAGCCCACACCGCGTCCGAACTCTTTCAACTGCCGGGTACCAATGTTTGAAGTCATGATGATAACCGTATTCTTGAAATCAATGGTTCTGCCATAATTGTCAGTCAAACGGCCTTCATCCAGCACTTGCAACAAGATATTGAATACATCCGGATGGGCTTTTTCTATTTCGTCCAGCAAAACAATGGAGTACGGCTTGCGACGCACCTTTTCAGTCAACTGTCCGCCTTCCTCATAACCTACATATCCCGGAGCTGCACCGATCATACGAGATACGGTGTATTTCTCCATATACTCGCTCATATCAATGCGTATCAACGCATCGGCAGAACCAAACATATACTTTGCCAACTGCTTCGCCAAGTGTGTTTTGCCGACACCGGTAGGACCAAGGAACATAAATGTTCCGATAGGGCGGTTAGGGTCTTTCAAACCGACGCGACTACGCAGAATGGCTTTTGTAAGCTTCTCGATAGCAGCATCCTGGGCAATAACCTTCGACTGCAAATCTTCTTTCATACTTGCCAATTTAAGGCCCTCTGCTTGTGCCATACGCTGTACGGGCACACCGGACATCATTGAAATAACATTCGCTATTTCTTCTTCACCTACCGTTTGGCGATCGTCTTTCAACCGGGCTTCCCATTCGGCTTTCATCTCATCCAAACGTGCGGAATATTCTTTTTCACGGTCGCGATAGCTTGCAGCCAGTTCAAAATTCTGCGATTTCACCGCTTCAGCCTTCATGCTACGGGCTTCTTCTATCAGCTTTTCTTGTTCTTCAATCTCCTTCGGAACATTGATATTCGTCAGATGTACACGCGAACCGGCTTCATCCAAAGCATCAATTGCTTTATCCGGGAAGTTACGGTCGGTTATATAGCGCTCTGACAACTTGACACATGCTTCCAAAGCTTCGTCCGTATAGCTCACATTGTGGTGGTCTTCGTACTTTTCTTTGATATTCTTCAATATCTGCAGCGTTTCTTCAGCAGTGGTAGGTTCAACTATCACTTTCTGGAAACGACGTTCCAAAGCACCATCTTTCTCAATGTTCTTTCTATATTCATCCAAGGTTGTGGCACCGATGCACTGTATTTCCCCACGTGCCAAAGCCGGTTTCAACATATTGGCCGCATCCATAGAGCCTGCTGCAGCCCCAGCACCCACAATGGTATGAATTTCATCGATGAAAAGGATGACATTCGGATTCTTCTGTAACTCATTGATAATGGAACGGATGCGTTCTTCAAACTGTCCACGATACTTTGTTCCGGCCACAACAGAGGCCATATCAAGCATCACGACACGCTTTTCAAAGAGAATACGCGATACTTTCTTTTGCACAATGCGCAGTGCCAACCCTTCTACAATAGCAGATTTTCCCACACCGGGTTCGCCGATCAATACGGGATTATTCTTCTTGCGACGGCTCAGGATCTGTGCTAAACGTTCTATTTCACGCTCACGTCCTACAACCGGGTCCAATTTACCTTCTTCGGCAGCGCGCGTCATGTCCATGCCAAAGTTATCCAGCACAGGGGTATCGTTAGAAGGCTTCTTGGATGCAGTCTGTGCAGATGATGAAGGTCCGTTACTGCTACGTGACGAACGGGACATGTTCATTTCCTCTTCATCTTCTTCATCATCCTCCGTAAATCCCATTCCAGCGTTCGGATTGGTCGATTTCATCGAAAGTTGTTCAAATACAGACTGATAGTCTACCTGATTTTCTTCCAAAACGGTAGCTGCCAAATTATCTCCATCTTTCAGGATAGCCAATAATACATGCTCAGTGTCGGCCGTTGCATTCTTTAATAGACGTGCTTCCAGCATACACATTTTCAATATTTTAGCTGCCATAGGAGACAGGGGAACTTCTGCATCAGGCAAGAGAGTGTCGTCCTCAGCATCCTTCAGGAAGCTTTCCAGACGGCTCTTCACCCGCTTTAAATCTATATCCAGTTTCATTAATATCTCAATAGCTTTTCCTCCGCCGTCTCGCAACATGCCAAGCAGAAGATGCTCCGGACCGATATATCTGTTTCTCAGCCGATTAGCTTCTTCTTTGCTATAAGTAATGATATCAGAAACTCTTTGCGAAAATTGATTATTCATACTCTTTTATTCTCCTCAATTAAAAGGTTATTCACGACAAAGATACGCATTTATTAATTCATCGTATCATATTTAACTGTTTTAATAATATACAAATCCCGTGCCATAAATCATCAAGCGCCTATATACCTATTCTATATATAGCTTTCGGCAAATACGTAAAATGGTATTTTGAATGATTTCAGAAATCATTGCTCCAATGATCTCTGAAATTGTTGCTGCAATGATTTCTGAAATCATTGCAGTTATCAGTTTTAGCTTTTAGGCGCGAAAACGTCCTTCGCGACACAAATTGCTGGCTACGACTAATTTGCTGCACTTACAACAAAGTTTATGAAGGAAAACTTTTGTATATCGTAAAAAAGCAGTACTTTAGCGTGGTTTTTCATAAACCCGCAAATGTATAATTAATAATCTTTTTAAATGCTTGAACAAGACAGAATTATAAAGATTAACATCGAGGAGGAAATGAAGTCATCGTACATTGACTACTCTATGTCGGTCATTGTTTCACGTGCCCTTCCGGATGTTAGAGATGGTTTTAAACCCGTTCACCGAAGAATTCTTTTCGGAATGATGGGACTGGGAAATACATCAGACAAACCTTATAAGAAATCGGCCAGAGTTGTAGGTGAAGTTTTAGGTAAATATCATCCTCACGGCGACTCTTCAGTTTATGGTGCCCTTGTCCGTATGGCGCAGCCATGGGCCATGCGCTATATGATAGTGGATGGACAAGGTAACTACGGTTCCGTGGACGGTGATAGTGCAGCCGCCATGCGATATACCGAGTGTCGCTTGCAGAAGATCGGTGAAGACATGATGATAGACCTCGATAAAGAGACCGTCGACATGCAAAATAACTTCGATGATTCTTTGCAGGAACCTACCGTTATGCCAACCCGTATTCCAAACCTTCTGGTGAATGGCGCATCCGGTATTGCCGTAGGTATGGCAACCAATATGCCGACTCACAATTTATCGGAAGTTATCGATGCCTGCGTCGCTTACATCGACAATAGCGACATTGATGTAGAAGAGCTAATGACCTACGTCAAGGCTCCCGACTTCCCGACAGGAGGCTATATATATGGTATGAGCGGTGTACGCGAAGCCTATCTTACAGGCCGCGGACGCGTAATCATGCGTGCCAAAGCCGAAATTGAAACCGGATCGACACACGATAAGATTGTCGTTACGGAAATTCCCTATGGTGTCAATAAGGCAGAATTGATCAAGAATATTGCCGACCTGGCTAATGAAAAGAAAATTGAAGGTATCTCCAATGCCAATGATGAGTCCGACCGCGAAGGTATGCGTATCGTTATCGACGTAAAACGTGATGCCAATGCCAGTGTCGTACTGAACAAGCTCTATAAGATGACTATGTTGCAGACGTCTTTTGGTGTCAACAACGTAGCATTGGTTCATGGTCGCCCCCGTTTGCTGAACTTAAGAGATTTGATCAAATATTTCGTTGAACATCGTCACGATGTAGTAATTCGCCGTACACAATATGATTTGCGCAAAGCCAAAGAACGCGCACACATCTTGGAAGGCTTGATTATTGCGTCCGACAATATCGATGAAGTAATCAAAATTATCCGTGCTGCCAAAACGCCGAATGATGCTATCTTTGGATTGATAGAACGGTTCCAATTAAGCGAAATCCAATCACGCGCCATCGTAGAAATGCGTTTACGCCAACTTACCGGACTGATGCAGGACCAGCTTCATGCTGAATATGAGGAAATCCAGAAACAAATCGCTTATTTGGAAGAAATTCTCGTCAACGATGAACTCTGCCGCAAAGTTATTAAAGATGAATTAATCGAAGTAAAAAACAAATATGGAGACGAACGTCGTTCGGAAATTGTTTATTCATCGGAAGAATTCAATCCTGAAGATTTCTATGCTGACGACGAAATGATTATTACCATTTCGCACATGGGATATATCAAACGTACTCCGTTGAGCGAATTCCGTGCACAAAACCGCGGTGGAGTAGGTTCCAAGGGTACTGAAACACGCGACGAAGACTTTGTAGAGCATATCTATCCTGCAACCATGCACAACACCATGATGTTCTTTACTCAAAAAGGTAAGTGCTACTGGCTGAAAGTGTATGAAATTCCTGAAGGAACGAAGAATTCCAAGGGACGCGCTATCCAGAACTTGCTGAACATCGACTCCGACGATGCAGTCAATGCATATCTCCGTGTAAAGAGTTTGACTGATCAGGACTTCATTAATAACCACTATGTGCTATTCTGTACTAAGAACGGTGTCATCAAGAAAACGTTGCTTGAACAGTATTCCCGTCCTCGCCAAAATGGTGTCAATGCCATTACCATCCGTGAAGACGACCGCGTTATCGAAGTGCGCATGACAGATGGAGACAACGAAATTATCATTGCCAACCGCAACGGACGTGCAATCCGTTTCCACGAAAGTGCCGTAAGAGTTATGGGACGTACTGCTACCGGTGTACGTGGTATGACATTAGATGAAGACGGCCAAGACGAAGTAGTTGGCATGATTTGCATTAAAGACCTTGAAACAGAAACAATAATGGTTGTATCCGAGCAAGGATATGGTAAACGTTCCGACATTGAGGATTATCGTAAGACCAACCGTGGTGGTAAAGGTGTAAAGACCATGAATATCACCGACAAAACGGGTAAATTGGTAACAATCAAGTCTGTCACAGACGAAAATGACCTGATGATCATCAATAAATCCGGCATCACTATTCGCCTGAAAGTAGCTGATGTTCGTATTATGGGTCGTGCCACGCAAGGTGTCCGTCTGATTAATCTTGAAAAACGAAACGATGAAATCGGTTCTGTATGTAAAGTCACCTCAGAAAACGAAGAAGAACTTCCGGCAGAAGGGGATGAAAATACTACGGAAAATTCTCAAAATGAAGCAAATAATGAAAATGAAGAATAGACATAATATTAATTTAAAATTTTCTACAATCATGAAAAGAGTACTATTTTCAGTGGTTTTATTGCTCGCCGCCGGCTTTACTTTTGCCCAAGAGAAGAATATAAAAGAGGCCAAAAGTATTGCCAATGAGACTAAACCAGACTTTGCCAAAGCAGAGCAACTGATCAATGAAGCCTTGACTAATCCCGAAACAAAGGACAAACCGGAGGCATGGGATGTAGCAGGTCTTATTCAAAGAAAAAGAAGTGAGAAAGAAATGGAAAATGCCTACTTGAGAAAGCCTTATGACACTCTTCAAGTATATAATAGTGCATTGAACATGTGCAAGTACTACTTCAAATGTGATGAATTGGCACAGATTCCTGATGAAAAGGGCAAAATCAAAAACAAATATAGAAAGTCAAATTCTGCTGCAATCTTGGCAGAACGCGGTAATCTGATTAATGGTGGTATCCAATTCTTCAATAATGCTTCACAAAAAGACGGTGATGCTGCAAAAGAAGACAATAAAAAGGCGCTCGATTTCTTTGCAACATATATTGATATCGCAGTAAATCCAATGTTTGAGAAAGAAAACTTGTTGCAAACAGATACTGTATTGCCACAGATTGCTTACTATGCAAGTTTAGCTGCCGCTAAATTGGAAGATTATCCCAGCGTATTGAAATATGCTCCCTATGCAAAAGATGATAAGGAAGTAGGAAAATATGCCATGGAATTTGTTTCTACAGCATTAAAAGCTGAAGGTGACACTGTAAAATGGATTGCTTCTTTGAAAGAAGGTATCCAAAAGTATCCTGAACATCCATTCTTCTTCGGTCACTTGATTGATTATTATAGCAATAACAATAAGTACGATGAAGCTATGCAATTTGCTGACGATATGTTGGCTAAAGATCCCAATAACACATTCTATTTGTATGTGAAAGGATATCTTTATCACAACATGAAAGATTACGATAAAGCCATTGAATTCTATAAGAAAACAACAGAAGTAGATCCTAATTATGCTGAAGCTTATTCTAATCTTGGATTGATTTACTGCCTTCAGGCACAAGATTTCTCAGAGAAAGCTACAACAGATGTAAATGATCCCAAATACAAAGAAGATCAAGCTACTTTGAAAGCTTTCTACGAAAAAGCAAAACCTAATTACGAAAAAGCAAGAGAACTGAAGCCTGATCAGAAAGACTTATGGCTGAATGGCTTGTATAGAGTATATTACAACTTGGATATGGGTCCGGAATTTGAAGAAATAGAGAAGATGATGCAATAAGGAATTTTTGCTCATCTCTAAAAACTAAAAAACCTAATCAAACTTTTGATTAGGTTTTTTAGTTTTATCCAGTTCTATATGAGAATTGTTATTTTATCATTGGAAATAGGGGGAATTTTGAATAATCGCATTATATATTAAACATAACGTTGATTACATCGCGACAACTCAGGAAATTCCAATTAGCTTGGACGCCCGTAAATCACCAATAACGGTGTATCAGAATGGAAAATCATTTTCCTGGCAATGCCTGGATTAAACAAACGGGAAAATATATTTCTCTTATATGAAGTTAATGTAATAATATCAATATGATTGCTCTTAATATAATTATCCAGACTATTCAAAAAGTCATCATTCTTCACGACATCATAATGTATTTCTAATTGCGGATATTGTTTCTGAAAATATTCCTTGATACCAGCTAATTTAATTTCATTCCAAGTATCTTGTACATCAGCAAGATGAATAAAAGATACAGAGAATTTAAATGGCTTCAAATTACTAATTAGTGAGTCAAAAGCAATCAAATCGCGTTGATCAAAGTTGGTGATAAATGCAATGCGCCTGGCTTCAGCAAACTGCTTAAACGGAGTATTTTCCGGGATAGCTAACACTGGTACGCGACTACGTTCAATAACTTCAGCAGTAACACTGCCGATTAAATCTATGTCCTTCTGATTTTTACCACGTGTCCCCATTATGATTATGCGCGGACGATACTCTTTGGCATAGCGCAAAACTTCTTCTTCAGGAATGCCTTCACGAAGCACACAGGTATATTTCACATCCGGAAATTCTCCTGAAGCCACTTTTTCTTTTACTTTATCAGATAAAGCATTTAAGTCAGAGTGTACTTTCTGTAAGATATTCCTAACATTCTCTTCATCACTTAATTGATAGTTGAAAACATCTCCATACGGCAAAGAAGTTGCATATATAGGAGTAAAATAAACATGCAGTAATACAACTTCTGCTCCTATATTCTGAGCAAAATTGAAACCAAATTCGCATGCTCTCAGAGAATAATTAGAGAAATCTACCGGAATCAGGACTTTATTGCTTACTTCCTTTATTTTGGGTGGCTTCCCTCCTACTACTTCTTCAGATAACCATGCAGAACTTTCAGTAATTTTCAAAGCATGGGGCAAATCACTTTCTTTTATACGCACACGCACACCGGAAGACACAACCGGCTGTATCTGATTTACATTGTGGATATAGGTATCAATACCTTCATTTTCAAGTACATTCTTCAGTATCTGCGCTTTCGCGTACGTCAGAATCGCTAATGTTACTAATTTATCTTCCATACGTCATTGATTTTAAGATTTAAACAAATAAGAAATCCCAATTGTTTGTCAGCAATTGGGATTCTATTTTACTTTCTTTTCTTAAGCCCGAACGGATTCTACAGTTTCGCCTGCCATTTCATCTAAAATTTTTAAAGCTCGGTCTAAAACAGTAGTATCATCAATCATAACCAAACCGCCATCAGGCCCTGGCTCTAAATGAATCCCCACACATTTTCCTTCTTTAAAATTATGTCCACCAAAGAAATTTCGTACTGTGTCAACATTTAGTCCAAGTTCATCAGCTATTCTATGCATACTACCGCTGGGCAATGAGTCTTTAATCTTACGAAGTTCATTAAATGTTATTGTTCTCATATTCATAAATTTAATGGTTAATACTCTGTGTTTTTTATTATCACGCTATAAACTTAAGGAAAAAAAAAGATAAAACAAATTATTTCTTTATCTTTTTTCAAAAAGAATATTACCACTAAGAAAAATAGACAATTGAATAACCTTTTTTCAAATTCTATCCAAACAAAGAACTGTAAGGAACCTAAAAAAACAGGTATAAAAATAGCTCGTATAAGACAAAATAAATTCGCTTAATACGAGCTATTATAGAAGACCTTACAATTTAAATCACTTCTATCGTGGAAGCAGGTACCCACCCTACTTTACCATCTTCTAAACGGATTTCTTTCCACTCGCGCATGGAATTATCCTTTATCTCAACTTTGCGTCCTTCATGCAGAATAAATAAGCTTGTGCCGCTTTCACTCGGAGTACTACGTACTGTAACACTGGGAGACAATACTATAGCTTCATTACGATCCACCAATTCCTTCTTTTGTTGTGCTGCAAAAACATTGCTCAGAACCACAAAGATCAGAAATACAATCCCTGCAATGAAGCCGGCTTTCTTTCCTACAATCTGTTTAGAAAAGAAAAACAAATAGAGAGAAACGAGCAGTAATATAAAGAATACCACTCCTAACTTTGCCCAAGCATCCACACTGAGGCTATTAATTAACGATTTAGTCCATGACACAAAGAATATTTCAGGAACCGGAACAACCTTATCAATAGTTTTAGAACGTGCTACTTCCAAATTAGCACGGATATCGGCGTTACCAGGCTGCAATAATAAAGCACGTTCATAGTTCAAAATTGCTTTTGCAATGTCGTCCGCTTTATAATAGCTATTCCCAAGGTTATAATACACTTCTGCGGCCTCACCTTTTTTTAATAGGTTCTCATAAATTTGAATTGCAGAAGCATAATCATTCCGCATATAAGCACTATCACCTTCAGCCTTTGTCACATTACGTTCTTGCCTGGCAGCCGAAAATTCAGCAGACGAACCAACGGACGTAGAATCGTTAGCTGCTTGCAATGTATCCGCGACTGTAGAGTCCTGTCCATAAGCAGTTGTTATTGTTAACACCAGACTAAGGGTAAGAAATAATATTTTTTTCATCATTATGCCCTCCTAATTAATGTTTTATCGAGTTTTCCATTTTACTGATAACCTCTAATGCAGCAGAATAAACCTTATCCATAGCCTGGTTATCATCTCCCGGAGCAAAACGGGCAAACTCACAATTGTTCAATGCATCAAGGAATTCCTTTATCAGTGCATCCCCAACACCATAATTACGAAGTTCCTCTTCGATATTATCTTTAGACAGACGAGAAACCGGAATATTAAGTTTATCACTGATATACCCCCAGAGAGCCTTCAATACTTCGTCATAGAATGCATCTTTTTTATTATCTGCCAACAACTTACCTGCTTGCTTCATACGTTTCACGGCAACCTTATTAGCCTTTTTCGTACGCATCTTCGCAACATTTGCATTGGCAGCTATCTGCTTACGATATACGATAAAGAATATAATGAACGCAATGCCAGGGATTAAGTAAAGCAACCAATATATTAATGATCCAAAGAAGAAATCCCCTTTCTGAGAAAGTGTCACATCATTTTGCTTGATATACCGGATATCTTCATTCAAAACTTTCAAATCTTCCTTATTCGTGAAGTTTGCAATGGTTTGAGCAGCATTACCTGCCCCCTTTTCTACATGCAATTCATACTCTTCCGTAGTCAGCGTCTTGTACGATTGAGAATTAATATCAAAATAGCTGAACTTCACAGCAGGGATTTTATAGGTTCCTGCATTTCGCGGAATAGCCAAATATTCAATGACTTTACTGCCCGAAAGTCCTGCATTTGTCAGACGGAACTTATTATCCACCTTCGGATCATAAACTTCAAAGTCTTCCGGAAACTTTATTTCAGGATTAGAAATCAATTTCAAATTACCGGTACCGGAGATTACGAGTTTCAATGTCACGGCGTCGTTCGTCTTTACATTCGTGCTATTGATAGAAGATGTGATGTTGAACTCTCCCACTCCACCTGAAAAATCAGTAGGTTTACCAGCAGGTAATGGTTTCACATCAATAGTCAATTGAGGAGTCAATATCGTCTTTTTAACTTCTACATAATTACTACCACCATTAAAGAATGCTTCAAATGGATCAGAAACCTGAGTAGCTTTTGCTATAGAAGCATCAAAACGGGCAGCATCAATCGTCAACTTACCGGACTGTTGGGGAAATAATACAAACTGGCGATAAATAGTAGATTGATAATTTCGACCTTTATAGTGTTCCAGACCCCATCTTCTGTCATTGGGAAGTTCTACCTCCTGTGAATGAAAGCCTTTGAAATCGGGTAACTTCACATTATCAAACGAGCGCAAATCAACCAAAGTATATATCTTATATGTGAGCAGAAAAGCCTCTTGCTCATACACAGTAGTTTTACTGGCAGTGGCAGTAATAAACAAATCGGTATTCGAAACAGATGTCCCGGAAGATGCCTGACTAGTAGTTCCACCACTTTGCTTACCTCCATTCCCGGAAGAAGCTCCATTCGCAGCCTGATCGGCCGGTAGCACCTTGACCTGCACAGAGTTAGAAACCATTTGATTACCATCGGCTGTAATAGTAGCACCCGGAATGGTAAAGCTACCTTCTGTAGTAGCCATCAAAATGTAGGTAAATGTAATACTGCTGGTCGAAGTAGTCTGCCCATTAATTATCTGTACACTGCTTTGTTGCGAACGACTGGGTCCCATCAACACATCAAATCCTTTGATAGAAGGGGCTCTAAAGTCTCTCACCTTCTGTGTAGTCACTGTATACGACAGTCTGAACTGATCGCCTACCGCCACAGCATCAGGAGCAGACGCAGTAAATGAGACCTTGCCATCGGCAAAAGCATTTATGCTGACTGCTATCAGCGCTATCCATAAGAAAACTATTTTTCTCATATACTATTCCTATTATGTTTGTTACCAATCCTTTTCCAGACGACGTCCTTGGAGTACTTGTTGCTTCTTCACTTTATCCTGTACATCCTTTTCATCCTGCATCACCGAGTTCAAAAGTTGCTCTGCATTCTCTTTGGACATCTCATTGTCTTTCTTTTCAGGCTGAGAAGGTTGCTGTTGCTGGTCTTGATTCTGCTGCTGATCCTTATTCTGATCTTGCTTGTCCTGGTCTTTTTGTTGATCTTGCTTGTTCTGATCTTGATTTTGGTCTTGATTCTGTTGTTGTTGGTCTTTCAACATCTTCTGAGCCAATGCAAGATTATAACGTGTTTCATCATCTTTCGGATTATTACGCAACGACTCTTTATAGGCTTCCACCGCCTTTGCATAGTCTTTCTGCGAGTGAAAAATGACTCCCATATTATGATATATCTGTGCCAGATTTGATTTATCTTTCTCTACCTTCGTAGCTCCCACGTATTGCTCCATAGCCTCTTTCGCTTTATTCTGCTGCATCAGCGTATTTCCCAGATTAAACATGGAAATTGTAGACTTCGGATTTGCCTCCAGAGCCTTCCGGTAGTTTACTTCTGCATTTACATATACACTATCCTTGAAAAAGCGGTTTCCCTTACGGATAAAATCGCGTTCTGCTTTCTGGGCAGAAGCTGAAACTGCTACGAGTAACAGCAAAACCATTCCAATATACTTTTTCTGTAACATACGCATCATTTCTTATTAGAGAACAAATGAATGTTGCGGAACAGAGGATTTTTACGTTCCAATATCAACATTTCCGCCAACAGTAACAGCAAAATAATCCATGCTATTGCCTGGAACTGCTCATTGAATTCCGTATAAACCTGCGTCTCCACATCTGCTTTCGCCATCTTATTGATTTCCTGGCTGATTGCCTTTTGAGCATTGTTAGTGTTATCAACGCGCACATAGATACCATTTCCTGCTTTAGCTATTTCCTGGCACATTTCCTCATTGAGACGGGTAACAATGACATTACCATCACGGTCACGGCGGTAATCATTGGTACCTTCTACCGGAATAGGCGCTCCATCAGGCATACCAACTCCTAATACATTAACTTGAATGCCCTTCTCTGCAGCTGCTTTAGCAGCTTCTACAGCACCACCTTCATGGTTTTCACCATCAGTGATGACAATAACAGCACGCCCTACTCCCTCTTGTGGCGTAAAACTACGGGCGGCCAAGTTTATGGCAGCACCAATGGCCGTACCTTGCTTTGATATTAATGAGGGATCAATGGATTCCAAAAACATCTTGGCAGAAATATAATCGTTCGTAATCGGCAACTGCGTAAACGCATCACCTGCAAAAACAATCATACCAACTTTATCGTTCTGCATTTTGTCAACCAATTGTGCAACCAATCGTTTAGCTTTTGCCAGGCGGCTGGGCTGCACATCTTGTGCCAACATAGAATTAGAAATATCCAATGCTATCATAACTTCCACTCCTTGACGCTTTACCGTCTCAAGTTTAGAGCCAAATTGCGGGCGCGCCAGCAATACAGCGAATAATCCGATAGCTGCAAATACCAGCCAGAACTTTACATCCGGGCGATATTTGGAAACATCCGGCATCAACTGTGCCATCAGTACCGGGTCACCAAATTTACGGATGGCTTTCCGTCTCCGATAATTGGAGTACAAGTAGAAGGCTGCCAAGAAAGGCAACAGCAACAACAAGTACAAATATGCAGGTTCTTCAAATCGAAACATCTTCTATTTACAATTTTACGATTTACAATTTACATTACTTCCGGTTACGGTATCTTCTTCAATATAGAATTACGCAACAAAACTTCCAGCAACACGCACAAGAAAGCCGCCAATGCAAACCAACGATATTCTTCTTGGCGTTTACTGTATTCCTTCACGTTCAGTTTTGTTTTCTCCAGTTTGTCGATCTCTTCGTACACCTCTTTCAATTTGGAATTGCTGGTAGCACGGAAGTAGTTACCATCCGTTGTTCCGGCAATCTGCGTCAAGGTCTTTTCATCAATCTCAACCGGCATATTGACGTATTGCACAGTTCCGCCTACCGGATAAGGATAAGGCGCCATACCATTGGTTCCTACACCGATAGTATAAACACGAATGCCGAAACTTTTGGCTATTTCAGCCGCTGTCAAAGGAGAAATATCGCCTTTATTGTTGACACCATCCGTCAGCAGAATAATGACTTTAGACTTTGCCTTGCTATCCTTTAAACGGGTAACCGCATTGGCAATTCCCATACCTATCGCTGTTCCGTCTTCCACCAGTCCACACTTCATATCCTTCAGCAAGTTCAGTAGTACAGCATGGTCCACTGTAAGCGGACATTGGGTAAAACTCTCTCCGGCAAACAAAGTTATGCCGATATTATCATTCGGACGTCCATTGATAAATTCAGCAGCTACATCTTTGGCAGCTTCCAGACGATTGGGTTTCAAGTCTTCGGCGAGCATACTCGTAGAAACGTCCATTGCGAGCATAATGTCGATACCTTCAATCTCACTGTTCTGCCAGCTATTGGTAGTTTGCGGACGCGCCAAAACAAGGATAAGCAATATCAGAGCAATTATCCGCAACACAAACGGCGCATGCAGCAAGTAGTTCTTATAACTTTTCGGAGTATGGGCATACACACGAGCGTCCGAAATCTGAAGCGTTGCCTCACTATTCTTCCGTTTCATGATATACCATACTATATAAGGTATAAGCAACAGCAGCAAAAATAAATATTCAATATTGGCAAAAACCATGATATTTACAATTTTACAATTTACGATTTACGATCAGAGTCTCTCTTCAATGCAATGCCATCAGGCAAAGTAATTGTACAACTCCAAGCCTATATATATCAGCGAACCGATAAGAGCGGCAGCCAGCAATACAATCCCAGCACCAAGCAATATTTTTGTACGCAAGGAACGTTTCTCTATAATGGTTATTTCAGTTGGTTGCGGCTTGGCATTCTCATCTTCTTTCTCTTTTGTTTCGTTGATGAAGTCAATAGCATTAATCAAATTGGCATCATTTTCATTCATCATCGGATTATGCTTGGCAAACTTCACTAAATCAGCGGTCTGGAACAAGCCACGCAAGTCTGATATAGCTTCTTTATCTTTCATTTCCAGCAGCTTATCAATTATTTCAGAAGAAGTCATTTCTAAAGCATTGAAGCCAAAACGATCTTTAATATAAGTACGAATAGCATCCGTTAATTCTGTATAATACTCCTTCGGTTGTCCCTTCTGCCAAACCTTCTCGTTTTTAATACGCTCAATTTCCTGCATTGCCAATTGATGCGGCGGTAGCTTCGGTTCTACTTTCACCTTGCGGATAATCGGCTTGTTATCGCGAATGCGCTTCACAAGATAAATCAACAACAAGAGGAAAGGCACAAACAACAATATGCATGCAATAGCAACATACCAATCCTCCCACGCAAAAGGTGCCTGCATCACTGTTTTCGGACCAAAGAACTGGTCAGGATGCAAGGTATCTACCGGCATAGAATACACTTTTAAGGCCAATGCCTTGGAACGATAAGGCTTGTTGTCCACAAGCACCTCCATCGGTGGCAGATAATAGAGCGCTGAATCAAAAGAGGTAATGGTGTACTCTTGCGTTATCAGTGAACGTCTGCCATCATTCAGCATTTGTGTATCCGGTTTGGCTATATCTATAATCTCCACCCCACGTACCAACGTATCAGTATAGGCTGGAAATATTGCACGCTTATCGGCATCCAGCGCTACCTGAAGCTTGATTTTCGCTTGCTCTCCAATCAGGATTTGCAAAGAGTCGATAGTTGCATCTACCGTCACCGACTGGGCAACTGCCCTACCCGTCAATGCTACTAACAGTGTTATCAGAAATAAATATCTTTTCATTTTCCGATTAATTTCGTTTCGCAAACAAATTCATCAATGCCTTCACATAGTCTTGGTCTGTACGTACCGACACATTATCGACATTGCTCTTGGTAAACGTTTCGTTCAGTTCCACCTGCTTGTTTATCCACCAGTCATGGTGGGCACAGCGTACGGCACGTGAAGAAGTATCAATCCACTGCTCATGCCCCGTTTCCGCATCTTTTATCTTCATCAAACCTACAGCAGGCAAATCTTCCACACGACGATCATACACTTGAATCGCAACCACATCATGCTTGCGGTTGGCAATGGTCATCGCATTCTTGAAGCTCTCCTGATCGATAAAGTCCGACAAGACAAAAGCAGTACAACGACGCTTCATTACGTTCGTCAGATACTCCAATCCAAGGCGGATATTGGTTCTGCGGCTTTCCGCATGAAAGTCTATCAACTCACGGATGATGTAGAGTATATGCTTGCGCCCTTTCTTAGGCGGGATAAACTTCTCAATCCGGTCTGAAAAGAAGATGACGCCGATTTTATCATTGTTCTGAATAGCAGAAAAAGCCAACGTTGCAGCTATCTCCGTTACCATATCTTTCTTCATCTGCTTTATCGTACCGAATTCCAAACTACCGGAAACATCGACCAGCAACATCACGGTCAGTTCGCGCTCTTCTTCAAACACTTTAACGTAAGGTTTGTTGAAGCGTGCAGTCACATTCCAGTCAATGTCACGTATATCATCGCCAAACTGATATTCGCGCACTTCGGAAAATGCCATACCTCTACCTTTGAAGGCCGAGTGATACTGCCCTGCAAAGATATTATTGGATAATCCGCGCGTCTTTATTTCAATCTGACGGACTTTCTTTAATAAATCAGTTGTTTCCATTGATATATATGAATAATCCTATTCTCTCTTTATATTAAGGTACTTCTACCTTATTCAATATCTTGCTGATGATTTCATCCGAAGTCATATTGCTGGCTTCAGCTTCATAAGTCAAGCCGATGCGGTGGCGCAATACATCGTGTGCCACAGCGCGTACATCTTCGGGAATAACGTAACCACGACGCTTGATGAAAGCATAACTGCGCGCAGCCAATGCAAGATTGATAGAAGCACGGGGCGAACCACCAAAACCGATCATATCTTTCAGCTCCTTCAGGTCATATTTATCCGGATAACGCGTAGCAAATACGATATCAACAATATATTTTTCAATCTTTTCATCCAGATAAACCTGACGAACTACCTTACGCGCTTCGAGGATTTCATCTGCTTTCAAAATAGGCTTCACATTGAATTTATCACCATTAATGTTCTGGCGAATAATCAGTTTCTCTTCTTCCTGTTTCGGATAATCAATAACTACCTTCAGCATGAAACGGTCAACTTGAGCTTCAGGCAGCGGATAAGTACCTTCCTGTTCGATCGGATTCTGTGTAGCAAGCACCAAGAAGGGTTCGGGTAACTTGAAAGTCTCCTTGCCGATGGTCACTTGGCGTTCCTGCATGGCTTCCAGCAAAGCACTTTGTACTTTGGCCGGAGCACGGTTAATTTCATCTGCCAAAACAAAATTAGCAAAAACCGGACCTTTCTTAACTTGGAACGTTTCGTCTTTCTGACTGTAAACCATTGTACCGATAACGTCGGCAGGCAACAAGTCGGGTGTAAACTGGATACGACTGTACTGCGCATCAATCAATGAAGCCAGCGTCTTGATAGCTAAGGTCTTTGCCAAACCGGGCACACCTTCCAGCAACACGTGTCCATCGGACAACAAACCAATTAACAACGACTCTACCAGGTGTTTTTGTCCTACTATGACCTGGTCCATACCTGTGGAAAGATTGGTAACGAAAGCACTTTGTCTTTCAATCCGCTCGTTCAGCTCGCGGATGTCAATTGTTTCAGCCATAAATCAATCTATTTTTTAATGTTTAATTTCCTCATTTATCCGGTTTTGCACCGGTAATTATTTTTTTCGCTCCCAAAAGTACGGGAATAAATTAACCATACCAACTAATTTTTATTAAAAAACAATGTGAAACCTTTAGATTAAACTACTTTCATAGAGTTTAGTATTTAACAAAAAAAGAAGCAGTAATTTTTTACTGCTTCTTTGCTAATTTTGGTATCTTGATGGTAGTGCCATAAGGTACATTATCGGGATTCTTGATTACATCCGGATTATGCTTTACAAGATAAGGCCACAAAGCCTTTGTACCATAAAAACGAAGCGCTACTTTGGTCAACGTCTCCCCTTCCTTTATAGTATAGGTCGTTTCTGTTCCGACAATTGTATAATCTACAGAATCCGGTTCAAACGGCGCTGCAGCAGGTTTCTTTTGTTCTTCTTTATACGCAGGTTTCGGCACAACTTCTTTCGGAGTTTCTTGAGGAGGAGCAACCGCGGCAAGGGTTTCAGCTACCGTATCCACCTTAACCGGCTCTATAACATCTTCAGCAATAACACTATCCATCAAAGCAGTCTCATTCTTTTCAATCGGTTCATTTGTACCAGAATCAGCAACTTCCTCCGCAGGCTGCTTTGTCGTCAGTTTATCAAGTAAATCAGGATAATACATAAAGGCCACAGCTCCACCACATAACAGCACAACAAAAACAACGATACCGATAAAATACTTCATAGCAGAAGAATCCACAGGTTCTTTCACCTCCGATGCTTGTTGCTCGAGCTTCAGAGCAACCCTATCTACAGCACTCACAGGCTCATTCTTGCTCTCTTTTTCGATAACAGTTTCAGGAGTTGATGTTACAGGCACATCAACTACCGCTTCTTCCGATTCCGGCATTTCCTCTTTCGTATTATTCTCTTGCTCTGAAGGCATTGCTTCCTCAGGTGCAGCTATTACCTCCTCGCTGACAGTTTCTACAACCAACTCTTGTCCTTTCGTTTCCGAAACTTTTGAATCAGCTTCCTCATCTTCCTCATTATCATTCTCCAATGGAGTATCTTCGAGTACGGTATCATCATTTAGAACAACCGTCTCAAAATGCGAAAAAGGTTTGTTGATAATATCCTTCAAGGTTGGCTCCGGTGTAAAAGAGACCTTTGTATGACCTTGTATCTGAAATCTTTCTCCCGTATTTACGTTGACACTTTCACGGCTCTCCACATCAATCAGTTTGAAAGTACCCAGTCCTTTTATCTTCACATACTTGTCCTTTTCCAACGCCTCTTCAATCAGCTGGAAAAATTCCTTCGTAAAGCTTTCTGCATTCTTTTTGCTCATACCATGCTTCTCAGCAAGCATGTCGATCAAATCTTGTATATTCATTTTTTCATTCATAATATGGGAGCATTTAATCGAGGAATTACTTAAACTTATCTTTCAACGATGTGCTGGGTTTATAAGTTAGCACCAATTTAGGAGGTACCAGCATACGCTGCTTTGTTGTCGGACTCACAGAAATACGTTCTGCCTTCTTCTTCACTTCGAATGTACCAAAGTTCTGTACGGAAATAGCGTTTCCATCCTCCAACTGCCGTGTCATCTCCGACAACAAAGAGGCAATCAGTTCAGAGGTATCCTTTAAAGTATACCCTAACCTCCGTGACAACTCAGAAGTAAACTCTTTGTTATTCAAAATACAAGCTTTTAAAATGGAACTACGGTGCTATATTAGCAAATCTTCTCCACATATACAAGAAGTTCGGGAAAAATCTTTAAATAATCCGTCCAAAAAGGTCGAAATCATCGGAATTTACTATCTCTACCTGGTAAAAGTTACCTATATGCAGTGTTTCATCCCCGCACGCTATCAACACTTCCGGATCTACTTCGGGCGAATCGAATTCAGTACGCCCCACATAGTAATCTCCTTCTATACGGTCAATGATTACTTTCATACGCTTCCCCACTTTCATGGCACTCAGTTCTGCCGAAATACCTTGCTGAATAGACATCAGCTCATCCAGGCGTGCCTGCTTCACTTCCTGTGGAATAATATCCTCATATTGTGCCGCCGCATACGTACCTTCCTCTTCGGAATAAGCAAAAGCGCCCATTCTATCGAAACGCACCTTGCGAACAAACTCCTTCAACTCCTCAAAATCAGCTTCAGTTTCTCCGGGATGCCCCACCATAAGCGTAGTGCGAAGATGAATGCCGGGCACTTCCTTGCGGAACTGCTCTATTAGTTGATAAGTCTCAGCTTTTGATACATGACGTCGCATCTGTTGCAGCATATTGTCACTGATATGCTGCAAAGCAATATCCATATACTTACAAACATTGGGTCGCTCACGCATCACGCGGAACAGATCTACCGGAAAATGTGCCGGATATGCATAATGAAGTCGTATCCATTCCACGCCGGGAATATCAGAAATACATTCAATAAGCTCAGGCAACATTTGCTTCTTATATAAATCCACTCCATAATAGGTCAATTCCTGTGCTATGACTTGAAACTCCTTAACGCCACGGGCTACCAAGTACTTCACTTCATCTACGATTTCTTCCATCGGACGCGACACATGCCGCCCCGTTATGATGGGAATAGCACAATAAGAGCATTTCCGGTCGCAACCTTCCGAGATTTTCAGATAAGCATAATGCTTAGGAGTAGTCAGTGTACGTTCTATATGAAGCTCATCATGATAAGCTTTACCCAAATCCTGCAGCAATTCTTTCCAATTGAATTTACCATAGAATTTATCCACTTGTGGTATTTCAATGGCCAATTCCTTCAGATAGCGTTCCGAAAGACAGCCCATCACATACAGTTTTTCTAAATCACCTTCCTCCTTTGCCTGTGCAAATTCCAGAATCATATTGATAGATTCCTCTTTAGCATCACCGATGAAACCGCAGGTATTGATAACTGCAATCTGCCCTTTCGGATGTTCAGCATCATGCGTCACATGAAAACCGACTTCCTCCAACTGGCGCATCAAATGCTCCGAATCCACTAAATTCTTAGAACAGCCTAAAGTTATAATGTCGATAGTCTTCCGTCTCATGCATTCTCCCCAAACAGTGAATCAACAAACTCCTTTTTGCGGAATACCTGCAAATCTTCCATACCCTCACCCAAACCGATATACTTAACCGGGATCTTAAACTGATCGGAAATGCCGATGACTACGCCACCTTTCGCTGTTCCATCCAACTTGGTAACGGCCATTGCCGTAACTTCCGTTGCCAGCGTAAACTGTTTAGCCTGCTCAAATGCATTTTGTCCGGTAGAGCCGTCCAGTACAAGCAAGACCTCATTCGGCGCATCCGGCACAACCTTCTTCATTACATTCTTAATTTTGGTCAGCTCATTCATCAAGCCCACCTTATTATGAAGACGTCCTGCCGTATCGATAATCACTACATCTGCTTGATTGGCAACAGCAGAACTCAAAGCGTCAAAAGCAACAGATGCAGGATCAGCCCCCATCTTCTGCTTCACAACGGGCACTCCTACCCGTTCGCCCCAAATCACCAACTGCTCTACAGCAGCTGCACGGAATGTATCGGCAGCACCCAGATAAACAGATTTACCCGCCTTTTTGAACTGATAAGCCAGCTTACCAATCGTAGTTGTCTTTCCCACGCCATTCACGCCAACCACCATAATCACGTATGGTTTTTTCGTTATAGGAGCTTCAAAATCATCTACATCGTCCGAATTGTTTTCCGTGAGTAAAGCAGCGATTTCATCGCGCAAAATCTTGTTCAGTTCCTGCGCATTCATATATTTTTCGGCAGCAGCACGTTTTTCTATACGTTCAATTATTTTCAACGTAGTTTCCACGCCTACATCCGAAGTAATCAAGACTTCTTCCAGATTATCCAGAACTTCGTCATCGACTTTCGACTTTCCAGCTACGGCACGAGCTATCTTTCCGAACACACTTTCCTTGGTCTTAGATAATCCTTTATCTAATGTTTCCTTCTTTTCCTTGGAGAAAAAACTAAAAAATCCCATACTCTAATTGTTAGTACAATACATTATGCCACAAAGATAATGCAAAACTAATGAATAATAAAAACTTTGTCCTCTTTTATAAAAAGAAATCCCCTTGCCGGATATACCGATAAGGGGATCTTTATGAGTTTTCAGCGCCTTACAGGCTACTGCATTCATCTTATTTCTTGAAAAAGTCTTGTACTTTTTCGTTAGGAACCATTTGTTCATCAAACATGTAAGCACCCGTCTTCGGAGACTTAACCATCTTGATAACCTTCGTATAAGCACGACCTTCCTTAGAACCTTCGTGCAAACTTGCTACTGTTTTCTTTGCCATGGGTTATACTCTTATTATTTAATTTCCTTATGTACTGTTACTCTCTTCAGAATCGGGTTGTATTTCTTCAACTCCAATCTCTCGGTAGTGTTCTTTCTGTTCTTCGTCGTAATATAACGAGAAGTTCCCGGCATACCGCTATCCTTGTGTTCTGTGCATTCCAGAATCACCTGTACTCTGTTACCTTTTGCTTTCTTTGCCATAATCAGTATTCTCCTCTACTTTTTAGCCAATAACTTTAATGCTTTTCCAATCACAATAACCTTTAGCTACTGCATCTTTTAAAGCAGCGTCCAGTCCTTTCTTATTAATAATGCGCAGACCATTAGCGCAAATGCTAAGGCTGATCCAGCAATCCTGCTCTACATAGTAGAACTTCTTGTTAAACAAGTTCAAATCAAAAGTTCTTTTTGTTCTATGATTTGAGTGTGAAACATTGTTGCCAATCATGGCCTTCTTTCCGGTAATTTGACAAATCTTTGACATTTCTATCTTTATTTTATAGTTTTCTTCTATACTTATTTCAAACAGAGCGCAAAGTAAGCACTTTTATCGTTACCAAACAAGTTTTTCTTAAAATAATTCACTGTATAATAGCAATTTTTCCTCATTTCAACCTGTCATAAAGCATCGAAAGAGCGTTCTGAATCGCTTTCTCCACATTTCCGGCTCTTCCACAGTCTCCTTCCTGCTTCATTGTAACAATTTCATTTTTATAGGCAGCGGCTATCCAAACAGTACCCACCGGCTTTTCCGGAGTACCCCCTCCGGGACCTGCAATACCCGAGGTAGCAACCGCGCAATCTGTTTTCAGCGTTTTCATCGCACCTTTCACCATTTCCGTCACCGTTTCGCGGCTCACAGCCCCATGCTTCTCCAGCGTTTCGGCAGAAACATGCAGTAAAGACATCTTCACTTCATTAGAGTAAGCCACAATACCGCCGTTAAAATATTCCGAACTACCGGGAATGGAAGTTATCAGAGCAGCAATCCCTCCACCCGTACAACTTTCTGCGGTGGAAAGGGACAAATTCTTCGCTTTCAGCAGTTCGCCTATCTCCTCTTCCAATTTCATACCTTATTATATATAATGTATATCTATATTTTACAAAGTAACGCGCGAATAGGCCGGCGCATCTATCGGACAGAAATCCTTATCCAGATACTTGAAGTAGCCCGTAATGGCAATCATGGCAGCATTATCCGTTGTATAGCTGAATTTCGGAATAAAAATATTCCAGCCGTACTTCTCTGCATGTTCACGGAACGCATTGCGCAAACCATTATTGGCAGAAACACCTCCGGCCACTGCCACCTCCTTAATCTTATATTCTTTCGCAGCCTTACGAAGTTTATCCATCAGAATGTCCACAACAGTAGCTTCCAATGAAGCTGCCAAGTCTACCTTATGATGTTCGATGAAATCGGGATCTTCTTTCATCCAGTCGCGCAGAGAATAAAGAAACGAAGTCTTCAGTCCGCTGAAACTATAATCCAATCCGGGAATATGCGGCTTACTGAATGTAAACGCCTTCGGATTACCTTGCCGGGCCAGTTTATCTATAATCGGGCCACCGGGATACCCCAATCCCATCACCTTGGAACATTTATCAATAGCTTCACCGGCAGCATCATCAATAGTCTGCCCCAGAATCTGCATATCATTGTATGCTTTCACCAGGATAATCTGCGAGTTTCCACCAGAAACCAATAAGCAAAGGAACGGGAAATTCGGCTGTACATTCTCCTCACCTTCTGCTTTAATGAAATGAGCTAATACATGTCCTGTCAAGTGGTTAACATCCACCATAGGAATACCCAACGATCGTGCGAATCCTTTAGCGAAAGACACCCCTACCAACAAAGATCCCATCAAACCGGGACCACGCGTAAAGGCTACGGCACTCAACTCTTCTTTAGTCACTCCGGCACGTTTCAGTGCTTCGTGCACCACCGGGACTATGTTTTGCTGATGTGCACGGGAAGCCAGTTCGGGTACTACACCACCGTACGCTTCGTGCACAGCCTGGCTGGACACTACATTCGAAAGCAGATAACCATCCTTGATGACAGCAGCAGCAGTGTCATCACAAGAGGATTCTATTCCCAAGATTATTGTACTCATAATGTTTATTTACGTTTAAACGCTGCAAAAGTAGTGATAAAAGTACGATTCATAACGTATTATTTCATATTTTTGTTGGCTAATTATAAAAATTAACCGCCTATCAGAAAGCTGAAAAAAACAGTACGCTGGGTACTCGGTATCATATTGGGATTGTATATCGGTACTATCCTGTTGCTGAACATTCCCTATGTTCAGCGCCAAATGTCTGTACTTGTTGCCAATGAACTGGCTTCCATACTGGGTAGTAAACTCACCATCGGGCGGATAGACATGGGGTTGCTGAACCGCATCATCATTGATGACTTGCTTCTGAACGACCAGTCCGGGAAGGAGATGCTGAAAGTAACCCGCCTCTCTGCCAAATTCGATATTCTTCCCCTATTCAGCGGCAAAATATCTATCAGCAACGTACAATTATTCGGCTTCAACATCAACCTGGAGAAGCAAACTCCCAAGGATAAACCCAACTTCCAGTTTGTACTCGACGCTTTTGCCTCTAAAGATACCATTCAGAAGAAAAGCAATCTGGACCTGCGCATCAACTCTCTGCTGATACGCCGTGGAAAATTCTCTTACGATGTTCTTTCGGAGAAGAGTACTCCCGGCAAATTCAATCCACAGCACATCCGCTTGCGCAACATCATAGCCAATATCTCTTTGAAAGCCCTGCAAAGCGACTCAATCAACGCTGCCATCAAGCGTATGAGTGTCGAAGAAGAACATTCCGGGTTTGAACTGAATAAGTTAAGCCTCAAAGTGGTAGGCAACAATCAGCAAATGAGGATTGAGAACTTCGCCATCGACCTGCCGCAAACCTCCCTGGCAATGGACACCATCCGCATGGAATACGACAGTCTGGGAGCCTTCAACAACTTCGCCCGCGATGTGCATTTCTCATTTCACATGCTACCCTCCCAGATAGCACTGCAGGATTTATCTGCCTTCGTCCCGGCCTTCAGCCCGTTCAAAGAAAAGTTGTGGGTAGAAGTACAGACCAACGGAACCATCAACCAATTGAACTGTCCCCACCTCTCTATCTCCGGTGGCGACCACTTTTATCTGAGGGGAGACGTATCCCTGCAAGACCTTTCGCATCCGGAAGACGCTTATATATTCGGTAATCTGTCCAACTTGTATGCCGATCCGGAAGGAATCGCTTTCTTTGTCCGCAATTTAAGCAAGAACTATAATGGCGTTCCTCCCGTGCTGCAACATTTGGGAACCGTTTCATTTCGCGGAGAAGTCTCCGGTTATTTCACTGATCTCGTCACTTACGGCCGGGTGCGTACAGATATCGGCACCATACAGACCGACCTCAAATTAAGTTCGGACAAAGAGAAAGGCTATTTTGCTTATTCGGGCGCAGTGAAAACAGAGGAATTCGAACTTGGCAAGATGCTGGGGAATGATAAGTTCGGTAAAGTCACATTCAATCTGGATGTCAACAGCAGCCACTATGAAAAGCAATATCCGACCGTCACCCTGAAGGGACTGGTTGCCTCCATAAACTACAGCGACTATACCTACGAGAATATCACCTTAGACGGAGAATACAAACAAGGCGGTTTCACCGGGAAAGTATCCTTGGATGACACCAACGGCTCGGTTATGCTGAACGGCACCATCAATACAGCCAAACAAGTACCAACCTTCAACTTCCTGGCAAACATCAGCAAAGTCCGCCTGCACGACCTCCACCTGACGCCCAAATATGAAGATACAGAGATGTCAGTCAAGATAAAGGCCGATTTCACCGGAGGTTCCATAGACGAAATGAACGGTGAAATCAACATTGACAGCCTGCAATACATCGCCCCGGACAAGCAATACTTCATGGATAACCTGAAGATAGCCGCACGAAAAGACGAATCTCAGAAACGGCTGACCATCACCTCCAACTTTCTGCAAGGCAACATTGAAGGAGATTATTCCTACCGCACCCTGCCTGCCAGCGTACTGAATATTATGAGGCGCTATATTCCGGCCCTAATCCTGCCGGATAAAAAGCCTGTGGAGACAGAAAACAACTTTCATTTCGACCTGAACATTTATGATACGGAGTTACTCTCCACCGTTTTCCAGATACCGATAAAGGTATATGCCCACTCCACCGTGAAAGGCTACTTCAATGACAAAGCCCAGCGCCTGCGCGTTGAAGGCTATTTTCCCCGCCTGCGCTACGAAGATAAATTCATAGAGTCCGGCATGATACTTTGCGAGAATCCCGGCGACCAGTTCCATGCACGCCTGCGCTTCAGCAACCGGAAGTCAAGTGGCGCCGTCAACGTAGCCCTGGAAGCACAAGCGCAGAACAATACGATTCAAGCAGCACTGAACTGGGGAAACAGCAATACCGTGACCTACAGCGGCAAGCTGGCCGCCATCACGCACTTCATCCGCGAACAGAAAGCACCGTTGAAAACCATTGTCGACGTACAGCCCACAGATGTCATCCTCAACGACACATTGTGGAATATACATCCTTCCCAAGTAGTGCTCGACTCCGGCAAGGTATATGTCGACAACTTCCTGTTCAGCCATAAAGACCGGCACCTGCGCGTCAACGGTACTGTTTCCAAAGAGCCCCACGACACAGTACGCCTGGATCTGAAAGAAATCAATATCGGATACGTATTCGATATTGCCGACCTGGGCGTAAACTTCAAAGGAGAAGCCACCGGTCCTGCCTTTGCCAGCGGAGTGCTGGAAAAGCCGGTCATGAGCACCGACTTGTTTATCCGTAACCTCGGACTGAACGAAGGGTTGCTGGGTGATGCCAACATACACGGAGAGTGGCATCACGAAGTAAAAGGCATCTTCCTCGATGCCCATATCCGCGAAAAAGACATTGCCAAAAGCCATGTGCGTGGCTATGTATATCCGTTGAAACCAACCAGTGCGCTCGACCTTCAGATCGAAGCAGACGGTACCAACCTGAAGTTTATCCATCACTATATGAGCAGCATTACGCCCGAATTCAACGGACGTGCCACCGGCAATGTACACTTCTACGGCAAATTCAAAGCATTGACGATGGAAGGGCGTGTATTGGGCGATGCCTCCATGAAAGTGGAAGTACTCAACACCACCTTCTCTATAAAAGACAGCATCTACATCGAACCCGGCGGACTGACTTTCAACAACAACCGCATTCTTGATACACAAGGCCATCAAGGCAGAGTGAGCGGCTATCTCCACTACGAGCATTTCAAGAATCTGGAATACCGTTTCAACTTCAATGTTGATAACATGCTGGTCATGAATACCAAAGAATCTCCCGACTTCCCTTTCTACGGAACAGTTTATGGTACGGGAAATGCAACGATTGCCGGCAATGCCCAGGACGGAGTGAACATCGACGTGGCCATGACGACAAACCGCAATACAAATTTCACCTATATAAAGGATAATGTGACTACGGCAGCCAGCAATCAGTTCATCAGGTTCGTGGACAAGACACCGCGCCGCGCCGTCCAAGACTCTGTCCGCCTCTCCGACTACGAAATAGCGCAGAAAGAAATCGAGGAAGAAGAAAAGGAAAGTGACACGGATATCCGTCTGAATCTGCTGGTAGACGCCACCCCTGACGCAACCATGAAAATCATCATGGACCCCATTGCAGGCGATTACATCAGCGGAAGAGGAACCGGAAATATCCGTACCGAGTTCTTCAACAAAGGAGATGTGAAGATGTTCGGCAATTACCGAATCAGTCAGGGCGTCTACAAATTCAGTTTGCAAGAAGTAATCCGCAAGGACTTTATCATAAAAGACGGAAGTACCATTACCTTCAACGGTTCACCGCTCGATGCCACGCTGGACATAAAAGCCGCCTATACCGTCAACTCTGCCTCCCTGAACGACTTGATGCCCAGCGGTTCCGCCGATTCCGAATATATCACTCAAACCAATGTTAAAGTAAACTGTATGATGGACCTGACCGGACAATTGACTTCACCCGATATCAAATTCGGCATCGAACTGCCCAATGAACGCGACGAAGTGCAGTCTCTGGTCCGTACTTACATTCCTACGGACGAACAGATGAATATGCAGATACTCTACCTCCTGGCTATCGGGAAGTTCTATACACCGGAGAATACAGGAGCTACACAGAATTCAAACATGATGTCCAGTATGGTATCTTCCACACTCTCCGGGCAGCTGAACAATGCTTTATCGAACATCCTCGACGTCAACAACTGGAATTTCGGAACCAACTTCAGTACCGGAGAAAGAGGATGGACGGATGTAGAGTTTGAAACAATGCTATCCGGCCAGCTACTGAACAACCGTCTGCTTATCAACGGTAACTTCGGTTATCGCGATAATCCGATGGCAAACACCAACTTTGTTGGAGACTTTGAGGCGGAATGGCTTGTCAACCGTTCAGGAGATATCCGTCTGAAGGCGTATAACGAAACAAACGACCGCTATTATACCCGAACGAACCTGACTACACAAGGCATAGGCATTATTTTCAAGAAAGACTTCAATAAATGGAGCGAACTCCTCTTCTGGAATAGATTGAAACTCAGAAGGCTGAGAAAGGAGCAAGAAGAAGAAGCCAAAAGGGATACGTTATCGACCAATCCAGGGCAAGTACCGCAAAATGCAGTTCCGGAAGCCCAATCTAAACGGGAAAGAAGATAGAAACAGATAGTATATAATGCTGCTTTGCCTTATGTATAACTTCGTTTTCCCATTGAGGGCCGAACGGTTTACATACGTGGGCTGAAGGGCACACGCCTGTCCCCCGAAGAGCCCACAACCGGAGGACGAAGTTATACATAAGGCAAAGCAGCATTATCAATAAGCCAAATGCACAAAAGGAACAAGCCAAATGCACATTTTAGAACGGCAATGGTCCATCCGAACCTACCCCGCCGAACGGATTATCCGTCTGCACCGGAAAGTCGGCAGCCGAAGGAGGAGGAGGTGTGGCATCACTGCCAATAGGCGCATTCATACGCGAACCGAACGTAGCTCCCCCGCCACCCTCTGCCGGAGGTGGAATGACCATATCGTCCTCCGGATTTGCAAAGCGGGTAAACTGACCGATAAAACGTAAACGTACATCGCCTACGGCACCGTTACGGTGCTTGGCTATGATAATCTCTGCCATACCACGGAGGTCGCTACCGTCGGCAGAAGTGTATATCTTGTAATATTCGGGACGGTGAATGAAGCACACCATATCGGCATCCTGCTCAATGGCACCGGACTCACGAAGGTCGCTCAACTGAGGACGCTTACCCTCCTCGCCTTCACGGTTCTCCACACCACGATTCAACTGAGACAAGGCAATGATAGGAATATTCAGTTCCTTTGCCAAACCTTTCAATGAACGCGAAATGGTACTTACCTCTTCCTGGCGGCTGCCGAATGACATACCACTCGCGTTCATCAGCTGAAGGTAGTCAATGATGATAATCTTCACACCATGTTCACGCACCAGTCGGCGGGCTTTCGTACGGAGTTCGAATACCGACAGAGAAGGCGTATCGTCCACATAGAGCGGAGCATCCAGCAGGTCGCGCAGTTTGTAGTCCAGCTGCTGCCACTCATAGTCCGCCAGCTGACCGCTCTTGATCTTCTCACTCGGAATTTCGCACACATTGGAAATCAAACGATTCACCAACTGTACGTTGCTCATTTCAAGAGAGAACAGGGCTACGGGGTTGCGGAAGTTCACGGCAATATTCTTTGCCATCGAAAGCACGAACGCCGTCTTACCCATGGCAGGACGGGCAGCGATGATAATAAGGTCGGACTTCTGCCAACCGGAAGTCATCTTATCCAGCTTGGTATAACCGCTTTCCAAGCCACTCAAACCGTCGGTACGGGCGGCAGCTTTCTGAATCAGGTCGTAAGCTTCGGCAATGATAGGATTGATTTGCGTATAATCCTTCTTCATGTTCTGCTGAGAAATCTCAAACAGCTTGCCTTCGGCTTCTTGCATCAGGTCGTCCACGTCCAGCGTTTCGTCAAAAGCCTTGCTCTGGATATTGCTGGTGAAAGTAATCAATTCGCGTGCCAATGACTTCTGCGCTATGATACGCGCATGGTACTCGATATGCGCAGAAGAGGCAACCTTACTACTTAATTGGGTAATATAGAACGGTCCGCCTACTTCCTCCAGATCGCCCCGTTTGGCAAGCTGCTCTTTCACGGTGAGGATATCCACCGGCTTCTGATTTACTGCCAAGTCGGTGATTGCGGAATATATCAACTGGTGCCGGTGCTCATAAAAAGACTCCGGACGAAGAATCTCGCTTACCAATGAATAAGCGTCTTTCTCAATCATCAAAGCACCCAATACGGCTTCTTCCAATTCCGGCGCTTGCGGCTGGATGCGCCCATAGTCGGTAACGGGCTGCGGAGTTTTGCCTTTCGGAGTACGGGATGTTCTTCTTTGTTCTGCCACTTTTGTAGTTATAAGTTATTAGTTATAAGTTATTTGCTAATACCTGACTATAAGTCTTGCTTAAAAGGGAGAGCAAAGATAGTTCTTTTCTTCCATCGTTCAATTGCTATTAACATATAAGTTTTAAATTAATTGTTAACTTTGCATCCACCAATAAATAACTTATAACTCACAACTTATAACTGAAAAGATGCTTGCTTTTCCAAACGCCAAAATAAACTTGGGACTGAATATCACAGAGAAACGTCCCGACGGATATCACAATCTGGAAACCATATTCTATCCCATTCCTGTAGAAGATGCACTGGAAATAAACATGCTGAACGAAGACGGCAAGAAATACCGCCTGCATCAGGCCGGATTGGAAATAGCAGGAGAAGCGGAAGACAACCTGGTTGTAAAAGCTTATAAACTGCTGGATGAAAGATTCGGGCTTCCTCCGGTAGATATTCACCTCTTCAAGCGTATTCCGTCGGGTGCAGGACTGGGTGGCGGCTCGGCAGATGCAGCCTTTATGTTGAAGCTGCTGAATGAGAAATTCAATCTCGGACTGGCAGACGAAATGCTGGAAACATTTGCTGCCAGGCTGGGTGCCGATTGTGCATTCTTCATCAAGAATCGGCCCACTTATGCAGAAGGCATCGGAAACATCTTCTCTCCGGTCTCACTCTCGCTGAAAGGTTACCAGATATGGTTGGTAAAGCCGGATATCTTTGTCTCGACGCGCGATGCTTTTGCACAGATCAAGCCCCATCATCCCCAAAGATCCCTGAGGGAGATTGTGCAACTGCCCGTCGAAGCATGGAAAGAGTACATGGTCAATGATTTTGAAGAAAGCGTATTCCCGCAATTCCCTGCCATCGGAGAGATAAAGGAAGAGATGTACAGACAAGGTGCTGTATATGCTTCCATGAGCGGGTCGGGTTCATCGGTTTACGGACTGTTCAAAGCAGATGCGGTATTGCCGGAAGTGGATTTCGGAGAAAAGGCTTTCGTGTACAAAGGCAAGTTGGCGGATAAAGTTCTCTGATTCGTTGAAACAAAAGGCCGGCAAGGTTGTTTCTTACAATAAAATAAAACCAACCTTGATTATGAAGAATCTCAGATTATCCGGCTTACTGACGAGCCTGTTATTGCTGATTTCTATTTCTGCTTTTGCAGAAGGCCACCTTCCTGCAAAGATAGATACAGCCTTTCAAAAGATGTATCCCAAAGCAACAAATGTAGAGTGGAGCCAAATGGCCGGTTGCTACGTTGCAGAGTTTATAACGGACAATCAGGAACTTGATGTCTGGTTCAGTAATGATGCAGAGTGGGTTATGACCGAAACAGATGTAGAATCGTTGGAAAAAGTACCGGCTCCCGTGGCAGAAGCTTTTATGAACAGTACGATGGCGGGCATGCGGCTGAGGGATGTCCGCATCATCACCTTTCCCAAACATCCTACGGTGATTGTTCTTGAAGTGGAGCAATACAATTCGGAAGAAGAGTTTCAGCTATTCTATGCTCCGGATGGACAATTACTGCAAAGCCTTGATGTAACGGAACTTGGAGGAGAGATTTATCCGGGATTATTCTTTTAGTGATTAGAGTATAACAAAAATCTGATAAATATATCATTCTGTCATTCAGAGCGAAGCGAAGAATCTCTTCTCTGTGTATTCAAGGGAGTAGATTCTTCGCTTCGCTCTGAATGACAGAATGATGTTATATTTCGTACAATCTTATTAATTACTTAATAGACTTCTACTTTCGCAGCAATACTCTTTGCCTTATCACGCAAAGCATCCAGATCGCTGCCAAGTGGTGCGTAGCACAGCACAACGCCCATGCGACGGTTTACCCGAGTGGTCGGCTTACCGAAAATACGCAGATAGGTATCTTCTTCTTTCGTAACCTCTTCCATACCCCGGTAATTGGGACGTTCCTGGCTGGCTATCGGGGAAAGTACTACAGCACTTGCTCCGATGCGCTCCTGCTTGATGCCCGGAATAGGCAAACCAAGCACGGCACGCAGATGAAGCTCGAACTCATTGAGATTCTGCGTTCCTGCCAAAGTCACCATGCCCGTATCGTGCGGACGCGGAGAAAGTTCGGAGAAGTAAACTCCGTTCTCGTGGCTGAGGAAGAATTCCACGCCCCAAAGACCGGCACCGGTCAAGGCACGGGTCACCTTCTCTGCCATGTCCTGCGCTTCCTTCAGATGGGCAGGGTCAATATGTGCAGGCTGGAAACTTTCGCGATAGTCCCCACCCTTCTGCACATGTCCGATGGGCGGACAGAACAAAGTCGGACCATTCTTCTGGGTTACAGTCAGCAGGGTTATTTCGCTGTCGAACTTGATGAACTCTTCAATAATAAGCTCCTTTATGTCACCGCGACTGCCGTTACAGCCATATTCCCACGCATGTTCCAGTTCATCGGCACTCTTCACCAGAGACTGGCCTTTGCCGGAAGAAGACATCAACGGTTTTACCACACAAGGGAAGCCAATCTTTTCGGAAGCAGCTTTCAGCTCTTCCAAAGATTTGGCATAAAAGTATTTGGCGGTCTTCAGTCCGAGTTCCTGCGCAGCAAGGTCACGTATCGCTTTGCGGTTCATGGTGAAGTTTACGGCACGTGCACTGGGCACTACCTGAATGCCTTCCTTCTCGAAGTCATACAAGCGTTCCGTGCGGATAGCTTCAATTTCCGGAACAATGATATCCGGTTGATGTTTGCGTACTACGCGTTCCAAAGCGTCACCGTCCAGCATGCTGAACACTTCACATTCATCTGCCACTTGCATGGCAGGTGCTCCGGCGTACGAGTCACAAGCAATGATGTATTGCCCTTTGCGTTGGGCGGAAATCACAAACTCTTTACCCAGTTCACCGGAACCTAATAATAAAATCTTCTTCATTTATATTTTCAAAATAGTTATAATCACACGGATAAATGGGAATTTAGGGGCGCAGCGCCCCCAACAAAATTTCCTTTCGGTATGATTGCGCATCCTAAGGCTGAAAGCCTTTCATCTATTAGCCCAGGGCAACGCCCTGGGTAATAATGCGCTCCGATCTCTGCGCCCTGAAAGGGCAAAAGCCCGTTATACAATCTTATGCCCTTTCAGGGCGTAAAGTGAAGGG
Source organism: uncultured Bacteroides sp. (assembly GCA_902388495.1). Taxonomy (GTDB): domain Bacteria; phylum Bacteroidota; class Bacteroidia; order Bacteroidales; family Bacteroidaceae; genus Bacteroides. Next base: position 4,009 of record CABMPP010000010.1, on the reverse strand, counting down.
GCGTTCTTAAACCCAGGGCGTTGCCCTGGGCTAATAGATGAAAGCCTTTCAGGCATTGCTGCGCAAGTAATCCGAATGGAAATCTTGCTCCAGCGCTACGCTGGTAAATTATCCCTTATTGATGCTGTTCCCTCAGCAAATCATTCACCGTCTTCACCGGATTGAATGTAGTCAAAGAAACCTCTACAAATATCGTATTCCAATCGCTCATGGCACCGTTCCACAATCCCGGAAGTTCAAGCGCCTTCAGCTCCTTGCCATTCTTCGATTTATAGGAAATGAAGCCCGTAGCCTTATCTACATACTTCACAAGGTCGAATTTATGTCCCTTGTAATCGCGAACCGCACAAACCAGATCTACCGGATTGAAGTGCGTACCCTTCTCGAACATCTCCTTCTTCTCCGGATCATTCATATCGATCTGCGAACTTTCAAGGATTTGCAGGGAGATAGTACCGTCACTGTTGTATGCCAGGAACGGACCGCCACCCGGTTCGCCTACATTCTTCACCATACCGCAAACACGCATCGGACGGTTCAGCTTCTCTTTCAGATACATCACCAGTTCGGAATCTTCCAAGTCCTTGACGTCCGGGTTCTTGCAATAAAGCTGTTTCTGCAGGAACTGAAGAATTTCAAGAATCTGCTCGTGCGTATACTTACCGCCATCCAGCAACTGAAGATAAGCAAATGCTTTCTGCTGAAGGGCAACCAGTACACCGGCAATCAGTTTCTTATATAATACGGTGTCACCTTTCAGTTTGTCGGGCACCACATTATCTATATTCTTTATAAAGATAATATCCGCATCGAGGTCGTTCAAGTTCTCGATCAATGCACCGTGTCCGCCCGGACGGAACAACAGTTTACCGTTATCACGGAACGGCTGGTTGTCCATATCGGCAGCAATCGTATCGGTGCTCGGCTTCTGTTCCGAGAACGTAATGTTATAATCCACTCCATACCTCTTGGCATAAGCCGTAGCCTTTTCATCGACCAGTGCCTGGAACAAAGCGCGGTGTTCGGGCGAAACCGTAAAGTGCACATTCACCTTACCGTTCTTATTGGCAGCATAGAGAGCACCTTCTACCAGATGTTCCTCCAGCGGTGTGCGGCTGCCGTCTTCATACTTATGGAATTTCAGCAAGCCTTTGGGCAAAGCGCCATAATTCAGGCCGGCTGCCTCAAGCAGACCTGCCACCACCGTCTTATAATCTCCGGCAGCTATCAGACCGGGAATATCCTCACTGGTAGATTCCTTACATACAGCATTCAGATCATTATAGAAAGCGAACTTCTCGAGTTTATCGAAGAAAGTCTTCTCAAAGTCTGTTTGCGGCGTCTCGTAATCTGCTCCAAGAAATTCAAATAAATTCTTGAACATACGACTGGCAGCACCCGATGCAGGCACAAACTTAACCACTGTTTTATCTGTCTGTGTATAAGCCTCCCACGCGTCCAGATATTTCTTCTGTTCGTCGCTATCCGGTGCCAGAATACCCTTCTCTACAGAAGCGGCAGCAAATAACTTCAGGTACGGGAAACCCTTTTCGAAACAAGCCAACTGTTCGGCTATTTGTTCTTCCGAGATGCCTTTCTTTGCGAGCAACTCTTTGTCTTGCGGTGTCATCATAATATCTTGTTTTATTAATTCATGCCCAAAAATACAAAAAAAGCGGAACAGCTGTCAAGAAAAAGAAGAAAAAACTTACCTTTGAAGCATAAAATACGGACGATTATGGAAACAGATGAATTTTTCACTACCGAGGAGAAGGATTTACTCTTCTCCCTCTACCGAAAATTATTGCAGCTCTCGGGAGAAACACTTCTGAAAGGCGACTGCAGGAAACTGAAAACACATCTTGTCAACACTATACAAAACCACCACATACAACGGGATATTTTCGGTCTGAACCCTGTCATCAAGGATATGCAGACTGCCGTCATCGTGGCGGAAGAGATCGGCATGAAGCGGGCGTCCATCCTGGGATTGATGCTGCACGACTCAGTGCGTTGCGGCACTTGTACCTCCGAGGAAGTGGAACATAGTTATGGTGAAGACGTGGCAGGCATCATCCGGGGACTGATACGCGTCAACGAACTCTACTCCAAGAGCCCCACTATCGAGTCCGAGAACTTCCGCAACCTGCTACTGTCCTTTGCCGAAGATATGCGGGTTATCCTTATCATGATTGCCGACCGTGTGAACGTGATGCGGCAAATCAAGGATTGCGAGAACGACGAAGCCCGCCGGCAAGTAGCCAACGAGGCTGCCTATCTCTATGCCCCCCTCGCCCACAAGTTGGGGTTGTACAAGCTGAAATCGGAATTGGAAGACCTCTCGCTGAAATATACGGAGAGAGATATCTACTACCATATCAAAGAGAAACTGAATGAAACAAAGGCATCGCGCGACAAGTACATCGCCGCCTTCATCGCTCCGGTACAGAAGAAGCTGGAAGAAGCCGGACTGAAGTTCCACATCAAGGGACGTACCAAGTCCATCCACTCCATCTACCAGAAGATGAAGAAGCAGAAATGCCCCTTCGAAGGCGTTTACGACTTGTTTGCCATCCGTGTGATATTAGATTCTGCCTACGAAAAGGAGAAGCTGGAATGCTGGCAGGCATACTCCATCGTGACGGATATGTACCAGCCCAATCCCAAGCGCTTGCGCGACTGGTTGTCCGTGCCCAAAAGCAACGGCTACGAGTCTCTGCACATCACCGTGATGGGTCCGGAAGGCAAATGGGTGGAAGTACAGATACGCACCGAACGCATGGACGAGATTGCCGAACGCGGCCTTGCCGCCCACTGGCGCTACAAAGGTGTGAAAGGCGAAACGGGACTCGACGAATGGCTGACCTCCGTACGCGAAGCCTTGGAAAACTCGGACAGCAGCGGACTGGAAACCATGGACCGGTTCAAACTGGACTTATACGAGGACGAGGTTTTCGTCTTTACTCCGAAAGGAGACCTGTTCAAGCTGGCCAAAGGCTCCACTGTGCTCGATTTCGCTTTCCACATCCACAGCAAGCTGGGCTGCAAATGCATTGGTGCCAAAGTGAACGGCAAGAACGTACAGTTGAAGCAGGTGCTGCAAAGCGGTGACCAGGTGGAAATCATGACGTCCAACACGCAAACGCCCAAGCAGGACTGGCTGAACATCGTGACCACTTCCAAAGCCCGCACCAAAATACGCCAGGCACTGAAAGAAATGGCAGCCCGCCAGCATGCCTTTGCCAAAGAGACACTGGAACGGAAGTTCAAGAACCGGAAAGTGGAGTATGATGAGGGTACAATGATGCGCCTTATCAAGCGCCTCGGCTTCAAAGTGGTGACAGACTTTTTCCAGGCCATTGCCGACGAGGAGCTTGATGTAAACGACATCATGGACAAGTACGTCGAACAGCAGAAACGGGAAAACGATACGCGTGACGACATAACCTACCGCAGTGCCGAAGGCTACAACCTGCAGCAGACCATGCCGGAAGAAATCAGCACCAAAGAAGATGTGCTCGTCATTGACCAGAACCTGAAAGGGCTGGACTTCAAGCTGGCACGTTGCTGCAATCCTATTTATGGCGATGATGTCTTCGGATTTGTCAGCGTGACGGGAGGCATCAAGATACACCGCAGTGACTGCCCCAATGCCAGCGACTTGCATTCACGCTTCGGCTACCGCATTGTAAAGGCGCGTTGGGCAGGGAAGTCACAAGGCACGCAATATCCCATTACGCTCCGCGTTGTTGGGCACGATGACATCGGGATTGTGACGAACATCACTTCCATCATTTCCAAAGAAACGGGAATTACGTTGAGAAGCATAGGGATTGATTCGCACGACGGATTGTTCTCCGGCACACTGACGATCATGGTGGGTGATACGGGACGCCTGGAAGCGCTCATCAAAAAGCTGAGGACGGTGAAGGGAGTGAAACAAGTTTCAAGAAACTAAATGATAATTTAGGGGCGTGTGATAACAAGTGTATCTCAAACTCCTCCGCCT